>NZ_DGLI01000040.1:0-20426 GCF_002387895.1 Clostridium sp. UBA4548
CAAATTATTTTACAGACTCTAAATCAAGGCAAATGTACTATAGAATCTGGAGTAATCTTCCTTGATATAATAAACCATTTAGAAAGAGTTGCAGATCATATTTATAAAATATCTACATTATCTACAGATGAATTAAAGACTGTTATGGCTACAGTTTCTTAAAATAATTATAACTTTAAAATTAAAGCCCAAATAGCTTCTTATAGCGCTATTTGGGCTTCTTCTTAGCTTTTTATTCTTTCCATAATTTCAGCTAGGTCTTTCTTTAGTTCCTCTAAAGTTTTACCATTCATAAAATCATTGGCCATGGCATCTAATTTTTCAAACATTTCTTTATCTGCAGTAATGGCTACCTTTTTTATTTCCTTTGAAGCTTCCTTTACCTTTTCTTCCACTTGCTTTCTTACTTCACTTGAAACTTCCTGGCTACCGTCTTTTAAAGTTATTCCCACTAGAGCAGTACTCTCTTTTATAAATACAGTGGCTTTTTCTACACCCTCTATATCCTTAATGCTTTGAGAAATCTTCTTTCCTAACAAAACATCATCACTATTAGAATCCTTATTAGAATCATTCTTATTTGTTGTGCTACTTCCTCCATTTTCACTTTGATTTTGATTCTTGCTACCACTATCCTTGTCATTAGCTTTACTACATCCAAATAAAATCACAATGCTTATAAACAATATTACAACTATATTTAATACTGTATTATACTTTTTTTCCATAAAAACACCTCTTAAAGTCTGATATAGCTTATTATTTCCTTCACTAGAAATAATTATTACAATTTATCACCTTATAAAAAGTTTAGGCTATAGCACTAGTTTAACCTAGGGCTATAGCCATATTTTGTATCTTCTTCTGTTGAAACATAAAATTATAATATTACTTAAATGTTAAACTACTGTGGTTTCCATAAATACCTCTCTATTTACATAATACTTTCCATCAGATTCTTTTAATTCAAACTCACTAACAGCAGTTACTCTTTCAGCTTTTTCTATGTGAAGTACATAACCTTCTTCATTTCTATATTTAAAAAATATTTTTGAAAATTTCACTACTCTCATTGGCGAGCCTTCCATATCATAAATAACTCTTGGAATTTCCTTTAGCATAATATCTCTCCTTATCTCCGCATGTTTATAGATGATATATCATATTAAGGAATAGAATTATTTATGATAAGATTTAAAAAATAAAAGCTGACAGCATGTGCTGTCAGCTAATTATTTTTTATTCTTCTTCGAATTGATCTTTGCCTACTCCACATAGTGGGCATACCCACTCTTCTGGAACGTTTTCCCAAGATGTTCCTGCTTCAACTCCGTTATCTGGATCACCTAATTCTGGATCATAAACATATCCACATACAACACATACGTATTTTTTCATAAATATCACTCCTACCATAAAAATATGTCACTCTTATTTTACAACTTTTGAGTGAAAAATATACTAATTAATGTTCTTCTTAATATATATTTTACATGATTTACTAATTACTGTCAATGGATAATTATTATTAACTGTTCCAAGATATCGACATTTTTATTCTTTGAACAAACCTTACATTTTTTAGTTATATATAGAGAGAAATCACTTCAAAATTCAATTTACATCTTATAAAAAGTGGTTTCTCCAAAAGAGATATGCAAGCTCAATTAATGTAATTATCTAAGTTCCTATTAATATCAAGGAATTATAATATTTAAAGATATATAAAACTTTTCAGCTTATTTATCTTTATAATAAAAGACCAAAGTAGAACTTACCTTATGGGTAAGCTACCTTGGTCCCTTAGTTTTAAAATTCAGTGACCTATTTTTATTAGAATACTATATTAGCAGCCTAAAGTAGCTACCATTACTGCTTTTATAGTATGCATTCTATTTTCTGCTTCATCAAATACTATTGAAGCTTCACTTTCGAATACATCATTGCTAACTTCCATTCCATCTAGTCCATATTTCTCGAATATTTCTTTACCGATTTTTGTTTTAGTATCATGGAATGCAGGTAAGCAGTGCATAAACTTAGTATCTCTTTTACCTGTTAAAGCCATCATCTCTTTGTTAACTTGATATGGCTTTAAAAGTTTAATTCTCTCTACCCAAACTTCGTCTGGTTCTCCCATAGATACCCAAACATCTGTGTAGATTACATCTGCATCCTTAACCCCTTCTGCTACATTATCAGTTAATGTAATTTTTGCTCCAGTTTCCTTAGCAATTTCCATACATTTTGCTACTAATGCTTCTTCTGGGAATAACGTGTTTGGAGCTACAATTCTAAAGTCCATTCCCATTTTTGCTGCACCAATCATAAGTGCATTTGCCATGTTGTTTCTTCCATCTCCAGTGTATACAAATACAACTTCACTTAAAGGTTTCGCAAAGTGCTCTTTAACTGTTAAGAAGTCTGCTAAAATTTGAGTTGGATGGTCTTCGTTAGTTAATCCATTCCAAACTGGTACTCCTGCATATTTTGCAAGCTCTTCAACTATTTCTTGACCAAAGCCTCTATATTCTATTCCATCATACATTCTTCCAAGAACTCTTGCAGTATCTGCTACTGACTCTTTTTTACCCATTTGGCTACCTGTTGGTCCAAGGTATGTAACATGAGCTCCTTGATCATGTGCAGCTACTTCAAAAGCACATCTTGTTCTTGTAGAGTCCTTTTCAAATATTAAAGCTATGTTCTTTCCAACTAATCTTTGTTGCTCTGTTCCTGCATATTTTGCTTTCTTTAGGTCTTGAGAAAGTTCTAAAAGGTAGTTTATTTCCTTTGGTGAAAAGTCCATTAATGTTAAAAAGTGTCTGTTTCTTAAATTAAACATATTAATTCCCCCCACATATCTAATTAATTATTATGGCACTAAATTCTTATAGAATTAATAATGCCATAATATGATTTACTTTTTGTTTGTGTTGTGTTTTTTTTACTAAAATTGCAAGTTTTATCTAAAATTTATTTCCTCTCTTACAAAAGGCATTGACATGCAACGTGGGCCACCTCTTCCTCTTGACAGTTCACTAGATGGCATTTGAATAACTTCTATATTATGTTTATCTAAAATTTCGTTAGTGATGTAATTTCTCTCATAGGTTATAACTTTTCCTGGAGAAATTGCTAAGGTATTAGACCCATCATTCCATTGTTCTCTTCCTGATATGATTCTATCTCCACCACCACATCTTATTAATGTAGCATGGATTCCTAAATACTTAGACAATACGGCTTCTAGTTCACCCTCTTCTTCAATGGCAATAAGTTCCTTTTTACTTTCATCATAGGTTATTGCTGTAACCTTAAGTGAAGCTTCTATAGCTGGGTGAATGGTAAACTTATCATAGTCAATCATTGTAAATACAGTGTCAAGATGCATAAAAGCTCTAGTCTTAGGTATGTCAAAAATCAATACTGTTTTAAAACTTTCATTGTTTTCGAATATGTTTTTTGCAAGAGTGAATATTGATTCCTTATCCGTTCTCTCACTACATCCCACTGCAATTAGATCCTTTGATAAAACTAGTTCATCTCCCCCCTCTATAGTAGTTGGGTGGTATCTGTCATACCAAAGCTTAGTGCCCGACTCTTTAAGTGCTGGATGATGATTAAAAATATACTTTCCAAAAATTGTTTCTCTTCTACGAGTGTTTCTTCTCATAGAGTTAAGAGATACTCCACTACCTATACAAGCAAATGGGTCCCTAGTAAAGTATAGGTTTGGCATAGGATCCAAAATAAAAGGATATTCTGTTAAATCTTCCTTAAGTCCTACATCTTTTTTTCTTACCCCAGCCATTACAGTATCTATAAGTCCTTTTTCTGGCATGGAGAATAAGTAGCTCTTTGCTTCTCTTTTAGCAATTTCATCTACTATCCCACTTTCCTCTATTACCTCATTTAGAAACATCTCTTTTATTTTTTTATCTTTTATAGCCTCTGCTGCTAACTTCTCTAAGTAGAGAACTTCTACTCCTTCTTTTCTAAGTAAGTTTGCAAATATATCATGTTCTTGCCTAGCTACCTTTAGATAAGGTATATCATCAAATAACAATCTTTCCAAATACTCTGGTGTAAGATTTTCAATTTCTTGTCCCGGTCTATGAAGAAGTACTGTTTTCAACTTACCAATTTCAGAGTAAACCTGTATTTTACGCGTTTCCATAACTTCACTCCCCTTCCTCATTGTTGACCTATCTACATAAAATAGCCTTAATATTACTTGTTTTATCCAACTATTTTTGTTCCAGATAGACCTTTTAATGCTTCCTTAGCCTTTGACAGTGAAGCAATCATAGCAATTTTGCTGTTGTCATGCATAACAAATTTCTTGCATGCTTCTACCTTTGGTAACATACTTCCTGGTGCAAATTGACCTTCTTCAATATATCTATTCACTTCTTCAATATTTATTTCAGCTAATTCTTTTTGGTCTGGCTTATTGAAGTTTACACAAACTCTATCTACAGCTGTTAATATTAGAAGACAATCAGCTTCTAGTATTTCTGCAAGCTTTTCTGCTGCAAAGTCTTTATCTATAACTGCTGCAACTCCTTTTACCATTCCGTCTTCTCTTATTACAGGGATTCCGCCACCGCCACAAGAGATTACTACTTTCCCATCTTCTACAAGTTCTTTGATCATATCTTTTTCTATAACATCAATTGGCTTTGGCGATGCAACTACTCTTCTGTATCCTCTTCCTGCATCTTCTTTCATTATAAAGCCCTGTTCTTTTTGTAACTTCTCAGCCATTTCCTTAGAGTAGAAAGATCCTATAGGCTTTGTTGGGTTTTGGAATCCACCATCATTTTTATCTACTACTACTTGTGTTACTATAGTTCCTACTGATTTCTTAACCCCTCTTTTGTTAAGTTCCTCAGCTATAGCATTTTGTAAGTGATAGCCTATATATCCTTGAGAGAAAGACCCACATACATCAAATGGAAACATTATGTTGCTTGGATTTTGTCTTGCCGCATCCTCTACTGTAGCGACAATTTGTCCTACTTGAGGACCATTTCCATGTACTATTGAAACTGTATGTCCATCTTCTATTAGATCTACTATTGAAACTGCTGTTTCCTTACAGGTTCTTAGTTGTGCTTCTGCCGTCTTATCTTTAGGGTCTGCTTGTAATGCATTTCCCCCTAATGCAAGTACTATCTTCATATAAGTTAATCCCCCTCTTAATATCGAAATTATTTAAATATTTCTTCTATTTAATACTATATTTATTTCAAATTACTGTCAATAACCACACTTTTTCCTTTTTATATGAAAAAATGTATATTAATTTATATATTTTTTCAAGAAAACCTATTATCTTGTATTAAAGAGGGATTTTTCTAAAAATTGTGAATAAATATTATTTTTATTTGCATAAAAAATTTTTATCTAATTAAACTTTTTTATTCTTTATTATATTATATTTCTGCTTCCTGGCTTTATATAAGGAGTGCCCTCCTTGCATAAAGGGCAGTTTTCTTTATGGTAAGTTTCTATATCTAACTTACAAGCACTGTAAAGTGGATATTGTAACTTGCAATCTTCGCTTCTTCTATCAACTATACTGCAAACTCCAATTACCTCTGCACCTAGTTCCTCTAGCACTTTTATAACTTCTAAAGTAGATTTCCCTGTAGTCACAACATCTTCAGTAATTAAAATCTTCTGACCTTTTTTCACTTCAAAGCCACGGCTTAATACCATTTCTCCATCTTTTCTTTCTGTAAAAATTCCTGGCTTATTAAGTTGTCTTGCAAGTTCATAAGCTACTATAATTCCACCCATTGCAGGTCCTACTAATAAATCCACCTCTAAGTCTTTTACTTTATCCTTTACTACTGCTAAAACTTTTTCTGCTTTATCTGGATATTGTAAAAGTCTTGCACATTGACAATACCTATTACTATGCATTCCAGAGGATAGTAAAAAGTGTCCTTCTAATAATGCTCCACATTCTATTAAAGTGTCTATAACCATTTTTTCCATTTAAAAACCCTCCTAAATAATTCCTCTAATTTCGTTAATATCTTTAATGTTTTCACTTCTTATGAAAGCTTCCACTCCGTTTATTATGTCCTTACAAGCTAAGGGATTCATAAAATTCGCTGTCCCAACTTGTACTGCTGTAGCTCCTGCCATAATAAACTCTACTGCATCCTGCCAAGTGGTTATGCCTCCCATTCCTATCACAGGCACTTTGCTAATCTTTGAAACCTCATGAACCATTCTAAGTGCTATAGGTTTTATGGCTGGGCCTGAAAGTCCAGCATATACATTTTCAAACACAGCCTTTTTACTCTTATAATCAATAGCCATGGCTTTAAAAGTGTTTACTAAGGATAGTGCATCAGCTCCAGCATATATGCATTTTAAGGCCATATCTACTACATCCTCAGCATTTGGTGATAACTTAACAATTAGCGGCTTTTTGCAATGGTTCTTTACAGCACTTACTGCTTCATAAGCAACACTTGATTTTATTCCAAGAGCCATACCACCTTGCTTTACATTTGGGCAAGATATGTTTAGCTCCACAAAGCCGATATCAGTTTCATTAAGAAGCTCCACAGCTTCTATATATTCCTCTAGGGTAGCTCCACCTAAGTTAGCAATTATATTAGTATCATAACTTTTCATCTTAGGGAGTTCACAGTTTATGAAATCATGTACTCCTGGATTTTGTAACCCTACACTATTAAGGATTCCACCTTTGGTTTCATAGATTCTAACGCCTGAATTTCCTTCTCTTTTATTAAGAGTAAGCCCCTTTGTAGCAATTCCACCAAGGCATTCTACATTATAAAATTCATTGTACTCTTCCCCAAAGCCAAAGGTTCCTGAAGCTGCTATTATTGGGTTCTTAAACTCTTTACCACAAATATTAACTTTTAACACTTAACTTCCCCCTTAGCTTCTAGTTCTTCTCCTCTAAATACGGGACCGTCTTTGCAAGTTTTTTTATTTCCATTTTTAGTTTTACAGGTACATACAAGGCAGGCTCCTATTCCACAAGCCATTTTCTTTTCCTCGGAAATAAATATCTTTGTATTAGTTTCTTTGCACAGCTTTAGCACCTTATCCATCATTACTTCTGGTCCACAGCAAAGAACTACATCATACCCTTTTGGGTTAAAAATTTCTGTTACATATCCCTTATGTCCTATTTCACCATATTCTGTAGCAATGTTTATGCTATTAGCTAACGGCTTCAATTCCTCTATGCAATATGCATCCTCTCTAAATCCTGAGAATAAATCAATACTACAATTCGTAAGAGATTTTGCCACATAGTGCATAGGTGCAATTCCAATTCCTCCAGTAACTATTGCTACCTTTCCCTTTATTTCTTCTATTGGAAATCCATTGCCTAAAGGTCCTATTAATTTAACTTCATCTTTTTCTTTTAACCTACTTAGCAGTTTTGTTCCTTTTCCAACGGCTGCATATATAAATTCTATTTTACTTTCATCTATATTGTGTATACTTATAGGTCTATAGAGTATTGGCTCTTCTTCCCAGGATTTTAACATATAAAACTCACCAGGATTTCCCTTAAAACTTCCCTCTACTACTAATTTATATATTTCTTTAGTCAACATTTTGTTTTCCTTGACTTTACCTGACATATAATTATATTTTGAATTCCCCACGGCATACTCCTTATAGTAATTATAAATTTTTACTTATATAATTTAACTGCTGAAGCTATTTCTTCCTTCATTCTTATTACTTCTTCTTTAGCATATTTTGCAAAATATTTTTCACCTTGATCCTTGTTTTTATATGCTAAAAGTATTCCTCTTGAAGAGTTAACAACTCCTCCATTTCCATTCTTTAGATATAGAGCTACATCTTCAGCCTTTCCTCCCTGAGCCCCATAGCCTGGGATTAAGAAGAAAGTACTACTTAAAGTTTCCCTAAGTTCTTTTCCTTCATCTACATGGGTACATCCAACTACTGCTCCAATGGAACTATATCCGCACTGACCTATAGCAGTTTCGCCTAATTCCTTTATTTTTTCCCCTACAATATTGTAAATTTTTCTACTTCCTTTACTTTCTATATACTGAATATCCTCCGAACCCTTATTTGAAGTTCTTACTAGAACAAAAACTCCCTTTTCATGATTTTTTATATAGTCTAAGAAGGGCTCTATAGTGTCCATTCCCATATATGGACTTAAGGTTATAAAATCCGCTTCAAATTCTCCCTGAAAGTGTGCCTTTGCATACATTTCAGCAGTTTTTGCGATATCTCCCCTTTTTATATCTCCTATGGTTATACCACCCTTTGACTTTATATACTTTAAGGTTCTGCTGTATGCTTTTAATCCCTCTATTCCAAGGGCTTCATAATATGCTATTTGAGGTTTATAGCAGGCTACATAATCAAAGGTTTCATCTATTATTTCTTTATTAAAGTTAAATACAGCATCCTCTATTGAGCTGAAGCTTTCTAAGAAAGCTTTAGGAATATAACTTATATCTGTATCTAACCCTACACATACATGACCCTTTTCTTCTACTGCTTTATATAATTTATCTATAATCATCTAAATCATCCTCTTTCTTCTCATATACAACCTTACCACTTTTAATTGTAGCCCTAACTTCTCCATACACTTTCATATCATTAAACGGTGTATTCTTTCCTTTAGATAGAAATTTTTCACTCTCTATCTGGTAGCTCTTTTCTATATCTATAAGCACTAAATCTCCGTCATATCCTATATCTACAGTGCCTTTATTTACTTTTAATATTTCACTTGGCCTTTTACTCATAAGTTCACTAAGCTTACATAAATCTATCCATTGGCCTTTAACAAGGGCTGTGTAGCATAGTGAAAAGGCAGTTTCTATTCCTGATATTCCAGGTGCTCCATTTTTCTTATCTTCCTCTGAATGGGGAGCATGATCTGTAGCTATAGCATCTACATAACCCAGCTTTATTGCTTCTCTTAAGTAATCTATATCCTCTTCCTCCCTAAGGGGTGGATTTACTCTATACTCTTTTTTATCTGTATGAATTAAATGATGTGGGGCTACCTCACAGGTTACTTTATGCCCTTTTCTTTTACTTCTAATTATATATTCCATAGACTCTTTAGTACTTACATGGGCAAAGTGAGCCTTGCAACCACTATATTGAGCTAAGGTTAAATTTCTCCAAGTCATGGTGTTTTCAGCTAGTCTCATATCTATCTTTGATAAATCATGGTTCTCACAGTGACACATTACTGTTATGTCCTTTTCCTTTGCCTTTATCATGGCATTTAACATAACTTCACTATTCATTACATCTTTTCCGTCTTCAGATATAATTTTCACTTCGCCCTTATTTATAGGCTCTAAGTGACTTAAATCATCTCCTGTAAAGTCCTTAGTTATTGATAAAACCTGATTTACCTCTACAAGTCCTACTTCCTTAGCTCTTTCACTTACACGATTTGCTATTTCCACAGTGCTGCATACAGGATTGGTATTTGCCATTAAATTTACCATAACATATCCACCTTTTACTGCAGCCTTTGAACCACTTTCCATATCTTCCTTATATGTGTACCCGGGTTCTCTAAAGTGAACATGTAAATCTACAAATCCAGGCATTACTACAAGTCCTTTTGCATCCATAGTGTTACAGTCTTTATTTAAACTTCTGCCTATCTCTGATATAATTCCATCTTTAATGTAAATATCTCCTTTAAAGCTTCCGCTCCAGTCAACTACAGTACCATTCTTTATGCAAAGTTCCATGAAATCTCCCCCTAAAGTTTTGTTATCTATAAGGTTTTAACCACATTCTAGATAGCTAAGACTCTTAGCTATCTAGGATATGGCTCTTCACAGAAAACAAGTTCTGGAAAGAGCCTCTTTTCTAATGCAGTTTAGGTTGTTGATTATTTAGTATAAGGAGGTAACCTTCTGTAAATCATCACAGTAGTCACATCTGTACTCTCTAGTATTTTCATCTACTAAGTGATGAATATGAGGCACATATTTTTCAATTGAGGTTACGCATCGTGGATTTTTACATCTAATAATGTTTTCTACCTTTTTAGGTAGCTTTAATTTTATTTTTTCTTTAATTACTTCATTTTCAATGATATCTATAGTTATATTTGGATCTATAAGTCCAAGAATTTCATAGTCTAAATCCAGTACATTTTCTATTTTAATAATGTCCTTGCTTCCACATTTTTCACTCTTAACATTCATTATCAGTGCCACAGCAAACTTAGCATTTTGAAGGTTTAAAAAGTTATAAATTTTTATTCCTTCTCCAGCTTTTATATGGTCAATTACTATTCCATTTTTAATACTATTTATTGTTAACATAATATCTTCCTCCTCTACTCTTAATAAATTCCTAAAAGTTTTAGTATTAAAGCCATTCTTACATACATACCAAACTTAGCTTGAGGAAAGTAGTATGCTCTTTTATCGCTATCAACTTCATAGGCTATTTCATTTACTCTTGGTAGTGGATGAAGCACTGCCATATCATCCTTCGCTAGGTTCATCTTTTTGCTATCTAAGATAAAGGAGTCCTTAAGTCTTATATAATCTTCTTCATTAAAGAATCTTTCTCTTTGTACCCTAGTCATATATAAAATATCTATATCCTTCATGGCTTCTTCCATGGTTTTTACTTCTTTAAACTCTATGTTTTTCTTTCCTAATACTTCTTTTCTTATATAATCTGGAACTTTTAATTCTTCTGGGGAAATCAGTATGAATTTATTATTTTCATAGGATGAAAGTGCTTTTATAAGTGAGTGCACAGTTCTACCAAACTTTAAGTCTCCACAGCAACCTATAGTAAGATTGTTTAAGCTGCCTTTTATGGTTCTAATAGTAAGTAAGTCAGTTAAAGTTTGTGTTGGATGTTGATGTCCTCCATCTCCTGCATTAATTACAGGTATATCGCTGTACTGTGCCGCTATTTGAGGTGCTCCTTCTTTTGGGTGTCTCATTACTGCAATGTCTGCATAGCATGCTACTGTTCTTATTGTATCCGCTATACTTTCTCCCTTTGCAGTTGAACTTGAGTTAGGCTCAGAAAATCCTATTATTTGACCTCCAAGTCTTAGCATTGCTGCTTCAAAACTAAATCTTGTTCTTGTGCTTGGTTCATAGAATAAAGTAGCTAGTAGCTTTCCTTTACAAGCATCTGCGAACTTCTCTGGAGCCTTTATTATTTCATCAGCTAAATTAAATACCTCATCTAGCTCCACATGTGTAAAATCCATAGGTTCAATTAAACTTCTTCCTTTTAACATTAACAACATCTCCTTTTTAACCTCTCTGGGATAATTTAAAGGTATTAATAGGGAGCTAATTTAAAGTCTATTTGCTTTTAACTTTGCTTCCCCTATTGCTCTTAAGATACCCCTATTACTAAAGGGTTCTCCTAAGAGTTTATATAATAGCAGCTAATAGGCTTTTACTATTTGCTGCAATTAATCTAAATACTCAGGTAAAATCTTAATATTTTTTATCTTTCACAGTTTACTTACCCCTATGAAAAAGAGTGAATTATTGGTGAAATAAAAAATACCTTCCTAAAAGGAAGGTATCAAATTTTTAAATTCAATATAGCTTTTTAATCTACAACTACAAACTATACGTTAAATTATCTAAGAAAACTTGTACATCACTTAATTCAATGTACCCCAAACTTTCTTAGCAATTAATATTATAGATTAAATGCTAGCTCTTCCTTTGTCGGCCTCTCTGGACCACTTTTAAAAGGACTTCAATTATTAAGTTTTACTTTATATATATAATAAATCTATATCCAGCCTATTGTCAATAGGAAATTAATAAAATTGTTTAAGTTAAAAAATCCCTATATATTAATTAATATATCTTGATATTGCGATTGATATGAGTTATATTATGTTTATAGATACTCAATCTGCATAAACTTTTTTTATAAAATAAGTTCTGTAAACACTTAACTGATGTGATTTCAATACTATGCAGAAGATATATCTTTTAAAATTGTAATTATATCACTTGTTTTACATTATAAAATGTAACATCTGGTGTGATTAAATTTCATATTTTTGATACACTAATAATAGACTCATAACTTAGGAGGTGCTGTAATGAAGGTTGCTTTTGATGAAAAAACAAAAGAAGCTCTTAATACAAAATTAAAAGAATTTGAAAAATCTGCTGTACGCTTTATGATCAAAGGTTTTGGTTGAGGTGGTCCAACGCTAGGAGTTGTTCTGGACGAACAAAAATCAGAAGATATAACTGAAGTAGTAGATGGTATTACTTTTGTAGTAGATAAGGACGAAGAATATATATTTGAAGACTGCAAAGTTGTTTATACTAAAACATTATTTGGAGATTCTTTTAAGGTTATTTCTTCAGCTGTAGGTGAAAGTACTTGCAGCTAAACTTAATTAAGGGGGATTAAGCAAAGCCTTAATCTCCCTTAAACTTTTTTAATACTTATCTCCATACTCTTTTACAATGGTACTAACTAATTTCTTTATGTTGCTAGCTTGAGCTACTAAACTCATTACTATTAAAAATATAATTATTCTTTCCTTCTCTTGATCATTGAAATCATAGTCTTCCACATACTTAAATAAGGCTTCCTTATCTTGAGAATTGCTATCTAAGAAGTTCACATAAAAACTTTCTTTTTGTAAGTAGCAAAATAGTTTGTAAGTATCTTCCCAAGAAAGTATGTCATCAGCTCTATTGTTTATCCCATTAAAGGCTAATCTAAAAACCTCTTTTATTTCATCAGTAGTTAATATAGGTCTCATATAACCTAATAATACTAACTGGACTAAGTGAAGCTTTGTATAGCCTCTTTTTTTCCCATCCTCTGGTTTAGATATAACTTCACTTTTAATATAGTTCTGTAGTATGTTGTTAGTAAAGTTATCCTGCTCAAACTTATCATTTAGATAATCTTTAACCTGAGATAAAAATAAGTCGTATTGCGGTAATTCATCATACCCAATTATACTTTTATTTGAAATTTCTTCTATCATTTCTGAAATTTTGCTTACTATACTGCTAAAGCTTTCACTATTTATCTTATTGTCTTTGTTCATAGGTACACCTCATTATATTTTCCTACATTTATAATAAATATTATATGCTACTAATAATATCTTTACAAACATATTATTAAATATTATTTTACTTTATCTGAAATTTTTTTAAAATATCATAAAGTTCGACAATACACTTAACTGAAATATCTTGATAGTTAAATTGCAATAAATCAGTTTTTCAATAAAATTTATTAACAGGTTAGAATACTTATCCACTGTTGTCCACAAATTACTAACATAAAATGTGAATAATTATGGTATTTATTCTTAGCATTCTAGTAAATCTTTATTTATTAATTATAACTTTGTAATATTTGTCCACATTACTAACAATATACCTGTGTATAACCTGTTATATTTTATGTGGAAATAATTGCAACATTCTACAGCATTAGATTTAATTTTTTATAAATTTGTTATAAAAAAGAGAATAGGAGAATAAATTTACCACAATGAGTTGTAATTAGTAACTTCCTGTAATTTTATATAAATAAAATAATACAAATATTATTCCCTTTTTATGTAACTTTTAATGTTTATAAATTTTTCTTATTTTTTACATTTATTTTTCATTTCATTTTATTTACTGGTTTAGATTAAATGAAAATTAAAAACATAAATAGTTTTTGCAAATGCTTTTCAATAAATACCTATAATTAATAATGAAAATTATTACTATACCTCTATTTACAACAATTAACTCATTTTTTTCGACATATACTTATTTTTATTCCAATTAATTACTATTTTATAATTTCCAGTTATTTTTTTTGGTTTAAGTCTACTTTTCACCCTCTATTCTTAAAATTGTTTTTTGATAATGCCCTAATATCAATGTTTTTAACCTTTTGTAAAATCCTGTATTTTTATAAATTAATATTATTGACATTTGTATAAATTGGTAGTATATTATCTATAGATGGAATTTAGTAGTAATTTTGTAACTTTCTAAGAAAGATAAACTACATATTTTATCTATTAAATTAAAATAATAAAATTTTGTATATTATTTTGTCGAATATTACTTAAGGAGGAACTTATTATGAAATCAACTGGTGTTGTAAGAAGAGTAGATGAGCTAGGAAGAATTGTTATTCCAGTAGAACTAAGAAGAACGCTAAATATAGGTGAAAAGGATGCTCTAGAGATATATGTAGATGGTGAGCATATCATATTAAAGAAATATGAGCCTGCATGCATATTCTGTGGAGATGCTAGAGACGTTATAAACTACAAATCTAAGAATGTTTGTAAACAATGCTTAGCTTCTTTAAAAGCTGAATAATTTAAAACTTAAACTTAATTTCCTTTTAAATAAGGACAAGCATATAATAAACGTTAGAATTCTAACGTTTATTTTTTTACCTTTCTATTATATTTATCTATTTTCAATCCTTTACTCATAAAAAGTAATCTTTCCCTTCATAATGTATCTTTATTTCTTACTCATGGGTACTTAGTAAGAAATAACTTGGCTGTATTCAGGAATTTCAGAAAAAATTAGGCTTTAGGAGGGTATCTCCCTTCTTTAAATCCTTTGTTTCATTTTATCACTATAAACTTAATCTTATTTAAATGCTAGGTCTATGCACCTACCACCATAATTATGGTAAAAGCTTTTTTGCTTAAATAAAATAAACCAATAGCAGAAGCCATTGGTTTATTTTTTAGAAATTATATTTAAGCTTAAAACTCTCTAGTGTCTTCTTCCTTGTAAATAGTCTTTTCTTGTTCCTAACGGTGATATTTTAACAACCTCATTATCTTGTGGTGCATGTATGTAACTATTGTTTCCAACATATATACCTACATGATAAGCATGTCCACCTGAACCAAAGAATACTAAGTCTCCAGGTTGTAACTGATCCTTTGGAACATAAGCTCCTGTTCTCATTTGATCATTTGCAGTTCTAGGCAAACTAATTCCATTTCCTCTAAAAACATAGCTTGTAAATCCTGAACAGTCGAAGGTGCTTGGACCATTTCCTCCCCATTGATATGGAGTTCCCAAAAACCTTTTAGCGTAAGGAACTATACCGTCTGCACTACCACTTGGTGGCACAACCGCTGAGTCATTATAGCTTCCGCCTCTGCTTGGTCTTTCTACAGCTGGTGCTTTCATACTTTCTATTTGTCTTAAAGTTTCTGCTAATTGAGCTTCACTTTCCTTCATAGCTGCCTCAAATAGATCTCTGTTAGCTTCTGCTACTTCCATTGCTTTATCATGCTCTGCTTTTTTTGCATTAAGTTCATCTGCCTTTTTTTGATTCTCTGCTTGTAAAGCAACTAGTTGAACTTTTTCTTGCTCTAGTACATTTTTTTGCTGCTCTAAAGCAACTTTCTTTTCTGTTAAGCTCGCAACTACCTCTTTATCATAGCTAATTATTTTAGCTACGTTTTCTAATCTTGTAATAAAATCAGCAAGGCCCTTTGAGTCTAAAAGAACTTCTGCATAGCTATCCATACCATTAATATACATAGCTCTCATTCTCTTATTAAAAAGATCTTCTTCTTTTTTAATACTTTCCTCAGCTGCTTGTACACCTTCTTCACTGATTTTAATTTTTCCTTCAGTATCAGAAATTTTATTATTAGTGTTTTCTATATCTGCATATATTTCTGTCATTTGCGAGTTAATTGCTTGTATTGCAGCTTCGATTTCATCTACCTTTTCTTGAGCACTCTTATAGCTATTTTTACTCTCTGAAAGTTCTTGTTGCTGTTTTGCTTTATCACTATAGGGATCTGCATATGCTGTAGATCCTACGTAACTACTTGCTAATGCTGCCGCTAAAGCTAAAGCTACTATTTTTTTATTCAAAAAAATCCCTCCCCCCTGATGGTTTCTACATAATTATAGCATTATATAGCCGGAAATCTCAAGTTTTTCGCTATATTTTAAACAAAATCCATTAATAAATTCATATTATCTGAATTTAGTTCCACTATTTTACATAGTTTTTGATATATAATAACCTGATTTTCAATATATTGACACTTAATCCTTTGATATAAGCTATACTTTCATTATATTAAAAGTACTATTTCTTTTTTTATAAATATCTAAAACTACTAGATTTATTACCTACTAATATAATATTTATATTTTTTGCTACTAACTGCAGTTGCTATAATTACTTTTTATTTATATTCCTTATTTCACAAGAGTTATTGTTTTGATCTTAAATATCTATAGAAAACTTATATACTTCAGATTTTGATAAACTTCTATCCTTTGCAACTTTCTTGATAGCTTCCTTTTTGCTATCTCCCTTTTCTATGTACATTCTTATATGATCTTCAATTGTTATACTTTCCCACATAGAATTTATTTCTTTTAGAATTTCTTCTTCACTTTTACCTTCTACAACTATTACATATTCACCTTTTCCATTGTTAGCTTTATAGAACTCTATAGCTTCACTTAAAGTTGTTCTCATTATATCCTCATAGAGCTTTGTAAGTTCTCTACAAAGTGCAACCTTTCTATTTCCTAAATTTTCATATAGAAACTCTAAGGTGTTTAATATCCTATGAGGTGCTTCATAAAATATTAAAGTCTCCTTTCTATTTAAAAGCTCCTCTATTATAGGTTTTCTATCTTTATTTTCTCTAGGAAGAAATCCTCTGAATATAAATTTAGTACTATCAAGCCCCGAGTAAACCAATGCTGTTGTAATGGCAGTTGCACCTGGTAAAACCTCAAAATCTATCCCCTCTTCAATACACCTTGTTATAATAACACTTCCAGGGTCCGATATTCCTGGTGTACCAGCATCACTAATTATTGCTATATTTTTTCCTTGAAGAAGTTTCTCAGTAATAGCATCACTTTTACCATTCTCATTATGCTTATGGTAGCTAATTAAAGTTTTTCTTATATTAAAATGATTAAGAAGCTTTAAGCTTTGTCTTGTATCCTCACAAGCAATTATATCTACTGCTTGTAATACCTCTAGAGCTCTTAATGTGATATCCTTTAGATTTCCTATTGGAGTTGGTACTAAATATAATTTTCCATTCATTTTATCACCTTATCCCATATCTATATATTTATATCCTCAGAACCATAAATTTCTCTGAGTTCCCTTGAATAATCCCCATTTTCTTCGTGAACATATAAAGGATCTTCAAACTTTAAAAATGCTCCTCCGTCCCTTTGCCCCTCTACAAGCACTATATTAGGTGCCTTGCTAGGTTTAGGATGAATAAATTTTATACGCTTAGGCTCAATTTTATGTTTTCTCATAAGAGTTAAAATGTCTGCAATTCTTTCTGGTCTATGAACCATAAATAACCTGCCGTTATCCTTTAAGAGTATTCTTGCTGCAACTATTACATCCTCTAGGGTACAACAAACCTCATGTCTTGCTATAGCACTTTTATCGTTAGGATTTATAATACCAGCGTTATGAAGCTTGTAGGGAGGATTTACCGTAACTATATCACTTTTTTCTATGCTCTTTAGAAATTTAGTATCCTTTAAGTCCTTATGTAAAAAGCTTACTCTCTGTTCCAAATTATTATATTTTGAAGTTCTATTGGCCATTTCAACAAACTCTTCTTGAATTTCTATTCCAATAATACTACTAGCTTCAGTTTTTCCTGCTATAATAAAGGGAATTATCCCCGTACCGCTACATAGGTCAATAACTCTACCATTCTTTTTTACTTTAGCGAAATTAGCTAGTAATACAGCATCTACACCAAATCTAAAACCACTTTTCTTCTGAATTATTTTTATACCCCTAAGCTGTAAGTCATCAAGAGTTTCATCTTCCCTTATAAAATCCATAAATATTCCTCACTTTTCGCTAATTAAAATATATAGTTCATTATATCTTATAATCATAGGTTTTTCATTAAATAATGAACAGGTTCATTTTGTGAATCTGCTTTGGAAGCATATTTTCACTAAACAAAGGTATCTTTGTGAACAAACTTCATTTGTTACACTAAGCCCATTTACCTAGAATGAGCGACTGCACGGCTGGTCAACAACCTTTTAGGGAAGATTGCAGACCTTAAGCTTCAAAGTGCTGCTAAACAACCTACCTTTTGTTAAAGAGAAGACCCTTTACTTTTGTAGTATAAGTAGTCTTAACCTTTGTTAAATGTCCTTATTTATTAAAAAAGTAAGCATCTCAATAATGAGATGCTTACTTTTTAATATGGGGGGAAAGCAACATGAGGTGCTTAAACATTACAACGACTATGCAATAACAATAATAAAATTCACATGTTGCTTTTAAGGGTTTATATTTATGCTTTAATCTGTCATTAATATGATTGACCATTTTATTTGAGATTATACACGGATTTATGAACTTTGTAAAAAATATTTATTTGCTTTATAATGATTAGGTCGTAATTTTTATATTGTAATTGGAGTGATATTAGCATGAAAATTTTAAAAGAGTTTACTATAATTTTATTAATAATATTTTTTAGTGATACTTTAAGTAAAACTTTTTCTCTACCTCTACCTGGAAGCATTATAGGCATGTTATTACTTCTTGGTTTGTTATTACTAAAGATAGTAAAAGTTGAAACTTTAAAAACTTCAAGCACTTATATGCTTGATAACTTAGCCTTTTTCTTTTTACCTGCTGGGGTAGGCATTATTTCTTCTTTTGATTTATTAAAAGGAAATACTATTAAGATTATTTTTATAATCATCATTTCAACTTTAGTTGTACTTCTTGTTACAGGCTATACTGTTCAAGGATTAATTGCTTTAAAAAACAAAAGAAATATTGGTAAGTATAACCGTTAAAAAACCTTGCCAACTGGAGGATTTATTTATGTTTATATATGAATTGTTTAAGTCGCCTGTATTTGGTGTGTTGCTTTCATTAATTTGTTACTTAATAGGCCACTATATAAGTAAGAAAACCAAAATTGCTTTTTTAAACCCCTTATTTATTGCAATAGTCTTAGCTGTGGCATTTTTATTAATCTTTAAAATTCCTTTAGAAGATTATAACAATGGTGGTAAAATAATATCCTTTTTCTTAACACCAGCTACTGTAGTTTTAGCTATTCCTCTTTATAGTAAAATCGAGCATCTAAAACAAAATGCTCTGGCTATTTTTGTTGGCATATCTATAGGCAGCTGTGCAGGAATAGTAACCGTAATCCTTTTAGGTAAGGCCTTGAAGTTACCTACAGAGCTTATTTTATCCCTAATCCCTAAGTCAGTTACCACACCTATTGGCATGGAAGTTTCTAAAAATTTAAATGGAATCCCGTCTATTACTGTAGGTGCTATAATTATAACTGGAATAATCGGTGCTATCTTTTCACCGTTAATACATAATATAGCCAAAATTAAAAATAAAATTGCTGTAGGAATTTCCATTGGCACAAGTTCCCACGCTCTAGGTACTACAAAAGCAGTAGAACTTGGTGAAACTGAAGGAGCTATGAGCAGTCTTTCAATTGGTCTTGCCGGCCTAATCACCATTATCATTGCACCAATTCTTGTTAAACTTTTTAACTAACCCTTTGAAGAAAACTAAATATGCTAGAAAACATCTTTTCAGAATATCTTAAGAACTTTACAGCATAACTTTAAAGTTTTTAATACATTGTAATAACTGCACCTTCTGATTAATAAAATAAACTATATAATATATAAAGAAGGTATGCTATTTATGGAAATGCTGCTCTATCCTTTTTCCAATATAAATTTTAGTAATAATACTTCTATACTGCTAGATGCATCATTTCTACTTAGCTTAGTATATGATGATGATATAAAACATCCTCAGTGTGTAGAAGCATTAAAAAAAATTCTTATTGGAAAGTGTAGACTTTATGTTACTAACATTATTTCTGCAGAAGTTTTAAATCAAATAATGTATAAAATATTTATCATGGATATAAGACATAGAATTGATAAGTGTAATCCTTTTAACTCTGAAACCAATATAAGACAAATCATATCTTGTTTTAACAAGTATGATAGAAAAATAATAAAAGATAAAAGACAAGATAAACTTCGAGAAATACCCTATAAAAAATATTTCGATAATCTTTCTAAAAACAGCCTTAAACGAAACTTATTAAAGGTATACTATAAGACTGCTGTTACCATGCATAATCAATTAGAAAACACTCTGAAGTTTAATTATGTAGAAATAAACAAATCATGTATGCTTAGAACAAAGGACCTTATGACTAAGGATCTACTTTCTATAAATGATGCTACTCATCTTGCAGTGTGCGAAAATTATAGTATAACTTATCTTTTAACCTTAGATGGGGACTTTATCTATGCTGAGAATAGTAAAGTTATTATATTAAAAATATAACC
>NZ_DGLI01000040.1:20439-31735 GCF_002387895.1 Clostridium sp. UBA4548
GGTTATATTTTTAATATAATATTTACACTTTAATAAATTGTATGCCTTAATTATTGTTGTGGTATATAAATAACATCTCCAGCTTTTATAGCATTAACATTAGTTAATCCATTATGAGCTTTTATTTTTTCAATTGCTTCTGTCATAGCCATTTGTGGAAGTTGCTCTTTTGCAATTTTAAATAAGCTATCTCCAGATTTAATTTCATACTTTTTACCTGTTTTAACGGCTTGAGCTGTTTCTTTGTTTTCTTCTTTTGCCTTATCTACTGTAGTAGAAGATGTTGCCTTACTTTCAAGAGCCAATTCATAAGGAATAATTATTTTTTGCCCTTCAACTATAGTATTATCATTTTCTAGTTTATTTGTTTTTAATATTGTAGCTATAACCTCTTTAAAATCATGATTTGGCATGTAGGCTCTTGCTATACTATAAAGAGTATCATCTTTCTTCACTATATAAGAACCAGTTTTTACTTCATCTTTTTTAGTTTGTTGTCCATCATTACTTACTTCTGTATCTTCTACATTTTTTTGATTATTATCTGTGTCTTGTGTTCCATTGGAAGGTTTTTTATCTTCTGTAGTTTTTTCACCTTCTTTAGCTTTATCTTCCTTCTTTTCAGCTTCTGTAGTAACTTGTTTCTTATCATCATCTTTGCTAGCAGTAGTATTGTTATCTCTTCCAATATAGCTAACTGTTAAGAAAATACCCAAAAGTACTACGGCACATGTGATTGCTGTTATTATTTGTTTTTTAAATTTCATTCTTAACACCTCTTTATTTTTATAAGTTATACTTAAATAATTAACAATTTTTAGTAAAATATACACTAAATTGTAAATTATTTATAATTTATTTTATTTATTGGAAACTAAAATACAGCTCTTACTTATACATATCTAATGTTAGCTCCATAAAGGCTTTATAAAGGACTTATATGGTACTTACTTTACTTTCAAACTTTAATATATATCTTTTACATATCTTTAAAAGGCAACTTCCCTAGCAAATAACAGTCTATTGAAGTTACCTTTTTTATATATCATAGGCTAGAGTAATTAAGCTTCTCTATTCCATTGAATTGTTTCTTTCTAACTGACTTTTTATATCCCTTGGAGTTAACCCATCAGCATTTATAATAGTAGCTGAAAAATCCGAATTTTGGATTCCCATAAAATTTGAATTTTCTCCTGTTACAATTACTGCATCAAACTTATTAAGTACACTTGATGCATTTTTCTTTGTAGAATCAAATTCCCTAACATTATATCCCTCTTGATGTAAATAGCTTTTTACTGGATTTAAGCCTTTTTCAACTGCAATTTTCTTCATTTTAATACCCTCCTCAATTACTGAATATTCTTTACATCCATAACTCTTGTCATTTAAATAAATTTTATTCACTGATATCAAAATTTAATAGAAAGTACATTTTTTCTTATAATTCTTAGAAGGTTTCTTCATATATATGTTGCAACAGTATTTCTACATTACTCAACAAATTAAAAGTAACTTATATGAAAGAAAATACAAAAGGCTTTCATTATTTTTAAAAATCATTAATAAATCTTAATCGCATAATTGTTGTGTACCTATTTCCACTTTTGTCAATAATATTTAAATGTTATTAATTTATTATTAACTCTATTGAATAAAATTTAAAATTTTTCTATAATTATTGTAATTTGTTACAATTCGAAGGGAGTTCTAAATGAATATTAAGAAAAAGAAAAAAGCTAAATTGAAGATTTTACTTTCCCTATTTCTTCTTATAGCTTTTATAAGCACAAGTTTTTTATATGTAAAAATGACTAAACTCAAACCTTCTAGTCCTAAGTCTTCTGTTCCTAAACCTTCTGTTGAGAGTAAGGAATCCGTTGAAAATAGCACTCCCCCCTCAACAAACAATGAATTAGTTGAAACTATTTTAAAAGCTTATCCAGAGAAATTTGAGAAAATATTAAAAAACAAAGATAAATATGATGTGCAAATTTTATATACCCAAATTGATAGAGCTACGGATGGTTCTGTTAAGTTTACTCAGAATGGCTTTAATATAGATAAGAACAAATATTTTTACCCTGCCAGTAGCATTAAACTAGCTACGGCTCTTGTAGCTTTAGATAAGCTAAATAACCTTAACGTATCAGGTTTAAATAAATATACTTCATTAGAAGTTAAAAGCGGTCGCCAAAGTCAAAGCTTTCAAAATTCAGATCCTACCGCTAAAAATGGTAACCCTAGTATAGCCCAGTATATAAAAAAACTGCTTGTAGTTAGCGATAATGACTCCTATAATAGACTTTATGAATTTATTGGGCAAGAAACCTTAAATGAAACGCTTTGGAAAAAGGGTTATAAGGATATCTTAATACGTCAACGTATTGCAGATGCTCCAATGACTGAAGAAAATAGATATACTAATCCTTTTGTGTTTTATGATGATAATGGCAAAGTTATATATGAACAACCTTTAGCTTATAATTCTAAGAAGTATACAAGTTTAATTCCAGAAGAAAATACTTTAAAAGGAACAAAACATGAAGAGAATGGAGCTATTATTGATGGACCTCATGACTTTTCAGAATCTAACTACGCTTCCATTGAAACCCTTCAAGAATTAATGAAGGCTGTAATGTTCCCAACATCTCTTCCAGAAAGTAAAAGATTTAATCTTAAGGAGGATGATTTAGATTACTTAAAGAAATACCTAAGTACCTTACCTAAAGAATGTACTTATCCGTCTTATTCTCTTCCTGATAATTATGATAAGTACTTCATGTATGGTTCAAAAGATACAGCCATTCCAGCTAATATAGAGATCTATAATAAAATTGGTACTGCTTATGGTTATTTAATTGATAATGCTTATATTGTAGATACTAAAAATAATGTTGAGTTTTTGCTAACTGCAGTGATTCATTCTAATGAAGATGGCATATTTGCAGATTCTCACTTTACCCCTGAAAAGATTGGAATGCCTTTCTTAACTGACCTTGGCGATGTAATTTATAACTATGAACTTAATAAAAGAACTATTAAATAATTAACAAATTTATTTTGTAGGGCAACTTTGGAAACAGATTTGAATTGCTATTATAGCAACTTATCTATGCTAAGCAAATGCAACTTAAAGAAGATGTGAGGTTTTAAGCTTCCAAAATGTTGTTAAATAATATAACCCCCCTATGCTTTAAAATTAAAGTATAGGGGGGTTATATTTTAGGTAGTAT
This sequence comes from Clostridium sp. UBA4548, assembly GCF_002387895.1. Taxonomy (GTDB): domain Bacteria; phylum Bacillota; class Clostridia; order Clostridiales; family Clostridiaceae; genus Clostridium_J. The sequence continues at coordinate 23,676 of NZ_DGLI01000040.1, forward strand.
AATCTGAAATTGTAATTATATATAAATAAATCCCTTGTAAATTTAAAATATTTTGTTTTAAGTGTTAAAATACTTAACTTTATTTTAATCCATAATATAGTTTATCTATAGATACCCAAGGTCTAAATTTATAATGAGCACAAAATATACCTTCATTTCTTTAAGAGCGCCTATAAAAGGTGTTTAAGGTTATATAACTGTATATCCTTTATCTTCAATAGAAGCTACTATATCATCTATATTAATAAAATAAGTATCATAAACAATTTCCACTTCTTTATTCTCAGGTCGTATCTGACAAGCAAGAACTCCTTCATTATTAGATATAGCATTTCTAATTTTGCTTACATCTTTACAAGTTATCATGTCACAAACCTTAAGTACGGCTTTCATCCTTTTCCTCCTAATTTTCTTTGAATAATTCTTTTATCATATCTGGGTCTTCAACTTGACCTTCAAGCTCCCTAATATCTACATCACTGATAATGTCTTCAAAGCTTCCTGAAATTAACTTTACGTCATTTATTTTGATAGCTATGATTTCATCTTCTCCATCCTTTATCTTAATTTTCACCTTTACAGATTCCTTAACTACACTATTTGCAATAACTTCTCCTGTTCCATAAGGTGTTTCTACAATTGATCCTACTTTCGGAAGCCTCTTTCTTATTTCTTCATAAGTCTCCTGCTCATAGTTTAGGCAGCACATAAGTCTTCCACATATCCCTGATATCTTAGTAGGATTAAGAGAAAGGTTTTGTTCCTTGGCCATTTTAATGGACACAGGTGCAAACTCCCCTAAAAACGTAGAACAACATAAGGTTCTTCCACAAGGTCCAAGGCCTCCTGTCATCTTAGCTTCATCTCTTACACCAATTTGTCTTAACTCTATTCTAGTTCTAAATACAGCAGCTAAATCTTTAACTAATTCCCTGAAATCTACTCTTCCATCTGCTGTAAAATAAAAAATCACTTTATTATTATCAAAGGTGTATTCTACATCTATAAGCTTCATATTAAGCTGATGCTTCAATATCTTTTCTAAACAAAGCTGAAAAGCTTCTTCTTCCTTCTTTTTATTATCAGCATTTTTTTCTATGTCTTCAGGCTCAGCTTTTCTTACTACATTTTTCAATGGAGCTACTATATCAGCTTCGCTTATTTCTTTTATGCCGATAACACATTCTCCAAATTCTATTCCTCTTGCTGTTTCAACTACAACAAAGTCGCCTTTTTTTATTTCTAATCCATTAGGATTAAAATAATATATCTTTCCTGCCTTTTTAAATCTTACTCCTATAACTGTTACCATTTTAAGCCTCCTGTATTTTAAGTAACATTACTGTAAAGGTCAATGATAAATTAACATTCTTCTCTAGTGTTTTTCTTGTATCGTCTACAATACTAATAATATCATTTAATTTACTTAATGAAAACATGCTAGCTATCTCTTTAATATTTTGTAACTTATCTATGTTAATAATTAAGTTTTCATCCCCAATTTCTTTATAAATAATAGCATCTCTAAGAATTGTAATAATTATATTAATTACATCCTGCCAAGAGTCATTAAACTTACTAAAGTAATCTTCATACTTTAATAATTCTTCTGTGGATATATTACTTATATTTTTAAATATCTCTATTATCCCTTGCCTTATGTTATTAAAATCTTCATTATGGATAAGCATTTCTGCCTTTCCTGGTATGCCATCACTAAAAGCTTGAAGAATTTTAATTTGTTCTTCATCTAAGCTCGAATACTTGGTTTTTAAAAAGTCTCTTATTTCACTTTCCCTTAGGGGATTTAATCTATGAATCTGACATCTTGATTTAATTGTATCTAATATACTCTGTAAGTTTTCACAAAGTATAAAGATAAATACATTTTTAGGGGGTTCCTCTATAGTTTTTAACAAAGCATTTTGAGCTTGAGTTGTCATCTTATCCCCTTGATGAATTATAATTACTTTCCTGTCTCCCTCGTAAGGCTTTTTATTTGTTTCCTCAGTAAGATCTCTTATTGCGCCAACACCTATAGAGCTCTTATTTTTTTCTACCGTCCAATGTACTATATCTATGTATTCCCTATTTTCATCTTTTCCAATCAATTTTATCGCAATTGCTGTAGCTAATGGGCTTTTACCTATACCATCATCACCGACAAGAATATGAGCATGAGATATTCTATTATTATTAATTGCTCTTACAAAACTATTTAATATTTCACTATGTCCTATAATGCTCACATTTACCTCCTAAATATTAAATAATGTACAATAAGCCATGAGGTTATTGTACATTATTTAGCTAGTTAGACATCTCCAAAAAAACAAATCAGTATAATCGTCTACTTTGTGTTATACTGCGTCAACAGAACCCTTAGATAGTTCTACTATCTAAGGCCCCTGTTTCCCCTTGTCTAACTGAAAATATCCTTCTCATCTTTCACTTGTTATTTATTTTCAGATGCTCTAATTATACCCTTAGAAACTTATCTACATCAACTACGAATATAGTTGCCCCTCCAATATTAACCTCTACAGGATATGGAACATATACTCCTGTTGAACCTGCTACTGGAGATGGAGAAGATATTACTTGCTTTCTTACTTTGCATACATCTTCTATATGCTTTAGTACTACATCAACTTTTTCTTTTTCTACTCCAATCATTAAAGTAGTATTACCTGCCTTTAAAAAGCCTCCTGTAGTTGCAAGTTTTGTCACTCTAAATCCATTTTCAGTTATAATGTCAATTAAGTCTCCCGCATCATCGTCTTGAACTATAGCAATAACTAGTTTCATAATAATCCCTCCTATATTAGTTTTATTATTTATATTCCTATCCTTTGTTCTATATGTGTAGTAATTTCATTGTGTATTTCTTCTACAGCTTTATTTCCATCTATTACTATTATTTTATCATAGATTTCACATATTTTCGAATATCCTTCAAAAACTTTTTTATGAAAATTATCTCCTACATTTTCTAACCTATCAAGTTCTCTTTGTTTTCTTTTTCTCTCTAGTCCCTGTTCGTAAGGTATGGTGATCATAAATACTAAATCAGCTTCAAGTCCTCTTAATGCTGCATCATTTATAGACTTTATGGTTTCCATTCCAAGTTCTCTACCAATTCCCTGATAAACCATAGAGGAGTATACAAATCTATCACAAATAACCATCTTGCCCTCATTAAGAGCTGGCTTTATAACTTCATCCGCAAGTTGTGCTCTAGAAGCTGCATAAAGTAATGCCTCACACATATCACTCATCTCGCTATTATTATTGTCTAAAATTATATTTCTAATCTTTTCACTAATAGCAGTCCCACCTGGTTCTCTAGTCCTTATTACATTAAATCCCCTTTCTTTAAAGTAATTCTCTAATAACTGAATTTGAGTTGACTTTCCACAGCCGTCTGGTCCCTCTAATGCTATTAATAATCCCTGCTTCATCTACTTATCCTCCGTAAATATGATTATAAAGTTCTAACAAAAATATGAATGAACTAATTTATTCTTTAATTATTACTACATTATTATTTTCAACACCTAATAAGGTTACTTCATTGTCCATATAGTATTTCATTACCTCAATTATTTCTCTGGTTATAATTTCTCCCGGCATCACTAAAGGTACTCCTGGTGGATAAGGAACAATAGCCTTTCCACAAATAGTACCTTCAGCTTTTTCTAATGGTATTGAAAACTTCCCTTTAGAAAAGGCTTCATGGGGTAGCATTACCATGCTAGGTAATTGTGCCTCTATAGGTATTATATAAGATTCTCTTAATGTCTGTAAATCACAGCTTTTTAATGCTGAATATAATCTTATAAAATCTTCTTCATCATTACCTGGAGAAAATATTAATACTACATTTCTACTATCGCTCATTTCGCATTGAACTCTATTTTCTCTTAAATAGTCTAATAACTTATGTCCACTATATCCTCTTGGAACATTGATAATATATCTAGTTTTATCTATTAAAGGAGTAATACATCCATACTGATGTTCATATTCAACATCTGCTTCATTGATTATATGAAATCCCTCTAAAGCATCTATTTTCTCTCTATACCTGTCACATATTTGTAATAAGCTCCTATAAACTTTCTCTCCATAGCTTTCCATAAAGAATCTAGCAAAATCCATAGATGCCATAAACATATAAGAGGGGCTTGTACTTAAAAAACTACTCACATAAAAATCTACTCTTTCTAGGTCTACGTTATTACTTACATGTAAATAAGACGTTTGGGTTAGGCTTGGCAATGTTTTATGTGCACTTTGTACCACCATATCAGCCCCTAATTCAATAGGGTTTTCTGGTATTTCCCTTATTGCTCCAAAGTGAGCTCCATGGGCAGAATCTATAAGAACTTTCATTCCATACTTCTTTGCTTGATTTATAACTGCTTTTAAATCTGTACATATGCCATAATAGTTAGGATATGTAAGAACTATTCCCTTGGCATCCCTATTACTTTTTATCAAATTAAATAAATGCTCCTTATCTATGGAGAAAGGAGCATCATAAATACTACTAACTTTACTTTTTATATAAATTGGTGTTAGTTTTCTCATTATTATGCCATTGTATATTGACCTATGGCAATTTCTCTCTACTATAATTTTATCGCCTTCCTCAAAGGTAGAAAAAATCATAGCTAAGTTTCCCGATGTACTTCCATTAATCAAAAAATAAGACTTTTTACTTTTATAGTAATTACTTAGAAGCTCTTGTGCCTCTTTTAAAACACCTCGTGGGTTATGCAGATTATCTAATCCTTCAACTTCTGTTACATCAAATTTTAATAAATTATCTAAAATTACTTTACCCTCTGGAACTGTGGTAAATGCCTTTCCCATTTTATGGCCTGGCATTGCAAAATAAGAATTATCTTCCTTTATATATTTAAGCAGCTCCTCTATAAGTGGTAATTTTGGCACTCCTCATTCACTCCTCTTTGTATAAGCTGAACTATGTTCTTTCTTATACAGTTTTTATAGAATTCATAGAAATCTGTGTTTACATCCATTTTTAATAATCTTTCTTCACAGCATTTACAAATTCCTCTTCCATAAATAATTATACCATCTTCTAGAGGCTTTCTACATATAATACAATCCATTTTCATAATATCCCCCTCAAATATTGTTCATTTTACTTGTCTTAATTATCGCCCCCTACTCTATATTTTATTCAGTTACTATGAAATTTTTATTTTGTCCAAAAAAAATATTTCCTATTACATTTCCTAATTTTTCTACCTAAAGTAACATTGAAAGCTGTTGAATATGTATTATTGCTATATATGTCAAAGTGTTATTTTTGCATTATACTTTTTTAAGATACAAGGTACACTAAGTAAATAGATTAAAATCTATTTCTAGTTAGTCCTTTTTCTTAGAATTGCCAAACAAGCAATGATTTTATATAAATAAATTTAATAATAATGCTTTATATAAAATACAAAATCTTATGTTGGTTATACTAATTATATTAAAATATAATGTCATAACTATTGAACCTATAACTATCATTAAAATAGAGAGGAGAAAGTTCAGTGAAAAATAATGTTATTAATTATTTGTTTAATATAAAAGATGAAATGTTAGATTTGAACAAGTTTTTATATAATAACCCAGAAACTTGCTTTAATGAAAATAAGTCTTCTAAATATATTACAAACTTATTACGAAAGTATAACTTCTCAGTAACTGAAAATTTCCAAAACATTCCCACTGCTTTTTATGCAAAAATAGGCAATGAACATCCTTGTATATGTTATATATGTAAGTACAGTAGTGGTGATGAGACTGGTCATACTTTCGGAAACAATTCCAATGCTACTATTTCTATAGGAGCAGCTATTGGGTTATCTTCTGTGCTAGACAAACTTGGTGGAAGTGTAGTTGTTATTGGCTGTCCTGGTAAGTATTCCAACGGTTCAGAGATTATAATGACTCATGATAAGGTATTTGATGAAATTGATGTGATATTTGCTCCTCACGTAGACAATAGCAATGCTGAAAGTGGAACTTCAATGGCAACAATACCTTTAAAAATCACCTATGAGCTTAATGGTAACAATAACTCTAATATGTTTAAGAAAACTGCTTTAGATGCTTGTCTTTATACTATGAATTTTATCAATGATATTGTAAAAGAAAGCTTTGATGACTGCTATATAGACCATCTTTGTATTGAAGCAGATAATAGTACTCATGAGCTCCCTTCAAGGGCTAGTGCTAAGTTTGAGGTTAAATCAAGAAAAATTGCTCAAAGCGAATCTATTGAAAATAATATAAGAGATTATATTAAGGCCATTGAGCCGTTGATAGCTACTAAATATGATGTAAGCCTATATGAACTTCCATGTAGTGAGCTAATAACAAACAAGACTCTTTCAAGAATATTTTCTAATAACTTAAAAGAACGAGGAATTATAGATATAGGTAGTGCTAAAAATGTTATTTATCCCCTTGGAATTGGTACTGTAAGTCATACCACTCCCACTATCTATCCTTCTATATCCATCGTAGAGAACTCTAGTATTTCCTGCCCTTCTGAAGAATTTAAAAATTGTACTATATCAAGTTTTGCAGAGAATCAAATTTATAAGGCTATAGAAGCCTTTGCTATCACAGGCGTTGACTTCATAGAAAGAAAGGACTTAGTAGAGGAAATAACAGCAGAACTAAATAAATATTTAAACTCATAATCAATAGTGAATAATTATTTATTTATATAGAAAACCTAAGATTAACTTAATTTGATTAATTCAGAAGTTTATAGATAAATAACTGTTATAAAGCTATTATGATTAGCTCCAGTATCATAAACACCTTCCAAAGCTTTATAAAAGAAAAAGATAGTCACNNGTGACTATCTTTTTCTTTTATGGTAATACTGTAGCATTAAAATATAAGTTATTATAACTTACATACATTAGTGCTTCCAGTCCCTAAATTAAAGTTATCTGCCTTATGACAGAACCTGTGCTGTTTATCTTTTATGCTCTTAACTTTATTAATAAGATCCCTACTAGGTTCAAAGTACATCTTGTAATTCTTATTACCTTCACTATATATACAACAATACTTATTTATATTTAAAATTGAACATATATACTTTTTAGTCTTAACATTTTTCTTTTTATTGTAAGACCTACTTATACAACCTATATATTGGATATCCTCTATCTTAATGTCTTCTACTAGTATTTGTTCCTCACCCTTAAGCTTGTGTATGATAAGTTCATCTCCTATTATGGAATACTTGTATTGAACTCTACACTTTTGAATTTCATAGCCTCCAAATAGCAATAAACTAAATAAGCAAATTATATCTACTTCTCTTGATAGATGTAAAGGCACTATATCCATAACTTCTATTATTTTAAGAATCGATATTAAAACTATCATTGCAAAGAAAAACACTATAATTACCGGAAGTCTTTTCCTAAAAATTATTTCCTTATACATAGCACCCATAGCTAAGCCTCCTAAACAACTATCACTAAATTAATCATGACTATTGTATTATACTAGGGTTTCACACAAGTTTCTACCCCAACTAACCCCCTTTAAACACCACTATACTCTATACAGCTCTATAAATGAACAATACACTAGAATAGTATCAGTAATCGTAATATCTCTTGATATAGATTAGCTTTACTCTTAAGTGAGAATATTTTTAAAATACAAATAGGTTTGTTTTTTCTTAAACCTTATTTTTTGCTTATAATTTTTATTAATTAAATATTAGTAATAACTTATTGGAAATATTACATTAATTATTATATAAAAATTCTCATTTTTTGTTACACTATTCTTAAAATTTTATATAGGTTTAGAAATACGAATTTATAATATATTGTAAAGTAAAAGGTTTATATTTTTATACAAAAAAAATAAATACCCACATCCTAAGATGTGGGTATTTGTGGAGGCGCCACCCAGATTTGAACTGGGGATAAAGGCTTTGCAGGCCTCTGCCTTACCACTTGGCTATGGCGCCACAATGGTGGCTCGAGCAGGAATCG
>NZ_DGLI01000033.1 GCF_002387895.1 Clostridium sp. UBA4548
TTTTACGGGTGGTCTTGACTTTGGGATTTATTTATGACTTTAGGAAAAGGGGCATAATTTCAATGTAAAATAAGAATAATACTCTTACTACAAGTTATAAGTATCACAATATTAGTAGAAAAAGTTGATATAAGGAAGTGAATAACCATGATAGTTATCTATCACGATGTAGGGGGAGCACATTCTTCTTGTACAGCAGCAAATATTCATACAAACAAATTACCTATGGATAAAATTCCAACTAAAGAAGAATTGTTAAGTTTGCCAACCTTTGACAAAATCACAAAAAAGGATCAAGGACACTTACTATATATTGGTGAGGATGAATTTGGGAGTCAGGTATATACTTTAAGTAGGCAATACAAACCACAACTTGTAATACCCGCAATCACTGACCTTTATGAAATTATTCATGGAAATAGAAAAGAACTTTTTCTTGCAGATACATCCCCAACTGTAAATAATCTTATGAAAATAGGTGGATTTTCTTCAAGAAGGCTTCATTGGGTAGCGTTTGGAAGGCCAATAGTTACAAAAGGAACTTTAGATGCCTATGAAAATATTGTTAACTTAGTAAAAAGTGTGAAAGAGGAAATAAGGAATTATACTGTTAGAGGCCATAATAAATAATTTATTTATAAGTTATTAGATATGTTATGAAAATAACGCAATAAAAAATAAGGTAACACTTAAAAGTGCTACCTTATTTTTTATTAAATTAATTGTTTAAACACTGAGAGTAAACTATTTAACTTCAACAATCCATCCCTTTGGAGCCTCAACTTCTCCAATTTGAATTCCACATAAAGTGTCATATAGTTTTCTTGTTATTGGTCCAACTTCAGTTTCACTATGGAATACGTGAAGTTGTTCTTTGTATTCTATTCCACCAATTGGAGTAATTACTGCTGCTGTTCCACAAGCACCAGCTTCTTTAAACTCATTTAAGTTATCTATTAATACATCTCTTTCTTCTACTTCAAGGCCTAAGTATTCTTTTGCTACGTGCATTAGAGAATATTTAGTTATACTTGGAAGAATTGAACTAGATTTAGGTGTAATAAACTTATTATCCTTAGTTATTCCAAAAAAGTTGGCAGCTCCAACTTCTTCAATTTTAGTATGAGTAAGTGGATCAAGATATATACAATCTGCAAATCCTTTTTTAACAGCTATTTCGTGAGCTAAAAGACTTGCTGCATAGTTTCCACCTACTTTTGCAGCTCCAGTTCCATAAGGTGCAGCTCTATCGTAATCTGAAATCATGAAGTTTACAGGAGCAAGTCCGCCTTTGAAGTATGGTCCTACTGGAGAACAGAACACACCAAATAGAAACTCAGGAGCTGGTTTAACTCCTAGGTTGTCCCCAATACCGATAACGTAAGGTCTAAGATATAAAGTTGCACCGGTTCCATATGGTGGAACATATGCCTCATTAGCTTTAACAACTTGAATGCATGCATCAACGAATTTTTCAATTGGAAGCTCAGGCATTAGAAGACGCTTACAGCTATTGTTCATTCTTTTAGCATTTTCATCTGGTCTGAAAAGTTGTATTTTACCATCAGCAGTACGGTAAGCTTTTAAACCTTCAAAGCATTGTTGTCCATAATGAAGGGCTGTTGAGCCTTCACTAATAGTTATATTGTTATCTTCAACTAGCTTTCCATCATCCCAACTTCCATCTTTCCATATGGATACATATCTAAGATCTGTCTTAATGTAATTAAACCCTAATTTACCCCATTCAATATTTGTAGTTTTATCCATAACAGCACCTCTTTACTTTTAAGTAATAAATTATTCATACAATACTATTATAACTTATAATAAAACGATTACAACCGTATAAAAGTAAACTTTTGATGAAATAATCTTAAGATTCTACAAATTGCGAACAAGCTATAACCTATTTATTTATGAAGTAAAAGTGATATTTATGTATACATAAAAAATTAATATTTTATATAGATATATAACCTTAAAACTTTATAGGGTATTAAGTATGGAAAGTTATAGGGATTAAGAATAACTTGGATAAATGTTAACAAAATCCCCTTAATAGTAGGGAAAATGTGTTATAATTTTTTCAGAAAGGGGTGGGTCTTTTGAAGTATAAAAACTTAGGTAAGACAGACTTAAAGGTATCAGTTGTAGGATTTGGAGGTATACCCGTCCAAAGAATTAATGTAGAAGAAACTAAAAAGGTGCTTTTGAAGGCAGAAGAATTAGGGATAAATTTTATAGATAGTGCAAGGGGATACTCCATATCTGAAGAATATATAGGAGAGGCCATAGTGGGAAGAAGACAAAAGTGGATTTTGGCTACTAAAAGTATGGTGAGAGATAAAGAGGCCATGGCGAGAGATATAGAAATAAGTTTGAAAAACTTTAAAACTGATTATATAGATTTATATCAGCTCCATAATATAAGAACTGTAGAAGAATTAGAAAGAGTATTTAGAGAAGATGGAGCCTATGCTGCTCTTCTTGAGGCTAAGGTTTCAGGGAAGATTAAACATATTGGTATTACTTCTCATAGTTTGGATTTACTTAAAGTAGCTATTGAAATGGATAAGTTTGAAACCATAATGTATCCTTATAATATTGTTGAAAATCAAGGTGAAGAACTATTTAAAAGAGCGAAGGAACTAAATATTGGAGTTATAGCAATGAAACCTATGGCTGGAGGCGCACTAGAAAATGGTGATTTAGCTCTTAGATATATACTTAAAAATGAAAATGTTACTACTGCTATCCCAGGTATGGCAACTATTGACGAAGTTATAATAAATGCAGAGTCAGTCATGAAAAAAGAGACGTTCTCACATATAGATATGGAAAAGGCACGGGAAATTGCTGGAGAGTTAGGAGAAACCTTTTGTAGGAGGTGCGGTTATTGTGCACCTTGCCCTCAGAAAATAGATATTCCAACTATGTTTGTATTTAGTGCTTATAAGGAAAGGTATAATTTAGCTCAATGGGCAGAAGAAAGATATTCTTCAATGACTTTTAGAGCAAAGGATTGTATACAGTGCGGGGCTTGTGAAAAGAAATGTCCTTATGATTTGCCTATAAGAAGTATGATGTTAAAGGTTAGACAAACCTTTAATGAATAAAATCAATAAAACCATTCTGTTAACATATGATATGTTCTCTGAGAATTAACTCTGAACCATATGAAACAACAGGATGGTTTTATTTTTTCAAGAAGTTTTTAAATAATTAGTTAGTGGACAGTAGTAGTCATTCTTATAAGGATAAGTATGACTACTGTTAAAAATATAGATTAACTCAATAAAAAAATAAATTTAAAAATATTTTATTCTGTAACTTAGGTTACCGATTAATGTAGAGTATCCTAGTATAATTTATCTTGTAGCAAGGAAATGCAATAAACAAGCAAACCTAGAAAATTTAACATATAAAAGAATAATTTATAAAAAAATTAATCAGAAATAAATATGTATGGAGGAATGAATAATGAGTATGTTTTGTTATCAATGTCAAGAAGCAGCAGGCTGCAAAGGATGTACAGTGAAAGGTGTGTGCGGTAAAACAGAAGATTTAGCAAAAGCACAAGACTTATTAATATATATACTAAAAGGTATATCAGTTTATAGTGTTAAAGGAAGAGAAGTTGGTGTGATTAATAAAGAAGTAGATAAATTTATCACTGAAGGATTATTTGCTACAATTACTAATGCTAACTTTGATAGAAATGTGTTCATTCAGAGAGTTAGAAGAGGATTACAATTAAGAGAAGAATTAAAGCAACAAGTAATTAAATCAGGTGCAAACTTAGGTGTTTCAAATGCTAATGAAAACTGGTTAAAGAAAATGCTTTCTTTTGTAGGATTTAAAAGAGAAGAAGAAAGTAGTCTTCCAGATGCAGCTATCTGGTTTGCAAACAATGTAGAAGATTTCAATGCAAAAGCAGAGACTGTAGGAGTTTTAGCTACTGAAAATGAAGATATAAGATCTTTAAGAGAACTTATAACTTATGGATTAAAAGGAGTATCTGCATATTTAAAACAAGCAATGCATTTAGGTTATGACAACGATGAAGTACATGGATTTATGCATAAAGCTTTAGCAGCTACCTTAGATGACACATTAACAGTTAATGATTATATAGCTCTAACCTTAGAGGCAGGAAAATATGGGGTAGATGGTATGGCTTTACTTGATAAAGCTAATACAGAAGTTTATGGGCACCCAGAAATAACAAAAGTTAATATTGGGGTTAGAAAAAATCCTGGTATCTTAATTAGCGGACACGACTTAAGAGATCTTGAGCAATTATTAGAGCAAACAGAAGGAACTGGAATAGATGTTTACACACACAGTGAAATGCTTCCAGCTCACTACTATCCAGCATTCAAAAAATACTCACACTTTGCAGGAAACTATGGAAACGCATGGTGGAAACAAACTGAAGAATTTGAAAAATTCAATGGACCAATATTAATGACAACAAACTGTTTAGTACCACCTAAAGCTTCATACAAAGAAAGAGTTTATACTACAAGTGTAACTGGTTTTGAGGGATTAACTCACATTGATGCAAATGAAAAGGGTGAAAAAGACTTCTCAGTTATCATTGAACATGCTAAAAAATGTGCTGCTCCAGTAGAAATCGAAACAGGAGAAATCATTGGAGGATTTGCTCATAACCAAGTATTTGCATTAGCGGATAAAGTTGTAGATGCAGTTAAGAGTGGAGCAATAAGAAGATTCTTTGTAATGGCTGGTTGTGATGGAAGAGCTAAGAGCAGGAACTACTACACAGACTTTGCAAATGCACTTCCAAAAGATACAGTAATTTTAACAGCAGGATGCGCTAAATATAAATATAACAAACTAAACTTAGGTGATATTGGTGGAATCCCAAGAGTACTTGATGCAGGACAATGTAATGATTCTTACTCATTAGTTTTAATAGCATTAAAATTAAAAGAAGTATTTGAACTAGAAGATGTTAATGAATTACCAATATCTTATAACATTGCATGGTATGAGCAAAAGGCTGTAATAGTATTACTTTCCCTATTATACTTAGGAGTAAAAAATATTCACCTTGGCCCAACTTTACCAGCATTCCTATCACCAAATGTAGCTAAAGTTTTAGTTGAAAGCTTTGGTATAGGTGGAATAACAACAGTAGAAGATGACATGAAAATGTTCTTAGGTGAATAATACAAAAGGCAGATGCTTAGCATTTGCCTTTTTTAATATTCATGCAACTAAATGGGATTCAGATGTAAAAAAATGTTAAAAGGCGAATTTAATAATAAGCTTATGACCATAATTATATTATTAAGCTATATTTAAATTTGAATTTTTAGTGTAATATAGAGTAGAATTATGTATAATTTTATTAAACATAGAAATCGTTGGAGGTGAAGTTATAGTTTTGGAAAAAATATATAACATTGATAGGAAAAAGTTTTTAAAAATATCCTTAGTTGCAATAGGCATAATTATAGGTCTTGTATTAATTTATAAATCTATAAAATACTTTTTGCCTTTTATTATAGCATTTTTAATAGCCCAACTAATGGAGCCAGTAATTAAACTTTTATCGAATAAGATGAAAATACCAAGAAAGATTGGAGCACTAATAAGCTTGATTTTTATAATAAGCATAATTGGAATTATCATCTTGTTAATAATTGCAGGTTTAATTGAGCAGTTAAAAGAAATAATAAATTTTATGCCTGGTTTTATAGGTGAATTATATGATAATATTCAAAAACTCTCTAGTGGTCAAATAAAGATACTTAACTTTGAAATGCCTAAGGAATTTACAAGTCATATAGAAAGCATGGCTATTAACTTAGTAAGTTATTTTATGAACATTATAAATAAAATAGTTAAAGGAGCTTTTTATACTGCTTTTTCTTTCCCAGAAATTCTTTTATTTACTCTTACTACTATAATTTCCACATATTTTATTGCTAGTGGAAAATACATAATTATAGGCTACTTGAAGTCTCAAGTGCCCAAAGAATGGCACAACAACATAAGGATTATGAAGAACGATTCTATTGTGTCCATATTGAAACTAATTAAGGCCTACATAATAATACTTATAATTACCTTTAGTGAGTTATTTTTAGGGTTATCAATATTAAAGGTGAAATATGCATTAATAATAGCCATATTAATTAGTATCATTGATTTACTACCTGTATTAGGCACTGGAATAGTTATTATTCCTTGGGCTATATATAACTTATTAGTAGGAAAAATATTTTTAGCAGTAGGATTGGTTTTAATGTGGTTGGTTATTTTGATTGTAAGACAAGTCATTGAACCAAGAATTATAAGCAGTCAAATTGGAGTTCATCCACTAGTTACCTTAATGGGAATTTATGTAGGATTTAAATTAATAGGACCAGGAGGACTTATATTAGGACCCCTTACAGTGTTAACTATAAAGGGTATTCTTTCAATGGTACTGCGCGGTAAAACCTTATATGAGTTTTTAAAAAAACCTGCTGATAAAATAATAGTTAAATAAAAAGAGCATAGCGCTCTTTTTTTTTTATGCTTTTATTCTATATCTAAAAGGAAGACATATATATTAATATATTTACATTTATCCCTAGTTTTCTATTTTCATATTGTGGTTAAAGTTTTAAGTATTTTTTTGTACATATTAATTAATTATGAGGGGAGTAAAACTTATGGAATATTTAAAAATGATTCCACCAATTGTTTATCTAGTAGTTGGTGCATTAATACTTTTTTTTATTCTACTCAAGGTAATAGGAATTAGAATAATTCCTAGTGACTGTGTGGGTATTGTAGAAAAATGGTGGAGCTTTAAAGGGTCAATAAAAGATGGGGGGATTATTGCACTTAACGGAGAATCAGGATTTCAACCCAATGTATTAAGAGGTGGGTTCCACTTAAGAACTCCTTTAATGTATAGGGTTTGTGTAGAACCACTTATAACAATTCCACAAGGAAAGATAGGATATGTTTTTGCAAGAGATGGGCAGCCTATGGATCCAATTCAAACCTTAGGTAGGATTGTAAAGGAAGGCAATAACTTTCAGGATGTTAAGGGTTTTTTGCTAAATGGAGGGCAAAAAGGACCACAAAGAGGAATACTTCGTGAGGGTACCTATGCTTTTAATTTAGCACAATTTATAATTATAACAGAGGATAAGACCTATTATCTTCCAATGAGGGATAAGGCCGAAGCTATGGCAATAGATGAGATGACAAGAATGTTAAAAGGTAGAGGTGGTTTTCAGCCAGTAGTAATTAGTGATGCAGAAGATACTATTGGAGTAGTAACAGTTCATGATGGTAAAACTTTACCAGAGGGTGCTATTATTGCACCTTCAGTAGGAGCTAATCCAAATGAAGAGGATACTTATCATAATAATTTTCAAGATATTGAAAAATTTCTAAGAGCTGGTGGATTCAGAGGAAAACAATATTCTTCTTTAGTTGATGGAACTTACTTTATTAATAGATTGTTTGCTACTATAGAATTCATTCCTAAAACAATTATTAATATCGGAGAGGTGGGAGTAATTAACTCTTACCATGGAGAGCGAGGAATTGATGTTTCTGGAGAAGAGTATAAGCATGGTGAACTGGTAGCAGAAGGTTGTAGAGGTATTTGGCAACATGCTTTGCCACCAGGAAAATATGCATTAAATACTTATGCTGCTAAAATAGTTAAGCTTCCAACTACCAATGTTATTTTAAAATGGATAAGTGGTCAGATTGGTGGGCATAAGTTAGATGAGAATCTAAAAGAAGTATCTTTAATAACAAAGGATGCTTTTGAGCCTTCTCTTCCTTTAACCGTAGTTTTCCATATAGATTATAAGAAAGCTTCTAGTGTTATACAAAGATTTGGGGATGTAAAAATGCTTATAGAGCAGTCCATAGACCCAATGATAGCTGGATATTTTAAGAATGTAGGTCAAACTATGACTCTAATAGAACTCATTCAAAATAGGAATGAAATACAAAAAAGAGCTTCTAATGAGATGAAGGAAAAATTTACACATTATGATTTAGAGCTTGAAGAGGTTTTAATAGGTACTCCAGCTCCTTCAAAGGCAGATAATCGAATAGAGACAATTTTAGCTCAACTTAGAGATAGACAAGTGGCAAGAGAGCAAATAGAAACCTTTAATGCTCAACAAAAATCTTCAGAAAAAGAAAAAGAATTAAATGAAGCTAGAGCTATTGCAGCTAAGCAACAGGATTTAACTGAATCAAACATTAATATTCAGATTCAGGAAAATAAAGGTAAAGCGGAACTTCAACTAGCAACTCAAGAGGCATTAAAGATTCAAAAGTTAGCAGAAGCAAATAAATATAAAACACAACAAGAATCCGATGGTAAGAAATATCAAACTATTAAAGATGCGGAAGCTCAATCTGAAAGTATGATAAATCTTGCTAATGCCAATGCAGAAAAAATACAGAAAGAGGCTGTAGCAAGGGCATATGAAGTAGAGAAAACTGGTACAGCTGAAGCTACAAGAATTAAAGCTATTGGAGAGTCAGAAGCTTTCCGTGAAAGAGAAGTTGGTAAAGCTAAGGGTGATGCTTATATGGCGCAAATTCAGGCTTATGGAAATCCTCAATACTATGTAATGAAGGAAGTCATGGGCTCTTTTACGGAAGCTATAAAAGATGGAAAGATTCCATTAGTGCCAACTATTGTTATGGGATCAGGGAATGGAAATATTCCCAATGTGTTTGAGAATATGATGTCTTTAGTTTTAACTGAAAAGCTCACTGGAAAAGATGTTTTAACAGAAGCTTTGAACAAAGAAGTTAAAAATTAAGAAAGAGAATTTTTAAGTTTTTTTAAGTAGAGGATGTCAAAGTTATTGACATCCTTTTAAAAGAATTGAACTTTGTTCCATGAAAGTAGAAATTCTCATTTAAAGGTTATGGTTTAATAGTATTTAACCTAATTTTCTGCATAAAATACTACAGTAATCTGGGATAATTATTGTAGTATTTTCATGTCTTAGTATAAACAAAAGAGGAGGTATTTATTATGAATAAAAACAACATGGAAGAAATGAAAAATAGAGTAGGTGAATTAGAAAATCTCATGGATAGCTATGTAAGAACTGAAAGACATTTGGAACAACATTCAGATATAGCATCTAAAAATCAAATTCATCATGCTCATGAAATTCAAAAGGAAAGATCTGAGCAAATAGAAAATTTAGAAAATAAAATAGCTTATGGAAACAATTCAGGAAACAACGAATTAGAAAATGCAAAAGCAAATTATGAAAAAACTGAAAAGTATATAAGTTATAATGGGGATCACATGTCAACTGCACAATTAAATAATATAAAAGAAAAACAAAAAAATAGAAAAAATTTAATTAATTACTTAGAGTAACAGGGAAATTTAAATTTAGTTAACAAAATCCATATTACTTCATAATATATAGTAAGACTTCTAGAGAAAACAAGGTAACCAACTAGTATTCCATCTGGTACTTTCCTCTAGAGGACTAATGCAGAATTAACATTATAAAGGCTTTCAAGTTAAAAGTTTTTTATAATTGTAAAAGTCTTGAGGAAATAAAAATATTACTGCTTAATAAGCCTTAATACCTGTTTCATATACTTAAGAAATTATCAATACTAGCTTAAAATTAACACATTGATAATTCCTTAATAATATATATAAAGGGAGTTTGAAGTGTATGGAAAATCAAGAGTTATTAAATGCTCTAATGAGTGATCCAGAAGTAAGAAAATTATTAATTAAATTAAGCAAAAATGAAAATGTTAATACTGCATTAACAAATAGTTATACACAGGGAAATTATTACCCAAATAATCATAATAACTGTTGCCCACCATGTAATTGCAATCAAAATACAGGTCTAGGTGGCTTAGGATTTTTATTCTTACTACCTTTGTTATTCTGTGGATGTGGGTCTAATTTAGGATTTGGAAGAGGTTGTGGCTTTGGTGGCGGATGTTTCAATAATTGTTGTGATTGCTGTGATTGTTGTTGTGAGTTTTGGTGTTAATAAATCAATAATATAACTAATATAATAATTCTAGCCCTCTATAAATTTTATAGAGGGCTTTAAATGCTTTATTTTAAAATTTTACTAAGTATTTTGGTTCAAGCCTTATTGGTTGATAGGTAAGCTTAGCCTTTCTTAATCCTTCAATACCTAAATCTTGTTCCCTGTTTATAAACGGTACATGGCTAAAATAGTTTTCTACAAAGGTTTTGTTGATAAAAGCATAAAGTCCATTAATGGTTGAATCAGCTTTTTCTACGTGAATAATTGCCATTTCATCATTGACCTGTTCACCAATTGTAAAAGCTGAGATTTTATCATTAACATAAATTATCATGCCTTTAAAATCTAAATAATGATTGCTTTTTAGCATTTCTTCAATAGCTCTTAGCTCATATAAAAGATATCCCTTACAGTCATTTTTTCTACACCATTCTCTAGCAGCTTTTATACAATCGCATATCAATTCATCTGTAATGGGTTCAACTCTATATGTATTATTTTTTATAAAGTTGTTATAATGATTTTTTTTGCTGTGAAGCTTTTTCCCCGAAAGGGAAATGAGTTTTTCACTGCTATATATGTAATCAAAATTATCCCTATCTTCCTCTATGATTAGTTCATCTCCGAAGACTTCTCTAAGGTCCTGAATAAAGGGCTCTTCCGCATCTTTAAAAAGGTAATCAAGCCCTTCGGTAGTTTTATAGTTCATAAGGTCACTTACTACTTCTTTTAAATTTTCTCTAGTATAGCCTATAGGTTCCATTAGATGATAACTGCCTTGAAAATCTAGTTTCTTTATAATTAACATATCTTTATAAATAGCAAATTGAATATCTAGTGCTTTTCTCCACATAAACAAGCTGGTAAAAGAATATTCGCAAGTTTTAAATGTATAAGGTTTTAGGTATTTGTCAAATATAGCCTTATCCTCTAATGTCAGTGGTTTAAAGTTTAGCATAATACTTCCTCCTAGCAAATTTTTCAATCTCGTATTAATTATATTATAAGGATTTAATAACTTAAATAAAGTTTGTGAAAGAGTTTTAAATAATATTATATATATTTGGGCAAAAATAATATCAAATATAATTATTATAATACAACAAAAACAAAATTTAATCCTATAATTATATTTTAATTGTATGAAAACAAGTAAAAAACTTTCAGCAATACTAATTACAAAAAAATCATGCATATTTTATCATTTTAAAAGAACTATATAAAACATGTATAATAGTTTTTTTTACTGGAAAAAATATAGAATGCGTAAAAAAAAGATGAGGTGATTTATTTGGAACCAAAGCTGGAGGGTAATTTAATTATCATTGGAGGGGCAGAGGATAAAAAGGGTGAAAAGGAGATATTAAAGGAGGTATGTAGCAAATTAGACAGAGAAAATGAAAAACTAGTAATTGCTACAGTGGCAACAGAGCTTCCAGAGGAAGTAGGTAAGGAATATACAAAAATATTTAAAAATTTAGGTGTGAAAAATATAAGTATTTTAGATATACAAGACAGAACCCATGCATTTGAAGAAAAAAATGTAAATATGCTTAAAGCAGCATCAATAGTTTTTTTTACTGGTGGAGACCAATTGAAAATTACAAGTCTTTTAGGAGGCACACCACTTTATAAAGTAATCAAGGATATAAATGAGGAAGGGTGTATATTTGTTGGAACTTCTGCAGGTGCTTCAGTTATGAGTGATACTATGATTATCAGCGGCGCCAATGATGATTCCCCTAAAAAATGTACCATTAAGATGGCTCCTGGGTTAGGGTTAATCAAGGATGTTATCATAGATCAACACTTCGCTCAACGTGGTAGAGTGGGAAGATTATTAGGTGCTATTGCTGAAAATCCTGAATGTCTTGGTATTGGTATTGATGAAGATACAGCTATAGAAGTTTCTGAGAAAGGGTATTTTAAGGTTCTTGGTTCAGGCGCAGTCTATGTAATTGATGCAAGTGATATTTCATTTACAAACGTATCGGAGCAGAATCCAGAAGAAATATTATCAATGTTTAATGTGAAGATGCATGTATTAAAGAGTAATGATCGGTTTGATTTAACAAAAAGACAGCCATTTGAAAACAAGGAGGAAAAAAATGAAAATAAATAGTTTTAACACTTTTGAGGGAAGAAACATTTATTCCCATAAAAGGTGTATTAGAATGGATTTAGATTTAGAAGGATATTGTGAAATACCTAGCAAGTCCATTCCGGGTTTTAATGAAAGTCTTGTTAATGCCATTCCAGAGTTAAAGACTCATCGTTGTGGAATCGATGAGGAGGGTGGCTTTGTCAAAAGGTTAAAAGAAGGAACATACTTAGCACATATTTGTGAACATTGTATAATAGCTATTCAAAACAGGTTAGGATTAGATGCAAAGTATGGAAAGGCAAGAGAAATTCAAGGAGATAATTATTATATTATATTTGAATATATATACCCAAATACTGCTTTGCATATAGGAAAAACCATAGTAGAATTTGTTAATTCTCTTATAAAAGGATCTGAGGTTAATTTAAATGAAAGAGTAGAGGAAATTAAAAAAACTTTATTAAAAGAGCAAATTGGACCAAGTACCCTTGCTATTTGTGAGGAAGCTAAAAAAAGAGGTATACCAGTATTAAAAATTGGAAATGGGAGTATTTTCCAATTAGGATATGGAAAGTTTGGAAAAAGAATAGAAGCCACCATTGGTGAAAATACAGGTACTATAGCTGTGGATGCGGCATGCGATAAATATCTAACAAAACAAATACTTGAAGTTCAGTGTTTACCAGTTGCACAAGGAACAAAAATTAACAGTGTTATGGATTTATTAGAAGAAGCAATGTGTATAGAGTTTCCTTTAGTGCTTAAGCCACAGTTTGGCAACCAAGGCAAAGGAGTTTATGCAAACATTAAAGATGAGAAAGAATTACTTAAATGCTATAAGATACTTTCTAAAGAGTATAAAGATATAATTATGGAAAAATATGTTCAAGGAGATGACTATAGAGTTTGTGTAGTGGATGGTCAGGTGGTTGCAGTTTCTAAAAGAACTCCACCATTTATAATTGGAGATGGTAAGAACACAATAAAACAGCTAATTGAAGAACTAAATAAAGATATTCTTAGAGGGGAAGGCCACGAAAAACCACTTACAAAAATTAAAATAGATGATAAAATGCTTCAGCATATTGGGAAAAAGGGATATAACTTAAACACAATTTTAGAGAAAGATGAAGAAACAACTCTAAGAGAGAATGCAAACTTATCAACTGGTGGTATGGCTCTTGATTGCACAGATATAATTTGTAGAGAAAACGTAGAAATCTGTCAAAGGGCAGCTTCGGCAATTGGATTAGATATCTGTGGAATTGATATAATCTGTAAAGATATTAGTAAACCTTTAGGTGATGAAGGGGTAATTGTAGAAATTAATGCTGCACCAGGAATAAGAATGCATCACTATCCTTCTATGGGTAAGAGTAGAAATGTAGCAGAAAAGATAGTAGATATGTTATTTAAGGATAGCACAGAAACTTTTCCTATTGTATCAATTACTGGTACTAATGGTAAAACTACTACTACAAGATTAATAAGTCATGTAATGCAACTTTGGGGACGTAAGGTAGGGATGACCACAACAGGTGGCATTTATATCAATAACAAATGCATAAGAAAAGGTGATACAACAGGACCACAAAGTGCAAAAACTATATTGTTCAATAGGGAAATAGATGCAGCGGTGCTAGAAACCGCAAGAGGTGGGCTTGTTCGCTCAGGTCTTGCCTATGACCTAGCAGATGTTAGTGTAATCACCAATATAACAGATGATCATCTTGGGATAGATGGAATTGACACCCTAGAGAACTTAGCACATGTAAAATCTCTAGTTGGAGAAGCTGTAAAACCTGATGGTTATGTAATTTTAAATGCTGATGATGAAATGAGCTTAACTATCATAGACAAAATGAAAAGCCACATTATCTTTTTCTCTAAGGATAAAGAAAACCCATATCTTCAAAATAACATACAAAAAGGTGGATATGGAGTATATGTAGAAGATGGATGTCTATGTATTGAACATGAAGAAAGTAAGATTAATCTTATGAGTATAAAGGATATAGGAATAACCTTTGATGGTAATCTTCAATATAATGTAGAAAATGCTATGGCGGCTTGTGGTGCATTAGTAGGATTAGGTGTAGATTATGAAGTAATTAAAAATGGTTTAGCTACTTTCTATTGTAATGAAGAACTTAATCCAGGAAGATTTAATGTATACAAAGTAGGGGAAATAACAGTAGTACTAGATTATGGGCATAATGTTGAAGGCTATAAAGCTGTTATGGAAGGATTAAGAAATATTAAGAAAAATAGATTAATTGGCGTTATTGGAGTGCCAGGAGACAGATTAAATAGAAATATTGAAGATTTGGGAAAGATTTCTTCTCAATACTTTGATTATATTTACATTAAGGAGGACTTAGATAAAAGAGGACGAAAAGAAGGAGAAGTAGCTGAAATTCTTCGACAAGGGGTAATATCAACTGGCTATAAGAAAGAGGCTCTTAATATTATATTAAATGAAAAAGATGCTTTAAGATTGGCTATAGAGAATAGCGAGCCAGGAGATATAGTTGTTGTATTCTTTGAAGAATATGGTCCATTAGTAGATTTAATTAGGGAAAAAATAGAAGAAATTAATATGGACAGTTATAAATATATAGCTTATAAGAATATATCAGGGTTAGCATAAATTAAATAAGTTTTTAACACTAACAAAATCAAAACAAGGATAGCACTACAAGATGCTATCCTTTATCTTTAGCATAAACATTTTAAATTTAAATAGTATTTTTACTACCACTTCAACAAAAAAACGATACAATATGAAAATATATCAATAAACTTAAAAATTTTCAGAGAATTTAAGTATATAAGGACTTATAATTTTTAATTTGTGCAAAATAATAATATGATAATTATAAAATATTAATATGGAGAAACTTTGAAAAAACTAAAATACTTAAATTGATTTAATTAAATTTCACATAATCAGTTGCAAGGGGGACAGGTAATGAACTCAAGTTCTAACAACAGTATTGTATTTCAAATGATATTAATAGGTATTCTTACTATTATAAATGCTTTCTTTGCATCTGCAGAAATGGCCATAGTATCACTGAATAAAAATAGGCTTAAAATTCTTTCTGATGAGGGTAATGATAAGGCAATTTTACTAGAAAAACTTATGGAAGAACCGAGTAGATTTTTAGCTACAATTCAAGTTGGAATAACTCTAGCAGGATTTTTTGCCAGTGCTTCAGCCGCCACCGGATTATCAACTAGATTTTCAAGCTATTTAAGTAAATATAATATACCATATAGTAGTAAGATTTCAATAATAATTATAACCATTATACTCTCATATTTTACTCTTGTATTTGGAGAGTTATACCCTAAAAGAATAGCTCTACAAAAGTCAGAGGCAATTGCAATGTTTGCAGTTAAGCCAATAGTTTATATTTCAAAAATCACTATTCCTTTTGTTAAATTGTTGTCTAACTCAACTAATTTATTAGTTAGAATATCAGGTATTCAAATTGAGAATCTGGAAGAGAAAGTTTCGAAGGAAGAAATACGTTCATTAATTGAAGTGGGTCAAGAACATGGGGTAATAAATGAGACAGAAAAAGAAATGATAGAAAGTATTTTTGAATTTGACAATACCATTGCTGAAGAAATAATGACACCTAGAACAGAGGTGTTTTTAATAGATATAAATTCACCTTCTGAAAAAATTTTAGAGGAACTACTTGAAGAAAAGTATTCTAGAATTCCAGTATACGAGGAAGATGTAGATAATATTATTGGAATTTTATATATGAAAGACTTTATTATTGAAGCAAGTATACATGGTTTTGATAAGGTTGATATAAGAAGCATACTTAGAACTCCATATTTTGTTCCAGTTACAAAAAATATAGATAATCTTTTTAAACAGCTACAGAAGTCTAATAACCATATGGCAATTTTAATTGATGAATATGGTGGCTTTGCTGGTATTGTTACTATTGAGGATTTAATAGAAGAAGTTATGGGGAATATATTTGATGAGTATGATGATGCTGAACCCTACATAAAAAAAATTGATACTGATACCTATATTGTAAATGGATTATTATCCATAAATGAGGTTAATGATTATTTCAGCATCAACTTACAGTCAGAACACTCAGATACTATCGGTGGATTTGTAGTAGATTTGATTGATAATATTCCTAGCGAAGTTAATGAAACAGTTGAATACGGCGGTATAATTTTTAAAGTTGAAGAAGTGAAAGAGAAAAGAATTGAAAAGGTTAGAATAATTATTAAAGGGGAAATATAGGTTTTCCCCTTTAATTTTTTATCATTAGACTTTATAATAAAATTGATGTAAAAATTTTTAATTTATACTTTATTATTGTAAAATAGTTCAAAAATCAAACAAATAGTAATTTTTCAATTCTATTGGGAGTATTAGCCAACTAAATTGTAAACCTTATAATTTAGTAAATATAAAATTAGTTGTATGATTGTAAGTTTCTAAGGTAAGAGATATATCTTAGAAAATATTAGGGACAAGGAGCATGTGTAATACTGGCAATAAATTTGGTTCCTTATGTTTAAAGTTTAAAAATTATGTAGTTAGGGGTTAAAGAATGGATAAAAAAGTTTTAATTGTAGATGATGAGAAATATATTCTAGAATTACTACAAGTAAATCTAGAGAGTAACGGGTTTGAAGTTATAACTTGTGATAAGGGTAATGAAGTTATAGGTATTTGTGAGGAGGCTATGCCAGATGTTATTTTGCTTGATTTAATGTTGCCAGGCTTAGATGGCCTTGAAATTTGCAAAAAAGTTAGGAATCACCCTAAACTTTTTAATACAGTAATTATAATGATTACTGCTAGGGGTGATGAAATTGATAAAGTAGTAGGCTTAGAACTTGGGGCAGATGATTATATGTCTAAACCCTTTAGCGTACGTGAAGTAATTGCAAGAATTAAAGCTATATTTCGAAGAATAGATGCTAAAGGAAGTAATACATCTTTAAATATTTGCACTAAAAATGATAGTCTTAGAATTGACTATGAAACGGGCGAAGTGTTTGTGGCTGATGAAAAAGTAAATTTATCCTACATGGAGTTTAAATTACTAGAAGTGCTAGCTCATAATAGAGGAAATATTGTGCAAAGGCAGGAGCTTTTTAGACAGGTTTGGGGTTATGAGTTAATAGAAGAGACTAGAACCTTGGATGTACATATTAGAAAGCTGAGAAAGAAATTAGGTGATGATGAAAAGTATCCAAACTTAATTGAGACAGTAAGGGGATTAGGTTATAAGCTAAAATAAAACTACAGTTTTAAATATAAATATACATTGTACTAGGAGTTGTGCAGATGAAAAAGAAGCTAATTGCTGGATGTTTAATAGTAATATTAGTAAGTTCTGTAATTACGGGAGTATTAGCTATAGGATTAATAAGGCAATCTCTTATTAATAGTGCTTCCGATCGATTAATAAGCAATGGATACCTAATTAATAAAGTTTTAATTAATAGACAACATGAGGAGATAAATTATAAAGACTTTGCTAAAGAGTTACAGCGAGAAACAAGTCAAAGAATTACTTTTATAGACTCAAAGGGGCAGCTTATTGCTGATTCCATGGACAACATTGAATTTCATAGCATTAATGGAAATCCAGAGTTAGAAAGTTCCTTAAAGGGCAATAAAACTGTATTAGTTAACAATGGTATAAATGGAGAAACATATGTTTCAGTGGTTATGCCTGCAGTACAGGTACAAAACAATGTAATAATAGTAAGACTTCAAAGTCCCTTAGATTATCTTCATAAACTTACTCAAATATTAATTAGAAATATAGGTTTTGCAATAATTATTGGTATTTTCACCACTATAAGTATTGGATATGCCTATAGTAAAAGAATTTTAAAGCCAATAAATGATATAACTACAGTTTCTAAGCAAATTGCTAAAGGTAACTTTAAAAAAAGAGTTGTAATAAATACTGGTGATGAAATAGAGGATATGGGTAATACATTTAATTATATGGCAGAGACTATTGAAAGTAATATAAATATGTTGAATTATAGAAACTTAAAGTTAAGAGCAATAACCATTGGTATGGTAGATGGGATTTTAGCCTTTGATACCAGTGGCAATATAATCTTAATAAATGAGTTAGCTAAAGATATTCTTAATTTAGATGAAGATACTTTAGAAGGAGCTAATATTTATAACTTAATCCATAACGATTCCATACTAGCGCTTATTGAAGCAACTTTAAAGGGGGAACCTCATGAAACTAAGGAGATGACCTTTAAGTTTGATCCAGCTTTTGTGTATCAAGTAAAGACAAATTTATTTTCTTACGAAGGCACCCCAGAAAATAAAGGTGTAGTTCTAGTTTTTGAGGATATTACAGAAATAAAGAAATCAGAAAGTTTAAAAAGAGATTTTATAATTAATGCATCCCATGAACTTAAGACTCCACTTACTACCATTAGCGGATTTTTAGAGACCCTAAGACTCGGAAATTATAAAAGTGAAGAGCAAAGAGAAAGATTTATGAACATTATTGAATCTGAAACTAATAGGTTAAAGACGTTGACACAGAATATGTTAAATCTTGCAGTATTAGAAAACGTTCATGACTATGATGAAGAGGGCTGCACAAATTTAAATATAAATTGTATATTTAAAGAACTAAAGAGTGTAGTAGAATATTTAGCAGAAAGCAAAAATATAAATCTTCACTTTGATATTCCAGAAGACTTTGAACTAAAACTGTGTAATAAGGATTGGTTTAAGCAGTTGTTTTTAAACTTAATTCATAATGCAATAAAATATACTCCTACAGGTGGAAATGTACGTGTAAGTTGTACCATAAAACAAAAGGAAGCTATATTTATAGTAGAAGATGATGGTGTTGGAATTAGTGAAGAAGACTTATCTAGAATATTTCATAGATTCTATAGAGTAGATAAATCTAGGGCTAATGAAATTGATGGAACTGGATTAGGGCTTGCAATTGTAAAACATATTGTAAAGGTACTTAAAGGTAAAATTACTGTTGAAAGTCAAGTTGGAAAAGGTAGTCGATTTACAGTTTTTTTACCAGTTAATAAAAATTAGGGGCAAAAGAAAATACTTATTTTTTGCATCATAAAATATTTTGAAGTAAGGGAACAAGCTACGAGTTATTCTAGATTTAATAATTTATATTGAGTCTAGAAGCTAATTTCCAGCTTGTTTACTTATGTAAGCATATTGGAAGGTCTAAATTTAGAAATAATAGTACGTTTGTTTTATAAAGGATAGTGAGAGTAAAGGTATAGATTTTACTAAACTGTATAAAATCCTAAGAGTTTAATTTTTATTTTGCAAGTACTTTAAAATTCTAAAAATGTTTCGATTATAAACATAGGAGTACTTAGAGATAAATATAAAGGCTCTCCTGTATTATGGACATCTTTTAAAATGACTTGTCTATATCTGAGTATGTTTAGTGTTGTTTTGCATTAATAGAAGCTATCTATCTTATTAAGATAGACAGTTTTTTATATAACATTAGGTAACTTTTTTATTTATGACTTGTTATTTTCCTATAGATGACTTAACTAAGAAGTGACAAATTTAAGGAGCTACATTTATGAATAGAAATGACGAAAATTACCATAAACTAATGAGTTTTGCCACGACTGAAAATGGATATATCTATTGGATTTGGAAGAGAGAGTCTAATGTTATTTCCTATAGTGAAAATTGGGAAAGTATATTGGGATATAAACAAAATAAAATAGGAAACTCTTACGAGGATTGGATAAAACATGTGGAGACCAAAGATAGAGATTTAATTCAGAAAGAGCTTTACAAATTACCATTTATTGATGAATTATCATTAAACTACAGAGTAAACCATAGTGAAGGAAAGCATATTAATATTTTATCTAGAGCGAAAGTTATAGCTAGAGATGAAAAGGGAAAACCATTATGTATAATAGGAACTCATGAAGATATAACAGAAGAATTAAGAATAAAAAAAGAGCTTGAAAATTGCAAAGAGGAATATGAAATTTTGTATGCTAAGCTTGAAAATTACGCATTCTTTGATACCCTTACTGGTCTTCCAAATAGAATTAACATTGAAACAAATTTAAATGTTATTATAAGTGAAGCTATGTTAAATAATACAAAAGGAGCCGTATTATTTATAGATTTGGATAATTTTAAAAATTTAAATGATACCTTAGGCCATACCTTTGGTGATGAAGCAATTAGAAAAGTTAGTAATATAATTAAACATTTGTGTAAAGATGGACTAATACCAGCAAGAGTTGGCGGTGATGAATTTGTTATTGTTATGCCAAGGTATACAAAGATTACTGAAGTTATTGAATTTACAAAAAAAATACTGATGGCATTAGAACAAATAAGAAATATAAATAATAATGAAGTTACTCTATCAACCAGTATAGGAATTAGTACTTTCCCAGATCAAGGAAGGAACTCTTTACAGGTTTTAAAGAACGCAGATATTGCAATGCAAAAGGTAAAAGAAGTAGGGAAAAACAATTATAAATTTTATACTGATGCAATGACTAAGGAGATTGAGAATAAAGTAGAAATACAAAAATATTTAGTTAGAGCAATTGAAAAAAACGAACTAGTTTTACACTACCAACCCCTAGTTGATGCAAACAGTGAAAAAGTTGATAGTGTAGAAGCCTTAATTAGATGGCAACACCCTACTAAGGGGTTAATATCTCCCTTAGTTTTTATTCCTATAGCTGAAGAAATAGGAATCATTAACGAACTTGGGAAATGGGTGCTTACCACTGCTTGTAAACAAAATAAAGAGTGGGAAAACAAGGGTTTTGCACCTATTAAAGTATCAATTAATGTTTCGCCCCTTCAGCTTGAACATGATGATTTTACCTTGGTTGTTAAAAATGCTTTAGTGGAAAGTGGATTAAATCCTAAATATCTTCAACTAGAGATAACTGAAAATGTCAGTATGAAATTTCTTGATGAGAATATTAGGATTCTTGAAGAACTTAGGAGTTTAGGTGTGAATATAGCTATGGATGACTTTGGTACAGGATACTCATCTCTAAATTATTTAATGAAATTGCCAATTGATTCCTTAAAAATTGATAAATCCTTTATTGATAATATTAATGAAAGTAACAATAAAGAATTAATTATGGATACAATCATTAAATTGGCACATAGTTTAAATTTAGAAGTAATAGCTGAAGGAGTTGAAACTCAGGACCAGCTCAATGTATTAAAAAAGATGAGTTGCAATAAGATTCAAGGATATCTTTTTAGTAGACCACTACCTAAAGATGAGATGGAAGAATTTTTAAATAAAAAGGTTATTAGTAATTAGCCTTTTCGATTAAAATAGTTGGTCCTATTTAAAATATTAAAATAGGACCAACTATTTTTCTTACTATTGTTATATATTTTTGTTAAATATTTTTATTTATAGAAAATATTCTAGGTTTTAGGGTAGAATATATTTATTAATTTATATACTAAAATATATTTTTGGGGTATAATAAAAATCGTATGTAGCAATACAGTATTTGTTAATTTTCACTAAACAAAGGAGGCATATTTAATGGATTTTTTACTAAGAGGTATTACTTCCATAACAATTCAGCAAGTTATAATGTGGGTTATTGGAGCAGTACTTATTTATCTTGCAGTTAAAAAGGATTTTGAACCAGCACTATTATTACCAATAGGCTTTGGTGCAATTCTTGTGAATATTCCTTTCTCAGGAGCAATAACACAAATTATTGGAGGACATGAGGAAATAGGAATAATAGATAATTTATTCAGTATGGGAATTGCAAACGAATTATTTCCACTAGTTTTATTTATTGGTATCGGAGCAATGATAGATTTTGGCCCCCTTTTAACTAACCCTAAGATGTTATTATTT
>NZ_DGLI01000021.1 GCF_002387895.1 Clostridium sp. UBA4548
CTGCTAAAGCGACAGCCCCTTTTAAATTTGTTGTAAAACAATATAAGGTCTATATAAATAATATAACTTCACTTATGATGCTTTTAGTTGAGTTTATAGCAAAATGATATAGCTTTTAAATTAAGTAAGTTAAGAAGGGGTAAGCAATAGCCTCATAAATAAATACTTAAGCATAGTCTAATTTGATTTATTTAGGGCTTTTGTGTACATAGATTAAAGTTTAAATGGTAAAGTGTAAAAATATTGGGAATTATTTTCAGAATATTATAATAGGCAAAGTTGAAGTCGTATTAAATAAATGCTATAATCTTTAATATGACTTTAAATTAAATAAAATATTAATAAATTTATTTTATATTATACTTAAGACATCCTAGGAAGAGTATTTAGCTAACTTAGGTGTCTGATTTTTAATTATGGTATGTATATAGGTTTAATTTATCTTATTAAGGATGAACAGTGAGGATGATAATATGAAACTTTTTGAAAAAGTATTTGGTAGTTACAGCGATAGGGAAATAAAAAGAATAATGCCTCTAGTGAAAAAGATTAATGATTTAGAGGGAGATACTGAGAAGTTAACTGATGAGGAGTTAAGAAATAAAACTCAGGAATTTAAGGATAGGCTAAGTAAGGGTGAAACTCTAGAAGGGATTTTACCAGAAGCTTTTGCTGTGGTAAGAGAAGCTTCAAAAAGAGTACTAGGTCTTAGACACTATGATGTACAGTTAATTGGAGGTATAGTTCTTCATCAAGGAAGAATATCTGAAATGAAAACTGGGGAAGGTAAAACTTTAGTTGCAACACTTCCATCCTATTTAAATGCATTAACAGGAAAAGGCGTTCATGTAATTACTGTTAATGATTATCTAGCAAAAAGAGATAGAGATGAAATGGGAAGGATTCATGAGTTCCTTGGACTTAAGGTAGGAGTTATAATCCATGGTCAAACACAGGTTGAAAAGCAGGAAATGTATAACTCAGATATAACTTATGGAACAAACAATGAGTTTGGATTTGATTACCTAAGGGATAACATGGTTATATATAAAGAAGAAAAAGTTCAAAGAGAGTTAAACTATGTAATAGTGGATGAGGTTGACTCTATTCTTATAGATGAAGCAAGAACACCACTTATTATTTCTGGAGAGGGAGAAAAGTCCACAGATTTTTATAGAGTTGCTGACTTCTTTGTAAAATCTTTAAGTGAAGAGGACTATACAGTAGATGAGAAAGCTAACTCAGTAATTTTAACAGATGAAGGTATTGCAAAAGCGGAAAAATATTTTCATCTTGAAAACTATGCAGATCCAGAAAATATGGATGTTCAACACCATGTAGTTCAAGGGCTTAAAGCAAACTACATGATGAAGAATGAGAAGGATTATATAGTTAAAGAAGGCGAAGTAATTATTGTTGATGAGTTTACTGGAAGGCTTATGGAAGGTAGAAGATATAGTGATGGTCTTCACCAAGCCATAGAAGCTAAAGAGGGAGTTAAGGTTGAGAAGGAATCTAAAACTTTAGCAACAATTACCTTCCAAAACTATTTTAGAATGTACAGTAAATTAGCAGGTATGACAGGTACTGCCTTAACAGAGGAAAGTGAATTTAGAGAAATATATGGACTAGATGTTATTGTAATACCAACAAATCAACCTGTTGTGAGATTAGATCTTGCAGATTTAGTTTATAAAACTGTAGCTGGAAAATACAAAGCTATAGTAGAAGATATTGCTGAAACTTATAAAAATGGTCAGCCGGTGCTAGTTGGAACAGTAAGTATTGAAAAATCAGAGGTACTATCTGCAATGCTTAAGAAAAAGGGAATTCCACACCAAGTATTAAATGCTAAGTATCATGAGAAAGAGGCAGAAATTGTTTCTCTTGCAGGGCAAAAGGGTGCAGTAACTATTGCTACAAACATGGCAGGTAGAGGTACTGATATTAAGCTTGGAGAAGGAGTAACTGGGCTTGGAGGACTTAAAATTATTGGTACAGAGAGACACGAATCAAGACGTATAGATAATCAGTTAAGAGGACGTTCGGGTCGTCAAGGAGACCCAGGAATGTCTAGATTCTATATTTCTCTTGAGGATGACTTAATGAGAATTTTCGGCTCTGAAAGACTTTCATCTGTAGTAGAGAAGATTGGATTAACCGAGGATGATGCAATTGAGAGCAAGATGGTTACTGGAGCTATTGAAAGTGCTCAGAAGAAGGTTGAAGGAAACAACTTTGATATTAGAAAAAATGTAGTTAAATATGATGATGTTATGAATATGCAAAGAGAAATCATATATAAACAAAGACAAACAGTTCTTCAAGGTGCAAACATAAAAGATCAAATACAAGATATGATTAAAGATGTTATAGATGATGCTGTAGGTTCACATATTAGTGGAGTGGAAGATACCTTCAAGGATGAACTTCATAAATTAATTCAGTACTGTGAAGAAATCTTCCTTCCTAAGGAGACCTTTACTGTTGAGGCTTTAGAAAAGCTATCTGATGAGGAAATAAAAGAAGCCCTACTTAAGGTAGCTAATGAGCTTTATAGTGAAAAGGAAGCTGACTTTGGCGAAGAACAAATGAGAGAAATAGAAAGAGTTATCTTGTTAAAGGTAGTTGACTCTAAATGGATGGATCATATTGATAACATGGATCACTTAAAGCAAGGTATAGGCTTAAGAGCATATAAACAACAAGACCCTGCACAAGCTTATCAAATGGAAGGTAGTGACATGTTTAATGAAATGATTTATAACATTAAACAAGAAACTGTGAAGTATTTATTCCATGTAAAAATGGAAAAGGCACCTGAGAGAGAAAGAGTTGCTAAAATAACTTCTACTAATGAAGATAGCAGTATAAAGAAAGAACCAGTTAAAAAGAAAGAAAAGCCAAATAGAAATGATCCATGTCCATGTGGATCAGGATATAAATATAAAAATTGCTGTGGAAGAGGAGAATAAATAGTGTTATTACAACTGGAAGAACATTTGAATGAAGTTAATAGCTTGAAGGAAAGTATAGATGAATTAAAGGTGTCTCTTTGACATCCCAGCATTAGAAAAAAAAGTATCTGAATTAGAACTTAAGATGCAAGAGTCAAATTTTTGGGATAACCTTGAAAAGGCACAAGAAGTAACTCAAAAGGCAAAAGCTATTAAGGATAAGTTAGATAAATACAATGAACTAAAAACTAGAGTTGAAGATGTAGAGATATTAATTGAGTTAAGCTTAGAGGAAGAGGATTACTCTTCTTCTAAGGAAATAAAAAATGAAATAAAAGAATTAATAGAAATAATTGATAAACTGAAAATTGAAACCTTACTTTCAGGAGAATATGATAGAAATAATGCAATTCTAGCCCTTCATACTGGGGTTGGAGGAAATGACGCTCAGGATTGGACGGAAATGCTTTATAGAATGTATAGTAGATGGTGTGAAAATCACGATTTTAAGGTAGAGGTTTTAGATTATGTTCCAGCAGATGAAGCGGGAATAAAAGGTGTCACCATAAAAGTATCAGGAGAATTTGCCTATGGGTACTTAAAGTCAGAAAAAGGTGTCCATAGACTTGTAAGAATTTCCCCTTATAACTCTAATGGGAAAAGACAAACTTCCTTTGCAGGCTGTGAAGTTTTACCAGAGCTTACAGAAAATCAAGATATTGATATAAAAAGTGAAGACTTAAGGATTGATACTTATAGGTCCGGAGGTGCTGGTGGGCAGCATGTTAACAAAACTGAGTCTGCTATAAGAATTACCCATATTCCAACAGGGGTAGTGGTTCAATGCCAAAGTCAAAGAAGTCAGCATACTAATAAAGAATATGCTATGAAGATGCTGAAATCAAAACTTATAGATATAAAGGAAAGAGAACATAAGGATAGAATAGAGGATATAAGCGGAGAGCAGAAGGACAATGGTTGGGGAAGCCAAATTCGTTCCTATGTATTTCATCCTTATAACTTGGTTAAGGACCATAGAACTGGAGTTGAAACAGGCAATATCAATGCCGTAATGGATGGAGATATTGATATGTTTATCAACGGATATTTGAAAGAAAATCAAAATTAGCATTATAGTAGTTTGAAAATGAACTTGTTCATTAACATTAAAAATAGAGTAAGCTAGGTTGCAAGCTTACTCTATTTTTTTATAAACAAATATAAAGAAAAGAGAAGTAATTAAAGATATACCTAATAATTCTTTATCATAAATATAGATAAGGTTATTACTAAAGCCATTTTTTGTAACTTCTTTATTTACCACACTAAAAGCCCTTTTTATAGCATCACTACTTATATACTCAATTCTATCCTTTGGAGTATGAATCCTATTCATATCATTATCACAAAGGGTTACTGCATCAATACCTTTTGACCTAAAAGCAGTATGATCGCTGGCATCCTCAAATAAATAGTTAAAATAAATCTTTTCTTCTTCAAAGTTTTTAGTTAATTCCTTTATAAAAGGAGTTTCATTGGTGTCATTTTTACCACCCATAATACATAGAGGAATTCCATCATAACTTCCAATCATATCAAAGTTATAAACTTTACTTCCTTTTAGTTTTGGGGCATATTGCTCTACAAAAGCTGTAGAACCTAAAAGGCCAAATTCTTCTGCATTGAAAGCTGCAAAAACAATATCTCTATCAGGAGTTCCAAGAGCTTTTATATACTTAACTAACTCCATAACAAAGGCTGTACCAGAAGCGTTATCTAAGGCCCCTCTATAAATAGTATTGTTTAAGTCCATACCTAAGTGGTCAAAGTGGCAACTAAAGACTAAAGGTGGCTTTGAAGAGTCTTTTCCTTTAAGAACTCCCACCACATTATTTACACTGGTATCATCTACTTTAAAGGGTATATAAGTATATACAGAATTCCCAGCTTCAAGATATTTAGATAGCTCACCTATAGTTTCTTTTGTTACTATGATATATAAATCTTGTTTTGAGCTTTCTACAAAGGAGCTTCTAAAAGATAAATCATTTTCATTGGTAGTGTAAAATATTATACTTCCTTTATCATTCTTTACATAGAGAACATCACCACTACCTGAGGTTACTAAATCTTCTTTAGTAAAGGATACTTCAGTGTTCCTAAAGTTTAATAAGTCTTCCTTGTAATTAACTCCATACTCTAAAGTTTTAATTAGCTTATTATCTTTATCCATTATAGCTATAGTGGGCTGTTCATTTAGTTTCTTAGGATATTTAACTTTAAAGGATTGATAATAGCTACCTTCAAAAGGAGCTAATCCATTTTTAACAAATTCCTCTTTTATTAAGGCAGCAACTCTGTGATTTTCTATTGTTCCTGTTAATCTTCCTTTAAAGGTATCAGAAGATAAGTATTCAATATTTTCTTTTACCTTTGAAATATTAAACTCTTTTGTGTTACAATAACTTTGGAAACTTAAGGAAGATACAATGAGGCAAAGAGTTAAAAAATAAGATGTAATAAATTTTTTCATGCCATCACCTATAAAAAATTATTTAGGTATCCTCATTAAAATATTAATATGAAGACTGTTTTAATAAAGATGCCTCTTAGTAATAATATGATTACTTAACATGAGGTATGATAATGTTAGTTAATTTTAATAGCTTAATATACTTATAGCTTAGAGGAGGATTTTATGAACATTATAGAACAAAAGTTAGCTAGGGAGTTTAATTTATCAAAGGATCAAATTTTAAATGTAATAGCTATGTTAGACGAAGGTAATACAGTTCCCTTTATTGCACGTTATAGAAAAGAAAGAACAGGAGGCCTTGATGATATAGTTTTAAGGAACTTTTCAGAAAGACTTGTGTATTTGAGAAATCTTCAGGAAAGAAAAGAAGATGTAATAAGAATAATCGAGGAACAAGGAAACCTTAGTGAGGAAATCAGAACTTCAGTGGAAAAGGCTGAAACCTTAACAGAAATTGAAGATATATATAGACCCTTTAAGCCTAAAAAAAGAACTAGAGCAACTATAGCAGTAGAGAAAGGACTTTCACCTATTGCTGAAGAAGTCTTAGGTGGAAAGTTTAAAGGAAATATAGAAGAATATGCAGCTAATTTCATAAGTGAAGAAAAAGGAGTTTCAACTGTTGAAGAAGCACTACAAGGTGCTATGGATATAATTAGTGAAAGAATAAGTGATGAAGCAGAGTATAGAAAGTGGATTAGGGAAAATGTACAAAGAAATGGCTTTGTTGAAACAAAAGGAACCAGTGAGGGGCCAACGCCTTATGAGATGTATTATGAGTATAAAGAAGCAGTAAGGTTTATCCCACCCCACAGAATTCTTGCAATAAATAGGGGTGAAGATGAAAAGGTATTATCCGTAAAAATTACAGCAGATATGGATAAGATTATTACCTACTTAAAAAATAGAGCCTTAAAGGGAAATGAAATTACAGACAAATATATAGAAATTAGCGTAGAAGATTCTTTAAAAAGACTTATATATCCATCCATTGAAAGGGAAATTCGTAGTCAGCTTACAGATATAGGAGAAGAAGGGGCTATAAATATTTTTAAGGCCAATTTAAAAGCTCTTCTTATGAGCCCACCAATTAAAGGTAAGGTAGTTATGGGATATGACCCAGGGTTCAGAACAGGATGTAAAATAGCCATTTTAGATGATACAGGAAAGTTTATAGATAATGTAACTGTATATGCAACTGCGGCTAGTGAGCAAAAAATTAATGAGTCTATAGAAATACTTAAAAATATGGCTATTAAATACAAGGTAGATGTAATTTCTCTAGGAAACGGTACAGCTAGCAGAGAATCAGAAGAGATATTAGCAAGAGTTATAAGTGAGGTTAAGAAGGCAACGGGAAAAGATATTTATTATGTAGTGGTATCCGAGGCTGGGGCTTCAGTTTATTCTGCATCAGAACTTGCTACAAAGGAATATCCTAATTTAGATGTAACCGTTAGAGGAGCAATTTCCATAGGAAGAAGACTTCAAGATCCACTAGCAGAGCTAGTTAAAATAGATCCAAAATCAATTGGAGTAGGTCAGTACCAGCATGATGTAACCCCTAAAAAGCTAGACGAATCTTTAAAGGGAGTTGTAGAAGATTGCGTTAATAATGTAGGTGTAGATTTAAACGTAGCGACACCATCGCTACTATCCTATATTTCAGGAATTAACAGTACCATTGCACAAAATATTGTAGCTTATAGAGAAGAAGTAGGAAAGTTTAAATCTAGAAAAGAACTTTTAAAGGTTAAAAGGCTTGGAGCAAAGGCTTTTGAGCAATGTGCAGGGTTTTTAAGAGTTATGGAGAGTAAAGAGTCCTTGGATAACACTTCTGTTCACCCAGAAAGCTATGAAGCCGCTAAAAAGCTAATTAACATGTTAGGTTACTCAGATGAAGATTTGAGAAAAAACAGACTTTCAGATATTGATAATAAGGTAGAAGCTATTGGCATTGAAAAGCTATCAAAGGATTTAGAAATAGGGGTTCCTACACTTTTAGACATAATTAAAGAGATTAAAAAGCCAGGACGTGACCCAAGAGAGGAACTTCCAAAGCCAATTTTCAAAACCGGTGTTATGGAATTATCTCAACTTAAGCCAGGAATGATGCTTATGGGTACTGTAAGAAATGTATCAGACTTTGGAGCTTTTGTGGATATCGGAGTCCATCAAGATGGTCTTGTGCATAAAAGCCAGCTTAGCGATAGATTTGTAAAGCATCCACTAGATGTAGTGAAGGTTGGAGATATCGTAGAAGTTAGGGTGTTAGAAGTAGATGAGAAAAGAAACCGTATATCCTTATCTATGAAGAAATAAATATAATAAGATATTTTCTTTAAAATAAATCCTTAAATAAATATAATCGTAAATAAAGAAAAGAAGATAACAATATATGATGTTTAAGGCACTTTTAACCTTATGCTATAAATTTATATAAATCAAAAAAAATTAAATTAAAGAATTTATTAAGAGAATTCTTCCATCAATACTTAGTCTATAAGCAGCAAAGTTTTAGAATAAATCATACAAATAATTTGTAGGAGAAGTTTAGAAAAATAATCTGTAACGTATTGCTATAGTACTTAGATTGTATTATAATTATTCTTGTAAGAAATAATTAAATAATGCACTTCAGGGCGGGGTGAGAGTCCCCACCGGCGGTAAAGCCCGCGAGCCGTAAGGCAGATTCGGTTAGATTCCGAAGCCGACAGTAAAGTCTGGATGAAAGAAGGTAGTATGTGTAATATGAATTGTTACGCCCTGATCATGTTGGTCAGGGTGTTTTTATTTTATTACACAAAGATACCTCTTGAGGTTCGCAGTACAATTTTAGGAGGGAAAATATGAAAAAGAAGACAAATCTAAACTCACTAATTAAAATTTCACTTTTAGGTGCAATAGCATTTATACTAATGCTATTTGAGTTTCCTATACCAGGCTTCCCACCATTTTTAAAGCTTGACTTTAGTGATTTACCAGCATTAATAGGAGGATTTGCTTTAGGACCGGTAGCAGGAATAATAATTGAATTTATAAAAAATGTATTAAATATAATATTACATGGATCAAGTACAGGAGGAGTAGGAGAATTTGCTAACTTCTTAGTAGGTGGAGTTTTTGTATATGTAGCTTCATGGGTTTATCATAAAGATAAAAGTAGAAAGAAGGCAATTATAGGATTAATTTCTGGAACAATTGCTATGACTTTAGTTGCAGGATTATTTAACTATTTTATTTTAATACCAATATATGCAAAATTATTTGGAGGCTTAAATAATGTTATTGGGGCAGCAGCTGCTGCTAATAAGAGCATTAGCAGTTTAGCATCTTTAATTGTTATTGGAATTACACCTTTTAACATTCTTAAGGGAGCGGCTGTATCTGTTATAACCTTCGCATCTTATAAGAAAGTTTCTCCACTAATTCATAAGGAAAGTCTTGCTTTGGAACAACAAAAGCTTAAAGAAAAAGCTGGTAATATATAAAAATAAGCTAAGGTTACAGTTTTTTTAAAATATGTTCTTAGTTTATGGGTGAGCAAGAATTAAAGAAGGAAGTAATGCAAAAATTATAAATAAGCTTAATAAAAGACTATGAAATGAGTTTTCATAGTCTTTAAATTTTTCTATTCCACATTACGTAAGCGTCTTCTTTGTTATCTTCATAGTACTGTTTTCTTATTCCCTCAGTAATAAAGCCATGTTTTTCGTAAAGGCTTATTGCGGCTATATTTGACTTTCTAACTTCTAAAGTAATACCAATCAATTTTTTTTGCCTTGCTATAATTAAGAGGTTTTCCACTAAAATATCTCCTAAGCCATGTCCACGATAGTCAGGGTGAACTGCAATGTTAGTTATATGTGCTTCATCAAAGATAATCCACATACCACCAAAGCCAACTACTTTATCTCCAAGTTTTAAGACTATATAGTTAGCATATTTATTATCTAATTCCTTCTTTAAAGAATCTAAACTCCAGGCAATTGGAAAGCTTAGTTTGCTGATATGCTGAACTTCTATTATATTACTTTCATTCATTGGGACAATAGATAAATCAACCATTATTATTCCTCAGCTTTTCTTCATATTCTCTTTCTGCTTGAGAAGGTCGAAGGTAAATTGGCGCAGAGGTAAATACGTCTTCTTTCTCACCATTTTTTAAGCGTCTTAATCCGATTTCACCTAAAGAGGAGGCTTTAACTACATTTAAATGAGTTGGTGCAAAGTATGCATTGTTTAAATTTTCAGCAAGCGTCTCTTTAAATTTATAGGTACCATCCCCTATAAAGTGTATGGGTTCATTGTAGTTTTTCAATTTATTAATTAGTTCTTCAATTGATAAAATTTCAGATTCTCCAAGAGCCTCCAAGGAACCATTACATACCTTGTAAAAGTTTGTATAAACATTTCCCCTTAAGGCATCCATTATAGGACAAATAACTCCCGTAGAAAAAAACAAATTATTTGCAAGAGCATCTAAAGTAGAAATGGATACAAAGGGTTTTCCAGTAGGTTGTGCTAAGCCTTTTATAGTAGCCATTCCTATTCTAAGGCCAGTAAAGGAACCAGGACCCTTTGAAACAACAAAACCATCTATATCTTCAATAGATAAATCTGTTGAAGTTAAAAGGGTATCTATCATAGGCATCATTATTGTAGAATGTTGTTTCTTATAATTAAAAGTTATTTCTCCAAGAAGCTTATCTTCGTCAATAATTGCAGCAGTTGCGCTTTCAGTAGCCGAATCTAAACACAATATCTTCATAATGTTAACTCCTTTATATAGTCATATCTGGAATCACTATAAGTTATAGTTACTCTTCTACAGGTGGAACCTAGCTGAGGGACCTTTTCTAAAGTAAGAGTTAAGCTCTCTTTTGGAATTATCTCTTCAATGTAATTGGCCCATTCAATTACACTTACTCCGCCCCCAAAAATATATTCATCAAAACCTATAGCAGCTATTTCATCAGGATCATTTACTCTATATACATCAAAATGATAAAATTTTAATCTTCCATCATATTCATTTACAATGTTGAAGGTAGGGCTTGTAATATGCTCATCAATAGATAGACCCTTAGCAATTCCCTTGGTAAGATGAGTTTTACCAGTTCCAAGTTCTCCAATTAAGCAAATTATATCACCAGCATTAGCAAGGCTTCCAAGCTGAATACCCAGGTTTTCTGTTTCTTCTACTGTGTTAACTAAAAACTCCATGTTTTTCACCTCAATATTATTTTAGCTGAAAAAATCATAAATGAAAAGGCAATATTATATATCAACTCCTAATACATAATATTGCCATAAATTTATTTGCTAGTAAAATCACGTAGATAAATTTTTTTCTACTTTAGAAATTAGTGTACTCTTTAGAGATTTTACAGCATTACCGCATATAAATTCGCTTCTTACCATGTCATCGAGAATTTGAAAAGCTTCGTACATGTACATTCCTTTTCTATAAGGTCTATCCTCAGTAAGAGCTTGGTATATGTCGCAAACCCCAATGATTTTACTTTCTTCACTTATGTGTTCAGCAGAAAGTCTTCTAGGATATCCAGCTCCATTTAATTTCTCATGGTGATTGGCAGCCCATTCACTAATATCAGGAATAAGTTCGATTCTATCTAAAATAAGCTTTGTATAATAAGTATGAGATTTTATTAAAGAAAATTCATCCTCTGTTAGCTTATCTTTTTTATCTAGAATAGTTGCTGGGATTGCTAACTTTCCGATATCGTGAAGAAGTCCTGCTATTTTCATTTTTAAGCATTTATTCTCATCATAACCAACATATTTTGAAACTTCAAAAGCTAAATCAGCTATGCCTCTAGAATGCATAGCTGTAAAGCCACTCTTACTATCTATGATAGTAGCAAAAATTTCAGCTATGTATTCAAATTCCTTTAAGGTAACATATTTTTCTTTCTTAGGTGCAATATAGTCTAATATGAAACCCATATGCGGCACATTGTAAAGGTTAAGCCAAAAGGTTTCACTGCTAGCAAGCTTTAAAAAGCAATCAACAATAGTTGGACAAAAAAGTCTACCACTATGAAGTTTTATCCAATCTATAAGAGAATCCTTTTGTTTGTAAATTGGCACATTTTCATCAAACATAACCTCTAACAAATCAGCAAGTCTGATAATTTGGGCCTCAAAGGGAATAAGGTAATTTTTAAGCTTCATACAGCCACTACCATCATAATTTTCGTGGTGATAAAGGATTATATCATATATTTGAATTAGTGCAGGAATTTTCTGTATCATGTAGGCACCTTCAACACAATGTTTTTTTATATACTCTACAGAGGTATGGACTTCATCAAGCATACTTTGAGCACCTATATCATGAAGCATGGATGCAATATATAAATTATGATAACTTTCCTCACTAATATTAAGTTTTTTACCAATCTCTAGTGCTATGAAGGCGGTGCGCTTAGAGTGATGTGAATACTTATGCTTAGAATAATTCACCCCAGAGATATCTTCTATAACATTTAAGTTTTGTAAGGAGGTAGTCTCAGCTAAATCTAAGGATATAGATAGAGCATTAACTACTTTATTAAGACTGATATTCATAGGTAACCCCCATAATGAAAAAAGAATTTATAGTATAATTTATTAATAATTATATCATAGTTTTAATGAAGATTATAACTTTTATGTTAAACCTTAATAAAATATTATAAGTTTTAGGGGAGTTGTAAATAAAGTATAAACTTTACTTATTATTTAATATTTAAATATATAGACAAATTTATGTAATTTCAAGTATAATTAAAGATAATCATCATAGTTTTTACTTGTATTTGGAAATAATGAATAATATATATTATCAGTAATATAATTATTACTGATAGCCTTAATAAGGAGGAATTGATTATGTTTGTAAGTAACTTAATGTTGCCAAAAGAGAAATTAACTACTGTAACTCCAAAAATTACCATAGGCGAAGCTCTTGATGTTATGGAAAAGAATAATTTTTTATCCATTCCAGTAGCGGATGGTAATAAATTTTACGGTGCAATATCAAAAGAAAAAATATACACTTACTATTATGAAAAATGTATTGAAAGACAGTGTTTACTTTCAGATTTTTTAGTTGAAAATGTTATGAGAACAGATGTGCCAACAATTAATCCATTAGAGCAAATGGAAGAAGCTGCTCATTTCTTAGAAACAAAGAGTGTATCTTTCATAGCTGTAGTTGATAATAGTGGAGAGTTTAAAGGAATAATTACTCACCATGCTATATTCCATCAATTTACTGAGCTATTTGGATTAAATAAGGGAAAGAGATTAGCAGTTATTGCTTATGATATTCCAGGACAGCTATCTAAGCTTTCTAAAATAATTACTGAAAACAAAGGTGATATTATAAGCTTTGTTGTAGTTGATCCAAAAAGTGTAACAGATGTTAAAGAAATAGTTGTAAGATTAAAAACTGATAATTTTGATGAAATCCTAACAAAAGTTAAAAACGCTGGCTTTAAAGTTCAGTAGTTTTATAGAAGATTACCTTTCAAGAGCTTTGTTTTAGGAGGAAACTTTAAATAGTGTGAATCTTAATGTGCTTTTAAATTGTAATTTATTAAATATTGAGTAGTTAGGAATTTCCATTCCTATAAATAAAAAAAGATATCCCTTAAACACGGGGGTATCTTTTTGTGAATTTGTAGTTGATTTCTTAAAATTTTTCTACAAGAGTATTTTAGGCATTAAGTTACTAATAATATATTAGGTATCTTCAAAAAATAAATAAGTCAGTATGCTCGTCTATTTTGTGTTATACTTTACATCTTTGACTTGGTATTTATTTTCAGATGCCTTAAAGCGTAGTTTTTATTTAAGGAGATGATTAAAATTAGCGATATAATAGATTTCAATGAGCTTAAAAATAGAGTCAATGACAAGGATATCGATAAATTTGAGGATTATATATACTCACTATATTATTCTATGGGAGAAGGAAAAATTAATATGCTAGAATTTAGCAGAAAAATACAAGCTTACATGGAGGAAAACAACATATCTCAAGAGAAGTTTTTAAATATTCAAAAGAAGGTTATGGAGAGATATGGATTCGATATGAATAATATTGATGAACAAATGAAATCTTTCGGAATTGATACTAGCCAGTTTGGTTCATTGGGAAAAGACTATGAGGAAATGAGAAAAACTCTAAGTTTTCAAGAAAAGTATAAAGGAAGAATTAGTTCTAAAGCAGTGACAATTTATTATATTAAGAATTCGAATAATAACGTAGAAATAATTATGGAAGAGGAGAATGTGCTTTTAAAAAGCTACACACATATTAACTTAGCAGATAACGAGCTTAATGAATTTTTATGTTCTTATAAAAAGTTAATGAAAGAAAAGCCTCTTAACATATCTATATGTGAGAATTCTTCTACCTATATATACTAATAATCTATTTATTTATTTGGTTTTAGGTTTAAACTTAATAGATTTAACTTAAAAAATAAGGTGACAATCTGAGGCTAAAATTAGTACTAAGGTTGGGTTCCACCAAGAGCTATACACTAATGAATTTTATTATTGGTGTATAGCTTTATTTATAACTTTTAAATTGAATAATTACGTTTTTTTCAGCGGCCCTATTAAGTTAGTTTGGAATTTATTGAATTTTAATTGGATATGATATATAATAGTAATTATTACTTTGATAATCAAAATATTTGATTATCAAATTAAACTGATTGAATTAACTTCTTATAGAGGAGATGAAGATTTATGAATATAAAACCATTAAAGATAGGAAACTTAGTAGCTAGATTACCGATTATACAAGGAGGAATGGGAATTGGAGTTTCTCTTTCTAATTTAGCAGCAGCAGTGACAAATGCTGGAGGAATAGGTGTTATTTCCGCTGCTCAAATAGGATTTAAAGAGAAAGACTTTGAAATAAATCCCTTTGAAGCGAATCTTAGAGCTTTAAAAGAACATATAAGATTAGCTAAGGAAAAAGCTTTTCAAGGTATAATTGGAGTAAATATCATGGTAGCTATGGAACATTATGAGGAATACGTTAGAGCAGCAATAGAAGCTGGAGCAGACCTGATAATATCAGGGGCAGGGCTACCTTCAGCCCTTCCTAAGGTAGCAAAGGATTCTAAGGTGAAACTAGCACCTATAGTATCTTCTT
Organism: Clostridium sp. UBA4548; assembly: GCF_002387895.1. Classification (GTDB taxonomy): domain Bacteria; phylum Bacillota; class Clostridia; order Clostridiales; family Clostridiaceae; genus Clostridium_J. The sequence goes on from NZ_DGLI01000021.1 coordinate 14,675, forward strand.
TAAAGGCAGCTAAGGTTATTTTAAAAATGTGGGATAGACATGACAAAGCTACTGCAGATTTAGTAGTTATTGAGGGTCCAAAGGCTGGAGGACATCTTGGTTTTAAAAAAGAGGAATTACAGGATAAGAACATGGATTATGATAAAGTAATTACTGACATAATCAACGAAGTTAAAACTTATGAAGAAAAATATGAAAAGTCAATACCTGTAGTTGTAGCGGGTGGAGTTTTTGATGGCTATGACATTGCAAAGTATTTAAAACTTGGAGCTGCCGGTGTTCAAATGGCTACAAGATTTGTAGCTACAGAGGAATGTGATGCTCATATAAACTATAAAAATGCTTATATAAATTCAAAACTTGAGGATATTGTTATTGTGCAAAGTCCAGTAGGAATGCCAGGCCGTGCTATTAAAAATCCATTCATGAATCAAGTGGAGGATGGAGGAGTAAAGGTAACAAAATGTTATAAATGCATATCCCATTGTAATCCTAAGACAACACCTTATTGCATAACTAAAGCATTGATCAATGCAGTAAACGGAAATATAGACGAAGCTCTTCTATTTTGTGGAGAAAACGCTCATAAGGTAGATAAAATTGTTACTGTAGATGCATTAATGAAAGAGTTGGAAGAAGAAATAATAAAAGCGTAACAGCTTAAGAGGATGTTCTTATACATCCTCTTTTATTTTTTTATATAAGTTTAAGTAAGAAGCTTCAGAGACGAGGGTCAAGGGTTATAAAATCCATGAAGAGTGAGTTTTAAAAAGTACTTTCTGAGAAGTTATATCTATAGGGACAGGGATAAAAAGTAGTAATTTTAATTATTGTTAGTTAAATTTAAATACCATAATTATTGGAAGCTGCATATATTGAATATGATAATAAGTATATAAGGAGTTTATTCGTGGAAAATATGAGTAGACAACAGATTCCATTTCAAGGGGATAATCCCACCGATGAAGATAGATATGAACAATTAAGATTCGTACTTACTGCTGGACGAAGACCAGAGGATTTTGAAAATATTATTAGTATTCTAAGCCCTCCTAAGGACATAAGAGAGATATGTAGTGGACCTTGTGGAAAAGGAGTTAAAGTAGCTGTAATAGGTGCTGGTGCTGCAGGTCTTGCTGCTGCTTTTGAATTAAAGAAGATTGGATGTGACATAACTGTATTTGAAGCAAATGAGAGAATTGGAGGAAGAATATACACCTACCCAATTAATAAAGGATACAATGTAGATTTAGGAGCAGAAAGGATACCAGTATCCCATGAAACTAGTTGGCATTATATCAATTTGTTTAACTTAAATACCAGGCCCTTTGCAACATCAAATATAAAAGGTCTCTATTATATAAGAGGAGAAAGAGCCACAAAAGAACCTTCAGGAATTAGTGTAATGGAAAATATATATCCACAATTTAACTTGACACCAGAAGAGGCAAAAACTCCTTGGAGAGAGTTGTCGGGACGATTATATGATAAATATATATTGGGTTTATCACCAGAAATAAGAAAAGAGTTAATACAAGTAAAAGAGAATTACTCTGAAGAAATTAGACAGATGGATAGAATGAACTATAAGGCAGGATATGAAAGTGTTGGGCTAAGTGAAAATGCAATATTCATGATAGGTTATTTATCTACACTTGATGTTGAATTTTTCAATTTAAGTTTAGCAGAAATGATGGATAAAGTGTACAGTGCAGATTTTTCACAGACCTATTATTTAGAAGGTGGGGCTGAAAGGATTATTACAAGCTTCTATAATGCCCTTACCAATAAAAATTTACAGGTATTTAAAGGCATAGATGAGGAAGAGCTTGGACAGGTTAAAATAAGAATTAGTACAGCTATAGATGGAATTTATCAAGATAATAATAAGGATAAAGTTACACTTAAGTGTAGAGCTACCAAAGATAAGGCTATTACCCTAGAGGAATTTGACTATGTAGTTTGTGCTATACCTTTCACCAGTTTAAGAAGAGTAGAAATTAAGCCTGTATTTAGTTTGAAAAAAATGCAGGCAATTAATGAGTTAAACTATGAGTCATCCCAAAAAACTTTTCTTTTCTTAAAGGATAGATTCTGGGAGATGGGGGAAGCAGCAGAGCGAATTGTAGGAGGAAGCTCAGGAACAGATCTTCCTATAATAAATATAATATACCCTTCAGACCATGCAATACCTGTAGAAGGAAAGAGTGGTACTTGGACCTTAAGGCCAGGTGCTTCACCAAACTCTCCAGGGGCACTTCTTGCATCTTACAATTGGGGTCAAGACGCTGAAATCATAGGAAATGAAGCTAATAATCTTCGTATAAGGGATATTGCAAAACAAGTTGAGGAAGTTCATGGTCTTGAGGATGGTTATATTAGAGATAGATTATTATCCTGGGTTACTATGTTTTGGGCAAATGCACAATATATATGGTCCGGTGCGTGCTTTGGAAAGCCACAAGACAGAACCTTGTTCTCCTATGCAGTCACATTGCCTGAAATGAATAATAGAGTTTATTTTGCAGGAGAGCATATATCGCAGAAGCATGCATGGATTCAAGGGGCACTACAAAGTGCTATGTTAGCAGCAAATAGTGTTGCTGAAGCTATAGCTGAAAAGTAGTAATGTTGTTAAAGCTCTAGTAGTGTACTAGGGCTTTATGATTTATTGTCCACCTTTTTTGAATAATTAATGTCAAACACATAGGAAGCTGCATATTTATAATTAAGGGAGGGATGATTATGAAGATATTTCTAGATTTTGGACATGGTGGTAGCGACTCAGGAGCAGTTTCCAATGGTTTGGTTGAAAAGGATATGAACTTGATCACAGGATTAGAATGCAAAAGAGTATTAGAACAGCATGGAATAGAAGTCGGAGCTTCTAGACTGGATGATAGATATGTAGGATTAAGTGAAAGAGCTAACATGGCAAACTCCTGGGGAGCAGATTATTTTGTAGCAATTCACCATAACTCTGGAGGGGGAGATGGTGTAGAGGTAATACACTCCATTCATAGAGGAAAAGGAGAAGCTTTAGCAAAAGCTATTGTGAATGCTATCAATAGAGAAGTGGGACAAAATTTACGTCCTATCCCAACCTACAGTAGAACTGGCTCAGACGGTAGGGATTATTACGCAGTTATTAGGGAATCAAACATGGATGCCATAATTGTTGAGTGTGGGTTCATTGATAGTGGAGATAGAGTATTGTTTGATACTGTAGAAGAACAACAAAAAATGGGTAGAGCTATTGCTTATGGAATCTTAGAACACTTAGGCATAGCGGTTAAGAAAGATACAAACGGAACAGATGATGATGAAAGCACTGAGAATGTAAGTAATAATGGAGGATATGGTGTAGTTACTGCTGACGTGCTAAATATAAGAAGTGGCAGAGGAACTAACTATCCTATTATAGGTCAATTGAAATTAAATGATAAAGTTAAATTACTTTGGCTTTTGAATAATTGGTGGAGCATAGATGTACCATTAAGTGTAAGTTCCTCAGGGGTAGGCTTTGTTTCTGCAGACTTTATAGAGAAAACATCTGATGGTTCATCACAAACAAGTTTAGCTGGTGCTAATAAAGCTACTTATGGAGTAGTTACTGCCAATGTGCTAAATATAAGAAGCGGTAGAGGAACCAATTATCCTATTATAGGGAAATTAAAATATAATAATAAAGTAAAATTACTTTGGCTTTTAAATAATTGGTGGAGCATAGATGTGCCATTAAGCGTAAGCTCATTAGGCATAGGATATGTGTCTGCGGATTATATTAAAAAATTATAGATATAAAGTAAAAAAGGTAATCTCTTTTGAGATTACCTTTTGTTTTGGCAGGGGCAACAGGACTTGAACCCGTAACCAACGGTTTTGGAGTGCGTTAGATTGCTTATTTTAGCTTTGGACAAGCTACATTAAGCCTTGATATATCAACGATTTATCATTTAAAACTTTATTATATTATATTATTTTTGGGTACTATTTTAGAGTGGTAGTACCCATTTAGTACCCAATGGGATACTAAAGTAATATTAACATAAGCTAATTTTAAAATTAAATCCATTATTTAATTTTAAAATTATGTTATGAATAAGAGTTTGATTTGAAAGTCTATTTTTCAAAAGTTATTATGAGACTGAATCTAAAATTACTTTATAAAAACTTGACAAATATTAGAAATCATTTTTTTGTTTTGTTATACAATACTCGGCTAACTACATCATTATAATAAAGATTCTTAAATTTATCTAACTGAGCATCATATTTATAATCTCCGTGTGAACGGCCAGTAGAAATATGTGCTATTTCATCCAAAATAACATCTGCTAGGAGATCTTCATCATTTTGCGTGTTCATATTTACAACCTTTTTTATTTTTTCCCAGGGATTATTTCTAATAGATTCTCTTTGAATCGCCAAAGTAGATATCCATATTGTATCTTTTGAATTACAAGCACCATAATCTTTTCCTTTGCTACCAATCCATAACTGTTGCATTTGATTAGGCTTATTGCCGTAGATATCTGATATTTGAGGATCATAAATAATCCACTTTATACCCTCATACGAAAATCCAACTTTTGAACATACTAATTTGATTTTATTAGCTAAACATTCACTATAGTTGCAGTAGAGTATTCTGATATTAGAATCCAGTTCTATATTAGGTTCCATATAAATCAACCTCCAGTATAAAAAATATTGCATGTAAAATTCTTATTAATTGCTTATTTTATAAATAATCTCATTTAAGTTATCTGAAAGAGTTACCATTTATTGAGTTAGCTTGTATCTTTCATATGCAGTCTTGTAAAATAGAGCCAGTTATTTAGCTTTACTTTGAGAACTTTTATTAAATAGATTTTCAAGTTTATTAGCAGCTTCAGTGTCAGCCTTTTTTAAACTATGTGAATATATATCAGTAGTAGTGGACGGTCTAGCATGGCCTAATCTTTTACTAACTGTAGTTACGTCTACACCTTGATTTATAAGTATAGTTGCACTTGTGTGCCTTAAACCATGAAAGTTAACATTATCAAGTAAGTATTTTTCTTTAGCTTCTTTTGGTATTGTAGCATCATTTAAAATAGCTTCATTATGACCCTTGATGAATTTATTAAACCACTTACTAATAGTACTAGGAAACATAGGTTTACCATTATGAGAAGTAAAAATATTATTATAATTTTCATTCCATAAATCACCTAGTTTAGCTTTTTCACCATTCTGCCATATCTTATATTCACGTAAAAGATTTATAGCAGAACCAGGAAGGGAAATAATTCTATTACTAGTTTCATTCTTAGTTGATTTAACAAAAGTACCTTTTTCTTTTAAGTGTTGTAATGATTTATTTATCTTTAAAAGACAATTATCGAAGTCTACATCATCCCACTGTAGAGCTGCTAGCTCTCCCATTCTCATGCCACCATATATAGCTAAAACAATCATGGTTCTATACTTTATAGGTTCCTTTTCTATTAGACTTAAAATATACTCAGTTTGGTCAATATCAAAGTGCTTAGCTTCTTTTTTCTCAACCTTTGGAGCTTTTAAACGTAAGGCTGGGTTACTTAATAAAAATTGCCACTGTACTGCACATGTTAGTATAGCTGATATAAGTCTATGATGATGCAAAATTGTTCTTTCAGATAATCCTCCAGGCTTTCCATCTGTCCGAATACCATCTTCACGTAAGTTATTATAAAACTCAGTTAAGTGTGTTGGTTGAAGCTTATTTAATTTAATATGACCTAGAGCTGGAACAATACGAGATTTTAGTAATTCTTTATATCTATGCAAGGTCTTAGGAGCTAGCTCTGATTCTGCATAGTTTTTCAACCACTTTTCAATAAAATCCTCAAAAGTTATTTTGTCAGCATCTAAAAATAAACCCTTTTCAATTTCATCTTTAAATAGAATCCATTGCTTATTAGCTTCTTCTTCCTGCTTATTAGATTTGATATGTGATAAATCTATTGTCTTACGCTTTACAATCTTCTTACCGTTCTTATCGTAGCCACAGGATACAGTTAATCTGTATGAGCTTTCACCACGTTTTTCAATAGCTGCCATGAATTTTATTCCTTTCTAAAAAAATTATTTTAATAAGTTCCAATTTTCAGAAGCTAAGATATTAGTAATTATAGAATCCAAAATGCGGTTGCTTAGTTCATGAAAGTCATCTCCACTAAGCTTAAATTTCTTACCTTTAAACAATACATAAACACTTTTCAAGTACTCCCCATCTTCATCATGATCATATTCTTTTTTTATAGTAAATCCTGCTTGTTGAGCTAAGAGTATAATACTATCTTCAGCTTCTATTGTTTGGACACTTTTTTTCAGTAGCTCAACGTCAGTAGTTAAGTCGAATAAGCTACATTCAAGTACCCCAGCTATTTTATTCAGTACCTCCATAGATGGATTTATGGCACCACTTTCATATTTTCGCACAGTTATTTCCTTTTTATCTATTTCTATAGCAAGCTCCTTTTGCGTTAATCCTTTTCTATTACGATATAATTTTATGTTATTACCTATACTCATAATAACCCCCCTCTATAACCGTATTATACCAAAACCGATATTTAAAGTATATAAAAAAATACAAAAAGTATTGACATAGATATTTATAGTACCTATAATAAAAGTATGAGATATTTATAATATCTGTTGGAGGTGGAAAGATGAAACAAGGATTAGTTATTAAATTAAAAAGAATTGAGTTAGGGTTGAGTCAAGATGAATTTGGAAATGCAATTGGAGTGTCTAGACAATCAGTATCTCTTTATGAAAGAGGCAAGTTGATACCTAGGCCTGAAAAAATGAAGAAAATATCAGATGTTTTAAAAGTTCCAGTTCAAGAGTTGTTTTTCAATACTGACTATTACTAAGAGTCTACTATTCTATAATAAGTAAAAAATAAAATTAATTTTTAAAGGTGGGTTTAACAATGGCAAGAAGAGCTTATATAAAACAAGCAGCTGAAGAACTAGGGGTGTCAGAACATTTTCTAAGAACAGGGGCAAGATCTGGCCAAATACCATGCTTCAAATCGGGGAATAGATATATTTTTGATATACAGCAATGTGAAGAATATCTTAAAAATAAAGCTATGGAAAATGTTAACAGGGTAGAGGAACCTGTTAAATATGGTTTATTGAGAAAAGTTGGAATATAGATACTTTAACTTACGAAGGGCGGTGTTACCAATGGATCATGCAGCAGAACGATTAGAACCATACCTAGATGCAGAGTTCGGTGAGTTTATTGAAGAGTGGAAAACAGGTAAATATAAAAAATACTCTGAGATACCAAATTACGCAGCTTTAAAAGCATTAATAGATGCAACTAACATACTACGCAAATACCTAGGTTGGGATCTAGTAAGTATCAGAAGAAGATTGGAGTTTCTAGATTTGATATAAAGAAGGGAGACTTTTAATTATGGATAAGGCTTTAAAAAGTATCATCAATAAAACAATAGAGAGAGAATATGACCAGGTATGTGAAAACTTTGAAAGTGCTCTTAGAAAAAATCCTGAGCTACAGAAGAAAGTAGAAGACAATAGCAATGTTAGGGAAGAACTAAGACAAAAGTTATTAAGAATCTTACCTAAAGAGTATGAAGAGATTTTAAATAACTTTGAAGATGCTTGTAACATTCAAAATTTTATAGAAAGCAAGGTTATGTTTAAAGAAGGGGTGATTTTAGGATTAACTGAATTAAATTATTTAGATGAAGTTGGCTTAAAAATAGCGCTTATATAGGAGGGTCAATATGATTGTAAAAACTAGCAAAAAAAGCCTATATAGAAAATCTACATAGACTTTTTAAATAAATTTACTAAAAGAAGTAAACTGGTATCTCGCAAATACAGTTTACCTCTTTTAGTATTTAATAGTCAAGGAGGTAGTTAATTTAATGAGTTGGGTTAACATTAATGAATATATTCAGAGAATGGAGAGTTACCATGTTGAGTGGGAGAAGAAAAATAATAGTAGCCACTTAAGATTTAATAATATTGAAGTTTTTAAAAAATGGTGTAAAGAAAATAATATTGAAAAATGGTTTTCAGGGAGCAGCAATTGGACTAGCTTAGTTGGAAACTTAGCTAGGTGGAATCCAAACGTTGAGGTACCATATCAGGATCATAAAGCATTATTTAAGAATGACAAAAATGAAAATATATTAATAATACAACCTTATTATAGAAATGTAGAGAACATTAAAAACTGGGCTATCAAACGTGGGATTAAGGTGGAAGAGAAATATGATTTTAGCTGGCATTGCCCCAATCAGACTACATTAATAGAATTCAGAATTGAAAATAAAGAATGGTTCAGGAAAGCTGTAAAGGAAATAGTAGATTTGTCTAGATGAAAAATTTGGGTGATTTACTAAGCAAATAACATTGAATTTGGGTGGAAAAACACCCAAATTTAAAAGGGGTGAATTAATGTTTAAAGGATATATACCAACAAAAGGTAAGAAACCTTTAGAAGAGTATAAAGAAAGAAAAGAATTTTATAGTTACGAATGGGCAAGAAAAACTTTCAACGAGTTTGCTGGCATACTTGAGGATAATCTAGTTCAAATAGATTTAGATGACTCAGAGCAGGCCGAAACTCTTTATAAGATAATAAAGAGCCTAGGGATTAAATGCCACATGATTAAAACAGATAGAGGAAGACACTTTTACTTCATTAATCCTGGAATAACGAATAGGAAACAAGGTGTTTTTAATGCTTTAGGCTTTAAATGTGATATTGGGTTAGGCTCACAAAATGCAGTTATTCCTATAAAAATAGATGGTAGAACCAGAACAATAAAACAGGTAGAGCAACCTGATAAATTACCCGTATGGTTGTATCCAATTGATAAGTCATGCTTTGCAAACTTCAGTAACCTTGAAGAAGGTGATGGAAGAAATAACACCTTATTCACTTATATATTAAAGTTACAAAGTTATGGCTTTGTAATTGAAGAGATAAGAGAAATTATAAAAGTAATAAATCAATTTATCTTAAAAGAGCCGATTTCAGATAATGAACTTGATGTAATATTAAGGGATGATGCATTTAGAAAAGGTTCATTTGTTGTAAAAAATAAGTTCAACATGGATAAATTTATTGAAGTATTTCTTAGAGAGCATCATATAGTTAATATCAATAATAATATTTATCTTTATAAAGATGGAATTTATACAAGTGATAAGCTGGAAATTAAAAGATGCATTGATAGACTGTATAGCCAAATAACAATTGCTCAGATTAATGAAGCTATAGGTAAGTTAGAGATAAGAGCTGATAGTGCAGAAGTATCAGAACCTAGTAAAATACCTGTGCTAAATGGATTATACAATTTAGAAAACGATATGCTAGAGCCTTTTACACATAGTTATATTGCAACAAATAAAATACCAGTTAATTATAATCCTGCAGCTTATGATAAGGATTTAGATCAGGCCTTAAATGATATATGCTGCAATGATAGAGAACTAAGAGCTGTAATTGAGGAAATGTTTGGAGCTACACTATATAGAACTAATAAATTTAATAGATTATTTATTTTAGGTGGTGATGGATCCAATGGTAAATCAACTATACTCGATCTTATGAAATCAATGCTAGGAAAAGATAATGTTTCATCAATACCCTTACAGGATTTTGCAAAGACTTTTAAAACATATCAAATAATGGACAAGTTAGCAAACATTGGTGATGATATTAGCAAGGATGAAACAAAATATACTGGAGTGCTGAAGAAATTAGTAACTGGAGAAACAGTAAATGTTGAAAGAAAGGGTAAGGATCCATTTGATATAAATAACTATGCTAATTTATTCTTTAGTTCTAATCATGCTGTAATTATTAATGATACTAGCTATGGAATTAAGAGAAGAGTTATGAATATTCCATTCAATGCTAAGTTTGTTACCGGTAAAAATGAAAAGCATGATATTTTAAACCGTGCTAGAAGTGGGGATAAATTTTTTATGGAATATATGCTTAAGCTATCTATTGAAGGGCTCCAAAGGTTAATAAAGCAGGGTAATTATACAAAATCACTCGCTGTGAATAAATCTAATAGAGAGTTTGAAGAAAATAATAATCCAGTATTAGCTTTTTTAAACGAGTTAGAAAGCTATGATGTAATCTTATTTAATAAAGACGAGGATGCTCCTAGCACAGAAGAGGTTTACTTAAGATTTACTTCTTGGATTATAAACCAAAATATGAAGTATGGAGGAACACAGAAGAATTTCCTTTCTGAGGTTAAGGGCATAACGGGATTTAAAATTACTAGTGATAGGAGAAAAGCAGAGTTCATAAGAAAATTTGGTGGTAAGGATAAAGTAAGTGTATTTAAAAAATAGTTGTCCTAAGTGTCTATTTTAAATTTAATATAGTGGACATTTAAAAGGACATTGAAAAGTTAAGCAATATCAATGGTTTAAAGTAGTTTTGTCCTTTTGTCCTCTTATGAAATAAATTCTATATATATAAAAGATAAAATTAAAATTAATACTATTATTATATATAATAAAAAATATATTATATATATATATATAGGAAATTCACACAAAGCCTTGATTTTACAAGGGTTGAGTGTGCTGAAAATTATGTTTAAGAGCGGACATTAATAAAGGACAAAGAGGGCAAAGCTGACAATGTTTCATAGGCTGACCTGAAGCGGCGCACGACACCATTAGGAAAATCATTAAGGGCCTTATAGACACTCAAATACTGTAGTTGTGCTAGTTTGAAGCCATTTTAGTACTCATAACTGGTGTCAATATGTATGGTTTAAAGTTTCATAACTTAACAGTATTGACACCGATGAAAACACCACGTAAAATATAGGTATAGAAAGGTGTCAAAACTTATATTCAAAATATAGAAGTGAGGTAGTATGGTTATGAGTAAGATAATAGGGTATGCGAGAGTAAGTAGTAAAGGGCAGCTAGATAATAATTCATTGGAGCAGCAGCAACAAGAGATATTAAATAGATATGATAATGCAATAATATATAAGGAACAATACACTGGTACCACAACTAATAGACCTATATTTGATAAGATCATTAAGGAGTTAGAGGCTGGCGATACTCTAGTAGTGTGTAAGCTTGATAGATTAGCTCGTAACACTGTTGAGGGTATAGCCATAGTACAGGGCCTATTTGATAAAGGGGTGGCAGTTCATGTACTAAATGTAGGACTACTAGAGAATACAACTATGGGGAAGTTCTTCTTAACTACTTTATTAGCAGTAGCAGAGATGGAGAGGAATACAATTATAGAACGTACTCAAAATGGTAAAGCAATAGCTAAGACTAAAGAAGGTTTTAAAGAAGGTAGACCAAAGGCATACACACCAAAGCAATTAGACCATGCACTTTCATTGCTAACTATCAATGGTGGAGACAAAAGCTATAATGAAGTAGTTGAAATCACTGGAATAAGTAAAAGCACTTTAATAAGAGAGAATAATAAACGTAAAATGAATTAAAGTAATGGGGTACATTCTAAATTTGTACCCCTTTCGAACTACGTTGACCAGTTACACAATTTCTATAATATTTTTAAAAAATCAAGGAGTACTTAACTCTAATTTTCACGGAATTTTTTGAAAAGTCGGAGGTTACAAAGGATGAGTAGAGAATTTAAAAAAGTTGAAAGTTACTTAATAGAGTACAAGCTCTTAAAGGGTAAAATAACTGATTTAGAATTACAATTAGATGAATTAAAGGATGAATATAATGGTATGTTATCAATGCCAGTTAGAGAAAGAACATCACCAACATTTAAAACTTCATCACCGGTTGAAAATGAATTAATAAATAAGGAAAAGGAAGTTGAAAAATTAGAATATAATATTAGACTTAAAAAGAGGTTACTGGCTAGAATAGATAATGCTTTAAATACTTTAAATGAAAAGGATAGGCTATTTGTGGAATGGAAATATATACTTCAAAGGAGTCATATTGAGATAGCTAATGAGCTTAACTGTGCACCTGAGTATATTACAAACAAGAGAAGAATAATAATAGATAAGTTGGTTAAAGTTTTAAGCTAAATGTTGGAAAAGTATAGTATAAGTATAGTTTATATCACGTTTAATTTTGTAGAGTAATAGTGTAAAATTAAGATATGGATATTTTAACATAAAACCTCCTATAAAATATATAAAATAGGTTCTCATTTTTGAGGGCCTATTTTTTATGCTATTAAAAGAAAAGGGCGGTGATAGTAAAAAATGTGGATATGTGGCTAATTTTAAAATCTAATGTGGATAAGTTATTTTAAATAAGTGAGGAGAGATAAGTTTATGAAAATTAATGGAGTAGAATTACAAGATATTGATATTTTTGATGCTGAGGTATCTGAGAGGTATGAAAATGCATTAAAGGATATACAAGGTATAGAGGGGAAAATACAAGATCTTAAGGTCTCAGAAAGTATTAGAATACAGTGTGATGCTATTTTCAAAGTATTTAATGTCTTATTTGGTGAAGGAACTGATAAAAAAGTTTTTGGAAATAAAGTTAACCTTCTAGTTTGCTTAAAATCACTTGAGGAGCTTGTAGTTCAAATTGATTCTCAAAAGGCAGCAGTAGAAAAGCTAGCTAGTAAGTATCAGGCTAATAGAGCTACGAGAAGGGGGAAGAAGTAATAATGTTAAACTTAATTTTATATAAAAAGGCAGGTGAGAAAAGATGGCAGATGGAAGAATTGTAATTGATACTGAGTTGAATAGCTCGGGTGCGGAAAAAGCCGTAGCAGGTTTGGGTGGCAAACTAAATAGTATTGCTAAAACTGGACTTAAAGCTTTTACTGGGGCAATTACAGCAGCTAGTACTGCAGTAGGAGTATTAGGAGCAATTGGAATTAAATATAACTCTGAAATGGAACAATACATGTCAAGTTTTACTACTATGCTTGGAAGTGCTGAAAAAGCTACAAATCATTTGAATGACTTAAAACAATTTGCTGCCAAAACACCTTTTGAGTTAGGAGATTTAGCACAAGCAAGTACAACATTGCAAGCATTTGGAACAGATGTTAAAGATATTACTCCTAACTTAAAAATGCTTGGTGATATATCATTAGGAAATAAAGAGAAGTTTAATGGTTTAGCATTAGTTTTTGGTCAAGTTCAGTCCCAAGGTAAGTTAATGGGTCAAGACTTAATGCAAATGATAAATAATGGATTTAACCCACTTCAGATTATCTCAGAAAAAACAGGAAAATCAATGTCTGAACTTAAAGATGAAATGTCTGATGGTAAAATTAGCTTTGAAATGGTATCTGAAGCTATGAAGATTGCAACCAGTGAAGGTGGTAAGTTTTATAATGCTATGGAAGGGCAAAGTAAAACTCTAGTTGGACAGTGGTCAACTCTTAAGGATAATGTTAATGCTCTATTAGGGGATATGTTTACATCTGTGTCCAACACGTTAAAAAACAACGTATTACCAGCTGTTAACAATATAGTTGAAAAACTACAAGAAAGCTTAACTAATGGTGAATTAAAAGAAAGTATAAATCAAATAGCCGAAGGGTTTGCTAATTTAGCTACTAACTTAGCTGAGTTAATTTCAGAATGGCTCCCTAAAATTATTGAAGGATTAGCTTGGGTATTGGATAATTCAAACTCAATAGCAGCAGGAATAGTAGCCATAGGCACCTCACTAATGGTATTAAATGTAGCGGGTACTATAATGAGGTTAGTTGAGGCATTTAAAGGGGTTAAAACTGCTACAGAAGCGTGGGCAGTTGCACAAAAGTTATTAAATATTCAAATGTTTGCTAACCCAATAGGTCTAGTAATAGCAGCTATATCTGGTCTTGTCGCAGCAGTTATATATTTATGGAATACTAATGAAGGATTTAGAAACTTTTGGATTGGGGTATGGGAACATATAAAAACATTTTTTATTGACTGCTGGAATGGCATTATTAAATTCTTTACAGAAACAATACCAAGTTGGATAGATAGCATGATAAATTGGCTTGAGAGCATACCAAAATGGTTTTCTGAGTTACCTTATAAACTAGGGGTGAGGCTAGGAGAAGCAATAGCTAATATAGTAAAGTGGTGTGTTAATATGCATACTTTAGTAACTACAGAAATTCCTAAGATAATAAATTCTATAGTAGAGTGGTTTGGTCAGTTACCAGGGCGCATATGGACTTGGTTATCTAGTACAATATCTAAAGTGGGTCAGTTTGCTATTAATCTAAGCTCTAAGGCTGCTGAAGCTGGTTCCAGTATGGTTGATAATATAATTGATGCTGTTTGTAATCTTCCGTCACAAATGCTAGACGTAGGGTCAAATATAGTTCGTGGAGTTTGGAATGGTATCACTGGCATGGGAACTTGGATTTCTGATAAAGTAAGTGGTTTCTTTACTGGAATAGTTGATGGTGCGAAGGCAGCATTAGGAATACACTCCCCATCAAGAGTTTTCCGTGATCAGGTTGGTAAATACATGGCCCAAGGGGTTGGCGTAGGATTTGAAGATGAAACTGGTAATATAGAAAACTCTATAAGACAAAACTTAGCTGATATGATGGCTGGGCTGGACGTTGGTGGACTAACTGCTAAAATGACTGCTACTGTATATCATGAAGTGGCTAAAACTGGTGAAAGAGCGAGTCATTCTACAATAAATAATTATAAAACAACTAATGTGGGAACTTCAGATAACAGTGAGTTAATAGAGGCTATTGGTGAACTAACCAAACGACCAGTGCAAACTAGAATTGATATTAATGGAAGAGCTGTTGCTGATGCAATAACTGAAGATCTTAGCAATAATTTAGCTGCTGAATCTCAAAGACAATTGAGAGGAAGGGGCACTTTTATTTTGGGGAGGTAAATGAGTGGAAGAAAAAATTATAAAGCTAGAAAAGGAAATTAAAAGTTTAAAAGATCAGGTTAAAAGTTTAGTTGATGTAGTAAATCAATTAAAACCACAGGAACTTAAAGAAAAGTATATTAACTTAAGACCAGATTTGGAAGCAGAGCAGCAATATAAATCATTAATAAGATGCACAAACTTATAAACTCTTGAAGAAGTTCAAGGGTTATTTTTATGCTTTAAACTAAGGAGGAATGTAATAATGCCTAATATGTTGGACCAAAGGATAAATGAAAATAATGAGTTATACAACTCTACTAAGAAGGAATTAGAGGATAGGATAAGTATAGCTAATGATGAGTACAATGCACTCTTAAATGATTTTAATAGTCAAATAGAGTATATTCAACGAGATAATATGCTCAGTAAAGATGGTAAGGTTAAGAAGGCAAATGAAGTTAGGGAAAATTTCATAAATAAGGTTAACACGAAAAGTTTAGGATACTTTGATACATTGCAAAAGTCGCTTGATATTGCAATTTTGAAGGATGAAGAAAAAAGATTGAATAACTTTAAAGGCTTGAATTCAGAGATGATGCCACAGCTCTTATATGTTAATTCAATGATTAATTCAATATCATCCCTAAATGATGCTGATTTATTGGAAGATGTATTTAATTATGCTAGTGAAGAAGGAAATTTTAGTGATGAATTAATCAATATGGTTTATATCAAAGCCAGAAATTTAATTAATAATAGTACACCATTTCATAATATGGAGAATGATAATGATAATATTTTAAAGGCAGCTGAATTGGGTAAGAGTAGAGCAAAGATAAGTGATATTATTACTAAAATCACTAAGTATAAAAAGAATTATACTAAGGAATTTAGTGATTTTAAAATCTCCTTTGCAAGAGCGTTTAATCAAAGGAAGTACCCTTCCAACTTATATGTTCAAAGAGATCCTAAGAATGATTTTATAGTTCCAGGGAATTTGAAAGACAATAGCTGGAATAAACCAGGGAGCAACAATGACCCTTGGACTAGATAAGCAAAAGTAAGATTTATGAATATTGTATAAGGGGCTTGGTAGTGTCTTATGGAATTGATTAAATTTATAAGAGAGAAAATATTATCCGTATGCATGTGAAAGGGTACTGTTGTAGTCTTGTGGATGCATATGGATTATTTTATAGGTGATATTATGAAATCCGTAGAAAATATGATAAAGGATTATTGGAATAAGGCACCTGGTGCGGAAGAAGAATTATATAATTATTTCTTACCATCAGTAAAAATTCAAGTTGGAAAAATATATTATCGAGGATATCGAGGTCAACTTAACTATGATTATGATGACCTAATACAAGCTGGAAATATGGCTATATTTAATGCTTGTGAAGTATGGAATAACATAGGGTTACCTAATAACATAGAAGCTTCTATGAATCGTTTTATTTTATACGCTGTGCTTAATATGAAGAAAAAGATAATTAATAGAAGATATATGCCATCAGTTAATAATACTTTATGTGAAGATGGAAAAGAAATTGGAGATTTGCATAGAGATGAGACTACAGAACTTTTATATGAAAAGGTAGTTGAAAATATTGATAATGGAATTTTAAGAAAAGAATTAGAAGAGCTAATGTTAAGTAACTTAAGTAGCAAATATGAGAAAGCATTAAGATTGAGATATGGATTTGAAGGGAGAATTTACTCTTATACTGAAATTGCTAAAGAGTTAGGTGTTAGCATTGACTATGCTCACATTATAGAAGTAAAAGCCTTAAATATACTAAGAAATAATAAGTGGGTTGAAGAAATAGGTAGTATTTATTATTACGGTGAGAAAGTAAGTGATTATAAAAACAAGATTTTAAGTTCACTGTATTCTCAAAACAATATAGAATCATTTATGGATTGGAATGAAAAGTTTGGTAGTGATCTAAGTGACAAACTACTTAACATTAAAAAGTGGGGGTTGTAGGTTGGCTAGTAGAGGAAATTATTTTGTTGGTGTAAAGATGGAGCCATTAACACAGCTTGAGAATGAGCTAAAAGAAAAGATAATATTCACATTAAGAAACTATGACAATATAATAAGTGAAATAGAGAATAATAAGCTAGTTTTAGAACTACCTAATCTTAGTGAAGATGAAAAAATGGACATTCAGGGTGATGTATTAAGAAAAACCTTAAGACTTAAATACATAGACAATTTAATTATGCCATTAACGGAAAGAGATAAAAAAATATTATTCTTAAAATATGTAAATGAGTTAACATGGGCAGAGGTTAAAGATCAATTAGGAATTAAAGGAGAAACGATTCAAAGTGCTTCAGGTTTAGGATACAAAATAATAAAGTACTTAACTCATAGAGCGAATCCATTGATATTTCAAGATTAAGGGGAGTACTTATGAATAAAGGTAATTTTACTAAAAGAAGATATTTCTTAATAGAATTGGGTTTTATGAATACTTATAAATATGATATGGATAATTTAGAAATATTGATTAAGTATGCTGAGTCATTAAATATGACTCAATTTTTAATTTGTGAATATGAAAAGCAATTTAATATTATTAAAGAAAAGGTTGATTACTTAAATAGTATAATAAGCAAATTGCCAGAAAAAGATAGAGCTTTCTTAATTAATTATTATGTAAATCATAAAAAAGACAATGTTTATAAGTCAAGTAGAGCAATTACTTACAGAGCTCAATATATTAGCGATAGACTAGAGGATTTAATAGAAATGAGTAAACTAAAATACAATAACTTACATTAAAGGTGAGGTGTATATAATATGATAACTAATGAACAATTAGAAATGATAGATATGGTTATAGAAGGAAAGCCTATAACTAATATTGCAAGGATTTTAAATAAGTCAAGAGCAACAATATATGCTTGGCTTAAACTTGATGAAGTAATTCAGGAAATGGAAAAAAGAAAGATACAGCTGAAACAAGCTGCTAAGGATAAAATTACATCCAATGTAGAAAGTTATATAAATAATTTAATTGACTTAGCTTTTAATAGTAAAGACCAAAGAATTAAGTTCCAGGCTAACAAGTACTTAATAGATCAGTGTTTGGGAACTCCTACAACAGCTAAGGAAGAAACTAATATCGTTGGTAATAATGAATCTAATAAAGATACAAATACTCTTAAGCAAGAGCTTGAGGATATTAAGAACTTTAAGGTTATTAAGTAGTTTATGCAGAGTATTATAACGAGTTAAATACCAGAGAGCGAAAGCTCTCTTTTTTTATTTTTTGAAGGAACTTTAGGAGTTTATGTTGAATAAGAGCGACAAAGATTATAATTAGTGGGGAGGAAACAAATATATGGACTATAAAGGGTGGGTTCTTTCTATATATGATGAATATGTAAAGAGATATAATGAGAAATATAATGCTAAAGAAGAAAAAGTTAAACTTAAAGATGTAATAAGCATTATGAAAAGAAAAGAGAAAAGAGCAGGTAGTATTGCAATAATACTTTTTTTACTATCTATTATTCTATTAATGGGATTATCATTATTTGGGAAAATTGAAAATGCAGAAATTTATATAATGGCAGAAGTTTTATGTGCATTTTTAATCGCTTATTTTTATAATTACAAACATGAAGTTGATATCCAAACATATCATAGACGTGTTGATGTACTAAGAGAAGTGCTAATAGATGAGGGACTGTACAACGAAGGATTTGTTAGAAGTTTAAGGAGTTATACTGGGGGCATATTTTATAAGATTAGTGAGAAAATCAGGGGCGTTATTAAAGGTGGAATTGGAATCGCTTCTATAATTGGATTTAACTATACATTTATTAGATCAAATAATGATATTGTACTATTGATAGTAGCGATTATGGCAATAGTAATGACAATAGCATATTATGCTCACATATATTTAATATGTATGCCAAATAGTAGGGTAATTAGGCGAGGAAATTTCCATGTTATATTAAACATACTTATAGCTTATGATTTTGAAAGTAAAAGTACAAATAAGAATATTAGTGATAAATCGACTTTCAGTGAATTGGCAAAGGTAAAAGATATTATTGAGAAAATAAATGAAACTATTGTAGAGAAAAATTGATAAGAGCTTACTTGATATTCTAAGAATACGTTTGGCTTTGAAGATGAGTTTTGAAGTCAAATATATTTAAGTTAGAGAAGTATCAATAATTTAGGGATACTTTTTTGCGTATGTGTAGGATAGAAAATTTATGGTATAATTTAGATATAATGTACGATAGTATAATTAGAGGAGGTGTAATAGTATGGCTACAGGAGAGCATATAAAATTATTAATTCAGGCTCATTATGATAATGAAGATCGCTTTAAATCGGTAGTATTGCAGATTGCTGCATATGAGGCAAATAAGGGGCATAATGCACTTGCGAGAGAAATAAGAGATATAGTAGATGCGTCTAAGATAAAAAGAAACAAAGCAGTTCAATTAAATAATGGTTTTAATGAATTAATAAATAGTACTTTACCAGAGCATAATTTAAGTGAAATAGTAGTTGCCGAAGAAATAAAGAAAAGAATTCAAAGAATAATTAAGGAATACAGGCAAAGAGATAAGTTAAAAAGACATGGACTTAATAATAGAAGAAAAATACTATTAGCTGGACCTCCAGGAACAGGAAAAACAATGACTGCATCAGTGCTAGCATCTGAGCTGAATTTACCTTTATGTACTATAATGATGGATAAGATGGTAACTAAATATATGGGTGAAACAAGTTCTAAACTTAGACAGATATTTGATAATATTTTTGAATATCAAGGAGTATATCTTTTTGATGAGTTCGATGCTATAGGTTCTGAACGTAGTATGGATAATGATGTTGGAGAAATTAGAAGGGTATTAAATTCCTTTTTACAATTAATAGAGCAGGATGAGTCAGAGAGCATAATAGTAGCAGCAACTAATAATCCTAGACTTTTAGATCAAGCTTTATTTAGACGATTTGATGATATAATACACTACACCTTACCAGATGAAATTGAAATTGAAAGGTTAATTAGAAATAGATTAGGTGAGTTTGCATATAAATCAATTGATTATACACACATAACAGAAAGATGCATTTCATTGAGTCATGCAGAAATATCAAAAGCCTGTGATGATAGTATTAAGGAATCAATTTTAAATGATATAGGGTTTGTAAATGAAAAGTTGCTTCGAAAAATGATCGAAGAAAGACTTTCATCTTATATGAGGGGTGGAAATATTGGAGATTAAGTATTACAATAATATTTTTTTAGACAAAACAGGGGAGGCGCATAAATATAAATCTAAAAACCAAGGAGGAAGGGGAAACACTCTTCCTCCGAGAAATAGAATAGAACATGGGGAAAGAATTCAAAGAAAACTACAGGGTATTTGGGAACGAATAGAGCGTGAAAGTAATGATACGACAGCTGTAGCGTTAAATACTAGAGGGGGAACTTATTTAGAGTTTGAAAGCACACCAAATTTTAATTTAACTACAAAAAGCTTAGAATCTACTAAGGATGGAATAAGGCTATTAAATGTTAGAAAAGAAATAAGAGATGAAGAAACATTTATAAATAAAGCAACTGTGTTTATACCTAAAGGAAAAGAAAATCATTTTCTAAAAAAAATAAATGCATACTTAACAAAAGAAACCGGAAAGGGTCGGCCAGCAAATGAAAATTTAATTGCATCTATTAATGATATAAAACTTGCAGTGTTAGAATCTTTTTGGACAGGCTCAAAAGATTGGATTCCAAAAGATGATTTATCATGGTGTGAAGTTTGGATAAGTAGCGATTCAGATGAGAAAGAAGCAGAATTTAGAAACGTGCTAGAGTTGTTAGGTATTGAAAGTAAAAGAGAGAAAATATCGTTTCCTGAACGTAGAGTTTTATTTGTGAAAGCTAATAAAGATTTGTTACAAAAGGTAATAGAAAATACGCATCTAGTTGCAGAGATACGAAGAGCTACGGAAACTGCGGCCTTTTTTATTGATTTAGAAAATACTGAGCAAACAGAATGGGCTAATGAGCTATTAAACAGGCTAAAAGTAAATCAAAATAGTAATACTTATATAAGCGTATTAGATACTGGAGTTAATAATGGACATATGCTTTTAAAACCAATTTTAAATGATGATAAGTGCTATAGTTATGAAAGTACTTGGGGTACATACGATCATGAAGGCCATGGTACAAGTATGGCTGGATTAAGCGCATTTGGTAATTTGCAAAGTGCTTTAGAATGTAATCATGAAATAACAGTAGATCACTGTTTAGAATCATATAAAATACTTCCGCCCAGAGGAGAAAATAATCCTCAGTTGTATGGTGCGATAACAACGGACGCTGTGAGTAACTTAATTATTGACAATCCTAACAAACAGAGAATAATATGTATGGCAATAACAGCACCTAAATATCAAACGGGAGACGGAAGTCCTTCTTCTTGGTCAGCGGCGATAGATGAGATCACATCAGGATATATAGATGGTATTCAAAAGCTTTTCCTAGTTTCAGCTGGGAATATACAAGATAATGATGATTGGATGAATTATCCTATTAGTAATATAACTAGATCTGTCCAAAATCCTGGACAATCTTGGAATGCGGTTACAGTAGGTGCATATACTGAAAAGTGCACGATAGATAGAGAGAAATATGGTGATATGGTAACGGTGGCAAGCAGTGGAGAGTTATCACCGTATAGTTCTACCTCAGCTAGTTGGGATAGTAAATGGCCCATAAAACCAGAAATTGTTCTAGAAGGTGGAAATATTATTAAGGATTCACATGGGTGTTATGGTGGAGAGGATGACCTATCGTTATTAACTACAAATTATATGCCAAGTAAACAGCAGTTTACAACAATTTGGGCAACAAGTGCAGCTACAGCGCAAGCATCTTGGATGGCGGCAAAGTTACAAAGTATGTATCCAAATGCATGGCCTGAGACAATAAGAGCTTTGTTAATACACTCGGCTGAGTGGACTGACGCAATGAAAAAACAGTTTCTAGACGGCAATACCAAGACTGATTTTAGAAAACTTTTAAGGACTTGTGGGTATGGAGTTCCAAATCTACAAAAGGCTATACTGTGTGCGAATAATAGCGTAAATTTAATTATACAATCTGAGTTGCAACCATTTGAGAAAGTGAAGGGTAGTTATAAAAGTAAAGATATGCATATACATGAATTACCTTGGCCTAGTGAGATATTACAGCAGCTTTATACTACACAAGTTGAGATGAAAGTAACATTGTCCTACTTTATTGAACCCGGACCAGGAGAAGTAGGGTGGAAAGATAGATATAGGTATGCTTCCTGTGCTTTAAGATTTGATGTCAATGGATCTGATACAAAGGAAGTATTTATGAGCAGAATATCTAAGGCAATAGAAGAAGAAAATAATGATATCATTAAAAGTGGTGGTGGAAATGTTAATTGGTTATTAGGACCTAATAGTAGGAATGTTGGTTCTATACACTCGGATGTTTGGAAGGGAACAGCAGCAGAGTTAGCAACTTCAAATTTAATTGCTATTTATCCAGCAATTGGTTGGTGGAGAGAAAGAAGCTATTTAGGACGTTGGGATCATAAAATAAGATATTCGTTGATAGTATCAATTTCCACACCGAAGGTTGAAACTGATTTATATACTCCAATAATAAGTAAGATTGAGGTTAATAATAAAGTTAAGGTAGAAATACCAACTTAGATACGCTAATTTGAAAATCTTGGGTATTAGACGCTTTAAAAGTGCTTAGTATAACAGTTT
Organism: Clostridium sp. UBA4548; assembly: GCF_002387895.1. GTDB lineage: Bacteria > Bacillota > Clostridia > Clostridiales > Clostridiaceae > Clostridium_J. The sequence continues at coordinate 37,364 of NZ_DGLI01000021.1, forward strand.
TTCTTTCTCATATAGCAATAATTTGTGCGAAATTATTAGGATTGACTGCTATTCTATTTTCTTGCAAATTAAAAAATAGTTTAATAAATCTAGTGTCGGAATTTCCTACACTAGATTTTAATGTTTAATAAAATAATTTTCGAATGTTAATTTTATTTATATTAAATGAAGTTTAGATTTTTTAGGCACACTTTATTGTATTTTAATGTATTTTTTTAAATCAATAGTACCCAAATAGTACCCAAATGAAGAATTTCATTATAATTAACAAAAAATAAAAGAAGCTTCAAACCCTTGAAGCTTCTAATGTTTAGTGTGGCAGGGGCAACAGGACTTGAACCCGTAACCAACGGTTTTGGAGACCGCTACTCTACCAATTGAGCTATACCCCTATGTTTAGTTTTGTCTTACCGACAAAATATATATTATCATAAAACATTTGCTTTGACAAGAGAAATTTTAAAAATCCTCTTACTGACAGTGTAAAGTTAATTAAAAGCTACATAGGGATATTATGGGCTTTATGGGGCAAACTAACACCAGTTATAAAAATATGTTGGTGGAGGAGTTCACATTGAGTCTAAAGAAAAAAGTTTTATTTATTATCATACCAGTTCTTATTTACTTTGTGAGTTTAAATAATAAATCAGCTTTTTCTACTCAGGTTTTTAATAGAGCAGGGGATGGTAATAGCAAGGTTTATATTACGGGAGATATTCATGGACTTTTAGGAATAGAAAGAGTTTTGAAGATAAATCACTTAGATGAAGATGATTATTTAATCATTTTAGGAGATTTCGGTCTTTTATGGGATGGTAGCTTAAAAGAAACCAAGGCCTTAAATAAACTGAATAAAAAGCCTTTCACTACTTTGATAATAGATGGTAATCATGAAAACTTTGATATGCTAAATGCACTACCTATGGAACAATGGAATGGAGGTAAAGTACATAAAATTAAAGATAAAGTACTTCATCTTATGAGAGGTGAGGTCTTTACCATAAACAATAAGAAATATTTTACCTTTGGTGGTGGCAAGTCTATTGATAAGGACAGACGGGTAGATAAGGTTAGTTGGTGGAAGGAAGAGATTCCATCCACAGAAGAAATGAACAATGGACTAAAGAATTTAGAAAAATGTGATTATGTTGTGGATTACATATTAACTCATACTACGGATGTGGATAATTTATATACCATTGGAGATGCTTTAGGGTTTACTCCTACTGAAGATGAATTAAATACTTTTTTATCTGAGGTAAAAAGTAAAACTAGTTATAATAAATGGTATTTTGGTCATTTTCATTTAGATTGGAAGATTAATAATAAGGATAGAGTAGTGCTTGAAGAGATATTAGAAATAGGCAACTAAAAATAAGCGTTATAGGAAATTAGAAGATTAGGTTTTAAATAGACATAGAATAAAATAAAAACAGGTTAGAAAGTTCTTTGAACTTTCTAACCTGTTTTTTAATACATTTAATGGTGTAATTATCCACAGAATTATTATTATGTTACACTATTTTTCATTCATTAGGTTTAACTTATCAAATATCATGAAGGCTGAGTTTAAAGCTATTGCTACTAAAGTTGCAAGTCCCATTCCACCTACTTCAATTACTCCAAAGTGAAGCTTTATTCCACTTAAGCCTATGATAAGAATCACAGAAGTTAACATAAGATTTCTTGATTTAGAGTAGTCCACTTTTTCCTCTATAAAGGTTCTAAGACCTGAAGTTGCGATTGTTCCGAAGAGTAGAAGGGATATCCCACCTATTACAGGGGTTGGGATAGTTCTAATTAGTGAAGCTAAGGTTCCTGAGAAACCTAGAACTATTGATAGTAGTCCTGCACCACAAATTACATATACACTATAAACCTTTGTTATAGCCATAACACCAACATTTTCACCATAAGTAGTGGTTGGTACTGAACCTAGTAATCCTGAAAGCATGGTGGATAATCCATCCCCAAGTAAGGATCTATGAAGACCTGGATCAGAGGTTAAATCTTTTCCAACTACGCTACTAGTAACTGCAAGGTGTCCTATATGCTCCGCAATAACTACGAAAGTTGCTGGGAATATGGTTAATATTGCAGTTAGGTCAAATTTTGCAAAAGCCATGGTTGGAGCTGCTATTAAACTTGCTTCTTTTACTGAAGTGAAGTCTATTAATCCCATGAAGTAAGCTGAGACATATCCAACTACAACTGCTATTAAAATTGGTATTATCTTAAGAAATCCTTTGAAAACTACTGAACCTAAAACTAGTGTTCCAAGTGTTATCATTGAAACTATTACCCAAGTCATATTAAGCTCAGGTGAGTTTGAAAGTCCTACTGGAAAGCCAGCCATATCTGCTGCAACTGGTGCAAGCTCAAGACCTATTATTGTAACAATGGCTCCCATAGCTGCTGGTGGGAAAAGCTTTTTAATCCAACCTATGCCTGTAAAACCTACAGTTATAGCTACAGCTGAAAAAACTAAACCTGAAACTACGAAACCACCTTGTATGTGTTGGAAGCTATAGCCTTGTTGTTGAAGTAATAGTACCGGTGCTATAAAAGCAAAGCTTGAACCAAGAAATGCAGGTATCTTTCCTTTTGTGATTACTGCATAAAGTAAGGTTCCAATACCGTTAAAGAATAATACCGTTGCAGGGTCTATATTAAATAAAATTGGTACAAGTACAGAGGCACCAAACATTGCAAACAAGTGCTGTAAACTTAGTGGTATTGCTTTCTTTAGAGGCACCTTGTCTTGAACATCAATAACAGAGTTTTCCTCTACTAATGCATTTTTTGTTGATAAACTATTTTCCATTTTAAATCCCCCTTAAAAATATTATTTGGGGGAGCGCTAGCTCCCTTTTTAGCCTCGCAGGACTAAATTAAAAGTAACCTATTAAATCATAAGACTTAAAGAAATAAAAAAGACTTCTTACAATGGTAAGAAGTCTAATATAGCACCCACTAAGGGTAATAATTCACTATATTTTTCTCCTTACAGTCTCTCTGGATCTGATTAAAGGTTTAAATACATATTAACATAAGTTACATAACACTACAATAGTAATTTTAAAATTAAATTAAGGGTATAAAATCCAATTTAAATGAAAGAAGGAAGTTAGAAACTTGCAAATAATCTTGAAATTAGGCATAACAATTAACAATTATGAATATTATGTAACAACAATTAATTTTTAGGGGGATTTTATATAATGTTTGCCGAATTCGTAAGCAAAGCCGCTACATTTCTTTGGGGGTATCCCTTAATTATTCTTTTATTTGGGACTCATTTATTCTTAACTTTTAGACTAAGGTTTATGCAAAAATACATTGGAAAAGCAATCAAGCTTTCTGTGACAAAGGACGACTTTGCTGAAGGAGATGTAAGTCAATTTAGTGCTCTTTGCACAGCTCTTGCAGCAACTATAGGAACAGGTAATATTGTAGGAGTTGCTACAGCAGTATCCCTAGGAGGGCCAGGGGCAGTGCTCTGGACTTGGCTTACAGGGGTTTTTGGAATTGCAACAAAGTATTCTGAAGCCCTATTATCAGTAAAGTATAGAGTTAAAACTGAAGATGGGACCATGGCTGGAGGTCCAATGTATGTAATGGAAAAAGCTATGGGTAAAAAGTGGCTAGCTGTTTTATTTGCAACCTTTACAAGTATAGCAGCCTTTGGGATAGGTTGTGCAGTTCAGGCAAACTCTATTTCCACTATGCTACAAAGTACCTTTAGCATCCCAACTTGGGTATCAGGAGCAATGATGGCAATTCTTACAGCTATAGTTGTAATTGGAGGCATTAAGAGTATAGCAAAAGTATGTGATATTCTCGTGCCATTTATGGCTATATTCTATGTTTTAGGTTGCTTAATTATATTAGGGTTAACCTTTAGTTCTATACCTTCAAGCATAGCATTAATCTTCAAGAGTGCTTTTTCAGCTAAGGCTGTAGGTGGAGGAGCTGCTGGTGCTGGAATTATGATGGCTATGAGATATGGTATTGCAAGAGGATTATTCTCAAACGAATCAGGTCTTGGTAGTGCTCCAATAGTTGCAGCAGCTGCACAAACAAGAAATCCAGTTAAGCAAGCCCTTGTATCCTCTACAGGAACTTTCTGGGATACAGTAGTGGTTTGTGCTATGACAGGTCTTGTTATAGTAAATACAGGAGTCTGGAATCAAGGGTTAAATGGTGGAGAGTTAACAAAAGCAGCTTTTGCAATAATACCAGTAGTTGGACCAATAGTATTAACAGTAGGACTTTTAACCTTTGTATTTTCTACTATACTTGGATGGTCTTATTATGCTGAAAAGGCTATAGAGTATTTATTCGGCAAAAAGGCAATAACTCCATATAGAATTGTGTATGTAATTATGGTATTTGTAGGAAGTGTATTTAGTTTAGACTTGGTATGGAATTTATCAGACCTTGCAAATGGATTAATGGCAATTCCAAACCTTATATGCTTGCTTGCGTTAAGTGGAGTTATAGTTAATGAAACTAAAAAATATTTATGGGATGATAACCTTGAGGAAATAGATAAGGAACTTAATTAAAATTGAATCTAAAGATATGGGTGCTTCTAGAGGGGGCACCTTTTCATTTTTAATCTATAGGCAATGAAGGTTTGGTTTTGGCTTATATAAAACTATCTTAAGGCTATTAAAAGTTTAAGGACTGAATAACATAGGTCTTAGTCAAGGAATTTTATGAAATTTAAGGGGATTATAGCATAAACATACATATTTAAAATGTTAACAAAATATGAAGAATATTATAAAGAGAAGAGAAAACAATTAAAAAGAAATTGTGTATTTTTTAACAAAATATTCATAAGTATAAAGGGTAATATTTTCAATTCTTATAAATTTATTTACTAAAAAGAATAAGATTATTGAGGAAAATTACAAACGAGTTTAATTAGTTTAGTAACCACTCAAATAATTTAATAAATTCTTTGGTAGAGCCATAAATTGAAATAATTTTATGCTGAATTATGGGAAAAAACATGAATTGAAAGGGAAAAGTAGAATCAATTAATCAGTGTCGAAATATGGCGAAAAATAATATTGAGAGAATTTTCACAATTGTTAAATATGTTTAAAAATTTGATATAATATGTTTACAATTAATAATAAGGGGGAAGTAATTATGTTTGCTGAATCTATTAGTAAAGCTGCATCATTTATTTGGGGTTATCCATTAATTATTCTTTTATTTGGAACGCATTTATTTTTAACATTTAGGCTAAGATTCATTCAACGATATATAGGAAAGGCTATAAAACTTTCTGTAACAAAGGATGACTTTGCTGAGGGCGATGTAAGTCAGTTTAGTGCTCTTTGTACAGCGCTTGCAGCCACCATAGGAACAGGTAATATAGTAGGTGTTGCAACAGCAATATCTTTAGGTGGTCCAGGAGCGGTGCTTTGGACTTGGCTTACAGGGGTATTTGGTATTTCTACAAAGTACGCAGAAGCACTTTTATCAGTTAAATATAGAGTTAAGACAGAGGACGGTACCATGGCTGGAGGACCAATGTATGTTATGGAAAGAGCCATGGGTAAGAAGTGGTTAGGTATTTTGTTCGCAACTTTCACAAGTTTAGCTGCTTTAGGGATTGGTTCAGCTGTACAAGCTAACTCCATATCTACAATGTTAGCTAGCACCTTCAGCATACCAACTTGGATATCAGGGATAGTAATGGCTATTCTTACTGCTGTAGTTGTAATAGGAGGTATTAAGAGTATAGCAAGAGTTTGTGATATTCTTGTACCATTTATGGCATTATTTTATGTAACTGGATGTTTAATCATATTAGGATTAACTTTTAGTTCTATACCAGCTAGTTTAGCTTTAATAGTTAAGAGTGCATTTTCAGCTAAGGCTGTAGGGGGTGGACTTGCTGGTGCTGGTATTATGGCAGCTATGAGATATGGTATTGCAAGAGGTTTGTTCTCTAACGAATCAGGTCTTGGTAGTGCACCAATTGTTGCAGCAGCAGCTCAAAGTAGAAACCCTGTAAAGCAAGCCTTAGTATCTGCTACAGGAACTTTTTGGGACACAGTAGTGGTTTGTGCAATGACTGGTCTCGTACTTGTTAATACAGGAGTTTGGAATCAAGGTCTTGCAGGGGGAGAACTTACAAAGGCTGCCTTTGCAATGATACCTGTTGTGGGGCCAATAGTATTAACAGTTGGACTTTTAACCTTTGTATTCTCAACTATACTTGGATGGTCATATTATGCTGAAAAGGCAGTAGAGTATTTATTTGGCAAGAAAGCCATAACTCCATATAGAGTATTGTATGTAGGTATGGTATTTGTAGGAAGTGTATTTAGTTTAGATTTGATATGGAATATGTCAGATTTAGCAAATGGACTAATGGCAATTCCAAACCTGATTTCTCTAATTGCATTAAGTGGTGTTATAGTTAGTGAAACTAAAAAATACCTATGGGATGACAATCTAGAAGCAATTGATTACGAGCTTAATCCAGAGGCAAAAGAAAAAAATGCTAAAAACAAGAATAGAAATAAAAACTTAAACGCAAATATGTAATATCACTTTTGTTATTAAATCGACCCTCATTTAGTAAGCTTATTGTTTCAAATAAGTATGCTTTAAATGTAAAAGGAGCCAAGGCTAAGCTTGAGGCTCCTTTTTTATGCTTTTATATTTTGATTTGTTTTTTTCAGAGGGGTCAATATAGTCATAATCTCCTTGAGGAGTTTTCTTAAGTCCTAAGCTGGCCATTTGTTTTCTAGTTACTGCATGTTTATTACCCATATTAACAACTCCCTTCTAATTTAGAATGAGCATTAATTAGATTTTCATACCAAGAATTAAATGGATAGAGATATAATGTTAAAAATTACTACTAATATACCTTAAGGAAGTTAGCACATAATAACTAGGTACTAAATGCTTATAAGGAGGACTTTATGTGTAAGGAAGCCAAAATATTACTTTTCATGAGTGCATTATTTACCTTTGCAGCAGGATTATCAGGAATTTTTGTAAATATATTTTTCTGGAAGCAAACCAATAGTTTTATTGTAATAGTAATTTATAACATGATACATTACATCACCACTCCTATTACTTTTATGATTGGTGGAATAATTGCAAAAAAGAAAAATGGTATATGGTCTTTAAGATTAGGATTAATTTTATATGCTATTTTTTATAGTTTAATATTAACTTTAGGAAACAGAGGTGGAATATACATTTATATACTAGGAATGGTATATGGCTTTGCAGTTGGATTTTATTGGTTAGCCTTCAATACTTTAAGCTTTGACTTTACTTGTGTTACCAATAGAGATACCTTTAATGGGTTTAATGGTAGCTGTGCAGGTGTAGCAGCAGCTATTGCACCAATTACTTCTGGATATATAATAACTAGATTTAGTGGAAATAAGGGGTATAGTATAGTTTTTACAATTACTCTATCAATTTTTATAGTTTTGCTAATTATCAGCTTGTTCCTAAAATGCAACAATTACGGAAGCAAAGTAAACTTTAAAAAAGTTTTTTCGAAGAATTGCAGTGATTGGAGTATTATTAGAAAGTCTACTACCCTATGGGGGTTTAGAGATGTGATAATTGGTTTCTTAGTAAATATTCTAATAATAGAAACCACAGGGAGTGAATTATCCTTAGGAAAATTAACCTTTATTGGAGCATTAGCATCTTCAGGAGCTTATGTATTAGTTCAAAAGATTATAAAACCACCTAGAAGGCGATTAGCTATATATGTTGGAACTATAGGATCCTTTTTAGCTGTGACCACAATAGTATATAAGATAAGTTATGCAACCCTACTTATATTTATGGTAGTGGATTCTTTCCTTTTACCATTTTTCCTAATACAGCTATCTTCATCAAGTTTTAATGTGATAAATAAAATTCATGAAGAAGATTTAAGAATAGAATATATGATTAATAAGGATATAGTATTAAATGGAGGTAGAATTATTAGCTCAATAATATTGCTTTTAGTTCTTTCTCTATTTAGAGGCGCTTTTGTCATAAGAGGATACTTACTATTAATAGGAGCAATCCCTATATTATCAGGATACTTCTTAAGAAAATTAAGTAAGGTATTAGATGGAGAGGAGCTTCCAAAGTGTAAAGTAAAAAGTTGAAAAAATAAGTTAAAATAAAGAATAAGCCTGTAGGCACAAATGCTTGCAGGCTTATTCTTTTTAGTGCTTAAAAAGTTCCTTGCTCCGCTGATATAAGTTAAGAGAAGCTCTTAATATGCTATGAATATGATTATCCATAGCGTACCAATTTTATTGGAGCTTACATATTAAATTAGTCGTTTTGCATTAAATCTATAGCACCTAATACTACGTGAGCTAATCCAAAACCAAGTAGGGCAGTTTCAGCCATAGGTACAAGGGTATTTTTATTCATTTTCATAGATCTCATATCTTTTGCTCTTAGAGCAGCAGCGCCGGCAGTAACAACTGTTCCAACAACTGTAGGAATTACTCCATCTTTTATTCTCATTGAAATCACCTCTTTAATTTTATTGTGATTATAGTATTATCTTCGAGAGAAATTTTTATTGAAAATTTTATTTCCAACATTAACATTTTATACCTTGAATTATAAAAGTATGGAGGATGGCTTTAAATTTTATGGAAAATAATGTATAATATTACTAAATTTATAAGTTTGTGGAGGGGTTATGAAAAAGATAGTTTGGACTATAGGATTAATAGTTATTTCAGCTTTTTTATTTGGATGTAGTGCAAGGTCAGTTAGTGGACAACCCACAAAAAAACTCACCATATCAGCTGCTGCAAGTTTAAAGGAGCCTATGGAGGAGTTAAAGTTAATTTTTGAAAAAGAAAATAGAGCTAATATAGCCTTTAATTTTGGAGGTTCTGGAACTTTGCAAAAGCAAATAGAGCAAGGAGCTCCAGTAGACATATTTATATCTGCAGGAGAACAGCAGTTTAAGGCTCTTGAGGATAAGGAAAGAATTCATGAAAATAGCAAAGTAGAGCTTTTAGAAAATCAACTAGTTTTTATAGTAAATAATGAATATAAAGATAATATAAATTCAATAGAAAACATTAAGAATATTGATGGAAAGATAAGTTTAGGAGAAGTAAATTCTGTACCTGTAGGTCAGTATGGAGAAAAAGCATTAACTTATTACAATATTTTAGACAAGTTTAAGGGAAATATAGTTTATGCCAAAGATGTTAAACAGGTTTTAAGTTATGTTGAAAGTGGGGAAGTAGTTGGAGGAATAGTATATAAATCAGATGCTTTGAATCTGAAGGAATCCTCTGTTATTACTGTATTTAAAGAAGAGGCTTGTGGTAAAATCACCTATCCAGCAGGAATTATTGAAAGTTCAAATAATAAAGATTTAGGGAAAAGTTTTATGGAGTTTCTAAAGTCCAGTGAGGCTATAGAAATATTTAAAAAGTATGGATTTAAAGTACCAGGGGAATAACTTATACACCTTATAAGGTTTACTCTTGTCATTGTAAAGCAAAAGGAAAGCTAGTAATTTTCAGTGAAAGAAAGAAGGTAGAAGTTATGATACTAAGTCCAATAATAATTTCTTTAAAGGTAGCTTTAACTTCAACCTTTATTGTCTTAATATTGGGTATTATTTTAGCTAGAATATTTAGTTTTAAGAATTTTAAAGGAAAGTCAATCTGTGAGACTATAATTTTAATGCCTATGAGCCTTCCTCCAACTGTAGTAGGCTATGGGTTACTACTTATTTTAGGCAAGAGAGGGTTTATAGGTAAAATTATTGAGAATATATTTGGAACAACACTAATTTTTACTTGGGAAGCTGCGGCTATAGGGGCAGTTATTGTAGCCTTGCCTCTAATGTATCAGAATGTGAAAGCAGCTTTTTTGAAAGTTGATAAAAGTTATATAGATAGCGCTAAAAACTTAGGAGCCAGTGATAGAGTAATTTTTTTTAGAATAATATTGCCTCTTTCCTTACAGGGTATTGTTAGTGGAACTATATTAACTTTTACTAGAGCTTTAGGGGAGTTTGGAGCTACTTTGATGGTAGCTGGAAATATTCCTGGAAAAACTCAAACCATACCAATTGCTATTTATTTTGCGGTAGAAGGAGGAAACAACAAAGTAGCAAATATTCTTATGGCTATAGTTGTAGTATTTAGCTTTATTATAGTTTTTTTATTAAATAAACACATGAGTGTAAAAGTTAAAAAATCCTGTAAATATAAAATTGAATAATCCATTCAATATGGTATTATTATATATTATAGGAATTTGTTATATAGGAAAAGGAAGTTAAGCTTTAACTTTTATAAAAACCTATGTTGATTCCCTTAAGTGGTTTTGAAGATGAAGGAAATAAGAGTTCATCTTATGAATCTATATGTGTTATAAATATTAGAACTTAAATCAATATTTAAGTTATGGAGGAGTATATGGAGCACTATGACTTAGTGATAATTGGAGCAGGTCCTAGCGGACTTATTGCTGCCATTGAAGCCAAAAAAAGTGGAGTTGGAAAAGTCTTAATTTTAGATAGAGAATCGGAACCAGGTGGTGCTTTAAATAACTGCATACATAGCGGTTTTTATTTAGATAATATGAAAGAAAACTTAACTACTAGTGAGTTAATACAAAGATTAATAGACATGGTATTAGACTTAAACATTATACTGAAGAATGATACTACGGTATTAAATCTAAATAAAGATAAAACTCTTGTAGCAGTGAATAGTTATGATGGAGTCCTTGAAGTTAAAGCAAAATCTATTATACTGGCAACTGGATGTCGAGAAAAACCCATGGGGTACAAAAATATTTTAGGTCATAGAAGTGCAGGAATAACAACAGCTGTAGCTGTGCTAAAGTATATAAATAAAAAAGGGGTTATGCCAGGAAGAGAATATTTAATATTAGGATCTGGAGATACAGCAATTTTAGCAGCTAGAAGCTTAGTGCTAGAAGGTGCAAAGGTTAAGGGCATAATAGAAAGTAGTTCAAGGATTCATGCTGTAAGAGAGGAATCCAAACAATATTTAATAGACTTTGATATTCCTGTATTATTTAATCATAGAGTGGTTGAAGTATTTGGAGAAGGACGAGTTGAAGGTGTAAAGGTTGTAGAAGTTGATAAGCATAGAAATTTTTTAGAGGGTACTGAGCAATACATAACCTGTGACACCCTAGTTCTATCAATAAATCTTTATCCTGAAGCTATATTAGGAATTAAGATAGGAATGAAAGTTCATGATGAAAATAGCGAATTAGTGATTAATGAGGAAATGGAAACTTCTTTAGAAGGATTCTTTGCTTGTGGAACAGTGATAAAAGGATATGATTTAATAGAAAATGTAATTCAGCAGGGGAAAGTCGCTGGTAAGTCTGCAGCGAAGTATATAAGGGATAATAATGACAAAAATCATGGATAATAAGAAAGAAATAATTCAGTATTGTAGAGAATTAGGTCTAACAACAGTAGGTTTTACTAAGTGCAGAGTATTTCAGGAGTTAGAATCTAGGTTTCTTCAAAGGGAACACAGTGGTGTAATAAATGAATTTGAGGAGCAGGAAATAGAAAAAAGAATTAATCCATTTCTTTTAATGGAGGATGGGAAAACTATTATTTCTATAGCCTTCCCTTATAAATATGATTTAGATAATAACACTGAAGGTGGCTTTTCAAAGTATACCTATGGACTTGATTATCACAGAGTAGTTAGAAATTATCTAGACAAAATTTGCAAGTTTATTGAAGGCTTAGGTGGGAAAGCTATAGGTTTTGTAGACAGCAACCCACTACCGGAAAGATATATTGCTTACTTAAGTGGAATTGGCTTCATAGGTAAAAATAACAATTTAATTACTGTAGATTATGGGTCTTATGTTTTTTTAGCTGAGATAATAACTAGTTTAGAGTTAGAAGAGGATAAACCATTAGAAAATCAGTGTGGACAGTGCAACCTGTGCATAAGAGCTTGTCCAACCAAAGCTATCACAGAAAAGGAACACGGTGGGAATTGTAATTTATGCCTATCCTATATAACCCAAAAAAAGCACATAGAAGAGCAGTGGTTTGATAAATTAAAGGGTAGGATTTTTGGCTGTGACACATGTCAAAGGGTATGCCCCTATAATAGTGAAGCTTTAAAATCAACCATAGAGGAATTTGCTCCTAGGGATTATATGAAGAAGGCAGAAGTTAGAGATTTAATTTTCTTGAACAATAATGATTTCAAGGAAAAGTACGGAAAACACTCCTGCGGATGGAGAGGGAAAAACATATTAATTAGAAATGCACTTATAAGCTATTATAATAAGCATAAAGAAGATAAGGATAATATTGAAAAAAATATAAATTCTCCCTATATCAAGGAGTATTATGATAAACTTTTTAAAAGATGAACAAGTTCGTTAAAGCAGATAAATGTTATTTAATTATTGGAGAGGGGATTTTTTATGGATAAAGTACTATTACTAAAGCTAATGAGTAAATTACCAGACAATATATCAAGTAAACTAATACATAGATATGTAAAAAGCAGTATTAAAAAGTATGCAAATATAAAAATAAATGGATATGAAAAAATAAGAGATCTAGAAGGTCCAATTATATTTATTTGCAATCATTTAAGCAACTCTGATGGAATTATATTAAATGAAGTATTGAAAGAGAAGGACCCTGTGTTTATAGCGGGAGTAAAGCTTACTGCTAACGAGTTTACTAGAAATGGCTTTAAGTTTGTTAAAACTATTCAAATAAAACCTAATAGTGCAGACAAGGAAGCAATTTCTAAGATAATAGAGGTGCTCAAGGCTGGAAAGAATATTATGATGTTTCCAGAAGGCACTAGAAGTAGAACAGGGGCAATGATTGAAGGAAAAAAAGGTCTTTTACTTATTGCTAAGATGTCAAAAGCAACTATAGTTCCTATAGGAATGTGTGGTACAGAAAAATTTCTCCCAATTAATGATGAGGATATGGCAGAAGAAAACTTTAACTACGCAGACATAACTATAAATTTTGGAGAACCTATGACAGTGCCTAAGAAATTAGAGGATGAAGACAAAAACCAATATAGTGATAGAGCTATGACAGAAATTATGTGTGGCATAGCAAAAATGCTACCTGAGAAGTACAGGGGAGTTTACTCCGAATTTATTAAAATGTAAAAGTATAGCTTAGTATTAAAATTACTTCAAAAGGCTTACTTATAGTTAACAAAGGTATACTATAAGTAAGCCTTTATTATTTTATAAACTAGGTTGTAGAAAGAAAAAGATAAAATAAAATTATATATGACTGACATAAGTAAGCATTAAGCAATGAAATAAAGTAGGCAAATAAGTTTTTATTCTTGTTTTTAAAAAGTTATTTTAAAACTAAAACTTTTAAAGACAAGGAAATTTTTGATTTGTAAAATTTACATTAATAATGTTGTTAAAATACAAAATCTTCTTTCAAATTATATTCAATATAGGTATAATAAAATATTAGTAAAAAGGAAATAAATAAAGGTAATAGTGTATTTATTTCAAGGAAAAAATTAAGAAGGCTTATTATAGGGTGAATTCTCATAGTATTCTTAAAAAGAAAATATTTTTTCAATATTAAAGAGGATTTTTACAAAAAGTGCAGAATATTTACTATTGTGTAAAGAATTACACAATAAGTTTTCTTAAATTTTAAATTATTTTAAAAATAAACATATAAATTATTAAAAATTTTGGAGGTACTAACAATGGGAAGTAAATCATTAGAAAAATACCTTAAAGTAAATCTAGAAGACCTTAAAAGTAAAGGGCTTTATAATGAAATTAATGTAATTACAGGTGCAAACGGTCCTAAAATTAATATTGGAGGAAAAACTCTTATAAATCTTTCTTCTAATAACTATTTAGGATTAGCAAACCATCCAAGAATGGTAGAAGCTTCTGTAAAAGCTACTGAAAAATATGGTGCAGGTGCAGGTGCTGTTAGAACAATCAATGGAACTTTAGATATCCACATTGAACTAGAGAAAAAGTTAGCTACATTTAAACATACAGAAGCTGCTATAGCTTTCCAATCAGGATTTAACTGTAACATGGCTGCAATTTCAGCTGTTATGGGCAAAAAAGATGCAATCCTTTCAGATGCATTAAACCATGCTTCAATAATAGACGGATGTAGATTATCAGGTGCTAAAATCATAAGAGTTGAGCATTCAGATATGAATGATTTAAGAGCTAAGGCTAAAGAAGCTAAGGAGTCAGGCTTATATGAAAAAGTAATGGTAATCACTGATGGGGTTTTCTCTATGGATGGAGACATTGCTAAGCTTCCAGAAATAGTAGAAATTGCTGAAGAGTTTGACTTAATCACATATGTTGATGATGCCCACGGTTCAGGTGTACTTGGAAAAGGTGCTGGAACAGTTCATCACTTCGGATTATCAGACAAAATAGATTTCCAAATTGGAACATTATCTAAAGCAATAGGTGTGGTTGGTGGATACGTAGCTGGTACACAAGATTTAATTGACTGGTTAAAAGTTAGGGGCAGACCATTCCTATTCTCAACATCTTTAACTCCAGGAGCAGCAGGCGCTTGTATTGAAGCTATAAATATATTAACTGAAAGCACTGAGCTTCATGATAAGCTTTGGGAAAATGGAAACTATTTAAAGAAGGGCTTAAAAGAATTAGGCTTTGATATAGGCGATAGCGAAACTCCAATAACTCCATGTATTATTGGAGAGGCTGCAAAAGCTCAAGAATTCAGTAAGAGATTATATGAAGAAGGAGTTTATGCAAAAGCTATAGTATTCCCAACAGTGCCAATGGGAACAGCAAGAGTTAGAAATATGCCATCAGCAGCTCACACTAAAGAAATGTTAGATGATGCTATTGCTATTTACAAAAAAGTTGGTCAAGAAATGGGAATAATAAAATAAGTTTAGAAAATATAAAAAGACTTATTTAACTTAAATATAAAAATATATAGTTAAAAATCAGAAAAACTCTTATTATTAATAGTTTTTAACGGAGGATAATAATATGAAAAAAATATTAGTTACAGGTTGTTTAGGACAAATCGGTACAGAATTAGTTACTAAATTAAGAGAAGTTTACGGTGTTGATAACGTTGTAGCTTCTGATATTAGAAAACCAGAAGGTAACCCAATCGTTGAGGGTGGAGTATTTGAAATACTTGATGTTACTGATGCAAAAGCTTTCTTAGAAGTAGCTAGAAAACACAATGTAGATACAATAATTCACCTTGCAGCACTTTTATCAGCTGTTGCAGAAGCAAAACCTCAACTAGCTTGGGATATAAACATGGGAGGACTTGTTAATGCTTTAGAAGCAGCAAGAGAGTTAAACTGCAAGTTCTTCACTCCAAGTTCAATAGGTGCTTTTGGACCAGATACTCCAAAAAACAATACTCCACAAGATACAATTCAAAGACCAAAAACTATGTATGGAGTAACAAAGGTTTCTGGAGAATTATTATGTGATTACTACTACACTAAATTTGGTGTAGACACAAGAGGCGTAAGATTCCCAGGACTTATTTCTTATGTAGCACCTCCAGGAGGTGGAACTACTGACTATGCAGTAGATATTTACTACGAAGCATTAAAGAATGGTAAATATACTTCTTATATTGATAAAGGAACATACATGGATATGATGTATATGCCAGATGCTATCCAAGCAATTATCGATTTAATGGAAGCTGATCCAAGCAAATTAAAACACAGAAATGCATTCAACATCACTGCTATGAGCTTTGAGCCAGAGCAAATTGCTGCTGAAATTAAAAAGCACATTCCTGAGTTTGAAATTAGCTATAATCCAGACCCAGTAAGACAAGGAATTGCAAACACTTGGCCAGATTCAATAGACCCAACTGCTGCAAAAGAAGAGTGGGGTTTTAAAGCTGAGTATGATTTAGCTAAAATGACAGCTGATATGCTTGAGAAGTTAAGAGCAAAGGGAATATAATAGTTTTAAATTAAAGAAGAGCAGATTTTATCTGCTCTTCTTTTAATTTTTTGTTTTAACTAAAGTTAAGAACCTTTATCTATGGTTAAAGGTTCTATAGAAAAGTCATCACAATACAAAACAAAGAACATAGTAATTTAAAATAAACTAAAGATTACTTAGAATTAAATAAATATAGGATTAATATACTTAAGTATAAATTATTAGTTAGGAGGAGTAAGCTTTGGAATATTTACTAATATGTATTTTTTTTGTATTTGTTAGTGCTGTAATTGTGATAAATATTATAAAGATGAGGGAAAGGAATATGGAAAAGGACTATAAACATCATTGTCATATTCCACCCACAGCAATGAAAGTAAAATACCTAAAGGGTATACCTGAAATTGATAAAGAAATAGAAAGAAGGTATGCACACATAATAAAAAGTGCCTATACTCAATTTGATGAAGGAAAATACAAGGATTATGTAGAGAACTTGGAGAGAAAAAATTCAGAGGAAACAAAAGAAGCCATAGATAAAATTAAAAATAAAATCAATGATTTTAGGTTCACTAAAAATTTAGATAGTGTAGATAATAATATGCTAATTTATATATTTGAAAAGGTTGGAATAATAGATTTTTATTTCTGGATTGCTGAAGACAAATTTTATTTAGCAGATAAACACCATCAAGGTATAGGGTGTTTTAGCTTTGAGCTAGAGCGAATTACTTGTTTTTGTAAAAAAGAGGATTTAGAGAAAGAAGATTTAAGAACTTCTAATATGAAGGCTGCAGGAACTGGGTTAGAGGATAATACTTTAACCTTTAATAAAGGCACCTTACCACAACACATTAAAGTGGATGGACAGACAACGGTATTAGAATTGGTTATAGATAACAACCCTTACTGTGGATTTTTCACAAAGGAAGCCTACGAAGTGTTAGTAAACCAAATACCCCAAAAACAGTTAACTTTCATAAGAAGCAAAAATGAAGATGAAAACGTCTCTGAACCAATAAAAGAAAGTATAGAAGTAAAGGAAAATGAAGAAGAACTTGCTAGAAAAGTTTCTATGTTAGAAGAACTAATGAGAGATCATATATTGACAAAGGATGAATATGAAGAAAAAAAGAAAATATTATTAGAAAAAGTCAAGAAATGAAGAGGAAAAAATCTGGGTTGTTAATAATTGATTTACAAATCCTAGAGTTAAGTAGAACAAATCAACTGAAGGGTAAATATCTTATTGATAAGTTGTTCATAAATTATTATTAATTCATGCGAAAAATAGAATAATTTATACTTCTTCAAAATAAATATAACTATACTAACTACTTAGGTAAAGTTAGCAGGTTAGTAATATTTTTTTAGTAATTGAAGGAGGGAATCATGAAAAAGAAAATTGCAATTTTACTTAGTTCATTGTTTTTAATGACGTCTGTGTTTGCTGGATGTGGAAAAAATACTGGTAATGAAAAGCCAGGTTCTGATTCTAAGGATAATGTTATAAAAATTGGTGTTTTTGAGCCATTAACTGGAGCCAACGCTGGAGGGGGAGCCTTAGAATTAGAAGGAATAAAATTAGCTAACAAGCTTTATCCCGAAGTTTTAGGTAAGAAAGTAGAGTTAGTAGTGGTTGATAACAAATCTGATAAAGTTGAAGCAGCTAATGCTGCTGCAAAACTAGTTGAGAAAGAAAAAGTCACAGCTATAGTTGGTAGCTGGGGAAGTTCTTTATCCATGGCAGCAGGAGATATAGTGAAAAAAGCTAAAGTTCCAACTGTGGGAACCTCATGTACAAATCCTTTAGTTACTCAAGGAAATGAATATTACTTTAGAGTTTGCTTTATAGATCCATACCAGGGAACGGTTATGGCAAATTATGCCTACAATAAATTAAAAGCCAAAAAAGTTGCGATAGTTCAAGAGGTAGGAAGTGATTACTCTATAGGACTTGCTAAGTTTTTTACTGATTCCTTTAAAAAGTTAACAGGCGATGACAAATCAATAATTGAAGTTGCTAATTATAATACAGGAGACCAAGATTTTACAGCTCAGTTGACAAATGTAAAAGCTAAAAATCCAGATGCAATTTTTGCGCCAGGTAATTTTACAGAATCAGCATTAGTAATTAAGCAAGCAAGACAACTTGGTATAACTTGTCCGATTATTGGTGGAGATACTTGGGAAACACCACAATTTATAGAGATAGGAGATAAAGCAGTAGATGGTGCAGTATTTTCTACTTTCTTTGCAACTGAAAAACCTATTACTAAAGAATCCGAGAAATTTTTAACAGAATACAAGAAAGAGTATAACAAAGAGCCAGCAGCAGTTACAGCTCTTGGATATGATGCTTATTTAGTACTTATTAAAGCCCTAGAGAAAAATGGAAGCACTGATTCCGTTAAGCTAAGAGATACCTTAGCTAACTTAAAGGATTTTCAAGGAGCAGCTGGGGTTGTTAATTTCGATGAGAATAGAAATGCAATTAAAAATGCTGTTATTAAGCAGGTTAAAAATGGTAAGTTTACATTTTTAGACGTGGTGGACGGAGTGAAATAAATCATATTAGAAGAACAAGTGTTACTTGTTCTTCTTTATTAAATAACAAGCACAAAGTTGTTTAAAAAAAGAACAAGTTCAGTTTGTAGAGCGGCTTTGGAGGGAGATTTGAGTCTCACCTGAGGAATAGGGGGGGAATTATCCTTCCAAAAGGTTGCTAAAGTAGTGTAGAAGGGGTACCCACAATATTTTCCTAGGAATATTGTAGTTATCTTTAGCAAGTTATAGTTTGATTAATAAGGTTGGTGAAAAAATGAATTTAGCAATGAGTTTAGATATGTTTATGCAACACCTATTAAATGGCATATCCTTAGGCAGTCTTTATGCACTAATTGCAATAGGATACACTATGGTTTATGGAATACTCAGACTTATAAATTTTGCCCATGGAGATATTTTTATGGTAGCTGCTTATTTTGCCTTTTATGGAGTTTCTCTTTTTTCAATGCCCTGGTACTTAGCTTTTATTGCAGCTATTATAATGACTGGACTCCTAGGGATACTTATAGAAATTGTTGCCTATAGACCTATAAGAAATGCACCTAAGATTTCAATTTTAATTTCAGCTATAGGTGTTTCTTTCTTACTTGAAAATTTAGCCACAGTAATTTTTGGCGGAGTGCCAAAGGCTTTTCCACAAGTGGATTTATTTACTGAGGTCATTCAAGTTGGAGAGGTTTCACTTCAAAGATTAACCATTATAATTCCAATAGTAACCTTAATATTATTATTTGGATTACTTTATTTAGTTAACAAAACAAAAAGTGGTATGGCTATGAGAGCAGTATCTAAGGATCATGAAACTGCAACTCTAATGGGGGTAAATATAAATAGGATAATTTCTTTAACCTTTGCCTTGGGTTCAATTCTTGCAGCAGTAGGTGGAATTATGTGGGGATTAAAGTTTCCACAAATAGCTCCTCTTATGGGAATTATGCCGGGATTGAAGTGCTTTATTGCTGCAGTTATTGGGGGTATAGGGGATATTAAAGGAGCGGTACTTGGGGGATTTATCCTTGGTGTTGGTGAAATTATGTTAGTAGCATTTTTACCCAGCCTTTCAGGATATAGAGATGCCTTTGCCTTTATATTACTTATATTGATCTTACTATTCAAGCCTACAGGAATTATGGGCGAAAAAATAGCAGAGAAGGTGTAATAGGTGAAAGAAAAAAATGGTATTTTAAAATGGTTTGGGAAAAGAAATAATAGGTTAACTACTATATCCTTTATTATATTAGCAATAGTAATGTATTTCTTAGATGGAAATTTAGATAGTTATAAAACTAGAATATTAAATTTATGTGCTATTTATGTGATTCTTTCATTGAGCATGAATCTTATAAATGGTTTCACAGGGCTATTTTCTCTTGGACATGCTGGTTTTATAGCTATTGGAGCATATACTACGGCAATTTTATCTATGCCAATAGCAGTTAAGGCACAAAACTTCTTTTTAGCGCCTATGATGAAACCCTTAGATAGTATCTATATGCCCTTTATATTTGCTTTAATTATTGGGGGAATCTTCTCTGCAATAGCGGCTTATCTTATAGGAGCTCCAGCTCTAAGGTTAAAAGGTGACTATTTGGCTATTGCAACCTTAGGTTTTGCAGAAATTATTAGAGTTGTTTTGACTAATACTCAAACTGTTACAAATGGAGCGCTAGGATTAAAGGGAATACCTCCCATTATTAATCTTTGGTGGACCTTTGGCCTTGCATTAATAACTATAATAGTTATACTTTCACTGATAAATAGTAGCTATGGAAGAGCACTTAAGGCTATAAGGGAAGATGAAATAGCCGCAGAAAGCATGGGAATTAATTTGTTTAAGCATAAGGTATTAGCATTTATAATTGGTGCCTTTTTTGCAGGCATTGGAGGTGGGCTACTTGCAAATCTCCTAGGGACTATTGATCCATTAATGTTTAGATTTACTTTAACCTTTAATATCTTACTTATCATAGTTCTTGGAGGCATGGGAAGTGTTACAGGAACAATTATTGCTGCTTTTGTTATTACCATAGCCGGGGAAGCACTAAGATTTTTGGATGAAAGTATTAACTTAGGATTTGTAGAGTTCAGGGGCGTAGCAGGACTTAGGATGGTTGTATTTTCCGCTTTGTTAATGTTAGCTGTATTATTCTTTAGAAATGGAGTTATGGGAACAAGGGAATTTAGCTGGAATAAGCTTGTAGCATTTTTAAAGAATATCAAAGAGTTTAGGTTCTTTAAAAGAAAAGCCACAGCTAAGGGAGGAAAATAATTATGGAGTTATTAAAGACAAATAGTGCAACTATGCAGTTCGGTGGATTAACTGCAGTTAGTGAGTTCAATTTGAGTATAAGAGAAGGGGAAATTGTAGCACTTATAGGACCTAATGGAGCGGGCAAAACTACGGCTTTTAATATGGTTACAGGAGTATATACTCCTACAAAAGGGAGTATAACCTATGAAGGAAAGGACATTACAGGTAATCGGCCAGATTTAATAACAAAAAAGGGAATAGCTAGAACCTTTCAAAATATACGATTGTTTAAGGAGTTATCCGTAATGGATAATGTACTTATAGCAAATCATCTTCATTTAAAATCAGGACTTGTTAGTGCAATTTTAAAGCTTCCTAGTTATAAAAGGGAGGAAAGAGCTATTAGAGAAAAATCTTTAGCACTTATAGAGAGAGTTGGGCTTTTAGATGTGATGAATGAAAAGGCTTCATCTTTACCCTATGGAAAGCAAAGAAGATTAGAAATTGCAAGGGCTTTAGCTACTAATCCAAGATTGCTGCTATTAGATGAGCCAGCAGCTGGGATGAACCCAAAGGAAACAGAAGAATTGACAGAGTTTATTAAAGAAATAAGAGATGAATATGATCTTACAATATTTATGATAGAGCATCATATGCAGGTGGTTATGGGAATATCAGATAGGATTTATGTGTTAGACTACGGAATTACCATCGCTGAGGGGACACCCCATGAAATTCAAAACAATCAAAAGGTTATAGAAGCATATTTGGGGGTGAAGGAAGATGCTTAAGGTCAGTGATTTAGTTGTATCTTATGGAGGAATAGAAGCTTTAAAAGGAATAGATATTGAAGTTAAAAAGGGTGAAATAGTAACTTTAGTTGGAGCTAATGGAGCAGGTAAAAGTACATTGTTAAGATCTATAGTAGGATTAGTAAAGCCCAAAGGTGGAAGTATAACCTATGAAGGTAAGGGGATTCTTGGAGAAAAGTCACAAAATATCGTTACTAAAGGAATAACCTTAGTTCCAGAGGGGAGAAGAGTTTTTTCTAACTTAACAGTACTTGAAAATATAAAATTAGGTGCTTATTTTAGGAAGGACACAAAGGGTATAGAAGAAGATATACAGTGGGTATATAGTCTTTTTCCAAGACTTAAGGAAAGAAGTTGGCAGTTAGCAGGAACTTTATCAGGGGGAGAGCAACAAATGTTAGCAGTTGGAAGAGCTTTAATGTCTAATCCTAAGCTGTTGATGATGGATGAGCCATCTCTAGGTCTAGCACCCTTAATTGTAAAAGATATATTTAATATAATAAAGACCATTCGTGAAAAAGGAGTTACTATTCTTTTAATAGAGCAAAATGCTAATGTAGCCTTGAAGATAGCTGACAGAGGGTATGTTATGGAAATAGGAAAAATTACTATTGAAGGTAGTGGTAAAGCACTTCTTGAAAATGAAGATATTAAAAAGGCGTATTTAGGAGAGAGTGTTTCAAGATAATGGTAGATTTGACCTTTTTCATGATTTAAATAATATATATAAATTAACATTATCTTTTTCATAAAGTTAGGGAAGAAGAATAAATAAAAAAGGAGTAGATTCGCATAAGAATTACTCCTTTAAGCATTATTACAGGTAAAATTTCAAAACCTAAAATTAATAAGTTTATGTTGGCTATACTTAGCACTTTCACATATATTATCACAGTGGTATATGAAAGCTTTAATTTCAAAGCTTGTAAGAGCTAAATATCCTTAGTATTAATAAATTTTGCTATATTAGAAATACTTTCTTCAAGTTTTCTATCAACAACGTTAGCCTCAGAAATGTGATGATCTATTTGCGTATTTGTATCTTTTAAAATTATATCAATATCACTTATCTTACTTAAAATGTTTTCTATATGAGATTTTTGGGTTGATATTACATGTAAAACTTCATTAACCTCACTCTCAACCTTACCAAAAGAGTCTAAGGTATCATCAATTTTTTCAAGGGCAGTTTTAGAAGCAGTTACTCCCTGAGAAATAACTTGAGTATTTTTATTAGCGCTATTTAAGGCATTTTTAGCTTCAGCTTGAATTTTCCCAGTAAGGCTAGTGATATCTCCTGTACTTTGAGAAGTCATTTCAGCTAACTTTCTAACCTCTTCTGCTACTACTGCAAAGCCTCTTCCTCCTTCTCCTGCACGAGCAGCCTCTATAGCTGCATTTAAAGCTAACATATTAGTTTGAGAAGCAATTCCATCAATGATTTGAGCAACTTGGGAAATTTGTTGAATCATTTCCCAAAGATTATTTATACTATTATAGGTGTTTTTAGCTTCACCGTCTAAAGACATTATAATATTAACAATATCTTCAACAGTTTTTTTACCCTCCTGAGACTTGTCTACATTTTTAGCTGTCATATCCATAAGGTTTTTGCTTTGATTATGTAATAGTTCAGTAGAAGAGTTAGTGTCACTAGCTAAATTAGAAATAGTGTTCATTTGCATTGAAATTTTTGAAGCTAAACTTGCTAATATGTCATGCTCGCTATTAACAGAATTGTGCTGAGAAATAATTCTTTCTATATCTTTATTCATATCTTTTAAAAATTCAATAGTATCAGTACCTATATTGTTACTATTATCAACAATAGCAGTGGTACTAGATAATATAGGATTCTCTTCTGTAGGTATAGTTTTTTTCTTACCAAATAATTTCATGTGTTATCTTCTCCTTAATTTAAATGATTAATGTTTGGAGGTAATTCAAGGGTTCTGAAACAAGAACAAAATCTAATTAAAGTTCATCTACAGAATTAAACTCCACTTTGCTAAATAAGATTTTTATGGATTTTAATAGTTTTAATTTCATTAAATTATATGTAAATTATAACATAAATTTGTATAATTGGTGTGATTCAAATCATATTATCTGAAAAACAATACTCAAAGATAATTTGATTTTACTATATGAATTTTCATAAATCATTAATATCTAGTATCTATAAAAGAGGAGATAAACTTATTAATCTCAAAATAAGATTAATAATACTGTTTAAAAAGATTACGTAAACCTATTTACAAAGTTTAAAATATTATGTATACTGAAGATGCGAAATTTTCGTTCAATTTTTAATTAAATTTTAATTTTTAATTATCTAATTGTGATAAATTGAAATTTAAGTAAAAAAATGAGTGATTTAAGGGGGATTTTATGAAAACGAATTCAAACAGTGTAAAAAGAAAAAGTTTAACTATGAAGTTTTTGGATGGAGTAGAGAGAGTTGGAAACAAATTACCACACCCAATAACCTTATTTGGAATATTTTGTGTGGCAATAATGGTAGTTTCGGCTATAGCTTCATTAACAGGAGTTTCAGTAACTGCAGAGTTAATTGATCCAAAAACTATGCAATTAAAGGAACAAACAGTCACTGTAACTAATCTACTTAGTGCAGATGGAATTAAGTATATGCTAGAGAATGCAGTAAAGAACTTTACAAATTTTGCACCACTTGGAATGGTACTAGTTGCCATGCTGGGTGTGGGAGTTGCAGAAGGAACAGGATATATTTCCGCAGTTCTTAAGAAGGTAGTATCTATAACTCCAAGCAAACTAGTTACTCCTATGGTAGTTTTATTAGGAGTAATGTCTAATATTGCATCAGATGCAGGTTATGTTGTATTAGTTCCATTAGGAGGACTTATATTTTTAACTTTTAAAAGACATCCTCTTGCAGGAATAGCAGCAGCTTTTGCAGGAGTTTCAGGAGGTTTTAGTGCCAACTTATTGATTGGAACAACAGACCCAATGTTAGGTGGTATAAGTACTGAGGCGGCAAAAATATTGAATCCTAATTACGTAGTGGGACCAACAGCTAACTATTTCTTTATGTTTGTATCTACATTTGTAATTACAGTTATTGGAACAATAATAACAGAAAAAATTGTTGAACCAAGACTAGGTACTTATAATAAAAAAGTTGAGAATATTGATACAGAAATAAGTTATATAAGTGATGATGAGAAAAAAGGCTTAAAATATGCAAATTTATCAATATTAGCTCTAGTTGTTTTAATTGTAGCTCTTTGTATACCAGAAGCATCATTTTTAAGAAATCCTAAGAATGGTAGTTTAATTGATCACTCTCCATTAATGAACGGATTAGTACCAATAATAACAATACTTTTCTTTGTACCAGGAGTTATTTATGGAAAGTTTGCAAAAACAATTAAGTCAGAAAAAGATGTAGCTGCAAAGTTATCTAAATCCATGGCATCAATGGGTGGATACATTGCACTTGCTTTCGTTGCATCTCAATTTATAGCATATTTTAGTTACACTAACCTTGGAACTATCTTAGCAGTTAAGGGTGCTGTATTATTAGAAGCTATAGGAATGAAAGGTCCAGTATTATTTATACTCTTTATATTAGTTACTGGCTTCATAAATCTATTTATAGGATCTGCTTCTGCAAAGTGGGCTATTATGGCTCCAATCTTTGTACCAATGTTTATGAGATTAGGGTATTCACCAGAATTAACTCAAGTAGCATATAGAATAGGTGATTCAGCAACAAATATCATTTCTCCACTTATGGCTTATTTCGCAGTTATAGTTGCGTTCATGCAGAAATATGATGAAGAATCAGGTATTGGAACATTAATATCAATGATGTTACCATTCTCTATTGCCTTTTTAATTTTCTGGACAATCCTTTTAGTAATATGGATGGCTTTAGGATTGCCTTTAGGACCAGGTGCAGGGCTATTTATGTAAGGTTCTAAAAATTATAATTAGTTTTTAAAAAAGATATATACTAGAAGAATTCTTTTGTTGTTAACATATAGATTCTTCTAGTTATTTTTTTATATACAAATAAACTTTTATCTTGGAAATTTATGAATATGGAACCAGATTCAAGACTAATTTTGCACATAGAACCTACAGTGATTACCTTAAGGCTTTTGAAAGATGAATAAATTAATTTTTGACTGAGGAAGCCTATAAAAATTCTATAATAGAAATATAATAAGTTTTTAATAGGAAGGTCTATATTTAACTTTTACTTTTGTTATAATAATAGTGGAAGAAGCCTTTTTATAGAGTAATAAGACAATGGTGAAATGAGGTAACTTTATGAATCGTGAAAAAAGAAGAGAGGTTCTAAGTATATTAGAAGAAACTTACAAGGGTGCAAAGTGCGGATTGGATTTCAATAGTCCCTTTGAACTTTTAATTTCTACAATTCTTTCTGCTCAATGTACAGATGAAAGAGTTAATATGGTGACTAAAGAACTTTATAAGGAATATAATACCCCAGAGGCTTTTGTAACCCTAACAGAAGAAGAACTAGGTGAGAAAATAAGGAGTTGTGGCTTCTACAAAAATAAAAGTAAAAATATTTTAGGAGCTTGCAGAGGAATTTTAGAGAAACATAAGGGTGAAGTTCCAAAGACTATGGAAGAGCTTATAGAGCTTCCAGGGGTAGGTAGAAAAACTGCAAATGTGGTGCTTTCTAATGCTTTTGGAGTTCCAGCTATTGCTGTAGATACTCATGTGTTTAGACTTTCGAATAGAATTGGTCTTGCAAAGGGAAAGAATGTGGAAGAAGTAGAAGAAAAGCTTATGAAAAATATTCCTAAAAGTATGTGGAGTGATGCACATCACTATATTATTTGGCATGGTAGGAAGATTTGTAATGCAAGAAAGCCCAAATGTGATATTTGTCCATTGGCTCCTCATTGTGAGTATTTTAATGGAAAGCAATAAAGATAAAATTTTTTTAGGAAGGTGTTAAGTTATGTCATATGGTGATGAGGCATTAAAAATGCACAAAGAAAAGAGAGGGAAATTAGAAGTTGTAGGAAAGATTAAGATTGAAACGAGAGAAGATCTTTCTATAGCTTACACCCCAGGAGTTGCTCAGCCTTGCGTAGAAATTGCAGAGGATAAGGATAAGGTTTATGATTACACTATTAAGGGGAATACTGTGGCAATTGTATCAAATGGTACAGCAGTGTTAGGACTTGGGAATATTGGAGCAGAAGCAGGAATTCCAGTAATGGAAGGAAAAGCATTGTTATTTAAGGAATTTGGAGGAGTAGATGCATTTCCTATATGTTTAGATACAGAAGATCCAGAAGAAATAATTAAAACAGTTAAACTTATGGCACCTGTATTTGGTGGAATAAACCTAGAAGATATAAAGGCTCCAGAATGTTTTTACATAGAAAAAAGATTAAAGGAAGAACTTAACATACCTGTTTTTCATGATGACCAGCATGGTACTGCAGTAGTAGTGTTAGCAGGACTATACAATGCTTTAAAGGTTGTAAATAAAAAAATAGAAGAGGTAAAAATTATTATAAATGGAGCAGGCTCAGCAGGAATAGCTGTTTGCAAGTTACTTCTTAATGCTGGTGCTAAGAATATAATAATGTGTGATAGGCAAGGAGCAATCTTTAAGGGGGCAGATATGCTAAACCCAGCTCAACAAGAAATTGCAGTGGATACTAATAAAGGCATGGAAAGTGGGAGTTTGTCTGAAGTTATAAAGGGTGCAGATGTATTCATTGGAGTATCAGCTCCAGGAGTTTTAACAGCTGAAGAGGTTAAAACTATGAATAAGGATGCAATAATATTTGCTATGGCAAATCCAACTCCAGAGATAATGCCAGAAGAAGCTAAAAAAGGGGGAGCAAGGGTTATTGCCACAGGAAGATCTGACTTTGCAAATCAAATAAATAACGTATTAGTATTTCCAGGAATATTTAAAGGTGCCCTTGCAGTGAGATCAAAGGAAATAAATGAGGATATGAAGCTTGCAGCAGCTAGAGCTATAGCTAGCTTAATTACCAAAGAAGAATTAAATGAGGAATATATAATTCCTAACGCATTAGATAAAAGAGTTGCAGATGAAGTTGCAAAAGAAGTGATGCGTATAGCTAGAGAAATTGGTGTTGCTAGAATTTAAAGTTTAAACAAAATTAAATGTTTATACTAAAATATAAGAAAGAAGTTCCGTTAAAAATGTATTATACTTTTTAACGGAACTTTTATTATGTGCAAAATTATGTAAAGACACTGTAAAAGATATAAAAATATCCTTCAGAGTCTCTTTATGAGCTTTTAAGGTGAAAATGTATTTTATTCATCTACAAAAGCTTTAGGGGAACCAGAGCAGACTATTGTATAAACTAAGTTTTTACTCCTTGTTCCTATAATATGGGATGTATTGAATTTTATAGTATTATTTCTAATAGATCTTTTTCTACTAGATCATTATATTTTCCAGCTCTATAGTCAACAACTAAAGATTTTTTTTCTTCATTGTTTAATCCTATCATTTTGTCCCTTAAAGCTTTAGGAGTTTCAACATAAGCACCTTTAGGGTTCATATTCCCATCAAAGGTTATGATAGTTGGAATTCTTGCATCTCCAACAGCTTCTTCAAGGAAGGCTTCAAAGCCAGTTCTAGGCATAAAGTGCAGTTTTAGATTTGGGTTTTCTTCAGCCATTCTTTGTATAAATGGTATAGTAACGATGCAGTCAGGGCAAAAGCCTTCTGTAAAAACTGCAGCATGAATTGTTTTATCTAATGCTTTTACAAGATCTTTGGTTTGGGTAGTAAGTTCAGTAGTTTCGTAAGCTTTATCCTGAACATCTCCATATTTTTGGTGTTGTTTTTCTAAGTACTCATTGAAACTTAAACCTTTAGTAAAATCTATCATTTTTTAGTCCTCCAATCAAATATATACTTGCAAGTAAATTATACCAATTTAATTGAATTATAAACATAGGTTTACTACTTTTTTTATATGAATTATTTATAATATTTATTGAAAGTTTTTAGCACAATAGTAATGGAGGATTTAAAGATATAATCTTACAAGAAAATATTAAATTTAACTAAATTTTGCAAAAGAAATTGAGAATGTTTACAAAAGGTAGTATAATAATATTAAAACTTGCAAATTTTTTAAGTAAAGGTAGGGATAGATATGTCAAAGGTTGTAGAAAGATTTTTAAGCTATGTAGCTTATGATACTAAATCAGATGCAGAAACTGGTGTTACTCCAAGTACTCCAGGACAAATGGTTCTTGCTAATAAGTTAGTAGAAGAGTTAAAAGAAATTGGAATGAGTGACGTTACTATAGATGAAAATGGATACGTAATGGCTACATTACCAGCAAATACTAATAAAGAAATACCAACAATAGGATTTATTGCTCATATGGACACAGCTCCAGATTATTCAGGAGCTAATGTTAATCCTCAGTTTGTTGAAAACTATGATGGTGGAGATATAAAGTTAAATGAAACTACAGTTCTTTCACCAAAAGACTTCCCAGAGTTAAAGGATTACATAGGTAAAACTTTAATAACTACCGATGGAAACAGTCTTTTAGGAGCAGATGATAAGGCTGGAATAGCTGAAATTATTACTGCTATGGAATACTTAATAAAAAACCCAGAAATAAAACATGGAACTATTAGAGTTGGATTTACTCCAGATGAAGAAATAGGTGCTGGAGCTGATCACTTTGATGTAGAAAAATTCAATGCTGATTTTGCTTATACTTTAGATGGTGGTGGAATTGGAGAAATAGAATATGAAAACTTCAATGCTGCTTCAGCTAAAATAGTTATAAATGGAAGAAACGTGCATCCAGGTTCTGCAAAAAATAAAATGATTAACTCTCAATTTATAGGAATGGAACTAAATAGCATGTTACCAGCTAATGAAAGACCAGAACATACTGAAGGTTATGAAGGTTTTTATATGTTAAATGGTTTCTCAGGTTCTGTTGAGAGAACAGAAATGTCATATATCATAAGAGACTTCTTTAAAGATAGCTTTGAAGCTAAAAAAGCAAACATAATAAGAATTGCTGAAGAAGTAAATAAAAAGTATGGTGAGGGAACTGTAGAAATTACAGTTAAAGACTCTTACTATAACATGAAAGAAAAAGTTGAACCAGTAATGCATGTTGTTGATACAGCAGTAGAAGCAATGAAAGCATTAGATATAGTTCCAAAGGTAGTTCCAATTAGAGGAGGTACTGATGGTGCTAGATTATCTTACATGGGACTTCCAACACCAAATTTATTTGCAGGCGGACATAATTTCCATGGTAAGTTTGAGTTCGTACCAACAGAATCAATAGAGAAGGCTGTAGAATTAGTGGTTAAAATTATAGAACTTTATACAAACAAATAAGAATAATAACATAAAAAATAAAATGCAAAGTTACATAGTTTAGTAACTTTGCATTTTTACTTTTAGGAAATACAAGGTGTCATGAAGATCTTTTATTATTAAATATTTATGTTCGGTACTTTAGTTTTAATAATTATAGGGTTAGGTGTATATATCAGAGAATTCTATGTCCACCTTTTCCATGGTATCTTTGAAGATGGATACATCTGAATTATCAATAGTAGCACAAACTTCTTCACATTCATAAATCCGAGAGAATCTAATAATGAATTCAGTACCTTCATCAGGTTTACTTGTAAAGCTAATAGTTCCATGTTGAATTTCAGTAAAAGATTTAACCAAGAATAAGCCTACACCACTTCCTTCAGTATTTCTAGATAATGAATTATCAAGTTTTTGTAATCTCATAAATATTTTTTTTTGATCTTCTAATTGCATACCTATACCATCATCCTTTATAGATATAGCAATAGTATCTTCTTCAGTATAAATATTAACATATATATGACCGTTTTCTTTACCATACTTAATTGAGTTGGATAAAAGGTTTAATAATATTCTCTCTAGTAGACCCCTATCGAAGCTAGCATAAAGCTCCTCATACTCTGTATCGAAAACTAGATTAAGGCTTTTAAATTGTAAATAATCAATAATAGACAAAGATATATTTTCAATAACTGGAACTATATTCTCAACTATAAGTTTGGGCTTTAAGAAACCTGACTGAATTTTAGTAATATCAAGCATATTATCTGATAATCTTATTAACCTTAAACAATTCTTTTTCATTAAATCATTGTACTTAGAGATTGAAACAGGATCATTTGAATAAATAGATTGAAGCTGAAGAGCAGAATACATTACATTAATAGGAGTTTTAAGCTCATGAGATAGGTTTATAAAAAATTCATTTTTAAGCTCTTCTGCTTTTTCTATTTCTAGAAGCTTAAGAGACATATCCTCAGCCCTCTTTTTATCACTGATATCTCTAATTGCCATAATTAGTTGTTCACTTCCTTGATAGGCTGTAAATAAGGAGCATACCTCAGCAAAGATTTTTTTATTGTTAATCTGAATTTCATAATCTACAGGGGAGAGGAGTATATTTTTATCTAATGCATTCAGTCTGCTAAACAATAGTGGATGATAGGGCTTATCTATAATGCTAAAGATATCCTTTCCTAAGATGTCTTTTAAACTTGATAAGTGAAACATATCCATAAATCTTTTATTAGAATAAATGATTTTTTCATGTTCTAATATTAATATTCCATCTGGAAGAAAGTTGATAAGTTTTTCATTGTATTTATAGTCCTTTTCTATCTTTAACTTTGCAGCTATAAGGTGTTTATTAGCAATTTCTAACTCATTGGTTTTAGCTGTTAATTTTTCAACTAGGCTTTCATAAGGATCAATTATTACACCTTTAAACAAAGCGGTGTAAAATAGACAATAAGATATAAAGTTAAAAATATGGCCAGAAAAATTAAATCTACCATATACATCAGTATAAAAAGAAAAACATAGGCTACTCATAAGCTTAAATATTATAGAAATTGATATTAAATTAAGCTTGTACTTTGAAGCTTCAAGGGTTTGAAATTTAATCAAAGTTAATATAACTATATAGAATATACAAAATAGGAACTCACTAAAAATCTTAAAAAAAGTTAAACCTGTGCTTTCATTATAGCAATCAGGAAAAGAGTTTGAAAAAAGTATAGTCCATATAAAAATAACTATAAGTATAAGATTTGAAATAATAATTTTTTTAATGTTGAGTTTGTGACTAATGAAATAAAAAGCAAATACCAGAGAAATACACTCATAGTATTTATAAAAGATATAAAGTTGAGTAGGGATATTTGGATCAGTTGTAAAAATGGCAGCACCTTTATATGTGATGACATGGATTAGAGTAATAACCATGGCAAAGCCAGAGGTTATACCTAAAAAGCGGAAAAAATCATTATTGCTTATATTATGAGTTTTTATGGAAACTAGCATAGCACTAAAACCTGCTGCTATGGTAATAATTTCAATGACGGAGTGAAATAAAAAATAATTTTTAATGCTTACTCCCCAGGCAAGAAATAAGATTAGGAGAACTAAAAAAGCTTGAAGTAAAAATTTTTTTGCAAAAACTAATAAGTTTTTCAAAATTACTCACCACCTATAACTTTATATTGAGAATAGAAATAAATGTCATACACATATAATAAAGAAATAATTATTAGTAAATAATTTGTATTATTAATAAAATTATAACATACTTTCAAGATAGTTGTTACAAAATTATGAATTTTGCAAACACATTTTTTCCGACTTTCAGTGATAAATTTAGAGTAATTCATATAAACTTACATGAATATTGCTACATTTTAAAATATTTCTATGATAAACCTTCAGATTCAAAGTTCTTAACAAAAATAAGAAAATATTATTGCTTTAAGCTTATAAAATATACATAATTTCTCTCAAATTCAAGCAACCTATAAATATAAAGATTTTGAGGAGGGAAATTATGGCTAATAAAAAATCAAGTCCAATATATCCATCTAACAAGCATAATTATTTTGGGGATTTTAGAGTTGCTCATCCAGGTGTTGAATCAGCTTGGGAGAAAGTTGATGAAGCTAATAATCAGGCACAGATGACAAGTGAAACTTCCACATCTAATGGTACTCCATACCATTCTCATAATAACTTTGATAATAGAGTAGATATATTTGAAAATGAGTTTGCAGAGGAAATTACTTTTGATAATCTTAGGGATGACTACGAAAACGTAGAGCTTAGAGATGAAATGACTTTTGGATATGATAGAGATAACTATGATTATAATGGAACCTGCCAAAACAATAAAGATTTTTCATCTATGAATAATAATAAATCCATGGGACAGGAAGAGTATGCGTCAGAACTTGGAGTTAACTTAATGGTTAATAATGGAGATGCAGAAGCTGATGATAATAGCCTTCCACTAACTCATGCAAACATAATTAGATATAAAACAATTTAATTCTTAGGTGTATGGAGAAATTAATGAAAAATATGTTTTCAAAGTAAGTTTGGTTTATAAGCACACATATAATATCTATAAACAAAAGAAATGCTGATATATTTAAATATTAGCATTTCTTTTATTATAGGTATAACAGCTTAAATATATAAAAAGTTACATATTAATTAATATAAGGGCAATTAGAGTCATCATTACGGCAAAGGTATCTTTTCTAGAGAGTCTCTCTTTGAACAACACAAAGCCACCTAAATTGATTAGTAGTATGCTTCCGGCACTATATATTGGAAAGGCTACAGAGGTATTTATATAATTTAGTGCAAGAATTAAAAAATAAGAAGAAAATAAGTTAGGAATTCCTACGATAAGACCTAGTAGTATATCATTTCCAGAAACTTTTTTCTTTTCTTTAATAGTAAAATAGATACTAATAAGAAAAGCTACCAGGAAGACAAAAAATAAGAATAAGTCCTTATACTCTGTTATAGAATATTTTTGAAATATTTTATTAGAAAACTCTGCCATGCCTCCAAAGATGAATAATAACACTAATGTAGAATTAAAACTCTTTGAAGAAAAATCTTTAAAGGATAGGTTTACTATAATAATAGAAACTAAAGATAAGGCTATGCCAGTCCACTGAAGAGTTGTTGGAATTTCATTCCAAAGAATAATTGAAAAAATCATTGGTATAAGAATTCCAAGCTTTCCAAAGGTTCCAGAAAGACCAACACCATTTTCTCTTACACTTTTTTGATAATAAATAAAGGAGAGAAAAAAGAATATTCCAGCTATAGCTCCCACTAATATTGCCCAAATAAAGCTACCTTCAGAGGAAAATAATTTATTATTAGAAAGAACCACTGAGGAAAATTCTGTGCTAAACTTATGTAGTGAAGAGCTTAAAGGAAAACTTAAAGAATTATTCCATAGAAACAGGGTAATGCTTACTAGAAATGCAACGAAATAATTAGAAGAAGTTACTGCATAGCGGTTTAACTTATTCCCTTCGGTATATTTAAAAATTAATGCAATAGAAGAGCTACAAATTATAGCTAAAATTAAATAAAACATTATATTCAGCTCCTTTAAATTAATAGAGATTTCATACACTAGAATTTGCTTGAGAAATGCAATTTTGCCTAGTCGTTAAGAAATATTATTGCAAGCAAATAATTTACTATTTAAATTCATAGACTAAAAGGACTAAGAAATTTATATAAAAGTAGATTAAACCTATATAGTTTAAATTTAATACAAAATAATTATGACATAAACATAGTGATAAATATATTTAATTTTAAAATTTTTCACAAAGTCGCCACTGAATTGACACATAAATGGAGATAATATAGTTATAGGGAGATTTAATTAAGGGAGGATTTAAAAATGGATAACTTCAATAATAAAGATAATAAATTTAATACTATGCCAGAAAATAATAATATGAACTATGATAGCTCAACCTATGGAAGCTTTAAAAATACAGAAATTTATAACAATCCTTATGTTTATCAGGATGCTAAGATAAAAAGAAAAAGGACAACGGGTAGGTTAGGTTCTGTGGTGGCAGTAGCACTTATTTGCTCATTACTAGGAGGGGCAGTAGGTGGAGCAGTAACATATACCACCATGAAAAACACAAATACACCAGTAACTCAGCAAAAGAGTGCTAATAATGGGAATACAGTGGTGGCACCTACTGCTGTAGGCAGTATAAATATACCAGAGATAGTGACTAAAGTTTCTCCAGCAGTAGTAGGAGTTTCAACTAAATCTGTTTCAACAAGCATATTTGGGTTTAATATGGAACCTCAGGAGGGTATAGGATCAGGATTTATATTCTCAGAAGAGGGATATGTTTTAACAAACTTCCATGTAATCTCAGGGGCTAATCAAGTAAAGGTAATATTTAATAATGGAAAGGAAGTTAATGCTAAAATCGTAAACTATAATCAAGAAGCAGACCTAGCGGTTTTAAAAATTACAGATAAAGTAGAACTTCCAGCAGTTGCTACCTTAGGAGATTCAGAAAGTTTACAAGTAGGGGAACAAGTTGTTGCAATTGGTAATCCTCTAGGAAAAGAGTACTTGGGTTCTGTTACTACAGGAATCGTAAGTGCAGTAAGTAGGGATGTAGAAATAGATGGAAAGAAAATGAATTTAATTCAAACTGATACAGCTATAAATCCTGGAAATAGTGGAGGGCCTCTAATAAATGCTAGAGGAGAAGTAGTTGGAATTAATACAGCAAAACTAAGTGGTAATGGAATAGAAGGGATAGGCTTTTCTATACCAATCAATGATGTAACTACAAAGTTAGAAAACTTAGTAAAACAAAAAATAACTCTTGGAATAACAGTTCAAAATGTAACGAAGGAATTAGCAGAGAAGTATAAGGTGCCTGTAGGAGTATATATTACTAATGTAGCTAATTTCAGTATAGCTCAAAAGGGTGGACTTCAACCAGGAGATGTTATTATAAAGTTTGATGGTAAGAAGGTTGAAACTGTTGAAGAGTTAAATAAAATTAAGGATACTCATAAAGATGGAGATACCATTGAAATAGAATTTGTGAGAAATGGTCAAAATATGAAGGCAAGTCTTAAAATAGAATAAGTGGAAAACTTTTAAGGTAAATTGTTTAAGATTAAATATAGTGGCTATAATAGGAATAGTTAACAAAATAAATTCTGTTAATAATAATTTCTAAATAAAAACAGAGAGAAATCCCCCTTTCTCTCTGTTTTTATTTCTTTAAAAGTTATATTAAAAAACCTTCATTTGGATTTGTCACAAATGAAGGTTTTCTATTAAGTTAAATAAGGAAATTCTAAAAGATAAATTGTATACAAGTTATCTTATTTTAATTCTTTAATTATCCCTTTTCTATAGGCCATAAGAAGATTTTGTAGGTCTGCTATTTGACCTATTAAATCTTTACCTATGTCAGTATCCCTAATTCTCATTCTATCTGCAGTACGTTCTAATATGAAGCTAGTAGATAAAATATCTTTTCCTTCTTCAATAGCCTTTTGAGTAGATTCAAAAGGCTCATGCTGAACAAGTTGTAAACCGTAAGAGTTATATATTAAGGTATATCCAGCAATACCGGTTTCAGGTTGATATGCCTTAGAAAAACCACCATCTATAACCAAAAGCTTACCATTAGCTTTTATAGGGCTTTCTCCTTTTAAAGTCTTAACAGGCATGTGACCATTAATTATATGAGAAATTTCAGGGTCAAGGCCAAATTCTTTTAAAATCCTATCACAAACTTCTTCGTTATCTTTAAGTTCATAATATGGATTTTTAATTTCCTTATGAGTTTCTTTGTCACTAATAAAATATCTTTCAAAGGTAGCCATCTTGCTCTTACCAAACAGGGGAGAGTCAGCTCCGCACCAAAGATACCATAAATAATCTAGACCATATTGCTTAGCGGCATGGCTTCCTTTGTTAAAGTAAGCTTCTCTAGCTAATCTTTCTGCTCTATCAATGTATTCTCTACCGCTATATTCTTTACCCATTAACTTAATTTTTTTAAAGTTACCATTATTGTCCAGAGAAATGCAGGCATGGTAAAGAAGATTTGAATTATATTTAAGATATAAACTTCCTTTAGAAAATAGACATCTAACATGTTTTTGAAGTTTTTCACTATTTAAGAAAGAGAATTTTAGTTTTGTAACAAGTTCTTTTTCTTCATCAGTAAGTTTATATGGATTTTTAGGATCTATTGTTGGGAAGTTAGTATCATTTAACTTATACTCTTTACCATCCACCATTACCGTGCCATTTTCAAAATTAATCTTATCTAACAACTGTCTATGATCTAGCTCAAAATCTGGTCGTCTTTTAATTATTTCACTTTCAAGTTTAAACTGAATTATAGATATAGCCTTATGCATTTGAGCCATTAACTTCAAATCTTTTTCCTTATAAACATCATCAGGACCAGTTTTAGGTTTGAAGGATTTACAAGGGTCATCATTATAAGTATCCATAGCAAAGGTAGCAAGAGGTAACAAGTTAATGCCATAACCTTCTTCTAAAGTTTCTAGGTTTGCATATCTAGTGCAAATTCTTATGACATTGGCAATACAACTCTCATTTCCTGCAGCAGCTCCCATCCAAAGAATATCATGATTTCCCCATTGGATGTCTACTGCATGATAGTTCATAATGGTGTCCATAATTATGTGAGCACCAGGACCTCTATCATAAATGTCTCCAATAATGTGAAGTCTATCTATAGTAAGTCTTTGAATTACATTACAAACTGCAATGATAAATTCATTAGCTCTTCCAATACTTACAATTGTATTAATAATTCCATTAAAATAATCATGCTTATTAGGTCTAACTTGAGATTCATGTAATAATTCTTCAATAATATAAGCAAAGTCGCTAGGTAGGGCTTTCCTTACTTTTGAACGAGTATATTTTGAAGAAACATTTCTACATATTTGAATTAATTGATGTAGAGTTATTCTATACCAATCGTTCACATCATCTTCTTTTGCAAGTGTTAACTCAAGTTTTTGTTCAGGATAATATATAAGGGTGCATAAATCCTTCTTTTCTGATTCTCTTAGAGTATTTCCAAAAATATCATTTACTTTTCTTTTAATAACGCCTGAAGCATTTTTTAAAACATGTTCAAAGGCCTCATACTCACCATGGATGTCAGTTAAAAAGTGTTCTGTACCCTTTGGAAGGTTTAAAATTGCCTCTAAGTTAATTATTTCAGTACAAGCATCAGAAATTGTTGGAAACTTTTGAGATAGCAAATTAAGATATCTTAAGTCGCTTTCGATCATATCAACACCAATCTCATCTATTTTACTCATGTCAATCCCCTTTTCTAAATTACTTAAGTATTAATAATTAATCATATAATCGAATATGTGCTACACTAAATTCTTATTAGTGTACATTAGTATATTATATAACAAAACCTCATATTTGGCTAATGAAAAAATGTGGGTAAAGGAATTGTTGACAGGTATTAGTAATAAATATATTATGGAATTAATTTTATTGGGAAAACTAATTTTACCCTAAATAGATTAAGGAGGACACGCTATGAATGAAATGTTAAACTTTAAAACTTGGGCATTACTTGGAGCTACGCCAGATGAAAGTAGATTTGGATATAAAATTTTAAAAAGGCTAGATGAAAAAGGGTATACAGTATATGGTATTAATCCTAAGTATGAAGAAATTGAAGGAATGAAAATATATCACTCTGTAGAAGAGTTACCTGAAGGCATTGAAGCAATAAACATAATTGTTAATCCTAAGGTGGCAATAAACTCTTTAGAAGCTATTAGAGCAGCAGGAATTGAAAATCTTTGGTTTCAGCCAGGATCTTATGATGAGGATGTTATAAGAAAGGCTAAGGAAATGGGCTTTAAGATAGAGCATGAACAATGCTTATTTGTGGAGCTAGGTAGAATATAATTAAATGAAATAACCTTATAATTTATAGCCGAACAAAACAAAGGCTGAATTATGAGGTTTTTTTACACCTAAATTTTCAGCAAAACTTAATATTGTGACTTTATTATGGGTAAACTATCTCTTAAGTTAAGAATAAATTGCTTTTCTTATTAAGTTATTTTAAATGAAGTTATTTATCTATTATTTGGATTAAAAGTTGTTCTTTATGCAACAATATAACAATAAACTTTATAGAAGATATGTTTAAAAAACACTTTATTAAGGAGGAAAAGATATGAAAGGTGGACTAAAGGTATTAATCGCTATTATAGTGATAATTGCATTAATAGCTATTCCAATAGTAGGAACTTACAACAGTTTGGTGGCTCTAGAATTAAATGTGAATAGTGCACAAGCAGATATAGACACAGACTTACAAAGAAGATCCGATTTAATTCCAAATTTTGTAGAAACTGTTAAAGGGTATGCTTCTCAAGAAAAAGAAATTTTTACTCAGGTTGCAGAATCCAGAGCAAAGCTTGCAGGAGCACAAAATATTAAAGAACAGGCAGAAGCAGATGCTAGTTTATCTGGAGCTCTTTCAAGACTTTTAGTAGTGGTTGAGAGATATCCTGAGTTAAAGTCAAACCAAAATTTTAGGGATTTATCTGTTGAGTTAGAAGGAACAGAAAACAGAATAGCAGTTAAAAGACAAGATTATAATACCGCAGTAACAGAATATAACACAAAGAGGAGAAGGTTTCCAAGTAATATAGTTGCGTCTATGTTTGGCTTTGAAGAAAAACCACTTTACAAAGCTGCTGAAGGAGCTAAAGAAGTTCCAAAAGTAGATTTTAGTAAGTAATGAAAGCTATGGAAAATAATAAATCTATAAAAATAATAGTAACTTCTCTTCTATTATTTTTATTTACTGTATTACCTTTTACTGCAAAGGCAACAGAAGGATTTCCAAATCCAACACCCTATAAATATGTTAATGATTACACTGGAACTTTAAGCAAAAGTGAAATTGAAGGTATTGTATCTATTGGAAAAGAGCTAGAGGATAAAACTGGAGCACAAGCGGTGGTTGTAGTTATTAACACTACAAAGGGTACTCCCATAGAACAATATGCATTAAAGTTATTTAGGACCTGGGGCATAGGACAGAAAGAGAAGGATAATGGGCTACTAATACTTCTTGCTCTTAATGATAGAAAGTGGAGAGTAGAAGTGGGAAGGGGACTTGAAGGTGCTGTACCAG
This sequence comes from Clostridium sp. UBA4548, assembly GCF_002387895.1. Lineage (GTDB taxonomy): Bacteria > Bacillota > Clostridia > Clostridiales > Clostridiaceae > Clostridium_J. The sequence goes on from NZ_DGLI01000021.1 coordinate 77,121, forward strand.
ATGTGCTAACTAGTAGAATAATGGAAGAAATAGCTAAGCCTAAGTTTCAAGGTGGAAATTATGGTGAAGGTCTTTTAGCAAGTTATAGCACTATGAGTGATTATATAGCAAAGGAATATGGGGTTACTTTAGATAAATCTCAGAAAATAACCTTACCTAGTAGAGGTGATAATACTTCAACTAGAGGAAATTCTAATCCACTTCCATTAGGAATATTTTTAGGTTTATTCTTATTAGATTTAATATTCAATAGGGGAAGAGTTACTACCTTTTTATTCAAACTAATATTTTGGAACAATATATTTGGTGGAAGAGGAAGAGGCGGTGGCGGAGGCTTCGGTGGTGGTTCTGGAGGAAGTTCAGGTGGAGGCTTTGGAGGTTTTGGTGGAGGCTCCTCTGGTGGTGGAGGTTCCTCAGGAAGCTGGTAGCTTTATTAGTAATAAAGCCTATATTTTAGGATTAGCCTAAGATATAGGCTTTATTTATTTAGATTTTTCAATAGAGATGTTTATTTCATCATAGCCTAGTTCCTTAAAAAAATCCTTAAGAAACTTTATAGTGTCAGCGTCAACCTTATCTAAGAAGCCTTCTTTAATTAAATTACTTTCCATAGTGCCTTTTTCAGCGATTATTTCCTTTAACATATCATCAATATGGAGTTTATTAAAAACGGAAGACTTTTCATCGAAAATGAAAATTTCATCTTCATTAACGGTATGGTTAAGAATTTTGCTAGGAGGTAGAATAATAAACAGTTCATTGTTATCTATAGATGTTCTAGCTTGGCTTAAATCAATTCCAGCAGTAACATAGCCATTATATTTTACAACAAAGGATTTTTCAGTAAAGGGTATAATAAAATCCTTATATTTCAAGTTGTCATTTATTGAAATCACATTTGAGTAGTTATATTTTGTAGTAGCTAGTTCAGATATGGTTATGAGTTTTTCGGTAACTAAATCACATTTTTTTTGCAAATCTTTTTTCATTGTAAAAGAACTTGCAATTATTATTACACCTAAACCTATAAGTAAGAAAAAAAATAATTTAATTTTCTTAAATATTTTCATAAAATTATAAAGACCTCCCCACATAACATATTTATGAAAAATAGTTAATGTTAAAATAAGCTTTTTTATATGATATTTGCATGAGCATAAAAATATGTTCATATTGAGTATATTTTTATGGGTGCTAGAGAAGAAAAAAATAAGTTTATTGAATTTAATTAATATTTATTTTTTTAAATGTTTCGGTACTCGAAATAAAATGGTATAATTATATTGGATTAATTGTAGTGGGGGGATAACCTGTGGAAGAAACAACGGAGATGAGTCAAAGAGAGGTTAGGAAAAAGATTTATTCAATGATACTTCCTATAACCTTTGAAAGTGTACTTCAGATGATGGCGGGCTTTGTGGCGGCGGGCTTTATAGGAAGGCTAGATGCTGTTGCTATATCTGCACTAGGAATAAGCAATAGGATAACTAATATTATTTGGGCTCTTTTTAAAGGAATATCGACAGGAGGGTCTGTGTTTGTAGCTCAGTCCTATGGTGCTAGAGATCACAAGAAAATAAAACATGTAGCCATGCAAACCTTACTGTCATGCTTAATGTTAGTTATAATTTTAGCAGTGGTTTTGTTTTTTAATGGAGATTTTTTTCTTGCGACTATATATAAAAATTCTAGTGAGGTACTAAGAGCTAATGCCTACGAATACATTAAAATAGTTGCCTTTGGATTGCCATTTCAGGTAATTATGTTAGTAGTTGCTGCGGTACTCCAAGGAATGGGAAATGCTAAAACACCAATGAAGATTGCATTTATTATGAATGGGACAAATGTAATAGTAAGTCCAATTTTTATCTTTGGATTTTTAGGAATACCAGCCTTAGGACTTAGGGGAGCTGCTGTGGGGCTTGTAATTGCCCAATTTGTTGGTGCAATGGTTGGATTATATGTATTGTTCAATAAAGATGGAGTACTAGCAGGGTCCAAATCTAAGGAAAGTTTCGTGCTAGATAAACATCAAATTAAAGAAGTATATAAAGTAGGAATGCCTTCTGCTTTGGAATCTATATTTTGGCAAGTGTCAGCTATAATTCTAACTACCTTAATTTTAAGGTATGGAGATATAGCCATGGCTTCATACCAACAAGGGCTTCAAGCAGAATCAATTTCATTTATGCCAGCAGTGGGGTTTGCAGTAGCAGCAACAGCCTTTACGGGTCAAACCATAGGAGCTAGAAATAAAAAGCTTGGAAAAAGGTATATGAGAGAAATTTTAATTGGATCTACCATATTAACTACGTTCTCGTCTGTTATATTGCTGTTTTTACCACACTTTGTAATGGGGCTCCTTACAGATAAACAACCAATAATAGAGCTTGGTTCTAAATACTTAATACTTATGGGCCTTGTACAGATACCACAAAACATATCAGCTTGCCTAAACGGTGCACTGAGGGGGGCTGGTTTTACAAAGGTTCCCATGTACTCTGCAGGGATTGGTATTTGGCTTGTGAGGATTCCATTAGCCTTCTACTTTACCTATGTTTTAAAGTTAAGTGTTATTGCAATTTGGTCAGCAATGTGCATAGATTTAGTAGTTAGATTTATGGTTAGTATATTATTTTATAAAAGAAAAAATATTTATAAAGAAGAGGATACAGAGGTATCAATTGGATAGATTAAGGTAATTAAATTATTATAAAAACAAAAACAACCACTGAAAAATTGGTTGTTTTTGTTTTTTATGGAGAAAAAATTCACCACTGAATTTACACATCAGCTTAGATTGTTTTTTAGCTCTTATAGAAATAAGAAGTTAAAACAATTTTTTAAAGCAGTTTTTGCATAAAATAGTTTTTCCCTTATTAGCACTAATGGAGCTTTCTTTGGATACGGTCTTATTGCATATTTCACAGGTAAGTTTTGATTTATCACTTACAGGGGATTTAAGGTCAGCCTTTTGATGTCTTCCTTCACTTTTCCTGTTTGGAGGTGGGCCATAATCAATTGGAGCTAATGGATTACTCAGTCTAATAATAGAATAATCCATTTTATAGATACTTTCGCCAAAAAGCTCCAGCTCAAATCTAGGGTTTTTTTCATCATAAAATTCCTCAATAATTAACCGTCTAACTTGAGCATCATTTACTATAAGACCACTTTTTTCAACACCATCAAAAATACTTTTAGTAATATTATTGGTATCAGGATGTCTTTTTTTGCTTTTATAATAAACCTTTAGCACAGCAATAAGGGCTTCACTAAGGACTAATCCAGGGTTTTGAATTCTACATTCATAGGCGATTTCTTCCTCATAAAGAGCATATCTATCATGATACTTTCCTGAATTAAAAGGGAGAATCGCTCTTCCATTTATATTGAATAGTTTAAAGTTGGATTTTGAAATAGGAGATCCTTTCACAACAACTTTTGCATAATTAGTATTACTCATAATTACTCCTTAATTTATGAATTTAGTTAGAAATGCATATTTCCCATGATAAACTTCGCTTAACTCACCTAAAAGAGCGCTGGTAGATTAAACTAACCGCTTTTCCAAAGTAAGTTATACCTTACAAAGATACTATATTCTAAGTAACCTACAAAATTATTATACCACAGGGAACTTACGTTTGTAATAGGAATAGTTTTAAGTGATTCTCCTAATTAGAAATATAAAATTAAGCATAAGGCTTATTATAATTTTCAACATGAAAGTTATAGACAATATTAAGGATGTTTGATATATAATAAGTGTTAAAGTATAATAAACCTAGTAAAAGGAATTAATATAAAGCATATAATTTTATTTATATGCAATTGTGTTTGTAGATAAACTTTAATATGGAAGCTATATAATTTTAGCAAAATAAGTGGGTGAATATAAATGGAAAAACAATTTAAAATACTTGCAATAGAATCTAGTTGTGATGAAACAGCCGCTTCTGTGGTGGTAAATGGAAGAGAAGTATTATCTAATATTATTTCCTCTCAAATTGATATACATAAAAAGTTTGGGGGAGTAGTGCCGGAGGTAGCTTCAAGGAAACATATCGAGGCTGTAAGTGCAGTAGTTCAAGAAGCTTTGGAGGTAGCTAATCTAACCTTCAAGGATATTGATGCAGTGGCAGTAACCTATGGGCCAGGGCTAGTAGGAGCTTTGCTAGTAGGATTACAATACGCAAAGGCCTTAGCATATTCTTTAAAGGTACCGCTAATTGGAGTTAATCACATAGAAGGACATATAAGCGCTAACTTTATTCAATATAAGGAATTAGAACCACCTTTTGTTACATTAGTGGTTTCAGGAGGTCACACCTTCATAGTTCATATGAAGGATTATGGTAATTTTGAGGTTATGGGACAGACAAGAGATGACGCTGCAGGAGAAGCCTATGATAAGGTTGCCAGAGCTATAGGACTTGGATATCCAGGAGGACCAAAAATTGATAAGCTTTCTAAAGAGGGAAATGAAAATGCAGTTAAATTCCCGAGAGCTAATTTTCATGAAGAAAGTCTAGATTTTTCCTTTAGTGGAATTAAATCAGCAGTACTTAATCATCTAAATAAGCTAGAAATGAAGGGTGAGGAATATAATAAAGCAGATATTGCTGCATCCTTTCAAAAGTCTGTAGTAGATGTGCTTGTAGACAATGCAATAAAAGCTTGCAAAATAAAAGGTGTTGATAAGATTGCAATAGCTGGTGGAGTTGCTGCTAATTCTTATTTAAGGAATGCCATGACAAAAAGAGGAGACAGTGAAGGGATAAAGGTATTATTTCCAGAACTAGTGTTATGTACAGATAATGCTGCTATGATTGGAAGTGCAGCATATTTTGAGTATTTAAGGGGAAGAGTAGCTGATTTAACCCTAAATGCGTCACCTAATTTAAAACTAGGTCAGCGATAAAATAAATAAGTATTACTGAAACAGAGAATAAATTAAGTTTTATTCTCTGTTTTTTCTATAAAGCTCAAGGAGTATTCTATAAAGGAATAAAAGGTCACCGCATCTAAGGGAGCTCTTGCACAAAGTCTTTAAGTTGAAGTTTAAGTATAAATATAAAAAAATTAAATTATATACTGGTTATTTTTTATATTAAGTCCTTGAATTTAACTTTCCTAGTTTACAAAACTAAAGTCTAAAACTTATTTTACAACTTTGGATATAAAGATAGGCAATTTAGTGAAATAAGTCGAAGTAAGGAAGAAAATAATATGAAAAGTATAGGAGGTAATCCATGATTTTTAAAGAATATTTATAATTAAACTTTAAAATTATATATAATAGCAAAAAGTATTGTTTTAAAATTCTGAATATGTTAACTTTTTATTATAAGTAAAAAAACCATATTTTGGGGAGTTATTAAATTATATATGGCATATAAATAGTAAAGCAAGGTTGCTAGAGACTTTTCAAATTAAGAAGGAAATTAAAACACTAACATTATTAATGTTTTTAACTGTTTTAATTTCACAAAGATAAGGCGTTAGTGATGCTTAGTTATTTCCAAATGTGGCATAGTTAAAAAAAGGGGGATATGACAATGGCCGATAAGTACATGGAACTTTTAGAATCAATAAGAGGTATAGCAGGTAAAACTGTAGAGGAAGATAAAAAAGAATTAATTTATCTTAAAGCTTTAGCAGGGTTTATTGTTAAGGCTTGTGAAATGGAAGAGAAAGTTAAGGGAGACTATTTTACTTCTAATACTTTTGAGGCTTTATTAGAAGAAAATAATAATCTTTATAAAGAAATAATGGGGGAAAACTATAATAGTAGCTATGGGAATCCAGCTTACGCAGTCAGCATATTTGGAGAGGAAGTAGGTAGAGTATTTACCTACTTATACAATAGGTTCTGTTCTATGATAAAACTTGCCTTCAACCATGAAGTTGAAAGGATTGAAAAGCTAAATAGTTTTTATATGGACATATATAATTCTATTGAAAGCAACGGAGCAGAGACTGAAAACCTACTTACACTTGTAAAGAACTTCGAAAAAGACATGCTAGAAGTAGAAGCAAAAGTTAGAATTGAAGATGTAGCAGTAAAAATAGAAGGCTATGTTAGTGAAATAATTCAAAAGGAAGACTTGAGAGATATTAGATACTTATTTAAATATGGTAGATATATTGGAAAAAATGAGATAAAAACAGCAGAGTTCTTAGCTAACTATGGAAAGATAGAAGAAATATCTAAAACCGTAGTTAATGCTTATATAAATGGGTTTACCCGTGATAATAAGGATTATAGAAAAAAATCTACAGTTAGAGTTATTTTTAATGTGGGACAAGAACTAATTGTTAAAAGCCTTATAAAGGATTTTGAAACCTTTGGATTAAAATGCATTTTAAGTACTGTAGATTCTACTGACCCAAATAAACAATTCACTTATGATCACAGATTTGATGGAGCTCTTTTCTTAGATGAAGAGTATACAAAAGCAAAGGAAGAAGCATATAGCAAAGTCTTAGAAGAATATAAGGAGCAACTTTCTAAATACTCAGGACCAGCTTTCTTTGATAGGTTTGGGGAGATTCCTTTCGCACCAGAGAGTAAGACGGAATGTTTGAAACTCAGTGAAGATCAGGCAAGGTTATTCCAAAGTCATCAAGGGCGAATTAGAAGAATGATGGATAAGTACATGCCAGATACAGAAACAAGTTTTACCATAATTGCCTTCCCTACTCCAGAAATTGGAGAGAGATATGAAAAAATATTTGAAGATACCTTAGAAATAAATATGCTTGATTCAAGTAAATGGGAAAGAATTCAGCAAAATATTATTGATATTCTAGATAAGGGTGAATATGTACAAGTTAAAGGTAAGGGAACAAATAAAACAGACATAAAAGTTAAAATGCATGAGCTCAAAAATCCTAACAAAGAAACTAACTTTGAAAATTGTGTAGCTGATGTAAATATCCCTGTAGGGGAGGTATTCACATCACCAGTGCTTAAGGGAACTAATGGAATACTTCATGTAGAAGAAGTGTATTTGAACGATTTAAAGTTCTTAAATTTAGAACTTTTATTTGAAGATGGTTACATTAAAGAATATAATTGCACAAATTTTGAGGGTGCAGAAGAAAATAAAAAATATATAGAAGAGAATTTATTATTCCCGAACAAAACATTACCACTTGGTGAGTTTGCTATTGGTACAAACACTTTAGCTTATGTTATTGCACAAAAGCATGATATAGTAAATATTTTACCAATCCTTATAGTAGAAAAAATGGGACCACACTTTGCAATTGGAGATACTTGTTTCTCCTTCGCAGAGGATGTTCAGGTTTATAACCAACTTGATGGCAAAGAAATCATTGCTAGAGATAATGAAAAATCTATCCTAAGGAAAACTAATATCGAAGAAGCGTATACTCAATGTCATACAGATATAACACTTCCTTATGATGGTTTAGAATTTATATCAGTTATTACCAAAGAAGGAGAAGTATATAATATCATTGAAAATGGAAGGTTTGTTGTTAAAGGAACTGAAGAGTTAAACAAACCCTTTGAGATGAATTTATAATTTGGGGAGGATGAAAATATGATAAACAATGTGAGTATTGAAAATGCAATGGTAGTAAAGCTAGACGATGTGCTGCCAAAAATGCCTGAGTTTGCTACTGGAATTAGAAGAGCTCCAGACAGGGGATTTACCCTAACTAAGGCACAGGCAGAGTTAGCTCTTAAAAATGCACTTCGTTATATTCCAGAAAAATACCATGAAGAACTTGCTCCAGAATTTATGGAGGAATTAGTTACTAGGGGAAGAATCTATGGATACAGATTCAGACCAGAAGGAAGACTTTACGGTAAGCCAATTGATGAGTATGAGGGAAAATGCCTAGAGGGAAAGGCTTTTCAGGTAATGATTGATAACAATTTAGACTTTGAAGTAGCTTTATATCCTTATGAGCTTGTTACTTATGGGGAAACAGGACAGGTATGTCAAAACTGGATGCAGTATAGACTTATAATGAAATACTTGGAAAATATCACAGATGAGCAAACTTTAGTTTTAGAAAGTGGGCATCCACTAGGACTATTTAGAAGCTCTAAAACAGCACCAAGAGTTATTAATACTAATGGTCTTATGATTGGAATGTTTGACAATCCAGAAGATTTTCATCTTGCTACTCAATTAGGAGTTGCAAACTATGGACAAATGACTGCAGGTGGATGGATGTATATCGGACCACAGGGAATTGTTCATGGAACTTTTAATACCTTACTTAATGCAGGAAGATCAAAGCTTGGAGTAGCTGATGATGGAGATTTAAGAGGGAAAATATTTGTTACTTCTGGTCTTGGTGGTATGAGTGGTGCTCAGCCAAAGGCAATTGAAATAGCAAATGGAGTAGGAATTGTAGCAGAGGTTGACTACTCAAGAATAAAAACTAGATTGGATCAAGGTTGGGTTTCTATGGCTTCTGACAATCTAGAGGAAATTTTTAAAGTAGCTTTAGAAAAGGTAGAGAAGGAAGAAACAATTTCTATAGCTTATCATGGTAATGTAGTAGATTTGTTACAATACATTGTAGATAATAATATTAAAATAGATCTTTTATCTGACCAAACTTCTTGCCATGCTCCATATGATGGAGGCTACGCTCCAGTAGGAATTTCTTTTGAAGAAAGAACAAGGCTTTTAAAAGAAGATAGAAATACCTTTAAACAGCTCATAGACAAGACTTTATTAAAGCATTTTGAACTTATAAAGATTTTAGTAAGTAGAGGAGTGTATTTCTTCGATTATGGCAATGCCTTCATGAAGGCAGTTTATGATGCAGGTGGCAAAGAGATTTCTAAGAATGGTATAGATGAGAAGGATGGCTTTATATATCCTTCCTATGTTGAAGACATTATGGGACCAATGTTATTTGATTATGGTTATGGTCCATTTAGATGGGTTTGCCTAAGTGGAAAGCATGAAGACTTAGTAAAAACTGATAAGGCAGCTATGGAGTGTATTAATCCAAACAGAAGAGGCCAAGATAGAGACAATTATATTTGGATAAAAGATGCAGAAAAGAATAAATTAGTAGTTGGTACAGAAGCTAGAATATTATATCAAGATGCACAGGGACGTATAGATATTGCCCTTAGATTTAATGAAATGGTGAGAAATGGAGAAGTAGGACCAATAATGCTTGGACGTGATCACCATGACGTTAGTGGTACAGACTCACCTTTTAGAGAAACTTCTAACATAAAAGATGGAAGCAATATGATGGCGGAAATGGCTGTGCAATGTTTTGCGGGCAATGCAGCTAGAGGTATGAGTTTGATTGCTCTTCATAATGGGGGAGGAGTTGGTACCTCTAAGTCTATAAATGGTGGTTTTGGACTTGTTCTTGATGGTAGTGAAAGGATAGATAATATAATTAAATCTTCTATGGCATGGGATGTTATGGGAGGAGTGGCAAGAAGAGCTTGGGCAAGAAACCCACATTCTATAGAAACTAGTATGGAATATAATGAAAGACATAAGAACACAGACCACATAACCCTTCCTTATATTACAGATAATAACTTAATATCTAAGGTGGTAGAAAAGGCCTTAAAAAAATAAATTTAAACTTCGCTTCTAAAAGTGTTAAAGACCAAAGTTATAGTTTAATATAACTGAGAGACTCAGGGTAGCTCCTTAAAGTTTTTCAGGAGATATGACTTTTAGTTTATTTTAAAACTATATAAACATTAAAGAGTGTACTTAAGGGATTTTAGGTGCACTCTTTAATTTATTTGTAGGAATTTATAACGCTTAAAATTAATTTGAGAGTTTCTGACCTTTTAAAGTGACTTCTGTAAAAAATTGTTTTTATTTTAACTAAATATTATTATCCTACGTATCATATATTGAAGAGAAAGATTAATAGGAGTATAATAATGGACGGTATAAATGTTTTGGAATTAATGGGAGTGAAGGTGAGTATCTGTGACGTTCAAAAGGAGTAGGGCGTTTGGTGTTTTATTGAGAAGTGTAATAATGATAAGTTTCATTATTGCTTTATTTTTGTTTACTGCTTGCACTAAGGAAAAGGTTGTAAAAGAGGAAAGTAAGGAAGAAAATCAGGTGATTGTAAAGGAAAATTATATAAAAGCGGTGTTTGAAAGACATAACAATATTTACTTTTATGATGAAAAAAATGGACAGCTTCAACCTATTGGTGAAAGTGCAAAATTTAAGGAGTTAACAACCTTAAGTCCTGATAAAAGAAATGTTGCCTTTAAATATTTTTATGAAGAAAACAATAATTCTGCAGAAGTCATTATTTATAATTTAGAGAGCAAAAGTTATAGAACTATTCCTATAAAAGATGAAGAAATGCAAAATATAGTGGAGTTTAAGTGGATTAATGAGCAGCAACTTTTAGTAGCAGCTTCAATAAACCCCTCTGTATTAAAATATGAAATTTACGACATAAACTCTATGGAAAAATTAAGTTCAGTAAAGGGTCTTCTTATGGAAGTAACTAAAGAACAAATGTATCTTTATGCCAAGGGAGATAAACAACGAAACAATAATAGCTTGTATTTGGGTGATAAGTTAATCTATAAACTTGAAAATTCTGAAGAAGAAGTTCACTTTGCTGCTATAACTGAGGATAAAAAGAAGGTAGCATTTAGAACTATTTCTTATGGGGGGAACAATGGGGAAATAAAAGAATTCTTATACCTAGCAGAGTTAGATATGGATAACTTGCCCTTAAAAAAAGTTGAAAAGATAGAGATATCTTCAAATGTTTTAGGTAATCTTGAATTTGACAAAGAAAATAACTTGTATGTGAAGGGGGAAGAGTATGTCTATAAATTAGAAAACTCAACTTTTGTAATATACAATGAAGTAAAAAAAGAGGATTTACAGCCAACAGAAGAACAATTGTTAAAATTTAAGAAGGTATTAAAAAGCACCTTTACTAATGAATTTGTTCAGGAGTACTTAGAATTAGAGGAAATAGAAATATTTAATATTTATTGGTTATAGAGTCACCAAAGGATGGTGACTTTTTTTATGGGTAAAATTGCATATAAAGTAAATAGAATTTTATTGACATAGGGTATAAGCTCAAATATAATTATCCATGGATTAATAAAAAATTAATATTTTTATATGCTCAAATTAATAGAATTTAAGAATAGTTTGTTAATAGGAAAGGGGTAGGGTAATGGATAAGAAAATGTTAACACCTGCTGAAATAACTGATTATGTTGAAGAAGTAGGTATAAAAAAGGCAAATAACAAAACAATGCAAACTTTATTATTAGCTATTTTAGCTGGAGCTTTTATTGCTATGGGGGCATACGGGGCATCTATGGCTTCTCATAGTGTTACTAATGTTGGACTTCAAAAAACTGTAGCAGGACTAGTATTCCCAGTTGGTTTATTATTTGTTTTAATTTGTGGAGCGGAGCTTTTCACTGGAAATGCCTTATTAAGTATCGCATTAGCAGAGAAAAAAATCACTGTAGGACAAGTAATCAAAAACTGGACTTTAGTTTTTGTTGGTAACTTTATTGGTTCAATAATCATTGCTGTTTTAATTTTTAATGCAGGACTATTATCTACAGGAACTTTAGGAGGCTACGCTATTAAAGTAGCAGCTACGAAAGCAAGTCTTTCTTTTGGACAAGCTCTTTCAAGTGGAATACTTTGTAATATCATAGTTTGTTTCTGTGTTTGGGGAAGTTATGCAGCAAAAGATGTATCAGGAAAAGTATTAATGGGATTCATTCCAATATTTGTTTTCGTTATTTCTGGCTATGAGCACGTAGTTGCAAATATGTACTATTTTACAATTGGTTTATTAGCAAAGACAAATGAAGCTTTTGTAGAGTTATCCCATGTTACACCAGAGAAACTATCCCACTTAACAGTTGGTGGTATATTCAATAACATAATTCCAGTAACTATTGGAAATATAATAGGTGGAGCAGTGTTTGTTGGATTAACTTACTGGGCAATATATAAATATATACCATCTAAAAAGGAAGTAAAATCACAAGAAAAAATGTCAGCATAAAGTTTTTCAGTGAATATTAAAAAGCAGTGAGGATTAATCTTCACTGCTTTAATTATATAAAGCCAAAATCTAGAACCAATTTGTGAATGGACCTGGTTGGTTTTCTTAAGGGTTTCCAAGATGAATAAAATAATAATCCAGCTTAGAAGTCTACATAGTTTGAGTCTTATTTTTCAGTAGTATTACTAAAAGAGATACTTCTTCCTAAGTTAAAGGCATCTTTATTTATAGGTAAAAGTTTTGAAGAGAAGGTTTTACTTAAAACTTCATGCCAAGTTTCCACTGAGAATGGTAAGAAGTTTGATAAAGCTCCTAAAAGAACTGTGTTTTCTACTTTTAAGTTACCAAGTTCTTTTCCAATACCTACTCCATCTACTTCTAATAATTTTAAAGGCTTATCTTTTAACTTACTCTCAATATCTTCAGGATACTCTTCTTTTTCAATTAGCACTCTGTTTGGATAAATAGTGTTGTTATTTAAAATGACTATTCCATCCTTCTTAAGGTTATGAACCCACCTTAAACCTTCTAGTTTTTCAAGAGCAAGCAAAATATCGACTTCTCCCTGTGGGATTAAGGCGGAATGTACCTTCTCACCAAACCTTATAGAACCAAACACTAGGCCACCTCTTTGGGAAAGCCCGATTACATCACTGGTTTTAATGTCATAACCCTCCAAGAAAGCAACTTCTGAAAGAATATTAGTAGTAACAACTAGACCCTGACCACCAACACCGCATATTAATATATTTGTGCATTCCATATAATCATCCCTCCCTATTCTGATTTACTACATTTTATAGCCCCAACTGGACAAACTTGAGAACACACGGAGCAACCTACACACATATTGCTATCTATATAAGAATTTTTCTTATCTTTTCCATCATATAGCTTCATTGAAATAGGAGGACAGTTTGTTCTTATGCAGCTTCTGCAACTAATGCAGATACTTTCATCTACATAGTAATGAGGATTTTTAACCTTGAAGTTAAGAGCACAAGGTCTAGTAGTTATAATTACTGAAAGACCATTTCTCTTCATGGCACTATTTATAGCTTCCTTGGTTTCCTTATATTTAAACTGATCTACTATAGTAATATCAGCAATGCCAAGAGATTTTAAAACTTCAGCAATATTCACAGAGTAAAGTTCTTCTTCTTTAAAATAGTCTCCTGTAGTAGGGGTTATTTGTCCACCAGTCATGGCTGTAGTCCTATTATCCATTACAATTACAGTAATGTTTTTATCTGTTTGAGCAAGTTGTAAAAAGCCTGTAATACCTGAATGGAAGAAGGTACCGTCGCCGATGGTTGCAACTAAAGGTTTGTTCTTACCTATCTTACTTTCTGCTTCTGCAAGGCCTAAAACCATTCCTAAAGAAGCTCCCATACTTATGTTAGTTTTATGAACCTCAAAAGGTTCTAAAATTCCTAAAGAGTAACAACCAATATCCCCTATAACAGTAGCCTTATTCATTTTTAGTATATGGAAAATAGGTCTATGGGGGCATCCGGAGCAAAGCATTGGAGTTCTTGGCGGAACCTTTTCTGCCACTAGACTTTGAACTTCATTTTTAATTATATTGGCTTTAGCAAGTCCATCTTTAATAAGTTCTAGAGTAAGTTCACCAGTAAATGGGAACAATTCCTTCCCCATAACCTTAAGTCCTTCTACTTTTAATTCGTTTTCAATAAAGGGTAGCATTTCCTCTAACACTATGACTTTTTCATATTTAGGATATAAATTTTTTATGAGATTCATAGGAAGTGGGTAAATCATTCCAAGTTTTAATACATCAACATTTAAATTAAGTTCTTTTAAATTCTCATAACACATTCCACTAGTGATTACTAGGATATTGCTATTATTAGTATCGAGTTTATTCAAGGTATAGGTGTCATTATAGTTTCCTAACTTCTCCATTCGATCCTTCATAAAGTGCTGCGCTGCATTAGCATATGGAGGCAACATACAAAATCTACTTTGATCTTCTTTGAAGCCATCATAAGAAAATTCAACTCTATCCTTTAATTCCACAACACCTCTACAATGACATAATCTGCTGGTTAGTCTTATCATTACAGGAGTATTAAAAGACTCACTAATTTTTATTCCTTCTACAATAAAGTCTTTAGCTTCTTGAGGATTGCAGGGATCAAACACTGGAATGTTTGCAAATTTACCATAGAATCTGCTGTCTTGTTCATTTTGAGAGCTGGTAAGACCAGGATCATCCCCAACAACTAATAGAAGTGGTCCTTTTGTCTTAACTTGTGTAAAGGTCATAAAGGGGTCAGCTGCTATGTTTATTCCTACATGTTTCATAGATACCATGGAAGGTGCGCCGGCAATGCTTCCCCCCATAGCTATTTCCATAGCAACTTTTTCATTTGTACCCCACTTACTAAAGATTTCTTCATACTGTTTTAAACTATCTAGGATTTGAACTGTGGGGGAACCAGGGTAACTTGAGGCAATTATTCCACCACCCTCAAAAAATCCTCTTGCAACAGCTTCATTTCCGGTTAGTATTTTTTTAGTACTCAATAATCTGTCCTCCATTTCATCACAATATATAATTCAATAATTTATATGATAAGAAATTAAAATTTAGTATACAATAAATTTTATCATTTAATAACAGTTATTGCTATAGATGTCGAAAAATTTAGTATATTTACAAAGTGTCTGTTATCAATATAAAAGAACTAAAAATACAGAGAATTTTATCTAATGAAATTTATCTAATAAAATAATATTTAGTATTACTTATTAGAACTTTAGGTGTTTGTGTAACATTTTGTGGTATAATATGTTGTACAAAAATGTTTATTAGTTGGATTAAAAGTGGAGGTCAACAATGTGAGAAGCTTAGAAGATCTTATTATAGACTTACCAGCTAATTCCTCAACTTTGGTAGAGCACAGAATAAAACTAAGTACTGTAACTTTGATAGTGGTAAAGGACGACTTTAGGGTGTTAAAAACTCAGATAATAAATCCTCGTGTTGCAATCAGAGGTGCTTTTCTTAAGAGTAAAGCTGTTTTAGCTCAATATATAGTAGTAAACCTTAGGGAAAAGGGATTTAATAATTATTATAAGTTTTGGTTTGACTATAATGATGAAAAATGTTTAAAGTTGTTGTTAAATTTAATAAAACAAAAGTATATTTATATCATACTTTGTGATAATAATAATAACTTAGTTAAAGAGATTACACTAAACAATACTATGAAAAGCTTCTTTAAGCAGTACATAGAAAGATGTCTTAAGTCTGAGTGTAATTGGAATAAAAAACAATATGCACAGATGCTACAAGTATTAAATAATAAATTTATTGATGATTATTATTTGTGGAGAGAGTTAGGAGAAGATATTATAAATAACTAAAATAAATTATTAACTCAGGCACTGGTTAATTAAAGTAATTTATTTAGGTGAATATAAATATAATATACTAATGCATATTAGCAAATGCGTATAAATTTCCTAGGGGCTGGAGCTAGCTCAATATAAAGTGAGATAACTAGAGAATCATTTTAGCGGATGGTGATAAACAAATGATAATTGGAAGTTGTAAGGTCTATTTAAATGTTCCTTTTTCTCATTCACTTAAAGAAAAAAGAATGGTTGTGAAAAGTATAATACAAAAAGTGAAAAATAAGTTCAACGTATCCATAGCAGAAGTTGAAGATCAAGATATTCATCAAAGTATCATAATTGGATTTGTAGTAGTAACTACAACTACTGCTCATGCTAATTCTATGGTCCAAAGTGTAATCAATTTCATTGATGAAGCTTCAGAAGCAGATCTGATGGATACATATATAGAAATTCTTTAAACAATGAAGTGTCGATTAAGTATAGCAATTTTTTAAATTTTTTAAAAATTTCTTAATATAAACATAATTTAGAGAAAAAATGTGTTGATTTTTTTAAAATGGAATATTATAATGATAATTGAAGATAAAGTTATTGGTATAAAATTAAATAGGTCATAAATAGAGGTGCGTATAAAGTTGGTAATTCAGAGATGTTAAGGAGAAAAACCTCCAAAGCTTTGGATGAAGTATTTATATGCCGAAAGAATATATATGTTTATATATATATTGCTTGGGGATAGAAGGCAATCTTCTATAACTGCCATAATTAAATTGTGGAGAGCTATTTATGTGATGAAAAATTCATTGCATTAATAGTAGCCTCCAAGGTGTTAATGTCTATTAATGGTGCTGAATTTTTCAGTGCCATTTTTTATTTTGCCAAAAATACATATGAACTTTGAAAATACAAAAGATAATGAGAGAAGTACCTATGAAAATATACTTTGAGCTTTAGGGATAATAAATTTCATGGTTCAAGGATTACGGATTAGTGCTTTAACACTTTAAGGTGTGAATCTAATGGTAAGGGTTAAGTATTGTAACATCTTTCATCATTTTATTAAAATGATGGTTACATAAAATAATAATAATTTAGATAGAGGTTAAGGAGGAAAAAGGGATGAAATCATTAATTAGATTAAGAATGAGTTCTCATGATGCTCACTATGGTGGAAACTTAGTAGATGGAGCAAGAATGTTACAATTATTTGGGGATGTAGCTACAGAGTTACTAATCCTAAATGATGGAGATGAAGGTTTATTTAAAGCTTATGACAGCGTTGAGTTTTTAGCACCAGTTTATGCTGGAGATTACATTGAAGCTGTTGGAGAAATTGTACAAGTTGGAAACACTTCAAGAAAAATGGTGTTTGAAGCTAGAAAAGTAATAGTTCCAAGACCAGATATAAATGATTCAGCTTGTGATGTTTTAGCAGAGCCTATAGTTGTATGTAGAGCAAGCGGAACATGCGTAGTTCCAAAAGATAAGAAAAGAAAGTAAATTGCAGGAATTCCTGCATAGGTATTGTTAAAAAATTAACAAAGCTTGGAGGTAGTTTTATGGAAAAGTTAATAATAACTGCAGCTATTTGTGGAGCAGAAGTTACTAAAGAGCACAATCCAAATGTTCCTTATACTGTTGAGGAAATTGGAAATGAAGCTGAAAAGGCTTACAAAGCTGGCGCAAGTATCATTCATCTTCATGTAAGAAAAGATGATGGAACACCTACTCAGGATAGAGAAAGATTTAGACAGTGCATAGAAGAAATAAGAAGAAGATGTCCAGATGTTATCATTCAGCCTTCTACAGGTGGAGCAGTAGGGATGACTAACGAAGAAAGATTACAGCCAGTAGATTTAGCGCCAGAAATGGCTACATTAGATTGTGGAACTTGTAACTTTGGTGGAGATGAAATATTTGTTAATACTGAAAATGATATAAAAGCCTTTGGTGAAAAGATGATCCAAATGGGAGTTAAACCAGAAATTGAAGTTTTTGATAAAGGCATGATAGATATGGCTTTAAGACTTCATAAAAAGGGATACATAAAAGCACCAATGCACTTTAGCTTTGTTATGGGTGTAAATGGTGGTATCGCTGGAGATATGAGAGATTTCTTATTCATGAAGGAAAGCATTCCAGCAGGTAGTACTTTCAGTGTAGCAGGAATAGGAAGATATGAATTCCCATTAGCAGCAA
This sequence comes from Clostridium sp. UBA4548, assembly GCF_002387895.1. Lineage (GTDB taxonomy): Bacteria > Bacillota > Clostridia > Clostridiales > Clostridiaceae > Clostridium_J. The sequence goes on from NZ_DGLI01000021.1 coordinate 94,761, forward strand.
TGTCAATTGTAGCTGGTGGACATGTTAGAGTTGGATTTGAAGACAACATCTATATTGGAAAGGGAGAAATGGCAGAATCTAACGCAGTTCTTGTTGAGAAGGTAGTAAGACTTGCAAAAGAACTAGGTAGAGAAATTGCAACTCCAAAAGAAGCAAGAGAAATCTTAGGACTAAAACCATTACAGGTTTAAGATATATAATTTTGTCATTGAAAGGGGTCTTTAAAAATGAAAAAGGGATGTAAATATGGAACTCATAGAGTTATAGAACCAAAATCAGTATTACCACAACCAGCTGTGAAAATAGACAATAACATGGACATTTATGATAATGAAATTTTAATAGATGTTCAAGCTTTAAACATTGACTCAGCAAGCTTTACTCAAATTGAGGAAGAAGCTAATCATGATATTGAAAAAATAAAAGCTAAAATTCTTGAAATCGTAGCTGAAAAGGGAAAAATGCAAAACCCAGTTACAGGATCAGGTGGAATGCTTATAGGAACAATTGAAAAAATAGGAGAAGCATTAGAAGGAACAACTGATTTAGCAGTTGGAGATAAAATTGCTACATTAGTATCACTTTCATTAACTCCATTAAGAATTGATGAAATAATAGATATTAAACCAGATATCGATAGAGTTGAAATCAAAGGAAAAGCAATTCTTTTCGAAAGCGGACTATATGCAAAACTTCCAAAAGATATGGAAGAAACATTAGCATTAGCTGCATTAGATGTTGCAGGAGCACCAGCACAAGTTGCTAAACTTGTTACTCCAGGACAAACAGTTTTAATACTAGGAGGAGCAGGAAAATCAGGAATGCTTTGCTGCTATGAAGGTGTTAAGAGAGTTGGACCAACTGGAAGAGTTATAGCTCTTGTAAGAAATGAGGAAGAAGCTTCAAGATTAAGAAAATTAGATTTTGGAAAAAGACTAATAATAGTTATCGGGGATGCTACTAAGCCAGTAGAAGTTATGAATATTGCTATGGCTAACAACAATGGAAAAGAAGTTGATGTTTCTATCAACTGTGTAAATGTAGCAAACACTGAGATGTCAACTATATTACCAGTTAAGGATGATGGTATAGTTTATTTCTTCTCAATGGCTACAAGCTTTACAAAAGCAGCATTAGGAGCTGAAGGTGTTGGTAAAGACGTAACTATGATTATAGGAAACGGATACACTAAAGGACATGCTGAAATAACTTTAGAAGAGTTAAGAGAAAACGAAAACTTAAGAAAAATGTTTGAAGAATTATACGTATAGTATAAATCGCATTTTTTATTAAGAGATATATGGTTATAGGCTTTCAGTTTTAAGGTTTGGCATATGAAATCTAAAAAATAGGGAAACTAAGGAAAAATTGGGTTAATAGCTTAGTGGTCACCTTGGTTTCCTGCAAAAAGTATTAAAAATAATTAAATAGATTATATTAAATATGCGGGGGGAAAAATAATGATTAATCGTAGACATGAATTATTTCCAAATGTAACTGATGAACAATGGAATGATTGGAAATGGCAAACAAGAAACAGAATAGAGACTTTAGAGGAATTAAAAAAATATATTCCACTAACTGAAGAAGAAGAAGAGGGAGCTAAAAAATGCCTTCAAACATTAAGAATGGCTATAACTCCATACTACTTATCTCTAATCGATCCAACTAACCCAGAAGATCCAGTTAGAAAACAAGCAATTCCAACAGGACTTGAAACACACAGAGCTGCTGCTGACTTAGAGGATCCATTACATGAGGATACTGATTCACCAGTACCAGGATTAACTCACAGATATCCAGATAGAGTATTATTATTAATAACTGACCAATGTTCAATGTACTGCAGACACTGTACAAGAAGAAGATTTGCTGGTCAAAAAGATGATGCTATGCCAATGGAAAGAATTGATAAAGCTATAGAGTACATCAGAAACAATCCAGTGGTAAGAGATGTTCTTTTATCAGGTGGAGATGCATTACTTGTTAACGATGAAACTTTAGAGTATATCATCAGCAAATTAAGAGAAATTCCACATGTTGACATTATAAGACTTGGATCAAGAGTTCCAGTAGTTATGCCACAAAGAATTACTGACAACCTTGTAAATATGCTTAAGAAATATCACCCAATCTGGTTAAACACTCACTTTAACCATCCAAATGAAATCACTGAAGAGGCAAAAGCTGCTTGTGAGAGAATGGCTAACGCAGGTATTCCACTAGGAAACCAATCAGTGCTTTTAAGAGGAGTAAATGACTGTGTACATGTAATGAAAGATTTAGTACATGGATTAGTTAAAATGAGAGTTAGACCATACTACATTTATCAATGTGACTTATCACTAGGACTAGAGCATTTCAGAACTCCAGTTTCTAAGGGTATTGAAATCATTGAAGGCTTAAGAGGACATACTTCAGGATATTGCGTACCAACTTTTGTTGTTGACGCTCCAGGCGGTGGTGGAAAAACTCCAGTAATGCCTAACTACATTATTTCTCAAAGCCATGACAAAGTTATATTAAGAAACTTTGAGGGAGTTATTACAACTTACTCTCAACCAACAGACTACACTCCAGGATGTACTTGTGATGTTTGCACAGGTAAGAAAGAAGTTCATAAAGTTGGTGTTGCAGGACTTCTTAATGGAGAAAAGTTAGCTTTAGAGCCAATCGGCTTAGAAAGAAATGAAAGACATTCACACTAATTCTTAGAAAATCCAGGATTTTCAGGAATCGAGGGATTACATGAATGAAATTTTGAAATTAATAAAAGCCTATAATAGTGTTTCTATTATAGGCATGAATAAAAATGTAGGAAAAACTACTACTTTAAACCACATATTGAAGGAAGCCAGGGGCAAGGTGTCCCTGGGTCTTACTTCTATTGGACGTGATGGAGAAGAAGTGGATAGGGTTACAGCTACAGAAAAACCCAAGATTTACATTGAAGAAGGCACTGTTTTAGCAACTGCAAAACAATGCCTATTTAATAGTGATATAACTAAAGAAATTATTAGATCTACAGGGATACATACCCCTATGGGTGAAGTAATTATTTGTAGAGCATTAAGTGATGGTTATGTGGATTTAGGTGGGCCTTCCCTAAATTCTTATTTAGCAGAAATAAGAGAGGAACTTTTATCTCTTGACTCTGAACTAGTTATAATTGATGGAGCTTTAAGTAGAAAAACCTTTGCATCTCCCGCCATAACAGAAGCAACGATTTTATCTACTGGGGCTGCGTTATCTAGAAGTATGAGAAGAGTTATAGAAGAAACAAAACATACCATTGAATTGTTAAGCTTACCCCATGAAGAAAACAATTCTATAATAAAACTTGGAAGTCACATTTTAAGTCAAGGAAGAGTTGGTATAATTTATGAAAATAATACCTATAAAACATTACAAGTTTTAACCGCCCTAGAGGCGTCAAAAGAAATTGTAGAAGCCCTAGATGAAACTGTAAGTTATGTTGTTATAAAAGGTGTTATTTCAGATAAACTTATAGATGATATTATGAAAACTACAAGTTTGTATAAAAACATTACTTTCCTTGTGGAAGATGGAACTAAGGTGTTTTTAACTAGCGATACACTTTACAAGTTTCAAAAACAAGGAGGAGTTATTAAGGTTATTAATCCTATCAATGTTGTTTGTGTTACAGCAAACCCAAAGTCTCCCTATGGCTATGAGTTTGACAAAGATAAATTTTTAGATGGATTAAGACAGTGCCTAGCTGTACCAGTGTTTGACGTGGTTGGAGGGCGATAATATGAAATTTTTAGATAATGAACAAAGAGAACAAATTGGGTTTTCTTTTGTAATGGATGAATTGGAAATAACTACTTTTTACGGCATAGAGGAAAAGAAACTTATAAAGCCCTACAAAATTAGTGAAAACCATAAGTTAGAGCAAGAGCTTAAGGATATAGAAAATCTTATAAAATCTATAGAGGAAAATGAAGACGATTTTTGTGAAATCGGAAGAGTGTTTTGTAAGATAAAAGATATCAAAGCATCTATTACTAGATGTAGGGAAAAAGATACTTTAGATGAAGTAGAACTATATGAGATAAAATACTTTTCAATTTTGAGTGAAGAACTAAGGCTTATTTTAGAGAGATTGAACTTAAATATTCCTAAAATTAAGTTCAACTCTTTAGAAGAACCTTTGAATATTTTAAATCCTCAAAAAGAAAAGATGTCTACTTTTTATATTTATGAAGAGTATAGCGAAAAACTTAGGGATATAAGAGAACTTAAAAGACAAAAAGAAAGAGAGATTTTTGGCTCTAAAGATGAAGTGGAGATATCTAAATTAAAACAGCAGCGATTAGATTTAGTTATTTTAGAAGAAGAAGAAGAGCTAAAAATTAGAAAAGAATTAACTGTAAGGCTTTCAGATTATGCAAGAGACATGGAAGAAAACATAAAATCCGTTGGGGTTCTTGATTTGTTGATTGCAAAAGCAAAGCTTGCTATAAAGTATGGTTGTGTAAAACCTAGCATTATACAACATATGGATATTAGTTTAAGAGAAGCTTTCAATCCAGAAATTAAGAGTATCTTAAATAAGAAAAGAAAAGAGTTTACTCCTGTAACCATGGAGCTTAAGGGCGGTACTACAGTAATAACTGGTGCAAACATGGGGGGAAAGACTGTTGCTTTAAAAACTATTGTTTTAAATCTTTTCTTAGGGCAAATGGGTTTTTATGTGTTTGCTAAAGAAGCTAGTTTTCCAGTGCTTGACTTTATTCATTTTGTTTCTGATGATATGCAGTCAATTTCTAAAGGCTTAAGTACCTTTGGGGCAGAGATAATTAAAATGAAGGAAGTAGTGGAATGTGTTAAAAGAGGCAATGGCTTTGTAGCGCTAGATGAATTTGCAAGAGGAACTAATCCTAAAGAAGGATATTATCTAGTAAAATCTCTAGCTACATACCTTACAAAGTACCAAACTGTAAGCATAATTTCCACTCACTATGATGGGATAGTGGAAGATAACATGGACCATTATCAAGTTACAGGGCTTAAAAATGTGGACTTTGAAAGCTTAAAATATAAAATAGACTTAAATAAAACTCATTCTGTGGAGATAATTCAAGAACATATGGAATACAAGCTAGAAAGAGTTTCTAAAGAAAATAAAGTTCCGAAGGATGCGCTTAATATAGCAATGCTTTTAGGACTTGAAGAAGACATAGTAAATATCGCAAAAACTTATTATGATGAGGAGGATGACCATGGAAAGTAAATTAAATTTAAATTGGGAAGTGGTTGAAAAAGCAAGAGCATCTGCTAGAAATATAGCTAAAGATACTCAAACTTTTATAGATAAACATACAACTGTAGCTGTAGAAAGAACAGTATGTAGATTATTAGGAATAGATGGTGTTGATGAGTTTGGAGTACCACTACCAAACGTTGTGGTAGAAAATATTACAAAAGGTAATGGGTTAGCATTAGGAGCTTCTAAGTTCATTGGAAATGCTATGATAGAAACAGGATTAACTCCACAAGAAATAGCTGAGAAAGTAGCAAAAGGTGAAATTGATTTAACAAAATTACCAATGCACGATGAATTTGAAATTAAAATGGCTGTTGATAAGGTAGCAAAAGCAACAGTTGAAAGAGTAAGAACTAATAGAGGTAAAAGAGAAGAATACCTTGGAAGATTTGGAGATAAAACAGGTCCATATCTTTATGTTATTGTTGCAACAGGAAACATCTATGAAGATATAATTCAAGCTAAAGCTGCAGCTAAACAAGGAGCAGATGTAATTGCTGTTATTAGAACAACAGGACAAAGCTTACTTGACTATGTTCCATATGGCGCTACTACAGAAGGTTTCGGAGGAACTTTTGCGACTCAAGAAAACTTCAGACTTATGAGAGCGGCTCTTGATGAAGTAGGAGAAGAATTAGGAAGATACATAAGACTATGTAACTACTGTTCAGGTTTATGTATGCCAGAAATTGCTGCTATGGGAGCTTTAGAGAGATTAGACGTAATGCTTAATGATGCATTATACGGAATACTATTTAGAGATATAAACATGCAAAGAACTATAGTTGACCAGTACTTCTCAAGAATAATTAACGGCTTTGCTGGAGTTATAATTAACACTGGAGAAGATAACTACTTAACAACTGCAGATGCTGTAGAAGAGGCTCATACAGTACTTGCTTCTCAATTTATAAACGAGCAATTTGCTTTAGTTGCTGGACTTCCAGAGGAGCAAATGGGGCTTGGACATGCATTTGAAATAGATCCAAAAGTTGAAAATGGATTCCTATTTGAGCTTGCACAAGCACAAATGGCTAGAGAGATATTCCCTAAGGCACCATTAAAATACATGCCACCAACTAAGTTCATGACTGGAGATATATTCAAAGGACAAGTTCAAGATGCGTTATTTAACATGGTTACAATAATGACTTCTCAAAAATTACACTTACTTGGAATGTTGACAGAAGCTATTCATACTCCATTTATGAGTGATAGAGCTATTTCTATAGATAATGCTCAATACATCTTTAATACTATGAAGGACCTTGGTTCTGAAATCACTTTCAAAGAAGGTGGAATCATGCAAACAAGAGTTGATGAAGTATTAAATAAGGCTGCTGATTTAATTGGAGAAATTGAAAAAGAAGGCTTATTTAGAACTCTTGAGCAAGGTAAGTTTGCAGGTATAAAAAGACCACTTACTGGAGGAAAAGGTCTTAATGGCGTTGTAGAAATCGAAAATGGATACTTCAACCCATTCATAGAATTAATGTTAGGAGGTAACAAATAATGAGCGGCGGATTATACTCTACTGAAGTAAGAGACTTTGATACAAACTTAGACTTAACTAAGCTTAAGCCTTACGGAGATACTATGAATGATGGTAAAGTTCAAGTGAGCTTTACACTACCTGTTAAAGATGATGAAAGAGGAATAGAAGCTGCAGCACAACTAGCTAAAGCTATGGGTTTAAAAGACCCTAACGTTGCTAATCACCAAGCTTTAGATGCAGAATTTACTTTCTATGTTGTTTATGGTTCACTACAACATACTGTAAACTATGACGAAATTCATGTTCAAACAGTTGAAGTAGATACAATGGATATGAAACAAGTTTCTGATTATATAAAAGAACACATTGGAAGAAAGGTTACAATTATTGGAGCATCAACAGGAACAGATGCTCATACAGTTGGAATAGATGCTATCATGAATATGAAGGGCTTTGCAGGACACTATGGTCTTGAGAGATATGAAATGATAGAAGCTTACAACCTTGGAAGCCAAGTTGAAAACGAAGAGTTCATTAAAAAAGCTATAGAGCTTAAAGCGGATGTACTTTTAGTTTCTCAAACAGTTACTCAAAAGGATGTACACATCCAAAACTTAACTAACCTTGTAGAGCTTTTAGAAGCAGAAGGTATAAGAGATAAGGTTATATTAGTGTGTGGAGGTCCAAGAATAACTCATGAGCTTGCTAAAGAACTTGGATACGATGCTGGATTCGGACCAGGCAAATATGCAGATGATGTAGCTTCTTTCGCAGTTACAGAAATGGTTGCAAGAGGTCTAAATAAATAGTTAAAAAAAATTACAAGTATATAACCCTTTTTAAAAAAATATATATAATCTTTAAAACACAGGAGTTTTCCTGTGTTTTTTCATACCTTAAAGTGTAATAAGGTATGAATATTGTAAATTGGTGTAATAATATGTAGTTTTCTGTGCATAATAACAATAGAGACAAAAGTAAACAAATACATAACTCATTTCTTAGTATGGGTTATGACAATAGGTCTCTAATAAATTTAAGTTAAGGTGATGAAATAATGATATTAGCTAGTTCTATTGTAAAACAATATGTGGAAGACTTGAGAAAAAAGTTCAAACATAAAAGAGATAATTATTTAGGTTTAAATATCATTGACAATTCGTTGGATTATTATTTAATAATAAACTGTTTGAATAAGGATTGAAAAATCTTAACTTGTAACTGTTAAGTAGTTTTACTGTGATTATAAAGTAGAGCAAATCATATTTAAAATTAAAGAAATCATGTCANNTGACATGATTTCTTTAATTTTGTTTATTATTCATCTTTAAAATGCTAGAAAGGTATTTTTGAAAGACTTTGAAAAGAAATTTAACTACTGAGTAAAAAAGAACGCAGAGCTACTATTTCTAAGAGTCCTTAAATTATGGTTTCCCATTGGGCATATAATTCGTCAAGTGATTCCTGAGCTTGAGAGATGGATTTATTTACTTCCATACTTTTCTCCGGGTTAGAATATACTTCCTCTAAGCATAATTCTGCTTGGAGTTGTTCTAAGGCTTCTTCAAGTTTAGCAATGTTATCTTCTATAGATTTTACTTTGTTTTTCTTTTCCTTTTCTATTTTTTCTAGTTCTTTCTTTTTCTTTTTGTCTAATTTAATTTGAGTTTTGGTTAGGCCGTCATACTCTTCTTCTTCCTTAAATCTTAATGGATTCTTTTTTTTCTCTATATAGTAAGAGTAGTTTCCAAGATACTCCTTAATTCCATCTTCTTTAAGTTCAAAGATTTTGTTAATAACTTTATTTAAGAAATATCTATCGTGGGAAATTACAATTATGGTTCCATCGTAATCTGTAATGGCATCTTCTAAAGCCTCGCGAGACATAATATCTAAATGGTTTGTAGGTTCATCTAATAAAAGAAAGTTAGCTTTAGATAACATAAGTTTTAAAAGATTAATTCTGCACCTTTCCCCACCGCTAAGTGTGGATATGTGCTTAAATACATCTTCACCTGTGAATAAAAATGCCGCTAGAGCATTTCTAATTTCTGTGGTAGTCATATTTGGGAAGTCATCCCACACTTCATCTAGAATTGTCTTATTTAGATTTAGGTTAGATTGTTCCTGGTCGTAATAACCTAAGAAAACATTCTTTCCTAGAACTTTAACTCCAGTATCGCTTGGTAATCTATCCATAATGATTTTAAATAAAGTGGTTTTACCGCGACCGTTTTCCCCTATGAGAGCAAGTTTTTCTTCTCTTTTAATATCCATGTTTAACCCTTGGAATAATAATTTTTCTCCAAAAGACTTTGCTAAGTTTTCGATGTAAAGCACATCATTTCCACTTTTGATTTGAGTTTCGAATTTTATTCTAGAAGCCTTTTGTTCTTTGTGAGGAGCATCTATTCGTTCTACTTTATCTAATGCCTTTTGGCGACTCTCTGCGGCTCTTACGCTTTTCTCTCTGTTAAAGGATTTATAACGAGTAATAATTTCTTCTTGTCTCTTAATTTCAGCTTGTTGAAGATTATAGGCTTTAAGCATTACTTCGTAGTTCTGCTTTTTGAGTTCTATAAATGCAGTATAATTGCCATTATAGCTGTCTATAATACCATTAATTAGTTCTAAGGTCTTATTAGTTATGGCATCTAGGAAAAATCTATCATGGGATATGATAATCATTGTACCCTTATAAGCTTTCAGATATTCTTCTAGCCATTCTATGGCATCTAAATCCAGGTGATTTGTAGGCTCATCTAGAAGTAAAATATCAGGGCTAGTTAGGAGAAGTTTACATAGGGCTACTCTAGTCTTCTGACCACCACTAAGTATGCTAATAGATTTATCAAAATCTTCTTCTGTAAAACCTAGTCCTTTTAATACTCTACTAATTTCACCTTTATAGGTATAGCCACCATTGTTTGCATATACCTCAGTAAGAGTTGTATACTCTGCGAATATCTTATTGTGATAAGCTTCGTTTGAGGCATCGTAAGGCTCATTCATTTTTATTTCTAAGGCCTTAAGTTTTTCTTCCATTGATAATAAATTATTAAAAACAGAAAGAAGTTCCTCGTAAATAGAGTTTTCTGATTCTAAAGCTAGATTTTGTGATAAGTATCCCAATTTTTTAGATCTATCTATAAATAATTCTCCACTATCATGCTCTAGTTGAGAAGTTAATATTTTAAATAAAGTAGATTTACCAGCACCATTTGAACCGATTAATCCTATTTTTTCGCCTTCATTTATATTAAAAGTAATATCTTTTAAAATTACATCTATACCAAAGCTTTTATGAAGATTCTTGCAACTTAAAACTATCATGTTGTTCACCGTCCTTGATTATATATTTTACTACGAATGAAAGGATTTTTGTAGTAAAAGTTAATATATATGATAAAACCTATCGAACATTAATGTAAATTTTATAAAAAATATAGCGTATATCTTAATTTGGTGATATAATATATAATTGAGAATTAATACATATTTATACATAATTTTAGTTAATTATTAAATTATACTAAAATATTTGTAATATGATAGTTATATATAGAAAAAGTATGGATAAATTATATTATTTTGTGTTATAGGGATTTTGAATAATAGGTAATACTAAAGATAATAATTAAAAAGTTTTAACAAGTGTATTTACATACAAAGAAAATTTTATGATGAACTTAAGCAGTAAAATTGCATTGGTTGATTTGAGAATACAAGAGTAAAATATTACAATACTAAGTTAGGGGTGGAAACATTGGAAAGAAAAAAGAATATTTCTATGGCAGTAATAAAGAGATTACCAAAGTATTATAGATACTTAAATGAACTTGCCAAAAATGATGTAGATAGAATATCTTCAAAGGAACTAAGTGAAAAGATAGGCTTCACTGCATCTCAAATAAGACAGGACTTAAATTGTTTTGGAGATTTTGGTCAGCAAGGATATGGTTATAATGTTAAAGAACTATTACATCAAATTGCTGGTATACTAGGACTGAATAGAGAGTATAACACTGTAATTGTAGGTGCTGGTAACATAGGTCAGGCTATTGCAAATTATACTAAATTCGAAAGAATGTCCTTCAATCTAAAAGGGATTTTTGATATCAATGTAAAATTAATAGGGCTTAAAATTAGAGATATAGAAATTCAAGATATAGATGATTTAGAAGGATTTCTAAGAGAAAACAAAGTAGATATAGCTATATTATGTGTGCCAAAGAACAGAGCGCAAAATGTCAGTGATGTGGTAACTAAAAATGGAGTTAAGGCAATTTGGAACTTTGCTCCTGTAGACTTAAAAGTACCTAATGATGTAATAGTGGAAAATGTTCACTTAAGTGAAAGTCTTATGACTCTAAGTTATTTACTAAATGAGCAAGAATTGAGCTAACTTTACGACAAAAATATACAATGGTGTTAACAATTCACATTAATATAAGTCTTAACACTGATAAAGGTTTAAATAAATATAAATATTTTTTAAATCTTGTAAAAAAAATAACAATTCATATTGAAATGTTATTAAATACCTTATATAATAATAATTGAGGCAAACATGCTTCAATTATTTTTTACTTCAATTTGTTACGAAATTAACAAATTATGAAGGAAAAGATTCATGGGGAGATGAAAAGAATGAATTATAGTAATATCATCTTTGAAAAAGAAGGCAATTTAGCGATAGTTAAGATTAACAGACCAAAGGCATTAAATGCGTTAAACTCTGAAACGTTAAAAGAGTTAGATAATGTTATTGATACTATTGCACAAGATGATGAAGTATATGTAGTTGTTTTGACAGGAGAAGGTAAGGCTTTTGTTGCAGGTGCAGACATATCAGAAATGAAAGATTTAAATCCGATGGAAGGAAGAAACTTTGGAGTGCTAGGAAACAGAGTTTTTAGAAAACTAGAGAACTTAGATAAACCAGTTATCGCTGCGATTAATGGTTTTGCTCTAGGCGGTGGATGTGAACTTTCAATGGCTTGTGATATAAGAGTAGCTTCAGGAAAAGCTAAATTCGGACAACCAGAAGTTGGTCTAGGAATAACCCCTGGGTTTGGCGGAACTCAGAGATTAGCTAGATTAGTTGGTGAAGGAATGGCTAAGCAATTAATATACACAGGTGATATTATAACTGCTGAGGAAGCTTTAAGAATTGGTCTAGTAAATAAGGTAGTTGAACCAGAAGTCTTATTAGATGAAGTTAAAGCAATGGCAATGAAAATAGCTAAAAATGCCCCTATAGCTGTTAAGTTATGCAAGACTGCTATAAATAAGGGAATGCAAATGGATATAGATAGTGCAATAGCTTATGAAGCAGAAGTATTTGGACTTTGTTTTAGTTCGGAAGACCAAAAAGAAGGTATGACTGCTTTTGTTGAAAAAAGAGATAAGATGTTTAAGAATAGATAAGGTACGAGTAGAAATAGTACTATAAATGTATAAATTATAGGAGGTAAAGGGAAATGAACTTTTCACTAACTAAGGAACAAGATTTTGTAAGAAAAATGGTAAGGGAATTCGCTGAGACTGACGTAAAACCAATTGCTGCTGAAATAGATGTTACTGAAAGATTCCCAATGGAAAATGTTGAAAAAATGGCTAGATACCATATGATGGGTATTCCATTCCCAGTTGAGTTAGGCGGAGCAGGTGGAGACAACCTATCTTACGCAATAGCTGTAGAAGAGCTTTCAAGAGTATGTGGATCAACAGGAGTTATACTATCAGCTCATACTTCATTAGGTGCTTCTCCAATATATGCTTTTGGAACTCCAGCTCAAAAAGAAAAATACTTAGTACCACTTGCAAAAGGTGAAAAATTAGGTGCTTTCGGATTAACTGAGCCTAACGCAGGAACAGATGCTGCAGGACAACAAACTACAGCTGTTTTAGATGGTGATAACTATATATTAAATGGTTCTAAAATATTCATCACTAACGGTGGTGTTGCTGATATATTCATAGTATTTGCTATGACAGACAAATCAAAAGGAACAAAAGGAATATCTGCTTTCATCGTTGAAAAATCTTTCCCAGGTTTCTCAATAGGAAAAGTTGAAGAGAAATTAGGAATAAGAGCATCTTCAACAACTGAGTTAGTATTCGAAAACTGTATAGTTCCAAAAGAAAACTTACTTGGAAAAGAAGGTCAAGGATTTAGAGTTGCAATGAATACTCTAGATGGCGGAAGAATTGGTATAGCTGCTCAAGCATTAGGAATAGCTCAAGGAGCTTTAGATGAAGCAGTTGCTTACATGAAAGAAAGAAAACAGTTCGGAAAACCACTTGCTGCATTCCAAGGATTACAATGGATGATAGCTGATATGGATGTTAAAGTTCAGGCTGCTAGATTATTAGTTTACAAAGCTGCTAACAACAAAGATAAAGGATTATCTTATTCATTAGAAGCTGCAAGAGCTAAATTATATGCATCAGAAGTAGCTATGGAAGTTACAACTAAAGCAGTTCAAATCTTCGGCGGATACGGATATACAAAAGAATACCCAGTAGAAAGAATGATGAGAGACGCTAAGATAACTGAAATCTATGAAGGAACTTCAGAAGTTCAAAGAATGGTTATTTCAGCTAACGTCTTAAAGTAGGAGGGAATTAATGATGAAAATAGTTGTTTGCTTAAAACAAGTTCCAGATACAAATGAAGTTAAAATAGATCCAAAAACAGGAACTCTTATAAGAGATGGTGTTCCTTCAATAATAAATCCAGATGATAAAAATGCTTTAGAGGAAGCGTTAAGATTAAAAGATGAAAATGGTGCTCATGTTACTATAATAACAATGGGACCTCCACAAGCTAGAGTAGCTTTAGAAGAAGCATTAGCAATGGGAGCAGACGAAGCTATATTAGTTACTGATAGAGCTTTCGCAGGAGCTGATACTCTTGCAACTTCACATGCTTTAGCAGCTGCTATTAAAAATTTAGAGTATGATATCATATTCGCAGGAAGACAAGCTATAGATGGAGATACAGCTCAAGTAGGACCAGAAATAGCAGAACATTTAAACCTTCCACAAATAACTTATGTTGAAGAAGTTAAAGTAGAAGAGAATGGATTAAAAGTTAGAAGAGCTTGGGAAGACGGATATGAGTATATCAAAGTTCAAACTCCAGTTCTATTAACAGCTATCGAAACTTTAAACCTTCCAAGATACATGAATATTAAAAACATATTCTCTTTAGCAAAAGAAAAAGAGATAAAGGTTTGGACTGTACAAGATATTAATGTAGATGTAGCTCTTTTAGGATTAAAAGGATCACCTACAAAAGTTAAAAGATCTTGGGCAAAAGAAGCAAAAGGCAAAGGTGAAATCTACAATGTATCACCAAAAGAAGCTGCACAAATCGCATTATCTAAACTAAAAGAAAAACACTTCATCTAGGATATAAGTAGGAGGGAATTACTATGAATATAGCAGATTATAAAGGAGTTTGGGTCTTTGCTGAGCAAAGAGATGGAGAACTTCAAAATGTTGCATTAGAATTACTTGGAAAAGGTAGAGAAATCGCTGATAAGTTAGGAGTAGAGCTTACTGCATTACTTCTTGGACATAAAAACATTGAAGAAATGACTAAAGAATTAGGTGCTTTTGGAGCAGACAAGGTTTTAGTTGCTGATCATGAGTTATTAAGCCACTATACTACTGATGGATACGCAAAAGTTATAGCTGATTTAATCAATGAAAAGAAACCAGAAATTATGTTTATAGGAGCTTCTTATATAGGAAGAGACTTAGGTCCAAGAGTTGCTGGAAAATTATCTACTGGACTTACAGCTGACTGTACATCATTAGATATAGATCCAGAAAACAGCAACCTATTAATGACAAGACCAGCTTTCGGTGGAAACTTAATGGCTACAATCGTTTGTGGAGATCATAGACCACAGATGTCTACTGTTAGACCAGGAGTTTTTGAGAAATTAACTAGAGATGAAAACAGAAGCTTTAAAATAGAAAAAGCAAACATTTCCTTAGCTAAAGAAGATATAAGAACAGAAGTTTTAGAAGTGGTTAAATTAGCTAAAGAAGTTGAAGATATCATTGAAGCTGAATTCATCGTAGCTGGTGGTAGAGGTGTAGGTTCTAAAGAAAACTTTGCAGTTTTAAAAGACCTTGCTGATGCACTAGGCGGTTCAGTAGCTGGTTCAAGAGCAGCTGTTGATAATGGCTGGGTTGATAAATCAGTTCAAGTAGGACAAACAGGAAAAACAGTTAGACCAACAATTTATATAGCTTGTGGTATATCTGGAGCAATTCAGCACTTAGCTGGAATGCAAGATTCTAACTTTATCATAGCTATAAATAAAGATGCAGATGCTCCAATCATGAAGATTGCAGATGTTGCATTAGTTGGAGACTATACTAAAATAGTTCCAGAGCTTACTGCTCAATACAAAGCAATGCAAAAATAATAATATACCCCAATGCTCTAGGAGTATTGGGGTTTAATCTAATGTTTTAAATTTCCTAACTTTAATGGGAAAAATGTGATAATATAGTTATGAGACATATTCACAGTGTTTTTTTGATTAAAAAACATATAAATAAAAAACTCATACTTAAATTGAGATTTTTAAAATATAAAATTCATTAAAGGGGTGTTATATTATGGAAAAAATTTGTGTTCTTGGTGCTGGTACCATGGGAGCTGGAATAGCTCAAGCATTTGCTGCAAAAGGGTTTGAAGTAATCATCAGAGATATTAAGGATGAATTCGTTGAAAAAGGAATTTCAGGAATAAAAAAAGGCCTAGAAAAGCTTGCAGCAAAAGGAAAAATCACAAATGAAGAAGTTGAAAATATACTATCAAGAATCAGTGGAACTACTGATTTAAACCTATTAGATGATGTGGATTTAGTAATTGAAGCAGCAGTAGAAAATATGGAAATTAAAAAACAAATATTTGCTGACTTAGATAAGATTTGTAAACCAGAAGCAATTTTAGCTACAAATACCTCATCGCTTTCAATAACTGAAATAGCTACAGCAACTTTAAGACCAGAGAAAGTTATAGGAATGCATTTCTTCAACCCTGCAACAATAATGAAACTTGTTGAGATTATAAGAGGAATGGCAACTTCAGAAGAAACTTATAATGCTATAAAAGAATTAACTTTAGCAATGGGTAAAGAGCCTGTAGAGGTAGCAGAAGCTCCAGGCTTCGTAGTTAATAGAATACTTGTTCCAATGATTAATGAAGCTGTAGGAATCTTTGCAGAAGGAATTGCAAATGCAGAGGATATTGATAAAGCTATGATGCTTGGAGCAAATCACCCAATGGGGCCGTTAGCATTAGGCGATTTAATAGGACTTGATGTTTGTCTTGCTATTATGGATGTATTATATAAGGAAACTGGAGATACAAAATACAGAGCTCACAGTCTTCTAAGAAAGTATGTTAGAGCTGGATACCTTGGTAGAAAGACAGGAAGAGGCTTCCACAACTATCAAAAGTAATCTAATTATACAAAACAGTATATTATATTCTTTTATTTATCTTTGATTCTGATGTATAAATAAAAGAACCCTAGGTAAAGCTAGAATCTTTAGGTTTACTTAGGAAGCCCTAGAGAAATCTAGGGCTTTTTTATGAGTTTTTGATTATAGCCAACCATTTTGGATATGTTATAATTAGAATATATTGTAATTTTTATTCAGGTTTATTTTAGTAAAATGGGAGTATAATATGAAGATTATTTGTTCGATAGGACCTAATGTGAGAGAAAAAGAGGATATAGATAGATTAGTTGGAGCTGGATTAAATATGATGAGGTTCAACTTTTCTCATATAAATTATGATTTAGCAGAGGAACTTATAGATTATACTAAGAAAAGTTATCCTAATGTACCAATAATTGCAGATCTACAAGGGAATAAAATTAGAATATCTAACCTGTTTAAGAAAGCAATTAAAGTGGAGGGTAATGAAGAAGTTCTGTTTTGTAGCGAAAGCTTCTATGCAAAAAATTGGCAAGGATTTGAAAATGAAACTTTAGTGCCTATAAAGCTTGAGGGTAATTTTTCTCTTCTTTATGGAGTTAAAAAAATACTAATGAAGGATGCTACTATGGAGTTTCAGGTTAAGCATAGAATAGCAGAGGAAGAGCTAATAAAAACAGTGGTGATAAGAGGGGGAATTATAAGAGGAGAAAAAGGTATCAATGTGCCAGGTATAGACAGAAAAGGAATGAACCTTACCTCAAAGGATAAAAAAGATGTAAACTTCGCCCTTAAGAACAAGGTAGATATAATATGTCTTTCTTATGTGATCTCTGAAAGAAATATACAGGAACTGAAATCCTATATTGGTAAATTAGTTAAAAAAAATACTGAATACAAGTTTCCTAAAGTATGGGCAAAAGTTGAATGTAGAGAAGGGATAAGAAATTTTGAACATATATTAAAATCAGTAGATGGAATAATTCTAGGAAGAGGAGACTTATCTGCAGAGCTGGATTTAGTTGATATACCAAAAGTACAGCAGCAATTAATAAGTATAATGAAGAAAAGTAAAAAAGAATTTATTATTGGCACCTATGTGTTGGAGTCTATGAAATATTCTTTAGTACCTAGCATTGCAGAAGTAAATGATATATATAACTTCATACATAATAAAGTGACAGGAGTTATGCTTGCAGGTGAGGTGTCTGTAGGAAGGTATCCAATAGAAACTATTACTTTTTTAAAGGGGCTTATTCGTAAATACAAGTAGTGTATAGCTTGAAAAACTAAAGGATGATAAGTGATGTACTAAAGGTTTAAAAAATTTGTAGTGTCATGAAGAATACGTAATTAATATAGGAAGAAGTGTTACATATTTAACAAATAATTATACCATTAAAATTATATATAATTCATTATGAGTGTTTCAAGTACATTTAATTAATAAAAACTTAGCAGTTAATTGTTAAGTTTTTATTAATTTGGTTTTAAATACTGATTTCCTAAACTTGTTGTACTATAATTAGTTTATAAGATAGTTAATTATTTAACTATTTCTATTTTAATTTTAAGAAGCTTTAAATTCATAAGCTGATTACATAGGAGGGGTATTTATGAACAGATTTACATTGCCAAGAGATATTTATTTTGGAGAAAAATCCTTAGAAGTATTAAAAACTTTACAAGGTAAAAAAGCAATTATTGTTACTGGCGGAAGCTCAATGCAAAAGTTTGGTTTTTTAGATAAAGTTAAAAACTTATTAGAAGAAGCAAAAATGGAAGTTAGACTGTTCGAGGGAGTAGAACCAGATCCATCTATAGAAACAGTTATGAAAGGTGCAGAAGTAATGAGAGACTTTGGTCCAGATTGGATCGTTTCAATTGGAGGGGGATCACCAATTGATGCAGCTAAAGCTATGTGGGTATTCTATGAGCACCCAGAAATTACTTTCGATGATATAAAGGACCCATTTACAATTCCTACACTAAGAAATAAGGCAAGATTCATTGCAATACCATCAACAAGTGGTACAGCAACAGAAGTGACTGCTTTTTCAGTAATTACAGATTATAAAAAGAAAATAAAATATCCATTAGCAGATTTCAACATTACTCCAGATATAGCAATTTTAGATACCGAAATTGCTATGACAATGCCAAAACAATTAACAGCTCACACTGGTATGGATGCATTAACTCATGCTATTGAAGCTTATGTAGCAGGACTAAGATCGCCATTCTCAGATCCACTTGCAATGCAAGCTATTACAATGATAAAAGAAAATCTATTAAATTCTTATAATGGAGATGGAAAGGCTAGAGATAACATGCATATAGCTCAATGTTTAGCTGGTATGGCATTCTCTAATGCACTACTAGGAATAACTCATTCTATGGCTCACAAAACAGGAGCAGTATTCCATATTCCTCATGGATGTGCTAATGCTGTATTTTTACCTTATGTAATAGACTTCAACAAGAAGGCTTGCATGGATAGATATGCTACTATAGCAAGAAATTTAGGATTAAAGGGAAATACTGATGAAGAGTTAGTTGATGCGTTAACAGATACTATTAAAGATTTAAACAAGGCTATGGATATTCCTACAACTTTAAAAGCTTATGGAATAACAGAAGAAGACTTCAATAGTAACTTAGATTATGTAGCTGAAAATGCTATTGGAGATGCTTGCACAGGCTCAAATCCAAGATCAATAACAGTAGAGGAAATGAAGAAATTATTTATATGCATATATAATGGAACAAAAGTAAATTTCTAAGGGAATTAAAAGCCCTCTATGGAGTTTTTCATAGGGGGCTACAACTTGTAGCCTTTTGAAAATGGTTTCAAAAAATATAGGGTTATATTATGATAATATATTTTATTCACAACCCAGAATCACAAGGGAGACGAAGTAAAAACAATGTATAAGATAAGTCTTAACCTTTATTCCTTATATGGAAATTAAGAAAGTTTTATACAACAACATAATAGTATTAAGAAATAAAAAATGACAGTAGATGACAGCATTATTCATGTTTTGAAAATATTCACACTTTCTACAGCATGTTCATATTGACTAGTATTAAATAAAACTATAAAATAGATGTGTAATGTGAATATTGAGTGGATGATGGTTATTGGAGATACTTCTATATTAGGGGGGTAACCGTAGAAGAAATGGATAAGCTATGCTATGACTTATTCAAAAGCTTTCAGGTAAGATACAATAATCAGACACAACCCTGGAGAGATCCAAAATTGGACATCGAAGAAGAAACTTAGGGAAGGATAAGAGCCCTAGGGAAACTTTCAGGTAAAAGGACAGGATGTAAATAGCATTGTTTTTTAATGTGGTTTTACATATTGTCTATTTTTTATGTAATTTTTCAAATGTAAACCTTAACGGTATTTTGAAAGTATAAATATCTCACACTCTTTAACTAAGAGTTTTGGGATGAAAACTAAACTTTAGTAGAACTTGAAAATCCTTCTAAAGTTGTGAAAACAATGAACTTGTTCAATGTTTAACATTGATGTATTATATAACTGTTTATAGAGTTATACTAATAGAAGAAAATGGGGCATATTGACAGGTTAATTAGTTGGAAACCTAGTAAAATTTGTTAAAGATTCATAATTTGTAGACAAATAAATTTAAATATTTTTAATATTAAACAAATGTTTAGATGTGGAGGATGTATTATGTATAAAATTGTTGAGAAAAGACTTTTAACTCCTTCAATTTTCATGATGAAAGTTGAAGCTCCAAGAGTAGCTAAATCTGCAAAACCAGGTCAGTTCATCATTATTAGAATGGATGAAAAGGGTGAAAGAGTACCTTTAACTGTTTGCGATACGGATCCAGCAAAAGGAACAGTTACAATTGTAGTTCAAACTATGGGATGTACTACAAAGGATATGGCTAATTATGAAGTAGGACAAAGTTTTTATGATTTTGTTGGACCATTAGGAATGCCATCAGAGCTTCTTCATGAGGATATGGAAGAATTAAAAAATAAAAACATAATATTTATTGCTGGGGGAGTTGGTACAGCACCAGTATATCCTCAAGTTAAATGGTTACATGAGCAAGGAATAAAAGCTGATGTTATCATGGGATATAAAACTAAGGATATGGTAATCTTAGAAGAAGAAATGACTGCAGTTGCAGGCAATGCTTATGTAACTACTGATGATGGTTCTCATGGCTTTAAAGGATTAGTTACTGAAAAGTTAAAGGACTTAGTAAATAACCAAGGTAAAAAATATGACTTAGTTATTGCTATAGGACCAATGATAATGATGAAATTCGTATGTAAATTAACTGAAGAGTTAGGAATTAAAACTATAGTAAGCTTAAACCCAATTATGGTTGATGGAACTGGAATGTGTGGTGCCTGCAGAATTACTGTAGGAGATGAAACTAAGTTTGCTTGTGTTGATGGTCCAGAGTTTGATGGACATAAAGTTAACTTTGATGAAGCTCTTAAGAGATTATCAATGTATAAAGATGAAGAGATAAACAAAGATACTATGAAACCTGGTTGTGGAAGAGGAGGAAATGCATAATGGATAGAATGAAGAGAACTCCAATTGCAGAGCAAGATCCAAAAGTAAGAGCTAAAAACTTCGAAGAAGTTTGTTTAGGATATACAGAAGAAGAAGCAGTTCAAGAAGCTACAAGATGCTTAAACTGTAAGAATAAGCCATGTGTTGGTAAATGTCCAGTATCAATAGATGTACCAGAGTTTATACAACATGTTAAAAATAAAGACTTTGCAGAAGCTGCAAAAGCGTTAGATAAGTACACAGCACTTCCAGCAGTTTGTGGAAGAGTATGTCCACAAGAATTACAATGTGAGAGCAAGTGTGTTCTTGGAATAAAAGGAGAGCCAGTAGCTATTGGTAAACTTGAAAGATTTGTTGCTGACTGGTCAAGAGAAAACAATGTAGACTTAACTAAAGAAGTTGAGAAGAAGAATAAAAGAGTAGCTGTAATAGGTTCAGGCCCAGCAGGAATAACTTGTGCTGGAGACCTTGCTAAAATGGGTTATGATGTAACTGTATTTGAAGCATTACATGAGCCAGGTGGAGTTTTAGTTTATGGAATTCCAGAATTTAGATTACCAAAAGATACAGTAGTTAAACATGAAATAAACAACCTAAGAAAATTAGGTGTAAAAATTGAAACTAACGTAATTGTTGGTAGAACAGTTACCATCGATGAGTTAATTAATGATGAGAAATTTGATGCAGTATTTATAGGTTCAGGAGCAGGTCTTCCAAAGTTTATGGGAATACCAGGAGAAAACTTAAATGGAGTATTCTCAGCTAATGAATTCTTAACTAGAAACAACTTAATGAAAGCATTTAAAGAAGAGTATTCAACTCCAATTAAATCAGGTAAGGTTGTTGCAGTAGTTGGTGGCGGAAACGTTGCTATGGACGCTGCAAGAACAGCATTAAGACTTGGTTCTGAAACTCATATTGTTTACAGAAGAAGTGAAGCAGAACTTCCAGCAAGAGTTGAAGAAGTTCATCACGCTAAAGAAGAAGGCGTTATCTTAGACCTTCTTGTAAATCCTGTAGAAATACTTGGAGATGAAAAAGGCTGGGTTAAAGGCATGAAGTGTGTAAGAATGGAACTTGGTGAACCAGATGCATCTGGAAGAAGAAGACCACAAGTGGTTCCAAATTCTGAATTTACATTAGAGTGTGACACAGTAATCATGTCTCTAGGAACATCACCAAACCCATTAATTCCTGCAACAACTCCAGAACTTGAAATCAATAAATGGAAATGTATAGTTGCTGAAGAAGAAACAGGATTAACTTCAAAATCTAAAGTATATGCTGGTGGAGACGCTGTAACAGGCGCTGCAACAGTTATCCTTGCTATGGAAGCTGGTAAGAAGGCTGCTAAAGCAATAGATACTCAACTTTCAGCAGAGTAATGTAAATTTAAAATTTAAGGTCGCCTTTGGGCGACCTTTTTATTTTAAATATATTTTCATTTTGAATATAAGTTGAAGAAGGATTTTTCAATCTATAAAACAAACTTAAAGAAGAGTACAATAGGTAAGATTCAAATCAGTATAGCAGTTGCTAATGAGTAGGTTAATATATTAGATAAATAGTAACTTTAATGGAATAATTTATATCAGTGATGTTGAGAATATTCATAGCATTACTTTTGATAGTTTAGCAACAATTCGGAAGCTTAAAGTATGTAATGTTCTTTAAAGGGTTGTTCACCAGCTTTGTAACTCTTTGGCCTAGATAAGTTGTGTTGATGTAACAAAGGCAGTTTGTTCACAAAAATACTTTTGTTTAGTCAAAAGCAGTTCCACAAAATGAACTTGTTCATTGTCTTATAAAAATTAAGTTTACTTAATCCATTTTGGAGATTATCATAGAAGTAATAATTAGAAATATTTGTATATGGAATGGAGTGATACCATGGACTTTAAAGAATTAATAGAGGAAGAAGGTAAAGTTATACTGAAAGGAGTAACAAGTTTTGAACTTCCTCATATATTTGATTGTGGTCAATGTTTTAGATGGCATAGACAAAGCAATGATAACTATATAGGGGTAGCCTTTGGCAAGGTTATAGAAGTAGAGAAACGTGATAAGGATGTTATATTGTACAACACCAATTTAGAAGATTTTAATAGTATATGGTGTGATTACTTTGATTTAAGAAGAAATTATAGTGATATAAAAGAAGAATTAGGCAAGGATCCACTTCTTAAAAAAGCTGTAGATTTTGGTTATGGAATAAGACTTCTTCAGCAGGAACCTTTTGAAATCTTAATATCCTTTATAACTTCAGCTAATAATAGGATACCTATGATAAAAAGAGCTATAGAAAATATAAGCAAAACCTATGGAAGTCAATTAGAGTACAATGGGAAAATTTATTACACTTTTCCTACACCAAAAGCACTGGAAAAGGCTACTATGGAAGATATAGAAGCATTAGGAGTAGGGTTTAGAGCTAAGTATATAGTAGATGGAATTAAAAGTGTAGTAGAAGGTACAAAGAGTTTAGAACATATTAAAAGTCTTAATGATGATGACTGCCATGAGGGCTTGAAAGACTTTAACGGAGTTGGTCCAAAAGTTTCTGACTGTATAATGTTATTTTCTATGCAAAAGTATTCAGCTTTCCCTGTAGATGTGTGGGTAAAAAGAGCTATGCAATTTTTTTATTTAGCTCCTGATGTATCCCTACCTAAAATAAGAACCTTCGGAAGAGAAAAATTTGGTGAGCTTTCTGGCTTTGCACAGCAATACTTATTTTACTATGCAAGGGAAAACAATATTAAAATAGACTAAAGTTTTTTATGCTTATATTAAATTTTATAAGTTTAATAGGAGAATATCTATGGAAAAAAGTAAAAACTGGCTACGGTTAACAAAGGATAAAATAAAAGAAAATAGGTTAAAAATTTTTTTAATACTTATTTCAATTCCCTTAATTATAGGAGCTTATCAATTGTTTTTTAGACATTCAACTATGTTTAGGAATCCAGAAGAATTTAAGCAGTGGATATTATCTTATGGATCTTTTAGCATAATAATGTTTGTGTTAATCCAAATCCTTCAAGTTGTAATATTTTTTATACCAGGTGAAGTAACTCAGGTGGCAGGAGGATACATATTTGGTGCCCTTTGGGGTAGTATATTATCTAGTGCCGGGATTTTGATGGGGAGTACCCTAGGATATTTATTTGCAAAATACTTTATAAAAAAATATGTAATAAGGATGATTGAGAAAAGAAATCTAAAAAGATTTAAAAAGGTACTTGATGCAGGAAGCAATAAAATTGTAATTCTCATAATCTACTTAATACCTGGAATACCTAAAGATGTACTGGTGTATGTAGCTGGGGTGTCAAATGTAACCCTAGTAGACTTTATACTTTACTCTTCAATAGGAAGATTTCCGTGGATACTTGCATCAGCATTTTTTGGTGAAGGAATACATATGGAAAACTACTCCTCCATGATAATGATTGCTATAGTAGCTATAGCCTTATTTATTCTTGGATTTTGGAAAGGACATAGTATTATTGACTTTTTTCATAGAATGCATAAAGAGAAAAAGTGATAATATAAGAAAAATAGAGATAATTTGAAATAAATCGGAATAATGGCCAAATTTGGGCTAAAGTATAATGTGATTGCACTTGATAATAATGGAAGTTTTCTTTATTATAAATATTGTAATTAGCACTCGATAGTGATGAGTGCTAACAAAGAGTATATTATAAAATTTATATAATTATAAACTTAAGGAGGTTTTTTTATGAACATCAGACCACTTGGAGACAGAGTTGTTATTAAAAGATTAGAAGCAGAGGAAATGACTAAAAGTGGAATAGTTCTACCAGGCGCATCAAAGGAAAAACCACAAGAGGCAGAAGTAGTAGCGGTAGGTCCAGGAGGCTATGTTGATGGCAAGGACATTAAAATGGAGTTAAAGGTAGGCGACAAGGTACTATTCTCTAAGTACTCTGGAAGTGAAATTAAATTTGAAGGTAAAGAATACATTATTTTAAGACAAGACGATATATTAGCAGTAATTGAGTAATAAAAGGCTACTGCACAGTAAAATTACTGAAAATGAGAAATTAAAGTTATTAGAATAATAAGAAGGAAGTAGGAGGTTTTTAATATGGCTAAGAGCATTTTATTTGGAGAAGAAGCTAGAAGATCTATGCAAAGAGGTGTAGATACTCTTGCAGATACAGTTAAGGTTACACTTGGACCAAAAGGAAGAAATGTTATATTAAATAAAAAGTTTGGATCACCACTTATAACTAATGATGGTGTTACTATTGCTAGAGAAATAGAGCTTGAAGATGCTTATGAAAATATGGGAGCTCAACTTGTTAAAGAAGTAGCTACTAAAACAAATGATGTAGCAGGAGATGGAACTACTACAGCTACAGTTTTAGCTCAAGCTATCATTAGAGAAGGTTTAAAAAATGTTACTGCAGGATCAAATCCGATGCTAATTAGAAATGGTATTAGAATGGCTGTAGATAAAGCAGTAGAAGAAATAAAGAAACATTCGAAACCAGTTAATGGAAAAGAGGACATAGCAAGAGTTGCAGCTATATCTTCTGCTGATGAGGAAATCGGTGCATTAATTGCTTCAGCTATGGAAAAAGTAGGTAACGAAGGAGTTATCACTGTTGAAGAATCAAGAACTATGGGCACTGAACTAGATGTAGTTGAAGGTATGCAATTTGACAGAGGATACTTAAGTGCATATATGGTAACAGATCCAGATAAAATGGAAGCTATTTTAGAAGATGCATACATCTTAATAACTGAAAAGAAAATTGCTAGCATCCAAGAAATTTTACCAGTTCTTGAACAAATTGTTCAACAAGGAAAGAAGTTATTAATTATAGCTGAAGATGTTGAAGGAGAAGCTCTTGCAACTTTAGTTGTTAACAAATTAAGAGGAACTTTCACTTGTGTTGCTGTTAAAGCACCAGGCTTTGGAGATAGAAGAAAAGAAATGTTACAAGATATAGCTACTTTAACTGGTGGTACTGTAATTTCAGAAGAATTAGGTCATGACTTAAAAGAAGCTACAATTGATATGCTTGGAAGAGCTGAAAGCGTTAAAATTTCTAAAGAAAACACAGTAATAGTTAACGGAAGAGGCTCTAAAGATGAAATAGAAAACAGAGTAAATCAAATTAAGAGACAAATTGAAGATACAACTTCAGAGTTCGATAAAGAAAAATTAATGGAAAGACTTGCAAAACTTGCAGGAGGAGTTGCTGTAATTAAAGTTGGAGCAGCTACTGAAACCGAACTTAAAGAAAAGAAATTAAGAATAGAAGATGCTTTAGCAGCTACAAAAGCAGCTGTTGAAGAAGGAATAGTTGCTGGTGGTGGTACTGCATACGTAAGTGCTATACCAGAGGTAGCAAAATTAACATCTGATATTTCAGAAGTTCAAGTTGGTATCAACATTGTAAGAAGAGCTCTTGAAGAGCCATTAAGACAAATAGCTACAAATGCTGGAGATGAAGGTTCAGTAATAATTGAAAAAGTTAAAGCTTCAGAATCACAAATGGGATATGATGCTTTAAGAGGACAATTTGTAGATATGATTAAAGCTGGTATTGTAGACCCAACTAAGGTTACAAGAAGTGCACTTCAAAATGCAGCATCAGTAGCTTCAACTTTCTTAACAACAGAAGCTGCAGTAGTTGATCTGCCAGAAAAGAACGCACCAGCTCCAATGGCACCAGGCATGGGAATGGACGGAATGTACTAGAATATAGGCCAAAATAAAGAAAGTCTAATAGTTTAAAAGCTATAAAAGCAAGAGCTATGTGAAAATTTATGTTTCACATAGCTCTTTTATAATGCAATTACAAGGTTAACTTAGATAAGTAGGTTTTAAAAACTTCTTTACACTCTAGAGAAATATCTTCAGGAGGATCAGTAGGTCTTTGAAGAAAGTATCCTTGGCCTCCATAGGCACCAAGGCATATGAGAGTTTCTAGTTCTTCTTTGCATTCAATGCCTTCTACAATTATTTTCATATTGCAATAGTTTGACATATGTATTAAACCTTTAATTAAGTTTTCTTTTAAAGTGTCCTTGTGGATATTATGAGTTAAATCCATATCTAATTTTAAATAATCTGGCATAACATTTAAAATAGTTTTTAGCCCAGAATAACCAGAACCTACATCGTCTAAAGCTACTTTTATTCCTAAGGATTTTATGTCCCTAATTATATTCTTATAATTATCTACTAAATCAATAGGGCACTGCTCTGTAATTTCTATTACTAGGTTTGAAGGATTTACATTATTGTCTCCTAAACATTTAAAGGTACTACTAGCAAAAAAATCATAGTTAGCCATGGCAAGAGGAGTCATGTTAATGAAAAGTTTATAATCCTTTAAAAAGGGGATAAAAGCTTCAATTGCTTTTTTTCTAGCGAGTTCATCTAAAGTAGTAACCTTATTAGAGAGTCTTGCAGTTTTAAAAAGCACATCTGGTAAATGAAGGGGGGATTCCTTAGGTCCTCTACAAAGTGCTTCATAGCCCAAAATTTTGCCTGTAGCAAGATTAACAATGGGTTGGAAAACCATGTTTATAGCTTCAGTCTCTATAATTTGGCTAAATTCCATGTTTAGATGGCGAGTTCTATATTTTAATTGCTTATCCATAATCTACCTCCGCTTAACTTACCTTCATTATTGACAAATATTAAGAAATTAAATACAGTTGAAATAATGTGTTGACAAAACCTATATAATTAAATAAAATATATATAATTAATAAAACAAACGAACATTGATTATTAATAATTTAATAACGTTAGCTCATATATACCTTGAATATGGCAAGGAGTATCTACCGGAAACCAATAATTTCTGACTATGAGTAAGATTACATTGTACAATGATGAAATTGGACATGTTAGTTTTACTTATAGAAGTATAGCTAACATGTTTTTTTGTACCCAAATTATGAATTAATTATTAGCTAATAACATTCATGTAAGAGTTGCATTTTAAAATTACATTTGTGAAAGTGAGCATAAAGAGAGATTGTGTGCTTAATTAGAGAGTTTTACTGCAACAAATAAAAAATATAGTAGAAAAGAGGATGACAATCATGGCAATAATATTAAAACAAGCATATACCTTTGATGATGTACTATTAGTTCCAAATAAGTCAGATGTGTTACCTAAGGATGTTAAGCTAGTAACTAATCTTACTAAAAAAATAAAATTGAGCTTACCATTAATTAGTGCGGGAATGGATACAGTTACTGAAGCTAAAATGGCTATAGCTATGGCTAGAGAAGGTGGCATAGGCATAATTCATAAGAATATGTCCATAGAAGCTCAAGCTAGTGAAGTAGATAGAGTAAAAAGACAAGAAAATGGAGTAATTAAAGATCCTTTTTCACTATCTAAGGATAGGACTATAGAAGAAGCACTAGGTTTAATGGCAAAGTATAGAATTTCAGGAGTGCCAGTTACTGAAAATGGAAAGCTAGTTGGAATCATCACTAACAGAGATACAGTATTTGAAACTGATTATTCAAAGAAAATAAGCGAAGTGATGACTAGTGAAGGACTTATAACAGCTCTTGAGGGCACAACTATAGAGGAAGCAAAAGAGCTTCTAAGAAAACATAAAATTGAGAAATTACCATTAGTTGATGAGAACTTTAATTTAAAAGGACTTATCACTATTAAAGATATAGAAAAAGCCGTTAAGTACCCCAACGCTGCAAAAGATGAAAGAGGCAGACTTCTTTGTGGAGCTGCCGTAGGAGTAACAAAAGATTTAATGATTAGAGTAGATGCTTTAGTTAAGGCTCATGTAGATGTAATAACAGTAGATACTGCACATGGACATTCTAGAGGAGTTATTGAAGCAGTTAAAGAAATTAAAACTAAGTATCCTGAACTACAAATTATTGCAGGAAACGTAGCTACAGCAGCAGCAACAAAGGAATTGATAGAAGCTGGAGCAGATTGTATTAAAGTTGGAATTGGACCAGGCTCAATTTGCACTACAAGAGTAGTAGCAGGAGTTGGTGTTCCACAGCTTACTGCAGTAATGGATTGTGTAGAGGAAGCTAATAAGTATGGGGTTCCTGTTATAGCAGATGGAGGAATTAAGTACTCTGGAGACGCAGTAAAAGCATTAGCTGCAGGAGCTAAGGTTGTTATGATGGGTTCTTTATTTGCAGGTTGCGAAGAAGCACCAGGAGAAATTGAAATTTATCAAGGAAGAAGCTATAAAGTATATAGAGGCATGGGTTCCATTGGAGCTATGGCTAATGGAAGTAAAGATAGATACTTCCAAGAAGATAACAAGAAACTAGTACCAGAAGGAGTAGAAGGAAGAATTCCTTATAGAGGTTCGGTAGTAGAAACCATATATCAACTTGTAGGTGGAATACGTTCTGGTATGGGATATTTAGGAGCAGAAAATCTAGAAGAATTATATAAAAATGCTACCTTTGTGGTTCAAACTTCCTCAGGACTCAGAGAAAGTCATCCTCATGATATAGTGATGACTAAAGAAGCACCTAATTACAGCGTAAATGTATAAGGATAAAAAGCTTTATAAATTACATTAAAAACAAAAAAATATAGCTTAAAATAAAGTTCTTATTTACAAAATACATTTACTAAAGAAAATAAAGGAGGAAGCTAATACCATGGATAGAGAATTAGTTTTAGTAGTTGATTTTGGCGGACAATACAATCAGCTTATCGCAAGACGAGTTAGAGAAAATAGTGTTTATTGTGAAATAGTTCCTTACACAACTTCAATAGAAAAAATAAAAGAATTAGCACCTAAGGGAATCATTTTTACAGGTGGACCTAATAGTGTATACGGTGAAAATTCACCTAAAATAGATGAAGAAATATTTAATTTAGGTATTCCAGTGCTAGGAATATGCTATGGAGCACAGCTTATGGCTCATACTCTAGGAGGAAGTGTTAAAACTGCACCTGTTAGAGAATATGGTAAAACCAATGTAGATTTAGTTTTAAATAGCCCGCTATTTGAAGGCATTGAAGAAAATCAATGTTGGATGAGTCATACGGATTTCATAGAAGGAAAGCCAGAAGGCTTTGAAATTATTGGATCTACAGAACAATGTCCAATAGCTGCAATGGGAAATAAAGAAAAGAAGCTTTATGGAGTTCAGTTCCACCCAGAAGTTCAGCATACTTTATTTGGAGAAAAGATGCTATCTAATTTCCTTAAGAACATATGTAATCTTAAAGGAGATTGGTCCATGGCTTCTTTTGCAGAAGAGAAAATAGCAGAGATAAAAAATCTTGTTGGAGATAAAAAGGTACTATGCGCCCTATCTGGAGGAGTAGATTCTTCAGTAGCAGCAGTACTTGTTCATAAAGCCATTGGAAAGCAATTAACTTGTGTATTTGTAGACCATGGTCTTTTAAGAAAAGATGAGGGAGATCAAGTAGAAGAAATCTTTAAAAAAGGTTTTGATATGAATCTTATCAGAGTAAATGCTCAGGATAGATTCTTAGGAAAGCTTAAAGGAATTTCTGACCCAGAGAGAAAAAGAAAAATCATCGGGGAAGAATTTATAAGAGTATTTGAAGAAGAAGCAAACAAACTTGGTAAAATAGATTACTTAGTTCAAGGTACAATCTACGCTGACGTAGTAGAAAGTGGTACAAATACATCAGCTACTATAAAAAGTCACCATAATGTAGGAGGACTTCCAGAGGACATCACCTTTGAGCTTATAGAGCCACTTAGAGAATTATTTAAAGATGAAGTTAGAGCAGTGGGTGAAGAAATTGGAATACCACACCACTTAGTTTGGAGACAGCCCTTCCCAGGACCAGGTCTTGCAATTAGAGTTTTAGGGGAAATTACTGAAGAAAAACTAGAAATAGTTAGAGAAGCAGATGCAATATTTAGAGACGAAGTAGCAATAGCAGGACTTGAAAGTGAAATATGGCAATACTTTGCTTGCCTTCCTAACATTAGGTCTGTTGGAGTTATGGGAGATGAAAGAACTTATTGCCACACAGTAGCACTAAGAGCCGTAACATCATCAGATGGTATGACCTCTGATTGGGCTAGAGTGCCTTATGAAGTTCTTGATAAAGTATCAAGAAGAATTGTGAATGAAGTTAAAGGAGTAAACAGAATTGTTTATGATGTAACTTCAAAACCACCTTCCACTATTGAGTGGGAGTAAAATAGCCTTTCTCTTACTAAACATATATTTTATTTGACGCATAGATAGCCTGTCTATGTGTCTTTTTTAGTATATAGTAAATTCAAGGGACTTCAACTTTTGGCTCAAAGAAACCTAGATAAAGTCTTGGCACTAGTAAATTTCAAATTAGATATAAAAGATAAAAGGGATACAAAGAAATAAAGGATATGAATGACACAAGTTGTTGAAGCTTCTTTAAAAAGGGGCGTGAATATGTATTTCTGGCTTTTAAGATAAAAAGTTAGCAATTTCTTAATTAAAGAAAGTTATTTTCATAAATTATTGTTATAATAATAGATAGTGATATTATTAATATTTAGTAAGAAGGGGAATGAAATGCAGTTTTTAACAGGTAGTGAAAAAATTAAAAGCTTAAGAAAAAAGTTTAAAATGACACAAGATGATTTTGCTAGTGAGAACTTTACAAGAGGATACTTAGGGCTTTTGGAGAATGGAAGAAGAAATATAACTGAAGATGCAGCTAAGATTATCACAGAAAGATTTAGGGAAAAAGCAAAGGAACTTGGATCTGATATAGAAATAGATGATAGATATTTTTTAAGAACTATAGAAGAAGAAGCAGAAAAATACTGTATGGAAAAGCTAGCCACTGACTTAGCCTATGAAGAACTAGAAGATATCATAAAAATTGCAGAACATTATGATTTGAAAAATGCCAAAGCAGAAGGGTATAAAGTACAAGGTGACAAGTATTACAATGAGAGCAAATATTTAGAGGCCTATAAAAATTATTTTTACTCCTTAGATTCATTAACTGATAATGTACACTTAAAGGAAAGATGCTATCTCTATAATAGATTGGGTGCATGTAAATATGCATTGTTAGATTATGCTGAAGCTATAGTTTATTTTAATAAAGCAATAGTTAATTCGGAAATTGCTAAGGAAATATTTACCTTGCAAAATGCATTATATAATTCAGCGCTTTGTTATCAAAGTTTATCTAATTTGGAAGAATCACTTAATTGTATTGAAAAGTTTTTAGTTATGTGTGATAAAGAAAAAGAATTAGAAAGATATATTTATGCAAGTAGTTTCAAAGCAAGTTGTTACGAAGATAAAGGGGATTTAAACACAGCAATTGAAATTTATAAAGAGCTAATATTATTGATTAGCAATACTGACGAAAAGGTGTCAGCTTATCTTTATAATAACTTAGGTTCATTGTATGTAAAGAAGGGTAATTTAACTGAAGCCTTAGAGTATTATAATAAATCTCAGCAAATTAGAGCTAGTATAGATAAGAAAAATTTATCTCATACTTTAATTGAAAAATCATCAGTTTACATGGCAAAAGAACTTTATGACGAAGCATTGCTTATAGTTAGCTTAGGGCTGGAAAATGCGAGAGAGAATAATGATTATGAGTATACCTTAAAAGCATACAAAATCATGGAAGAGATTTATACTAAGCTTGAAAAGGAAGATAAAATTAAAGAGATTATTAAAGAATTATTACTTTTATTGGATGAAACAGATAACAAATTAATAAGGATTAGCTACTATAATAAACTTCAAAGGCTTTATTTTGAGGATAAAGAATATGAATATGCTTACGATTGTCAAAAAAAGATACAAAAATTGTTGAATTAAGTAGCTATATGGGTTATAATGTAATCATGGGATGGAGGGGTATTATGAGAATGAGGAAATTTTCAAAATTAATATTATTAGTGTTAGTTGGGATATCATTGTATAGTATAGGAGGTAAAGTTATAGACGGGGAGAAACCACCTATACTTGTAAAAGGTACATATGAGATGGTTGAGTCAATTTGGTAAAGGGTAAGTAAAGTCAGGCTAGGTAGAAGTTAGAATTCTATCTAGCCTGACTTTTTTATTTTATGATTATTTTACAAAAACTAAACTTTATTGCTGTTAGCTACTGGTAATACAGCGTATAGCGCTAAACCTATGAGTACATTCATAATATGTGATAGAATACACAATGACACATACTTATTGAGAATTAATCACTCTAGTATAAATGCTTAAAGATAAAGGTAAAGTTAATTAGGTTTTTAAGTATTGAGGCAAAAGAGTTGGTAGATGTATTTATTTTAAATTCTTAAAAGTTACATAAAGGATAAAGAAAAGTATCCAATTTAAAAATAGCAGGAATAATCTTCTTTAAAACATAGAAATTAAGAATGGATATACAATTCATTCAATATAGTTGATTCCATATAAGGAATTGAATAATATAACATGATAAATAAATAGCTACCAAGGATATAACCTTGGTAGTTATTTGATTTATGTTGCCATGTGGTAAGAAGTTTACGGCATGTTTCTTAAGATTTAATGCCTAAGTTTGATAAAAAATATAAAATGGTTTATACTAAAAAGTGGAAATGAACTTGTTCGTTATTTAACTTAGTAGTAATGGATTGCTACTTAAGTGTAATTTATATAATTATAGAAAATATGGTTTACGGAGGCGTACTATGAAGTCACCAATATACTTAAATATTAAAAAAGCAGCACCTTTTGTTGATGCAGAAGATATATTAAAGCTAAAACCTATGGTTACTGATGCTCATCACACTTTACATAACAAAGATGGAGCAGGAAATGAGTTTTTGGGATGGCTTGACTTACCTGAGAACTATGATAAGGATGAGTTTCAGAGAATTAAAGTAGCAGCAGAAAGAATAAAGAAAAACTCTAAAATCCTTGTGGTAATTGGAATTGGAGGATCATATCTGGGAGCTAGAGCTGTAATTGAGGCACTAACTCATAGCTTTAATAACAATTTGCCTTATGAAAAGAGAAAAGCACCAGCAGTGTTATTTGCTGGAAATAATATAAGCTCTACTTATTTATCTCACCTTATAGATATTGTAAAAAATGAGGATTTTTCAATAAACGTAATTTCAAAGTCAGGAACTACTACAGAACCTGCTATTGCCTTTAGAATTTTTAAGGAACTTCTTGAAAATAAGTATGGAAAAGAAGAAGCGAAAAATAGAATATATGTAACAACTGATAAAGCTAGAGGAGCCTTAAAAAGTCTTGCTAAGGAGGAAGGTTATGAAAATTTCGTAATTCCTGATGAAGTTGGAGGTAGGTTTTCGGTTTTAACAGCAGTAGGGTTACTTCCAATTGCTACAGCAGGACTAAATATTGATGAATTAATGAAGGGTGCACAAGAAGCTAGAAATGAATATGCTTGTGAAAAATTAGAAAATAACAATTGCTATAAATATGCAGCACTAAGACACTTTTTATATATCACAGGAAAAACAACGGAGATCATTGTAAACTACGAGCCAAGTCTTCAATACTTTAGTGAGTGGTGGAAGCAGTTGTTTGGAGAGAGTCATGGAAAAAGTGGTAAGGGAATCTTTCCTGCTTCAGTGAATTTCTCTACAGATTTACACTCCATGGGTCAATATATTCAAGATGGGTTAAGAAACCTTTTTGAAACTATTATAAATGTAGAAACTCCTAAGGTGGAACTAACCTTAAAGGAAGACGATAAAAACGTAGATGGACTTAACTTCTTAAGTGGGAAAACCATAGACTTTGTAAATAAAAAAGCTATGGAAGGAACGGCTCTAGCTCATAATGAGGGGGGGGTTCCTAATATAGTAATAAATCTTAAGGACCTTACTGAATACAGTATTGGATACTTAATTTACTTCTTTGAGAAAGCTTGTGCTATAGGTGGATATATGTTAGATATAAATCCTTTTGACCAAGAAGGGGTGGAAGCTTATAAAAAGAACATGTTTGCCCTACTTGGGAAACCAGGTTATGAGGAATTAAAGGAAAAACTAGAAGAAAAGCTAGGGGAATAACTATGAGAATAATTGTAGATGCAGATGCATGTCCTGGAAAGCACATTATTGAAGAAGTAGCAAAGGATTTTGGACTAGAATTAATACTTTACTGTGACATTAACCACATACTAACAAGTACTTACGCTACAGTTAAGTACATGGATAGTGGGTTTCAAAGTGTAGATATGAAAATTGCCAATGAAGCAAAGGTTCAGGATATTGTAGTTACTCAAGATTATGGTGTAGCAGCTATGGTTCTTGGAAAGAAGGCCTATGCCATAAGTCCTAAGGGGAATATATACAATAATGATAATATTGATAAATTACTATTTGAAAGACATCTTTCTGCAAAAGTAAGAAGAGGTGGAGGAAAGACTGCTAGCCATAAAAAGAGAAGTAGTGAAGATGATACAAGGCTTAGGGAAAACCTTATAAGATTAATAAGAAAAAGTGAAGTTAATTTATAAGAAAGGATTTAGTAGGGTAATTTTTGGTTACCTTACTAAATCCTTTTGATCTCTTATTGAGTTTAATTTTAAAATTCAATCTTACTAATAAGCTTATCTTAAATAAGATAATTAACCATTTGCTCTAGCCATACATAATGGAATTTAATTCTAGTCACCTTCAAGAACCTTAAGAGATTCAAAGTAAGTTCAATGTATGAATTGGGTCTTAACTTTGGTTTCATACAACAGAAATGAAAATAGTAGGGTTAAAGTCAATTAATGACCAGGTTTAAATTGGTCCATATCAACAAAGGTTTTAGGGCCTTCAGGAAATAAAAGACCATTATTGGTTCTTTCAATTATAGGGTAACTATCCTCTGCTTTGTGAATAGTTATATTCTTTTTCTTATAAGTGTACTCAGGATCATAGTGAAAATCTCTATCATTTTTATCCATAATCATCACTGCTACTTAAAATATGGACAAATATACCCATATCAAGATTTTTCCTTTTTCAACGTGTCTACTTTGGCAATATTACTATTACTACTCATATTTGATATAACACTCCAAAGGCTTAAATTCCCGACTAGCCATCGGTACATATATACAATAGCTTGATTATGCTACTTTGTATATTTCACAATCCCTCAAATTAAGACTAGCATTTTTATCCCTATCATGAATTATACCACATTCAGAACATACCCACTCTCTATCAGAAAGTTTTAATCCTGTAAATATAGCACCACAATCATGACAAGTTTTACTTGAAGGATAAAATCTATCCACAATTCTTAATTCTACACTATATTCATTACATTTGTTTAATAGTTTAATTCTAAACATATTAAAACCTTGCTTTGATATAGCTTTTGAAAGATGTCTATTCTTCATCATTCCTCTAACATTTAAATCTTCAATGACTATAAAACTTGGTTTTTGTTTTATTAACTCATTTACTACTTGGTTTAAATAATTTTCTCTTATATTAGATAATCTTTGATGAAGTTTTTGTACCTTAACCATTTGTTTTTGGATATTTTGTCTAGTAGCATTACCTCCTTCTTTTTTATTATTTTTATTTCTTTCTTTTAAATTTTCATATTTCCTTGAAAGTTTTCTTTGTTCTTTTAGTAGTTTCTTTTCTAATCTTTTTACTTCTTTTGTTTTATTAATGTTTTTATAAGTTGTTTCATTAGAACATATAGCAAAATCCTTTAATCCTAAATCTATACCAATTCCTTCCTTTGTATTTTTTTGATATTTCTCTTCAACTTCTATTAAAACTGAAACATAATATCTATCTGCTTTTTTTGAAACAGTTCCGCTTATAATATTAGCATCTGTTGGAATATATCCTTTTTCTTTTAAATGCACCCATTTTAATGATGGTATATTTATTTTATTTCTTTCAACTCTCCAATCAGTTTTGTTGGTTTTAGGGAAATATAATTTAACATCTGATTTATTTTTCTTTTTAAATCCTGGAAACTTACTTTCACCTTTGAAAAATCTTTTATAAGAAGTTTCAGCATTACATATGGCTTTCTTCCTTGCCTTAGAGCCACAATTATTAATCCAATTATATTCTTCTAATATTTTAATCTCGTTATTTATATATTTGTCAAAATCATTTGCACTCATAAATGCTTGTTTTTTATCAATTAAGCCATCTTTATATTGCCTATATAGTTCATTATTCTTAGCGATGTATGAGTTATAAAGCCATCTGCATATTCCAATGGATTGATTAATCTTTTGTATTTGTTGCTTTGTTGGATTTATCTCCGTTTTGTATGCTTTTAGCAATATCCTCATCCTCCTTTATGGTATTTTTAGCATCTGGGGAAGTTTTTATTACCTTTAATTATAATTTACAAAAAATAAAGAAAAAACAGTATTTTGTTGTTACATATTATGGAATTATAGTATAATGTAAGTATTGTTATTAAATAAAGAGGTTTGCTTATGGGTTAAATGTTTTTTCAAGGTTCATAGGCGAAAAACCTGTCCATTATTTAAGGAGGATAACTGAAATGAATGAAATGAATATTATTACAAGTTTAGAGAGTCCTCAAGAAAAAAATAAAGAAATTAAGATATCTATTGAAAATAAAATAGAAGATGGATTATTATATAAATTTTTAATTGGAAATGATGGTAAGTGGAGCACCCTTAAGGATTTTCATAGGGATAGCTATGCCCTTTGGAGCCCTAAGGAAGATGGGAAATATATGATAATGGTACATGCTAAGAGGGAAGGTAGTAAAAAATCTCACGACTATACTTCTAAGGTGGATTTTATCATTGGAACCATAGAAGAAAAGTTAATTAAACACATAGCTTTAGATAAAACTGAAGGAAAAATTGGTGAAAAGATTAATATTACTGTTGAGCCTAATACCCTTCCTGTTATGTACAGGTATTGGATTAAGGAAGAAGCAAGATGGCACTTAATTAAGGATTACTCTATAGAAAATACCTTAGCTTATACAGCAAAAGTAGAAGGGGAATTTGAAATTTTAGTGGAGTGCAAAAAGGAACATTCGGCTAATATTTTTGATGATTTTGCTTCAGAGAAATTTAAGGTATTACCCGTAGAAAAGGTAGAAATTAAAAATTTCAAATGTCTTTGTGAGGAGCTTTTAGTAGGAGAAGAATTAACCTTTGAAGTAGAGGCTGCCTTTGATGAAAGCAGAACTATCTTATATAAGTTCATAAAACTTCATGAGGATGGTAATGCAGAAATAGTTCAGGATTTTTCAACAAAAAGACTAGTAAGCTTTTCGGAAGGAAAACCAGGGAAGTATAAGCTTCTATGCGTTGCTAAAGATATGTATTCTCAAAGCTTGTATGATGACAGAGCGGTAATGAATTATAAGGTGGATTTATATAGACCTATTAAAGTGATAAGTATAACTTCAGATTTAAGCTCTCCACAGGTAGAAAATACCCCTATAACTCTTAAAGGAATTGCAATAGGTGGTAAGAATCTTCGTTACAAATTTATAGTAGATGGAAATGACCCTTATTCTTCAGAGTATCAGAAAGAAAATGTCTGTACTTGGACTCCCAAAAAATCAGGAAAGTATATAATAGAGCTTTTAGTTAAGGATGAGAGCTTTCCACAGGAATTTGAAGCTAGAGAGACTATGGAATTTACCATAGAAGAAGATTTTATAGAAAATGTGATTATAGAGGATATAGTGCTAGATAAAAAGAAGGATTTATTAATAAATGAGCCTGTAAATATAAAGGTAGCTGCTAAAGGCGGATTAGAGTTAATATATGAATTCATAGTAACTAAGGATGAAGAAGTTATTGATAAATTGGAGTACAGTGAATATGATTGGGTGGATTTTACTCCAGAGGAAGTTGGAGAATATAAGCTGGAGGTAAGAGTTAAGGATAGACGGTCAAAACGGGAATATGATGTGCATTCAATAATTTATATTCAGTGTAGAGAGTATGTTCCAGCAAGAATAGATTATATCTTAACAGAAAATAAAAAGCTTTATCTTGTAGGTGATAGCTTTCAAATTGAAGTAATTGCTGAAAATACAAAAAATACCTTGGTTCAGTATAAAGTTAAAATTAACGGTCATGAAGTGGAAGAAACAGAGTATTCTAAGGAAAAGAAATTTAAGTTAACACCTAAATGTGCTGGAGAATATGTGATAGATATATATGCGAGAAATTTAAGCAGCACTAAAAATTATGACGCTAAAAAACAGGTTAGGTTTATTGTAGCTGAGGCACCACCTATAAACAATTGTAAAATAAGCACAGAGAGTAAGACTTTTAAGTGTAATGAAGCTGTGAACTTTACTGTAGGCTGTGAAGGTGGCAAGGATATAGTTTACGAGTTTTATTTAATGGAAAAGGGTGAGTGGAAGGTTATCCAAAAGTATAGCAAAAAGAATTATTATACTTTTATTCCCTTTACCAAAGGATATTACAAGCTACTAGCTTTATGTAAGAGCAGTTTTAGTAAGTTAACCTATGAAGACTACCACATTGTTGAAATTGAGGTTAATGAATAAACTTTTAGGCAATGCTTTAAGTAGGACTATGCAAATATATAAGCTTCAAAATTATTTCTACATCATAAAATAATTTTAGACAACTTATATTAAAGAGGATGTAAGATACAATTAGAGATATTTATGCAATAGCTTTATTGCATTCTATATATCAGTAAATCTATGAGTCGCTTTATGGTATACTTAAAGGGGTTTATAAATTTTTTATAGCATATCATAATATAAAGAAGAAAAGAATATAAATAGAAATCCAGGTACGTTTGAAGGTTTGCTATAACATTGATATGGAAAATAAGGGTGAGGTGAGGATATGAGATATGTTATAAATCAAAAGATTTTTACTTTTGGAGATGACTTTAGCATAATGGATTATACAGGAAGAGAAGTTTATTTCGTTAAAGGAAAAGTTTTTTCCCTAGGGGATAAATTAAAAATGTATGATAATCAAGGGCAAGAGGTTGTAAATATAAGACAGAAAATAATGGCTTTTTTACCAGAATATTATATTGATTTATATGGACAGGAAGTTGCTAGAGTTAAAAAGCAATTTACTTTTTTTTCTCAAAGGTTTAATATAGATAGCGCTCTTGGAAGTTATGAGATTTGTGGAAACATAGTTGCTCATAATTTTACTATCTATAAAAATGGAACCTTAATAGCAGAAGCTAGTAAGAAGTGGCTAGCAATTAGAGATAGCTATACTGTAGATATAGAAGAAAGTGAAAATCATGCCTTTATCCTTGCATTATGTATCATCATTGATCAGGCATTACATGATAACAATAGAAATAATAAATAGTTATTTTCAGTATAGGGTTAATATTAGAAAATATTAGCTCTATATTTTTGTTGGAAAATTTAATATAATTGATATTAAGAAGAATTTTAAATTAAACTTAAAGAAAAAGTAAATTTTGGTTTTAAATAATACATATTAGATTTAAACATAGGGGAGAAAATCATGAGCAATAATATAAGTGTCAATAATAATTTAAACAACTACAACATAAACACTAAAACTATAAAAAATACCTCAGCTAATAGTGTAAATCCTTTAGATGGATTAACTTCACCTAATCCCTTACAGGCTTTAGGTATGGGAGGGTTAGGTCTTGAGGAAATGTTAGGTGCCCAAAGTGGACAAGGAGATCAGGGCATGGCTCAAATTCTTCAAATGAGTATGCTGTCAAAGTTATTTGGAGGAGGAGAAGAAGGTTCTAATTCCGGTGGCTTTCAAATGGTTTTAGGAGCCTTAGTTAAGGCCTTAAATGAAAAACAACAGGCAAATAAGATTGGATTAGATAGTAATAATCAGTTTAGTGGAGTACATATTAATGAGTTAAATTTAAGATCTGTAGTGGCACCTCAAACTGTAAGTGCAACTAATGAGAACAAGACACAAGGAGAAAGAATAGAAGCTGCAATTAAGGCTGCCTCACAAAAACATGGAATTAGTGAAGAACTAATTAGAGCAATCATAAAGGTAGAATCTAACTTTAATCCAACTGTAAAGTCATCAGCAGGGGCTATGGGCTTAATGCAACTTATGCCTGGAAATGTTAAGGATTATGGTGTTAAGGACCCTTATAATATAGAGGAAAATGTAGATGCTGGTACTAGGCATATTAAGGATTACTTAAAGCTTCATAACAATAACCTTGATATGGCATTGGCTGCTTACAATTTTGGGCCAGGAAACATGAGAAGAAGAGGCATAAGCAGTGAAGCTGATTTTTATAAGCTTCCAACAGAAACAAAAAATTATTTAGTAAAAATAAGAAAATATTACAATCCATAAATTATCTTATTGGTACATTTAACGAAATAGCTATGGATTAGAGGAAATAGAAAAAACTTCTCATAGTAAAAGGTGAGAAGTTTTTTCTTTATATAAGGTTGTCATAATATAGTAAATCCTTTAGAATTAATAGGTATGTTAAATATGTTATTATGTAAATAATAAAGAAGGTTAAACAACAGTAGTAAAAACATCAGAAAACTTTAGAAAACAGTATGCTTTATTTACAAGGTGTGTATAATAGCGTTAAGAGGTGATTCTTTTGAAATATTATTCAATAGGAGAGTTTGCCAAAGCTAGAATGATACTGGGGAAGAGAGTTAGGTTATTTCCAACTAAAGAGCAAGAACAAAAACTGTGGCAATCAGTAGGTACTGCAAGGTTTATATATAATTGGACACTTACAAGGCAAGAAGAAAACTATAAAAGTGGTGGTAAGTTTATATCTGATAATGATTTAAGAAAAGAATTAACTATCTTAAAGAATACAGAACTTAACTGGCTTAACCAGGTATCTAATAATGTGGCTAAACAAGCTGTTAAAGATGGGTGTGAAGCTTATAAGAACTTTTTCAAAGGATTAGCTGATAGACCAAAATTTAAGAGCAGAAGAAAGTCTAAACCATCTTTCTATAATGATACAGCAAAGCTTAAAGTTAAAGAAAGTGACCTATTAATTGAAAAAGTAGGTTGGGTAAAAATAAAGAAAAATGCAATACCTATGAACTGTAAATATACTAATCCAAGAATAAGTTTTGATGGAAAGTACTGGTTTATATCAGTAGGTTTAGAAAGAGAGAAACCAATAATAGAACTAACTACTGAGAGCCTAGGAGTTGATTTAGGCATAAAAGATTTAGCTATATGCTCCAATGGAATGACTTTTAAAAATATTAATAAAACAAGAGTTGTAAAAAAGCTTGAAAAAAGGCTACGTAGATTACAACGTAGTGTGTCTCGCAAATACCTAAAAAATAAAGAAGGGAGTAAGTTTGTCAAAACAAGTAATATTATAAAAATGGAAAAGCAGATTAAATTACTTCATAGAAAATTAGCTAATATAAGAAGTAATCATAATCACCAAGCAACCAATAAGATAGTGAAAACCAAGCCATCAAGAGTTGTTATGGAAACACTTAATATTAAAGGC
This sequence comes from Clostridium sp. UBA4548, assembly GCF_002387895.1. Lineage (GTDB taxonomy): Bacteria > Bacillota > Clostridia > Clostridiales > Clostridiaceae > Clostridium_J. Next base: position 137,060 of record NZ_DGLI01000021.1, read on the forward strand.
ATGATGAAGAATAAGCATTTATCAAAAGCAATAGGAAAACAATGTTTATATGAGTTTAAAAAACAAATTCAATATAAATGTGAGTTCAATGGAATTGAGTTTGCAGAAGCTGACAAATGGTATCCCTCATCAAAAACTTGTAGTGAGTGTGGTCATGTAAAACCCAAGCTTTCATTATCAGTAAGGACATATATCTGTGATAATTGCGACTTAGTTATAGATAGAGATTATAATGAAAGTATCAACTTATCAAGATATGAATTAGTAGTCTAATCACTTAAAAGATACTACTAATATGTACCATGCGTTGTATGGGAATTTAAGCCCTCGGAGTGTTATATCAAACGAAAGTAGTATATTCTTTTGAATTACAAAATCGGACACGTTGAACAGGGAACTAAACAAGCTTTATAAGGTTTTATAAGGTTTTGGCAACGGTATATAAAATAAATAACAAGTCCAAGACTTGAGCAATAATTTGTGTGTGCAAGGGGAAGTAGGGTTACAGAAACAAATACTATTAAGCTGGAAGTAACAACTTTTGCAGACACATTGTAATGGGAGAGGTGCTAACCTATAGACTAGTTATTTTTGAGGATACTTAAGTATTTTGAAAGTGAGGAATAGTTATGGAACGTTTAGATAAAATATTAGCTAATTTAGGTTACGGAAGTAGGAAAGAAGTGAAGGCTCTTTGTAGAAAGGGAGAAGTAGTAGTTGATGGAACTCCAGTAAAAGATAGTGCTGAAAAGGTTGATCCTGTAAATTCAACTATTGAAGTTAAAGGAGAAAAGATTAATTATAGAAAGTTTATATACTTAATGATGAACAAGCCAAGTGGAGTAGTTAGTGCTACCTTTGACAATTATGATGAAACTGTAATTGATCTTTTAGACCCTGAATATCAAGTGTTTGAACCATTTCCAATAGGAAGACTAGATAAGGATACTGTAGGATTACTACTTATAACTAATGATGGGGAGCTAAATCATAAGTTAATTGCTCCTAAAAACCATGTAGATAAAGTTTATTATGCTGAAATTAATAAACCTATAGATGAAAGTGATATAGTAAAGTTTGCAAATGGAATTACTTTAGATGATGGATATCTTTGTATGCCAGCTAAACTAGAGGTTATTAACTCTAATGAGGATGGATCAGAAGTTCATGTAACAATCCAAGAAGGTAAGTTCCATCAAGTAAAAAGAATGTTTGAAGCTGTAGACAAGAGCGTGGTTTATTTAAGAAGAATCAGCTTCGGACCACTAAAATTAGATGAAACTGTAGAAGAAGGTAACTTTAGAGAACTTACAGAGGAAGAAATAGAACTTTTAAAAAATGTTTAAAGAGTGTTTGTAGCTTAGATTCAATGTGATTTAAAAACTTATATAGCTATATTTTAATTCATTTTCATGCAGGTAAATTAAAAATTTAGAAGCTTTAAGGAAAAGAATCTTGAAATAAACTTATACTTATTTACTTTTCAAGGTGTACATTTTATGAAAAAGGTTAAAAATTTGAAAATGAACTGAGAATGGAATGTAAAAATATGTTGAATTAACACTTTGTTTATACTTTATTTATAGTTTATTTTATAAATACACTTGAAAAAAATAAAAAATCTTATTATAATAAACTTGTTAAATAAATAAAGAGAATTATAGCCCCCTTTTTATTTATTCGTACAGTCCATCCCCAAGGGCTGTATACCCTTTAATACATGCCGAATTTTGTTGTAAACATAGTTTGTCATGAAAAAATTCCTCTGGGAGAGACCAGAGGAATTTTTTTGTTATTTTTTATTGTTAATATTATGTAATGTTAACAAATATTGTGGTTAAATAATATATAATAGATATATAAAGAGTTAAGCTAGAAGTTTTAGCTACTTAAATAGCTAATTAGTGAATAGTTATAACCTAGGAGTGAAAAAATACGAAGAGTACATAGTAAGGTATCTTCAAAAAATAAATAAGTCAGTATGTTGGTCTATTTTGTGTTATACTGCGTCAACAGAACCCTTAGATAGCTCCACTATCTAAGGAACCTGTTTCCTTGTCTAACCCCAAATATACTTCACATCCTTGCCTTGTTATTTGTTTTCAGATACCTAAAAAGGAGGTCAAAATGAATATTAGAGAAGTTTTAATTAACTTTATGAAAGAACAAGCATATAAGCCTATGAATATAAAAGAGCTTGCAAAAATCTTTAGTATAAATAAAAGAGATATGAAGGAATTTGAAAAGCTACTAGATGGAATGGAAGCTGACGGACAAATAATTAAAAATAGAGCAGAGTATTATGGAATTCCAGAGAGAATGGGAATGCTACCAGGAACCTTTCAAGGTCACCAAAGGGGCTTTGGATTTGTAATTGCTGATGAGGAAAGACCAGACATATTTATTCCAGCAAACAATGTAAATGGTGCTATGCATAATGACAGAGTTTTAGTTAAAATCCTAAGAGAGAAAGACAAGGGAAAAAAATGTGAAGGTGAGATAGTACAGGTTATTGAAAGAAGAAATACAAAACTTGTAGGAACTTATGAAGATAGTAAGAATTTTGGTTTTGTAGTTCCGGATAATCAAAAGGTTGCTCAAGATATATTTATTCCTAAAGCAGATAGAAATGGTGCCCAAAGTGGTCAAATCGTTGTGGTGGAAATAACTCGTTGGCCAGAGCAAAGAAGAAATCCAGAGGGAAAAGTTATCGAAATATTAGGAAATAAAGGTGATAAGGGTATTGATATCCTAACTATCATAAGAAAACACAACTTACCTGAAGAATTCCCAATAGAAGTTGAAAACTTTGCAGAAAGAATTCCAGAAGAAATACCTGAAAGTGAATACAAGAGAAGAAAAGATTTAAGAGATGTAAAAATGGTAACCATAGATGGAGAAGATGCTAAGGACTTAGACGATGCTGTTTCCATAGAAAGGCTTTCTAATGGAAATTACAAGTTAGGAGTTCATATTGCAGACGTATCTCATTATGTTAGAGAAAATAACCCACTAGATAAAGAAGCTTTCAAAAGAGGAACTTCAGTATATCTTATAGATAGAGTTATTCCAATGCTTCCAAGAAAGCTATCTAACGGGGTGTGCAGTTTAAATCCAAGAGTAGATAGATTAGCTTTAAGTTGCTTTATGGAAATTGATAATACAGGTAAGGTTTTAGATCATGAAGTCTTTGAAAGTATTATTAAAACCAATGAAAGAATGACCTATACTGATGTTACAAAAATCCTTAGAGATAAAGATGAAGAGTTAATTAAAAAATATGAGTACTTACATGAAGACTTTAAGCACATGGAAGAGCTTTATGAAATACTTAATAAGAAAAGAATGAGTAGAGGTGCCATAGATTTTGAGTTTGAAGAATGTAAAATAATCTTAAATGAAAATGGTAAACCAATTGATGTTAAGCCTTACGAAAGAGCAGTTTCAAATAGAATCATAGAAGAGTTTATGCTTATTGCCAACGAAACAGTGGCAGAACACTTCTTCTGGATGAATGCTCCATTTGTGTACAGAATTCACGAAGATCCAGATGAAGAAAAGCTAATGCACTTTAATGAGTTTGTTCATAACCTAGGATACTTTGTAAAATGGAACAATGATGTTCACCCTAGAATGCTTCAAGAAATTCTAGAGAAGGTAAAAGGTAAGAAAGAAGAAAATGTAGTAAGTACTTTATTACTTCGTTCAATGATGAAGGCTAAGTACTCACCAGAATGTGTAGGACACTTTGGTCTTGCGGCTAAATACTATTGCCACTTCACATCACCAATTAGAAGATACCCAGATCTTACAATCCATAGAATTATAAAAGAATTAATAAATGGAGGACTAGGGGAAGGCAGAGAGAAGAAGCTTAGAAAATTTGTAGACGAAGCCTCTAAACAATCCTCTGATACAGAAAGAATGGCAGTAGAAGCTGAACGTGAAGTAGATGACTTAAAGAAAGCTGAGTACATGTCAGAGAAAATTGGGGAAGAGTTCGAAGGAATTATTTCTTCAGTCACAAATTTTGGTATGTTTGTAGAACTTCCAAACACCATCGAAGGTCTAGTACACATCAGTGCCTTAGGAGACGATTATTACATCTTTGATGAAAAGCACATGGCTTTAATTGGAGAGAGAACTAAGAACATGTATAGACTTGGAGACTCTGTTAAAGTAGTATGCTCAAAGGTTGATATCGCAGCCCATGAAGTTTACTTTGATATAGTTAAAGAAGGTAATGAAGTAGAAGAAGAACTTACAGTGGGAGCATATCCAGTAATATCTTTAAGTGAATTTGAAGATGAAGACCAGGATGAAGCAAGTTATTTCAGACATGAAGATACCACTGAAGATCAAGATAGTGGAACAAATAACACTGTAATAATACAAAAAAGTAATATAGACAACTTAGATGAGTAAACTATAGATACCATAAAAGAATTAAATATTTATGATTTATAATCATAAAATAAACTGGAGCTGTTAAATTAACAGCTCCTTTTCCTCGAAGTAAATGATTTACAAATCTTTGGAAATATAGTATATTCTAAATTACAGGGAACTGAACTTAAAACCTTATGTATAGATAATATGAAATAGTTCTTTTAAGGCTTACTAGTAAAAGGACATGAAAATATTTTAGAAGCCTTTAATTTATAAATTAAAAGTAGGTGAAAATATGGCTAAGAAATTAGGAACTAAAACCGTAGTTGAAAATAGAAAAGCAAGACACGATTACTTCATAGAAGAGACCTTAGAAGCTGGTATTGAATTAGTTGGAACAGAAGTTAAATCCATAAGAGCGGGAAAAGCAAATCTTAGGGATTCCTATGCTGATATAGTAAATGGAGAAGTTTTCGTTAAGAATATGCACATAAGTCCTTATGAGCAAGGAAATATTTTTAATAGAGATCCATTAAGAGAGCGTAAATTACTTCTTCATAAAATACAAATAACTCAATTAATAGGATACACAGCTCAAAAGGGGTATACTCTTGTGCCACTATCTCTTTATCTTAAAGATGGAAGAATTAAAGTTGCTCTTGGTGTATGTAAGGGTAAAAAGGATTATGATAAGAGAGATGCAATGTTAGAAAAAGCTGCTAAAAGAGATATTGATAGAGAAATGAAGGAAAAGTATAGATAACACTAAACTTATTTCCAACATATGTAATCATTGTACCTTGCTATTATTTTAAATTTAGTGTAATATATATTTTGTAGTCACCGATTGCTAATAACAGCTGGTGGTTACAAAATATATGAACTTTGCATATTATAGTTTGTTCTTGCATAAAATAATTGTGCAGTATATAATATAGTAACTTCATATTTCAAAGAAAATTGAATATAGCATTGAAAGTTAACAACTTTGATCTAGTAAATTTAGATAAGCTAAAAAACAGCTTATGGGAATTTGCCAGAGATGCGAAATGCGTTTAAAAGAAGTTTATCATGGGGGCGTACTGGTTTCGACGGGGGTACGTGGCACCTAGGAAGCGAGTGGAGGGAACTCATGGGCCCGCCTTAAAAAACTATGGGAATAAAGATAAACGCAGAAGATAATTTCGCGTTAGCTGCTTAGTTCAGCTCGTTCTACCTTTGAGTCCCACGACTTAGGATAGAGCGTCATTTAGTGGGGAACCGAGCTTAGGAAAGCTTTGACTTAAGAACGGAATTAATGAAGCTACTGAAGTGAAAAGCCTGTTCGTCGGCGTTTCATGGAGGGAATGTTAAAAGATGAACTGCACTCGGAGATGCCTAGTTGTGATGGCTTTCGGACAGGGGTTCGATTCCCCTCGCCTCCACCAAATACATAGTGTTATCAATGGTTTATAGCACTTTAACGATTAAGATTACAAGTTCGATTCGGAAGAAATTCTTCTGTGTTCGATACCTGTAATCTTTTTTATTTGAGGTGTTAAAATGGCTAAAAGACTACAATTAACAAAAAATGTTACTCCGATTGGCTTTGATAACGAGGTAACAGCAGAATATTTCGACCTACAGGATTTTATTGAAAAGCAGAAAGACTTTATCATCTACAAGAGGTCACAAAACCTGTCTACAAGGACTTTGTACGATTATGACAGGGCTTTTCTTTACATGAATAATTACATTAATGAGTACTACTCGGACACCACAATTCGATACGACATTACATTGATTAGAGGGTATATTTCATTTATGTTAGAGAAGGTTTCTCCAAACACTACCAATATCAGAATACGCTATTTAAAGGTATATCTAGCGTTTTTAGAAGATGAAGGATTTGTTAAGGATAGAATCAACGAAAGAGTCAAAAAGGTTAGGGAGGTTAAGAACGAGAAGCAACCTCTAACTCAAACCGATATAAAGAAGTTACTCAAGGTAATCAACATGACTTCATACGCAGGATTAAGAGATTATGTTATAATACTTCTCATGCTATCCGTAGGTACAAGGGTAAATGAAACTGTCAATATAAGGGTTAAGGATGTGAATTTAAAGGATAAGTATATCATCATAAACGGAGAAACTGCAAAGAACAGGACACAAAGGATTGTACCATTGAACAATAAGTTACAACCATATGTTAAGAAGCTAGTGGAAATTGCTAATGATGTTAACAGTGAGTATCTTTTTCTATCAAGTGTATCACACAGTAAGGTAGCTTTATCTCATATCAAGAGTCAACTAATAGAGTACGGAAAGAAGGCAGGTTTGGATAAAAGTACCTCTCCCCATAAGTTAAGGCATACAGCATTAACCAACATGATAAAGAATGGCAGTAATCCGTTAGATGTCTGTAGAATAGCAGGGCATTCTTCTTTAGAAATAACCATGGCATACTACCATAACAGCATAAATGATTTACACAAGGCTATACAAAAGGATACTTTATCTGATTTATAATACAATAAAAGCTATAAAAAAGAGTGGTTAAGGATTTTATTTCCTCACCACTTTTTTGCTATTGCTATTACTATATATAAATTAAGTTTTTAGGACATACATTGACACTTGTAAAACCATTGGGAATAGTCATTCTAGAGGGGAATTGTGCTGATTTTATAGTGGTAAAAATAGGACATTGCTTAAATACAAATCCGTAAATTTTCCTCGTACCAATACCAATGACACAAAATGGAAGGGTTTAGATATCCCCCCACCCTAAAAAACAGTTCCATCAGAGAGATGGTTAATTTATAGTTCTATCACAAGTCATGTTTAATGCCTCTTCATAGTCATAATATATTGTAGCAAATGCATCATCATCATTCTTATTAACGTAACAGATAACGAAAAACTGGTCAAAGTCTTGAAGGTAATGACTGTGTATAACATAACCTTCATGACGTTCTTCCAGGATTTCTAACAATACTTTCTTAATTACTTCTACATCTTCAGTTTTCCTATTGGCTTTACTATTAATTGTCATTTAATTCACCTCTTTGTTTTTATTTATTATTTTTTAGTTGTGTTCTTGGTTATTATCTAAGATAAAGCTGATAACCACTCTGGATTTCTAGAAACCCCGAGGGTAATAACTAGTAAGGTACTTGTAGGGTAGTCGTTCAATTTAGTATAAATTCTTAATATGAAATATCCGTTACTTAATATGAGTTTATTATTTTATATCTATATAACGGACTGAATTTTAAAAAATTATAATAGATAAAGTAACAATCTGCTTTAGCAGATAAATTTCAATATATCTATATCAATTTAACTATTTCAATCTAACTATTAGTGTTATCAGCACTTCCTAAAGGGGGTTCATAGCATTACCTAGTAAGTGTTGTTAGAACTCCCTCACTCACACAGTAGCTTAAGATAATATTTAGTTGATTTACCTTTGTCCACCTTTTCGGTAAGCAGTTGTCTTTTAATGAGTGACTTCTTCAACTTTCTCCATTTTCTATTACCAATTCCCATAAACTTTGTTATTTGGTCTGCATCAAGAACAAAGAATATACCTCCATCATCTTTCCAATAAATATCGCCGTTTTGGTAACTGTATTGGCTTAATGTTTGTCTTGAATACATTATTGAATATAACTCCATCTCATCTTTACTCATTAAATATGGTGATTTCATTAAGCTTGTCCAGTATCTTATAAAAGGTTGATTGTTATTATCAATAAAAGTGAACCCAGTTCCTTTGACACTCATTTTTTCATTCCTCCTAAAATTATAATGTTGACTTATTTATCATTTTTGTACTAGAAGAGTCTTTAAAAACTCTGTATACTCATTAATCGATTTAGGTCACCAATTGGGGACATTTACAAAAATTGATGTGATGAATAAAACCCATACAAACCTTGGTGTAAAAAGGTTTAAAGGCATATATCAAAAAATTATGAACGGGTAGGTTTTTGTGAGTTTTTAAAAACATCTATACGTAGATAACAAGATAAATAGTCACAATGGGACATATGGTAATAGAATTGTTATAAGATTTTATCGAAAACACTTAATTGATAGATGTTTGTAATTACATGATGTATAATTACATTAATATACAATTGCAAAATATTACTTACATACAGACATAAAGACTTATGTTTAAGGAGTGGAACAAGAGTGCCTTTTAATGAATATCAAAGTTTGATGAATAATACAAAATGGGAAGAAATTAGATTAGCCATGTATGATTACCCATTAACAATACAATGGAGGGTAAAAAATATTGATAATGGATATATAAGCAATTGGGATGCAGAGTGGTTCTATCATTTTAGATTGGGAGGATATGATACTATTGAATGGTTAGAAATGAAAGTACATAATGTAGAAATGAAAAATGATATTATTAATATACTAAGAAGAATCCATGTAGCTGGGGATGTTTTGAAGGACTCTATAAAGGTATATGGCTATAAAAAGGATGGCTTTATTGATTATATATAATATTTCGTATTTTTATAAAGTGCCACAAGGGTAAAATAATATGTCTTATTAATGAAATTAAGAGTTTGAGAGGTATTATTATATGGAAAATAACTTAAATAGTAGTAAATATATAAAGATGAATGATTATAGCGGAAATTGGTACTTTTATGATGAAGAACTAAGAGTTTCAGATGAGGATATTAATAAGATAAAACCTCTATCTATAAATTTTAGCGAACTTCTATGGGAAAAGTATATTAGTAATCGCAATCGTCATTTTAAACTACTTGATAGTCATGATAAATTGTCACTCTTGGAGAAGCAAGGTTATAATTGGTTAGAGGATTGGAATAGTGGCACATACGATAACTTCACAAATTATTTGAGTAAAAACTTACCTTACAATCAAGAAGATACTATAATAGTGTTTTGGTCAAAGGAATCTGCAGTTGAAACAAATTGGAGTATATTTATAAAGCATTGGGTTAACTTCTTTTTTGATGACGAAGGGGTAGTATTAATTAATACATCAAATGAAAAGGTATTAGTATTTTGTTCGGATGGCGTTTTATTAAAAGGAAAGAGAACTTCTGAGTTATAACTCCTATGACGGAATATTCTTATGAAGCATCACAAGGGTAAATTATGAAGGAGTTAATTACAATAATAAAATTTATAAAGATAGGATGATTGTTTTGAATAAGATTTTAAAACTTAGAGATATTTTATTAAATAGTGAAGATTTTAAATGGAGTGACGCATTATTCTTAGTTAGGGATGAAGAGTGGACATTAGATTCAGAATGTGCTGTTCTTGACCCCGATGATGTAGAAGATGATGCAGATGAAGAACCAAGATTCGCAAGTGATAATAATATGAAATATGCTTTAAGCATGCAAGATATTCAAAGCATTGTTGATAATGCTAATCAACAGCATGAATACAGTTCAGAAGGTGAATTATTACAGGCATTTTTATATTACTATGACCATGATGCCTATATAGAGTTTGATACTAAGTAATTTTCTTTTTATACACCCATCTTTCCGATAGCCTACATCACTACCCTTCATAGAATCAATTCTATGCAAAGGGAATTGTCAAGGAAAGAACCCTCAATAAAGATACGGAAAATAAAAAATTGAAGGCTTAAATAGAATCAGAGAATGTGTTATTGAGTAACACCCGACTCCGATATACAACTATCTTTAAACACCCCTACCCCTTACGTATTTACAATACCTTTGAACCATATAAAGTTAGATAGAGTTAAACTGTTTATCAGAAGTGTACTTATAACAAATATATTAAAGTAATGCTAAAGTGTTTGTTATAAGTTAAATTCTAATTTTATAAACAAATGTTTGTTAATATTATTGATTACAAACAAACACTTTGGTATAATATATTCATGAAGTAAGTTATATCAAAGGGGTTGTTATAGTATGAATATTGGGTATGTAAGGGTAAGCACTGTCGAACAGAATGATGGTAGACAAGTTGAAGCATTGGCTAAGCACAATATAGAAAAGTGGTTCAAGGAAAAAGTATCAGCTAAAGATACGAATAGACCACAGTTACAAGCTATGTTAGACTTTGCTAGAGAAGGAGATACAATATATATACATGATTTTTCTAGACTTGCTAGAAGTACAAAAGACTTGTTAGAGTTGATTGAATTACTTCAAGCCAAAGGAATTAATCTAGTAAGTAATAAAGAGAATATTGACACCTCTACACCAACTGGTAAACTGATGCTTACTATGATAGGTGCAATAAATGAATTTGAACGTATGAACCTTTTAGAAAGGCAAAGAGAGGGCATAGCATTAGCTAAAGTTGAAGGTAAATATAAGGGTAGAAAGGAAATAGGCTATCCGTCTAACTGGGAAGATGTTTATAACCAATGGAAGAATAGAAAAATTACTGGTAATAATGCTATGGAATTACTTGGACTTAAACGGAATACATTTTATAAATTGGTGAAGGACTATGAACAATAGGTTTGTAGTTCTTTTTTTATTTGTAGTTGTCATATTTCGTTGCGATTTGTTTATTACTATAAAAAGGTATGTTATAATTTTTGATATGTGTTGTAAGTATTACAAATAATAAATCAGAAAGTGAAGTAATATATGAATTTTATGGGTGTCAATTGGGATGTAATATTTAATGCAAAAAACTATTTTGTACCATGTCTTATATTTTTAATTATATTTATAGTATTATTTATTAAATATAGAGAGGTTATATTTTTTTTAGGTATATTTATGATGTTAATAGGAATTTTTGAATATTCTCCTTGGGGGAAAAATATTAATTCTATAACTAAAACTGTTCTATTGATAATTCAATTAATATTAGGGGTCATAATAGCAGGATTAAGTAGTAGATATAATAACAGGAGGTAATATAAAAAAAATAATTTCTAAAATTGTAGTATTTTTATTTGGTAGTTTTCATGTAAGATGCATCAAAGTAGAATTGCAGAATAAAGCTGAAAAGTCTATCCGTCAATGGCTAGAGTAAAATGGGGGCGATTAACACTTCTCAATACGGAATGTTTACTGGGTGTTATATTCGACTTACTATACTTACATTTTTATAAGAGGTTTTTACACTTTTTAGGCCTATTTGTTTACTCCAAGTCTATATTATGATAAAATGAAAAATAACAGCAAATCGGATACTCCGAATGGGACTTTTGATGAATAATTGCTACAAGCATTGATATAACTGGAAAAACTAAGATAAGTGGAAGCTTTCGGACAGGGGTTCGATTCCCCTCGCCTCCACCATTGAAACCCTCGACTAATTAAATTAGTCGAGGGTTTTTTCCATTTGTAAGGAAGTTTAGAATTACATAAGGTGAACCGTATTATAAGTGACGTAGACTTTCTTGTTTAAGAATTATAAAATTTGAGGTTTAGTATAATATAAATGACTTCTTTATCATTGATACAGAAGAATTGCTCGTATTCTGTCATAGATTTCCTTGAACTGTTTATTGCATTTTAAAAGTAAGTGTGATATAATCTGAACAAATATGATGATTGGAGTTGGAAAGATGATTAAATTTTCTTGCTAGTTTTACCAAGCATAATAAAATTGTGGGTTCGTATAATGCCATTTTTTTGTTGTGCCTATGCAAGAGATTAATTGTTTTTCCGCTCAGAAAATATATACTCGTCATGCTCCTAATAGGGGTTTGTCTTTGCTGTATTTATGAGCTGCAAGAATAATAATTTCTTGCAGCTCATATTTTTTATAAATCGTGAGAATAAGTAGGAGGGATTATACAATGGATAATAAAGATACTTCGCTAACGCATGATAATCTTCATATAGAGCCGGATGCTTCGGGCGACATTTATATGGAGTAATACTAGTCGCCTATTGGTCCGACTTTGTTATTTGTACTTTTAATTACAAAGGAGGATAAAAATATGTCTTTAATAAATGTAACAAATCTGACCTTCGCTTATGAAGGCAGTTATGATAATATTTTTGAAAATGTAAGCTTTCAAATTGATACCGATTGGAAATTGGGCTTTACCGGAAGAAATGGACGAGGAAAAACTACCTTTCTGAATCTTTTACTTGGTAAATATGAATATACTGGAAATATCTCAACGAATGTAACCTTTGAATATTTTCCTTATGAGGTGCAGGAACAAGAAAATTTTACTATAGATATCATAAGAGAAATCAGTCCAAATTCAATGGATTGGGAAATAATGAAAGAATTATCGCTTTTAGATATAGATGATGATGTTTTATACAGACAGTTTTATACACTATCAAAAGGAGAACAGACCAAGGTATTGCTTGTTGCTATGTTTTTGAAGGAGAACTCCTTCTTGCTTATTGATGAACCTACAAATCATTTAGATGCTGAAGCTAGAAAAAAACTAAGTAGTTACCTTAGAAAAAAGAAAGGATTTATTCTGATTTCACATGATAGGAATTTTTTGGATAACTGTATTGATCATGTTCTTTCAATAAATAAGACGAATATAGAAATACAAAGAGGTGATTTTTCCAGCTGGTGGGAAAACAAACAAAGGCAGGATAACTTTGAGCTTGCAGAAAACGAAAAACTTAGAAAAGATATTAATCGCTTATCGGAGGCTGCTAAACAAACAAGTAATTGGTCTCATGAAGTAGAAAAATCAAAAAAAGGAACAACAAATTCTGGCTCCAAGCTGGATAAAGGTTATGTTGGACATAAAGCTGCTAAAATGATGAAACGTTCTAAGTCAATTGAAAGCAGACAGCAAGCTGCTATTGAAGAAAAGTCTAAACTTCTCAGAAATATTGAAAGCTCTGACAGCCTGAAGATTTCACAGCTTGTTTGTCATAAAAACAAGCTTGTGGAACTTGAGAATGTTTCCATATTTTACGGTGACACCATGGTTTGTAAAGATATTAGCTTTAGTATTGAGAAAGGTGACCGAATTGCACTTAAAGGTAAAAATGGTTCAGGGAAATCAAGCCTTATCAAGCTTATTTGTGGTGAGGATATAAACTACACAGGTAATTTCGATAAAGGAAGTCAGCTTAAAATATCATATGTGTCACAGGATACATCGCATCTTAAGGGAAATCTCACTGATTACGCTTCAAATAACAATATTGATGAAAGTCTTTTTAAGGCTATTTTAAGAAAACTTGATTTTTCCAGAGAGCAATTTGAAAAAGATATGTCATCCTTCAGCGGCGGACAAAAGAAAAAAGTGCTCATTGCAAAGAGTCTTTGCGAAAAAGTTCATGTGCATATCTGGGATGAACCACTTAATTTTATTGATATTATCTCTCGTATGCAGATAGAAGATCTACTTCTTGAATATGCACCAACCTTATTATTTGTAGAGCATGACAGTGAATTTTGCAAAAATATTGCAACAAAGAGTTTTGAACTTTAGCTTTATGAATGAGAATATGTTAAAAGGGGGAGTGACAGAACTCCTCTTTTTATTTGTCAAAATAGAGTAACAATCAACGGAGGAGATTGTATGGAACAAAAACAAAGGGCAATAATTGTAGGCTGTAATCTCAAGAGTGATAAGGAATTTTTAAATATGGTAGAGGAGCTATATAGTCTAGCTGATGCATGTAATATTGAGGTAGTTGGTGAAATTATTCAAAAATTAGAGCGAGTGTATCCGTCACATTATATAGGTAAGGGAAAAATCCAAGAAGTGATTACATTAATCCATAAGAAAGAAGTAGATATGGTTATTTTTAATGATGAGTTGTCTCCTTCACAAATTCGTAATTTAGATATAGCTTTAAAATGTAAAGTAATAGATAGAACGGTTCTAATTTTGGACATTTTGTCTAAGAGGTCTAAAAGCAAAGAAGCACATCTGCAGGTGGAAATAGCAAAATTACAATACATTCTGCCGAGAGTAACTGGACTTGAAGGATCATTAGGTCTGCAGGAAGGAAGTGCCAAGTTTATAAGCAGAGGCTCAGGAGAAGCAAAGCTTGAACTAGATCACAGAAAGATTAAGGATAAAATCAGTGGACTTCAAGCAGAACTGAAAAAACTTGTAATAGAGCGTCAAAATCAAAGAAAACAGCGAAAAAAATCAGGAATACCTGCAGTTGCTTTGGTAGGATATACAAACGCAGGTAAGTCAAGCATTATGAATTCCATGATTGATTTGTACAGCTCTTCAATTGATAAGAAGGTATTTGAAAAGGATATGTTATTCGCTACCTTAGAAACTTATGTAAGAAACATTAAACTGCCCAATAATAAATCCTTCCTGTTAACTGATACAGTAGGATTTATCAGTAAGCTTCCTCACCAGCTTGTAAATGCATTCCGCTCAACTTTAGAGGAAATTACTGAAGCAGATATGTTAGTTCATGTAGTTGACTATTCAATCCCTAATTATAAGCAGCATATTGAAGTTACAAAGAACACATTAAAAGAATTAGGTGCAGATAATATACCTATTATTTATGCCTATAATAAGACAGATTTAGTAGCGGGTGAAATCACAAAAGATGAGAAAGATTGCATATATATTTCTGCTAAAAATAAGGCTGGAATAGATGAGTTAGTAAATGAAATTTGCACGAGGGCTTTCATACAGAATGTTTGCTGCCAACTGCTAATCCCTCATGATAAAGGAAATGTATTGTCATACTTTAGGGACAATGCCAATATCAAATCAACTGAGTATAACAGTGATGGAGCGCTTATATCCATGGAATGTAAGGCAATAGATTATGAAAGATATAGGCAATTTGAAAGCATGATTAAAATATAGTTAGTGATTTAAAGTCAAATTAGTATTTATTCATAATTATTATAGAGTTTAGAATAAATCCATAAAATTGTATTATATTTTGTAAGGAATTTTAAATTATTAAAGGTGAGTTGTACATAAATGAACTAGACTTTTTAGGATAAGTATTGAATGATTTAAAGGTCATGCTACATATATAACAACCGCCTGTAAGTGGTTTAAATAGCTGTTTACATGCGGTTGTGGTTTTTGATAGGTATGGATAGCTCTACCTAATATATGGATTTAATGAAATGTTATAAAATCATTTTATTTGAGATGTTTTGGAAGTTAATCAAGAAGATCATTTGTATTTTATGTTATGTTTAGTATATTATATAGGGAATACGGTTTTGAGATAATAAATTTACACAAAGATCATCAATAAAGAGAAGTATTTAGAGGATATTACCTAAAGATTTAAGCTAATAACTCGATAAATAAAGAGCTGAAGAAAATCGAAACTTATTTTAGTTTTGGTCAGTGTAATATTTAATTTTCAAATAACTTTTGTGGGAAGGTAATTAAACATGAACAATGAAGTTGAGATAATTAAAAGAGAAATAAAAGATAATATAATAAATCTTATAAACAGTAATAGATTAGCAGAGGCTAAAGAATTGATAGGTCAGTACAAACTTAAAGTGATAGATGATTTGGAAATCAGTTCAATTATGGCAGTAATTTATATTAATGAAGGTAAATTTAATGAAGCAGAGCAAATATTGAGAGATGGATTAAAGCAACAAAGTAATAACTTTGATTTAATGTATAATTTAGCATATTTATATGAAAATACTGATTTAAAGTGCTTGCCACTGGCTTTAAGCTATTATAAAAGATGTTGGGCAATTACAGAAGATAACGATCATAAAACTGATATTTTAAACAAAGTTAATAACTTAAAAATGAAACTTGTAACCTTAAATGAATCTGATAGACCTCTAGTAAGTATAGTAGTGCTTGCCTACAATCAATTAGAGTATACAAAATTATGTATAGAAAGTATTTATAAGTATACTTCGAATACTAAGATAGAACTTATTACAGTTAATAATGGTTCGTCTGATGGTACAAAAGCGTATTTTAGTAGTTTGTCAAATGTAAAAAACATTAATATAGTGAATAATGTTAGACCCGTGGATGGATTTAATGCAGGGATAGAATCTGCTGAAGGAAAGTATACTGCATGTGTTTGTAACGATTTTATATTTACGGAAAATTGGTTAGATAATTTACTAAAATGTATTGAATCTGATGAATCAATAGGTTTTGTTTCTCCTGGTGCAAATTTGATAAGTAATAATCAACGTATAGATTGCAGCTATAGCTCAATAGATGAAATGCAAATGTTTGCAAAAAACTATAATATGTCTGATTCAAGTAAATGGGAAGAAAGAATTAAACTATTGCCTTGTGTTTTATTATGTAGAAGTAACCTTTTAAAAGATATTGGTGGATATGATCCAAGATTTTATTATGGTGAGTTTGCTGATGATGATATTAGTTTTAGAATTAGAAGATTAGGGTATAAGTTAATTTATGCAGGAGATACATTTACACATCATGCTGGTTCAATAACTACTGAAAAGGATCATGTAGAAAATAATTCAATAGCAGTAAGTAGAGAAATTTTTATTAATAAACACCACATTGATCCACCTATAGAGTCAACTTTTAATTCTAGTATTGTTAATACAGTAAATTATAAACGTAGAAAAAATATAAATATATTAGGAATTAATACTTTTTGTGGCGGAACACCCTTACAAGTAAAAAATAAATTTAAAAACTTAGGCTTAAGCTCAGTTAAAATAACAAGTTTAACAGAAGCTAATAAATATATGGAAGACTTAAAAACAGTTTCTGAAGAAGTATATTGTATAGGTAATGATAAGTTGGAAGAGAGCGTATCAAATAAGAATTTTGATATTATAATCTACGAAAATGGGATTGAAAATGTTAAGGATATTAATAATACAATCAGTATTTTAAAAAGTTGTCTAAATGAAGGTGGACAATTTATATTCGCTATGTATAACGAATCCTATTACCAAAATTTATTTTGTGTTGATGATTATGAGAAAAGTTTATATAGTGATGGATGTAAATCGTCTTACTTAAATCTACACAAAATAGTTGATATTTTATCGAATAGTAAATTTAGCAACATATCAATCGATAGATTTGTAATTAGATATAATAAAGAACTAGTAAAGAGTTTAGTGAGTGGTGTTTTACCTGAAACTCAAAAGAATTTTCAAGAAAATATTACAACGTATAAGTTTATAATAAGTTGTGAAGTGTAATGCTGTATATTAAGATAAATAGAAAGGTAGATGGTTCATATGAAATTGGTAATATTAGCAGGGGGTTATGGTACGCGCTTAAGTGAAGAAACAATAGTAAAACCTAAGCCAATGGTTGAAATAGGTGGACGTCCTATCATATGGCACATAATGAAGATTTATTCATATTATGGCATAAATGAATTTGTAATTTGCCTAGGGTACAAAGGATATATGATAAAGGAATACTTCGCTAATTACTTTCTACATCAATCTGATGTTACCTTTGATATTGCCAATAATTCAATGAAAATTCATGATAATAACAGTGAACCTTGGAAAGTAACTTTGGTAGATACAGGTGAAGGAACATTAACAGGTGGAAGACTTAAAAAAGTTCAAAAATATGTAGGTGACGAGACATTTTGTTTCACTTATGGAGATGGATTAAGTGATGTTAATATAAAAAAGCTTACAGAGTATCATTATGAGCAGAAAAAAAAAGGAGTAATTGCAACTTTAACAGCGATAAATCCACCTGGAAAATATGGAACTCTAGGCCTAAAAAGTGATAAGGTAATTAATTTTAAGGAGAAACCACAAGGGGAAGATAGTTGGATTAATGGTGGTTTTTTTGTGCTAGAACCAGAGGTTTTTAATTTAATAGAAGGAGATAAAACTTCATGGGAGTTGGGACCACTTGAGTATATTGCTAGAAATGGTAAGTTAGCTGCCTATAGACATAACGGATTTTGGCTTGCTATGGATACGTTAAGAGATAAAATTAAACTTGAGGAGCTATGGGATAGTGGAGAATCCCCATGGAAGGTGTGGTAATATGAAGGAATCATTTTGGAAAGGAAAAAGAGTTCTTATTACCGGTAGCACAGGTTTTAAGGGATGTTGGTTAAGTCTATGGCTTAATAAGTTGGGTGCTGACGTAATTGGGTATTCTTTGCAGCCTCCTTCTAATCCAAATATGTTCGAAACTATTAAATTAAAGCAAAAGATTACTTATATATATGGGAATATACTGGACATGGATAAATTAATGAATAACTTCGAAAAGTATGAACCAGAAGTAGTGTTCCATTTAGCTGCCCAACCACTTGTAAGAAAATCTTATGACGAACCATTTGAAACCTTCAATACTAATGTAATGGGCACCGTAAATGTATTTAATGCAGTTCGAAATTCAAAATCTGTAAAAGTAGTAGTTAATGTAACCAGTGATAAGTGCTACGAAAATAAAGAGTGGAATTGGGGTTACAGAGAAAATGAATCAATGGGGGGGCATGACCCATATAGTTGCAGTAAAGGGTGTGCAGAACTAATTACTAATTCTTTTAGAAAGTCATATTTTACTGAACAAAATATATACCTAGCTTCAGCAAGAGCTGGAAATGTTATCGGTGGTGGCGATTGGGCAGAGGATAGACTAATTCCTGATATAGTAAGATGCTTAGTTAATAATCAAAATCCTGTTATAAGGAATCCATATTCGATAAGACCGTGGCAGCATGTTTTAGAACCTCTTGGTGCTTATATGTTAATAGCAGAAAAAATGTGGGAACATGGACATAAGTATGCAGAAGGATGGAATTTTGGACCTGAAAATGAGAGCACTGTAACAGTAGCTGAAGTAGCTAATCAATTAATGACTTTATGGGGTATGGATGAAGGAATTATTCTTAATATAGATACTCAAAAAAAACTTCATGAAGCACAATTTTTAAAACTTGATTGTTCTAAAGCTAGATATAAGCTTGGATGGTCTCCTAAACTAACTATAAAGGAAACCTTGGATTGGACAATGAAATGGTATAAAGCTTTTGAGGATGAGGTTGATATGTACAGATTTTCACTATCACAGATAGAAAATTATGAGAAGTTAAGGAGCAATGAAAATGGAGTATAAAGCTTGTAGATTTTGTGGAACAGAACTGAAAGATACATTTGTAAACTTAGGAATGTCACCACTTTCAAATTCATATATAAAGTATGAAAATCTTAAGAGAAAAGAAAATTATTATCCTCTTCACGCTTACGTTTGTTCCAAATGCTTTTTAGTCCAACTTGAGGAGTTTGAATCTCCAGAAAATATATTTAGTGATTATGCCTACTTTAGTTCGTATTCAAATAGTTGGTTAAAACATGTGGAAGAATATGTTGATATGATGGCAAAGAGGCTCAAGCTCAATACAAATTCAACGGTAGTAGAAATAGCTAGTAATGATGGGTATTTGCTCCAATTTTTCAAAGGGAAAAACATACCTGTACTGGGGATAGAACCTGCTAAAAATGTAGCTTTAGAGTCAGAAGCAAAGGGAATAAATACAATTAAAGATTTTTTTGGTTTACGGTTAGCAGAGGATCTTAAAAGCAATAAAGTGGAGGCAGATTTGCTTATAGCCAATAATGTCCTTGCACATGTTCCGAATATCAATGATTTTGTTGCAGGAATGAAAAAAATATTAAAGAGTACAGGTGTTATAACTATTGAATTTCCGCATCTACTAAGATTAATAAAGGAAAATCAATTTGATACTATATACCACGAACACTATTCATATCTATCTCTTATTACAGTTACAAGGGTTTTAGAAAAGCATGGACTTGTTATATTTGATGTTGAAGAAGTGCCTACTCACGGTGGTTCTTTAAGAATTTATGCAAAGCATTTTGAAGATTCAGCTAAAGAACTTAATAATAATGTAGCTACGATTTTAAATGAGGAAATAGAATTTGGATTGGATGACCTAAACACATATAAAGCATTTTCTAAGCGTGTAGAAAATATTAAGAGAAATATATTAAGTTTTCTTATTAAGTGTAAAAGTGAGGGAAAGCAAATTGTTGGATACGGAGCACCTGCAAAGGGAAATACGCTTCTAAATTATTGCGGTATAGGAGTTGATTTCTTAGACTATACTGTAGACAAAAGTCCTCATAAGCAAGGGTTGCGCTTGCCAGGTAGTCATATACCGATATATTCTCCAAGTAAGATTATGGAAACAAAACCTGATTATGTAGTTATACTACCATGGAATATAAAGGAAGAGATAGTGGAGCAGATGGGAATAATCAAAAAATGGAATGGAAAATTTGTTACATTGATCCCTAATATAGAGGTTAATTAAATGATATTTAAGGAAACAAAATTAAAGGGTGCATATATAATTGAAATAGAACCAATAGAAGACGAAAGAGGATTCTTTGCACGTTCATGGTGCAAAGAAGAATTCGAAAGCATTGGGTTAAATCCTAATTTAAAGCAGTGTAATATCTCTTATAATAAACATAAAGGAACAATTAGAGGTATGCATTTTCAAACTGCGCCTTATGAGGAAGCAAAACTTGTTAGATGTATAAGAGGGGCAATTTATGATGTGATTATAGATTTAAGGGAGCATTCTGAAACTTTTATGAAGTGGATTGGAGTTGAAATTACTGCCGAAAATAGAAAAGCTCTTTATATTCCAGAAGGGTTTGCTCATGGATTTCAAACAATAGAAGAAAATTCAGAGGTTTTTTATCAGATGTCAGAATCTTATCATGCTGAACATGCTGCAGGGATTAAGTGGAATGATACTACCTTTGGTATAGAATGGCCGTTACCTATCATAAGTATATCTGATAAGGATAATAGCTTTCAATCTTTTAAAGTAAAGTGAGATGTAGATTTATGATAATTATTTCAAAAGATGCAGTAATAGCAAAGATGGCTGATATAGAAGATTCAGTGAAAGGCACTAACATTATAATTAATGAAGGAGTCCATATTGATTCTTTTGTAAAAATAAAACCTGTTGGTGGTGTTGGAGATGTGCATATTGGTAAGAATTCCTATATAAACTCTTGTACTGTAATTTACACGGGAAATGGAGTGGAGATAGGTGAGGACGTATTAATTGGACCCAATTGCACATTAGCACCTACAAATCATGAGTATAAAGTAAAAAACAAAACGATAAAGATGCAAAGGTTTAAAGAAAGCAAGGGTGGAATTATTATTGAAGACGATGTTTGGATAGGAGCAAACTGTGTTGTTCTAGATGGAAGTATAATAAAGAAAGGTGCGGTGATTGGAGCGAATTCTTTAGTAAATGGAGAAGTGCCTGAATATTCAATTTGTGTTGGCAGTCCGGCAAGAAAAATAGGAGAGAGGGAATAACATGTACACAATATTCGGAGGAAGAGGATTCATTGGTGGTAATATTGTAAAAAAGTTAAATGAAAATAAAATTGAGTTCTTCATTCCTGAAAAGAATGACGAGAGCATATATGAAAAAAACTTAGGCAAGGTGATTTATTGTGCAGGTGTAACTTCTGATTTTAGGGAACGACCTTATGATACAGTAGATGCTCATGTAAATTATCTATCTAAAGTTTTAAGATATAGTAGTTTTGAATCTTTTGTGTATATTTCCTCAACTAGGGTATATTTTAATTCAACTCGTGGGAGTGAAGATGTTGCTTTAAGTGTAAATCCACATAATTTAGATGATATATTTAATGTTTCTAAGTTACTAGGAGAATCATTATGCCTGAATTCAGGCAAAGATAATGTTAAGGTAGCACGAATTTCCAATGTTTGTGGTGACGATTTTACATCTAATAATTTTATTTATTCAATAATTAAAGATGCAATTGAGAAAAAGGAGATAATACTGAATACAACATTAGATTCAGAAAAGGATTACATAGGGATAGAGGATGTAGTAAATATGTTATTAAGATTAGGGCATAAAGGTAACAGTGGCATTTATAATGTTGCATCAGGTAAAAACATAAGCAATGGAGCTATCATAAGTATATTAAAAGAAATAACTAAGTGTAATGTGAAAATTTCAGAAAGTGCTACCACAATTAAATTTCCTAAGATAGAAATTGGAAAAATAAAAAGTGAATTTAATTTTATGCCATGTGAAACAGACTATTTAATAAGGGATTTAATAAACACATATATTTCAAGAAAGAGGTAAGTAAATGGTTTTATCCTTAGAAATTGATGAATTAATAAATTATGTTAATAGGCAGATGTATAATCTATTTCCAGATGGTAACTCAGGTAGTATATTAGAGTATAAAAAAGAGTTTAGTACAACAATTGAAAGATTAGAAAATTGTTTTAAAAATATAAAAAACAGCAATTATTGTAAAGATACAGTTTCGTATTTCAATCACTTGCATTCAGATCAATACACAATGTTTCTATGGTTTTTATCTAATACAATTTGGAAAAGCAAGGGTGACCTTAATGTGTGTAATAAGTTATTTTATATGAATAAAAGTCTAAATGGTTTTAGTTGTATGTATGATACTGAATTACCAGAGATTTTTTTACTCTTGCATACTGTTGGAACGGTACTAGGGAAGGGGAAATATTCAAATTATTTTATAGCTACGCAAGGTTGTACCGTGGGTGCACACAAAGGTATTTATCCTAAAATAGGACATAATGTGTCTTTACTTCCTAATTCATCAATAGTAGGGGATTGCTCAATAGGTAAAAATGTTTCTATTGGTATAAATGCAACAGTTTATAATACTAACATAGAAGATAATACTGTTGTTTTTGTAGATGATAAAGGAAAAACAAATTATAAATACAAAGAAGACCACTGGTCAAAACAGTGGTTTAAATAATCAGAATGACTTGATACTTTAAAGAGTAAAGATATCTTAGTTGTTTAAAATCTAGTTTAGTGGATATTAAAGGTCACGCCTTGCATTCACTAATGAAAGCCCTAATTATATCAATGGATAATATAGTTCATCTAATTGTAAAGTAGGGTATAATATTATTTAGGGGGGATACAATGAAACCAAAGATAAGTATTATAATACCATGTTATAATGTAGAAAAATATATTGAGAGATGTGCTAAATCATTAGTAGACCAAACTATAGGTATAGAAGATTTAGAATTAATTTTTGTTAATGATGCTTCTACAGATTCGACATTATCTATGTTATTAGAAATTGAAAAGGCATATCCTAATAATATTCTTGTTATTAATTCACTTAAAAATGGAAAGCAAGGTACTGCGAAAAATATTGGAATGCAATATGCAACTGCTGATTATATTGGGTTTGTTGATTCTGATGATTGGATAGAGTGTGATATGTACGAAAAATTATATTCAAAAATTAAAGAATATAATTGTGATTTTGCTGGTTGTTGCTTTGTTCAAGATTATAGAAATGGAAAGTCAATAGAAACAGCTAATGGAGAGGATATTTTTTTGAAAATTAATACAAATGAAGAAAGAAAAGATTTTTTAAATTTAGATTTGGGTGGTGGAGTTGTGAGTAAACTCTATCGTAAATCATTAATTACAGATAATCAAATTTTCTTTCCAGAACAGTTAAAATATGAAGATAATTATTGGTATTCCATGATAAAGCTATATGTAACTAGCGTTTATATATTAAAAGAAAATTTATATCACTATTGTATAAATCCAGGTTCTACAGTCCAGAGTGTAAATGCACCCCATCATTTAGACCGCTTGAAAATTGAAGTTATGAAATTAGATGCATATAAAGAAAAAGGTGTATTTGATACTTTTCATAGTGAAATAGAGCTAGAATTTTTAAATTTATTTTATATAAATACGTTATTTATATTGTTTACAAAATTTGCTCCAATACCAGTTGATGTAATATATATTATGCAAAAAACTGTACTAGAATTATTCCCTAATTATAAAAATAATTCGTATTTTATTGATACACCTAGTAAGTATCATCCATTTTTGAATACTATAGATATAAATTGGGATGAAGATCAATGGAATAAACTTGCTAATAAATATAAAGAAATTATTAATAATAGAACAATTATTAACAATAACTAATCTGAATTATTTATACAACAAAAAAGAGATTTGAAGGGAGTTATGAAGCAGTGGATTTCACCCACCACGCTTCGCCTACACCAACAAGACCCACGACAATTTTGTCGTGGGTCTTTAACTTTTCTTATGCTTTTATTGCCCAACGTAATTTAGCAGAACGTGCACGACTGTTAACATTACATTCTTCAGCTGATGGGCGAATAGGTTCCTTAGCTATTTCAGAATAAATGCCTTCGCGGAAAAAGTGCTGGAAGGATTTTTTCACGCGGCGATCTTCTCCTGAATGGAATGTAAGTATAGCAACACGACCACCCTTAGCAAGGACATTAGGAAGTTTTTCTAAAAACTCATCTAAAACTTCAAATTCTTTATTTACATTAATTCGTAATGCTTGAAAGGTCCTTTGGCAGGACTTTTTAATATCATCTTCTTTGATTTTTGGAACATACTTTAGATTATCTTTGATGATATTTCTAAGTTGTGTGGTTGTAGTTATATCAATTCCTTTTTTTATACTAGAAAGAATAGCACGAGCAATTACAGCAGCGTGAGGCTCATCAGAATTTTCTATGAGCATATCTTCTATTTCAAATAGGTTCAATTCTTTTAGAAGATCTGCTGCAGAGATACCCATTTTGGGATTAAGTCTTAAGTCTAAAGGCCCTTCAGCCTTAAAGGTAAACCCTCTTTCAGGATTGTCTATTTGCATAGAAGAAACCCCTAAATCTGCCAATACAAAATTAAAAGCCTCTGGTTTTGAGATAACCTCATCTATTTTGGCAAAGTTCATTTGCTTAATCTCTAAAATTTCTGGACCATAACCTAGTTTTTCTAAACGCTCTTTAGTCTTTGGTAATTCAATAGGATCTACATCAAGTGAATACAAGCGCCCTTTTGAATCCAAACACTTAAGCATTTCTAAGGTATGACCACCATAACCTAGTGTTGCATCTAGTCCAATTTGTCCAGGGGTGATTTGTAGAAAATCTAATATTTCCTTAACACAAATGGAAATATGCATACCTGCAGGAGTGTTGCCCTTTTTAATAATTTTTTCAATATCATCAGCATATTTCTCTGGATTCAGTTCCTTGTATTTTTCCTTAAAATTCTTAGGATGAGTTCCTTTATAGCGAGGACGACGCTGATGTTTAATTTCTTTTTCATCCAAAGTTTGATCTACACTCATTCTCTTCCCTCATTTTACAATATATTTTTACTGTTTTTATAGATTATATGATAGCAGATACAATTTGCTAAAGCAACACCAAGGGGTTGCATTCTAAAATCACCACTAATTGTAGAAATTAAATTACTCCTTAGAGCAGTTAAGTAAGTTAAGAGTTCCATTGAAGTAGAGGCTACTGATATACAGGGGGAAGGTAGTCAATTTTTATGGAAACATATTTAAGACTTTTACGGCAAAAAAAATGATGCCTACGGGCAAAAAAGAAACAACTTACTTAAAGGAATATAAAATAAATACCAGCATATACATTTAATATAAAGTATACTAAATTTTAATTAAGTACAAAGAAATTTACAGTTTAACCTGTTGTATTAATAAAATTTTTCAACTTTTAATACATGCTGGAGTTACAATTGATAAGTATCACCAATTGTAACAAAAGTGACAATAGTAAAGTCCTTAAGATTATTTATTGCTGTATTATAGTAATTATTAAGCTCTAGCATTTATGTTTTCCATTATCATTGTTGAATTGGCGTTTTTCAATAATAGAGTAACATGACATGCTAGGGCTTTTATATATGTAATTAATTCTAGTTCATTTACTAGCACAACCAGTAAATTTATCATTTTCATATTAAGAAACAACAGGTGAAAAATATATAAAAATATAATTAGAAACGATGATGCAACTTTTTTATTTGGGTACCTGAAAGTTGTTAAGTTAATGGTACAACCGGCTAATATAAATAAATTAGCCGGTTTTTATTATGGGAAAATTTATTTTTAGGAAGGGGGATCTTATGGATGAAGGTCATGTATGTTGGAGGGGACGATGAATTAGGGAAATCATTTATTGAGAGAATGGGGAAGGAAGGCTATGATGTGTACTTACTGTCAGATAACAAGTTTTCAGGAAAAATTTCTAAGACTATAAAATATAAGTACTATAAGTTATCTGGAAAAGCAGATATGACAGAAATAGTTTTTTCTTCTGTTCTACCTGACATTGTTGTATTTGCAGGTATTGACTATATGAATATCCCTAGCAGTGGAAGCAAAGGAAAGTATCTTATTACCTTAAATAATGTTTTAGAACAATGTGCAAAGTATAATGTTAAAAAGTTTATCTATCTTTCTTCTTACGAAGTATATGGAGCCCAGTGTGGAGTCATAGCTGAAGATAATAAAATTATACCTGATACTAGTAAAGGTCTTATGTATGCACAGGGAGAGTCAATGGTTTCTTTATATAAGGAGAAATATAAGTTTCAGAGCATAGTTCTTAGAGGGACAGAGGTTTATAGTGAAAAATGCAGTGATAAAAGCATGGATTTTTTAAGTAGTTTGATTAGAGAATTAAAATTGCAATCAAAGATTAACATTGAAAAAGATGAAATTTTCCAGCCGATACATGTTTCGGATTATGTAGATGCTATAAAACGTGTAATGGAATCAGGAAATCATGGAGTTTATAATGTTTCAGGAGACTTTAAGGTTTCTAAAGCAGAATTGTTACAGTTACTAGCTGAAAGCTTTAGCATTGAAGCAGATATAGAGTCAGAAGGTAATTCTAGGACAAGAGATGTCAGTAATGAAAAAATCCATAAAGAACTAGAATGGACAGACTTTAGAAATTTAACAAGTTTACTTAAGGAGAAGAAAATTATTTATTCGGAAGATAGGATTAAAGCTCCTAAGAAAGAAAAGAAAAAAATGCCTCCAGCAATTAGAAGAACCATAGAGAATGGTATAGTATTTATTATATTTTTCCTACTGTATTATATATGTGATTCTCATACCTTATTTTCAAAAGTTCATTGGCTTTTGATATATGTGGTACTTATATCCTTATTCATGGGTATACGTCAAAGTGCTATAGCTGTTATTTTAGCTAGTTGTGGTTATTTATTTATGCAAAATATTAGTATATTTGAAATGACTAACTTTTACTCTTATGCAGAATCAGTTCTTATGATTGTTGAATTTGTGTTTTTTGGTATTTGCACTAGTTATACTTCAGATATGCTAAAAGAAAATCTTGGGGAAAGTCAAAGAAACTTAAAAATGGTGAAATCTGAATATGAAGAATTAAAAGATATTAATAAAGAAAATGTAGCTATAAAGATGGAATATGAAAAGAGAATCTTAGATTCAAAATCAGGATTACCTAAATTGTATTCAGTTGTAAATAGGCTAATGGTTCTCCAGCCAGAGCGTATATTTATGGAAATTCTTAACGTTATATCAGAGATGATTAATACTAGAAGTGTGGCAGTTTATAAGGTAAACAAAAATAGCTCTTATTTAAGACTTGTAAATGCTTTAAATGAAGAGTCAAAAATAAGTGGTAAGTCATGGAACTTAGATAATTATCCTAAAATTAAGACTGCTATACAAAGAGGAGAATTATATCAAGGAA
Organism: Clostridium sp. UBA4548; assembly: GCF_002387895.1. Classification (GTDB taxonomy): domain Bacteria; phylum Bacillota; class Clostridia; order Clostridiales; family Clostridiaceae; genus Clostridium_J. Next base: position 165,006 of record NZ_DGLI01000021.1, read on the forward strand.
ATGTATGGAATAAAGAACCAGCAGTAGTAGTGCCAATTTCTCATGAAGGAAAATCTATAGCAGTTATTTTAATTAAAGCTTTAGAGTTTGAAAGCCAAACTTTGTACCACATTAATCTTCTTAGAACTTTAGCTTTATTAATTACTGAATCTGTTGTACGTGCAATTGAATATGAAAATTATACACGTGGACAAAGATATATTAAAAATACAGACATATTAAATAGTAAGGAATTCAAAGGAATTGTTCTACTGGCACAGGAGAAGGAGGATAAGCAACTGGCTGAATACTGCATAATTAAGTTAGGCAATTCAAGAACCTTAGAGGACATATATGAAAGGGCATCAGCTTGTGTTAGAATGACAGATTATTTTGGAACAGATCATGAGGGTGCAGTATATATATTGCTTAATAATACTTCAGAAGAAGACTATAAAATTGTTTTAAAAAGGCTAGAAGAAAAGGGTGTTAAGGGAGAGCTAGTTAGAAGTTATGAAGGTATAGGTGATTAATATGGATAAGTTAATATTGACATTACTCCTTTTAAATCTAATGCTTTCTGTGCTTTGGTTTATATTGAAACTAAAGAAGAAACAAGTTGCATGGATGGCTTTATTTTTTATTTGTCTTCCAGGGTTAGGATATTTAATTTATTATGTTCCAAGAATCTTAGAAAAAATTATTTATGAATATAAATATGATAGAGAATCCCTTGTAAAAAGATTTGATTTTGAAAGATCACAAGAAAGACCCTACTTACAGGGAGAATTAAATGTAGTACCTGTAGAAGATGCTATGGTAGTAAGCACTAATACAGAAAAAAGAACCCTTTTATTAAGTCAGCTTAAGAAGGATATATTTAACAATTATAGAGCTTTACTTGCAGCGGAAAATGATGAGGATTCTGAGTCAGCTCACTATATAGCAGCTGCAAAAATGGAAGTGTATCGTATGCATCAACAAAGGTGGAATGAAGTGCTTGAAAGATATGAAGAGGAGTGCAATTCTATAGAGGTTTTTCATGAGATTATGGAAATACTTGAAGAGCTTATTGAAAGCCATGTACTTTCACTTAAAGAGAAAAAGTTATATAAGAAAAAGTACTGTGAAATTTTAGAAGGTCAAATGGAAAGTAAAGAAGGAATTATAAAAACTAAAGAATATAAAACTTATCTTACTTATTTAATAGAAGATAAATCTTATGAAAAAGCTGAGAAGTTTTGGGTTGATAATCGTGAAGCAGCTAAGTGTGAAGAAAGTTATATGATGATACTTAAAATGTATTTTCAATGTAAGGATAAAGAAAAATTTTATAGATGTATTCGTCAGCTAGAAGAAGATAAAGCAGTTAGACTTTCAGTAGATGGACTTGAAAAGTTAAGATACTGGATTTCAAAGGGTGAAGAAGATGTTATCAGTTAAGAGGCTGTTATATGTAATTCTTCTTGTTATAACTGTAAGCAGTATATTCATGATTTATAACATCAATGAAGAAAAAACAAAAAAAAATGAAATTTATAATAAAGCTGTAGAAGAAGAACCCTTAAGTAAAGAAATAAGCATAACTAAAGAAAATGAGCCTAAATTTCTTATTACAGGAAGTAATAACAAAGAAATTTATAAAGAGATATATAGAAATACATGTTTAATAATGTCAGATTTGAAACTTTTCTATGAAGAAAAAAATAAAATAGAAACTAAAGACTTAAATAAAAATACTGTTCTTATATTTTGTGATGACATAGTTAGTAACTATATAGACTTAAAGACCTTGGGACAATTTATCATTGGTGGTGGAAAAGTAATTTTTGCTGGTGGACTAGCTGAAGGAAATGAAGAATCATACTTATATCCTTTTTTAGGTATTAAGGAAAAAACTATTAAAGAAAACTATAACAAACTGAGCTTTGCAAAAGAATTATTCCCAATTCAATATGAAGAGATGAATTATGATGGATATAATGCTTCAATATGGATATCAATAAAAAATGATGCAGAGGTTTATGTAGAGGATGCCAATAAGAAAGTTCCAATTTTATATAGTTATGGATATGAAAAAGGAAAATCTTTTCTAATTAATGGAACCTTTATGGCAGATATAAATTGCTCTGGAATATTAACAGGAGCTATTGGAGCTATAATGGATGATTTCATATATCCTATAGTTGGAAGTACAGGTGTGTTTTTGGATAACTTTCCAATGGTAACTTATATTAACGATAAAATATCCATGAAGTTATATGGTAGAAATACTGAAGCTTTTGTTAGGGATACTGTATGGCCAGTTTTTCTTGGAATTTCCTTAAGACAAAATATTCCTTATACTTCTTCAGTATTAATTGAATCTTCCAAGGATAAAAGTTTTCCAGCTATTAATGATAGTTTGTTTAGCACAATAGGTAAATCAGCACTTCAGCACCAGGGAGAGCTTGTTTATGGGTCTAACTGTGAGGATGAAAATAAAATCTACTTAAATAAAGACTTTTTAGAAAGCTTTAATGAAGTTTTTCCAAGATATGATGTTAATGGACTAGTAATGATGTCTGATAAATTAAGCCGGAATATCATAAATATACCTAATGTAAAAATAAAAAATATAAGAGGACATTTAGGTTCTAGTGAGAGTAATAAAAGATTTAATAGTGGCTCTTCCTACAGTGTATTTCCAGCAGCCACCTTTGGAAATACACTAGAGGAAGGCAATCTTCTTGAGATTACGTCAGTTATAGCTTCTTATGGAATGATATCTCATGTGTTTGATATTAATACATTAATAGCTGAAGATGAAAATATCCCATCTTGGGATAAATATAAAAAACAAATTGGATTATTTGAAGAAAAGGTATTAAAGCCAGCTTCTTATTTAGAGGGAAAAACTCTTTCACAGATGAGGAGTAAAGTTAAGAGTTATGTAAATATGGAGTTTGGGTGGAGAAAAGAAGGAAATCGCATTGAAATAGACTGTAGCAAATTTATAAATGGACAGACTTTCTTCTATAAGACAAATGGTGAAATTGAAAGTGCTGAGGGGCTTTCTTTTGAAAAGATTGACAATGGATATTATCTTTTAAAGTTGGCAAATGAGCATGCAGTTATAGAGTTGAAAGAGAGGTAATGCTATGCGTATATGCATTATATGTGAAGGCTGTTATCCATATGTACCTGGGGGAGTTTCTAGCTGGATACAGATGCTTTGTAATCATTTTTCAGATATAGAATTTGTTATTTGGGCTATAGCAACTAATAAAAAAGAAATGTCAGAGTACAAATATAAAGTTCCAGACAATGTGAAAGAGATTTCTACAATTTATCTTGGTGAGGAGCAGTTTTCTCATAAATATAAAAAGGTTTCTTTATCAATAGATGAAAAGGAAACTTTAAAGAATCTTGTTGTTGGAGTAGCCAATGAGATTCATTGGGAAAAAACTTTAAAATTTATGAAAAGGCATAGGAAGTATCTAACAGATGTGCTTATGAGTGAAGCTTTCTATGAAATCTGCCTTCAGGAATATAAAAGGCAGCAATCTAAAAAAATATTTCAACATTTTCTTTGGAATATTCGTGGTATGTATTTTCCGCTTATGCATATCTTATCGGAGGATATACCTAAGGCAGATATTTATCATTGCGTATCTACAGGATATGCAGGAATACTTGGAAGTTGTGCCTCTTATGTAACAAAGAACCCACTACTTATATCAGAACATGGAATTTATACCCGTGAGAGGGAAGAAGATATCATTCGTTCTAATTGGGTGGAGGGAGATTTTAAAGAGCTATGGATTGAGTTTTTTAAAAAACTTTCTTACATTGCATATAATCAAGCCACTAATGTAACTAGTTTATTTGAAGTAAATAAAATGTTACAGATAGAGCTGGGATGCCCAAAGGAAAAAATTTGTATCATTCCTAATGGAATAAATCCTGAAGATTTCTTGAACTTAAAATCCTATAATAGGCTAGAATCAAATAAATTTAATATAGCAGCTGTACTTCGAGTAGTACCTATTAAAGATGTAAAAACAATGATTCTAGCTTTTGATATTGTGAAGGAAAGAGTGCCAGAAGCTAAACTATATCTTATGGGAAACCGCGAAGAGAATCCAGAGTATTATGAGGAATGCAGAAAGATGATTGAAGACTTAAACATTAATGATATTGAGTTTTTAGGTCAGGTGAATGTTAAAGAGTATCTTCCAGAGATTAATCTTCTACTTTTATCTAGTATAAGTGAGGGGCAGCCACTAGCTATTTTGGAAGCCATGGCTGCTGGGATACCAGTTGTGGCTACTAATGTTGGAGATTGCAAAGGGCTTTTAGAAGGTGAAGAAGGAGATAAACTTGGGAGAGCTGGAATAATTACCTCTGTAATGAATAGTGAAGCTATAGCAGAAGCAATTATATACTGCATAAGACATCCAAAGGAAAGAAAAAGAATGGGCCTTGTTGGACAAAAAAGAGTAGAAACTTACTATAGAAAGGATGCATTTCTTAAAGAATATAGTAAAATGTATGAAAAATTAGGAGGTGGACATAAGTGGCAGGAATAGGATTTGAACTTAGAAAAATATATGAAAGAAAAACACTAGCAGCTAATGTATGGGGAAGTATCTACGCAACTATGACAACCATTGGACCTTCAGTATTATTTGCCATACTTTTATTAACATTAAAGTTTCTCATGGATCATTTTGAAATTGAAGAGCTAAGGAGTATGTTCTTTATTTCCTCTTTTACCTATATTTTTTTAGTTGCTATATTAGTATCTTCTTTATTTAACACTATATTATCTAGATATATTTCTGATTGTATTTTTGTAAAAAAAGAAGCTGATATTTGTGCATCTATGTTTGGTGTTCTTGCCATGGGAAGTATTGTATCAGGGATAATTATTTTTGCACTTTGTTTAGGAATGTATTTCAATGATAAAATCCCAATTAGGTTTTTAATTGTATATTACTGGCTAGGAGTACTTGCCACAAACACCTATAATTTAATTACTTATGTATCAGCTTTAAAAGAATACAAGGAAGTAACAATAAGTTATTTAATAAGTTTAGTTGTAACAATTCCAACATTTTTATTATTATATAAAGCATTTAATGTAGAAATTGTGTTTGCTGCCTATATAGCATTATCAGTTGGATTCTTTCTTGCCAATATACTGCTTGTATATTTCTGTATAAAAGCTTTTGGTAAACCAAGTAATAACTATTTTTCTTTTCTATTATATTTCAAAAGGTTCCCTAAGTTAGTGCTAAGTGGATTTTCATATATGCTAGGATTTTATATTTCAACTATAATCTACTGGGTTTTCTCTGATATGAGCACTCAGGTGAGTATTTTTAGAACAGCTCCTGAGTATGATATGGCTATGTTCATGGCAATTGTTGTGAATATGCCTGCTTTAGTTATATTTGTAGTAAAAGTTGAAACAGAGTTTTTTGATAAGTATGTGGCTTATCTTTCAGCGCTAAACAATGGTGCTTATTCAGTTATTGAAAAAGAAAGAGAGAATATGATTAATATCATAAGGCTTCAATTGTTTTATGTTTATGAAGTTCAATTAATTATAGTAGTTGTACTTATATGCCTTGCCAATGTATTTTTCCCTTATTTAGGTATAAGTGCTCAATCTCTTAATATGTTTATGATTCTAAGTATGGGATTGTATTGTACCTTTTGCATGTATTTTACAGTTATTTTCCTTTACTACTTTGAAGACCATACCTTTGCAGCCATAGGGCCTGTTATATTTTTAAGTTTAACAGCAGTACTATCATTGATTTTTTCTGTCATTGGAAAGCCCTTCTATACTCTTCCTTTATTAATTGGAGGAATTATTGGATGGGTTATTACTTATATTTTATTGAAGAAAAGATTAAAAAGTTTAAATATGTTTCTTTTATGCAAATAAAGATAAAATCAATGGAGGTTAAAGCGTGTGAATAAATCTGATAAAAGTAATAATGGAGTACTAGGGATAATTATATTAGTTGCAGTGATTTTATTTGGAATTTTATATTTTAAGGATATAATCCCTAAAGAAGAAGCAATAAAAACACAAGAAACAAGTCTGGAGGAATGGAATATTGATAGTAGCTCTATGAATGGCATTCCTATTAGAGAAGATAAGAGTATTTATTCTAATGCTCCCAATACAAATATACATGATGTTTATATTAGTGTTTTTCCAACGAAGGCCTTAGACGGAGAAATCATTGATTTTTCTGCTTTTGGAATGCATGCATCAAGGGATCACACTTACAATCCAGAATTAAATTGTAATGTTCAGATTTTAAAGGAAGGAGAAACTTTAGATCCACTGACAGCCTTAGATAGTAAAAATGCAACTATTCGTGTCCGTGGTAACTCATCAAGAGGAGATACTTATAAAAGTTATAAAGTAAAGCTTGATGATGAGGCTAAAAGTTTTTTTGGACAAAGAAACCTTAATATTAATAAGCATTCCGAGGATATTACAAAGATTGCAACAAAACTTCAAACAGACTTATTAGCTTCTGTTGATAATATTATAAGTTATAGAACTTATTTTATGCGGGTTTGGATTAGAGATACATCTGTGCCAAAGGATAAGCAAGAGTTTAAGTATTATGGATTATATACTGAAATTGAACAACCAAATAAAACCTATCTAGAAGCTAGAGGCTTAAGTAGTAATGCATCTATGTATAAAGCTAGAGATTTTAGTTTTGAAAAAAGTGATGTGTTAAAAGATGTAGAGGATCCTAATTACAATAAAGAAGCCTTTGAGACGGTACTTACTATTAGAGAAGCAAATAGTCATAAACAGTTATTAGAGATGTTAAAGGCTGTTAATGATGAAAGTAGGGATTTTGGAGAAGTATTTAAGAAGTATTTTAATGAAGATAACTATTTAACTTGGTTAGCCTTTAACTTGCTTATGGGGAATAACGACACCATTAATCATAACTTTATTATTTATAATCCAGATAACTCTAACACATGGTATTTTGTACCTTGGGACTTTGATGGTACTCTTCGCTTTGGTGACCATGAAAGTAGTTTAATGAAATTACCACCATCCTTAAAGGGAATTCAAAAGTTAAATCAGTCAATATTGCATAGACGTTATTTTAAATTAGAAGGAAGTATAGAAAAAATTAAAGATAAGATGGATGAACTCTTAAAATATCAGATTACTAGAGAGAAAGTTACTGAGCTAGTAAATAGCTATAAACCAGTTTTAGAAAAAACCATTACTCAGTATCCAGACATAGGGCTTCTAGATGAAATGAATCCTAAAGAGTATTCTCAGTATTTAGACAAACTATATGATGGTATTTTAACCAATTATGAAGCTTTTAAGGAAGCTATAAAATATCCATCACCAATGTATATAGCACAGCCACAACAAAATGGAGACTCAGTTGTTTTAAGCTGGGAACCAGCTTATTCTTATGAAGGACTACCTGTAACCTATAATGTACAGATATTTAACGATTACAATATGGAAAGTAAAGTTCTAGAAGAAAAAAACATTGCTGAAACAAAATATACTTTAAATAATAAATTAGCACCGGGAACATATTATCTAAGGGTAACAGCATTAGATAGTATGGGACGGGAACAGCTTAGTATGGAAAGATTTGAAACTATGATTACAGAGGTTAAAGGATACAATGTAAATGGTCTTTTAGAAATTAAGATTAAGTAGGTGGTTTAATGCAGTACCAAGGACATACACTTAGACATGAAATGAAGTATTATATCAATAAAAGTGTTTATCATACCCTGAGAAATCGTCTTAAAACGGTGATTTTCACAGATTCTAATATGAAAAGGGAAGAGGGGTACTTAGTTAGTAGCTTATATTTTGATGATATGTATCAATCTGCCCTTGAAGAGAAACAATCAGGAATTAGGTTTAGGAAGAAGTTTAGAATTCGCTGTTATAATTTAGAAGATAATTATATAAGATTAGAATGTAAGAAAAAATATGATGAATTTATCTCAAAAACCAGTGCAGCTCTTACCAGAGCTGAATATGACTGTATTTTATCTGGCAATTATGAGTTTTTAGGACATAGAAAAGAGCAAGTATGTAAAGAACTTCTGGCATACAATAAAACTAGATTGATGAAGCCAAAGGTAGTAGTAGAATATATGAGGGAAGCCTATGTTCTACCTACTGGAAATGTAAGAATTACCTTTGATAAGGATATATCTTCATCTATAGGTAATTACGATATGTTTGCTAAAGACTATATCACAAGAAAAGTACTTAAAGAAGAGATTATGGTGATGGAAATAAAGTTTGATGATTTTTTGCCAACCCATGTTATGAGTATTTTGAAGACAGCAATGACAGACAAATGCGCTATATCAAAATATGTGATGTGTAGAGAAGAGAAGAGGAGGATACAACTTAGATGAATAATTTTTCTGATATATTTAAAAAGGGGTTTTTACAGGAAACAGGAAATCTCACTATAGGTGGATTCATCATGTCCATGTTAGCAGCTTTTATCTGTGGAATGATTGTTTATTTTGTCTATAGAAAATTTTTTAAAGGAGTTATCTATAACAACAATTTTAATATTTTACTTGTACTAACAAGTATGGTAACTTGCTTTATTGTTATTGTAATAAGCTCTAATGTAGTATTATCACTAGGTATGGTTGGTGCTCTTTCTATAGTACGTTACAGAACTGCTGTAAAAGATCCACTGGATGTGGGTTTCTTATTTTGGACAGTGGCTGTAGGGGTAACCTGTGGGGCTGGATTATATATAATTTCATTACTTGGAACTATTTTTATTGCTATAATCTATATTTTATTAGTAAATGTAAGAAGCAGAAAAAGAGTTTATATTTTCATTGTAAAATATGAAAATGAAGCTGGGAAGGCTGTCATGAGAGAAATTGAAGGTATCAATAAAGTTTTAAAAAATAAGACAACCTCTAAGGGATATACTGAGCTTACCTATGAAGTACGCCTAAATGGTGATAACACAGCTTTTGTTACAACTCTTTCAGAAATTGATGGTGTAGAAAATGCAGTGATTGTGGAATTTACAGGAGATTATTTTGAATAGAACTGTAATAAGAAACAGTTTGAGTACAGTTTTTATATTAGTAAGTTTAATTGGTGTTTTTAGATTGAGTAAGAAAAAGCTTTGGAATTTTGAAGAAGGTTCTCAAGTTTTAAATAGTCCTAACAGGGTAAGGGAAGTTAGTATAAGTTATTATAGAATGGATTCAACCTGCCTTCACATATATAATTGAAACCCAGGACAGTTTTGTCCTGGGTTTTTACTAATGGGTTAAATTTTTTATAGACTTATCAATATGGGTTTATATTCTTAGTTTTTTTTAATATAAAAAGTGTTATAATTAATTGAACTTTTGTGAGTTATATTTTCTATACAATGTATGTGGAGACAGTAATTTCATTAATAAGTGTAACAAGAAGACTTAGATTGAGTCTTCAGGAGGATAATTAGAGGAGGATACATTATGAAAATTTCAAAGAAAGATGCGTTGTTATGGTTTGAATTTTTTTCAATGTTGCCTGAAGAAGAGGAACTGATGACAAAACAAAAAGAAATCATTTACTCTACCTTTGCGCAAATTGAGGAAGCCATTGATCATAGAAATGATAAATTAATGTCAGAAATTAAAGGCTTAAAAACTTTGAAGAATAGAACTTATTTTGTAGGGAATGAAAGCAAATTCCCAAAGGGGTGTGGGTCTTGTCTAATGGGCACTGGCTTAAGTGCAATTAGAAAAACCAATAAATGTAACATTGAATGTAAGTTCTGTTACAATTATGGGGAACTAGATGATATTCCTCCAGTTGGGGAAGGTATGTGGGAAATTGGTGGTACAAAATTTTATGAGAAAGATATTGATTTACTTCTTTCTACCTACAAGAAACCTACTGGTATTTCCTATGTTTATTTAGAGCCATTCATGGAAATCGAAAAATACTATTCCGTAATAAAGAAGTTTAAGGATGCAGGGATTCATCAACATTTATATACAAATGGAATTTTAGCTACAGAGGAGACTTTAAAAGCATTAGGAGAAGCTGGCCTTGACGAGATACGTTTTAACTTAGGTGCTTCTAAGTGTTCAGATAAGGTTATTGAAAACATTGGAATAGCAAAGAAATATATTAAAAACGTAGGAATTGAAACTCCAATGACTCCTGAATTTTTCGAAGTATTCTTTAAGAAAAAGCAGGCAATCTTAGATACAAATCTTGATTTTATAAATTGTGCAGAATTACATTTAAATGAGAATAACATAGACAATTACTATGGAGAAAACATGTATATCGCTAGACACGGCTATATATCTCCAACTTGGAGTAGAGAATTAACTCTAAAGTTTATGAAAATAGCTGATGAAGAAAAATGGGATTTAGTAGTTCATGATTGTTCAAACCATACAAAGTTTGCTAGGGATTTAAACTTGAGCAGCAAAGAAGGTAAGTGGTTTGGAGCTAGTAGTTATGGCTGTGAGTTTCCAAAGATGCCATACGAGGCATTTTTACCAATACTACGTGATGACAGTTTCAAATTTTTAACTGAAGAAGAATTACCAGAGGGCTATAAACCAGGAGAACTTATTTTTTAGAAAGCCTTTCATGTCAACCTCCAAACTGATGTTAAATAAGCCATCAGTTTGGAGGTTTTTCCTATATATTTCTAAATTTATTATAAAATATCCTTTCAATAATAACTGCATATCTGAGTATCTTGAATTTCTGGGAGTGAGGTCTTTATATTTTAAAATAATAAGCTTTGCTCTTTTCCTTTTATTTTTTGTACTAATGGATTTCATAGTATATACTATTTATAAAGCTTAATACATAATATTCCAAAATAGTTAGTTTTAAGTTAAGGGGAGAATACCATGTATAAAATAGATAGTGATTTTGAAATAGTAAAAAATATATTTAGTTCAAGTAGTAAGAAGTTTGTTTTTCAGCCAATTATTGAAGGAAATACACCTGGAGAAATATACTTGAATAGCTTAATAAGTCCTGAGTTATATGTAATTTTTGATAAAGGAAATTTTGTAATATATGTTGGCGGTGATACTACTGCGCATGAAGAATATACTCGGTGCATCGAATACATTAAAGAGTATATATTAACTGAAGACTTGAAAAAAGAATTCTATGACTATATTAAAATTTCCTATACATCGGACTTATGGAAAAGTGCATTACTAGATGTATTTTATGATTTGAAGGTTCGCCAAGATAGAAGAGCTTTGTATAAATGTGATATATCAAATATTCATTATAAAACTCCAGACAGTTTCTCATATGAAATTAAGCCTATTAATGAAGAAGTGCTTAAGGATAGTAGCTTAGAGAATTTTGAATTACTAAAAGAAGAGGTATTGGGAATGTGGGGGAGTATTGAGGGGTTTATTAAAAATGGGTTTGGATATTGTGCTGCTCATGGTAGAAAATTAATATCATGGTGTACTGCTGAACTTGTAAGTAGAAATTACTGTGGAATAGGCATTGAGACTATTGAAACAGAACAAAGGAAAGGTGTTGGAGCAGTTCTTGCTGCAAACTTTCTTAAGGAATGTGCTACAAGAAATCTAGAACCCTATTGGGATAGTTGGACCAGGAATTTAGGTTCCGTTAAAATAGCCGAGAAGGTTGGATTTTATAAAGTTGAAGAATATGATGTGCTTATAGTTGAATTTTAGATAGTACAATACAAAGTATTATTGGAAAGCCAAGGTTTATATACTCATATAAATCTTGTTTCTTTTTATTGATAACCCCGTTGAGAGACTTGGAAGAAGTGCTATAAAATTATTTTTAAACATAATTTATCCATCCTCAATTAACAGTATAATACAATCAAATTTGCAAAGTTCCGAAATTGTTTCAAATAATCCTTGTGGATTCAGTGAAATATAATTCCTTTACACTATATAACAGTTATGTTAAATTTGTTCTATGGGTAGCATCGGAAGAGCTGCACCAGACTTTGAGTTTAAATATTTTAGGTATATATTTCATTTCAGGTATCATCATAACTTTAACGACACTTTGGAAGTGTAATTTTCCCATACTCATTAGTGATTAAACAAGTTTAAGGTGGAAATAAAATCTCCTTCCAAAATTGTTGAATAAAATGAACTTCGTCATTATTTAAAAGAGGTGATATCTATTAGAATTGGTTTTATTGGTGCTGGAAAGGTTGGTTTTTCCCTGGGCAAGTATTTTGCTGAGAAGGGATTAGAGGTTTCTGGATATTACAGTAAAAATCCGGATTCTTCAAAGGAAGCTTCAGTATTTGTAGGTACGAGGCATTTCTTAAATATAGGTGATTTAATAAATCATAGTGATATTTTATTTATAACTACACCTGACGATGAAATATATAACATTTGGTTAAAAATTAAAGAATTTAATATTCGGGGGAAGGCTATTTGTCATACCAGCGGTTCCCTTTCTTCAAACATTTTTTCTCATATTGAAAAGTCTGATGCATATGCTTATTCCATTCATCCCATATTTCCCGTTTCACATAAATATGAAAGTTATAAGTCTCTTAAGGAGGCTTGGTTCACAATTGAAGGTCATGAAAAATATATGAAGGAGCTTATAGGGATTTTTAAGTCTTTAGGAAACAATATCCTCCCTATAAAAACTCAGGACAAAGCTCTTTATCACTTAGCTTCTGTAACAGTAAGCAATATTTTTTGCGGGCTTATTAGTAGAGCCAGTGGATATTTAAAGGAGTACGGCTTTGAGGAAAAAGAGGCAATTGAGGCCTTATATCCTCTCATAAACTACAACATAAACAATATACGTAGTTTAGGTTTAACTGAAGCCTTAACAGGTCCTGTGGAAAGAGGAGACCTTAATACTATTAAAAACCACGTCAACTCAATGCCTGCAGAGCACGTAGGTACCTATAAGGATTTATCAAAGGAAATATTGAGCCTAGCTAAAGAAAAGAATCCAAACAGGGATTATGGTAAATTAGATGAATATTTGGGGGAATAGTTGATATGAAAAATACAGTGATGACTTTTAAAGAAGCAAAAACTAAAGGTGAAAAACTCACAATGCTTACAGCCTATGATTACTCAATGGCTAAGCTTATAGATGAATCAGAGGTAAATGGTATTCTCGTTGGTGATTCACTTGGAATGGTATGCCTTGGATATGAGGATACCTTAAGTGTTACTATGGAGGATATGATTCATCATACCAAGGCAGTAGCAAGAGGGGCAAAAAATGCTCTTATTGTTGGAGATATGCCCTTTATGTCTTACCAAACCTCTATTTATGATGCAGTGTGTAATGCAGGAAGACTTATAAAAGAAGGAAATGCAAATGCTGTTAAACTAGAAGGTGGGGCAGCTGTAGCTGAGCAGGTAAGTGCAATAGTTAAAGCTTCAATACCTGTAATGGGACATTTGGGTCTAACCCCTCAATCAGTGAATGCCTTTGGAGGTTTTAAGGTTCAAGGGAAAAGTGAGGATGCTGCTAGAAAACTTATTGAAGAGGCGCAGATATTAGAAGAGGCAGGGGCCTTTGCTATAGTATTAGAATGTGTTCCTGCTAAGCTTGCAGAACTTATTACAAGAAGAGTAAGCATACCCACAATAGGAATAGGAGCCGGAAAAGGTTGCGATGGTCAAATCCTTGTATATCAGGATATGCTTGGCATGTTTTCAGGCTTTAAGCCTAAATTTGTTAAGCAGTTCTCTGATGTAGGATATCATATGAGAGAAGCTTTTAAACAATATATTGAAGAAGTAAAAGCTGGGTCCTTTCCCGCAAAGGAGCATGAATTTAAAATAGATGAAGAAGTATTAGAAAAACTATATTAGTAAAGGGGATAAAACCATGAAGATAGTTCATAGTGTAAAAGAGGTTAGAGATATAGTTAAACAGTGGAGAAAACAAGGTCTTTCAGTAGGATTTGTTCCTACTATGGGGTATTTGCATGAAGGTCACGGTTCCTTGGTAGAAATGGCAAGTAAAGAAAATCACAAGGTAGTAGTAAGTATATTTGTAAATCCTATTCAATTTGGTCCAAAAGAAGACTTTTCAAGTTATCCAAGAGACCTAGAAAGAGATGGAAAAATTGTTGAAGCTGCTGGTGGAGATTTAATTTTTAATCCTTCTAATGAAGAAATGTATTTAGGGGATTTTTCAACCTATGTAGATATGAATGGAATAACTGAAGGGTTATGTGGCGCTAAAAGGCCAGGTCATTTTAGAGGAGTTTGCACCGTTGTAACAAAGTTGTTTAATATTGTATTGCCTGATAAAGCTTACTTTGGGGAAAAGGATGCACAGCAACTGGCTGTAATAAAGAGAGTGGTAAGAGACTTAGATATACCAGTAGAAATAGTGCCATGTCCTATAGTTAGAGAAATTGATGGCCTTGCTATGAGCTCAAGGAACACATATCTAAATACAGAAGAGAGAAAAGCAGCTCTTGTATTAAGTAAAAGCTTAAATAGTGCTAAAGAGGCTCTTTATAAAGGTGAGAGAAGTGGAGAAAAGATAAAAGCAATAATTATCGAAAGCCTTAGCACGGAACCTTTAGCAAGGATTGATTATGTTAATGTAGTTGATAGTTTATCTCTTGCGGAAGTAGCAACAATTGATAAAAGTGTGTTAGTAGCTATAGCTGTGTTTATAGGTAAAACTAGATTGATTGACAATTTTATCTTTGAAGTGTAAGGTAGATACATCATGATAATTAATATGTTGAAATCAAAGATTCATAGAGCAACAGTTACTCAGGCAGAATTAAATTATGTAGGAAGCATAACCATAGATAAAGATTTAATGGATGCAGCAGGAATTTTAGAATACGAGCAGGTCGCAATAGCAGACATAGATAATGGTGAAAGATTTGAGACTTATGTTATTGCAGGGGAAGCTGGAAGTGGAGTTATTTGCCTAAATGGGGCTGCAGCAAGATGCGTTCAAAAGGGAGATAAGATTATTATAATGTGTTACTGTGGGCTTCATAATGAGGAAGCAAAAACTCATAAACCTAAGGTTGTATTTGTTGATGAAAACAATGCAATATCTAAGGTAGGTAGTTACGAGAAACACGGGGAGATTTTATAGGAAAAGTAATAACCCTTTGATAAGGTATTTCAAAAATAAATAAGTCAGTATGCTTGTCTATTTTGACTTGTTATTTACTCTCAAATGCCTAAGGTAATAATTACAAGTGCAGGAGAAGGTTTATCCTAACCTAAATCTATAGTATAATATTTAAGGACAAGCTTTCGATTAATTAATTTATACTATAACAATTGGGTGAGGTATATAAACATATGACAATAGAATTAGAGAAATATTATAATAAGTTCTGTGAAGATAAAAGGTTAACAAGAAAATATGCACAAGTAGAGTTCTTAACTTCAATGAAATATATTCATCAGTATCTAGAAAATTATGACAACCCAAAAGTCTTAGATGTTGGGGCAGGTACAGGAAGGTATTCTGTACAATTAGCCAATGAAGGCTACGATGTTACAGCCATTGAACTTGTGAAGCATAATCTAGGAATTTTAAAATCAAAGGGAAGTGCAGTGAAAGCAATGCAAGGAACTGCCCTAGATTTATCAAGATTTGAGGAAAATTCTTTTAATATTACCTTAGTGTTTGGACCTATGTATCATTTGTACAAATTTGAGGACAAGGTGAAAGCTCTAGAAGAGGCTAAAAGAGTAACAAAGGTTGGTGGGATTATCTTAGTAGCTTATTGCATGAATGAATACAGCGTGTTAACTTATGGATTTAAGGAAAATAATATCCGTACATCTATTGAAAAAGGCAAACTAAGCAAAGATTTTCATGTTATATCAGAGCCAGAAGACTTATATGATTATGTAAGAATTGAAGATATTAATAAGATTAATGAAGAAGCTGAAATAGAAAGGTTAAAAATAATTGCAGTAGATGGACCAGCTAATTATATGCGCCCTATCATAAATGATATGGATGAAGAAACCTTTAAGCTTTTCCTTGAATACCATTTCTCCACTTGTGAAAGACCAGATTTATTAGGGGCTAGTGCTCACACTTTAGATATTTTGATAAAGAAAGAGGACAAAAGAGAAAAGGAAGAAACTTCATCTTTTGAAAGCTCAATTATAAATAAAAGTATTAATGATTAGTAGGCTGTGATTGCCAGAGTTATAAAGCCCAGGAAAATCTAACTTTTAGATTTTTCTGGGCTTTTAAGTTATTTGTTCATTGAAATTAATATATCCATTGCATTCATCAATACTTTGCATATATGATTATAAGAGCGGTATTAGTAAACAAAACTTATTTTGGGGGAATGTATAATGAAAATGGGAACGATTAAGAAGGGGAAAAAGGAAGTTACACTTTATTTTTTAATATTGGCGTTAACGGCTCTTGGCCTTGGACTTAGTGATGGGGTTTTTTCAAATTACTTTAAGGAAGCTTATAATGTAAATGCTTTTCAAAGAGGACTAATTGAATTTCCTAGAGAATTACCTGGAATAATTTCAATTGTAGTAATTTCATTACTGTCATTTTTAGGGGATGTGCGTATTGCAATCATTGCACAGCTGTTAAGTGCTATAGGACTTTTATTTTTGGGATTTTTAACTCCCCCTTTTGCAGTAATGTGTATATTTCTTTTCATCAATTCTATGGGGATGCATTTATTTTTCCCCTTATCTGATGGCATAGGAATGTCTCTTATAAAGGATGAAGAAGTAGGAAAGAGAATGGGTCGCTACAAGGGAGTTAGCACAGCTTTTAGTATGCTTGCTAGTGTTGCGGTATTTGTTGGGTTTAGGACTGGATTCTTTAGTTTAACAGCACCTGTAAAGATTATATTTCTTATTGCAGCAGTGATTTTTGTAGTAGTCTTTATATTGCTTCTTTATATGAACAAAATTGTAAAGGTTCCAATTAAGGAAGAAAGAAAACTAAAGTTTATATTTCGTAAGGAGTACAAATATTATTATATTTTAGCAATAATGACAGGAGTGCAAAAGCAGATAATGGCAGTTTATGGCCCTTGGGTACTTATTGATCTTTTAAGTAAGAAGGCTGATACTATTGCAATTTTGGGTATAATAGGATCCTTTATAGGTATATTTTTTATTCCTGCACTGGGGAGATGGCTTGACAGATATGGTATAAGAAAGATGCTTTATGTTGATGCCATATCCTTTATAGTGGTATATGTTGCCTATGGATTTTTAGCATCGGGATTTTCAACAGGAGTTCTTAGTAAGGTAGGTATACCTGTTATTTTAACCTTTGTATTAATTATACTTGATCGTATGTCTATGCAGATGAGTATGATAAAAACAATTTATCTTCGCTCTATAGCAGTGGACGAATCTGAAATTACGCCTACTTTGTCTTTTGGTATGAGTATGGATCATATTGTATCAATAATATGTGCATATATAGGAGGAATTATTTGGACTGCCTTTGGGCCTCAGTATATATTCTTTTTTGCAGCTGTAGCTTCTCTAGTTAACCTTGCTGTGGCAAAGGTAGCAGTAATAAACGAAGAAACAGGAGCAAAAATAGAAGTGAAAGTACAATCAGCCAATAGAAATTTAAGTTAGCAATTTTATAAAGGTGAATACAGATAGAGTTAAAAGAAGTTTTGTTGAAATGGAACAACATATTAATATTGAGATGATTTCTTATTAAAAGGAAGTCATCTTTTTTTAATTAACCTTATATAGCAAAAATCAATAAAAACTTATTGATAAACGATAAATGGTGTGATATTCTATATATAAATTAAAAGAAAAAGATTAATAGTAATACGAGATGCCACTTTATAATTATTAATCAAAAAAGAGGTGCTTTTTATGAAACGATATTCAACAATTTTCTTAAAGATAGTTGTTATTCTTATTGGGATTCCGGTTCTTGGGTTATGTATATTTTGGGTGCCTGGGTTTATAAACTATTTACATTTTTCTATTATAATGGGGGTTTATATAGCGGCAATAACCTATTTCTTTGCTCTTTATCAGGCTTTAAAACTTTTAAGCTATATTGATAAGAATAAAGCTTTCTCGGAATTATCTGTAAAGGCTTTAAAGAATATAAAATACTGTGCAAATACAATCAGCATTATATTTGCAGCACTTGCACCATTTTTATATCCTATAGCGGAAGCAGACGACGCCCCAGGGCTTGTAGGGTTTCCGATTATCATTATTTTTGCATCAGTTGTGATTGCAGTATTCGCTGCTGTTCTTCAAAGGCTTTTAAAAGAAGCTATTGATATTAAATCAGAAAATGATTTAACTGTGTAAGGCTAAACAATTAACAATTGTTTAAGGCAGAATTAGGAGTACAGGAGGGAAGCAGTATGGCAATTATAATTAATATTGATGTGATGCTAGCTAAAAGGAAAATGAGCGTCACAGAACTTACAGAAAAGGTTGGAATAACTATGGCAAATCTCTCTATATTAAAAAATGGAAAGGCTAAGGCCATTAGATTCTCAACTTTAGAGGCAATATGCAAAGCTTTGGACTGTCAGCCAGGCGATATTTTAGAATATAGAAATGACACATAAATCAGAGGGGAAAACTGAAAGCTAGTTAGTTAAAGGGTGAGTAAAGTTTATTTGGTGAGGTAATATATGAAGATTAAGTTAATTCAACCTGCAATGCTACCAAGGCCTATGGACACAAAGTTAAAAACAAGAATGTCTCCTTCCTTAGCTTTGTTAACAATAGCAAATCTTACACCTAAAGACCATGAAGTTATTATTGAGAATGAAAATATTGAAAGCATAAACTTTAATGAATCTGTGGATCTAGTAGCAATAACTGTTACTGTAGATGTTATGAATAGAGCAGTGGAGATAGCAAGGGAGTTTCAAAAACGAGGAATAACAGTAGTTGCTGGAGGCATACATATTACAGCGGATCCAGAGGGAACTTCTGATAGTTTCGATGTAATATGTGTTGGAATGGCTGAGAGAGTTTGGTGGAAAATACTTAAGGATAAAGAAAATAATTCACTTAAGAAGATATATTATGATATGGAAGGTATTTCTGGTGAGGAAATAATATCACCTAGTTATGGGAGTATTGATAATAAAAAGTACTTATATACTAATATAATTAGTACAAGCAGAGGATGTCCTTTTAAATGTGATTTTTGCTATAATAGTTGCAAAGATACACTTAAAACTTATATCAATAGACCCATAGAGGAGATAATTAAAGATATAAAGGCATTAAAAACAAGACATATAATGTTTATTGATGATAATTTTATTGGAAATCCTAAATGGACAAAAAAATTGCTGGAGGAAATAAAACCACTTAACCTAAAGTGGAATGCAGCGGTTACTTCTAATATAGTGGACATGCCGAAGTTATTAGATGAAATGAAGGATTCTGGTTGTCAAAGCCTATTTATAGGTTTTGAAAGTATAAATAGTAAATCCATAGATAGTGTCCATAAGGTGCAAAATAGTGTAAACAGATATGAAAAACTTGTAGGTGAAATTCATAAAAGGGGAATAATGATAAATGCAAGTTTTGTTTTTGGGTTAGATGAAGATGATGGCTCTGTGTTTAAGAATACATTAGAATGGATAGTTAAAAACAAGATAGAAACTGTAACGTCACATATCCTAACTCCATATCCTGGTACAAAGTTATACTCATCACTATTAGAGGAAAATAGAATTGTAGATTATAATTTATCAAATTATAACACTGCTCATGTGGTATATAAACCTAAGAATATCACAGCAGAGGAATTATATAATGGCTATCTATGGATATATAAAGAAGTATACACCTTTAAAAATATAATAAAGAGACTACCAAAAGCTAAAGAACAATGGATTCCCTTTCTAGCATTTAACTTATTTTATAGAAAGTTTGGAAAGCTCACCGAAGCAGTGTGCAATATAGTTTCTTTTAAAAATATAGGAAGATTTTTTAGGTGGTTAGCTTATTTTATAAAGTAGATGTGAAAATTTTGTGATACCATAAAACCCAGGAAAATCTAGCGATTAGATTTTCCTGGGTTATTTAAGTTTTTTCTTATTTAACCTAATGCACAAGAAGTTCCCTAACCTCTTAGCCTTCCTTGATCATGAAGTGAGAGCGTAGGTGAGTGGAGCATTTCATGAAAGCTTAATATAGATTTTAACCTAGGCTTTTAATAGAAATCTTACTTTTTTATTTTCAAAACACTTAATAAGACTAAAATAGCTTCCTTGAGATTTTTCAGGTTTTAGATAAGAACATTTGTAAGAATCCATGTGTCTTAAGGGCTAAAGTTCTGCAGTAATACCATTTACATTAGCTTGTTCATTATCTTCCACAGGAATAATAATACACTTTTTACCTTCGATTATTTCAGATCTTATTTGAGGTACTTTTTCAGGCTTTACCTTAAGTACAATATCATAGTTTTCAGCAGTAGTAGCAGTTTCTACTTCAGAGGCAGAGTCAGTGTTTTCTTCTGAGTTATCAGAAGAAGCTATTTCTAACAGTTCATCAGTGTCTGTTTCTAAAGCTGATTCCTTTTCTGAGTCTACCGCATTTTCTTGTTTTGTTTCCTCAAGTATTTCCTCAAGTATTTGTATTTTCTTATGAAGTTTTTCTTCTTTTTTTCTTTGTTCGTTAGCTGCAAGCACTTTTTTATCTATTAAATGCTCTACTACAGGAGGAGCATCACCAAATTCTTCTGTATAGGATTTTTCAATTTTTGCAGTGATTTCTTCAGAAAGCCCGCTTTCAATTAAAATATCCTGAATACTATCATTAGTCAAAATTATAGGCTCAGCATCTTTACCATTAATGGTATTATGCTCCTCCACTATATTATTAAGGGTTTCTTGAATTTCCATGAATAAACCTTCAGATTTATTTTCATCATCCCCAAGGGCTTCACGGATAATAGCAGTGAAGGCTTCCTTCTGCTCAGTAGCAGTTTGTTTTGAACTACAGCCTAAAGCTTTTTCCATTAATTCTGGATGGGGAGCTTTTGCGTTTTTTGTGTAGTACATAATAGAGTTAACATCAGTGCTCCGATCTGTGAAAGCTGGGAAGATAAAGCCTACTTCAGGTTGGCCAACTACCCAATCTCTAATTCTTGCACCAATTCGATTTTCATCTTCAAAGTATCCAAGACCTGGCTCAGTAAGAGATACTGGACATATTGCACATAATAGGTACTCATATACTTCTTCTGATTCATCTAATTTTGAATTATCCGTAGTTCTTGTAATAACATCATAAGCATCGTGAAAAATAAGTATTAGAAAATTGCCTGCATAGTCGTAACTGTCTATGATTAAATTATAAAAGTTATCAAGAAGTCCATCATTTTTTAGTTTACTATTTTTAAGTTCGAATAGAGAAAGTTGTCTACTATTTATATTTTCTTCATCAAGTGGAAAGTTAAGTTCTAAAAGATTATTACCCACAGTACCCGATAAGGTTTTTTTAGCAATCTCTAAATATTTAAAGAATTCTTCATCTCTTAAGTTTAAAAAAGTTTCTTTAATCCTTAATACAATGTTTTTCTCTCCGTCTACATAACAGCCACACATTTTAGTAAAGGTACATTCGGCTTTTTTAAAACGTCTTTTTAATTCTAGTATATCTTTCTTTTTCATAAGTCCCCCTTAAATTTCATGAGTTTACCAGAGAGAAAGAACTTCAACAGCAAGTAATTTATCGGAAGAAGTTGTTTCTCCAAAAATATGAATACTAATAAAAATCATTTTTTAAAATCTGAGTTACATAGCAAGTAGCTATTCTTCTAATAGTTAAATAGTGCCTCAGTAACTGAGAATAAATTATATCAAAGTATGATTATTTATGTATTTAAGCAAAAAATACATCACCTAATATAGTATAAAGTGCAATAAAAACCTCTGCAAGTGATTAAGGCATCTTCAAGAAATAAATTTGATTTTAGAATTTAAGCTTCATTTAAGAATGACCAAATATAATTATAACTGTAATAAGTTATTTACGTAATACTTAAAAGGAGCTGAAGGTAAATATTATGAAGAAGAAAGAACAAAACATTAGATATATACGTTATGCTGTACAAGCCTTAGGATTTTTAGCCACTATCCTAGGGTTACTTATCAACTATCCTATAGCAAATTCAATTTTATTGGGGATAACTTTAATCTTAGGACCTGTATTTTGTGGATGGATTTGCCCTTTTGGTACATTGCAGGATGTATTTGCAACCCTTGGACATAAGCTAGGAATAAAGAAGTATAAAATGCCAACAAAACTAAAAAAGATTTTCGTACCATTGAGATATATCCTATTATTTATCACAATACTAGTAAGTGCAGATTATATTTTTACCCTTATGACCTTAGATCCTCGCGGGAATTTTACTACTTTCTTAGGAGGTAATGCACTGACCATAATAGGGTGGAGTGTGATTTTTATATTCCTTGCTGCATCAATGGTGTTTGAAAGACCCTTCTGTAATTATTTTTGTATTGAAGGGGCAAAGTTAGGGGGATTCGGTACTCTAAGACCCCTAACTATTATAAGAAATGAAGAAACTTGTGTGGGGTGTAGTAAATGTAACGGTGTTTGTCCTATGAATATTGATGTAGCGTCTCATGGACAAGTGCGATCCTTACAATGTATAAACTGTATGGAGTGTGTAGCAGCCTGTCCTGTGAAAAACACTTTAAAGGTTGGTGTAATACCAGGTAAGAATATAACTAAGAAAGTAGTATTAGCCATTGCTGCCATGACTTTCTTGTTGGTGGTGTACACTGGAGTAAACTCAAATTCTATCATGGCTATGTTGGCAAGGGATAATTCAATTCCAGTTTCAACTGCCATAACTGGTGAAGCCGCTGCAGGCTATGGAGATGCAGCAGGTATAGCAGATGGAGTCTATGAGGGAACTGGTACAGGCTTTAGAGGACAGATCACAGTTGAAGTAACTGTGAAAAACCAGCAAATTACTCAGATAGAGGTAACAAAAAATAATGATGATGCTAAATGGTTTAATAGAGCTTACAGCATTGTAACTTCTAATATTATAAAAAATCAAAGTGCAGAGGTAGAGGTGGTGTCTGGAGCGACTTATTCTTCCATGGGTATAAAAGAAGGAGTAGCCAATGCTTTAATAAATGCAGGTGGTAAAAGTGTTAAGGCTATAGTTAATGATCTACCTAAAGAAGGTAAAGGACAGCATGGAAAAAGAAGAGAAAGATAATTTATATATGTGCTAATGCTGGAGTACTCCCTTACTAAAGAACCCTTTTCCTTTTATTAAGAATATGGTATCTTAGATATTATGAAAATTTAGGGGTGTTTTTTAAAGGAGTGCTTATAGTTGAAAACAGATAAAGTAACTGAGAAAGTAATAGGAGAAAAGAAAATTTATATTGTAGCTAATCATCATGAAGTTATAATTCCATGGTCAGAATACGCTTCTAACAATGAAACTGCGCCAGTATTATTAACTTTTGACCACCATATGGACACTCGTAGTGCATTTTGCAGGCATTCCCATAAGGTTGCTGGATTAGAGTGGAAAAAAGTAAGTGATGAATTGATAGCAGAAACAGATATAAATAAACCAAGTTCAATAAGTGCAGCATTAGAAAAACTTTGCAATGATGAACATATAGATTTTTCTTTGCAAACAGGGATGATATCAGAGGCAGTTGTGTTTAGTCTCCTCAGTGCAGGTATTTGTAGAGATTATGGCAATAGCAAGATATACTATATAGACCCCTGTTGCACCAGTAAGTGTGATAAAAGCTTACATGACGAGGAGTGTCAAATTCAGGTATATAATAAGGTAATAGAGGATGAGGAACTACTGTTTAAATTAAATCAGATGAATAAGTTTATACCTGATTTTTTTATGGAGAATAGAATAAATAAGAAGTTTATTTTAGACATTGATTTAGATTGTTTCCATACTAAAAAAGCTATCAATCCTGTAGATATGTGTGTTTTTAACTATTTAATAAATAATGCAGAAATAATTACTATAGCAACAGAAGGGGATTATGTTGAATTAGAAAAAAAGGACAATGACATAAATGAGAAGTATCTTTTGGAAAAGTTGTTAGTGCATATAGAAAATGCTAGCAAGTCTAAGGTGGCAGATAATTAGCCTAGGTAAATTATTTTGTTATAACAAACGTAGTTTGTTCACAAAGACACCTTTGTTTAGTTTAAAGCTACTTCCAAAGTTGCATTAAATAATGAACTTGTTCATTATTCAATGAATAATAGAATGAGAATCCTTAATTAAAGGATTCTCATTCTATTATTTTTGTAATTAAAGTTTAATTATAAGAAATCTTTGAATTTATGGCACCTAAATTAAGGCAGGACTTTTATAAATTTATTTTACCACCCTTGCCAAGGTCTAAAACTACAGAGGCTTCATTAAAGCTAATCTCATAAACATCTAACATTTCCCCTGCCTGTGCTATTAGCATTTCATAGCTTGGAAGTTTTTTTATAAATTCAGCTTTTAAATCAAAGATTGTCAAATCGCTTTTTTTAACTGTAGCATTCTTAACTCTAATATGTTCACTGTTTTCAATTGAAGCGGGAACTGTTGTAAAGGCTACTACATTGTTTTGTGAAAGTTCTAAGGTCTTTGGATTACCTCTAAAAGATGAAAAATAGATAACACCTTTATTTTCAGGATTATTACAAAAGTTTACCACTCTAACATTAGGTACATTACCTACACAAGTTGCTAAAGCAATTCTATTAGTTTCATCTATAACTCTGTTGAATTCTTTTATTAATTCCATTTTTTATTCTCCTTTTATAAGTTATTTCATTAGTACTAAGGCTCCTTGCTTAATACAAACTTATTCTAACATAGAACCTTGACAACAGTATGTCATATTTATATGATAAGTAAAAAAGAAAAAGGATTGATGAAATTTGAAAATAGATAGGCTAATCTCCATTATTATGGTATTGCTCCAACGTAAAAAAATTAGTGCAACTAAGCTTGCTGAAATGTTTGAAGTTAGTCCCAGAACTATATATAGAGATATAGAAACCATAAATTCTGCAGGAATACCAATAATTACTTATCCTGGGATTAATGGTGGCATTGGAATTATGGAAGAATATAAAATTGATAAGAAGCTTTTTACCACCTCAGATATCGAAACACTTTTAATTGGTCTTGGAAGCATCTCTAATGCAATAACTAACGATGAAATAATTAATACTCTTGCAAAAGTAAAGGGGTTAGTTCCAGATGAGCAGATTAGAGATATTGAATTAAAATCAAGCCAAATTACTATCGACCTTACGCCATGGATAGGAAATAAGAACCTGCAGCCAAATCTTGAAAAAATTAAAAAAGCATTGAATGATAAAAAAGTCTTATCCTTTGAATATTCAAAGAGTAGCGGTAAAAGAAGTAATCGAAGGATTGAACCTTATAGGCTGGTATTAAAAGAATCACATTGGTACTTACAAGGGTACTGTGATTTAAGACAGGATTTCCGTACTTTTAAACTATCTCGTATTTCAACACTTGAAATTCTTGAAGACACATTTATTCCCCGAGAATTTCATGCCAAAACATTAGGTTCATGGGGCTATATAGAAAAAAATATTATAACCATTAAACTTATAGTCCATGAATCCCTGATAGAGAAAATGGTGGAACACTGCGGAGAAGAAAACATCCAGCCCTATGAAGATAATAAATTCATTGTTAATTTTCCATTTATAGAAGATGATTTTGGATATAACCTTTTGCTTAGTTTTGGGGATAAATGTGAATGTTTGGAACCGGCGCGAGTGCGACAGGAGGTTATTAGTAGAATTAAAAACTTCCTAAAGGTTTATAACTACTAAAAGCTTCTAGGTAACTCTCTAAGATAAAATATAAGGTAAGCTCTAAATTTGATTCCCTATAAAATGCAGAAATAAAAATTCAGTAGGCTAGTAAAACCTACTGAAATTTTTATTTGAAGAAAATATAAAGTTGCTATTAGCTTTAAAAAATCTACCATATTTGTCAAAGAACTAGCCAGAATTAATATATTCTAAAAATAATATTTTGTTAGCATTACTACCTTAGTGAATAAGTTTTATATAGAAATTGAAACATTATATATTTTTAAGGAATTATTATGCTTACTTCTTAATATATTTTAGCAACGGCAGGAAAGTTGATACATATTATAGAGGGTTGAATTTAAGTATGGAATAATAATTCAGGGGGGCTTAGTTTATGGATAAACAAATAAGAGTTGATGAGGAACTGAGTAAGGTTATTGGACAAGAAAAGGATATTAATGAAAAAGAACAACTTCAGCAGGTGGAGGAAGAGGTTATAAATGTAATAGAAGAAACCATGCATGGGGTAGAAGGTTGCATTGAAGAGAAAAGTGAAGATATAAAAATAGATTCCAATATAGAAGGTGAAGATATAAATATAGAAAAATTAAATGCTGTTGAGGATGAAAGTATTAATCATGAGGAGAAAGATATTCTCCAAGAAGAACTTAACAGTAGTGAAGAAGAAAGTGAAGATATAAAAATAGATTCCAATATAGAATGTGAAGATATAAATATAGAAGAATTAAATGCTGTTGAGGATGAAAGTATTAATCATGAGGAGAAAGATATTCTCCAAGAAGAACATAACAGTAGTGAAGAAAAAAGTGAAGATGTAGAAATAGATTCCAATATAGAATGTGAAGATATAAATATAGAAGAATTCAATGCTACTGGAGATGAAACTATTAATCATGAGGAGAAAAATATTTTTCAAGAAGAACATGACATTATTGAAGAAAATAGTGATGATATAGAAACAGATTGTAATATGGAATATGAAGATATAAATATAGAACAATTGAATGCTATTGGGGATGAAACTTTTAATTATGAAAAGAAAAGTGTTTTTCAAGAAGAACATAATAGCATTAAAAAAAATAGTGATATCAAAGAAGAAAATAATGAAATAGATGAAAATGAAAATATAGAGGATAATGATGACATAAAGAAGAGACGTATTAGAAAAAAGAAAATCATGAAGTGGAGTGTAATTTCAGTTGCAAGCTTACTTCTAATATATTTAGGAGTTTCAACTTATTTTATGGACCATTTCTATTTTGGAACCTCAATTAATGCCGTTGCTGTCTCAGGAAAGACTGTAGAGGAAGTAAATGAAGAGCTGGCAGCGAATACTGAAAAATATACCTTAACACTAGAAGGAAGAGATGGTATTAAAGAAGAAATTTCTGCTTCAGAAATGGGGATAAAATATAATTCACAGGATAAGGTTCAGGAGTTAATAGATAGCCAGAATCCATTTAAATGGATTGTTGGAGTTTTTAATAAGACAGATTTTCAGATATCTGATATGTTTTCTTTTGACGAAAAACTTTTAAAGGAGTCTGTAGACAAACTAAGTTACTTTGATAAGGCAAAGGTAGTTGAACCTAAAAGTGCTAGCTTAAAAAGAACAGATGAGGGCTATGAAATTATAAAGGAAGTTAAGGGAAATAAAATTAATAGAGATATACTGTATGAGCAAATAGTAAGTGCAATCTTAGATGAAAAACAGGTGTTAAGCTTAGAAGAGATTAATTGTTATGAAAACCCAAAATATACTTCAGCTTCTAAAGAGATTATAGAGGCACAAGCTTCACTTAATAAATATATAGGTGTCACAGTTACTTATAACTTTACAGAAGGTAAAGAAGTTTTAAATGGAGCTACTATAAATAATTGGCTTAAAATTGATGAAAATTTCAATGTTAGCTTTGATGAAGAAAAGGTGAAAAGTTATGTAAATAAGCTTGGAAATACTTATGATACTTTAGGTAAGCCAAGGGATTTTAAAACCTCCTCTGGACGAATAGTTAAAGTTAGTGGAGGATATTATGGGGTATCTATTAATAGAACTAAAGAAACTCAAGAGTTAATTAAGATTATAAAAGAAGGTAAATCTATAAGTAGAAAACCTATATATAGTCAAAATGAAGAAGCGAATAGTGGCAATGGTATAGGAAATACTTATGTAGAAATTGATCTTACAAACCAGCATATGTGGTTTTATAAAAATGGAAAACTTATTACTCATGGAAATGTGGTTACAGGAAATGCAGATAGCAAGCACTCAACTCCAGCAGGGCTTTATAAGATAACATATAAGCAAAAGAATGCTGTTTTAAGGGGACCAGGATATGCAGCACCAGTAACCTTTTGGATGCCTTTTAATGGAGATATCGGTATTCATGATGCAACCTGGAGATCAAGTTTCGGAGGGAATATATACAAAAATGATGGCTCTCATGGATGTATAAATACGCCATACGGTGTAGCAGAAGCAATATTTAATAGTATTCAGGCAGGAGATCCAGTGGTTTGTTATCATTAGTTACTTTTACTATAGATAATTTTGCGCAGTTATTTATGGGGTTTTGTCGTTAAAAACTAAGGTTTTTGGCAATAAAGTATGTTTTTAAGGATTAGGCCTACTTGTAAGATTTATAAGTTGAACAGATTTTTTGTGATTAAAAATATAATAGAGAGAAAAAAATCCCTGGGGTAAATTAATGTCGGAAAAAGCAGAAAAAATATTTTATAAACTTTAAAATAAGTGAAACAAAATAGAGGAAAGTTTCGTCTAATAAGTATATGAATATAGATTTTAATACCATATAGGTTTGATTTCATAAACTTATTAAGAAAGGAAGATTAACTATGAAGTTGGGAATAGCATTTATTCTCCTAGCTATAATAATTCCGAAGGTTAAAACTTTGACCTTTTTAGCAATTGGAAGGAATCCTGATGAAGCGATAACATTATATGAAAATGGCCTAATAAATTTCCTTCTTACAAGAGCTAAGCTTTTAATGGCGAAAATATTTAATGATAAATCTATAAAAACCTCTAAAACCTCCTAGTTGAATTTTTTAATTATTTTAGGTATAAATTAAGTGAGCAAAAAATGTCAGGAAATTTAATTTTAATCTCATTATAATTAAATTATGCATCTTGATGAAATGGAGGTTTATAATGGAGTATAATGAAATAATTCAACAATCTATAGATTATATTGAAGATAATTTAAATGAAAAAATTTCTCTTGAGGAGTTAGCGCGTCAAACATATATTTCTAAGTACCATTTCCATAGAGTTTTTCATGAATTAGTTGGAGAAACTGTTATGGACTATGTTAGAAAAAGACGACTAACAAAGGCAGCACAAGAACTTATTCAAAGTAATGAAAAAATAGTTGATGTAGCACTAAAATATCAATTTAGTTCTCAAGAGGCTTTTTCAAGGGCATTTAAAAGAATGTTTAAGGTTTCCCCAAGGGAATTTAGAAAAGCTCAGGTTAATGTTTTAGTATTTAAAAAGGCAGAAATACATTATAAGCCTATGATTACTACAAAAGTGGTAAGTCCTATTTCTAAAGCTGCATAGTTTAGAGCTGTGAAAGGGAGAGATTATAATGAGTTATGTACCTACAGTAATAGAACAAACAGGTAGAGGAGAAAGAGTTTACGATATTTATTCAAGACTGTTAAAGGATAGAATTATAGTTTTAGGTGATCAAGTTAACGATACTACAGCTAGTATTATTATAGCTCAAATGTTATTTTTAGAAGCTGAAGATCCTGACAAGGATATAATCTTTTATATTAATAGCCCAGGTGGGGTAATCACAGCAGGATTGGCAATTTATGATACTATGCAATATGTGAAGCCAGATGTATCTACCATATGTTTAGGTATGGCTGCCAGTATGGGGTCCTTCTTGTTAGCTGGTGGAACAAAGGGAAAGAGATTTGCACTACCTAATAGTGAAATTATGATTCATCAGCCATCAATTTCTGGTGGGTTAAGTGGTCAGGCAACGGATATAAAAATATATGCTGAAAGAATGCTTAAAACAAAGCAAAGACTTATTGAAATATATAGTGAAAACACAGGACAATCACAAGAAAAGCTACAACAGGATATGGAAAGAGATAATTTTATGAGCTCAGCAGAAGCCAAAGAATATGGGCTTATTGATGGTATACTTTCTAGAGAAAAGTAGTTGATAACTACACTATAAATTATTATATTTAATAAAAATACTTAATAAAAGAAGGGGCTATCTCATGATGCATGCATTATGAGTAGTTCCTTTTATTTTTCTAGATATAAAATATCTGTAGGAATATTCTAAAATAGGACAAACAGTAATAATTTATAATACCAAATCATAATTTGAAAGTATATTACAAGATTAAAAAGCCATAGGACTAATTAGTGAACAGAAAGTGGAAGTAAAGGGGGAAACATTATGGGGATAAACTTAAATACAGGTGAGTATAAAGGACTGCTTAAGCTGCTGGAAGAAGGAAAAAAGGCTGTTATGATTACTAAGTTGGGTTGTAGTGATGGAGCCAGTGATTATAAAAGAACGCAAACACTTCTTACAGAAGAAGCTTTAGATATATGCAACAAGGACAAGCTAAACTTCAACGAAGAATTATTAGAAAAAGCTAATAATGTAATCTTAACTGGAGAGCTTCAGGTTATAGATGAAAAGGAATCAGGGGTTACTTTAATTGAACCTTACTTTCCAGAGCCAAAGCTAATAGTTTTAGGTGGAGGACATATCTCAAAGCCACTAGTAGAGTTTGCTTCGAAGGTTGGTTTTTCAGTAACTGTGGTAGATGATAGGCCATTTTTTGCTAATGCTCCTCGGTTTCCTGAGGCAGAAAGGGTAATTTGTGAAAGCTTTGATAAGTGCTTTAATAAGTTTAAACTTAATTCATCAACTTTTGTGGTTATTGTAACTAGAGGTCATAGACATGATATGGAATGTGTTAAGAAAGTCCTTAATTACGATACAGCTTATTTGGGGATGATAGGCTCAAAAAGGCGTATTAAAATTGTAAGAGAGGAACTATTAAGGGAAGGTTACCCAAAAGATAGATTAGATAAGCTGAATGCTCCTATAGGGTTAGATATTGATGCAGTTACTCCTGAAGAAATAGCAATTTCTATATTAGCACAGCTTATTAGCTATAGAAGAAGGAGCAGGGTAGTAAGTGGGGTTTCTAAGGCCAGTAAACCCAATATAGTAGAATTTAATGGGGATATAATTGAAGAACTAACAAAGGAGTGTAGTGAACCAAGAGCTATGGTTACTGTGATTGGAACTAAGGGATCAGTGCCAAGAAAAGCAGGGGCCAAAATGCTGGTTTATTCAGATGGAAGGACCTCAGGCAGTATTGGAGGGGGATGTGCAGAGGGAGAGGTAATTAATACAGCCCACCATATTATAAGAAATGGTGGATATGAAATTCAAAGAGTCGATATGACAGGAGAGGTGGCTGAAGACGAAGGTATGGTGTGTGGAGGCATAATGGAGGTTTTAATTGAGAGGTTATAATACTTTTAATTTTAAGGATTACTATGTCCATGGAATATGGAATAGTAATCCTGTTAATAAAAAATTATAAATTAGCACAACAAGTTAAATTAAATCTTATAAAGATACCATCTGCAAGTATTAATTTCGTATTTTAATTCTAGAAATTTTTCCGAATCATTAACAAGGGATAGGCAGTTAAATACTAGGATAGGGTTACCTGCAAACTTTTCTTTATCAGTAAACATTACTTTATTTATCCTTATGGTACATTTGGTATCATCATCATTTCTAATCCTAAATCTAACAGGATGGGGTGAGCCATCTTCTTCAAACCAACAAACTACTTCTATAGGCTTTGATACAATCTTCATAAAATATCACTCCATTACAAAATGCTACTCATAACAGGGTAATCATCCCCAACGCCACCCATCATTGGCTTTATTCCACTTTCTAAAAAGCAAGATCTTACTATTGCTTTATTTCCATACTTATATCTTATTTCATCTAGAGTCTTATCTAACTTTATCTTCTTTTCTGTATTTTTTTCATCAAAGAAGGTTAATTGAGTACATTCATCTTTACATAAGTGGGATACGGACACTCCTATATGCCTTATGGGCATACCATCCCAAAGCTCTTTGAAAAGCTTAAAGGCTATTTCGGCTAGGGAAGAGGTAACATTAGTAGGAGAAGTCAATTTCCTTTGTTTACTACAACCTCTAAAATCAGAGTATTTTAAGGAAAGAGAAACTAAATTACATAGATTTTGGGAGTTTCTCAGTCTCATTCCTAGGGTTTCGCAAAGTGAAAGAATAAACAGGTAAGCTTCTCGAGAATCTTCAATATTCCAAGGAGAAGTAGTGGAGTTTCCCATGCCTTTCATTTCTATAAAGTTGGATTTCCTAACCTCTGAAGCTTCTATGCCATTAGCATATTTCCAAATAAGTTCTCCGTGGCTTTTTAACTTATATTTCAAAAGCCCTAGGTCAAAATTAGCCAAATCACCTATGGTATTTATGCCAAAGTTATTTATTAATTTTGATTTTGTGCTCCTCCCTACCATAAACAAATCCCCAATTGGGAGTGGCCACATTTTCTCTTTAATTTCAAAGGGATAAAGGGTGTGGACAGAGTCTTTTCCAAATTCACTACAAGTTTTAGCTAAAAGCTTATTTGTAGATATGCCAACACTTACACAAAATCCGAGTTCTTTTTTAATTCTTTCTTTAATCTTGTAGCCTAAATCTACTGCATCAGAATAATCTTTATCTATCCCTTTAAATTCTAGAAAGCATTCATCAACAGAATATCGTTGTATAAGTGGAGTATATTCCTTCAAAAGTTCAATCATTGCATTTGAACATTGAAGATATAAATGGTAGTGAGGAGGCACAAGAACTAATTTCTCACCAACATTGGCACATTTTTGTTTTGCTGTAAATAAAGTTTCACCAGTTTTAACCCCTGCTTTTTTGGCAATTTCACTCTTTGCTAAAATAATTCCATGACGAGAAGCTTCATCACCTCCAACAGCAGAGCAAATATTCCTAAGATCCACCGTGCAGCCATTTTCCAGTCTATATACAGCCTCCCAGCTAAAGATAGGCGGAGTTACAATCAAGATGCATTATAAGTCTATCTTTGAATTCCTTCATGTTGTCCTCAATCCTTCCCATAAAAGTACTAATAATAGTATTTTACCGAACTTGTGTTCTTATGTAAAGAAAAATCTTCCTACAAAAAAATCTATAGAAATCTAAAGAGAAAGTAGGTATAATGTATTATAATGTTGAAAAATCAGCATAATATTTAAGAAAATATTGTAACAAAGGAGTTTATCATGAGACTAACCTATAAAAACCCAAAAGAATTGGCTACAGCAATAAAGGATTTAGTAGATTCTTACTTAGATGATGTAATGGAATATGAGGTGCTTAAAGAAAGATTAAAAAAGCTTATTGAAGCTAATAAAGAGAGAGTATATAAGGATGGTATAATGTCACTAAAAATAGCTAATGTATTAGGGGAAGAAAGAGTAAACATAGTAAATAAAATAATAAAAGAGCAAGAGTAATTTAATGTTTATCCATATTAGTTATAGCTTTAAAAAGCATTTAATTTTGTTTTCAAATTTATAAAGTAAATAATTTTAAGCTAACTTACAAATTTAATTATAGAAATACCTCAGCTAAAAGGCTGGGGTATTTTCATATAAGTCGTCTTGAAAAATAAATAAGCCAGTATGCTTATTATTTATTTTAAGATGCTTAACAGGCAAATAATTATAATGGATGAATTTGTTGATTATTTAATTAAGCTTAGTATAAGTATATAATATATTTATGGGACAAAGGTCTTTTTAACAGGCTAAAGATTTTTTAGAGTTATTGGGAGGAAGAATTTATGAAAATTTTTCACACAGGAGATTGGCATATTGGTAAGTTGGTAAATGGATTTTATATGACAGAAGACCAAGAATTTATAATAAATCAACTTTATGAGGCAATTGAGGAAGAAAAACCCCAGGTAGTGTTAATAGCAGGGGATCTTTATGATCGGTCTGTACCACCAGTCCAAGCTATAGAACTATTAAATAGGATTTTAGGCAAAATTGTAAGAGATTTAAACACTCCTGTTATAGCTTTAGCTGGAAATCATGATAGCAATGAAAGAATTGATTTTGCTAGTGAATTATTAAAGGAAAGTGGTTTATATATTAGTGGAAACTTAAAAAAACATATAGAAAAAATTACAATTCATGATGAGCATGGGCCTATTAACTTTTATTCTATTCCCTATGCAGACCCAGCAGTGGTTAGAGATTTATTTGAGGATAATGAAATAAAAAACCATGATGATGCAATGCGAAAGATAGTTGGGGTAATTAATGATTCAATGAATAGGTATGAAAGAAATGTAGCTATTGCCCATGGTTATGTTACATATATAAAAAATGATGAAGTGGCGGTAACCCTTGAAGAAAGTGAATCAGAAAAACCTTTAAGTATTGGAGGGACTGCCCTTATTAATGCAGAATGTTTTAATACTTTTAATTACACTGCTCTAGGGCATTTGCATGGTCCACAAAAAGTTGGCAGTGACAGGATAAGATATGCAGGTTCACTTTTAAAATATTCTTTCTCAGAGGTTAAACAAAAAAAGGGAATAACTATTGTAAACATAGATGACAAAGGGGAAGTTGAGATAGGTTTTCGTGAGTTTAAACCAAGAAGAGATTTTAGAATAATCACAGGGGAACTTAAGAGTTTAATGAATTTAGACATAGTTAATTCAGCAAATAAAGAAGATTACATAAAGGTAATACTTACGGATAAGGGAGAACTCTTAGATCCTATGGCTAAGCTAAGAAGTGTGTATCCTAACGTGATGGAATTAATAAGGGAGGAAAGAATAAAAGCTGCAGCTAACAACAAAACAGTAGCTACCAATATAAGGGAAAGGTCTAAACTAAGCCTTTTTCAGAGTTTTTATCAGGACATAACAGAGGAAGAATGTACTTTAGAGGGTATTGAAGTGATGAAAAAAGTTATAGAGAAGGCTGAGAAAGTTGGTGAGGAATAATGAAGCTTCAAAAGCTCATAATTAATGGATTTGGTCCCTATGCTACAAAGCAAGAGTTAGATTTTGAAGGAAATCTTAAGGGTAAAAATATGTTTGTTATCACAGGAAATACAGGAGCAGGAAAGACAACTATCTTTGATGCTATAAATTTTGCTTTGTATGGAGAACCTAGTGGCAGTGATAGAGATGGAAGGTCTTTAAGAAGCGATTTTGCAGATTCAGATACCCCAACAGAGGTAGAACTTTGGTTTTCTATAAGGAATAGGGAGTATTATATAAAGAGAGCTCCAAGCTATTTAAAGCAAAAACAAAGGGGCGAAGGATTTACAGAAAGTAAAGCTACAGCAGAACTTAGATTATCTAAGGACAAGACTATAACAGGGGCTAAGGAAGTAACAAAAGAGATAGAAAATATTTTAGGCATAACTACAGAGCAATTTAAGCAGTTAGTGATGATACCACAGGGAGAGTTTAAGAAACTCCTTAATGCAAAAAGTGAGGAAAAGGAAGATATCTTTAGAAAAATCTTTGGAACTGAGATTTTTGAAAGGATTCAAAAGGAAATAAAGGAAGAAGCAAATAAGTTAAGACGTAGAGTTGAACAGGTAGAGAGAGATAGATTAAATAAGATAAGAGCCTTTAGCTGTAAAGATAAGGATGAGGAGCTATATAGGCTTATTAGTGCTGAGAAACCCAATATAGAACTATTAATAACAAAGTTTTATGATTTTATAGAAGGGGATAAAAAGGAAGAGAAAACCCTTGAAGAAAATATAGTTTTAATAAATAACTCAATAGCCAAAATTAATGAGAATATAGCTCTTGGCGAAGAGACTAATAAGAAGTTTATTAATCTAGAAAAGTGTAAAGAGGAATTAAATAAACTTAATGAACAAGTAAAAAACTTTGAAGAGAAAAAAACTCAGTTAGATAGAGGAAGAAAAGCTATTACTGTAAAGGTATATGAAGATAAGTATGAAGAAAAGAAGAATGAATTTAAGAGATTAGATATAGCCTTAAAGAGCCTTGAAGAAAAGGTGCAAACTTGCAAAAAAGATTTAGAAAAGGCCACTGAAGAATTTTTAAAGCAGCAAGGGAGAGAAGAGGAAAAAAATTCTTTAATTAAGAGCATAGATGAAATTCAAAGGCTTAAAGTTAAGGCTTCAGAGTATGAAGATAATAAAAAAAAGGTAGAAATTTTAGTAGGAAAGGTAAAGGAAGTAAGAAAAAGAATAAGTGCCATAGAACTTGAAGATAGTGAAAGTGATAATAAGCTTAAGTTAGTTAATAAAGCCATTGAAGATATAAATAAGGCTAAAGAAGAAAAAGCATTAGTAGACATAAGTTTAATGGAAGGTATAGCTAAAGGGGAAAAATTATTTAAGCTTTCCAATGGAATAAAGCAATGGATTAAGGAAAAGGGGGATCATAGTAGAGAAATAGAGAGCTTTAAAAAACTAGAAGAAAAATTTAAAGTTGCAAAAGAAAACTATGAATTCTTAGAAGATACTTTAAGGAAAAGCCAAGCAGGAATCCTTGCCAAGCAGTTAGAGCAGGGAATGCCTTGTCCAGTGTGCGGTTCCACCCAACATCCAAAGATAGCTGAGGTAAAACATAGTGAGGTTACTGAAGAAGGGGTAAAGAATAGCAAGGAAAACTTAGAGATCCTTAGAAGTGAAAGAGATAAAAAGTTAAATGAGTTAACTCATATTAATGCAGGCTTAAGCTCTTTAAGAGAAAATACTATAAATCCACTTTTAAAAGAACTTTTTATGGAAGAAACCTCTCAAGATATTATGGAGATAAATAAAGTAGTAGAACAATTATTAAGAGATAATGACATTGTGCTACAACAATTAAAATTAAAACTAAACAACCTTAAGAACATAATAAAAGAGGAAGAAGAAAGACAAAAGGAAAAGGTGAAATTAGAGGACCGCATTGTAGAGTTAAGAAAGGAACTTCAAGATAGAAATAAGGAATTAGTAGAAGGTGAAGGGGTTCTTAGTGGAGCTAAAGAAAATCTAGAAAGCATATTAAAGGAATTTAAGGGTCAGGTTAAATCTTTAAAAGACTTAGAAGAGGAAGAGAAAGCATTAAACAAGAACTTACAACTTCTTAAAACTGCTTATGAAGTTTCTGAAAGGGCTTTTAATGAAGCAAAAAGTATTCTTGATAAAGAAGAAGGAAGACTTAACACCACAAGAGAAATGCTTATAAAAGTAGAGGATGATAAAAATAAAGCTGTAGAAGTATTTAAAGAAAAAGTTTTAGCTTTAGGCTTTGAAGGGTATAAGGATTACTCTAATAGCAGAGTTACAGAAGAACAACTTCAAGGATTAGATAAGGAGATAAACGAATTTAACTCTAGGCTAGAAGCAGGAAAAGCCCTATATGTAAATGCTATAAAGGAAACAGAAGGTCTAGCTAAAGCTGATTTAACAGAAGTAAAGGAAAAGTTAAATGAAGAGAATAGAGCAAAACTATCCTTAGAAAATCAGACCAAGGAAATCTTCTCTAGAATAAAAAATAATCAATTAATATTAGATAATTGCATAGCTTACAGCAAGGAAATAGAAAAAGATGAGAGAGAATACAAGATAGTAGGGAACCTAGCTAACATTATAAATGGGGACAATCCAAAGAAAGTAAGCTTTGAGAGATATGTGTTAGCTTCTTATTTCGAAGATATAATAGCTGCTGCAAATCTTAGATTTACTAAGATGACTTCAGGCAGGTTTGAGCTTTTGAGAAAGCAGGATATTGGGGATAAGAGAAAAGGTCAAGGTTTAGATTTAGAGGTTTTTGATAATTATACAGGAAAAGCTAGAGACGTAAAAACCTTATCAGGAGGAGAAAGCTTTAAGGCATCTCTATCTATGGCTTTAGGTCTTGCGGATGTAGTGCAAAGCTATGCAGGAGGCATACAATTAGATACTATGTTTATAGATGAAGGTTTTGGAACTTTAGATCCAGAATCCCTAGATAATGCAATAGAGTGTTTAATGGAGCTGCAAAATGACGGTAGGTTAGTTGGAGTTATTTCTCACGTAGCTGAATTAAAGGAAAGAATTGGTGCTAGACTAGAGGTAAGCTCAACAAATAAGGGCAGTAAGGCAGAATTTAAGATTTAGTAAGAAAATTTTAAGGAAAACTTATTTTACAAAGTTACCTTTAGAAGTTATAATTTTACTTATGACTGTAAATAGGTAAATTTATAAATGAAAATATAGGAGGATACAATGGAGAAGTTTGTTAACTTTTTTAAGGGTATAGTTGTAGGAATTGCTACCTTAGTTCCTGGTGTAAGTGGAGGAACCATGGCTGTAATCCTAGGAATTTACGATGACTTAATACATTCTATAAGTTCCTTTTTCGAGGATTGGAAGGGAAATACTTTATTCTTAATGCAAGTTGGTCTAGGCGGACTACTGGGAATAGTACTATTCAGTAAACTATTAGAAAATGCTTTAAATAAATATCCAGCAATAATGGGATTCTTTTTTATTGGAGTTATTTTTGGTGGAGTTCCAGTGCTATACAAAAAATCCACAGAAGGTAAAAAAGATATTAAGGATATATTATTTTTGATAATTGGATTTGTAATTGTACTTATTATGTCTAATGAACCTACTCAGACAACGGCCTTAGCTACACAAAAAGGATTTTTGAGCATCATATTTCTTTTTGTTATAGGTATAATTATAGCTATTGCGTTAATTCTTCCAGGAATAAGTGCATCTTTTATGATGCTAGCTTTGGGATTATATGGTGTTTTCTTAGGTGCTGTTAATGATAGGAATATAGCCTTTTTAATTCCAATAGGACTAGGAATAGTTCTAGGAACTTTAGGAACGGCTAGAACTATAGAAAACCTACTAAAAAAACAACCCAGAAAAACTTATATGATGATACTAGGTTTTGTACTTGGATCACTAATTCCAGTATTTTTAGAAATACCAGCAGGATTTAATATAGTTCCAGCAATTTTAGCATTGATAGTGGGATTTTCATTAATTAGATGGATAAGTAAAAAGGAATTAGGTTAGTTAAAAGAAATTTATAAAATGAAAAAAGTGATGGATTATTGTTTATGCAGTAATCTATCACTTTTTATTTTCTTAACTAAAGTTATTAAACTTTTGTATTAAAAATTTAGTAAATACTTAAAATAACCATGTATGCAAGGTCTTTACTATGAAAGCTATAGCATTAATAAACTTTAGTTATTTTAATTTTATACAAAGGAGTTGTATTCATGAACAATACTGATAACATGGTTAAAAGTAATGAGGAGAAGGAGTTTTCTAATAAGAAAGTAAATATGGTTCTTTTTAGTGGAGAATATGATAAGGCTCTAGCAGCATTAATAATGGCTAATTCTGCAAGGGAGCTGGGAGCTGAGGTTACTATGTTTTTTGCCTTTTGGGGTTTAATGTTATTAAGAGATCCGGAAAAGTTATCTTCTGAGGATAAAACCTTATATGAGAAGATGTTTTCAATGATGACACCCAAAGGACCAGAGGAACTACCATTATCTAAGATGAATTTTGCTGGAGTTGGAAAAGAAATGCTACTAAAAATGATGGATCAGGATAAAGCACCTCATTTAATAGATTTTTTAAATGGAGCAAGAAAAAAAGGTGTGAAATTCTATGGCTGTAAGATGTCCGTGGAAGTAATGGGTTTTAAAGAAGAGGAAATGATTCCAGAACTAGAAATTGTGGATGCAAAGGAATATTTAAAGGATGCTCTAAATTCTGATATGCAGTTATTTATATAGACCGGTTATGGACTGTAAATTAATAAAATCACTATGCTCTAAGAAAATATAGAGCATAGTGATTTTTAAAGTTTTCCTACATAGAATTTTAATTATTTCTAAAAGCTTTAAAATGCTAAAAAGAATTTTATATATGTTAGATGTAAGCTATACTTTCTTGAAAAACTAGAAGTCTATAAAGATTCTAAGTTTCTAAGCCACTACCATTTTTATAGGATAAATCTATTTCTTCTTCTACATCACTATTAGCTTTAGATGTATTAAGAGGATTTTTATCCTTCCCCCAGTTCATTTTTGAACTTAGTTCTAGAGGGAGTTCAGGGTCACTTTTAGTTTCATTAAACTTAACATAATCCTTCATATTTTTATTATCCATTTACAGCACTCCTTTCTTTAGTTTGATTTTTTCATCTATTGTTGTAACATAGGCTAATACACTAATGCTTAATTATTTTCTCCTCTTTAGAATTATTATATGTATAAATATAGTTGACTAATCAACTATATTGTTGTATTTTTATTATAGGAATTTAAGTATGGTATTTCATGTTTTAGTAATTTAATAGAGCTTTAAGATTTTAAAAATTAAGATTATGATTAGCACATTTCAATGGATAATCAGCTACATTTATAGTGGAATTACCTAAAATTAAAAAAACGTAAAGATATAATAAAAGTTAAAAAGTTACATTGAATTTTTAGGGGTGAAGGTATGTCAGAGGAAAATAGATCCTTAATTAAATTTGTAAACACTATTTCTAGAATTACACAAAGTTATACAGATGAGGTAATGGTGAAATTGAATTTAACAAGTGGAACTTATCCGTTTCTGCTTGTGCTTTATAGAAAAGAAGGAATAAATCAAAATGAAATTAGCAGAGAGCTTAATGTAGACAAGGCAATGTCAGCAAGGTCTATAAAAAAATTGATAGACCTTGAGTATATAGAAAAGAAGGAAGATGAGAAGGATTCACGGGCCTACAAGCTTTATCTTACTGAAAAGGGAAGAGCTATAGTTCCTGAAATAAAAAAAGAAATTCAGCAATGGATTAAAATAATAACTAAGGACTTTTCAAAAGATGAAGAGGCATTACTCGAAGAACTCTTAAGCAAAGTTTTGAGTAATGCAAAGAAACATAAGGAAAAAATAGAAAAAGGAGACTAATTTATGAGCAATTCAAGTGACAGCTTAATTAAAAATAGGTGGATTATTTTATTTAATGTGGTTTTGATGACCTTTATGTCTTGCTTAGATAGCAGTATTGTAAATGTAGCTTTACCAGTGATGGCAAATAAGCTTGGAGTAACCATGGCTTCCATAGAGTGGGTGGTTACAAGCTATTTAATAGTGATATCTTCTACCATTTTAATTTTTGGAAGATTAGGGGATATCAAAGGGAAAACCACTATATTTAAGTTTGGTATTATTTTGTTTACTATAGGTTCCTTATTGTGTGGGATTACAAACTCCTTAGGAGTATTAGTTATAGCTAGAGTTGTACAAGCTATTGGTGCAGCAGCAACTATGTCTACTAGTCAAGGAATAATTACTCATGTGTTTCCTAGTAATGAAAGAGGAAGGGCTTTAGGGGTTTCAGGAACCTTTGTAGCCTTAGGAACTATGGTGGGCCCACCACTTGGAGGCTTTATTATATCCTTAGTAAGCTGGAAATATATTTTCCTTATAAATCTTCCAATAGGTGTGTTTACTTTCTTTTGGGCAACGAAGAACTTTCCTAAGGATGTTTCATCAAGAGTGGAAAGCTTTGACTTAAAGGGAGCAGCATTATT
The DNA here is from genome assembly GCF_002387895.1 of Clostridium sp. UBA4548. Taxonomy (GTDB): domain Bacteria; phylum Bacillota; class Clostridia; order Clostridiales; family Clostridiaceae; genus Clostridium_J. Next base: position 206,592 of record NZ_DGLI01000021.1, read on the forward strand.
TAATATTACAGTAATAGCTTTAATTTGTTCTTTAACCTTTGGACAACATCTTGGATACACAAGTCCTGCTATTTTATTAGGCTTTATTATATCGATTTTCTCCTTTGTATTATTTATTATTGTAGAGAGAAAACTTCAAGTACCTTTATTAGACCTTAAAATCTTTCATAATCCATTATTTTCTCTTAGTATATTCTGTGCCTTTACATCCTTTATAGCCATTGGAGCTTCTAATATAATGCAACCTTTTTATTTGCAAAATGTATTGAAGTTACCACCAGAAATTACGGGGTTATTTATGATGGTGTATCCATTAATCTTGTCTATAGTGGCACCTATAAGTGGATATTTATCAGATAAGATAGGATCAGAATTATTAACCTTCTTAGGACTTATTTTTACAAGTACAGGATTATTTCTTATGTCTACTTTAAATCAGTATTCAAGTCCTTGGGTTATGATAGGCTTTGTGGCTATCATGTCTATAGGTAATGGGTTATTTCAATCTCCAAACAACTCCTTGGTTATGTCAACAGTGCCAAAGCACAAGCTTGGTATAGCAGGAAGCGTTAATGCTTTAATAAGAAACTTAGGTATGGTTATAGGAGTGTCCTTGTCTACAAGTATTTTATATAATCGTATGAGTTACAAGATTGGATATCCAGTTTTTAGCTATGTTTCAGGAAGAGAGGATATATTTGTTTTTGGAATGACCTATGTGTATATTACGGCAGCAAGCATATGTGCACTAGGAGCTGTATTAACGGCAGTAAGATTATATGGAAGTAAAAATAAAAAAAAGTTATCAGCTGAAAGTTTTACAAAAGATATAGCAAGTTAGATATTTATAGAAGTTGATAAGTATATAAAATCCTTACTAATGCAATTTAGTAGGGATTTTCTTTTTAAATTGTTGTTGAAAGTGAAAAGATAAACTTCATGGAAGTATTATAGTAAGCTATTATCTATTAAAGAATATTGACAAATCTAGTATTTAATTTATGTTTTGAGGTTTTTACAATATAGATATAGTTATATAATTATAGGAGAGAAGAGTTATTGATGTATTTTATATTAAGGGGATGTGTAAATGGTAAATAATTTAATTATGGGGAAATCAAAACTACAATGGATAGAGAAATATCCTATATTAAAAGAAGTTATGGATACTAAAGAAGTACTTTGGCTAAATCCAGGGCATAAGAGTTTTAGCGAGGCTATGAAAAATATAAATATAACTGAAGAAGAGGTAAAGGATGCAGAGGCTAGATTAAAGAGGTTTGCACCTTTTATTGCTAAGGTGTTTCCTGAAACAGAAAGCACAAAGGGAATTATTGAATCGCCAATTCTAAAAGTTAGAGAAATGAAACATAGAATAGAAAAGCTGCATCATGTGCAATTATTGGGGGATTTATTGCTAAAGTGTGATAGTCACCTTCCTATCTCAGGTTCAATTAAGGCTAGAGGCGGAATTTATGAAGTCTTAAAACATGCTGAGAGTTTAGCGATAAAAGAAGGAATATTAAAGGAAGAAGATGACTACACAATAATTTCCAGTAACCAATTCAGGAGTTTTTTTTCTGATTATTCAATAGCAGTGGGTTCTACAGGAAACTTAGGGCTTAGTATTGGAATTATCAGTGCAAAATTAGGCTTTAAGGTTACAGTGCATATGTCTGCAGATGCAAAACAGTGGAAAAAAGATCTTTTAAGAAGCAAAGGTGTAACAGTAGTAGAGTATGAATCTGATTACAGTAAGGCTGTAGAAGAGGGAAGAAAGCTATCAGAAATGGATGTAAGTAGCTATTTTATAGATGATGAAAATTCTAAGGATTTATTTTTAGGTTATGCTGTAGCAGCTCTAAGACTTAAAAATCAATTAGAGGAAATGAAGGTATTAGTAGATGATAGTCATCCTTTATTTGTATACCTTCCATGTGGCGTTGGAGGAGGTCCTGGTGGAGTTGCCTTTGGACTTAAACTTATATTTCAAAATAATGTTCATTGCTTTTTTGCAGAACCCACTCATTCACCTTGTATGCTTGTAGGAATGAGTACAGGAGAGCATAATAAAATTTCTGTACAAGACTTTGGTATAGATAATGTAACTATTGCAGATGGACTTGCGGTAGGAAGAGCTTCAGGATTTATAGGGAAGGTCATGGAAGAACTTTTAAGTGGGATTTATACAGTAGAAGATAAACAGCTTTATAAATTATTAAGCACACTTGCAGATACAGAGAGGATTTATCTTGAACCTTCAGCCTTAGCAGGTATACCGGGGATAGTTAAGTTATTTAAAACCCAAGAAGGAGCTGCTTATATTAGAAATAATAATTTAGAAAGCAAAATGGAAAACTCTACTCATATAGCTTGGGCTACAGGGGGAAGTATGGTTCCTAAGAATGAAATGCTGAAGTATTATGGGGTAGGTAAGGAATTATTAAAGGAAGAACAGGTAAAATAAGAAAAGATGTAACCTCTGATAAGAAGTTTAAACACGACTTATCAGGGGTTTTTATTGTGCCCTGTTTTTATAACCATCATATAATGATAATATGTTTAACAATTATAGTAGGTGATTTTTATTGAAAAATATGGAGGATATGATATAAAAAAACTAGAGATTTTAGGGGAAGGTAGTCAAGGTAAGGTATATAAGATTGACTCTAAAACCTGCATAAAGATTTTTAAAAATCCGAATTCTTGTAGAAAGGAAATAAAGACTTTAAAAATGGCTCAAGAGGATCCTCATTTTCCTAAGCTCTACGACTATGGGAATAAATACATTATAAGAGAGTGCATTCATGGTATTGAACTTGATAAGTATTTAATACACAATCCTCTAACAAAGGAAATTTCACTAAAAATTATAGATGTATATGAAGCTTTAGGGAAGGTGGGATATAAAAGACAAGATACCATGTTGTTTCATATATTTATAACTTCCTGTAGTTATTTTAGAGTAATAGATACTGCAAGAGCAATGAAGGAAAAAACCACTTTTCCAAGAAGGATTTTAGAGGAGTTAGATAAACTTGGCTATAAGACAAAGTTTTTAGACCATGTTAAAGCATTAAGACCAGATTTGTATTGTAAATGGTTTAAGAAAAAATGATTTTCACTACATTATGATACTAATTTTAGAAGAAGGTTCATTGTGAAATTTTGTAAGGATGTAAATGCTCCAGTAGTTTTTTTGAAATTAAATTATTATATTAGATAAGGATATAAAGTATCATTTATAACAAAATTTAAAGATGGACTAAAAACATTAGAATTGTAAAAGTTTTTATATTAAAGCTAGATAAAAATAAATATTATGCATTATAACAATATGAGAGGTAGTTAAATGTTTGTAAAAGGGGATTTTCATATACATTCCACGGTCTCTGATGGCTGTCTAAAACCTTGTGAGGTAGTTCAATTTGCAAAGGAACAAGGGGTGGACATAATAGCATTGACTGACCATAATACTATGGCTGGAGTAGAGGAAGCAGTAATCGCAGGAGAAAAACATGGAGTTATGGTTATTCCAGGAGTAGAACTTTCAACTAGATATAGAGGAAGTCGTGTTCATATTCTAGGTTACTTTAATGAGGATGGATATAAAAGTGAAGTTTTTAAGAAGATTTTAAAGCTTGTAAAATCCAGAAAAACTAAACAAATACAAAGGTTATTAAGAGGAACTGTTGAAGTCAAATTAGATAGTGGAAAGTTATCAGTGGAAAGTGGCATAAAAATATTGAAGCATTTTGGTGCAACGGTGGTATTAGCACACCCAGTAATTATAAATAAAAAGTATGTTATGGATGTGATATCTATGGATTTTCAAGGAATTGAAGCAAAGTATTTTAGAAATACCAAGGAAAATACAAAATACTTCTTAAAGCTTTGTAGAGAGAAGAATTGTTTCTATACTGCTGGTTCAGATTTTCACACAAATAAGCAAGTAGATTTTAAACATGGTCTCATTGGGGTAGTCTGGTTAGAGGGGAAGGAAATAGATATATTTTTAAAGGAAATATCAACTAAAAAGTTAGTTAAATTAAGGAATTCTTCTTAGTTAGGGTTTATTGAAAATAAAGTGATATCCTTTAGGATAATCAGCATTATGAATTAATAATATTAAAGGACTGTTTCACAATTCACAAGAATACATGTTGAGCAGTTCTTTTTTTATAGGAAACGTATGAATTTAGAGTAAAAAATGAAAGAAAAACTTCATAAAAAGAATATATAGAGAGATATTTTTCATAAATATAGTTAAATTAGGTTTTAAGGAACTAAATCGCATTTGAATACAGCATTATTAAGTATTATACTGAAAATGGCGAAAATTCGAAATATTTTAGGAAAGAAGGAAGAATTTTATGTTTAAGAATTTTAACGAACTAGAAAGTTTTGTTAAAGAGAATGGAATTAAAATAATTGATTTTAAGGTAGTTACATTACCTGGAAGATGGAACCATCTTTCAATTCCTGTAGAAAGATTAAACGAGAAAATTTTTGAAGAAGGTATAGGTTTTGATGGTTCAAGTTATGGATATTCAAGCATAGAAAACTCAGATATGTGCTTTATACCAGACTTAACTACTGCTTTTGTTGATACATATTGTAAGGTTCCAACTGTAACCATGATTGCAAACATTTATACTGTAGGAAAAGAAGAAGGAAGATTTAGTGGAGATCCTAGATTTGTAGCAGAGAAAGCTGAGGAATTCTTAAAGAAAACTGGTATAGCTGATGAATTTGTAATAGGACCAGAGTTTGAGTTCTATTTATTCGATCACATTAGTTTTGAAGCTAAGAATAACCATCAAGAAGTAACAATTGATTCTAAGCAAGCTTATTGGAATACTAATGAAAAAGAAGAGAACTATGGATACAAAGTTCCTTTCCAAAGAGGATATCATAGAGATTTACCTTATGATTTAAATAATGATTTAAGAAGTGAAATGACTTTAAAGCTTGAAAGCATGGGAGTAGATGTAAAATACCATCACCATGAAGTAGGAGCAGCAGGTCAGCTAGAGCTAGAAGTAGAATTAGGCGAAATGAGAAGAATGGCTGATGCTACAATGATAGCTAAATATGTAATTAAAAATGAAGCAGTAAGACACGGAAAAACTGCTACCTTTATGCCTAAACCTCTTTATGGTGAAGCAGGAAGCGGAATGCATGTTCACATGCTTCTTAAGAAAAATGGAGGGAACTTATTCTATGATGAGAAGGGGTATTCAAAGTTAAGCCAAGAAGCATTATATTTCATAGGTGGTATTTTAAGACACTCTAAAGCTTTATTAGCTTTCACTAATCCATCTACAAACTCATACAAGAGATTAGTTCCAGGTTTTGAAGCACCAGTATCAATATGCTTTGCTACAGGAAATAGAAGTTCAGTTATAAGAATACCTGGTTATGTTAAGAATCCAGAAAAACGTAGATTTGAGTTCAGACCTTCAGATGCAACAGCTAACCCTTACTTAGCGTATTCTGCACTTTTAATGGCTGGTATTGATGGAATCTTAAATAAAATAGATCCAACAAAAGCAGGTTTTGGACCATTCGATATAAATGTATTTGATATGCCAGAAGAAGAAAGAAACAAAATTGAAGCTCTTCCAACTTCTTTAGAAGAAGCTCTTGAAGAATTAAAAAAAGATCATGAGTTTTTACTTAAAGATGGAGTATTTGATAAGCACTTCATTAACAACTGGATTAAGTTTAAATATGATAAAGAAGTTATGAAAATAGCTAAAGTTCCATCTCCAATAGAGTTTGAACTTTACTATGACTTATAGAAAATTTTAAGATTCTAGCAATTTAAAACAGCAGGATTTTTAAGTTCAGCTAAAGCAATAAGATCCAACCTGATTTTTATAGGTTGGGTTTTATTGCTTTACTAACTTTTAATTATTTTTAACTAAGCTTTTATAAATGAAGAAAGCAATGAAAAATATACCATGTAATATATAAGATGAAATAAAGAAAATTATGAAAATTATAGAAAAGAGTCTAAATTAAGTGTAAAATCAATATTAAGTATTATAAAAATATATAGGATAAAGTTCATTTTCGGAGGGGAAGTTATGAGTTTTAAGTTAAGTAATAATAGTATATTTAAATTTTCTAGTAAAAACACTCCAACACTTAAGGTTAATTCAGGGGATGTAGTAGAAATATATACCTATGATTGTTTTTCTAATCAATTACAAACTCAGGAGGATACCTTGGAAGCTATGGACTGGGAAAGAATAAACCCAGCTACTGGGCCAGTGTATATTGAAGAGGCAAAAGATGGAGATGTTCTAAAAGTTACCATAGAAGAGATAAGGCTAAATAGCCAGGGGGTCATGGTTGCAGGTGAAGGGTCTGGAGTTTTAGGACATATGTTAAAAGGCATGGAATCTAAGATATTGCCAATTAAGGATAATAAAGCAGTTTTTGATGAAAAGTTATCTATTCCTTTAAATCCTATGATTGGTGTTATTGGAGTGGCGCCATCAAAGGAGGAAATTAACTCAGGAACTCCAGGTAAGCATGGAGGAAATATGGATAACTTAATGATTACTACAGGAGCAACTATTTATTTTCCAGTGTTTACTGAGGGGGCTCTATTTGCTCTAGGGGATTTACATGCAGCAATGGGGGATGGAGAAATCGGTGTAACAGGAATAGAGATTGCAGGTAGTGTAAAAGTTAAGTTAGAAATTGTAAAAGGATTAAAACTTAATAACCCAGTTTTAGAGAATAAAGAAAGTTTTACAACCATTGCATCGGAGGTAAATTTAGAAGATGCAGTTAACCAAGCTACAATTGATATGGCAGAAATTTTAAGAGCAAGGATGCCAATGGGACTTCATAAAATAGCAATGCTTATGAGTGCAGTAGGACATACTGAAATATGCCAAGTGGTTGATCCTTTAAAAACAGCTCGTTTTGTTATGCCAAAGTGGGTTCTTGAAACTTATGATTTCAAGTTTTAATTAGTAAAAGGTAGTTTATAGCTGATAAAAAGCATTAAATATAAATTTCGAACAGTAAATCTGTTTAAAATATTTGTACTTTTAAGAACAATATAATATAATAGTGTATAATTTAGTTTATCTTACTAAAGCATGCATATTTAAACAGTGCATGTTAATTATAGAAGTATATAAATAATATCTAAGTAAATATAATATTACATATATTAATAGGAGGCATAATTATGAATGTAGATGCAAGAGTTAATAGCTTAAGAACTTTAATGAGAGAAAGAGGAATTGATGCTTTCATAGTTCCAAGTGATGACAATCATGGAAGTGAATATGTAAGTGAGTATTTTAGAGCAAGAGAGTGGGTAACAGGGTTTACAGGTTCTGCTGGTACTGCTGTAATAACTTTAGAGGAAGCTCATCTTTGGACTGATGGAAGATATTTCCTTCAAGGTGCTAAAGAGATAGAGGGAACAAGTTATATTTTAGAAAAGCTTGGAGAACCAGGAGTAAAAAATCATGTAGAGTGGTTAGCAGATAACCTTCAGGCAGGTTCAACAGTTGCATTCAATGGAAAAGTATTTACTGTAGCTGCCTTAAATAGCCTAAAATCTTTACTTTCAAATAAGAACATTAATATAAAGGCTGAAGAGGACTTATTTGAAAAAATATGGACAGAAAGACCAAGTATGCCTAAAGGGAAAATGTTTATTCATGAATTAAAATATACAGGAAAGTCTCTAAGTGAAAAATTAGCTATGGTTAGAGAAGAAATGAAGAAAGAAGGTATTTCTGATTTCATATTAGCTTCTTTGGATGATATAGCGTGGCTTTTAAACTTAAGAGGTGCAGATGTTCCATGTAACCCAGTATTCTTAAGTTATTTACTAATGAATGATAATGGTTGCACACTATACATAGACAAAGATAAAGTAACTCAAGAAATAAATAAGTATCTAGAAGAAAACAACGTAAATGTAAAAGGTTACGAAGAGATAGTAAGTGATATAGTAAAGATTGATGATAAGGCAGTTGTTACTTATGATCCAACAAAGACTAATGTTTGGATAAAAGATGCTTTAAGTGGAAATGTAAAGGTTGTTGAAAGAAGAAACATTACTACTGACTTAAAAGCAAGAAAAAATGAAGCTGAACTTAGCAATATAGAGAATGCCATGGTAAAAGATGGTGTAGCTATGGTTAAATTCTTTAACTGGCTAAAGAAAAACATAGGAAAAACAGAAATTACAGAAATTACTGCAGCAGATAAACTTACACAATTTAGAAGTGAAGGAGAAGGTTTCGTAGATATTAGCTTCTCTACTATTTCAGGCTATGGTCCAAATGGAGCAATTATACATTATCATGCTACAGAGGAAAACCATTCAAAATTAGAACCAAAGAGCTTGTATTTAATTGACTCAGGTGCACAATATTTAGATGGTACTACAGATATTACGAGAACTTTAGCCTTAGGTGAGCTTACAGAAGAAGAAATGGTGGATTATACTTTAGTATTAAAAGGAAATATATCATTAAGTATGGCAAAATTCTTATATGGAATCGCAGGATGTAATTTAGATATTCTTGCAAGAAAACCAATGTGGGATAGAGGAATAGATTACAAACATGGTACTGGACATGGAATAGGTTACCTACTAAATGTACATGAAGGACCACAAGGTATAAGAAAAGAAATATCAAATGTTGCTTTAGAAAAAGGCATGCTAATATCAAATGAGCCAGGAATATACAGAGAAGGAAAACATGGTATTAGATTAGAAAATATAGTAGCAGTTAATATAGAGGCTGAAACTGAATTTGGAAGGTTTATGAAATTTGATGTTTTAACTTATTGTCCATTTGAATTAGAAGCAATAAAAGTTGAGTTATTATCAAGTGAAGAAAAACAATGGCTAAATAACTATCATGAATTAGTTTATAACAAATTAGAAGGCTATTTAAACGATGAAGAAAAAGCTTGGTTAAGAGAAGCAACAAGAGCTATATAAAGAATGTAAATTTGAAACTTGTTTTCAGGTTACAAAATTTAAAATTCAATCAGTAAAATAAACAAGTTTATGAAACACATGGAGATCACTTCATGTGTTTTTTCATTACCAAAAACTATGTACATAAAAAATAAGTTTTGTGAAACAATATTTATAAATCATGGAAATTTTCAAGTTATAGCTAAAAATTATAAACTTAACTAATAGATTAATTTAACTAATAGATTAATTTAACTAGATTTGATTAATAGAATTAAGGCTTGATATATTGTGACATTACCAAGAAATACTGTAATAGAATATTGTTTTCAAAATATTAAAAACTGTAAAGGTTTTACACTAATGTTCAGAATTATCCCCTTATTTTTTATACTGAAACACTTTTAATAACTAAATATCAAGGAGCTAATATATTCATATTTGCACTTTGTAAACAAGTTACCTTGAAGGTAGTGAAGTATTAGCAGTTTTATAAATTAATATTTGGACTTGATTGAAAAAATTAAATATTAAAACTTTTTAAGAAATATTGATTTTTTTGTCGTGGTGTGTATAATGATAGTTGCGAGTAAGTTAAATTGAATTAATTTATTAAATTTCATTAAAAAGGGAGGATAAAAAAATGTCATCAAACAGTAACAGCACTCAAAAGTTAACACTGGTATCATTAATACTAATGATTTTTACATCAGTTTATGGATTTAACAACATGCCAAGATCATTCTACTTAATGGGATATGCAGCGATTCCTTGGTATATTTTATCTGCAATTACATTCTTCATCCCATTTGCATTCATGATGGCTGAGTATGGCGCAGCGTTCAAAAATGAAAAGGGTGGAATATTCTCATGGATGGAGAAATCTGTTGGACCAAGATATGCCTTCATGGCTACATTCATGTGGTATGCATCAAATATCATCTGGATGGTTAACGTTTCTTCAGGTATTTGGGTTCCATTCTCAAATGCTATATTCGGAGTAGACAAAAGTAAAACTTGGTCATTATTTGGCTTAGCGCCAACACAAACACTAGGTATACTTGCAATTCTTTGGATTTTATTTGTTACATACACTTCTTCAAAGGGATTAGATAAGATTAAAAAAGTTACTTCAGTAGGTGGTACTGCTGTTGCAGCTTTAAATATCGTTTTAATCGTTGGAGCAATACTTGTATTCATAGGTAATGGTGGACAATTACAACAGCCAATGTCATTAACAACTTCACCAAACCCTAAATATGTTGGTAGCCTTGTTGCTACATTCTCATTCTTAGTTTTCGCTATATTTGCTTATGGTGGAATAGAGGTTGTTGGAGGTCTTGTTGACCAAGCGGAAAATCCAGAGAGAGATTTCCCAAAAGGTATTGCAATTTCAGCTATAGTTATAGCAATTGGATATGCAATAGGTATCTTCTGCGTTGGTGTGTTCACAAACTGGCAAGCAGTTCTTTCAGGTGATAAAGCTCACATGGGTAACGTAGGTTATGTTGTAATGAACAACCTTGGATACCAATTAGGAACAGCATTCGGTGCATCACAAGCTGTAGCTGTTTCAATGGGTAACTGGGTAGCTAGATTCGTTGGATTATCAATGTTATTAGCATTAACTGGTGCGTTCTTTACATTATCTTATGCTCCATTAAAGCAGTTAATTGAAGGTGCTCCAAAAGAATTATGGCCAGGAAAAATGGGCGAAATTAAAGGCGGAATGCCAATAAATGCTATGTGGGTTCAAGGTGTTATAGTTATTATTATTATAGGATTAGTTTCTTTCGGTGGAGATGAAGTTGCTAAGTTCTTCGAAATTCTAGTTGCAATGACTAACGTTGCAATGACAGTTCCATATATGTTCTTATCAATGGCATTCATATCATTTAAGAGAAAGAAAGAAATTGAGAAACCATTCGTAGCATTCAAATCAGAAAGTTTCTCTTTAGTTGCTACTATAATAGTAACATTTACTGTAGGATTTGCTAACTTCTTTACAATCATAGAACCAGCAATGAATGGTGATGTTAAAACTACTATATTTAGTATAGCAGGACCAATAATATTTGCTGTAATTGCAATGATAATGTATGGTAACTATGATAGAAAATACGGAAAAAATAAAAAAAATAACGTAGCATAATAAGCTAAGTTTAAATATGAAATAATTTATAAATAAACTCGTATTAATTTAATTAATACGAGTTTATTTTTTATTTTTTGGAGGTTAATTTGTTAGTTATTTTTAAAAAAGTAAAGTAAAATTATATATTTATTTTTTAACATCATAGTTCCAATTAGATATTCCTCTATATAAATGATTAATGTTTGAAAACCCATTTTCCACAAGGATATTAACTGCTATAGGACTTCTTCCACCAGTAGCACAATAAATAATTACAGGTTTATCTTTATATTCATCTAAATCATCAATACTATTATGCAACTGGTTAAGAGGCATAAGCTTTGCATTAGGAATATGACCACTCATATATTCAGCTTTTGTTCTCACATCTAAAATAAGTGTATCCTCATTTTTATCTATTAACTCTTTAGCTTCTTGCGAAGTTATATTTTTTACATTATAGGCACTCATAGTTTTCCTCCTTCTACTTGCAGATATAATAACTATTACAATAACTAGTATAACTAAACTTACTTGAAACATAACACACATCCTTACATCGTTATAATTAAATATATTGATATATATATTATAGCACAGGATTCTTAAAATAAATATAATTATAGAAATAAGTTTTGGTATTCCCAATATATATTTTTATAATCAATGTGAACATCTTTACCTCAATAGAAATGAGTAATATGTAGGCATAAACTCAATTTGTATTCATATATATATTTATTTATACATATTATTATTTTAGAGAATAATTTTAGGAGAATTTTTATGGATTTTCAAACTAATTTAAAAGAAATGTATAAATATTTTACAGAAATTAATAAAAAGATTTATTTAATTCAATGGGAATATAAAGATAGATTTGCTGTAAGAGAGACAGCTCCAAGTAATAATTTATCTACAAATGACAGGGTATTTACCGTGGAAGAATTAAAGCGGTATGATGGTTCAAATAATAACCCAGCTTATGTTGCTGTAGATGGAATAGTATATGATGTGACCTTAGTAGCAGGATGGGGAGGAGGCACCCATTTTGGAGTTAAGGCAGGAACAGATGCTACTGAGCAATATCATAAGTGTCATGGTTTAACTTATGTAGTAAATAAGCTTCCGAAGATTGGAGTTCTTCAAAAATAGGAGGATATATAGTGATAGAGTGCGGGATTAATAAAAGAGTAAGGTATCATGTACAAGAATTAATAGGTAATGCTGTTAGAGAGATAAATGATAACAGGAGAAATAAAATAAATTTAGTATGGATAGAAGCAACAGGATGTTCTGGAAATATTATTTCTTTCTTAAATGCAGATGCACCCTCCTTTAACTATTTTATAACAGAGGTTGTAAATTTAAGATATACAAATAGTTTGATGTTGGCTCAAGGTGCACAAGCGTTTTTAGAATTTAATGATGTAATCAATGAGGAGTTTATATTGATTGTAGATGGAGCTATTACTGTAAAGGATAATGGTGCTTACACATATGCGGCCTATTATAATGATGAACTAATTTCAGCAGCAGATAAGGTTTTTGCAGCGGCACAAAAGGCGCGATATATCTTGGCAGTTGGGACTTGTGCAGTGTCAGGAGGGATTTCAGCAGCAGCACCTAATCCATCAGGTTGTATGAGCTTACAGCAATTTTTAAAAGGAAAAAAAGTTATAAATCTACCTGGATGCCCTTGTCATCCAGATTGGGTTATGGGCACAATAGCAAATTTACTATTATATGGAGAACCAGAACTAGATGACTTAAATAGGCCAAAAATGTTTTATGGAAACACTATCCATGACTATTGTGAAAGAAGGTCTTTTTTTGAAAATAGAATTTTTGCTGAAGCTGTTGGACAGCAAGGATGTATGTTTAAATTAGGATGCCGAGGTCCAGTAACTAGAACAGATTGTCCTACGAGACGCTGGAACGATAGAGTTAATTGGCCAGTTGGAGATAATACGCCTTGTATAGGTTGTGCACAAGTAGGGTTTCCAGATTTGATGGAGCCTTTTGTAAGAATGGAGTAAGGAGGGAGGGTTTTGGCTACAAAAGTAATAATAAATCCTATTACCAGAATAAGTGGTTATTTGCAAATAGAAGTTGAAATTGAAAACAATGTAGTGGTAGAGGCTAAAAGTCAAGGAATGATGTTTAGAGGCTTTGAAAAGATGCTAAAGGGTAGGGTACCTACCGATGCAATATATTTTACAGAGAGAATATGTGGTATATGTTCTACAGCTCATGGGCTTGTATCGGCTAGAGCTTTGGAAAATGCTTTAAAGATTACGCCATCATTAAATGAAAGAATTTTAAGAGATATAATGCATAGTAGTGAATTTATTCAAAATCACTTAAGGCACTTTTATCAATTTGTACTTCCAGATTATGTAGGGAATATTGGGGTAGATCCGGTATTTGAAGTAATAAGTAAGGATTATAGAATCCCAGAAAAAGATAGTGAGAGACTTCGAGAAGATTACTTTTTATCTATAGAAGTAAGTAAAAAAGCACATCAGCTATTAGCGCTCCTTGGAGGTAAGGCACCTCATACCCATGGGGTTTTTGTTGGCGGAGTCACTTGCACAATAAATGCTGAAAAAGTGTTAGAGGCCCAAGGAATAGTTGCAGAATTAATAGATTTTATTGAAAATAGGATGATAACAGATGTTAACACCATAGGCAAATATTATGGGGATTATTATGAAATCGGAGAAAGTAGCGGAAATTTTATGTCTTACGGACTTTTTGATAGTTACGCGGATATAAAGTATGTGCCAAGAAAAATTATTTTGAATAACGGGAAAGAGTTAGATATCGAACCAGAAAAAATAACACAAAATATTTATAATAGCTGGTATTCCTCAGAGGAAGAGCAATTTGGCGTGGGGAATGATAATTGGCAGGCTAATCCACAAAAAGCTACAGGGTATAGTTGGATTAAAGCTCCAAGATATGACGGCATGCCAATGGAAGTAGGGCCTTTGGCAAGGATGTATATTTCAGGATTATATAGAGAAGGGAGTTCCACAATGAATAGGCTCATGGCTAGAGCTCTAGAAGCAAGAGAAATAGCTGAAGGGATAAAGATGCTTCTTCAAAGGGTAAGAATTGAACCTCTAAGTTTCAAGAAATTTTCCATGCCAACAGAAGCCTTAGGATTTGATCTTCATGATACTACAAGAGGAGCATTAGCACATTTTGTTGGAATAAAAGATAAGGTTATTGACAGGTATACTATTATAACGCCTAGTGGATGGAACTTATCACCTACAGATTCTATGGGAGTAAAGGGAACCTTAGAGGAAGCACTGATAGGAACCTTTATAAATAACCCTAATGACCCTATAGAATTAGGAAGGATAGTAAGAAGTTTTGATCCTTGTGTATCCTGTGGTACGCATGTAGTATCTAATAAAGCATCAGTTGTGGAGATTAGGGTGGTTTAATGAAAATTAAGGTAGTTGGTATAGGAAATAGAATTATGAAGGATGACTCTATAGGTATAAGAATAGCTGAAGCTTTAGAAGGAGAGTTAAAGGATTTGGGTATAGAAGTCATTATTGGAGAAACGGATATAGAATACACTTTAAACTCTATTAATGCAGGTGATTATGTTGTAATTCTTGACTCAAGTATTTTAGATTTAAAGCCAGGAGAAGTTTCTATTTTTGATATAAAGAAATTAAAGCAATTTAGTCATAAAGGCTATTCCATGCACCAAATGAGTTTAGTTAAAATATTAAGTTGTTTTACATTTATGCAAGTCGAGGGTATTCTCATTACTGTTGAAGCAGCAGAAATTGATTTCGGTATAGAATTAAGTGAGGTGTTGACTCAGAGATTTCATGAGATTAAAGGTCAGGTTTTTGAGGAAATAAAGCTACAAGTTAAGGGAGGAATGTAAATGCATGATTCATTTCTTATGCAAAATATAATTAAAGCTCTTAAAGATATCTGCAAGAATAATAATTTTGTAAGAATAAAAAGTGTCCAAATTACGGTTAATTGGGATAGCCATATAACTCAACAGGATTTAAGAGAGCATTTAATGGAACTATGTGATGAATATATTAATAAAGATACTATAGTAGTAGTAGTCTTTGGAGATGTGCCAGAACTTATAGCAAAGATAGATTATATAGAAGGAGAAGAAGGTTAGTTGATTTATAGATATGTTATTAAAATATATGGAATAGTCCAAGGTGTGGGATTTAGGCCCTATGTCTATAACTTAGCTATAAAAAACTCTGTAAAGGGATGGGTGAGTAATGAAGGCTCATCCCTTGTTATAGATATAGAAGGAAGTCGAGAGAAAATAAGAAAAGTGCTATTGGCTATAGTTAAAAACCCACCAACAATGGCAAAAATAAAAAGAGTTAAAGGTAAAAGACAAGAAGTTGTTAGTTATTCGAGCTTTATCATAAAAGAAAGTGAAATAAGTGAAGACGGTGAAAAATATTTGTTAGGTGATATTGCAATTTGTGGAGATTGTCTTGAGGAAATTAATAATGAAAACTCCATTTGGTATAACTATCCCTTCACAAGTTGTACAAACTGTGGACCTAGATATTCCATTATGAATACTTTTCCCTATGATCGAGATACCACAAATATGGAAGAGTTCGTAATGTGTGAACGGTGTAGGGAAATGTATAAGGCTCCAAAGAATAGGAGGTTTCATGCACAAACTATTTCTTGTCCAAATTGTGGTCCAATTATTACTGTAACTAATAATAAAGGTGACATTGTAAAATGCAAGGATGAAATTCAATACACTAGAGAATTGATTAAATGTGGCAAAATACTAGTTATAAAGGGAATAGGAGGTTTTCATCTATGTTGTAATGCATTTGATAATATGTCGGTGGATAAGCTTAGAAACAGAAAGAATAGACCACATAAACCTTTTGCGTTGATGATGAAGGATATAGATACGGTTAAGCAGTATGTTGAAGTTTCATATATAGAGGAAGAATTATTAAAATCACCGGCAGCACCTATTGTTTTACTAAAAGTTAAAGAGGATAAATCTATAAGAAAAATTTCAGAAAGTGTTGCTCCTAAGATGAAGTATTTAGGGATAATGTTACCCTACACTCCACTACATCATTTGCTTTTTAAGGAAGGTGTGGAGTGCTTGGTGATGACAAGTGGGAATATCAGTGGAGGAACTGTTGAATATAATAACTCTAAAGCTTTAGATAATTTAAGCCACATTGGGGATTACTTTTTAATTCATAATAGAAATATAAATATACCTATAGATGATTCCGTTGCAAAAGTAATTAAGGATAAGGTTTTAATCAGTAGAATAGGAAGAGGATATGCACCTTATTACATAGATTTAGATATAGAAAAAAATATTTTAGCTTTAGGAAGTGAAATGAAAAATACTTTTGCATTAAGTAGTAATGAGGCAGCTTTATTAAGCCAGTATACGGGAGATTTAAAGAACTTTGGTGTATATGAGGAGTACATTCATAGTATAAATAATATGAAAAAGATACTTAACTATGAACCAAATTATGTAGTAGTAGATAAGCACCCCGGATTTATTTATCGGGGATATAAACAGAAAAATTTAACTAAGATATTAGAAGTTCAGCATCATTTTGCCCATATGGTAAGCTCCATGGTAGAGCATCACATCAACCATGAAGTTATTGGGGTTATATATGATGGAGTAGGTTATGGTGATGATGGACAACTTTGGGGAGGCGAATTTTTCATAGGAGACAGAAAAAACTACCAACGGGTATGTCAATATAAATACATTAAGATTCAAGGTGGTGATAAGGCTACAGAAAAAATATATAAGATTGCTTTAAGCTTTATTGAGGAAATTCAACATAAAGAAATAAAGGCTTATGTCATGGAAGAAGTGCGTAAGTATTTAAAAGAAAGCTTACATGATAAAGAAATAGAAGTACGGTTGAAAAATCATAAGCTTTCTCTAGTTAACAATGTTAATTGTTATAGAACTTCTAGTGTAGGTAGAATTTTTGATGCTGTAGCTTCGATTTTAGGGGTTAGACAAGAAATAAGTTATGATGGACAAGGTGCCATAGAGCTAGAAGCTCTAGTTATAAAAGGCATTAAGGAAAGTTATAACTATAGTGTTTTTGAAGAAAAGGGCTTTAGGTATATAGATATATTACCTGCAATTGAGGAGATTATTATGGATAAGAGTAGTGGGATTTCAGTAGAAATTACTGCTACCAAGTTTCATAATACCTTAATTAATATTACTGTAGATATGGTAAAGATAATTAGCAGTTCAACAGGACTATACTCTGTGGTGTTAAGTGGTGGAGTTTTTGAAAATAGATACCTACTAGAGAGTATAACTAATAAACTAGAAGATGAAAGCTTTAAGGTATATTTTAATGAAAAAATTCCAATTAGTGATAGTGGAATGTCAGTTGGACAGTTGGCTATTGCAAAAGAAATAATAGAAGGGTGATTTTATGTGCTTGGCAGTATCAGGGGAAGTGTTAGAGGTTAAAGAAAATAATGCCTTAGTAAATATCAGGGGGATTCAGATAAAGGTTGATATAAGTTTAATAGATAACCCTGAAATAGGAGAGTATATTTTAATTCACGGAGGCTTTGGAATACAAAAAATTAATGAGGATTATCATAATTTTCTCCAAGAAACCATAGAACACATCTATTATGAATTTGGGGGAGATATGGATGAATGAAAGGCTAAGCCTACTAATAAAAAAAATATGGGAACTAAGCAGTAAAATCTCAAAGAGGGAAATTAATATAATGGAGGTTTGCGGGACTCATACTCATGTTATATATGAAACTGGAATAAGGGAACTACTACCTAAAAAATTAAACCTTATATCAGGTCCAGGTTGCCCTGTTTGTGTAACTCCTGGAAGCTTTGTAGATAATGCTATAGAAATAGGGAAGTCAGGCACCACTATAGTAACTTTTGGAGATATAGCTAAGGTGAGGGGAACAAGTACTTCTCTTTGGGAGGAAAGAAAAAATGGGGTAGACTTAAAAATTATTTACTCTTTGGACAATGTGATGCAGCTATGCAAGGAAAGTAAGGAAAAAGCATTTGTATTTTTGGGCATTGGCTTTGAGACTACAGCACCCTTAATTGGAACTATAATAGAAAGAGCATACAAGGAAAACATTAAAAATCTTTACTTTTATAATTCTATAAAAACAATGCCTCCCATATTAGAGGAAATTCTTACAACTACGTCATCAATAGATGGCTTTATTTTACCAGGACATGTGGCGGTTATTCAAGGTGAAAATGACCTTGCTAAGCTATTTAGTAATAATAATATACCGGGTGTTATAGCAGGCTTTACCTTTGAAGATATGGTACTCTCCATATACTATATTCTAAGAGCATTGTATAGCTTAGAAAGGAGAGATAATGATATAACTTTCTATAATATATATAAGTCCTGTGTAAGTGTTGAAGGAAATGTAAGGGCTAAAAACATATTAAAGGAAGTTTTTAAAGTGGAGGATGGATTGTGGAGAGGCATTGGTTATATAAAAAATTCAGCTTTAGTTATGAACCCTAAGTATAAGAATTTTAATGCTATAGATAAGTTTTCTCTTCATAATACAATTCACCTAAAGGAAGGTAGTACTTCAGGGTGTAGATGCACAGAGGTAATAATGGGTATGATTCAACCCAATCAGTGTACTCTTTTTAAGCATGTATGTAATAGTGAAAACCCTCTGGGTCCCTGTATGGTATCTATAGAAGGGTCTTGCTATTGTGCATATAAATTTGAAGCTTAGGCATCTTCAAAAAATAAACAAGTCAGTATGTTTGTCTATTTTGAGTTATACTTCGTCAACAGAACCCATAGATAGCTCTACTATCTATGGAACCTGTTTTCTTGTCTAACTCAAAATATCCTTCACATCTTTGACTTGCTATTTATTTTCAAATGCCTTAGTTTATGGAGGAATTATGGATAGAATTGGTTTAATTCATGGAGAAGGTGGAAAGCATACACAAGAATTAATAAAAGAGCTTTTTTATAAGGAGTTTTTTAATGAAACCTTGATTAAGGATAAGGATTCAGCTATTTTAGCAGTAACATCAAATAAGATAGCATTTACTACAGATTCTTTTGTGGTAAATCCAATATTTTTTAGTGGTGGAGACATAGGTAGGCTCTGCATATCAGGAACTGTAAATGACTTAGTGACTTCTTTTGCTGTTCCAAAGTTTATAAGCTTAAGTTTCATTATAGAAGAAGGGTTTCCAGTTGCAGAATTAAGAAAAATAGTAACATCTATAAAGGAAGCTGCTGAAGAAGCTGAAGTTATAATTGCTACTGGGGATACTAAGGTAGTGGAGAGAGGAAATGCTCAGGGAATTTTTATTAACACTTCTGGCATAGGTTTTGTTGAGTATGAACTTAATGATAACATAGAACCTGGAGATAAGGTGATTTTAACTTCTAATATTGGAGAGCATGGAACTGCTATTGCTGTGGAAAGGTATGGGTTCCAAGTGGTAGGAGATATAAAAAGTGATGTAAGACCTTTGAATAACTTAATTAAAGTTTTATGGGAATATAAAGAGGATATAAGGCTTTTAAAAGATCCAACTAGGGGTGGAATTGGACAGTGTTTTAATGAAATTTCATCAAAATATAAAATAGGGTTAAATATTAATGAATGGAATATTCCTATAAGAAGTGAAGTTAGAACCCTAAATGAAATTATCGGATTAGATCTATACTATCTGGCATCAGAGGGAGCTATGCTTCTTATAGTAAAAGAAAAAAGTGCTAATAAAGTAATTGATAAACTAAAAAAATGTGAAGATTATAAAGAATCATCTATTGTTGGTGAAATTACTGTGGAGCATGAAAAAGTTGTTTTAAAAAATAAATTTGGAGGAAAACGAATATTACAAGAATTAGATTCTATAATGCTGCCGAGGATATGCTAATAGGAAATAAGAGGTTGTTTCAATATTATAGAAACAACCTCTTACCATTACATAGTATAGCTAATAATTAAATTTATTTGAACTCTGTAAATTCAGGAATCATATTTTTTGCTTTTAAATTATAATAGTGTAAATTATTTTTTATGTAATCTACAATAATTTCAAGTGAGGTATCTTTATCATATCCATCAATATTATTTGTAACCTTCATCAATAATCCTTCAAAGAAAATAATTATAGTTCTACTTAATTCCTCTAAATCTTCTTTTCTAATATAGCTATCATCAACACAAACCTTAAGAATTGCAATATCTCGGTCGATTATACAATCTTTATTTAGCATAGGTAGTAAAACCTGTGGTAATTCGTGAAACTCATCAGGATAAAGATCATAGTAGTGCTTCATTGTATCCTGAACACTATGAGGTTTTTGGTCAAGAAATAAAGATTTAAATATTCTTGGATTGCTAAAGGCATGAATAGAAAAGCATCTCCAGATTTCTAAATAGTTTCTTAATGAAGAGTATCCTTCGTTTATATAGTTAGGTAAATCATGAATGTATTCATTGTAATACTTCATGCTAGCAAAAAAGATTATGTGATTTAAGTTGTTAAAGTACTTATATGCAGTTGCCACATTATAGCCCGTAAGTTGAGCTACACGTCTCGCAGTTACATTTTCAATACCTTCTTCGGCTATGAGTTTCTTTGTTGCATTAACAAATGAAAGCATCATTTCTTTTTTTTCCATTGCTGACTTAGTCATAAGAATATCCCCTTTTCCCATAATATATATAGCGTTTATTATAGCACAAGTTGTGAGCGGAATAAATTATTATTTTTAAGAATTTGAGAAATTTTTAACACATTTTATATAGCTTGAAAATATACATCATTATATAAAGACAAATAGTATTGTTATATGATGATTATGGTGTAAAATTAGAGATAGATATGTATATACGCACTAAGGTAATTTAAAATAAAAGTTAGTTAATGTATGAACATATGTATTTTAGTGCATGATTAAAATATTTAAAATTGGAGCTAAACAAATGAAAAAAGATTTTAAATTAAGGTCATTGAAAAGTAAACACCAGCATATAAAGAAATTTCATCAAGGGCTTCCTATAATACTTGGAGTATGTTTAATTTCTCTTACGGGTATATTAAAGCAATTTAATTTCAAAGAACTAATTAACAATATGATGGAGTTAATTAGTGATAAGTTTGGAATACTTTACTTAGTTTCTATGAATCTTTTCATTGTAGTTTCCTTCATATTAGCCCTAAGCAAACTTGGAACAATTAAGCTTGGGAGTGAAGATACTAAACCAGAGTATACCTTTGGAGCTTGGTTTGCTATGCTATTTGGAGCAGGAATGGGGATTGGTTTAGTATTTTGGGGTGTTGCAGAACCTATTTTCCACTTTACCTCGCCTTTAGGAAATACAAATGAAGGGTCTATAGAAGCAGCAAATTTTGCTTTTGTAACATCTTTTATGCATTGGGGAATTCATCCTTGGGCTAGTTACAGTATTGTAGGTCTTGCCATTGCTTATTTTCAATTTAGAAAAGGTAAACCAAGTTTAGTAAGTAGTATTTTTATTCCTTTAATAGGGGAAGAAAGAGCAAGCGGGTTAACTGGAAAGACAATAGATTATTTTGCGGTATTTGCAACAGTTGCTGGTGTTTCTGCATCCTTAGGAATGGGGACAATGCAAATTAATAGTGGACTTAATTACATGTTTCATATACCAGAAAATATAAAAGTTCAGCTAATTATTATAATTCTTATTACCTTCATGTTTATATTGTCAGCTGTTAGTGGGATTAATAAAGGTATAAGTATTATATCAAATATAAACCTAATTTTAGCATTTGGTATTATGGTTGGTTGTTTTTTTATAGGACCAACAAAAGATATTATGGAGAACTTTTCAAAAGGAACATTAAGTTATTTAAAAAGCTTTTTGGGAAGTAGTATACAGCTTCAAGGGTTAAAGGATAGGTCGTGGTTGGGAAACTGGACTATATTCTATTGGGCCTGGTGGATATCTTGGACTCCTTTTGTAGGAATGTTTATTGCAAGAATTTCTAAAGGAAGAACTATAAGAGAATTTGTATTAGGAGTTATTTTGGCCCCTACTTTAGCATCAATATTGTGGTTTTCTATTTTTGGAACTTTAGGAATAAATTTAGGGATTAATAAGATAATAACAATGGAAGCTTTGAAAACCATTGCGGCTTCACCGGAAATAGCCTTTTTTAAAATTATAAGTTATTATCCTTTTCATAATGTAATATCCATAATAACAATGATTTTACTTTGTACGTTCTTTATTACCTCAGCAGATTCTGCCACCTTTGTGCTAGCTATGCTTACATCAAAAGGAAGCCTAAACCCTTCAAATAAAAAGAAAATATGCTGGGGAATCATTGAAGCT
The DNA here is from genome assembly GCF_002387895.1 of Clostridium sp. UBA4548. Taxonomy (GTDB): domain Bacteria; phylum Bacillota; class Clostridia; order Clostridiales; family Clostridiaceae; genus Clostridium_J. The sequence continues at coordinate 229,109 of NZ_DGLI01000021.1, forward strand.
TTATTAGCTATAATATTGCTAATTTCAGGAGGATTATCTGCTCTACAAGCTATGGCTATAATAGCAGCTCTGCCATTTGTGATAATTATAATTATAGGTTTTATATCTTTATGTAAAGAATTAAGAAAAGATAAATTAGACCTATAGATTAAAAAGGGTATCTCAAAACATTTTTTGAATTTGTTTTGAGATACCCTTTAAATTAGAGAAAAACACTATTTTTCTCTAGCTTTCTCAATCTTTACAGACTTACCTTTAAGATTTATTTCTTTCATAGCTTTTAAAAGTTTAGTTCCATCACCGTTGAGAATATGAGCATGGCTATAATTATCAAAAACTTCAATGACTCCAATAGATTCACTAGGAATATTACCGCTATTAACTAAAGCTCCTAAAATATCCCCTCTACGAATTTTCTTTTTCTTTCCAGCATTTATATACAATTTAAGCACCTGAGAAGGTGTCGTAGGTGTCTTTGTAATAATAGGCTTTTCTAAAATTTTAGGTGCTTTTTCAAGGTCTTTTTCCGTTGGAGCATTAGCTCTTGGAATTTGAAGTCCAATGAATTCCTCAATAGATTTTAAAAACTTATCCTCATAAGGAGTTACAAAAGTTATTGCTTCTCCAAAGTTTCCAGCTCTACCAGTTCTACCAATTCTATGAACATAGGCTTCTAGTTCAAGCGGTATATCATAATTTATAACATGACTAACGCCTGTTACATCTATGCCTCGAGAAGCTACATCTGTAGCAACTATAAAGGTATACTCACCCTGTTTAAAGGACTTCATAGCTTTAAGCCTATCTTGTTGAAGCATATCACCATGAATTTCAGTAACAGAGTAATTTGAAGCTCTCATTTTTGAGGCTAGCTCGATTACATTTTTTTTAGTTCTGCAAAATAATATACATTTTTCCATAGACTCAACAACAATTAAATCTTGTAGAAGTTTATACTTATCATTGTCGCTAACAAAATAACATCTTTGATTAATTTTCTCTACTGTTAATTCTTTAGGTGTAATTTGAATTACTTGTGGAGACTTCATATAGGTAACTATATGCTGCTGAATTTCTTCAGATAAGGTAGCAGAAAACATAAGAGTTTGCCTAGCTTTAGGAACCCTTTTTATAATTGCTTCTACTTGGTCTAAAAAGCCCATATTTAGCATTTCATCTGCTTCATCTATTACCAAGTATCGGATATGGTCTAAATTTAAAGTTCTATTATTTATATGATCTATGGTTCTGCCAGGGGTGCCAACTACCACATGGACCCTTTGAGAGAGCTTAGTTTTTTGTATAGTCATAGGCTGTTTTCCATAGATTGAAACTGCATTAATTCTTTTATATAAACCTAAAGTGGAGAAACTCTCAGCAACTTGAACAGCAAGTTCCCTTGTTGGTGTAAGCACAAGTGCTTGAACGGCATTTTCTTCAACTTGCAGATTCTCAAGAATAGGAATTGCAAAAGCAGCAGTTTTACCACTTCCAGTTTGAGCCTTAGCAATTATGTCCTTGCCCTCAAGAGCTATAGGAATTACTTCAGCTTGCACAGGAGAAGGGGTATCATAGCCTAGTAGCTTAACAGATTTTATAATGCTTGGATTTAAATTAAAATCTTCAAATGTTTTTTTATTCATATTTATTACCTTGTCCTTTAGTTATTGTTATATTGTAAGCTTATTTACTATTCTTTGCAAGTAACTATATAGTTATTATGAACCTTAAAGAGGGTAGAAATACTAATAAAAATAATAACTCTAGGTTTTAACTAGAGTTATCAATAAGACTATAAATTTATAGTTTCCTTTAATTCATAATTATTACATACACTTTCCTGTGGCAACATAACTTTTAATCCATTTGGAATTATATTAAATTCTGCATGATTTGTTCTCAACAGTTCTCCATCCACATTTAAAGCAAATTCCATAGGTGAGGAAATAATAGCTTTTTTACAATTATGATAAGAAACTTGTTTAATATCTTTTATATTACCATCAAGGGCTTTTTTTATAGAAAGTAATAATTTTAAAATAGTAACTTTTTCAATACTGCAAATGTCTAAATTACCATCAAAGATATTGGCATCAGGGGTAATATAAAAACCACCACCATAACATTTCCCATTTGATATAGCTAAAAGAAAGGTCTTTTGAGTTATATGTGTATTATCTACTAAAATTTTTAAATCCATAGATTTAAATTTAAAAGCAGTATAAAAAACACTAGTTAAGTATGAAAGTCTATTAGGGAAAAATTTATTATGCTTAAATTTTCTAGCATTGTAATTTACCTCTGCATCAAATCCTACAGAAGAGATATTAAGATAATATCTCTGATTTACAGAGGCTAAATCAACAGAACAAAGCTTTCCATTAATTAATAAGTGGAGATAATTATCAACTGTTAAGTCTCCATAAAGGGTCTTCACAAAATCATTACCAGTGCCACAAGGAATAATAGACAATAAGCTATTTGTGCCAATTAAACCATTAAGAACTTCATTAACAGTACCATCTCCACCAATAGCAAACACGTGGTAGGTGTCTTGTGAGCAGTAATCCCTAGTGATTTCTTCTCCATGACTTTTATATTGAGTTAACTTTATATGGAACTCTATATTTTTATCTTTAAAATATTCTTCAATTCTACTAATGTACTCTAATCCTCGTCCTTTACCGGCAACAGGATTAATTATAAATAAGTATTTCATAGAGTATACCCCCATGCAATTAATTTTTTAGTGGTTCATAATCAAACCTTAAACTTTAGATTCAATTCAAAATATAGTTTTATAATTTACCTACGTTTATTTTAGCATTTATCAATAATAAAGTCTAAACAAGATTTATGTAAGATAAGAAGAAGTTTAAATTTTAATAACAACTTTTAAAGTTTTGAATAGGATATAGTAGCGAAATTTTAACGCATAGCTAAATTAATACGGATTTTCCGTAGGGTTTCAATACCTAGGATAATAAAAGGGGTGATTATTATGGAGTGGTTACTTACCCTAAGCCCTGTGTATCAAGCATTACTTGCAACTTTATTTACTTGGGGAGTTACAGCGCTAGGGGCAGCATTGGTGTTTTTCTTTAAGAATATAAATAAAAAAGTTTTGGATGCGATGATGGGATTTGCCGCAGGAGTTATGATTGCAGCAAGTTTTTGGTCTCTTTTAGCTCCAGCCATTGAAATGGCGGCTGAAGCAGGAGGTGTTATCTGGCTTCCACCAGCTATTGGATTTATAGCAGGAGGAGTATTTTTACTTTTAGTTGATAGGATAATTCCGCATCTCCATGTAGGTTTTAAGACAGAAGAAGCGGAAGGTATAAAAACAAGTTGGAAAAGAAGTGTATTACTAGTTTTAGCAATAACTCTTCACAACATTCCAGAAGGTTTAGCAGTAGGGGTCGCTTTTGGAGCCGTAGCTGCCGGGCTTCCATCAGCAAGTTTAGCAAGTGCCATAGCTCTTGCTATAGGAATTGGGATTCAAAACTTTCCGGAGGGGGCAGCGGTATCTTTGCCATTAAGAAGAGAAGGTTTTTCTAGACTAAAAAGTTTTGCTTACGGGCAAGCATCAGGTATAGTAGAGCCAATTGCTGGAGTTATAGGAGTTATAGCAGTAATGACTATGAGATCCCTATTACCTTTCGCACTTTCATTTGCAGCAGGTGCAATGATCTTTGTAGTTATAGAAGAATTAATTCCAGAATCTCAGTTGGGAGGAAACACAGATTTAGCTACCATTGCTACCATCATGGGATTTGTTGTAATGATGATTTTAGATGTAGCTTTAGGTTAAATTATATTTAAATTATTAAAAGACTTAAGATTTAAGATAAAAATTCTTCTAATATGAAATAATAATATTAGAAGAATTTTTAAGTTTTTAATAACATTTTTTAAGTAGGATTATTAAATTTTCCTTAGAGAGAGTTTTAGGGGGAAAGTAAAGTTTGTTATAATAAAGGTAGTTTTGAACCAGTAAATTCTGTTTCAAAGCCATTGAAGAAATTAAGTTATCTATTACTTAAAAAGTTAAAAATGTTAATTAACTTAAATGTAAATATTATATAGACAATATATATGTTTTTGAGTAATAATTATTATATATAAATTGCAAAAAAATTTTTATATTACTCAATAAGCTAAAACCAATTTGTATGAAAGAGAATGCAAAAGAAGTTTTATTATTAGTGTAGTATCTTTATTGCAATATATATATTAAAAAGTTTTGTTGTAATTAATTATTAAATTTGAAGTTAGAGACAGACTATTAAATGATGATTTTTTATATTAAGATATGAACTAAAAAGCAAGTATAGGGACACAGAGTTGGAATTTAACTTATACATGAGTCCTAGCCTGTTCCCTTAAAGGTTTATGAAGATGGATAATTTAAAGTACCATCATAAAATCCTATGACAAGTAATATAAGTTAACTTATATTATGTTTCAAATCTGATTTAACTTAAAATAATTATAGAACTGAAGAGGTGGAAATACATTGAATAAAGTTATCGGAAGTAAAGTTAAAGAATTAAGAACGCAAAAGAAAATGACTCTAAAGGAGTTAAGTGAAAAAACTAATTTATCTACAGGCTTTCTTTCTCAACTTGAGAGAGGACTTACAAGCATTGCTACAGATTCACTTTTAAGTATCGCAGAGGCACTTGAAGTAGAACTATCTTATTTCTTTTCAAGTACGAAAAGAAGGGAAAGAGTTATTCAAAGAAGTTATGAAAGAGAAGTACATAATATAGATAACTGCATATATGTAAACTATGTTTTATCAAATAGTATAAACGATAAAACAATGTTGCCTAGACTTATAGAAATATTACCTAATTCTAGTGATGAAGAATTATCTTCCTTTCATCATGAAGGTGAGGAGTTTATTTATGTGCTAGAAGGAATACTTACTTTGTTTATCAATAATGAAAAACAAAACTTACATCCTGGTGATTGTGCTCATCTTGATTCAAAAGCATGTCATAACTTTACTAACTATACAAATAAAGTTACTAAAATATTAATTGTAAGTATACCTAATCATCTTAATGATTCAAACAAGTAAGGCATAAATAGGAGGAAGTTATGAACAAAAAAATTGGTTTTATAGGAACTGGAAATATGGGAAAAGCAATGATTGGAGGAATAGTAAACTCTAAGCTTGTTCCATCAAACAATGTAATTGTCTATGATTTAAACACTGATAAACTTAATGCTATAAGGGATGAGTATAACGTAGAAATAGTCAGTAGTGAAGAAGAAGTTGCAATGAGCTCAGATATATTATTTATAGCAGTAAAACCTAATATTTATGATTTGGTATTAGAAAAAATCAAAGGAAAACTAACAAAAGATAAAATTATCGTTACTATTGCAGCTGGAAAAACTATAAAAAGTGTAGAAGAAGTTATAGGAAAAGAGTATAAAGTAGTTAGAACTATGCCAAACACTCCTGCTTTAGTTAATGAAGGAATGAGTTCTCTTTGTGCTAATGAAATTGTTTCTGAGGAAGAACTTAATCAGGTAAAAACTATTTTTGAAAGCTTTGGTAAAGCAGAAATATTACCAGAACACCTAATTGAAAGCGTTATAGGTGTTAGTGGCTCTTCACCAGCATACACCTTTATGTTTATAGAAGCTCTTGCTGATGGTGCTGTACTAGCAGGAATGGCTAGAGATAAGGCTTACAAATTTGCCGCACAAGCTGTATTAGGAGCCGCTAAGATGGTGCTAGAAACAGGAAAACATCCAGGTGAATTAAAGGATATGGTGTGCTCACCAGGTGGCACAACTATAGAAGCTGTTAGAACTTTAGAAGAAAGAGGCTTTAGAAGTGCAGTTATTGAAGCAATGATAAATTGCATGGATAAATCAAAAGAAATGAGCCAAAAGTAACAGGAGAATATTAAAATATAATAACAATGAAGCTCATACATAAAACACCCTCATAATATGAATAATTATTATGAGGGTGTTTTTTTATGAAAATATGAAAAATTAAAATTAGAACCAAGGAGATTAATTAAGTCATTTAAGGAAGAAACTATAATTAAATATGAAAGCAAATAAACTAAGGAGGATATTATGAGATATATGCAAAAAGCTTTAATTTTATTATTAACCATTATTTTCATTAAAGCTTCTAATATAGAGGTGTACGGACAATCAATGAAAGTTGAAAAGATATATGAAATTCTTATAATAAACTCTTATGACAGAGAACAACTTTGGGAAAAAAATATAATATCGGGATTTCAAAAAAACTTGAATGGTAAATTTAATGTTATATATACAATAGAGTACCTAGACTTAAAAAGTAACAATTCTAATGAATACTTTAAAGAATTAAGTGATATTTTAAAGATAAAATACAAAGAAAAAAACTTTGATTTAATACTTGCGTCTAATGATGAATCATTAAATTTTATTAGAGAATATCATGAAATATTGTTTAAAAAAATTCCTGTGGTTTTTCTTGGTGTAAATAGCAAAATAGAATTAACCTCTGAAGAACAAAAATACTTTACAGGACTTTCAGATAATGTAGATGAGAGATTAAATATAGATATTATAAAAAAACTTTACCCTGAAATAAAAACTATTAATTTCTTATTAGATGATACTACTTATTCGAGAAATACTAAAATAAGATTAGAAAATGTTAGGCCTTATTATTATGATCTAGAATTTAATTACATTGAGGGTGTAAAGATAGATGAGGTTATTGAAAAGGTTTCAATGACTTCAAAACCCTGTGTAAACTTAATAATAGGAATTTTTTCAGATGGAGACGACAAAGAATCTTTCCCTAAAGAAGCAGTAAAAAAGTTAAAAGCTACTAATAATTATCCTATATTTTCAAAGTCTGAAAATTATTTAGGTCAAGGAGTTTTAGGTGGAAAGATGGATTTAGGAGAAGAACATGGAAAAATGGGAGCAGATATTGCTATGAGAATTTTAAGGGGAGAATCCATGAAAAATATTCCTATTCTTGAGGAACCTCCAGGAACGTACATCTTTGATTATGAGCAGATGAAGAAGTATGGGATTTCTATCAATGAAATACCACAAAATAGCGTAATAATAAACAAAGGAAATTACGAAATGATGGTAGTTGCTGGGGGAAAAGCTAAAGTCATACTAATGATGAATGGTTTAATAATAATAGTGTTTTTAATAGTTTTTTACAATATATATCTTAGAAAAAAAGGTGAAAATGATAGAAAAACTTATAATGAAGTTTTAAAATATGATAAGTTAAAAACAGAATTTTTTTCAAATATTTCTCATGAGCTTAGAACCCCATTAAATGTAATACTTAGCACTGTACAATTGTTAGAGGTATATATAAAACAAGGGAGAATTAAATTTGAGGATGAGAATTCCAAAAAGAAGATAACATACATAAAGCAAAATGGATATAGGTTGTTAAGACTGGTTAATAATATTATAGATATAACTAGGATAGAATCAGATTTTTATGAGTTACAATTAAAAAATAAAAATATAGTAGAAGTTATAGAGGATATTACCTTATCTGTAGCTGATTACATAGAGGGTCATTCTATTGAACTTATATTTGATACAAATGTTGAGGAAAAGATTATGGCTGTAGACCTACAGAAAATGGAAAGAATAATGTTAAACTTATTATCTAATGCTGTGAAGTTTACACCTAAAGAAGGTAGTATATTTGTAGAACTCCAGGATCAGGGAGAAAAAGTTAAAATTTCAGTTAAAGATAATGGAATAGGAATTCCTAAGGATAAACAAGGAAGTGTATTTGATAGATTTGCCCAAGTAGATACATCCCTTTCAAGAAAAAGTGAAGGAAGTGGTATAGGACTATCACTTGTGAAAGCCCTAGTGGAGCTTCATAGAGGAAGTATCCATATTGAAAGTGAGGAAGGACAGGGGACTACATTCATTGTAGAAATACCAGCAGAGATTGTTGAAAATGAAAATTTAGGAGGAGAACATAATTCAAATACAGAGTTAAAGAACAAAGTCATATTAGAGTTTTCTGATATATATGATTAGTAGAACAATGTAAAAATAAATTATATATAGACATTATTAAGCTATAAATTTTTTTGAATTTTAATATACTACAGGAATTTATAACTTACATAAATTATAGTAAATATTCCTACCAGGATATATGGATATAAATAGGGATTTAGTTAAAAGAGTTAAACCTCTTATGCTAAATCCCTGTCTTTATTTTTTACATCTAGGGTGAAAAGTAGTCATCCCCTAAAATCTTTCCAGGGATACCAACCACAGTTTTATTTTCTGGAACAGATTTTAAAACCACAGCATTAGCTCCTATTCTGGAGCCTTTACCAATATCAATAGGACCAAGAATTTTGGCACCTGCACCTATTATAACATTATCTCCTATAGAAGGGTGCCGTTTCCCTTTTTCTGTGCCAACTCCTCCTAATGTAACACCATGATAAATAGTAACATTGTTGCCGACTTCAGCAGTTTCTCCTATAACTACACCCATTCCATGGTCAATGAAAACTTTTTTGCCAATTTTGGCACCTGGATGAATCTCAATACCTGTAAAGAATCGAGAAATTTGAGATATTAACCTAGCTATAAAATAAAGTCTTAATCTGTAAAGTTTATGAGAAATATTGTGAAAAAATAGGGCATGAAGAGATGGATATAAAAAGACCTCCATCACGCTTCTAATTGCAGGATCCTTTGAAATTATATTATCTATATCTTCTTTAAGTCTATTGAACATATCACCACTACCTAAAAATTACTGAAAAAGACCCATGGATAAATACTTTTCCCCACTATCTGGTGCTATTACAAGGACTTTTTTCTCTTTTCCTAATTCTTTAGCAAGATCCAAAGCTACAGAAATTGCTGCTCCGGAAGAAATTCCTACTAAAATCCCTTCCTCACTAGCTAATAATCTTGCTGTATCGAAAGCGACTTCATCACTAACAGTTGAAATTTTATCAACAACCTTACTATCATAGTTATCAGGTATAAAACCAGCGCCAATACCTTGTATCTTATGGGGTGAATGAGTACCACCAGATAAAATTGAGGACTTTGAAGGCTCTACAGCATTAATAAGGATTGAACTTTTAAGCTCTTTTAATCTTCTGCCAACTCCTGTTATAGTACCGCCAGTACCAACACCTGCAATAAAAGCATTCAAGTCGGGTATATCTCTTAAAATTTCTTCTGCGGTTGTTTTATAATGCTTGTTAGGGTTTGCAATATTTACAAACTGTTGAGGTATAAAAAAGCTATCATCCACAGCAATTTCTTTAGCCTTTTCTATAGCACCTTTCATGCCTTTGGCACCTTCTGTTAGAACAAGTTCTGCGCCATAAGCTTTAATCATATTTCTTCTCTCTACACTCATAGTATCAGGCATTATTATTATAACTTTGTAACCTTTTAACTTTCCAAGCATTGCAAGAGCAATTCCTGTATTACCACTAGTTGGCTCTACAATTGTACTATTTGGTTTTAGAAGACCTAACTTTTCTGCTTCTTCTATCATTCCCAGTGCTGCTCTATCTTTAACACTACCAGCAGGGTTGTATTTTTCAAGCTTTACATAAACCTCTGCCATGTCTTCATGAACTATATTATTTAATTTTATTATTGGGGTATTGCCTACCATTTCTAAAACACTATTATATAACATTTGATTTCCTCCTTAGGCTTAATTTAATATTATTTATAACACAAATACATCATAATCAATAAAACATAAAAACTTACGAAATGGACTAAAAACATAATTGAAACAATACTAACAATGGTAAAGTATTCCTGGAAATTTAAGCGCTTAAATCCTCATACATATTGAAGTTAGTATAACCAGAATAATCAATAAAAAAAGCCTCGTCTCTATAATATATAGAGACGAGGCTTTGTATGCCTTCGCGGTTCCACCCTAATTAGATATAAAATATCTCACCTCATTCAGGTACAAAAATACCTTATCGCTATAACAGGCGAACCTGGATGGTCTTACTAAAACTTTCAGACTTCTGCTCCAAAGGGCACTTCACATAAATCATCAGTAGAAACTTCACACCATCGTTTCCTCTCTGGAACTTATATCTATGTTACTTTCCTTTTTCAATGCATTTAATTCTTAGTTAATTACTCTGATTTATATTTATATTATATGACAAAAATAAAATTTGTAAACCCCTAAATTGTGAAAAAATAAAAAATTACTTTAGAAACTTTTAATAATAATTAAATAAATCTATATAGATATGAAGGTATGTACTAAATAAAAAAAACAAAGGTTAAATTTTCAATTAAATTTATTCTTAATTTAATAATATTTTATTTAAAGAATTATAAAAAAAGCTTAAATTATGAATAAAAGAACCCTTAAAAATAAGAATATAGTTAAATTTTTGTAAAAATTATGTGTATTTTTTTTGTTGAAATGGAAAAATCTCAATATTATAATTGATACATAAGTGTACAAATATTTAAAATATTACAAAATGTACTGTTTTTGGATGTTATGTACATGTAGAAATAGGGGGTTAATAATATGAAGGATACTTTTAGAAAAAGTATGTCTAAAACTCTGGTTGGAATAGTTGTTTCAACAATAGTTCTAGGAAACCAAGTAGAAGATGTACAAGCTCAAGAGAATGGGGATACTCTATTAAGAAATGCTATCTACAAGAATATGAAAAGGGACTCTGTCTCAAAGAACATATTTGTAAATGATGAAAAAGAAAATGCTAGCGAGTTAGTAAGAGTCATTGTTGAAGTAGAAGCTCCAGCTGCAGCAGAAGTGGCAGGAAGTGCGAAGGCATCAGGTCAACAGATAAATGCAGCTAAGTCAGCACAGTTACCGGTTATGGGGGAAGTAAAAAAGATTATTGGTACTGACATTAAAAACTCATTTGGTAATTTAGTTAATGGTTTTAGTATAGAGGTTAGAAGAGGCGAATTAGAAAAGATTGAAAATTTGTCAGGAGTAAAAAATGTAACGGAAGTTAAAAAGTACAATGTAGATATGAACTCTGCTAAAGAACTTACTCAAGCAGAAAATGTTTGGAAAGATTATGGATATCAAGGAGAAGGCATGTTGATATCTATAATTGACACTGGAATAGATCATACTCACAAAGATATGAGACTAGACCAAGATGGTAAAGACAAAGCAAAGCTAAGTAAAAGTGCAGCTGAAGAAAAAATAAAAACTCTTGGTAAAGGAACATACTTAAGTGAAAAAGTTCCTTTTGGATATAATTATGCTGATAAAAATAATACAGCAAAAGATAATACTGATAGTATGCATGGAATGCATGTAGCAGGAATTGCAGCTGCTAATGGAAGTGATGAAGAAATAAAGGCAGGAAGTGCAGTTGATGGAGTAGCACCAGATGCTCAATTGTTAGCTATGAAGGTGTTTTCTAATGGGCCATTAAGTGCAGGAGCATACTCTGATGACATAGTAGCTGCAATTGAGGACTCAGTAACTCTTGGGGCAGATGTAATTAACATGAGTTTAGGATCTAGTTCAGGTTTTATGGACTCGGAAGATCCACAACAAATAGCTATAGAAAGAGCAACTAATGCAGGAGTTTCTGTTGTAGTTTCCGCAGGAAACTCTCAATATTCAACTGCACCTTATAAATTTAATTCTATGACAGATATAGGAATAGTAGGCTCACCAGGAGTTGCTAAAGATACTCTTCAAGTAGCAAACTTTGAGAATAATAGTATTACATCACCAGCTTTAACACTTAATGTAGATGGAGCTAAAGCTGGAATGTTTGGATATTCCCAATCAGATGCGCCAGTTTATACTGCGTTTAAACCGGATCAACAGCTAGAAGTTGTACTTTGTGGATATGGTGCTCCTGGTGATTTTGATGGAAAAGATGTTAAGGGTAAAATAGCCTTAATTGAAAGAGGCGGGGCTAAGAGTGCTGGTTTCGTGGAGAAGAAGGAACTTGCTCGTCAAGCAGGAGCAGCAGGAGTTATTGTTTATAATAACGTTAGAGATACTAAGGCAGAGGAAGAATCTTATATAAGCATGGCTGCAAATCCTAATGGAACAATTCCTGGATTGTTTATTAAACGTAGTTCAGGCTTAGCAATAAAAGGGGCAATAGATGCAGGAAAAACTGTAAGATTAACTTTTGGTGCAGAAACAATCTCAGAAGCAAATAGTGGTGCTGGGGATTTTGATAGCAGTACTTCTTGGGGAGTAACTCCAAGCTTAGATTTCAAACCAGAAATATCTGCTCCAGGCGGAGATATTTACTCTACAGTAAATGATAATAAGTATGAAACTATGAGTGGAACATCAATGGCTGCACCTCATGCCACTGGAGGACAAGCATTGATAATTCAAGGAATTAAAAAGAATAATCCTAGTATAAAAGGTAGAGACTTAAGCAGACTTGCTAGATTTACAGCTATTAATACTGCAGAGGTTAAGATGAATAAGTTTGATCCAACCACACCTTACTCTCCAAGAAGACAAGGTGCTGGTATGATGCAAATTGAAAATGCTATTAAAAATAATGTTATATTAACTTATAAGAAAGATGGTAACGCTGTTACTGCTTTAAAGGAAATTGGAAAAACAACAACCTTTGAATTAGAACTTGAAAACTTAGGGGATAAGCCTGTGACCTATGATGTAGAAAGTCTAGGAGTTTTAACAGATCAGTCTGATTCTATTAGCTCTATGCACTATGTTGAAAAAATAAATCAGGCAAGTGTGAAGTTTGACGTGAGCAAAGTAACTGTACCAGCAAAAGGAAAAGCAATGGTTAAAGCAACATTAGATGTGGCAGATGGAGTTTCAACCGAAAGATTTTTAGAGGGATTCATTAAATTCAATACTGCAGATGCTCCAGACTTAGTTATGCCTTATATAGGATATTATGGAGATTGGAGTAAGGAAGAAATTTTAAATATACCTATGTGGGAAACTAGTACAAAGGATCATCATTTATATTTAACTGATGCTAATAAAAGAGCATTGAAGTCTACTGTAGTTACTCAAGTTACTGAAGGAGATAAGGTTTACACTTCTTATCTTGGATATGATGGAGTAACTGGCAAGTATAATGAACCAAAAATTGATAAGAATACAATTGCAATTTCACCAAATGGAGACAAACAAGGAGATGTAATAATACCATCATTATATCATTTAAGAAATGCTAAGAATACAGTGGTAGTAGTTCTTGATAAGGATGGTAAGGAGCTTGGAGAAGTTGCTAAGCAGTCTAACATAAGAAAAAGAGAATATGCAAAAAATCCAAGTAGAGCAACTTTAATGGATCTTACTTGGGATGGAAGTATATATAATAAATCTACTGGAAAGAATGAAATATTGCCAGAGGGACAATATACAATAGATATAAGATCATCAGTGGATTTACCTAATGCAAAACCACAAAGCTTTATAGTTCCAGTAAAAATCGATTTAACAGCTCCAAAAATTGAAATTAAAGATGTAACAAAAGTAAGTGGAAACACTTATAAACTTCAATGGACAATGGAGGATATACAATCAAATCTAGAAGTTGGTGGAGCTACCATATTTGTTGATGGAAAAGAAGTTGCAGTAGACTGGAAAAAAGTAAATGTAGAAAATGGCGTTTATAGCTATGACTTAGATTTGACTAGTGGAGCATTAGAAATCACTGTAGGTGCTTTAGACAGAGCACAGAACTTAGGAGTTGCATCTAAAAAAGTGATGATAAACCTTCCACCAGCTAAGGTAACCTTTGAAACTGCTGCAACAGGTGAATTTGTTTCAGATTCTGCTGAAACCTATGTAATTAAAGGAAAGTTAAATAGGCCAGTTAAAGAGTTTACTATTGGGGGAGAAAATGTTGTATTGAAGGATGACTTATCATTTGCCCATGAAGTGAAATTAAAGCAGGGAATGAATCAAATAGGAGTCTATATAAAAGATTTCGATGATAAGGTTATAGCTGAATACGCTATAAAAGGAGAATGCGATACAATTTCTCCAGTGATAAACTTAGATGTGGCAAATGTAGACAATGATAAGAATACTTTGACAATAGCACCGAATCAGAAAAAGATAAATATAAAAGGTAAAGTATCTGATAATACCTTTGGATATAAGTTTTATATAAATGGAGATGCCCTAATAAACGTAAGTAACAGTGTTGCAGGAATTGAATACAATGAAAGAACATTTGAGAAGGAATTGGACGTTAAAGAAGGCGATATTGTACAGATTAAGGCTGTTGATTTATATGGACATGAGACTATTAAAAATTTAAAAGTTGAGATAGATAATGTTGCACCAGCAATTACTATCTCAGGAGTTGAAGACGGAAAAGTTTATGAGAATTCAGTAACACCAGAAATTACTGTAGATGACTCAAAAGCTATTGTAGAGCTTAAACTTAATGGGGAAAGTTATGTAAAGGGGACTGAAATTAAAAAATCAGGAAAGTATGAACTTCAAGTAAGTGCAACTGATGCAGTAGGAAATAAATCTGAGAAAGTTGTTAAGTTTGAAATCAAAGAAAAGGCAGCGAATAACACAGGTGGAGCAAACAATGGAGGCACAACTTCAGGTGGAAATACGGCAACAACTACTGGCGGTACTTCAAATGGTACAGTGACTGCAGGTATTCCACAAGCTGGAGCAGCAATGGGAGCTACGAATACAATTGCTGTAGGAACAATTTTATCAGTTATTGGGGGCGCAATATTCACATTATTTAGACGTAAACAAAAATAGCATTCTAAAGAAGGTCTACTTTATGTAGCCTTCTTTTGTTTATGGTAAGCATAATTTGTTTTATACTAATACAGTATTATGATAAAATTGTTATAAATATTAAATATATATGGATATCAATCTGTTTTAACAATTATTTTTAGTGTAAAATTAATTGAAAGTTTAAAGTTGAAAGTATTTAGTTTAGTATAAAATAAGTTTATAGTTAAAGATAGAGAATATGCTTTTTTATAAATTTGGCAAGCTAGATGATATAAAATATTATTTTAAATATAAGGAGGAGTAGTTTTGATATTAACTCAGCAGATTAACTTTTTAACTAAATGTGCAAAAAATATGGACAAGTTTCAACTGTACCTTAATATTGGTGATAAGAAGATAAGTTGTGAGCCATCATTAGCTTTAAAAAAATATTATAAATGGAGTTTGAAGTATTTATATAATGAGGACATGGAAGAAGGGGAAATAGAAGGTTATCTAAAGAAAATTATAGAAAAAGAAGATTATAAGGCTTTAATAAAAATGGAATATACTGATTTTAGAAACCTAGTAGTAGCTTACTACTCTTTAGGTGAAATGTATTTTCATGAAAATCAAGTAGAGTTAGCTAAAGAGTATTTTGTTAAGGTAATTGAGATTCTAGAGGAAACCTTAAAGTCAGGAAATAGATATGCTCATACACTAATGATTGAAAAAGATGATGTAAGCTTTTTTGAACTTATGATGTGGGCTAAAAAGAATTTAGCAGATATGAGGGAAGATACAGCATCAATTGAAGAATATGATGGGATTATAAGTGAAGGAGAACTTCTTTACCTTCAAAAGAATTATTCAATATACATAAGATGCAAGAAACTTGAAATAGTAGATAGAGCTTATGAAGCCGCAAGAAGTATTATCAAAGTCTATCCAGAGTATGAAAATGTAAATATAGATGCAGTAGAGTTTTTAAGAGAATCAAAGAGCTATTATAATGCATTAGACATTGCTATCAATGAATATAAAAGAACTGAAGAGGATAGATGGGTTGAGCTAGTTGAAAGTTTATGTGAAAAACACGAAAACTTCAATATTCAGTGTTTAGAAAAGGTCATTAACTTTCTAGATTTACTTCTTTGGAACTTAAAACTTAGTTCTTGGGGAAGTATTGCAGTAAAACTTTACGAAGCTATAGACTCTTGGGACACTGCATTAAATCAGTATGTAAGATATTTAAATAGTTCATTAAATAAAGTGAATTATAAAACTACAGATTTCTCCTACTTTCCTCACTGTATTGATATTATAAATAAAGTATTTAATCATATTAAACTTAATAAGTATGAAAATAAGGAGTTAAGATCATATGAGTTTAATTTCACATTTTTATTATTAAATGCAGCTATGAAGAATAAAAATTATGAAGATGTTTTTGAGAGCGTTACAAAATTAAATTTTATTTCAGGAGAAAATAACGAGGAAAAAAAATATATCGAAACAGTTATAGGAGAATACAAAAAAACATGTATTGAAAACTTGACCTTAGAAAGAGAAGATTTACAGGAAAAGCCATGGTTGTATCTATGGGAAAAGTTAGATTACTCAATTAAGCAATATGATGAAGCTAAAGATTGTCCTTTATTAGGAATTAATGCTAAAGTTTCAGATATGAAAAATGAAAGTGATTTGAAAGTCAATTTTTATAACTTTAAGGATTCAATATTTAAGGAAATCTCAAATATTGAAGAGAACATTACTAGGGAAGATGAAATAGTAAGTAATAAGCTTAAGGTTATGGAAGAAGGAATTTATGAAAATAAAACCATTGAAACAGGTATTGATACCGATCTAAAAGAGTTTGAAGAAAAAATTAAAAATGATTTAGAGTTTTTAAAGGAGTATAGCCATAATAAAATGAGCATAGCTATACCAGATTTGTTGGAAAAAAACTTAAGTGAAATTGATAAATTTGAGGATATAAAAACTGTAAGAAGTCTTTCAGAAGAAAAATTTAAGGAAGTTATAATAAAATGGTGTGATGAGAACCTAAATAGTTTACTATGGGAACAATTCAATGTTTACTTAGCTAAGTATAAAAATATTTACTTAGAGCATATGAGCATAATAAAAAACATTGAAGAAAATAGAAAAACTGTAGCTACTGTTTATGAGGAATTCACTAAAGAGATTTTACCAATAGAAATTAAAACTCCTGAAGAGGTTTTAGAAAGCTTTAAGAGCCATTACAGTGACTTCTCAAATGGAGTAAACTATGACATAAATATTTTTCCTCAAGAAAGTTTAGTTCAAAATTTTGCTCATTCTGCAAAAGGTTTATTTAAAAAGCCCGAGGATAAGATACAAATCCTAAGAAGTAGGATTAAAACTACAATTATTGAGGTGAAGTTAGATATAACTAATAAGCTAGTAGGAAACATATTTAAGGGGCTAGAGGATTTATGCTTAACACTTCAGAAGGAAGTTCATAGTTTATTTGGAGAAATATTAAAGTATACTACTAAAGATATAGAAATTATAGAAAAGAACTATGATAAGGTTAAACTTTATTACGAAGATTTAAAAAAACGTAATGAAGAGATGGATACTTTATTAGGCTTTATAAAAGCAGAAGTGAATAAATATGAAGCTCAATTGTCCTATAACATAATATATAGCAATGGCAAATGTTATAGAGTAAAAGGTGATTAGAGATATTAAAATAGGAAACCAAGATGGACTCATAGGTAAGATAACTTATATATGAGTCTATCTTGGTTTTCTTAACCTTTGTGTAGATAAATAAATATCTGCCTAAAGATATACAGCAAGATAGTAATTTATTTAACAATCTCATATTTTGATGAAGTTAAATGAAAATTACTCTTAAGGCCTTCAGTTAAATATAGTTTATGGTCTTTTGAAACAAATATAGCTTCAGTACCAGGTTGAGCATTGATAAATTCTAAGCCTTTGTCAATGCCTAGGGCAAAAAGAGTAGTGGAAAGAGAATCACCATCAATAGATTTATCCGTTAGTATGGATACTCCAAGTATTTCATTTTCATAGGGGTAGCCAGTCTTAGGGTTTAGTATGTGATGATATTTTTTTCCGTTTGATTCAAAAAATCTTTCATAAATACCAGAAGTTACAATAGATTTATTAGTGACCTCAATATAACCAATGCTTGAGCCTCTTGCATCTTCAGGATCTTGAACACCAATTTTCCAGTTGGAGCCATCAATCTTTGAACCTACAGCAAAAATATTCCCACCCAAATCGATTATTGCACTCTTCACATTGTTTTTAGTTAACAGGCTAGCAACTTCGTCAGCAGCATATCCTTTTGCTATGGCACCTAAATCTATTATCATATTTTCTCTTTTTAGGAAAATTGATTTATTATTTTCATCTAAAACTAAATCCTTATAATTAATTAAGGCTTTTTTTTCACTTATTTCTTCTTCAGTAGGAAGTTTTGCAGCATCTGTGCCTATGCCCCAAAGCTTAACAAGTGGACCAATTGTAATATCAAGAGCACCACCGGACAGTTTTGAGTACTTTAAGCCTTGAGAAACCACTAAAAAGGTATCATTACTAACTTCTACAGGGGCTTTTCCAGCCATTTCATTTACCTTGTCAAGTTCAGTGCCAAGTTTGTTAATGCTTAAGATGTCCTCTAATTCCTTTAATCTTGTAAAAGCTTCATCCAAGATTTTTGGATCCTTATTGTCATACAAACTTATAGTACAAGCTGTACCTATAATAACTTCAGTTTTTGCTAAGGGTTGCCCCTTGCTTGTTGAATTATTAGACTTACAACCTGATAAAGATAAAGTTGCAATAAAACACAATATAAATATAAGGAAAGATTTAAAAGATTTCATTTCATCCTCCAATAATATAAAATTTTAGCAGATGCTAAGCTATAGTATTAATTTATAGTTTACACTAATTTTAAAAATAAATTATAAGACTTTAACCATAGCCTAAAGGGTGAAGTACCTTAGCTTTATGAGAACTTAATGAATTTCTACTTTGAAAATTTGCATGTAAAAACAATAAATTCTTTAGCAGCAAAGGAGGTTAGGTTAATCTTATAGTTCTCTTTTAGAACTTTTAATAAATAAGGTTGATTAATAATAAAGTCAGTAAAAATCTTATGAGTAACATTATAAGATTTTTATTCACAGATGTAAATAAAAAAGCTGAGCGCTGCTTTATACTCCTAAATCTTTTATAAAATCCTCAGTGAAAGTGAATACTAGAAGAACATTTTATGTTATACTAGTTAATGTATGTAAGCCTTTATTTTGGCTAGACAAATTTATTAAAGTTGTTACTAGAATGGATGATAAGATGAAGATTGTGAAGAAGTGGGATGTAATAATTATCGTATTATTAGTAGTAATTTCATTTATACCATACTTGATTTTCATATATGGAGAAGGTTCAAGTAATGGAGAGATTTATGCAATAATCTCAGTTGATGGTAAGGAACAAAAAAGGATTAGATTAGATAACCATACTACCACAGAAGAATTTAATATAACTACTCATGAAGGAGTTAACAAGATTAAAGTTGAAGGAAGTAGGATTGGAGTAGTAGATGCAGATTGTCCAGATAAGGTCTGTGTATTACCTGGATTGGTAAATAGACCAGGAGAGCGGATTGTTTGTCTACCACATAGAGTGGTGATTGAAATTAGGGGAAGTAAAAATACAAGTGACACGGAAGACTTTATTTCTCGCTGAGGTGATTAAATGAAAGATATAAGAAAAATGACGTATATATCCTTATTGGTAGCAATGTCCTTAGTATTGCATATATTTGAAAATATGATTCCAGTACCATTCATAACTCCAGGAGCTAAGCTTGGCTTGGCAAACATCATAACAGTTATAGCATTATACACTCTAAATTATAAGGAAACCTTCCTAGTTTTATTGCTTAGAATAATTCTATCAGTAATGTTTGGAGGAAGTATATCAAGATTAATTTATAGTTTAAGTGGAGCAATTCTTAGTTACTTAGCTATGGTTGTTACAAAAAACATAGGAAAGAATCATGTAAGTATCATAGGGGTAAGTTCTGTAGGGGCTGTATTTCATAATATTGGACAACTAGCTGCTGCTGCATTGATAGTTAATACTTTTGGCGTAATGCTATATCTACCAATTATGACTATAGCCGGAGTAGGTACAGGGATTTTTGTTGGGTTAACAGGTAATTTTGCTGTAAGTCATTTAAAGAAAATATCAAAACAAATGGGGTTTGATTTTATATGAACATTGATGAAGAGTTACTGAATTTTATTTTTGATAGCTTTGAAGAATGTATTGTGGTTGTTGATGAAAATGGAATTGTAACTATGATGAGTAATGGGTATAAGGAGTTTTTAGGTTGTACTAATCCAGAAGGTAAGCATGTTACAGAGGTAATTCCAAATACTAAACTTCATATTGTAGCGAAGACAGGTTTAAAAGAATTTGGAGAAATACAAGAAGTAAACAGTCACAGAATAATATCTATTAGAGTACCTATAGTGCTAGAGGGAAAATTGAAGGGTGCTATCGGCAAGATTATGTTTAAGGATTTAAATAACTTTAAAATACTTAGTAGCAAAATCACAAATTTAGAAAAAGAGCTTCAGTATTATAAAAATGAATTAGACAGCGAAAAAAAAGCAAAATATACTTTTAATAATTTAATGGGAAAAAGTATAAAGTTTCAGGAAGTAGTAAATTTTGCACAAAGAGCAGCAAAAGGGGATTCCTCTATACTTATTACAGGTGAGAGTGGAACAGGAAAGGAACTATTTGCTCAAGCTATACACAATGGAAGTAAAAGGGCACTTAAGCCTTTTGTAAAAGTTAATTGTGCTGCTATTCCAGCTGAGCTTTTTGAATCTGAAATGTTTGGATATGAGGAAGGAGCATTTACTGGAGCAAAAAAAAGTGGGCTTAAGGGAAAATTTGAAATTGCTAATGGGGGAACTATACTTTTAGATGAAATAGGTGATATGCCATTAAGCATGCAAGTTAAGCTTTTAAGGGTATTACAAGAAAGAGAAATTATAAGGGTAGGTGGCAATGAAGTTATAAATATTAATGTAAGAGTTATTGCTGCCACAAATAAATCCTTACAAGAACTCATAGAACAAGAAAAGTTCAGAGAAGATTTATATTATAGATTAAATGTTATACATTTAAAACTTCCACCTTTAAGAGAAAGAGCCGAAGATATAGAATTGCTAGCAGATAGCTTAAGAGTAAAACTTTGCAATAAATATGGCATTTACTCAGAAGGGGTGTCTAAAGAAGCCTTAGAATACTTAAAAAATTACGATTGGCCTGGTAACATACGACAGCTTGAAAATGTTATTGAAAGGGCTATAAATCTTTTAGATACAGAACTTTTAATTCTACCTAAACACCTTCCAGATAAAATAGTAGAAACTAAAGGTAAAAAACATAACATTGATAATAGTGACTTGAAGGAAGCAGTTGACGAAATGGAAAAGGAAATAATAGTTAGTACCTTGGAGAAAACTAAAGGAAATAAGAACCAAACTGCCAAAATTCTAGGTATTAGTAGAGCGGGACTTTATAAAAAGATAAAAAGATTAGGGTTAGAATAATATAAAGTTGTGTAATAAAATCATAAATGTGTCAACTTAAGTGCACATGTAAACCTTGTTTACATGTGCTTATATTTTGTAGAATTAAAAGGGGATATTAATAAAATAAAAATAAGTTAACATAAAGTTAATAATAAAAACATGGTAACATGTTGAGATTCCTTTAAGTGATTAATTTAACATAGATGTTATAAAATTAACAAGAAACCCTTGAAAATACTTGGCTCCAATGTTGTGTATACTTTGTTTACAGTGGATAATTATAGGGAAAAGCAAGGCCCTTGGTATAACAGGGTTTTATTGACTTTGAAAGTTGGCATGAAAATTGCTATAATAAATATCGTGGAAATATAAAATTTATAAATAATAATTATTAAATTTTAAATATAATATTTGTTGATTTAATAGGAGGAATTAGTTATGAGAGAAGTAGTTATTGTTAGTGCAGCTAGAACAGCCTTAGGAGCTTTTGGTGGAAGTTTATCAAAACTATCTGCAGTGGAGTTAGGTACAATTGCAGCAAAAGAAGCTATAAAAAGAGCGGGAATTAATCCAGAAATAATTGAAGAAGCTGTAATTGGTAATGTATTAGGTGCAGGACTAGGACAAAATGTTGCTAGACAAGTAGCTATACATGCAGGATTAAGTGAAGCATCTTCAGCTATGACTATAAATAAAGTTTGCGGATCAGGATTAAGAGCTGTAAGCTTAGCAGCTCAAATGATTAAATCAGGAGATGCTGATGTTGTGTTAGCAGGTGGAACAGAGAGCATGAGTAATGCTCCTTATATAGTTCCAAGTAATAGATGGGGACAAAGAATGGGAGATGCTAGTCTTGTAGATATAATGATTAAAGATGGTCTATGGGATGCTTTTAATGACTATCATATGGGAATAACAGCAGAAAATATTGCAGAACAATGGAACTTAACAAGAGAAATGCAAGATGAATTTTCTTTAAATAGCCAATTAAAAGCAGAGGCTGCTATAAAAGCTGGAAGATTTAAAGATGAAATAGTACCAGTAGTAATACCGCAAAGAAAAGGGGAACCAGTAGTATTTGATACAGATGAATTCCCTAAATCAAATATGACTATTGAAAAACTAGCTAAACTTAAACCAGCCTTTAAAAAAGATGGTACAGTAACAGCTGGTAATGCTTCAGGAATAAATGATGGTGCTGCAATGTTAATTGTAATGTCAAAAGAAAAGGCAGAAGAATTAGGGGTTAAGCCTCTTGTAACAATAAAATCTTATGCTTCTTCAGGATTAGATCCAAAGATAATGGGTTATGGTCCAGTTCCATCAACTAAAAAAGCTTTAGATAAAGCAAATTTAAAAGTAGAAGACTTAGATTTAATTGAAGCAAATGAAGCTTTCGCAGCTCAATCTTTAGCAGTTGGAAAAGACTTGAACTTTGATATGAGTAAGGTAAATGTTAATGGTGGAGCTATAGCTTTAGGACACCCAATTGGAGCTTCAGGAGCAAGAATACTTACTTCATTAATTTATGAAATGATTAAAAGAGATGCTAAAACTGGTCTTGCAACCTTATGTATAGGTGGAGGACAAGGTACAGCTCTTGTAGTTGAAAGATAATAAAATTATATATAATAATAAGACTTCCTATGACATCCTATGTTATAGGAAGTTTTTATTATTATGAACTTATTAATAATAAAAATATAAAACTGCAGCAAATAATTAGTCTTTAATTAGGTTTAGAAAACTAAACCTAAGGTTTATCTAGCAAAGATATATTGCTTTCTTAAGTAATTTTGCATAAGTGTAAAATCATTTTCAATTTAAAGCACCTTATGAAGTTTAAGTATTAAAAGTTAGGTTATGCTCAGTATTATGTTTTAAGAGTATTAAAGCTAAAACTTATCCATAAATTTACTTTAATAATGTAAATGTAAATTTTATAAATCTACATATCAATGAATTAACTTTATTAGAATTAATAGGCTATTATGTAAGTTTTATAAAAGAATATTTTGTGGATTACTACACACCATAAGTATTAAGAATACATTATGAAAGGAAGGATATTATGAGCAAATTAAAAGGAAGATTACAGAAAAAAACAATCCTAGTGGTTTTGGTAATATGTTTATTAATCTTAAGTATTACAGCATATATAAAGTATTCCTATTCTGTTTCTAGCCAATTTAAAAATGCCATATATCCCGGAGTCAGTGTAGAAGATATCGATATGAGTGGAAAA
Source organism: Clostridium sp. UBA4548 (assembly GCF_002387895.1). Taxonomy (GTDB): domain Bacteria; phylum Bacillota; class Clostridia; order Clostridiales; family Clostridiaceae; genus Clostridium_J. The sequence goes on from NZ_DGLI01000021.1 coordinate 252,738, forward strand.
ACAATGGAGGAAGCTGAAAATATTCTTATAGAAAAATATGACAAGCTATTGGAAAAAGGTAACATTAGTATAAAGGTTAAAAGTAATGAATATAACCTGCCATACAAAGAATTAAATGTGCATTATAACACTAATGAAGTAGTAAATCGTGCTTTTAATTATGGAAAAGAATTAAACTTTTACAGTCAATACAAACTTATAAAGAATCCTAAAAACATAAAGTATAATTTAAGCTTAGCATATAAAGAAGAACCAATTAAAGCTTTACTTGAAAAAATAGATAAGACTTTAAATAAAGAGATATTAGATGCATCAATTAGAAAAAATGGAGAGAGTTTTCAAGTTCAAGAAGAAAAAAGAAAAGAAGAAATAGATGTAAATAAAGCATTAGGGGAAATTGTAGAAAAAATTAATAAAAGAGAACTTAATATAAGTTTGGAACCAACAGTGAATGTTACGAAACCTAAGATTTCTGCTGAGGAATTAAAAAAAATTGATAGTATTATATCTTCCTTTTCAACAAAGTTTATTCCTAGTGAAAGATCTGTAAATATTGAAATAGCAGCACGAGCTGCTAGTGAAATAGTAGTTATGCCAGGAGAAACTTATAGCTTTAATGGTTTAGTTGGGGATACAACCCCGGATAAAGGCTATAAAGAAGCACCAGTAATAATTAATAAAAAATTAGAACCAGGTTATGGTGGAGGAGTGTGTCAAGTATCTACAACGCTTCATAATGCTATATTAAGAGCAGGAATAATCCCAATAGAAAGAATGCATCATTCTATGCCAGTAGCTTATGTTCCTAAAGGAACAGATGCAACAGTTTTTTACAACACTGTTGATTATAAATTTAAAAACACTTTAAATTACCCACTTTACATTCATAGCTATATAAATAATAATGAATTGGTGTTTAATATTTATTCTAATTCTAGCCTTAAGAATAAAAGTTATAATATTGTTAGTGATGTTTATAAGGAGATTCCTAAGAATACTAAATATATTAAGGATAGTAAGCTAAAAAAAGGTGAGGAAGTAATAGAGAATAAAGGTAGCAATGGATATAAAGTAAAGGTATATATGATTACCTATGAAAATGGAAGAGAAGAAAATAAAAGATTACTATATGATGATTATTATAAACCAGTAGAAAAGATAGTAAAAAGAGGTTTAGGGTAAATGAAGAAGTTTAGAAAGAGCTTAATTAAAAAGTATTAACAAAACCATAGAATTTTGTTAATACTTTTTTTACATTTATGGTGAATTTTCTTATTTTTAAAAATTAAAAAAACTATAAAGCTTATCTAGTATTAACTGGTAAAGTTGGGTTAAAAAATTAATAGAAAAATAATTATATACTAGAAATATTCAAGTGAAAGTTACATTTTTTTATGATATACTTATAAGAGAAATTGTAACATTATAATTTATTATAGAAAGGGATGTGGCTATGGATATAAATTTGGAGAAAAATGAGAATAAAATTAGTGGCACTCCAACAAGTAAAAAACCAAAAGATCAAAAGAGCAAAAAGAAAATTATAGTAATTTCTTCTGTAGTTGGAATACTTGCTTTATCTTTTGTTGGTGCTACTTCATATATGTATGGTACCATTAACAAATACGAAAATATAGTAATGCCAAAAGTTGCTGTAGAGGGAATAGATATTTCTGGACAAACTATTGAAGAGGCTATGAAGGCTATTGGAGAAAAGTATGAAAAAGAAATAGCAAACAGAAATATTAGTATTAAAGCAGCAGATAAGGAGTACTCTATAAAGTATTCAGATATTAATGTGCAGTACAATGTGGAAAATACAGTTAAAGATGCTTTCAACTATGGTAGAGATTTAAATGCGGTTAACAAATTTAAATTAATAAAAAATGGTGAAGGTAAAAACTTTACTATGGAATTTACTTATAATAGTGAAGTTATAAAGGATAAAGTTACAGCTATTGAAAAAGAAGTTAATAAAGAAAAAAAAGATGCTACAATAAAAAAGGCTTCTGGTGACCAATTCTCAATACAAGAAGAAAAGGTTGGAGCTAAATTAGATGTACAAGCACTTATGGACGAGTTAAATACCAAAATTGCTAGTACAAAAGAAGGAAATATAGAGGTAATAGCTAAAGTAAATGAAGATGTACCTAAGGTAACTAAAGAGCAATTATCAAAAATTAATGCTAAAATATCATCTTTTGATACAAGCTTTGGAACATCTGCATCAAGCAGAGCCACTAATATTTCACTTGGTGCCAAAGCTTTAAATGGTACTTTGTTAATGCCAGGAGATAAGTTTAGTTTTAACTCAATAGTAGGTAACACCACTCCAGATAAAGGATATCAAAAAGGTGGCGCATACGTAGGGGACCAAGTAGTAGATGATTACGGCGGAGGTATCTGCCAGGTATCAAGTACATTGCACAATGCAGTATTACTGGCGGGGATAATACCAGATAGTAGAAGAAACCATAGCATGCCAGTAGGGTATGTAAAACCAGGCTTAGATGCTACAATTTTCTATGGCGGAACAGACTATATTTTTACAAACTCAACACAATATCCAATTTATATAGAAGGATATACAACGGGTGGTAGAGTATATTTAAGTCTATATTCTAATTCATCCTTAATGGGAAAAACCTATAGTTTTCCAACAGAAACCTATGATCATGTAGCAGCACCAGTAAGATATGTAGATGACCCAAGTTTAGAAGTGGGAAAAGAAGTTGTAGATAAACCAGGGACTAATGGGTACAAGGCAAAGGCTTATAGAGTAACTTATGAGAATGGTAAGGAAATAGCAAGAGAACTTTTAAATAATGATACTTATAAACCATCTCCTAGGATTATAAAAAGAGGAACTAAACCAGTGGCGGCTAAACAGCCTACTACACCTCCTCCAAGTAATCCTGAGGGTTCAGCGACAACTACGCCAAATCAGAATACTGATACTACCCAGAAACCAAACCCTTAATAGAAACAATTATTTAAGCATAACATAAAAAAAGATCTACTGATTGTAGGTCTTTTTTCTTTAAATTCTATCTCCATAAAAATCTAGCTTAAGTTGTGATAAAAATGAAAGAAAATAGAAAGAAATAGATATAATAAATAAAGTAACCTATAAGATAGATATAATAAAAAGAAGCCACAATACTAAACAAAATATCGTAGCTTCAAATTTAAGGGGGAATACAATTTAGAGTATATAAGTAGTATATTAAATAAATGATTTTTGGTGCAAAAATATATCAATACATGAATAATTATTACCATGAGAGGAGTGAAAAAATGAGCAATTACTTTATAGAATTTGAAAAACACCTTATGGAGGATGAAAAACCTTCTGAATATTTTAATAATCTTATAGGGTTGGGTACTTACCCTAAAGAATATCCTTTTAATATGATTAGTGACCTTATTAAAACAGAACAAAATTTAGAGTATCATCCAGAAGGAAGTGTGTGGAATCATACTATGATGGTGGTGGATGAAGCAGCAACAAGAAAAAATCATAGTGAAAATCCAAGAGTATTTATGTGGGCAGCTTTACTTCACGATATAGGAAAGGGTCCAACTACAAAGATTAGAAAGGGAAAAATCACTTCCTATGATCATGATGAAGTAGGAGAAAGGATGGCAAGAGAGTTTTTAGAACATTTTAATGAAGATAAAGAATTTATAAGAGAGGTAACTGCTTTAGTTAGATGGCACATGCAAATATTATTTGTAGTAAAGGATATGCCTTGGCAGAATGTTGAGAAGATGGATGAAGAAACCTCTATAGAAGAAATTGCATTGCTAGGAAAGTGTGATAGACTAGGAAGAGGGGACATGAATAGAAACACCATTGAAAAGGAAGAAAAAAATGTTAAGGCATTTTTAGAGAAGAGTAAAAAGAAATTAAGTAGAAAAGTTAAAAAATAAAGTGATTTTAAAGTAATGTAAGAATTTAAGTGATCTTGCATAAAGTTTAACTGGATTAGTGAAAGGAACGATTTTAGTGAAGGAAAAGATTTTAGAGGCTCTAAAAAATAGCGAGGATTTTATATCTGGAGAAGAATTAAGTAGAAGGTTTGGAATTAGTAGAGCAGCAATTTGGAAACATATAAAAACTATTAAAGACCAAGGATATAAAATTGAATCTATATCTAAAAAGGGATATAAATTAGAGTATTCTCCAGATTTATTAACCTATGGAGAGGTAAAAAAGTATTTAGAGACAGAGGAGATGGGAAGAAATTTCCTTCATTATGATAGTATAGATTCTACAAATATTTTAGCTAAAAAGTTAGCACAAGAAGGTGCAGTCCATGGCACCGTAATTTTAGCTGAGGAGCAAATTTCTGGGCGTGGAAGACTTGGTAGAGCTTGGGTGTCGCCGAAATCCACTGGTATATGGATGACTGCAATTTTAAGACCTAATATAAGTCCTTTTATGGCTTCTAAGCTTACTTTGATTGGTGCTGCAGCGGTAGAGAGAGCAATGGAAGAGGTAGGCATAGAGGCTTATATAAAATGGCCAAATGATATAGTGTTAAATAGTAAAAAGGTTTGTGGAATACTAACTGAAATGAGTGGTGAAATGGACAGAGTTAATTACATAGTAATGGGCATTGGGATAAATGTTAATACAAATAGTTTTCCAGAAGAAATTAATAGCATAGCTACTTCTTTAAAGCTAGAAACCGGAAGAGAAGTAGATAGAAAGTTATTAGTAGCAGGTATATTAAATAATTTTGAAAACCTATATAATGAATTTATCATAGAAAATAATTTTAATCAGGTTATAGATATATGTAGAAAAAAATCTGTACTTTTAGGTAAGGACGTTAGACTTATTAATGGGGAAAATATAAGGAAGGCTAAGGCTATAGATATCGATAATGATGGTGAATTAATAGTTCAGTATGAAGATGGAGTGCTTGGAAAGGTGTTGTCCGGAGAGATATCTGTGAGAGGGTTATATGGATATGTTTAGCCATATTTGCAAGATGATTCTTCAGACTTCTTTATAATTCATTGATGAAAAAGGTTTCAAAGTATAAACTACCAAGGAGTAAAAATATTCCTTGGTAGTTTTATTATTTTCTTAGTAAATAAGTAATTTGAAATTATATTACTTGTGCAATACCCAAGTATCATTTAACCACTTGTATATTATCATATTGTCAAATTAAAGGTTAAGGAAAGTTAAAAGTTATGGCCTTAATGAAACATTAGGAAAGGTAATATTCATGGAATTAATTTAATAGAGCATTATACTTCAACTTTTATAAAAATAGTTAAAACTATTCATAAAAATGTAAGCTGGCAAAAATATTATTCTGGCATATTTCAAGAATTATATAGGAATACCATCTTTCTTTCCTTTTGCTAGTTGGAGAACCGGGGTTTAGCATCAGCACCTTTTTCCTTGTGGAAATGCTAGGCTGATGGCTATGTCCATAAACAATTATATCCACATCATCATCAGAAAAAGCATAGTAAGCATTATCTATAGTAGTACTTCTCATGCCATGACCATGATATATTCCAATTTTATAGTTTTCAACTTTTAAAATTTCCTTCTCTTTTGTAATTTCTCTAATGGAAGCTTTATCATTATTTCCCCAAACTCCAAGGAATTTTTGTGTTTTCTGAAGAAGAGTCACAGCTCTTATATCTGTATAATCGCCAGCATGAATGATAAGATCCACAGAGGATAGTCTGTTTTTAATTAGAGCTTGGAGTTTATCACCATGTTTATGAATATGTGTATCAGAAATTATTGCTATCTTCAAGTTTATCACCGCCAAAATTTGTTTTTAGTACATAGATATTCGAATTTAATTGGTAGCTTATTCAGTTATAATTATAATCCTAATATTAAGGAAAATGAAGGTTTGAATAAAGCTACCTTGAAATAGGAATATCCATATAAAAAGTTTTTAAGTTGTTAAAAAAATGAGAAAGGTATACTGAAACAATTAAAAAAGTTTCACTATAGTATAGTTTATTTATCTTCTTTCATTCCTGTTACAAAATATAATTTTATTAATAGCTTATAAATAGAAGATAAACCACAGCTTAATTTAAAATAAACTTAAACTATTATTACTTTAAAGTAAAAGACTATTAGAATTTGGACGTGGCTTATCTATAGATAACTAAATTTAACGCTTATTTTATCAGGAAAACTATACTGGCTATCTTAAGGCGCTTTTGAAGATGAATAAATTAATTTTAAACTAAGAAAGTCTATATTAAAATTCCACTAATTATAATACAATTATTCATAGGAAAGCTTAATTAATAAGTTATACAGTATGAAGTAGGGAAGTTAGTTACATATTCTAAAATATAGTTTTAACTTAGTAATCTATATTTAATCTTTATAAAATTCTGTAGGGAAGGAAGCACACAATGAAAAAGGAAAAATCAGGGACTGACATTGTAGATAGAAGAGGTATAGGAACTAATAATGAAAAAGCCCTTCATTCAGATATAAAAAAGTTATATAGTGATGAAAATTCAAAAGTAGAATATAAGGTTGGAAGTTATATTATTGATGTTATTAAAGAAGATACCTTTTATGAAATTCAAACTAAAAACTTTTATGCTATAGGGAGAAAGTTAATTGATATACTAGAATATAATAAGGTAGTGTTAGTTCATCCAATAGCCGTGGAAAAGTACATAGTAACTCAGGATAATGATGGACAAGTTATAAGCAAAAGAAAATCTCCTAAAAAGGGAGGTTTAGAGGATATCTTTAATGAGTTAGTAAGTACTCCTTACTTATTAGGTAAGGAAAACTTTAAACTTGAGGTTTTAATGACTATTGAAGAAGAAATAAGAAGAAAAGATGGAAAGGGTAGTTGGAGAAGAAAAGGAACTAGCATAGTAGATAGAAAACTAGTAGAAGTTGTAGAGAAACATGTTTTTAACTCTCTAGAAGACTTTAATAGATTTTTGCCAAAGGAACTGCCTGAGTATTTTACTAATAAGGAATTAGCAGAAAAATTAAATTTACCAGTGCAAAAGGCAAGAAAAATAACTTATACACTAAAAAATGCAGAAATTATAAAAGAATGTGGAAAACGTGGAAGAGAATTATTATATTGTAGATAACTTTAAAGAAAAACAGAGAAAATATTTGACTTTAAAAGAGCAAATATTTTCTCTGTTATTTATAATACCTATTAGGTATAGGTATTATATGAGGTTTCTTTGAATATGGATTCTTACTTATTGAAACCTTAACCTTATATACTTTTTCTAAATTTTCCTCTGTGAGTACTTCTTCAGGGGTTCCTATAGCCACAATTTTTCCGTCATCAACAAGAATTAATTCATCACTGTATTCTGCGGCCAGATTTAAATCATGGAGTACGGTGAGGATTGTAAGCCCAACCTTTGAATTTAAGGCTTTTATGGTATCCATTATTTCTAGAGCATGATGTATATCAAGCATAGATATAGGCTCATCTAAAATTAAAATCTTAGTCTCTTGAGTTAAGGCTCTAGCAATGAATACTCGTTGACGTTCACCACCACTTAAGAACTTTATGTTTTTATCCTTAAGGTGAAAGGTTTTAGTAAGTTTTAAGGCATTTTCAGCTATCTCCATGTCCCTTTGGCTTTCTTGTTGAAATCTTCTAAGGTAGGGGTAGCGTCCCATAAGCACAATATCCCATACTGTAAAGTCAAAGTTACTTTCGTTATCTTGAGGCACATAAGACATGGTTTTGGCTAAGTCTTTATAATTATAGGTTAAGATATCTTTATTTTCGATGAAAATTTTATTTTTATCGATTCCTAAGGAATTAGAAATATTTTTAAGTAAGGTAGTTTTTCCAGAACCATTTGGACCAATAATTCCATAAAATTTTCCTGTTTCTATAGATAGTGTAATATTTTTCAAGATGTCCTTATCTACAACAGAATAGCTTAAATTTTTAACTTCAATAGATTTTTTATTTTCCTTATCCATTACATCACCTTGTTTTTATTTTTATATAAAAGATATATAAAATATGGAGCGCCAAAGAAAGAAGTAATAGCACCAATAGGAATTTCTGTAGGAGCTATAAGAGTTCTTGCTAAGGTATCACATATTATCAAGAAAGCCATACCATAAAGACCAGATAGTGGGATTAATCTTTTATGATCAGCTCCGTATAGTATTCGCACAGAATGAGGTACAATTAGCCCCACAAAACCAATAATACCAGTAAAAGATACACTAGTTGCAATAAGTAGTGAGCTTATCACTAGGAGAAGTTTTTTTGTTTTTTCTGTATTAACTCCTAAGTTCTTTGCTGACTCCTCACCAGTAGAAATTATATTTAACTCACGGGAGTTAGCTATAATTACTATAATCATAGGTAGAGATAGTATAAGTACTAGTAATACTTTATTCCAGTTGGAAGCTACTAGGCTTCCAAGGCTCCAAAATACTATTTTATCTATTTGTTTGGTGAAAAGAACCATTAATAAAGAAATTATGGAAGAAAGAAAAAAGCTTACGGCTACACCAGCAAGAAGAAGATTCACCGTGGGAGCTTTATTTCCAACTCTAGCAATGCTATAAACTAGATAAGTGGTCAATAGTGCACCAACAAAGGCTAGGCCAGCAGTGTTATTAAAGTGAAATACTATGCTAAGAGCAGAGCCTAAAGCTGCTCCAGAGGAAATTCCCAAAATATAAGGGTCAGCCATTGGATTCTTGAATATACCTTGATAGGTAACTCCAACTACAGAAAGATTAGCTCCAATTAGTGCACCAAGAAGTATTCTTGGAAGTCTTACTTTCATTACTATAGTATAAGAAGTTTCAGGAATGGAACTTACATCAACAAAATTACCTACAAAAGGAATTTGGGATAAAATTACTTTAAAGGTGTCAATAGGAGTAATGTTTGCAGCACCAAAACTTACAGCTACTACTACTAAAGCTAACAGCAGTAGTCCTATACCTATGTAATTCCAAAATATATTCCTTTCTTTAAAAAGTTTCATATTATCCCTCATTTCCTTTAGGTATCTGAAAACAAATAATAAGTGAAAATGCACTATCTAAGGGTCTGCTCATATGGTATAACACAAAACAGACAAGCACACTGACTTATTTATTTTTTAAAGATGCCTTATATTAAATATGTATAAAAGTATGCCCTATAAAAGAGCATACTTTTTAAATCTTTTAGCCATATAATTATGAAGGTAAAGATAATCCATACTATATGTCTTAAGGGGCAAACCTTCAATTAAAATCTAGTTCATAATTAATGTTATATCCCTATGCTATTAAATTTATTTAAATAGTTCTGGATGAAGAAGTTTAGTCATTTCCTCAAGTCCAGTAGCTAGTCTAGGTCCTTGTCTTACTATGATATTCTCATCAATTTCAAAGACTTTACCCTCTTTAACTGCTCTCAACTCCTTGTATTTAGGATCGTTGATTAAGTTGTTTTTAGCACCAAAATTGCTTGTGCAGATTATTATATCAGGGTCATTTTCAACGATTTTTTCAAAGCTATATTGCCAGCCTTGAAGATCCTTAGCGATGTTTTCTCCACCAGCTAGCTCAATTATTTTATTAATAAAAGTATCACCACCGGCAGTGAAATCTCCATTAGCGCCAAAGTCTACAACATAATAAACTTTTGGTTTATTAGTTATACTTTTAGTTTTAGTTTCAACAGTAGAGATTTTTGCTTTCATATCATCAGTAATTTTCTTAGCTTTATCAGTTTCGCCTAAAACAGTTCCTATCTTCTCAATTATAGTAAACGTTCCCTCAAAGCTATCTTTTTCATAAACAGCAAGAACAGTAATTCCTAAATCTCTTAATTTATTAACTACATCTTCTTTTACATGTGTAGAGGCTAAAACTAAATCAGGTTTTAAAGAAACTATTTTCTCCACATTTGGTTCCATAAGAGATCCAATAGATTCAACTTTTGAAACTTCACTTGGGTAGTCACAGAAATCAGTTCTTCCTACTAACTTATCTCCAAGACCAAGAGCAAATACTATTTCAGTAGTGTTTGGACCAAGAGAAACTATTTTCTCAGGTTTCTTATTAATAGTAACTTCTTTTCCATAAGAATCAGTGATAGTCATTGGATAAGTAGTTGCTGATTTATTTTCTTTTTTTTCTTCATTAGTAGCAGGTTTGCTACAACCAACTAATAAAGAGGAAATAAAGATCATTGATATAAACAAACTAAAAAGTTTTTTCATTGATTTCATTTTTTCATCTCCTTAAAATTTTTCCAGTAAATAAAAAAAAGCCCACAAAGAGGCTGGTTGACGAATTGCATCCATCTCCTTTCCCTCCGAAAGTGATTATCGATTTCTAGGTAGGTCTCCTGGCTTATGGTTCATCCTTAGCTTACCTTCCCGTTTATCACAGTGGTATTCAAGCTTTGTCACCATATACAGTAGCGGGGGCTGCAGTGTTTCACACTTTCCCTTTTATGCTTTTATAAGCACCTAAAAATAAATATATTAAATTTGTAAAAAATTATGAGAACTTTTTTACGAATTATCTAATAGAATTGTAAAACCTTAATGGTTAAAAGTCAATAGAAAGTTATGGTAATATCACAGATATACACATATATTAGAGGGTTTATATAAGCAAGTGCTTATATGGTAATAAGAAAATTTAGAAGAAAAAGGTTAGTAATAAGATAAAATCCCAATTTAAATATTAAGAAGGTTGTAATAGAGAATTTATATGTAAAGAAGTGCTTAGAATAAATTATTTGTTAATAATTATTATTAATAACTATGGAATTATAATCAGTATTTTAGTATAATATATTTATAAATTAAAAATTTAAGCTATAATAAATATATAAGTCAAAATATAAGGAATTTTGTAGAAAACTTTTAGTTTTATGAACTATATATTTTTGAATCTTAAGAAGGAGTGAAGTAATATGAGTAATGAAATCCTTAACATTATAAAGGATAAAACTTTGACCTACGAGATGAAGGTACTTAATTTAGCAAGAGCAGCAGAAAATAGTTTAGACGTTTTAAATATGAATGAAAAAATAAAAAACTACAGAGATGAAGGCCTTATTTGTGACTTAAATGAAGGATTAGCTCCTTATAGACCAAGATACATTGTACCAGATTATGAAAAGTTCATGAAGCAAGGCAGTGAGTTTTTAAGATTAGAGCCTGCTACAAGTATTTGGGAAGCTGTAAATAATCTATTAATACTTTATAAGCATGTACCATCCATAACTTCCTTTCCAGTATATGTAGGAAATATAGATTATTTATTAGAACCTTTTGTAAAAGATGAAAAAGAAGCTTATGCTGCAATTAAGTTTTTCTTAAAACACATAGATAGAACTATTACAGATTCTTTCTGCCATGGTAATATTGGGCCAAGAGCAACTAAAGCAGGAAAAATTATATTAGAAGTTGAAAGAGAACTTCAAAATGCTACACCTAATATAACTTTAAAATATAGTGAAGAAACTAGCGATGATTTTGCCATAGAAGCAATAAAAACTGCACTTTCTTGTGCAAAACCTAGCTTTGCAAATCATAGAATGTTCTCTAAAGAATTTGGAGAAGACTATGGTATTGCTAGCTGCTATAATGGACTACACATTGGTGGAGGAAGTTATACTTTAGTTAGAATGATTTTATCAAAGGTAGCAAAAAAGGCTAAGAATGAACAAGACTTTTTAAATAATGTGCTTCCAGAAGCTATGGATGTTATGTTAGATTACATGGATAAAAGAATTAAATTCATTGTAGAAGAAAGTAACTTCTTTGAATCAAACTTCCTAGTTAGGGAAGGATTAATTAGCAAGGATAGATTTACAGCTATGTTCGGCTTAGTAGGCCTTGCCGAATGTGTAAACACTCTTTTAGGTGCAACAGAACAAAAGGATAGATTTGGACACAGTGAAGAAGCTAATAAACTTGGTGAAGCTATTATAAGTAAGATGGAAGAAATAGTGAATAATCACAATAATCCATACTGCGTTCCAACCAATGGACATTTCCTTCTTCATGCACAGGTTGGAATTGAAACAGACTGCGAAACAAGTCCGGGATGCAGAATTCCAATTGGAGAAGAACCAGTGCTACATGAGCATTTAGTGCAAAGTGCAGTATTCCATAAGTACTTCCCATCAGGAATTGGCGATATCTTTAAATTTGACACTATGTCAAAAAATAACCCTAAATCTATCTTAGATGTGATAAAAGGAGCCTTCTCTTTAGATATGAGATATTTCTCACTATATTGTGATGATTGTGATGTAATAAGAATCACAGGATATTTAGTTAAACGTTCAGATATTGAAAAGTTAGATAGAGGAGAGCAGGTTTTACAAGATACAGTGGCATTAGGTTATGGTGCAGTTAAAAACTCAAAAATTCTTGAAAGAAAGCTAAGACACAATGAGTAAATTTGCCCTAGTAAATAAAATAATTCCCTTTAGCAATGTAGATGGAGAGGGGAATAGAACAGCTATTTTTCTTCAAGGATGTAATTATAACTGCCTATACTGCCATAATCCAGAAACCATAAATCATTGCAATAACTGTGGACTTTGTGTTCCACATTGTGAATATGGAGCTTTATCTAAAATAGAGGGAAAAGTAATTTATGATATAGAAAAATGTCAAAACTGTGATAGATGCATTGCTGAATGCAAAAGAAATAGTAGTCCTAAAATAACTCCAATGACAGTGGCGGATATACTAAAGTATCTGCAAAAGACCAGATATTTTATATCTGGAATTACTGTATCTGGGGGAGAATGCACACTACAAAGTGATTTCTTAACAGAACTTTTTAGAGAAGTTAAAAAAATGGGACTTACTACCTTCATAGACACTAATGGCTCTACGCCCATATATAATAACAAAGAGCTATTAGAAGTGATGGATAAGACAATGATAGATTTAAAAGCTTATGACAGTGAAGAAAACAAAATGCTTACAGGGCTAGAGAACCAAACTGTTATAGAAAATATAAAGATTCTAGGAAAGCTGGATAAGGTTTATGAAATTAGAACGGTGGTAGTTCCACAGGTTTTAGACAGTAAAAAAACTGTAGATGAAGGAAGTAAGCTCCTTGCCAACATAAACCCTAATATAATTTATAAACTCATTAAATATAGACCACTTGGTGTTAGAGAAAACTTAATAAAATCCTCTGTGCCAACTCAGGAATATATGGAAGAGCTTAAGGAAATAGCAATTTCAAATGGATGCAAAAATGTAATAATTGTATAAAGAAAAACTATATAATGTAAACAGCCCCTTGTTTAGAAAACAAGGGGCTGTTTATTCATTGCACTAATTTTATTATATAGAATATATTTAAAATTATTTAACAAACTTGCTTCCATAAGTATTTAAGTGAACTTTTTCATAATTTAAATCTTCCTCATTGTTAGCTGGTTTTGCTTCATCTGGATATCCTATGGATAGGATGGATAAAACTTTTAGGTTTTCTGGAATTCCTAATATCAGTCTAATATATTCTTCAGCTGAAGCTGACTCATTATGATTTCTTTCCCTAATCTGAATCCAGCAAGAGCCAAGTCCTAGATCGTAGGATAAAAGATGTATTATTGTTGATGCAATTGAGGTGTCCTCAATCCAAACATCACTAATATCAGGATTTCCAAGAATAACTATGCCAAGCTGTGCATTTTTTAAAAAACCTCCACCAGGTTTTGAAGAAGATAATTTTTCAAGAATAGCTTTATCTTCTACCACAACAAATTCCCAAGGTCTTAAATTTCTAGAAGAAGGAGATAATAAAGCTCCTTGTACTAACTGAAGAACCTTTTCCTTTTCAATTTCCTTGGTGGTATATTTTCTAATACTTCTTCGTCTTTTTAATAAATCTAACATTTTTATACCTCCTTTTTATTTTCAGATGCCTTAATATTATTATAACAGTAAAATATTTCTATACTATAAACAATATGGCTAAGATACATCAATAATATAATAAACTAGTAATATTATGTATTTTTCATATAAGGAGTCCCATATTAGAGGCTCCTATTGAAATGATTAAATAGTGAATTAAAGAAGTAACGTTTAAGTTAATTTATTAAATGATATATGATTGTAATTAACACAAAATTTAAAACTAAATCACAATATTTAAAAACTCTAGATATAAAATTATTGCTAGTGTCAAAAATACCTAATATAATTATATTAAATTTCGAAAGGGGAAAGTATGGATTAAGGCATCTGAAAATAAATAACAAGTCAAGGATGTGAAGGATATTTTGAGTTCACAAGCAAGCTTGTGCTGACAAGGAAACAGGTTCCTCAGATAGTAGGGCTATCAAAGGGTTCTGTTGACGCAGTATAGCACAAAATAGACGAGCAGATTGACTTACTTATTTTTTGAAGATGCCTAAGTGCAAATCCGTATACAAATTCTATGGAAAGATTAATAAAGGTAGTAAGTGATGGAGATATTTCTTTAAAGTATAAAGGTACTCCAATAGAAAAACTTCTAAAATATCATAATTTAGGGTATTCTTTTGATGAGTATGAAAAGGCTGAGCTATTAATAGGTATGTGTATGGATAATAGAAAGCAGCTAAAAATTCCTAATAACTTTTCGTATATTATACGCTCCGGTGGTGGAAACTTGCGTTATAGTGAATTTAAGGTATCCTATGCCATTGCAGTGGGAGGGGTAAAAGCCATAGCTTTAACGGGTCATAATAACTGTGGTATGGTTAATTTAATGTCTAAAAAAGATAAATTTATTAAAGGTTTAGTGGAAAATGCAGGTTGGGAAGAAAAACAAGCAGAGGAACACTTTAGGAACTTTGCTCCAATGTTTGAAATTGATAATGAAATAGATTTCCTACTAAGTGAGGCAAAAAGATTAAGAAACAAGTATCCAAACATACTTGTAGCTCCGTTATTTTATAATGTGGATGATAATCTTCTGTATTTAATTAATGAAGATTAACATTGATTTTCAATAGGTTAAGCTGTATAATGAAATACGATAAAACTAAATGGACAGTTCGGAAGCCTCCTGTCTTTAAATAAAACTACGGCATTGAAATCTTTAAACCCCTTTGTAAATTTATTTACAAGGGCTAATTCTCATTCGTTAAAGATTACAAGGCTGTCATTTTGGCAGCCTTATTTATTTGTGCAATAAAGTTAGCTTACAACTAGATATTAGAGTAAGATCTATACTAATTTGGTTGTTTAAGAAGCTAATTCATTTGAAAAATTTAATTTTAGTTTTAGTTTCTAGAAATCTTCTGAGACTATATAAATTAAGCAACTTATATGGATTTATATTTTACCTTGCGCAAATAATAATGCTGAAGTTAAATATGGGAGCTAGCCCACTGTTAAATATAACTGGCATCTTCAAAAAATAAATAAGTCAGTATGATTGTCTATTTTGAGTTATACTGAGTCAACAGAACCACTAGATAGCACCACTATCTGCGGAACCTGTTTCCTTGTCGATACAAGCTTGCTTGTGAACTCAAAATATTCTTTATATCTTTGACTTGTTATTTATTTTCAGATGCCTTATAGGGGGAAAATTGAAATGAATAATAATGAAAATTTAGTGAAATTGCTAAAAATGGCTTTAGTAGCTGCTATATATGTAGCGCTTACCTTTGTTTTTGCACCATTGTCTTTTTTAGGTGTACAATTTAGATTTTCTGAAGTTATGGTATTGTTAGCTTTTGTAGATCCATTATACATACCTGCTCTTACTATAGGATGCTTTATTTCAAATTTTTTATTGAGTCCTATGGGTATGGTAGATGTTATTATTGGAACTTTGGCTACATTATTTGCTACCATTGGTATAAGTAAAAGCAAAAATCTTTTTATTGCATCCCTTTGGCCAACAATATTTAATGCTTTCATGGTTGGGGCAGAGCTATATTATGTGTTAAACCTTCCATTTTGGTTATCTACACTTCAAGTAGCAATAGGGGAATTTACTGTGGTTTCAATTGTAGGAGTAGTAATATTTAAGTATATTTTAGATAATAAAAGTTTACTTAAGGCTTTGAAGCTGAAATAAAACAAGTAAATTTAAAATTCCTTGCGAGGATTTATGTAGGGAATTTTTTTAGTCGGAAAATACATAGATTCATAAAAATTATTGTTTGACAATAATATATTTAAGACATATAATATTTTATATACAAATTTAGTATAATTTTTAGAACTATTGTATATTATAGAAGTAACACAAAAACAAAAACTATGATAAGAAGAGTAGATAT
This sequence comes from Clostridium sp. UBA4548, assembly GCF_002387895.1. GTDB lineage: Bacteria > Bacillota > Clostridia > Clostridiales > Clostridiaceae > Clostridium_J. The sequence continues at coordinate 269,021 of NZ_DGLI01000021.1, forward strand.
AAGAAGTAGTTAAAGCGAGTTGGTGAGGGTGGAAGACCAATATGAAGCTTATATTGAAGAACATCTTTGAGTTTCTAACCGAAATCCTTTGGAGAGTAGACTTAGACGGCATCATACCGTTATCCTTGAACAGTATCGAGAACTCTCCGTACTGATAGAGCCGGTGATTTTTATCACAAATTGGGTGGTACCGCGAAATAATGCTTTTCGTCCCTTTACTTAGGGATGAAAGGCTTTTTTTATTTTAAAAAAGATAAAGCAAAACAAAGTAATTGAAATCACACTAGAAGAATTTTAATTTAAATAAGTTTAATCTATAAAAATATAAGTAAACCTCAATTTTAAATTGAAGATGCTTAATTTTTAATATATAAATAAACAAACTTTGGTTTGTAATAATATAGGAGGAGTTATTATGGAAAAAGTATTAGTAAAACAACTTTACAGAGAAACTGAAAAGTTTGCAGAAAAAGAAGTAGCTATTTCTGGATGGATTAGGACTTTAAGATCTTCAAAAGCCTTTGGGTTCATTGAAGTAAATGATGGAAGCTTCTTTAAAAATGTTCAAGTAGTATTTGAGGATGCTTTAGAAAACTTTAAAGAAATAGAAAAGTTAAGCATAAGCTCATCTATTACTGTAATAGGAAATGTGGTTTTAACTCCAGAGGCAAAACAGTCTTTTGAGATTAAAGCTACAAAAATAGTGGTTGAAGGAGAATCCTCTAGTGATTATCCACTTCAAAAGAAAAGACACAGCTTTGAATATTTAAGAACAATAGCACACTTAAGACCAAGAAGTAATGCTTTTTCAGCTGTATTCAGAGTACGTTCTTTAACAGCTTTTGCAATTCATAAGTTCTTCCAAGAAAGAGGCTTTGTGTATACTCATACACCAATTATAACTGGAAGTGACTGTGAGGGTGCTGGAGAAATGTTTAGAGTTACAACAATGGATCTAAACAGCATTCCAAAAACTGAAGAAGGAAAAATTGATTATAAACAAGACTTCTTTGGAAAAGAAACTAACCTTACAGTTAGTGGACAGTTAGCAGCAGAGGCTTATGCTCTTGCTTTTAGAAATGTTTATACTTTCGGACCAACTTTCAGAGCAGAAAATTCAAACACTCCAAGACATGCAGCAGAGTTTTGGATGATTGAGCCAGAGATTTCTTTTGCAGATTTAAATGATGATATGGAACTTGCAGAGGATATGATAAAATATATCATTAACTATGTAATGGAAAATGCTCCAGAAGAGATGGAATTCTTCAACAGCTTTGTAGATAAAGGCTTAATTGAAAGATTAACTAATGTAGCAAATTCAGAATTTGGTAAGATAACTTATACTGAAGCTGTGGAGCTTTTAAAGAAAGCAGATAAAGAGTTCCAATATCCAGTTGAGTGGGGCTGTGATCTTCAAACTGAACATGAAAGATATATTACAGAAGAAGTATTCAACAAGCCAGTATTTGTTACTGATTACCCAAAGGATATAAAAGCTTTCTATATGAGAATGAATGATGACAACAAAACAGTGGCAGCTACAGATCTTTTAGTGCCAGGAGTTGGAGAACTCATTGGTGGAAGCCAAAGAGAGGAAAGACTAGACCTTCTTGAGAAGAGAATAGAAGAGCTAGGACTTCATAAGGAAGATTACTGGTGGTATTTAGAGCTTAGAAAATACGGTGGAACAAAACATGCTGGTTTCGGACTTGGTTTTGAAAGAATGATTATGTATTTAACAGGAATGAGCAACATTAGAGACGTAATACCATTCCCAAGAACTACAGGAACAGCTGAATTCTAAAATAAGAAATTTTATTACTAAGATAAATTAATATTTTCAAGGGTTTAAGGCTTTTGCTTTAAGTCCTTTTTTGTTATTGGAAACCTTTTGACGACATAAAAAAGAGAGTAATAAAATTACTCTTAAATACATGAGTTAATAAGCTTTTGTGCAAGACATATCTTATAATTAGGTAACATGCAAATATTTTTATACTTTTAATTATGCAAAGGTACTCAATTTACATTTCTTTAATACTTTAATATCGATTTCATTTTTTCCAGTAGTTTCTTTAAGAACTTCTACTGTTTCAGCAAGGTCAGTTACAGTTTTAGCGGTAGTAGTTACTGCAAGTTCTATAACCTCAAGCCTTTCACCAATAGTTTTGCCATCCTTATCTTTTGCCCTATCCAGTTGTTCTGAGAAGGATTGTTGAACTTCAGCTAAAGTTTTTATATCTGTTTGGATTTTTTCAAGTTGCACAGAATTTTTTTGAATTTCTGTTTCTATTCTCGATTGACCTTCAAGTAATTTAATTAAAATATCTTTTATTTCATTTTCCATGGTAGTACCTCCCAGTTATCTATTATATCAACATTTTACATCCTTAGTCATTAACAAGTATTTTTGTAATTTATTTATCCTTTTCATAATTGGATTATAATTATATATTAGCAATGAAGCTTAAATATACTTAAAAATAGATTTTTTAGAAAGGTGTATATAACAGGTGATTATACCAGTGCTTTCCATAGTTTTATATGATAACTTATTGCACCACTAAATTCATAGGTTTGTAAGCATAGAATAATTATAAAACTTATAAATCCCTACTGTCAATTAAAAGGTATAAAAAATATAAGGGAAGTGACAAAGGGAGTATTTATTGCAAAGCTATAGATATATGGAAATTAGTTATTTATGTATTCATAGCTTTTATATTATGCGAAAATATCATAAAAATTCATTAAACATGAATAAATTTACATAAATATAACATATTTACTTTCTATAACAATTGTAGTATAATATCATTGGGTAACAATGATAAACGTAAAATATACTATAATTATTCTTATATATTTTAGATTTATTAAGACTAATTATATAAAATAAAGATTTTCTAAATTTGATGTACACATTTTTAGAAATGAGCATAACTCTTTGCCGTAGTAGGTTGAGAGTTTTTTATTTGTGAAAAAATAAATATAATTTTAAGTTTATTAATATACTATATGTTAAGGAGGGTTCCAAATGAAAAAAACAATTTATGAATATGTAATGATTACTATAGGACTTATATTGGTTGCAGCAGGAGTTTACTTCTTTTTAATACCAAATGATTTAGCAGCAGGTGGGGTTACAGGTCTTGCGATGGTTATTAATTATTACTTTCCAGTGCTAAATGTTGGAGCTATAATGCTAGTTTTAAATGTGATTTTATTTATAATTGGTTTTATATTTATAGGCTCTGGTTTTGGAGTTAAAACCATATATTCAAGCTTAATGCTTTCTTTTATAATATCGATTATGGAAACAATATTTCCAATGAGTGGTCCGGTAACTGAGGATATATTTATAAACCTTATTTTTGGTATTTTAGTTGGAGCTATTGGTATGGCTATAGTATTTAATCAAAATGCCTCTACCGGTGGTACAGATATAGTGGCTAAAATATTAAATAAATACATGCATTTAGAGATAGGAAAGGGTCTTTTACTAGCAGACTTATTAGTTACTCTACTAGCTATAGCAGCTTTTGGTGCTACAGTAGGTATGTATTCTTTACTTGGAGTTATAATAAATGGATTTACAGTAGATTCAGCTATTCAAGGGTTAAATATAATTAAGAAGGTTGAAATAGTTAGTAGTAAAGGAATAGAAATCAAAAACTTTATAATAAAAGAACTTGATAGAAGTGCAACCTTATATGATGCAAAAGGTGCTTATTCCCTTCAAAATAAAGAGGTAATAACAACTGTTCTTGGAAAAAGGGAAGTTATTAGATTAAAAAACTTTATTAAGGAAATTGACCCAAAAGCCTTTATAATAACTTATAATGTTCATGAAACTTTAGGTGAAGGTTTTACTGATTTAATGGAATAAGATAGTAACTTAAACTAGAAGCAGAATCTTGGTATAACTAGGTTTCTTCAAATTAAAGTTAAAAGATAATATAATTTCATAAAAAAAACACAAGCTATTAACAAAAGTTAATAGCTTGTACTTTTTAAGATTACTTCTATGTTCAATTATTCTTGAACTGGAGCTCCTACTGGACAAACGCTAGCGCAAGCACCACACTCGATACAAGCATTTCCATCGATTAGGTAGATTCCATCTCCAGCGCTTATGCAGTTAACTGGGCATTCAGCTTCACATGCTCCACAAGAGATGCAAGCATCAACAATTTTATAAGCCATAATCAAAAACCTCCTTTTTCTTAAATCAACATAATAATAACATATTTTCAGAAAATAATAAAGAGATTTATATAATTCTACAGGATGATTAAGTAGAGGGTTTATGTAAACAAAATAATTATAATTTTAAAATAAGCAGGAGATTATTAGTCTAAAATAGGAGCACTAACGGGACATACATTGGAACAAGCCCCGCATTCGATACAAATATGTTCATCTATAATAAAAATATTATCACCCTTTCCAATGCAATTCAAAGGACATTCAGGAATACAAAGACCACAACAGGTGCAAAGGTTAGTAATTTTATAAGCCATAGAGATCCTCCTTAATAAGCATACAGTTATATTATGAAGCTAGAACTGAATCTTTAAACCTTAAATATAGAAATAAAAACTTATATAAGTTAGAATAATTTTAAATAATAACGCAGAGTTAAAGTTTCTATAGAAATAACTTATTACTTAGGATACAATACATAATATATTTATATGTTACTTTCTTAGATAAACAAGTAACTGTAGATTTTCTAGATATAATGCTAAAAGGAAATTTACTCATTTTAACAGCTAAAGTCAATAAAACAAGGGCTGTTTTTTCTAGGTAGTTAAAGTTATGGATTAATAATTTTTTCTAACTTACAGTTAGGTAATAAGAATATTTTGCTATAGAGGTGTTTATATATGAAATTAGTAGGAAAAGTTGCGTTAATAACAGGAGGAACCAGGGGCATTGGAAAAAGTATAGCCTTAAAATTTGCTCGAGAAGGTGCTATTTTAGCACTAAATTATGTTAATGATGATGAAAGAGCTGAAGAGACCTTAAAGGAAATTAAAGAAATGGGGGCTTATGGTATTTTAATAAAAGGAGATGTGAGCAATTATAATTTTGCTTCATCCATGATTGAAGAGATAATTAAAACCTTAGGAAAAATTGATATACTAGTAAATAATGCAGCTATATCCAAGGTAGGACTATTCATGGATATGGAAGAATGTGATTACAATAGCATTATGGATATTAATTTTAAATCCGTATATAATACAAGTCATAATGTGATAAAGCATATGATTGGCAATAAAAGAGGTAATATTATAAATATCTCCTCCATGTGGGGAAACTTGGGAGCTTCCTGTGAGGTACTATACTCTTCCTCTAAAGGAGCAATAAACTCCTTTACAAAATCTCTTGCAAAGGAAGTTGCACCAAGTAACATTAGAGTTAATGCAGTAGCTCCAGGTGTTATTAACACTGATATGAATGCTTGGTTATCAAAGGAAGAAAGAGAAGAACTTATTAGTGAAATTCCCCTTGGTAGATTAGGGAATGGAGAAGAAGTGGCAAAGGTAGTAGTTTTTTTAGCTAGTGAGGATTCTAGTTATGTTACAGGGCAAATAATAAATGTAGATGGAGGGCTTCAATAATATTAAATTTTTATTAAAATGAAGCAATTAACCTTCACTAATTAAAGATTTATACTATAATAAATATAAAATTCATATGTCCTAATATAGAAGAGAAAGGAATTAGAAGAATTAATGAATAATTTTGGAGATATACTAAAAATTATATTGATTGTTGTTTTATTCATTGTGTTTTCACCAGTAATATTTGGAGTCTTTGGTTTCTTTGTAAGAAGTTTGTTTTTTATTATCATATTGGCAGTGATAGTTATTTCAGGCGTAGTAATTTACTTAAAATATAAAGCTAAGAAGTTGGAAAAAGAGTATAGGGATGATCCAAATTTAAAATATTATTATAATGTAAATAAAGATGATTATGAAGAAAATAAGGATGATACAGTTATAGATTATAGTGATTCAACTATTATTGACGTGGATTATGAAGAAAGTCAAGATAGTGAAGATAAACAAGAAAATCAATAAAGGTTAAATTAAAATGCAAAACTATAGTATTTGAAGTAAAGTGAATATGGCTTTGCTTAGGAGTTTAATAATGTTAAAAAAGCAAGGAAATCACAGTGATTTTCTTGCTTTTTTCATAATTATGGTTAGTTAAAATTAGTTTCCTTCATGAGTTTTTAAATAATCAATTTCTTCAGGGTTTAAATTTTTTGTGGATAATAATAGGTCTACAGCAGAGGAGGGGAGGAAGACTTCCTCTTCGCCCTTATCAAAAGGAATTCCATTGTAAAGAGCTACGAAGTATCTCACAGACTTTGTACCTATTTCTATTTCAGAACCCGAATAAAGAGCTTCTAAATCTTTAACTTTAAGGTTAATATCATTTAGTTTAAAGCTGGTAATAAGGTCTTCTTCTTTTACATTATAAAGACTTGAAATTTCCTTAAAGGAATACGAGCCTCTAATATCTGCAGGGTCATATTTGCTAATGTTGGCACTAGAGGTAATCTTAGCAGGCTCTGCACTTCTTTCTGTTTTCCAAAGAGAGAAAGATTTGGATACCTGTATTCCACCAAAGAGAAATAGAATAATAAGTAAAGGCATAAATTTATTTTTTATATGTGATTTTTCAGATTTCATTACTAGGGTATTCTGCTTTGGACATATATTTTCAGAAGTACATTCCATACAAGAAATACATTCTGTAGAGGAAATTTTAGTGCTATCTGATATGGTTAAGTTCATAGGACATTTTTTGTCACACAATTTGCAGGATATGCAAGTGCTATCATTTCTCTTTATAGTAAATAATCTAAATTTATTAGTGATTCCTAAAACTACCCCTAGAGGGCATAAATATTTACACCAAGGTCTTTCTATAACTAAGGATGCAACCAAAATTAAAACTAAAATAATTATGCTATAAAGAGCAACCTCTCCAGTCCAAAAGCTAAATAGTGCATGGTAAGGATCAAAATCTAGAAAGGCAAGTTTAACAGTTGTTGCTGTAGCATACAGGGTCAATAGTAAGATTATATAAGGACCAAAGGATAAGAGCTTATGGAGTTTTGGAGAAATAAAACTATTGTACCTTGTTTTAAAAAGCCTTCTTCCAACTTTTCCTATCCACTCTTGAATAGCACCTAAGGGACAAATCCACCCACAAAAGACCTTCCCAAACAGTAAAGAAATAATCAGTATTAAACCAGTTATTATTAAAGTGGATTCATGTAACTTAGGTAATAGTTTGCCAGAGGTTAAAAGAGTATATAAAGTTTCTATTCCGCCAAAAGGACAAATAGCATGAAGCGAAGCTGTTGGAATAAATGATAGGGCAATTCCTTTTTCTGATAATCCATGATTTACAGCTATTAGTGCAATTAAAACAAAGAAAAAGCTTTGAGTAAATAATCTAATTTTCTTTTTCAAAGTAACCCCTCCCGAAAGTTAATATTATAATTTGAAGTGCAAAATTTATAGGTCTCCAGAAGTAAGATACAGATTATATATTATATTATCTTATCTAGGTTGGATTATAGTATTTACAGATGAATAAAGTAAACCTTCATCCCAAAAACCATGCCTATAAGAAACAGTACTATTTTATTTTAAGCTGTAGTTGTAATGAGTTTTTCATGGAATTGTGATATATTTGTGAAATTTAAGCATATAAAAAAGCTGACTCATTTGAGTCAGCTTTTATTAGTAGTTAGCTACATCCTGTAGTTGTTCCACAATCTTGGCAAACCTTGCAAGTGCCATTTTTAACTAATCTAGTACTTGAACAGTGAGAACAAACCTCAGAGTAAATTCTTTCACCTGTAATTGAAGAAGGATCTTCAATGGAACTTGAGATTTCATTTTCAGCTATAAGAGTTCTAGCTCTGCTAGTAATTCCCTCATAGTTGTCAGGCTTAACCTGGCATCTAGAAAAGTCTCCAAGCTCTATATCGATGATTTTACTAATTAAATCAGAGATAGAGGATACATTTTTAATGTATGGATGCTTTTGAACGAAACCATAAGGCTCATATTTTTGACCTCTAAGCATTTTAGCAATATCACTAGCAGGAACATGATATTGTAGCATTACTGAAATTGACTTAGATAAGGAATTTAAAAGTCCAGTTATAATAGTTCCTTCTCTATCCGTAGTCATATAAATTTCAGATATTTCCCCATGCTCATTTCTATTAACTGTAGTATAGATTTTAACATCATCTATTTGAGCTGGATGAGTAGTGCCAAATCTTATTCCTTGTAGCTTTTCTCTAGTTGAAACCATAGATTTATGCTGTAAGTATTTTGCTCTTTCTAATAATTGATTGTAAGTTAAATCTTCTAAAGAAACTTTATCATCTTCGTTTAAACTAGTAGAGTTAAGAGGTTGGCTTGCTTTACAACCATCTCTATAAAGGGAAATTCCTTTTACTCCAAGCTTCCAAGAAGTTAACACAACTCTTTTAAAATCATCAATTGAAGCAGTTTTAGGTAAGTTAACAGTTTTAGAGATAGCTCCAGAAATTAATGGAGTTATTGCAGACATCATTAGAACATGGCCCATTGGTTTAATATATCTGCTACCGCTACCACATTTATTTGCAGTATCAAATATAGCAAGATGTTCCTCTTTAAGGTGAGGAGCACCTTCAATTTTGCCATCTACAATTTTTTCATATTCAAAACCATTTTCTGTAACAGTCTCTTTTCTTAATATATATTCAACTATGTCTTTAATTTCTTCCTCATTATAACCTAAGTTATCTAGTGAAGCTTCAATAACAGGGTTTACGATAGTCATAAAACCGCCCCCTGAAAGCTTTTTGTAAATAAAATGAGAGAAGTATGGCTCAATAGAGGTAGCACCACAATCCATAGCAAAGGAAATTGTACCAGTTGGTGCAATTACAGACACTTGAGCATTTCTAAAGCCATATTTTTCTCCAGCTTCAATAGCTTCTTTCCAAAGGTTTCTTAAGGCTTTAGAAAGATGTCCAAGATTATTTTTCTTTAATATTTCATGATCAACCTCTAAAGGCTTATAATGTAAATTCTCATAAGGAGTATTCACTGCACCAGCAACTCTTCCATGATTTCTAATTACAGCTAACATGTATTCCTTATTTATTTCGTACTTCTCAAATGGACTAAGAGCTTTTGCCATTAATGCAGAAGTAGCATAAGAAGTTGCTGTAAGAGAACCTATTAAGGCAGCGGATATAGCTCTTGCTTCTTCAGAGTCATAAGGGTGTCCCATAACCATCAGTAAAGAAGCTAAGTTAGCAATTCCAAGGCCAGTGGTTCTAAATAGATGGGTTTTGCGAGCAATATCTTCAGTTGGGAATTGTCCCCAGTGAATTGAAGCTTCAAGAGCTAGTTGAACTAAAGATACTAAGTGAATATATCCATCTAAATCAAAAGATTTATTGTTAACATCGTAAAATTTATAAATGTTTATAGATGCTAAGTTGCAAGAAGTATCATCTAAGAAAGCATATTCTCCACAAGGATTAGTGCAATTGATTCTATTGTACTTAGCACCATATGCTCCGTCTTCCCCAGCAGGGCAAGTGTGCCATGCATTGAAAGTGTCATCAAACTGAGGTGCTGGATCAGCACATTGCCAAGCAGAACTATTGAATAAATCCCAAAGTTCCTGAACTTTTACTTCTTTATCTAACTTACTATCCACTCTACCTTTTAGCATTAGAGTTTCATTAGGATGAACTTCAAGATTATCAACCTTGTTCATGAATTCATCACTAAATCTAATAGAGTTATTTCCATTTTGGCCTGAAACAGTTTCATAAGCTTCACCTTCAAAGGTAGCATCATAACCCATTTTACCTAAGGCACGAACTTTATCTTCTTCTTTAGCTTTCCACTGGATAAAATCTATTATTTCTGGATGGTCTACATCAAGGCAAACCATTTTAGCTGCTCTTCTTGTTGTACCACCAGATTTAATTGCTCCTGCATTTCTATCAAAGCCCTTTAGGAAACTCATAACTCCAGAAGAAACTCCTCCTCCTGAAAGAAGCTCTCCCTTTGCTCTTAAGGAAGCATAGTTTGTTCCAGTACCAGAACCACCTTTAAATAGCTTAGTTTCTGTTACATATTGCTCAGAAATTGAATGATCACCCAATAATTTATCTTCAATAGACAAAATAAAACAAGCAGATGCTTGTGTGCGAGTGTATCCATCTTCACTTTTCACTACTTTTCCTAAATTTTCATTATAATAGAAATTATCTTGGCTTTCACCAGCAATACCATAGGATAGTTTAAGTCCAGTATTGAACCATTGAGGAGAGTTTGGGGCATACATTTGATTTAAAAAGCAATACGCTAACTCATCATATAGTATTTTAAATTCATCCTCTGTAGAAATTATTCCTTCATCCTTTAGAGCTTCACACCAAAAGTTTACTATTCTATGAACTACCATCTTCATGCTATTCTCATAACCAACTTCATTTGGAACCATTGCTTTTTTAAAATATTTAGAAGCAATAATGTCACAGGCATTTTGGGAATAATTCTCAGGGAACTCTAAATCTTTCATATCAACGATTACTGTATTGGATTTATAATCCTTTAAAAATACATCAACTTTTTTCCATTGAAATAAATCATATACAGTAAGATTTTTATCTATATCTAGTGGTTTTGTGTAATATCTTTTAATAATATTATTTATGCTCTTCATAATAAATGCTAGTCATCCCAACGAAAAGACCAGCAAAGTCACCCCCTATAAAATAAAATGATACACAATATGTAGTTGTTTATTAATAGTGTACTACTATATGTGGTATTATATACCAAAGTAATTAATTAATCAACTGCAAAAATGGCCCTAACTTCATAGTAAAAATTTGTAAAAACAACTACACTCTTTGAGTTTCTAGGATTTAAAAGGAATTGAATTTATAAAAAAATTTTTATAAAAAAATTTCAAGGAATTTGCTTGACATTTAAAATTATGTTCATGTTTTAGAGTATTAAAGTAAGCTTTTATTTGTTTAGTTTTTTTATGTTTCATTAAAGCTAAAGAGTTCCTTAGTCAAAGATTGACCTATTTATCTTCAAAAAGCCTTAAGAGAAACAAAGTAGGTTCCAATTATAAGTTTACTGTTAAATTTGGTTCCTTATAAGTTAAAACTATGTATAATATAAGTTTTTACTTTTTTCTCTAAATTTAATAATAAAACTATCTAAAATTAAATTTTATAGTAGCAGTATACTTGAAAATATTTTTAGGTTATTCTTATTATATCGAAGTATTAATGATATAATAAAGGGTAAACTTATATAAATTTTGGCAAATGATTAATACAGATATTGGAAAGGAGAAAGCTATGATAAAAAGCTACAAAGGAAAAATGCCTAGCATAAAAGAATCTTGTTTTATTGCAGAAAATGCTACTGTAATAGGGCAAGTTAGTATTGATGATAATGCAAATATATGGTATGGAACTGTAATCAGAAGTGATATGGATTACACTACCATAGGTAAAAATACAAACATACAAGAAAATACAACTGTACATAATGATTTTAACACCCCAACAGAAATTGGAGATAATGTAACCATTGGACATAACTGTGTAATACACGGGTGCAAAATAAATAACAATGTTTTAATAGGTATGGGTTCAATTATATTAAATAATGCAGAAATTGGCGAGAATACTATTATAGGAGCTGGAAGTTTAGTAACTCAAGGAAAAAAGATTCCTAGTGGAGTGCTTTGTATTGGATCCCCAGCTAAGGTAGTAAGAGAATTAAGCTCAGAAGAAATAGCTTCTATAAAATCTTCCGCTATTCATTATTTAGACATGGCAGAAGAACATAAAAAACTTTAGGCTTTAACAGCATTTTGGAAGTTTCAAATCCGCCATCTTCTAAAGTGGTAGTTGCTTAGTCTAGATAAGTTCCTTTGATGGCAGTCTAAATCTGCTTCCAAAGCTGTTAACAAAATGAACTTGTTCATTATTTAAAATAAAAAACAAAGAAGCTAAAAGTTATAAAGATTGATTTAAAGGTTTAGGAGGGTTAAATAGTGATTAAATTAGGTGCTTTGGATAAAATGACTACAGAAGAAAAATATAAATATATGTTAATTTTACTTGAAGGACAGTTAAGTTCTGAAAGTGATCTTTACGCTAACATATCTAACGCTAGTGCAATTATTTATGCAGTTATGGATAAACTAAACTGGAGTGGGTTTTACTTTATGCGTAATGGTGAACTTGTTCTTGGACCTTTCCAAGGAAAGCCTGCTTGTAACAGAATAAAAGTTGGTAATGGAGTATGTGGCACAGCAGTAAGCACAAAAAAAATACAAAGAATAGCTAATGTTCATGAGTTCCCAGGTCACATTGCTTGTGATAGTGCTTCTAATTCAGAAATCGTAATTCCGCTAATTAAAGAGGATAAAGTCTATGGGGTGCTAGATATAGACAGTCCAGTACTCAATAGATTCACAGAACTTGAGGAGAAATATTTAACTAAGTTTGTAGAGAAGTTAAATATTTACATCAACTGGGAAAATTTATAAAACAGGAGAAGAATATGATAGAAATAGGAAAGATTAATAAACTAAAAATTGTTAGAACCAGCGACTTTGGATATTACCTAGATGGTCATGGCAAAACAACTTCAGATGACATATTGCTACCTATAAAAAGTGCAGTAGGGGAACTAGAGCTAGGAGAAGAAGTAGAGGTATTTGTTTACAGAGATTCGAAGGATAGGATAATATCTACTATGAAAATGCCAAAAGCTATGGTAGGAGATGTAGCATATCTTCAGGTGGTAGATAAGTCTAAAATAGGTTATTTTATAAGCATAGGTTTAGAAAGAGACGTTCTAGTGCCTTTTAAGGAAATTACCTATGACTTAGAAGTAGGAAAGAGCTATTTATTTTATATTTATTTAGACAAAACCGGAAGAATAGCTGCAACTACTAGAGTGGATAGCCATCTTCATGATACAACTACCTATAACATCGGAGAAGAAGTAGAGGGTGTTGTATATGGGGCTCATAAAAATGGTAACATAGTAATTGCTCTTGAAAATATTTATAGAGGAATTATCTTAACAAAAGAAAGTTTTTCAAAGGTGAAAATGGGAGAAACTTTAAAGGTTAGAGTTAAAAGATATTTTGAAGATGGAAAAATAGAAGTTACTACAAGAAAAAAAAGACTTGAAGAGAAGAGTGACCTTGAGGAAATTGTTTTAGACTATATTAAGTCAAATGACGGCTTTATGACCTACAATGATAAAAGTGATGCAGAAGATATAAAGAAGCAATTTAACACTAGTAAGAACGCATTTAAAAGGGCTCTTGGCGGTCTTATGAAAAAGGGATTAATAACCCAAGATGAAACTGGATCAAAGTTAAAATAAAAAAACTGATGAAAACTCATCAGTTTTTTTGTTTTATATATTTTTAAATAAATTACTACTTACGTCTAAATAATTTCAATATTTCATTAAGCACAAGAACTATTAAGCTTAATGCTGCTACAAAGCCCCAGTCGCCTAAAGTTAAAGGTACAACCTTAAAAATTTCAGCAATTGGTGTAATGTATATTACTGCAAGTTGTAGAGCAATACCAATAATTATTGCACCAATCATATACATATTAGAGAATATACCAAGTTTGAATATGGATTTATTCTCACTTCTCATATTAAGAGCATGAACTAATTGAGTACCACTTAATACAACGAAAGCTAAGGTTTGAGCATGCATTAAAGCAGCTGGATTATCGCCAACCGTTGTAAGAGTAACTTCAGCACCACCGTAAGTGTGAACACCATAAACGAAGGCAGCTAAGGTTAAGATACCAATTAACACACCATTAAATAATAGGGTAAATATAGAACCTTTAAAGATACTATCTTTAGGATTTCTTGGTTTCTTTTTCATAACATCCTTATCACCTGGGTCAACTCCAAGAGCAAGAGCAGGGAAAGAGTCTGTTATTAAGTTTACCCAAAGAATATGAGTAGCATTTAATGGAGCAGCCCATCCTAAAAGTATAGCAAGGAATAGAGAAACTATTTCTCCAGCGTTACAAGAAATTAAGAACACTACAGATTTTTTAATATTGTTAAAGATATTTCTACCTTCTTCTATAGCCGAAACAATTGTAGAGAAGTTATCATCAGTTAAAACCATATCTGAAGCACCTTTTGCAACGTCAGTACCAGTAATACCCATGGCAACTCCAATATCAGCTGCTTTTAAGGAAGGCGCATCATTAACACCGTCACCAGTCATGGATACAATATTTCCTTTAGCTTTAAAGGCTTTAACTATTCTAACCTTGTGTTCAGGAGAAACTCTAGCGAATACTCTTAAAGAATCAATTCTATTAGCAAGTTCCTCATCATTCATGCTATCAAGCTCAGCACCCGCAACAACTTGATTAATATTATCAGCAATTAGAAGTTCTTTAGCTATAGCAAAGGCAGTATTCTTATGGTCTCCAGTAATCATTATTGCCTTAATGCCTGATTGCTTACAAAGCTCAATAGAATCCTTAACTTCTAACCTTGGAGGGTCAATCATACCAACAAGTCCAATGAAGATTAAATCCTTTTCTAGCTCATCTATTTCAATATGAGTAGATGGAACAATCTTAAAGGCAGAACCTAAAACTCTAAGAGCGTCATCAGACATTGCAGTGGCAGCCTTTAAAAACTTCCCTTTAAGTTCTTCTGTTAATGGTACAATTTCACCGTTAATATAAGCCTTTGTGCAAAGAGTTAAAAGGTTATCTGTTGCACCTTTTGTCATTACGTAGTAGTTGTCACCATAATTATTTACAGTGGTCATAAGCTTTCTATCTGAATCGAAAGGAATTTCATCCATTCTTTTGTGAGTTTTTTCTAAAGCTTCTTTAAACAAGTTAAACATATTACCAGCTTCTAGCAGAGCAATTTCTGTTGGATCACCAGTTTTTGAAGTTTCTGTAGCAGTAGCATCATTACAAAGCACAATATTTTCTAATAGCAATCTTTGAGTTTTATTTTCAATATTTAGCTTTGAAATATCATCTAAGGTATCATCAGCAAAAAACTTAACTACAGTCATTTTGTTTTGAGTTAAAGTACCAGTTTTATCTGAACAAATTATATTTACAGAACCTAGGGTTTCAACAGCAGGAAGCTTTCTAATGATAGCATTTTCCTTTATCATTCTTTGAACACCTAGAGCAAGAACTATAGTAACTATAGCAGCAAGACCTTCTGGAATTGCAGCAACTGCTAAACTAATAGAAGTCATGAACATGTTACTAAAGCCTCTACCTTGTAGCACACCTACAGTGAACATAAGCACACAAATTACGATGGCACCAATACCAAGAATTTTTCCAAGCTCTTCTAGTTTCTTTTGAAGAGGAGTAAGCTCATTTTCACTTTCATCTAACATCTTAGCAATTTTACCTATTTCAGTATCCATACCAGTGGCTACTGCTACACCAATTCCTCTACCATAAGTTGCTAGAGTTGACATGAAGGCCATGTTTTTCTTGTCTCCAAGAGAAATTTTTTCTTCATGTAAAACTGAATTAGCGTTTTTATCAACAGGTACAGACTCTCCAGTAAGGGCAGATTCTTCGATTTTTAAGTTTGCACTTTCAATAAGTCGAATATCACATGGAATAAATCTACCTGCATCAATAATAACTATATCACCAGGAACTACTTCTTCAGATGGAATTTCTTGAAGTTCTCCATCTCTTTTTACAATAGCTTTTGGAGTGGAAAGCTGCTTTAGTGCATCAAGTGCTTTTTCAGCTTTAGCTTCTTGGATCATTCCAACAAAAGCATTAACAAGAATAACAATACCGATAATTACTGCGTCACCAATTTCGTGACCTACAACTACAGATAATATAGCTGCAACTATTAAGATATAAATTAAAATATCGTTTAGCTGAGCTAAAAATAATTGAAGAGTTGTCTTAGGCTTTTTAGCAGCTAGCTTATTTAACCCGTACTTTTCAGTGTGTTCCTTTACCTGTGAAGAAGTAAGACCTTTAGCACTATCTGTACTAAATTTTTTTATTACTTCTTCAGAAGTTTCATTAAAATACATCAGCATCACCTCATAAAATATTATTTACTTACATAAATTTATTATTTATAAAAATATTTATTAAGCAGCATTAAATTAATTTATTATAAGTATTAAGGGTAAAGAAAGGAGTTCAATATTAAGTTACTAATTAAAAATATTTCTCCAAAAGGGAAGCACAAGATAAAAAGTATAGCAAGTTTATAAAACATTTTTCTTATAAGGAAATTCAACTTATAAGTTAGTATTTGATTTTAAACTTATTTATATATTTAACTTATAATTGCAAAAAAATTAGTAATTTAATATTAGAAAATATTATACCATAATATACCATAACTATTAACAATTTATTTAAAACTTGGAAGTATTTATAGTGATGGAAATAAAAGAGACTCATGTATAATGCAATTTGCTTTATACATGAGTCTCATCATTTAAGGCAAGCCAGACTTTAAAAGTCACGATGTTGACTTTGCCACACAATCAATGGTGCTAATTACTCCCTCATAAATAAAAGTACATAATGAGTCAGTGTTAAAATCTAACTTATAAAAATATACACAGACTTCCTTAGGACTTTTAAAGGATTATATTAAATTTTGTATTGAAAGCCTTTAATAAGCTTCATAAATATCTCTATAATATATATATACATTTTTTTAGGCAATATGTCAACAATAGTCCATAGGTTTTAACAAATTTTCTTTACACTAAACATTATTGATTAAGGCTTAAACTGCTAAAACCTTGGGAAATTTATCCTGACATATAAAAATATATTAACTATGCCATGAGAGTTGGAATAAGTCCGTAGAATATGGTTCCCAAAACACCAGCAATTACAATGATTAGGATAGGATGAATTTTTGTCTTATAAAGTAGTCCTCCAATAATTAGTGCAATAATTAAGCTGTTTAAATCTCTATAAGATTCAAAACCTAATGAGAGAAATACTGAAATTATTAAGCCAATTAGGGCTGGACGCATTCCAGATAAGGCAGAAGACAGTAGGTGAGATTCTTTAAATTTATTAAAAAATATATAGGCTAAAGAAACTAAAATAAAAGAAGTTGTAACTACTCCTAAAGTTGCAACAATACTTCCTAAAACTCCTCCAACTCTATACCCTACAAAGGTAGCTGAATTTATAGCAATGGGACCAGGCGTCATTTGAGAAATACCAATTATATCAATAAATTCACTTTGACTTATCCATTGATTAGTAGTGACGATTTCCTTCTGAATAAGGGGAAGCATAGCATAGCCACCGCCAAAGCCAAAGGTACCAACCTTCAAAAAGGCTATATATAGTTTAAATAATAGACTCATTTAGTCCACCTTCTTTCTGTTAGAAATAATCCCATAAATTCCAGATACCAAAATAATATACACAGGATTTATATCAAAAATTAAAATTGCAGCAACCGTTACAACTACAATTGCAATATTTTTAAAAGTCTTACTTACTACCTTAGAAATGCTATTTACACCAACTAAGATAAGAAGTGGAACTGCAGCGTTAATTCCCTTAAATACTAATTCCACAATATATAAGTTTCTAAACTTACTAAAAAATATAGCAATAATTAATATAATGATAAAGGAAGGAAGGACTACGCCAAGTAGACCAAGAACAGCACCAAAGGGGCCACCTAGTTTGTAACCAATAAAAGTACAGCTGTTCACAGCAAGGGCACCAGGAAAGGTTTGAGATACTACAATTACATCTATAAACTCCTCTTTACTTAGCCACTTATTTTTAGTAACAACTTCAGTTTCAATAAGGGGTATCATAGCGTAACCTCCACCAAAAGTGAAACTGCCAATCTTAAAAAAGGTTAGGAACATCATAAATAGTCGTTTCATTAAAAATACCTCCATGTTTAAATCAGTAAAAAGCCAAATAATATTGCACTGGTGCCAAATAAAACACCAATAAGGGTTTAGGTATTAAAATCAATAACTAAATTATAAACCTTATTTATTATAGGCGCAAATTTACTGGATTAAACTGAATTAATTAATTATAATAGTTATAGAGAGGTAAAATTGAAATAATTGTATACAGTTAATAAATAATTCACTGTTTAAATAAAGATATTTTGAAAGGAGTTAAAGACATGGAAATATCCAAAATAAGAAGAAGTACCCCTGTGAAACAAGAAGGAATCTCCATAAGTAGCAAAAGTGATTTCACAAGAAACTTTAACTTTGCACGTCAACAAAAATCAGAAGAAGAATTAAAACAAATGTTTAAGGATATAAAAAATAAGGGGAATAGATTAGCAGTGTCTAAGTGTTATGCTGATGTTAGAGCATATAAGAGAGCTATAAAAGAATATCTAGAATCCATGCTAGCTTTTATGTATTCGGTGAAAAAGGATATAAGCTTTTGGCAAACTCAATATTATGTAACCGTAGAAAGTGTTGATAAGAAGCTTGAAGAGTTAACAGCTATGCTACTTAGTGAAGAAAAGGAAAATTTAGATATAGCAGGAACTATTGATGAAATAACAGGACTAATTGTAGATATATATAAATAAAGAATATTACTTGTAAATTTCATTTTTAAATGCATAGCTATTAGCTTATTACAGAGGGTGTAGTTAAAGGGTAAAAGTATTAAGAAATGTGGTAAAGGGTGAGAGAATAAAGGGGTTATTTCACTAGTAAAAGTGATTATGTTGGAAAAAATACAGTATAAAGGATGAGTTAAATGGAATTTTTACCACAAGGGAAAAGAATTAAAAAAATTAGAAAACAACTTAGAATGAAGCAAGATGATTTTCAAGATGAGAACATGACTAGAGGATACTTTGGAATGATAGAGGTAGGAACTAGAAGATTAAATAAAAAAACTGCTAAATTTATATTAGAAAAGTTAAAAGCTAGGGCTGAGGAAATAGGTATAGCCTTAAATATTGATGAAAACTACTTACTTATGTCAGAAGAAGATGAGGCTAGAAGCTTTTGCGAAGATAAATTAAAAAGAAATCCTGCAGAAGAAGAAATTAAGGAAGTTATTTCTATTTCAGAAAAATACTCTTTAAAGAAAATTAAAGCAGAGGCATATAGAACTTTAGGGGATATAAGATATAAAGAGTTCAAATTTGGAGAAGCATTTATAAATTACAGTGAATCAGCAGATGTGTGTAAGGAAATAAATGAGGCACCTTTACAATGTTATGTAAATAATAGATTAGGAATGTGCAAATACAATGAACTGGACTATGAAGAAGCCCTGCTATATTACAATAGAGCACGACAATCAGCAGCAGCTTCCAAGGATAGTGAAGTCGAGATGAATTCTATATTTAATATGGCCTTATCTTATAAAAGGCTAGAGATGTTTGATGAAGCAATGAAAAATATTGATTTATATTTAAATATGATTAATGGAAGAGAAGATTATAATGAGAAATATGTTTTAGCAAATATATTAAAATCTAATTGCTTTGAATTCAAAGGGCTTATCGATGAAGCTATAGACATATTAGAAACTTTAGTTGAAAACTTTAAAGATATTATTAAAAAGGATGAGGCTTTTATTTACAGTAATATTGGATTGCTCTATTTACAGAAAGATGAATTTGATGAGAGTCTTAAGGCTTTTAGTAAGTCTGAAACTATAAGGATGGAAAATGACGAGTCTAATTTATCACATACCATAATAGATAAGTCTAGAGTTTATATTAAGAAAGAGTTGTATACAGAAGCCATCATTCTAACGAAATTAGGAATTGACTTAGCTACTAGGTATAATGATAATAATTACTTACTAAAGGGGTATTATCAGCTTATAGAGATTTATGAAAAATTAGATAAAAATGAAGATATAGAAGAAGTTTACTATAAAATTGCTAATATTGTTGAAAAGGGAAATAACTTCTATGAAAAATTGAAGGTTTACCTAAGCTTAACTGAATACTATATAAAACAAAACAATATGGAAGAAGCTATTAAATATTTGCAAAAGTCTAAAAAGAATAATAAATGTTGTTAGATATTATCTATTGTATGTAAACTTTAAGGACTGCTAGAAATATAATTAAATAGAAATAAAACCTTACTCTGAAATGCCATGTTCCAGAGTAAGGTTTTATTTTTTTATTAGCTATTTAGGAAATTATTATTTAAATCCAGCCGTTATAGCTGGCATCTGAAGGCATTCTTAAATCTCCTCTTGGAGATAAGCTAATGGTTCCAACCTTTGGACCATCAGGAAGACAAGAACGCTTAAATTGTTGAGTGAAGAAACGTCTTAAGAACATATTTAGCCATTTAGAAATTTCTTCTTCAGAGTAATAGTCCCTAAAGGCAGCCTTAGCTAAGAATAGTATCTTTTCAGGAGTGGCCCCTTGTTTTATGAAGTAGTACAAGAAGAAGTCATGAAGTTCATAAGGACCAACTATATCTTCAGTCTTTTGAGTTATTTCTCCATTTTTATCCTTAGGAAGAAGTTCAGGACTTATAGGAGTATCTAGAATGTCAAGAAGAGTTTCTGATACCTTTCCTGAAAGCTGTTTTTCTGCTACATATTTAACCAAATACCTTACAAGGGTTTTAGGAATAGAGCAGTTTACAGAGTACATGGACATGTGGTCTCCATTATAAGTGCACCAGCCTAAAGCAAGTTCAGATAAGTCACCTGTACCAATTAAAAGTCCACCTTCTTTGTTAGCTAAATCCATAAGGATTTGAGTTCTTTCTCTTGCTTGAACATTCTCGTAGGTAACATCATGAACTTCTGCAGGATGACCTATATCCTTAAAGTGTTGAAGTGAAGCTTCCACAATATTAATTTCTCTTAAGTCCGTACCTAATTGGTTACATAAATCTAGGGCATTGGTGTAAGTTCTATCCGTAGTTCCAAAGCCAGGCATAGTTATAGTTACGATATTCTTTCTTGGAAGTCCAAGAATATCAAAGGTTTTAACAACTACTAGAAGAGCCAAAGTAGAATCTAGTCCTCCGGAGATTCCAATTACTGCTTTCTTTAAATTCGTATGACAAAATCTTTTTGCAAGGGCAGAAGCCTGAATATTAAAGATTTCTTCACAGCGCACATCACGTTCATGTTCATTGCTAGGAACAAAAGGATGTCTATCTATGTATCTATCAAAGGTACTTATTTCTGTATTATCAAAGGCAAAGTTAATATACTTTCCTTTAAAAGGACAAAAAGTCACACTATCTCTAAAGCTTACATTTTTAAGTCTTTCAGCTTTAAGTTTATTTATATCAATAATTCCAGTGATAATTTCATTTTCTCTTTGGAATCTTTCATTTTCTGCAAGGGTAGAACCATTTTCAGAAATCATTAAGTGACCGCTGAATAATAAATCTGTAGTGGATTCAAAGACTCCAGCGGAAGAGTATACATAAGCACTCATGCATCTAGCACTTTGATTGGAAATAAGATTTTTTCTATAATCACTCTTGCTTACTAATTCATTGGAAGCAGAAAGGTTACAGATAATGTTAGCTCCAAGAATACTTAAATAACTACTTGGAGGAATGGTTACCCAAAGATCCTCACAAATTTCAAAGGCTATTTTAATATCTCCACAGGTGAAAATTAAGTTTGTGCCAAAAGGGATTTCCTTTTGGAAGGATAAATCAATAAGATCTGTATCCACATGTAAACCGCTACTAAACCAACGTTTTTCATAAAACTCAGAGTAGTTTGGAAGATAGCTTTTAGGCACTATTCCAAGGAGTTTACCTTTAAAGATTATGTAAGCTGCATTATATAATAGATTATTATGCTCAAAAGGAGCACCTACTGCTATTAGAATATCTTTATGCTCCGAATAAGTACAAAGATTTTCTAAAGCATTTTCACTTTTATCTAAAAGTCTTCTTTGAAGAAATAAGTCACTGCAAGTATAAGAGGTTATTGAAAGTTCGGGAAAGATTAGAACCTTACACTCTTTAGCTAAACTGTCATCAATACACTTTTTTATATTTTCTAAGTTGAAATCCACATCAGCCACCTTTGTTACTGGGCAAGCAGAGGCAACTTTAACAAAGTTCATTTTATTCACACCTTTCATACTAATTCAATCATTAAGGCATCTGAAAATAAATAACAAGCATACTGGCTCATTTATTTTTCAAGATGTCTAATATAAGTTTATCATGTAGGTTCCATTAATGATTATTCATCTTCATATAGGATAGCCTAAGAAAAATCCTAATGATAAATGTATAAACTTAGTTAAAACAAATATATAAATGTTTTATCACTTTTTAGTATTTTTAGTCTTCTTTTTAGGAGAAGCTTTCTTTTTCATTACAGAATAACCAAACTTCCCAAGAGGCTTATTATTTAAAGAGAAATACTCGCCATGAGAATAAGAAATTAAATCTGCCTGTTCAAAATGTATTTTACCCTTATCATCAATTAATTCTTCATCTACATGACAACAAAGAACTTCTGCTAAAAATAAATCATGGCTACCAAGAGGAGTTATTGATTTAACTTTGCATTCAAAGGAAATTGGACATTCCTTAATAATAGAAGAAGAAACCTGTTGTCCTGGCTCTAAGGTGAAGCCCATTTCTTTAATTTTATCTATTTGCTTTCCAGAACGCACACCACAATAGTCTACAGCTTTAACTAAATTCTTTGAAGGTAAATTTACAATAAAGTTTTCTGTTTCCTTTATATAAGTATAGGAAAGTCTTTCAGGTCTTATGGCTACAGTTATCATAGGGGGTTTTGTACAAGCAGTTCCTATCCAGCCAACAGTAAAAACGTTATCCTTACCTTCCTTATTTTTAGAAGTAATAAGTACAGCAGGCACAGGATTTAACATTATACTTCCCTTAAAGGTGGCTTTAGCCATTTTCATCACATCACTTTCTAATATTAGGATAAGGTATTTAAAAATAGATAAAAATTATGTTTATCCATTATGATTTCATCTATGTATTATAACCTATATTGCAGGAAGTTTCCATGTTAACAAAAGTATTAAAGCTCTACGTAGTCTTTTAACTAGAAAAGACATAGGAGGAGTACAGAATAGAGCAGTACTTAGTAAAGTATCCATGGCTTTGCCAATATAAAAACTTAATAAGGATCTAATAAGCCAGTGGACAAATAAAGATAAACTTAAGTTCATATAGGAATAGGTGAGTAAATATAGTAAGATACCAATAAAACAATATGTAAATATAAGAAGGTAAGAATAAAACAATAAAGGAATATATAAGGAGAACAATATAGCAATATAACAATATAACAATATAACAATATAAAAATAAAACCATAAAAGAATAAAAGAATATAAGAATATATAGTGTTTATGCGGGTTTCAGCCATGTGGGCAAAATAAAGGGCTGAAAATAGGGGATAAAAATCCTGATTCAAAAGCTTCAGCTTTGAAGAAAATACACTTGAAATAGGTTTTAAACTTAAATTTTTTAAAATAGAACTGATGAATTAGGGGAGATAAGGTTTATAATTAGTAGAAGAGTATTTCAATGGTTTGAGGTGTTAATAATGGATATAAAAAAAGTAAGAGATTTAATTATTATTTCTATAGATGAAGAAAAATCTATGGTAATTGCTTGTGATAGTATTGGAAGTATTGGTAATAAGGAGTATGATGCTTTAAAGGTTGAACCTTTCATTACTGGTAAGTATGGTGTAAGGGTTGGACTTTTAGAAGTTATGGCAGCAAATGCTCAGGTAGTTACAGTTATAGATAATGTATGTGCGGAGATGGAGCCAACGGGAAGAGAGATAATAAAAGGAATAGAAAGTGAGCTACACAATGCAGGGTTAAAGGATATAGCCTTAGGGGGAAGCACTGAGGAGAACTTTCCTACCTTTGCTACAGGACTTGGAGTCACTGTCATTGGAATTGCAAATAAGAAGGATATTAAAGTTAACAAAATAAAAGCAGGAGGGGTAGTTTACTCTATTGGAACTCCTAAGGTAGGTAGTGAGATAAATTACTATGAGGATAAAGATATATTTCAGTACCACACATTAAAAGAATTATTAGGCAAAGAAGAGGTTTATGAAATAGTACCTGTTGGATCTAAAGGAATTTTATATGAAGCACAGGAACTGGCAAAAAATAATGATAAAGCCTTCAACTTAGAAGGTGATGTAAGTGTTGATGTACATAGGTCAGCAGGGCCAGCCACTGTGGCAATTGTTTGTGCAGATGAAGCTATTGAGGAGGAAATAAAACAAATTCCTAATAGCTATAAGATAGGAGTAATAAAATAGAGCTTGAAAAGTGAGCTAATTCACTTCAGGTTATAAGTTGATAACAATGAATGTAATAGCCAAAATTATGGGAATTAGAAGTATTACACCCCATAAAAATCCAATATAATATGATAGAAGTTATAAAGAAAGTTTGCCGGGTAACATAGGTTACAGACACTTTAAAAGAAAAAATATATAATTAGGATATAAAGAGTAATATTAGCTATGCTCAGTAAGTTTTAATAAAAGTTTTAACTATATTGGTTTCTTAGTTAGTTTGGTTTTAGTTTATTAATTTTACTAAATTGGGGGTAAAAATATATGAAAAGAAGAATTGTTGAAATAAATGCAGATAAATGTAATGGTTGTGGACTTTGTGTAACAGCTTGCCATGAGGGTGCTATTGAGTTAATTGATGGAAAAGCAGTATTAATAAGCGATATTTATTGTGATGGATTAGGAGATTGCCTTCCTAATTGTCCAACAGATGCAATTGAAATTATTGAGAGAGAAGCAGAAGCTTATGATGATGATGCAGTAAAAATGAGAATTATGGCAAAAAAAGCTATGGAGGCAGAAGAAAAGGAAGAGGAGCCACAGCAGGTCGAAAAAACAATGCCTTGTGGATGTCCAGGAACTATGGCTAAAACCATAGAAAAGAAAATAACCCTAACTCCACAAATTCAGCCTAAAGCAGCTAAGGGGGAAGAGGTTACTTCTGAATTAATGCAATGGCCAGTACAGTTAAGACTTGTACATCCAAATGCACAATATTTTAATAATGCTAATTTATTAATTGCTGCAGATTGTACAGCTTATGCCTATGCAAATTTCCATAGGGATTTTATTAAAAATCATATCACTGTAATTGGATGTCCAAAGCTTGATGATAATGATTACTACAGACAAAAAATAGCTGAAATACTTATGAATAATAAAATAAAAAGCATCACAGTGGCAAGAATGGAAGTGCCATGTTGTGGTGGAATCGTAAGCGCAGTTAAAACTGCAATGCTACAAGCTGGAGTCATAGTTCCTTATAGAGAAGTTACCATAGGAACTAATGGTGAAATCATAGAGTAAAGTTTGATATATTATAATGTAGCTGCATAAAAGCAGGTTGATGTGAAATAAACATCAGCCTGTTTTTTTATGTGAAGAATTGAAGGAGATAAATTATCATGTTTCAGGTAGTAAAAAATTTCTAAATAAGCTAATCTTTCACTTGTTATTTATTTTCACATGCTAAATAAATTACTAAAAACTACGATTATTAAATTATGGATTATATGTATATTAGTAACTTTATGGTAAATATATACCAATTACTAAAGGCATTAATCCATAAATGGATGTATTTTTATTAATGATGGACAACTTTAGGGATAAAGCTATTTTTAAAACTATGCTGATTTCTTAGTAGGGAGTTAAAAATACAAATTCAATGATAAAGTTATCCATCTATGCAAAAAACCATAGATAAAGGCAAATTTATTGAAAGATAAAGACGCAAAGCTACGGGCCTAAGGTATGGTAAATACTAGGGCAGCCGAGTTACCTAAGTGGTGTATTTCATTTATATATTTAATGAAATCTATTCACATGTCTAAAATTCAATATGCTCATATCTATGGACTTATTAGGGGGGATGAAATGAAAAGAAACGTTCTAATAAGGGCCATATGTATCTTTATGATCTTCTGTAATTTACTTTTTTCTTCAAGTGATGCAATTGCCTATGCTGCTGAAAATATAGCAAACCAGCCGCAAAAGGGAGAATACTACGGTAAGGACATCAACAAGGAAACTGAAAAAGTAAGTTCTGCAAATCAGAATAGTAACAAATCTACAAAGGCTCTTAGAAAACCAAGCGTAAGCAAACCAAAGAAAGAAAAAACCTATGCTAAGGACACGGAAGTAGTAAGTAAAAGAACAGCTAATAGTATGACCTATAAGCTGGATAATAAAACAGAAGTAAAGGACATTTATCTTGATAAAATAAACTATAAAGATGAGAATGGAAATTATCAAGAGATTGATAATACCCTAGAGCTAAAAAATGATGGGTATTATGAGAATAAAGCAAATGATTATAAGGTTAATTTCCCTACTGAAATTACAAAGGATAAAGGGATATTAGTACAGAATGGAAAGACTTCAGTAACTCTCTTCCCTATGGAGGGAGATTTTTCAAGGAGTGCAGCTGCAGAAAATGCAATATTGTACAATGATGTATTTGAAGGCGTAGATTATCAATACACTGCCAAATCAAATGGTGTCAAAGAGGACATTATACTAAATTATTATGTTGATAAGACTACATTTAAGTATGAAATCAGTGCAAAAGGAGTCACACTTAAAGAAGAGTTGAATTCAATAAGAGGATATGAACCAGGAAAGAAAGAGCCTATCTTTATTATAAGTGCTCCTTTAATGGTTGATGCTTCTGGAAAAATCAATAGTAATTTAACCATAAAATTAGACAAGAAGACCTTTGGCAAGGACATTATTACTGTAACAGTGGATGAAGACTGGCTTAAGTCGCCACAGAGAGCATATCCTGTAAAGATTGACCCTGAAATTAGCATCTTTAGCGGAGATATTAATGTAGCTTGTGCTGAGGAAAATGCACCAGATACTAATACTTTGAACAACGGGTATACCTATGCAGGGCTAGATGATGGTGTTGCTTCAGGAAATAATGATTATAAAATTAACGGACTTCAGAAAACTAGGACCTTTGTTAAGGTTAACAGAAACCTCAGTGCTGAAATGCCTAAAGAAGCAACTATAAAGTCAGCTAACTTTCAAATATTTAAATACACTGCCTTTTCAACGGCTGAAAGAGAAGTTGGCTTGTATAGTGTAGACGAAAGTTTTGATATAAGCAGGTTAACTTGGAATAACCAACCAAAGAATAGAACTTTTTATTCTTCTGCAATAATAAATGGTACTAAAGATTATATAAGCTGGGATATAAAGACTTTAGTTAATGATTGGATAAATGGAAAGACAAATAACGGGTTTATTTTATAGTATTTAAATGAAACTCAACAATGTGAAGCTTTTGCAACACAAAATAATCCATTTGAAGAAAGAAGACCAAAAATTCAAATCGTATATGAACTGGTAGATGGTGTAGATACTAACATGCCTTTTGGCGCTCCAAATATAAATTTAAGACCAATTACTGAGCATGATAGTGAAGGAAGTCTTAAAGTTGATGGAATCTCTATAGATGGATTAGTAAAGCCAAGTTCTACAATAAACTACGAGTTAGACGTTGAAAATCCAGATTTTAAGGGAAGTGCTGAGGCTGGCTATATCTACAAATATCCTGATGGTGCTATGTATTCAAGCCTCTTCCCTAAGGCTTATGTGCATAAGGGAAAGGACAGTAACTGGCAAGCAGACAAGATATTGACACCTAAGCTAAATCAGCTTTATAGAATTAAGGCTACGGCCACCTTAGATGGACAAACTAGTGAGACAGGTTATAGTGATTATTTTCAGATTTATCAAGTTCAAATGAAGGACACTATACCGTATATAGCAAGCTTTTATGGAGTTCCTAATTCTGTAATAATGAGTGATAACAGAGTTGGAGATACTCTACTTGTGGAAGGGAATACTCTTTTTATAAGAAACCCTAAGAAAAATGCAGGTAAGCCATATACACCTCCATCTCTAACAGATGCCAGAAAGAAAGAAATAGATAGTGCACTTATGGGAAGAAAGAAGCATTGTATATACGGCTTCGAGCCAATAAATCTACTTACAGGTAACTTTCTATATGAAGCTGATGATGCTAGCACAACTGATTATAATGGAAATTTTTTAATAAGAAGAACCTATAACGCAATGCAAGAAACCCATGATGGATATTTTGGGGTAAAGTGGGACTTTAACTTTAATAAATCTCTATCAGCACTGGCAGATGGAACCATAATATTCAATCAAGGTGACGGAAGTACTATTTACTATAGAAAAGGCAGTGATGGAAGCTATAGTGGACCTGTAGGACAAAATCTAAAGCTTTCTTTAGTAAATGATGAAACCAGAGAAAATATAGGCTATCAAATAACTGATGGTATAACCACATACATATTTAACAAAATGGGCCTTTTAGATTCTCAAATTGATGAAAAGGGCAATATTACAAAGTTAGCCTACAATGAAGATTATAAGCTTACTAGTATAACTTCTCCTTCAGGAAAGGTTTTTGGAATAACTC
This sequence comes from Clostridium sp. UBA4548, assembly GCF_002387895.1. Classification (GTDB taxonomy): domain Bacteria; phylum Bacillota; class Clostridia; order Clostridiales; family Clostridiaceae; genus Clostridium_J. The sequence continues at coordinate 297,658 of NZ_DGLI01000021.1, forward strand.
TAAATGAGGAAGGTAGAATAAGTACAATAACACTGCCAAACCAAAGTGTTTTAAAGTATAGCTATGATGAAAATGGAAATTTAGTTTCTTATATAGATGCCAACAAACATGAAACTAAGTATCAGTATGATGAAAAGGGTAGAATGGTATCCTTCAATGATGCTAAGGGAAACAAACCTATCATTAACACTTACGATGACCAAAATCGTATTACTGTTCAAGAAGATGCTGAGGGTAAGAAAATATATATAAGTTATCATGAGGGATACAATGAAACAACAGATGCAAATGGTAACAAAACTCAATACTACTATGATGAACAGTACAGAATAACTAAAACCGTAAAACCAGATGGAACTGTAGAAACCTTAAGCTATGATAACAATAACAATGTAAAATCCTCTACAGATGCTTTAGGTCATACTACTACTTATGAGTATGACAGCAGAGGAAATAAACTTAAGGAACATAGGTTTGACGGAAAGGTTAAGACCTTTGAGTATGATAGTAAGGACAATCCTGTAGCAATTACTGACTTCAAAGGAAACACTACCTCAATGACTTATGATAGCAATGGAAATCTTATAAAGGCTACACAAGCTAATAAGTCTACTTATGAATATACCTATAATAGCAAGAACCAAGTTGATACAGTAAAGGACCCAACAGGAAAGACTTATAAATACGAATATGATGGAGCTAATGTATCAAAAGCCACTGATGCAAAGGGAAATGTATATAAGTATCACTATAATACTATGGGGAAAATTATATCTGTAGAAGATCCCCTAGGTAAGATAACAAGAATAGCTTATGATGATAAAGGCAATGAATTAAGCACCACTTTGCCAGATGGGGGAATCATATCCTATACCTATGATGCTAACGATAACAAAGATTCCGTAACTGACGGTAACAAAAATGTATCAAAGTTTGAATATGATAGCCTAAACAGAATAATTAAATCTATAGATCCTTTTGGTAACATAACTACCTATGCTTATGATGCCAATGGCAATAATATAGAAGAAAAAAATCCATCAGGATATGCGAAAAGCTATGAATATGATAAGTTAAACAGATTGATTAAAGTAATAGATGGTGGAAGTGGAGAGACAACTTACCAAAGAGATGCTCTAGGAAATATTCTCTCTGTAACAGATCCTAATGGGAACCAATCTACCTATGTCTATAATTATGCTGTAAATAAGGTAGAAAAAACTGTAGGACCAAAAGGGCAGACCTTAGTTAATAAGTACGATGATGAAGGTAACCTTCTAGAATTGACACTGCCTGATGGTAATGCTAAGAAGTATAAGTATGATAATTTATATAGATTAGTACAGTTTACAGATACAAATGGAGTAGTCACTGATACTACTTATGATAATTTAGGCAGAATTTCCTACATGAAGGATAGCTTAAATAGAGAGTACTACTATAACTATGATGATAATGGAAATCTAGTGAGCACAAAGGATCCTCTAGGCTATATAGTAAGCTACACCTATGATGGAAGAAACCAATTAACTTCCTTAACGGATGAAGAAGGAAAAACTACAAAGTACAGCTACACTGATACAGGTAATCTAAAGGCTGTGACAGATCCACTTGGAAGCATAAAATCCTATGAGTATGATTCAAATGGTAATTTGAAAGCAGAGATTTCACCAAATGGCGGTAAACATATATATAATTACGATGGATTGAATAGGTTAACCTTTGTTGAAGATCCTCTTAAAAATATTACTCAGTATGTTTATGATAATGCAGGTAATGTTGCTAAGATGATAGACCCACTAGGTAAGGAAACTGTATATGAGTACAATGGTAATAGACTTCAAACCAAGATAACTGATGCTTTAGGTGAAGTTGTTCAGATGAAGTACGATAAAAATGGCAACTTAATCAGTTTAGTATATCCAAATGGTGACAATGCAGCTATGTCATATGATGAAAGCAATAGATTAGTTTCTGAAACTGATGCTGCAGGAGTTAAGAAGAGTTATAGCTATGACACCATGAATAGACTAATAAGCCAAGAGGATACTGCAGGAAATAAACTTACCAATGTATATGATAACAAGGGAAGACTTATAGAGCAGAAGGATGTAATAGGAAGAACTATAAAGTACAGCTATGATTTAGCGGGAAATATAATATCCAAGACTGGCACGGATGGAAATATAACTACTTATGAATATGACAAGAGAGATAGGACTGTTAAGATTAAAGACCCAGAAGGCAAGATTACTACAATAACTTACGATGGGTTAAACAGAATAACAGAAAAAGTAGAACCTGAAAATAAGAAGTACCAATATGAATATGATGCTATTGGAAATCTTATTAAAGCAATTAATCCTTTAAACCATTCAACTTCATATGCATACGATAAGAACCAAAACTTAACTCAGGCAACTGATGCAAAGGGCGGAGCTAAAAAGTATGAATATGATGCTTTAAACAGGCTTATCAGCTTTGCTGATGAAAAAGGCAATACAACAAACTTAACCTATGATGCTAGAGGCAGTTTGATAAAGGTTCAAGACCCTATGAACAATGTGACTCAGTATAAGTATGATGCCTTAAATAGATTAGAAATGAAGGTAGATGCTCTAGGTTTTGATACTAAGTACCAATACGATAGCCTTAACAATATGATTGGGGAAATTGATGCTAAAGGAAATAAGACAAGCTATGAGTACAATAAGCATGGCATACAAACAAAGAAGATAGATCCTTTAGGAGGAATAACAGAGTTCCAGTACGACTTAAATGATAGACTTATTACTCAAATTAACCCTATGGGAGAAACCTACAGTTATTCTTATGACCAGGTTCAAAGAATAACCTCCATAACCGATGCTGAAGGATATTCAAAGAGCTTTGGTTATGATGGATTAGGCAATTTAACAAAGCAGTCAGATTCAGAAGGTAACACTACAACTTACAATTACGATAAGATGCACAGACTACTAACAGAAAAGAATACTGTAGGAAATGTAACCTCTTATGGATATAATGCTGCAGGAAATATGAATTCTCTTAAAGAGCCTAATGGGAATATGAGATTTTATGAATATGATGCCTTAGATAGAGTTAATAAGGCTACAGATCCAGAAGGGAATATTACAAAAATTGAATATGATTCCTTAGGAAACGTAACTAAGGTAACTCAGCCAGGAGATAGAGCTTATAAATATACTTATGATGCTGCAAATAATCTTGAGAGTGAAACAAATCCTTTAGGAGAAACTACAAACTATACTTATAATAAAAATAACTTGATAGAGTCCGTTACTAATGCCATTGGAAGCAAAACAGGTTATAAATATAATGCTCTTAACTTAATTTCACAAGTAGTAAATCCAGTAGGAGGAATTACTAAGTATGATTATGATAAGAATCAAAATCTAGCTTCAGTAACTGATGGAAATAGCAATAAAACTTCTTACTCTTACGATGAATTAAATAGATTAGCAAAGGTAACAGATCCAAGAGGCAGTGAAACTAAATATGGCTATGATAAATCAAGTAACCTTATTTCTATGATAAATGGTAATGGAAATGAGACAAAATATAGCCATGATAAATTAGGAAGACTTACTTCTGTAACTAATCCACTTGGAGAAAAAGAAAGCTTTACTTACAATCCAGTAGGAACCTTATCAAGCCATATAAAACCTGATGGAACAAAAACAAACTACGATTATGACAAGCTTAACAGGTTAGTTTCAAAGGAATATAAGGATTCAGAAGGCGATAAGATAAAAGACCAAGATGTAAGCTTTGAGTATGACATAAGCGGAAACCGTACTAAGATGATAGGTGCAGAAGGTGAAACGGACTATAGCTATGACAAGATGGGAAGACTTACTTTAGTTAGCTTCTCTTTAGGTGAAGAAGTAGCCTATAAGTTTGACAGCCTTGGAAGAAAGTCTAAGGTAATCTATCCAGATGGAAATTATGTAAAATACAACTATGATGCTCTAGATAGATTGACTTATACAGAAAACTGGAATGGTGAGAAAACCTATTATACTTATGATAGTGCAGGAAGAAGAAAGGAAGCCTTACTTCCAAATGGTACTAAAGTAATTTACAGTTATGATGGAGCAGATAGAATCATTAAGCTTGAAAACATCAGTAAGGATGGAGTTCTCATATCCAGCTTTGAATATGAGTATGATAACACTGGAAACATCATAAAGGAAAAGGCTGTAAATGGAGATGAAAGCTATGTAAGAACTTATAGCTATGATGGATCAAATGAAATAACCTCCTTTACTGAGGAAAGTCATGAAGAGGATGGAAAAGTTGAAACTAAAAAATATGATTATAGCTATGATAAAGCAGGTAACCGTATAGCAGTACAAGTAAAAGATGAGGATGAAGAGGCTGAAATCACTACCTATAGCTACAATGCTGGTGATGAGCTGGTTAGTGAAAAAACTGAAGACACTAACATAAAATATGAGTATGATAAGAATGGAAACAGACTTAAAAAGATTCGTCCTGGTCATAAAGTAGAGTACTATGAGTATGATTTAGAAGATAGACTAGTTCAGCTTACTAATCCAAAGGGAGAAGTACTTACTTTTGGATATGATAGTGACGGCAATAGATTGTTCTCAACTTATGGTGAATATTTCAAACCTCAACCAGATAAGGATGAAGATAGTGGAAGTGATGATTCCTCCGAGGATGGATCAACTTCAGAAGATAATACTTCTAATAATGGTTCAAACTCTGGTGGTAACCCACCAAAGGATAACAATTCAAAGGTAGAAATACCACAAAACCCTGATAACGGAAATCACTATGGCCATGAGAAGGGAATAAATCCTCATCAAGACTTAGCAATAGCTAGGGCAACTAACAGAAGTACTATCAGCCCTGAAGAAAAAATAGAAACCGCCTCTGACACTAATGGAGAAGTTAGTAAAGAAGCAACGGCTGATAATTCTAAGGAAGATATCAAAGCCCCAGAAGCTAAAGAAGAGTCTAAAGGAGACGTAAAAGAAGAAGCTAAAACTGATAAATCCTTCTTCTCAAACCTTGGAGAAAGTATAAAGGCTGCAGTTGACTATATAGTAAATTTAGTTAAGAAAGCAGTGGACAGCATAGTAGACTTCTTTAAGTGGTTATTTGGAGGTTCTAGTGAAGAACAAGCATCAAGTGGAACCTTCTTCGGAGCAAAGGGCGATAAAGAGAATGAAAGTAATGAGGACAACGGAAACGGTAAAAATAATGGCAAGGGAAATGGTAAGGATAACGGAAAAGATAAAGACAAAGACAAGGATAAAGATAAAGACAATAATGGAAAAGGAAAGGGCAAGGGTAATAATGGAAAGCATTTAGGCTGGTATAAGAGAGCAGAGCATCCAAAGAATCCAGGAAACCAAGACCCTATAGGAACTCCAGAAAATTATGAGATAATAAATTATATCAATGATGTATCACTAGAAAATCCAGAAGTACTGATGACATCAGATGCAAATGGAAACTATACTAATGCCTATACTTATGGTTTAGATAGAATATCAGTAGATAAACTATCGCCAAATAGTGATGCTAAGACTGATCCATTATTCTACTTGTATGATGGACGCGGTAGTGTAGCAAATACAACGAATTCTTTAGGACAAGTAAGAGATAAATATAGATACGACCCATATGGAGAAGTAAAGCACGGAGGGTTCTGGGGAAGTAATGGAACCCATTATGAAAACTTCTATGGATATAATGGAGAAGATTATAATAGGCTTAGTGGTTTAGAATACCTAAGAGCAAGATACTATGAACCAGAGAGTGGAAGATTCTTAACAAGAGATAGTTATCTAGGAGATGTAATGCAACCATTAACCCTAAACAGGTATGCTTATGCATTAAATAATCCTATGATGTATACAGATCCAAGTGGACATTGGCCAGGATGGCTTGATAAGGCGGCATCATCTGTAAAGAATTTTGCAAGTAAGGCAATGGATACTGTATCAAAAGTAGTATCTTATGTGGAAGATGTTGCATCTAATGTTTGGGAACATGCTAAAAAGGCCTATAACTATGTATATGATACTGGTAAACGATGGTTTAACTCAACAAAAGAAAAAGCGAAGTCTTTTGTCACAGAGGCAGAGCAAAAGATTTCATCAGCTAAAGAAAATATAAAAAACACAGCAAATAAGATGGTACAATTAGCAAAGCCAGTAATTTCAACCATAAGTCACCCCAATGAAGTTGTAAGACTAGCAATGGATACTATAAAGAAGGGCTGTGAAGGAGCTCAATATGTAGCAAGCCAAGTCTATAAATATAGTGATAATATAATAAAAGTAGCAACAGGAGTAGTAGCAGTTGTAGCAGGAGTAGCAGCTATAACTATAGCAGCACCGGTTATACTTCCAGCATTAGCAGCCGGAGCCTTAGAAATGGGAATAGTTGCAATAGGTACTGCAGCTCTTGGAACTACAGCAACGGCAATGGGCGCATCAGAAATATCCGGTGGACTATTTGGGGTGAATCCGACAAGAGAGCTAGCAAGCAACGTAGGAATAAGCAATGAAGACTATGATTTAATGTTCGCAATGGTAACTGGTGGAGCTTCTATTGGAGCGAATTATTTAGCCCCTATATCACAAACCAGCAAGCCTTTACCACAAAATACCACTAATAATACTGAGGTGGAGGGTAACCCTAAAATTCAAATTAAGAATCCAAAGGATGCAGGATTAAAACCTGTTACAAAAGGGGTGGCTGAACCTCAAAGAAAACTAATTACAGGTGAAGACTGGAACAGTTATTTTAAAGAGACATATGGTGCTAATAATGTTCAATGGGAAAGTGGAGTTAGCTCTATGAAAGACATACTGGATGTTCCAAGTAATGTAACTAGATTGAAACCACAGCAACTAGCTGAGTTGGCTAGAAAAGAAGGCTGGAGTGTTGAACCATTAGGACAAGGTAGGAAAGCTGGAATACCTTTTGAAGAAGGTGGAGGAATGTCAATAAGAAATCTAAGCAAGAGTGGAGCGACTAATGGTGAATATGTTCAGTATCATCCAGGTAGCACATATCATGATAGCGTTCCTTACTTTAAAGTTTCTTCAGGACAGTATAAAGGAGCTAGGAGATTTAATCTAGATGGAAGTGAGTTGAAATAAATATTATGGAATTAGATGAAAATTTAGAAGCATGGTATGAGAGAGTAGTTGAAGCAACAAAAATGGTTGCAGCACCGTATTCAGTTCAAGTAACTTTATTTCCTAAGAATTTACCAATAGCTGATGAGATAGCACTTAATTTTTGTGATGAAGTTGAATATCAAATCGACTATTTGCTTGAGAATGAATTAATAACAGATATTCAGTATGAGAAAATCAGGCAACTAGGGAAAAAGTTTTCTCAGATGAGTAGTGACAAGACACAAGATTATTGGTCATTAGAAAGTTTGCAGAATTCGGAGCAATGGGGACAATGTAGAAAACTTGCGAGGGAAATACTAGAGATATTTGATGAAAAGCTAGTAGAGGATTTCGAGTAAATACTCAATGACTTCACCAATTTCTGAGTAGAACGGAGCAATACTAACTGCAAAATAGAAAGCTATGTGACTACAAAAAAAGCAAATATGCAAACTACTTGCAAAATAAACAAGAAGTGAAAAACGGCTTACTGCATAATTATGATAATACAGTGAGCTGTAATTAAAAGAAAAATTAAATATATATTATAACAATGATAAGAGTCAGTGTTTCTAATGAAGAAGCATTGGCTCTTTTTCCATGTAAAGAAGTTGAAGGTAGTAAAGATGAGCGTCAAATAATTTAAGATTTCAAAATAAGTCTAGTTGAGGAAGGTAAGAGTCCTAAAACAATAGAAAACTATGTTGGCCATAGCATAGAGTTTATGAGAGCTAAGGGAGTTGAATTCAATAGTATCATTTAACGATTCTACGTAACAAGTTATAAGAACTTCCTAGTAGAGAGTAATTATGAGATAATAAATTATATCAATGATGTATCACTAGAAAATCCAGAAGTACTGATGACATCAGATGCAAATGGAAACTATACTAATGCCTATACTTATGGTTTAGATAGAATATCAGTAGATAAACTATCGCCAAATAGTGATGCTAAGACTGATCCATTATTCTACTTGTATGATGGACGCGGTAGTGTAGCAAATACAACGAATTCTTTAGGACAAGTAAGAGATAAATATAGATACGACCCATATGGAGAAGTAAAGCACGGAGGGTTCTGGGGAAGTAATGGAACCCATTATGAAAACTTCTATGGATATAATGGAGAAGATTATAATAGGCTTAGTGGTTTAGAATACCTAAGAGCAAGATACTATGAACCGGAGAGTGGAAGATTCTTAACAAGAGATAGTTATCTAGGAGATGTAATGCAGCCATTAACCCTAAACAGGTATGCTTATGCATTAAATAATCCTATGATGTATACAGATCCAAGTGGACATTGGCCAGGATGGCTGGATAAGGCTGCATCATCTGCAAAGAACTTTGTAAGCAATGCAGTGGACACTGTATCAAACTATGTATCAAAAGCAGTATCTTATGTGCAAGATGTTGTATCTACTGGTTGGGGGTATGTTAAGAAAGCCTATAACTATGTAGCAGACAATGTTAAAAGCTGGTATAACTCAACAAAGAAAACAGTGGATTCTTATGTCACAAAGGCAGAGCAAAAGATTTCATCAGCTAAAGAAAATATAAAAAATACAGTAAACAAAATAGCGAAATTAGCAAAACCAGTAATTACTACCAGAAACTATCCTAATGAAGTTGTAAGAGCAGAAATGGATACTATAAAGAAGAGCTGTGAAGGAGCTCAGTATTTAGGAACCCAAGATTATAAATATAAAGAACAGGTATTGGCAGGAAATCGACTAGATGGAGCTAATAGCGTAATGTTATTATCAACAGGAAATGCGGCAGATGATGTTAGTGGTGTAGTGAAAAATGAAAATAGTATATTAGATTTCATAATAAAAGTAGGAACAGGAGTAGGAGCAGTTGTATTAGGAGTAGGAGCTATAGCTGCAGCAGCACCGGTTATACTTCCAGCATTAGCAGCAGGAGCCTTAGAAATGGGAATAGTTGCAATAGTTACTGCAGTGTTTGGAACTACAGTAACTGCAATGGGAGCATCAGAAATATCTGATGGACTATTTGGAGTGAATCCGGCAAGAGATCTAGCAAGCAGCTTCGGAATAAGCAATGAGGACTATGATTTAGCATTTGGAATAGTAGCTGGCGGAGCTTCTATTGGAACGAATATTTTAGCCCCTATAACAAAAAATCCTACTAGTGCTATTAAGGGTGGGGTTAACACTCAAATACCAAAAACAAGGGAGGCATTACATAAAAACCTCTTAGATAAAGGATATAGGTGTAATGGAACGTCCGAGGGTGGTTATGTCACATATATGCATCCAGATGGTAGAAGAGTGGATATTAGACCAAATGGGGAAGTAATAAATACACTCAAAGAATGGTTACCCGACCACTCAAGAAAAATAATCAAAAGATACTTTTTTGATGGTACAGAAGTACCAAATGGAGGGCACAATACTGGGGAATTTGTTGATCCGATAGGTGAAGGAACATTCTTACCACCTAAACCAAGTAATTAAAAAATGGAGGAAAGATGTATGCAAAGTGTTTTTAAAGAAGTAATGCTCAGCAGATTACTATTTAGTGAAGGGAAACATGATGTTAAGTTTGAGTTTTATGACTCATATAGTGGAGTTGATATAGGTCAAGTAATTTGTAAAAATATATTTTCATTTAATTTCAATACTGCATTTGTTCCAAATGAAGAAAGTTTTCCGTGTTTTGTTTTAGATGTGGCAATAGAGCAGCTTATTAAAGAAGAAGTTGTCGAGCAATTTAAAAAGTCAAATTATAGTTACACAGATGGAGGGCAACCTGTAATACCTCAAAGTGAGCAATACTGGATATTTAAGATTCAAGGAGGGCCTTTAGATATTAAAATTATTTGTGATAAAATTGAGACCACAAAGTTTAATGAAGATAAATAAATAGAGGTAACTTTATGAAGAAAATAAAGGTATATTTTGATTATCAATGTTTTCCTATTTGGATATATGATAACAATGGAGACCTGATAGGAAATGACTTGCCTAAGGAATTAATAGATGATAAACAAGTAGAAGATACTTTTGTAAATATTCAAAGTATCTATGATAGCCTATTTACTGATAATTCAATAGAGTTTAAGTACATTGGCTTTAGTAGTGAAACAGAGAGAGAAGAGTATCTAAAAATAGTAGACGATGCAGTAAAGCTATTAAAAACAAAACTTGGTGATTCATATGTTATTGAGCAGAGCGTTGAAGTATAAAACTATGCAAGTCTATTATGCTTGCTGCATAATAATCATAAAACTCACTTCAAAATACAGCATGAGTTAATAAGTCAAAAGAATCCTTTTGATTATGATAATTGTACTAACTTTTCAAAAGATAGAACCCACTGCATAATTTCAATAATGCAGCAAGATAAGCTCTAAATGAACTAGCTGAAAAATAAGTAGGCTAGTTCATTGCATTTTTGAGTGATAAAATAGTGGTAGATCTTGAAAACAGTAGACTCTACCACTAAAAGATAATAAGACATACTCTGCCCAAGGGATCAGAGTATGCTTTGTAGCAGGTACGGCGATAGTAACAGAATTGGGAGATAAACCTATAGAAAATATCAAAGTAGGTGATAAGGTATATTCCCAAAATGTAGATACTGGTGAAAAAGGATACAAAGAAGTAAAGAATGTATTTGTAAAAGAAACAAGCACTTTAGTACACTTGGAAGTGGACGGAATTAAGATAGACGCAACTGAAGTTCATCCATATAAGAATGCAGCTCATCATATTGTTCCTTGGAATGACGCAAGAGCATTAGATGCAAGAAATATATTAGATGGTTTCTGTATTGATTATAATTCTGCTACGAATGGTGTGTTTTTACCAATGGAGAAAAATGCATATACAGGAGATGTAGTGCAACATATTGGAAATCATAGTGCTGAGTATATTCAGACTGTAACAACTAGATTGCAAGAAGTAGTTGATGCTGGTGGCAGCAGTGCAGATGCAGTTTCTGCATTAAATAAAATACGTGAAGAACTGCCTAATGGTACATTAAAATTAAACAAATAAGGGAGTGATTAAGTGAAAATATGGAGATTAGAAATCGATTTTGGAGAGTATGAGTCCTTTCAATTAGTAAATAAAGATAAACAATTTTTAAGAGAATTCAAGAACAAAATACTGAGTGGAAAGCCTCAAAATGGTGAGCTAGATAATATGGAAATTGAAATTGTAGAAGGTGAGATAGCTACTGACTTACCAAAGTTCTGGAGTGCTTCAGGTACTATGTTATTTAGTGAGAAATCGAAGAATTGTTTAGAAAGTCTAATCAGCGATTGTGTTGAGCTTATACCAATAAAGTACCAAAACACAACAATTTATATGGTAAATATATTATGTTTGACTGATACGATTGATTATAGTAATGCGATACTTAAAAAGCTTGACTCTGGGCTAGTAGTAGGAGTAGAAAGTTATTCATTTGTGACTAGTAAAATACAAGACTTTAACATGTTTAAACTTATGTTGAATGGTAGAATTTATTCTACTGAGATATTTGTAACTTCAGAATTTAAAACAAGAGTAGAGGAAAATAAATTACTAGGATTTAAATTTGTGGAAGTATGGATTCAAATTCTTAAACTAGATTCATTAAAATATATTTTCTAACTGAAAGAAAGTATTTATTAAGGTGATGAAATGGATTTTTATATCAATCCATTAACATTTGATGTTTATATAATAGCAAGTTATACTGGATAATTGTAATTAAGCAGTGATAAAGTAATGGTAGATGTTAAAAAAATAGCCTTGTTATAGGAATAAATACCTATAACAAGGCTATTTTAGTTATGTGAAGTAGTTATGTGAAATTAAAGTCTTAATTTAAACGTAACTACAGATTTAAACAAACATTAAAGAAGAATAATTGCTTAATTTATTTATTAAAGCAAAAGCTAAACTAGAGTCTATTGACCTGGTGTGTAAATAGTATATAAGTAAGTACTCCAATATTAAAATAATAAGTAAAGTTATAAATATCTTTTTAAATAATTTCATATACACCACCTCAATTTAGTATATGAGATTAAAAGCTATAAAGTTACAAAAACACAAGGGATTTTAATTACCTTTTTCAATAGAGCAATACCATGTATTCACGAAAACTATTAAAGAAATTACATCTATTTGTATTTTTCACAGGTGCTTAGAAAGCAACTATATCAAGGGATTTTTGGATTTTAAGCTAAAAAGGAGAATTTCCTATATAATAAAAAAAGCAGCAAAGGACAACTTTAAATGTCTTTTGCTGCTTTTATATTATCTTCTTTTTTTGTTAGAAACTTCGATGTTAACTCTTCTTTTTCCTATTTTATTGCCACTGCAGTTAGCAATTATTCCATCAACTAAACTTTCAGGAACATCTATGAAAGAAAACTTATCTAAAATATCAATTCTTCCGATATCTTTGCTCTTAACTCCAGCTGACTCATCTAAGAATTTAATAATATCTTTTGGAGTTGCTTTGTCAAGTTTTCCTACAGACATAAATAGTCTTGTCATATCATCTGTAGAAACAGAATCTTCTGTATCACCGTACTCATAGTTTGTTTCTTTGTCAAAGAGTAACTTAACAAGAGAAGCAGTAACATCTTCTGCACCATATTCATTTATTAATTCCTTAGCCATTGGAAGGAAGTTTTCGTATAGGTTCTCTTCTAAAGTTCCTTTAATATTATCAAGGATACTTCCAGATTTTGCAGAGAAGATATCTGCAAGAGTAGGAATTTCCTTTTTATCAATTTTGCTCTTAGTATCATGTTCTATTTGTCTAATAGCAGAAACTTCTTTTCTTGAAACGAAGCTATAAGCAGTACCTTCTTTATTAGCTCTTCCAGTTCTACCTATTCTATGAACATAGGACTCAGTATCCTGTGGTAGGTCATAGTTTATAACATGAGTAACATCTTCTACATCTATTCCTCTTGCAGCTACATCTGTTGCAATAAGGAAGTTAAGATTTCCACCTTTAAACTTTTTAAGAGTGTTCATTCTTTGAGTCTGTTTCATGTCTCCGTGCATACCTTCAACTACGTAACCTTTACCTTGCATAGCTTCAACTAATTCATCTACACCTTTTTTAGTTTTGCAGAATAATATTCCTGTTTTAGGATTATCTACATCTAAAACTCTACATAAGGATTCAAACTTGTTTGCAGAATTAACTATAAAGTAATACTGTTTTATTTTTGAAACTGTCATAGATTTTTTAGCAATGGTTATGTGTTCTGTTTCGGGTTTCATGTAGTTTTTAGCAAGGTTTTTAATCTGTCTTGGCATAGTTGCAGAGAATAAAAGTGTCTGTCTATCTTCACTCAAGTGGCTAAGTATGCTTTCAATATCTTCAATAAAGCCCATATTAAGCATCTCATCAGCTTCATCTAAAACTAAAAATTTAACATTTTCAAGTTTTAAAGTTCTTCTGTTAATATGATCAATTATTCTTCCAGGAGTACCAATTACAATATCTACTCCTTTTTTTAATGGACCAAGTTGTTTATCAAAGGATTGACCACCATATATAGGAAGGATTTTATATCTCTCATACTTTGAAATTTTGGAAAGTTCTTCGCTAACTTGAATTGCAAGCTCTCTTGTAGGTGCTAGTATAAGTGTTTGTACTTTTCCGCTAGGGGGAGCCATTTGGCTTAAAATAGGAGCACCGAAGGCTAAAGTTTTACCAGTACCAGTTTGAGCCTGCCCTATTAAGTCGCATCCTTGCAAACTTACAGGGATACTTTTTGCTTGTATATCACTTGGATTTTCAAATTTTAAGTCATTTATAGCATTAAGGACTGTGTCTTTAAGTCCTAATTCATCGAATCTAATTTTGTTCATTCATATTCCTCTTCTCTAATTTTCTAAAATACATCTAATAGTAACACAATATGATAATAATAGCAAACACAATTAAAAATATAATGTGTTTTTTACTATTATTAACATATTTATAACAAAATATTTAATGTCTAAATAAATAATTTTTAAAACTTATTGATATTTATGTAAGATAACCCAAGAAAGCCCTGTGCTAGGTCACCTTACAAAATAAAAATTAAATGGTATAATGTATTATACTACTTAATTAGGAAGATAAAACTTAGGAGCAATAGTAGAAGAACTCTAAATAATCAGTGAGTTGATTTTCTTCAGCAGCAATAGAAGAAGATTTAACTGGCTAACGAAAAACTAGGAGAAAAGATCCTAAAATGTGGTGAAAGTATTATTGAGGAATATATTAGTTTTATCTTAGAGAGTTATATAATATTGTAGAGCATATAGAGTTATAAAGGAGATTATATGAATAAAGCATCATTTGATACATTACAAACTAAACTTCATAATGGATTAACATTAATTTCAATAAAGAAAGATACACAGATTGCATCTTTGCATATAGGGGTAGCCATTGGAGCCTTGTACGAAAGTCCAAAGGAAAGAGGAATTTCACATTTCATTGAGCATATGGTTTTTAAAGGTACTAAAAACAAAGATAATGAAAAACTAAATAGCGAACTAGAGAATTTAGGTGGAGAGTATAATGCTTACACCGATTATTCTTGCACAGTTTTTAATACTACTACCTTAAATGAAGAGCTAGAAAGCAGCGTAGAATTATTAGGTGATTTAGTTCAAAACTCTATATTCCCTGAGGAAGAAATAAAGAAGGAAAGAGGAGTAATTCTAGCAGAGATAAGAGGAAGCAAGGATGATATAGAAGATTTAAGCTTTCAAAGAATAAATGAGATAGCCTTTGATAAAAGTCCTCTTAAATGGGATATCATCGGTAAGGAATCAATTATAAAAAAGCTTAACAAAAAGCAATTAGTGGAGTTTTATAAAACATATTATGTTCCTAATAATACTACAGTTACCATTGTATCTAATTATGACCATGAAGATATTTTAACCATGGTAAATAGGTGTTTTGGTAAGTGGGAAGAAAAATCAGTATGTAAGCCAAAGGCTATAACTGAAGAAAATAAAAGTGGGATGAAGACTACCTACAAAAAAGATATTGAGCAAAGTACAGTAGTTTATTTATATTCTCTTTCAGGAT
The DNA here is from genome assembly GCF_002387895.1 of Clostridium sp. UBA4548. Taxonomy (GTDB): domain Bacteria; phylum Bacillota; class Clostridia; order Clostridiales; family Clostridiaceae; genus Clostridium_J. The sequence continues at coordinate 312,923 of NZ_DGLI01000021.1, forward strand.
TAAGCAAAAAAGAAGAGTTGGCACTTAGAATACTTAATAACAAGTTTGGAGAAAGTTCTAATTCTATTCTTTTTAGGGAACTAAGAGAAGAAAGAGGACTGGCTTACGATGTATACACTATGCTAGACTTAACAGAAAATATTAAAACCTTGTATATTTACACTTCTGTTGCTAGTGAAAATGTAGATGAAACAATAAATGTTATTGATAATTGCATACAAAACGTAAAAGAGGGAAAAATTGTATTTGATGATAGTACTATAAAATTAATGAAAAAGATTTTTAAAACTGCGGTAGCTTCAACCTTAGAAGATTCTACAGACCTTGGAAATTATGTACTTCATCAAGCTATGGAAAATGAAGATATTTATCAATTTAATGAAGATATGAAAAACATGGATGACATTAATAGTGAGGATTTATACCAGGTGGCAAGGAAAGTATTAAATAATCCAACAATTCATGTTTTATTATCACAAAGGGATGAAGATTAATGAAAAGTATAATCACATCAATAGAGGTTCAAAAAAGGAATAAAGATAGAGTAAATATCTTTATAAATCAGGAATTTGCCTTTGCTTGTAGTAATGAATTAATTTATTCCCATGGACTTAGAAAAGGGTTAGAGGTAGATCCTAAAAGGTTAGAACAAGTTGTTAAGGATGATAACTATATAAAGGGAAAAACTTCGGCTTTAAGGTATATTGAAAGAGCTATGAAAACAAAAAAACAGGTAGAAGGTATGCTCTTTAAAAAGGAAATGGAAGAGGAGACAGTAGCTAGAGTTATAGAGTTTCTCATTAGTTATAGCTTCATTGATGACAAAAGGTATGCTGAGTGCTATATGAAGCAAAAGTTAAAGGAAAGTGGAAAAAATAAGATAAAATATGATTTGCTTAAAAAAGGCATAGATGAGGAACTTATAAAAGATTTATTAGCCAGGGTTTCCTATGAGGATGAGAGTAGTGTAGCCTTAGCTTTAGCAGAAAAAAAGGCAAGAATTCTAGGCAAAAGTGAAAGAGATAAAGGAAAGCTTTTAGGAAAGTTAACAAAGTACTTGCTATCAAAGGGTTATACCTATGATTTAATTAATCAGGTTGTAAACAAGGTAGCTCTAACTATTGCTGAAGATGAAGAAGCCCTTGAAGAGGAAGAAGTGGATTTTGAAGAGTTATTAGCTTTAGCACAAAAGAAATATAATGTGCTGAAAAATAACGAGGATAATAAATTAAAACTTAAGAAAAAGCTTCAGGATTTTCTTTTAAGAAAAGGCTATAGCTACGATGAAATAAAAAGTGTGTTAAGTCAAGTAATTGAAAATCAAGAGGAGTTTTATTAATTAGAAATTCTCTTAGTAATAAAATTAATCTTATTTTATACACTTTTGGTGTTATATTTTCATAAAGTAATTTAGGTGCACCAATAAGTAAGTGGTTAGTGCAGTAGAAAATTTAGTTCCAAGTGGCTAAATATAAATTTATATCGAAGAAGGTGAGGTTATGAGTACAAATATTTTAAGTTCCATTAATGTTAATATATTTTCTATGTTTGGTGGAGTAAATATAGTTAGCTTAGTGCTCTATGCTGTTTTACTTTATCCTTTAATAGTTGGTTTTTTATTTAAATTAAGTAGTGAGGCATTGTTAAATACAATAAAAAGCCTATTTAGTACCTTAGCCTTATTATTTTCTCTTATGATAAGCTCAACTATAGTAAAAGAGGTATTCATTAGTGATAAGTATAAGATTATGGACTATATCAATAGTAAGGTAGGCACATCAATGGCTACGTTGATAGAAACAAGACCTCAGCTATTTATGGGGATAATTCTTGTGATACTTATACTTATAATACATCAATTGTTAAAGTTATTAATCCATATAATTAGTGAAATAGGATTATCTCCTCTGCTTCAGGGTTTAGATAATTTAATAAAAAGAGGTGGAGGAATTTTAAGAAGAGTATTTGGAGTGATTTTTCAAATTCCTAGAGCGTTGTGCTATACAATTATCCTTACTTTTTTACTTAACTATATGTCCATGATTAATATAAGTAAAGAGCTTAATTCTACTTTAGAGAGTTCAAAAATATATAATTACTTTTCAGAAAAGGCAGTTATGCCTATAACAAAGTCTGAGCTGGCTAAAAGCTTGCCTAATATTATTGGAGAGTCCTTTAAAATTTCTAGTAGTGAAAAGCAATCTATAGATTTAAATAATATTGGATTAGACAACATAGGAAATAATGAGCTAGTTTATTATAATGGAGTTACCTTGGCTCAAGGAGTTAAATCCAATGAAGAAATTAATGCCACTGGTATTTCCGTAGCTTCAAAGGGAAAAAATACCTATAACAAAGCTAAAGAAATATATAAGTGGGTGGGAAGCCAAATAACTTATGATCATGATAAGGCAGTTCAGGTTATGAATAATAACAGAAGTATAGAATCAGGAGCTATTCCAACCTTTTACTCTAAAAAAGGAGTATGCTTTGATTATGCCTGTCTATTTGTAGCCATGGCTAGGGCTAACGGCATGAAGGTTAGGCTTATAGTTGGAGAAGGTTTCAATGGTAAGACATGGATAAGTCACGCTTGGAATGAAGTGTATATTCCAGAAGAAGACAGATGGGTAAATCTAGACCCTACCTTTTATATTGGTGGAAACTACTTTGATAATGAAGGCTTTAACCTAGAGCATAAGAACAGAAAAGTAGCTGGAGAGTGGTAAATAAATTAAAGCAGCTAAGGATTAAATTCCTTAGCTGCTTTTTTTATAACCTTGAAGTATTAACTTTATAGCTCTATCACATTCATCATCAGAGTTGTCTAAGGCCCAGGCAGTATTGAAGTAGTTAAGAGCTTTACCGTTTTCTTTTAACATTGCATAGCAATAAGCTAAGTTAAAATAGTACTTGCTTTCACGTTTGATTTTTAGTGCAGCTTGAATTAGTGGAATAGCACTTTTGTATTCCTTTAATTTAATGAAGCAAACAGCAGAGTTGTAAAGAGAAGCAGCTTCATTTTCCTTTATGTCCACTGATTTTTTATATAAATCAATAGCTCTTTTATAATCCTTCAAATTATAAAGTTCATTTGCTTTGTTAAAATAGCTCACCTCAAGAGACCTCCTAGACAGAATAAAATAATTTATCTAAATACTGTCCCAAAAAATATAGATTTATACAAAGAATATATTAACTTTTCATTAATATTATTCATGGTAATTAAAAATTAATAATATTAAGGATATTACATAAAGTAATAAGTTTAATATTGTACTTATATTACATTTTAATATTTTATAAAATTAGCTATACAGCAGAAACATAAAATATAGAGTGTTTGCCTTAAGTTTTGTAACTTTGTTAACAATAATATCGTTTTATAAGTATCTTAAATCATAAGAAACTAAGTTACACAGAGAAATTTCTAATATTGATAACACTAATACTACTCTATCTTTTCAAACGTAAATCTTTCTGTTTAAGAGTATATGTATAGAAGTTTTTATTGTAACCCTATCAAAAATATTGAGGCAAAGTTTTTACGGTTTGTTGCTATTTCTTACAGAAGATAAGCTTCGCTGTAAAAAAAATAATCGCTTTGAACAGTAAAAAAAGCCTTGCAATTAATTTTATAGAACTTTATGGTTTAATCAACTATTCTTTATTAGAACAAAGAATAGTTTCGTGTATTGGTAGTGAATTTATTTTATTTAGGCTAGTTTTACGAACTAATATATTATACTTGTTTTACAATATATAGAATAAATGAGAAGCAAATAATTATATTTGTTGAGAGTAGAGTATAAAATCAATACTTAGTGACACAATAAAACAAATTTTAAGTATCTATTGATTGTTCATAGATAAGCAACTAGTAATATAGTCGAAAACAGGATATAAAATGATGTCTATATTTTAAAATATATATAATAATTTAATAAAATTTGAAAATAGCAAATAATGCGCGTAAGTATAAAAAAAATAATAAATTTGTTAAAAAAATGGTTGAAATTAAATTAAAGCTTATGTATTATTGAAACATAAGCTTTAATTATATGTTTCGTTTTACTGGTTTAAAAGAAGATATATTTAGCAAAGATGTTGAATGTGTATTAACTTTATTTTAAAAGCATAAATGCAACAAAAAATGATGAAGTTAATATCAAATAAACATACAAGCTATAGATCAAGTGAAAAAAGGAAATGTGTAATTTTGGCAATTATTTTGAAAGGGGGGTATTAGAATGGATATTATTATTCCAAGACAAGGAGGAATCTCAACAGATTCTAATGTATGTGCAGCTTATGGGCAAGCATGCGCGGCTGAATGCGGAACTTTATGTGGATTTTATTGTTCTTGTGTATGTGGCATTAATTTCATTAATGCTGGCTAAATTCAAGTTCATTATTTAGGCTTCATTACTGATTGGAGGAAATGCTGAGAAAATGGAAATTATTATTACAAGGCGTGAAGAGTTTTCAATAGATTCTAATGTGTGCGCAGCCTATGGACAAGCTTGCCCAATTGAATATTGTATTCATTGTGTCTGTTATGGGTATTAATTTTATCTATAGATAATCATAATACTACTTAAGATACGAGAATATCTTTATTACGCGAATGTAGAGTATAATCCAAACTAAGAAGTTGATTACCTATAAAGTTTAATAATCATTCGTGGTTATTGACTAAGAAAGGAGAAGAAAAGTGGACATTATTATTCCAAGACAAGGAGGAATCTCAACAGATTCTAATGTATGCACAGCTTACGGACAAGCATGTGCAGGTGAATGCGGAACTTTATGTGGATTTTACTGTGGGTGTGTATGTGGAATTAATATAATACAATTTTCTTAATAGTTATCTGAAAAATAAAAATATTAGGTAATTTTTCAATTCACTATGAATAGTTTAAAACTTTCATAGTGAATATTCTATAAAATAATATATTATATTGGAGGGCCAAATGGGATATAAAAAATCAGATTATAATATAGTTATAAATACATTAGAAGATGGAAGCACACTATTATATAATTCATTTAGTGGTGCATTTGGAATCTTAAGAAAAGAGATTCAAAATATATATGAAAATATAGAAAGTATTTATATTGAGAATTTAGAACAAGAAGTATGTGAAAAAATAAATGTTATGATTGCAAATGGCTTTATTGTTAATAATAATTTTGATGAATATGGTGTTATGCAAGTACGGGAGAGAGTTGCTAGATATTCTGAGACGAATACTAAATCATTAACTATAGCTCCTACATTAGGATGTAATATGAATTGTCCATATTGCTATGAAGAGAAAAATAATGTAAAAATGGATGACGACATAAAAAAATCATTGGTTGACTTTGTGAAAAAGTACATACAGGGGTCAAAAGGGTTTAATGTATCATGGTATGGTGGAGAGCCATTGCTTGAAAAGGAAACAATAAAGCAATTATCAAGTGAATTTATAAAAATTTGTGATGATTACAAAATTGCATATAGTGCAGCTATAGTTACAAATGGAATATTGCTAGATAGAGAAACAGCGCAAATGCTAAAAAATGACTGCAATGTTAGAATGGCACAAATCACGATTGATGGTATTGGAGATGTTCACAATAAAAGAAGGCGACTTAAAAATAACGGTGATAGTTTTAAGATAATTACTGAAAATATAGAGGAAGTAAGTTCTATAATGCCTATTTCAATTAGAGTAAATATTGATAAAACTAATGTAGATGAAATTAATAAGCTAATTTCATTTTTTTTAGAAGAAAAGCAATGGCATAAAAATGGCAATGTTAGATTTTATTTTGCCCCAGTGATGAATGTAACAGATGCATGTACAGCTAATCAAAGTAGCTGTTTTAATATGGATGAGTTTGGTGAAATATTATCCAAGGTAAGCAGAAAAATTTATAATATGGGCCACATGAAAATTATGCCAAAATTTCTACCTCCTGCTATGGTAACAGGATGTGCAGCTCTTTCGTTGAACACTTATGTCGTAGATCCTAAAGGAGATTTATATAAATGCTGGGATATAGTTGGGATTGAGAAACATAAAGTTGGCAATGTTAAAAGCGGGATTGAACTTAATAGGGAACATGTACAGTGGCTCACACTAGAAAAACCAGAAGCATGTAAAAGTTGTAGTTATGTTCCAATATGCCAAGGGGGATGTCCTTTTATAAGAATGAGAAACAATAATAAAGAAGTTTGCGCACATGACATATTGCAATATAAGGAGAATTTCAAAATTGTATATGAGCAATATATAAGTGAAAAAAGAACATCTTAGGTGAGAAGAATGGATATGTTTAAAGTGATGAAGAAGTATCTAAAAAAATATAGAGTATATATTTTAATTTTTATTATTTTAAACTGCATAACATGGATAACCTCAATCATAATTCCATATTTACTAGGTAATTATGTAGATCAACTAATTGTAAGTATGAGCAAGGACATAGTATTAAAGTTTGCAAAACAAATTGTTGTATTATCAATTTTAGATATTGTAATTTCTTATTTTAGGAATATAAACATGGTAAGAATAAAGTCTAAGGTGTCCTTTGATTTAATTTTTGATACCATCGAACATGTGAAGAGGTTACCACTAACTTATTTTAGAAATAATGACCCAGCATATATCAATCAAAAAATAAATATAGACTCTAATACTGTTACTAATTTTGTTATAGAAAATTTTATAACGATAGTTTTTAGAATTTTTACAATAATAACTTTATTGTTTTTGATTTTAAAACTTAATATTAAAATGTTTGTTCTAATATTAGTTATTATTCCTTTATCAATAACTAACTACTTTTTATTTAGGAAGCCATTATATAATAGTGGGTATGAGTTTCAAGAAACACAGAGCAAGTTTTTTGCTAAAATTAATCAGCAACTATATATAATAAAGTTGATAAAAATTAATTCTTGGTTTGCACCGTTAGCTGAAACTGTAAAGAAATGTTATAATTTGGTTTATGTTAGAGCACTAAATTATGCTAAACAGGTTAATAAGTTCAATAATTCAAACAGCTCCATAAGGTATCTAGCTACAATATCATTAATTTTATTTGGAGGATTTGAGATAGTTAATGAGAGATTAACTATTGGAGAATTTACCATTTTGAATAGTTACTTTTCTATGGTATTAGAATGTATAAATTACTTTTTAAACTTTAGCAAATCATATCAAGATACATTAGTTTCATATTCAAGACTAAAGGATATAAGAGATCAGGATGAAGAGCATAATGGACAACAGTTAATTAATGAAATAGATGTTTTAGAAATCAACAATGTTTCATTTTCTTATGAAAAAGGCAAGAAAGTTATAGAAGATTTCAGTTACACTTTTAAAAAGGGGAAAATTTACTGTTTACTTGGAAATAATGGCACAGGTAAAACAACCTTAATTGATATTATTGCTGGGTTACGATATGATTATCGTGGGGATATTTATATTAATAATTTGGAGATAAAAAAAGTCGATATGTATTCTGTTAGAAAGAATCTTATAGGAGTTGTAGAACAGGAGCCTGTGTTGTTAAAAGATTCTTTAAGAAATAATTTAACTTTTGCAATAGATGAATACAGTGAAGAAATGTTGAATTATTACTGTGAAAAATTTGGTATATACTCACTGATAGATGATGAGGAAAGAGATGAAGGTGAGAGTGCTAATACTTCTGGAGGCGAGAAACAAAAAATATCACTAATTAGGACCTTGTTAAAAGATCCAGATTTAATTATATTAGATGAACCAAGTTCAGCTCTAGACAAACAAAGTATAGTTGTGCTCAATAATATATTAAATAACTTAAAATTAAATAAAATCATTATTATAATAACGCATAATAAAGAAGTTATAGACTTTGCTGATGAAATAATAAGTCTTTCATAAAGTTATAACTCATACTCCATTAGGTTTTAATTTTTATACAATTAGGAAAATGCATAAATATTAAACGTTTACTCCGTTTAAATATTTCCAACTAAATATTCGTTGTTTTTCCACAAAAACTTGTTTAATATATAATAAAAGTGCAGTGTAGTGGATATAAATTACAAATAATAACATGCAAACAAAAATTATACTTTTGTACTTAATCTAATGCATTAATAATATTATATAAGTTGCAATATTATTAATACATTATAAGGTAACTTTAAGCAACTTCTATTAAAGAGAATCTAAAGCAAGATAGAATTATATATTTATGTAATATCTTTGTTACATTCTATATATGTATTAAAGTAGTTTGATTGTTATAAGATTTAAATAAAATATAAATAGTAATGAAGTTTAAGAGTTTAACATCATTAATCAAATATTTTGAATGGTGATATGAAAAGTTTACTGTAAGTATGTTAATTTCAATATACTTACAGTAAACTTTTATTAGTAATTAATATATAATTATTAAGCTTCAAGGAGGAGAAAATGAGAAAAAAAAGAAGGAATATTTGGGTGATTGGACTAGTATTGGTAATAATAAGCGTTATTTTAGTGGGTACATTTATGTGGAAGCCAATTATGCTATCACCAAAGGGAGAGTTAAGCCATAATGACAAGAAAGAAGATGCAAAGTATCTTGTGAATTTTTTAGTAGATAATTATCCTTTTTTCGAAATTAAAAAGAATGCTTTAGGATATGATTTTGTTGAACATAAAGATGAACTTATTAAGAGGATAGCTAACTCTAAAAATGATGAGGAGTTTTATTTAAATATAAATAGAACAATGAACTTACTAAGCAATGGGCATAGCAACATATTAGATGGATATATGCTTAATTTTTATGAAAATGCTTCAAAGAATAGTTATCAAGGAGTATTTGATGATAAATCCTTAGAGAAAGCCGCATATTGGGACAAGATAAAATTAAAGTTTATAACAGTACCAGATGTGTTGTGCCAGTATATGGAGGGGAAATATGTGGTGGTCTCTTCCTTAAATACTGGAATTAAAAAAGGTGACGTAATAACACAAGTAGAAAGTTTAGAAGTTGAAGAATATATTAAGCAAAATAGAGATAAGTACATTTTAAAATATGATTTGCATAATAAAAATTGTTATGTAGATAAATTATTTGTTGAAACAAATATAAGTACTAGTAAAAACTTAAAAGTAAGTGTATTAACAAAGTTGGGTGAAACTAAGAAGGAAACTATAAATATAAGTGCTTATGATGAGGAACGGGCTATGAAGCTTACAAAGGAACTCTCAGAAAGTCTAAGCAATGAAGTTATTAATACAAAAACTATTGAAGAAGGTAATATTGCCTATATTAAAATAAATGGTATGATTGAAGAAAATAATACAATAGAAAAAATTGATACTTTCTTTAAAGATATGAAGAGTTATAAAAATATAATTATTGATATTCGGGGCAATGGTGGTGGAACTGAGAGCGTATCAAGGGCTATTATTGGAAATATTAACTCAAAAGAAGTCTTAATTCTTGATGAGTATCATGGATATAGAAAAAGTGAGTTTATGGCAGATTATCTAAGTAAAATTAACAAAAACTCAACTTTTTCAAAGGAAGCTCCAACCAATTTAAAATCAGGCTACACTGAAAAATATAGTTTTATAAAGGATAGCTACCTGTTACCCTATAGTAAAGAGGCTTTTAAGGGAAATGTGTACCTACTGGTGGATAAAAATGTTTTTTCTGCATCAGAAAGACTTGCTATAATAGTAAAGTCTGCTAACCTTGGAACAATAATAGGACAAACTACTAGTGGAGATGGAATTGGTAGGAATCCTGTAATAAACACACTTCCAAATAGCAAGATATGTGTTAGAATTCCAGGTGTATTAGGCGTAAATAAAGATGGAGAAATAAATGAGGAGGTTCGTACATCACCAGATTTTTATGCTGAACAAAGCTATGAAGATTTTAAAAAGGCAATAAAAGAAAATATAAAAAATATGAGTTTAACTGAGTATGATACAATTTTTAATGAGTGTATGAAAATTATAAAAAAATAACTTCTTTATCACTTAAATCTATAACATTATAAGATAAATTTTAACTAAATTTATTTGACATAAATTTAGTTAAAGTATATAATATATTAAAAATTAATATTTATTAAGCAAAGATGAAGAGGAGTAAAGTGGGATAGTATTAAGAGAGGAAGATTCACCGGCTGAAAGGTCTTCCATATGAATACACTTGAAGGTAGCTTCGGAGCTTCTTTATTGAAATTTAGTAAATAAAGACGGGTCAAACCGTTAAAAAAATGAGCCTGTTACATTGCAGGAAATAAAGGTGGTACCACGAGTCTTTCGTCCTTTTTCGGGATGAAGGCTCTTTTTTTATTTGTACAAATAATTTAGTTTCTTGGCAATAATCGTAATAAGGAAAACCATTAACTATGTAACGAATTTATAAAATATAAAGAAGGCAGGAGGAAGAAAAAATGGAGGATAACAGAGATTTAGCAAAAACCTATGATCCTAAGGAATTTGAAGAAAGATTATATAAATGGTGGGAAGAGGAAGGGTTTTTCACACCAGAAGTAGATAAGGATAAAAAGCCTTATACTATTATAATGCCGCCACCAAATATAACAGGACAATTACACTTAGGTCATGCTCTTGATAACACCCTTCAAGATATCTTGATTAGAACAAAGAGAATGCAAGGATATAGTGCATTATGGTTACCAGGAGAAGACCATGCAAGTATTGCCACAGAAGTAAGAGTTGAAAAGTCTTTACTTGCTAAGGGATTTAAGAAAAAAGAAATGGGAAGAGAAGCTTTCTTAGAAAAAGTTTGGGAATGGACAGATGAATACAGAGAGAGAATAAGAACTCAGCTTAAAAAGATGGGTTGTTCTGCAGACTTTACAAGAGAAGCTTTCACTATGGATGAAAATTTAAATAAAGCTGTTAGAGAAGTTTTTGTTAAGTTATATAATGATGGCTTGATTTATCAAGGTAATAGAATTACAAACTGGTGTACAAAATGTATGACGGCAATTTCCGATGCTGAGATTGAATATGAAGAACAAGCAGGGCACTTCTGGCACATTAACTATCCTGTTATAGGAAGTGAAGAAGTGGTTGAAATTGCAACTACAAGACCAGAAACACTACTTGGAGATACTGCAGTTGCTGTTAACCCAAAAGATGAAAGATATACTCATTTAATAGGAAAGAAAATTAAATTACCACTTGTAGGTAGAGAAATAGAAATTATTGCTGATGATTATGTAGATATGGAATTTGGAACAGGATGCGTTAAAATAACTCCTGCTCACGACCCTAATGACTATCAAGTAGGAAAGAGACACAACCTAGAGGAAGTAGTTGTACTAGAAGAGAATGGAACTATATCTAAAGGTTATGGAAAATATTCTGGTCTTGATAGATATGAAGCTAGAAAACTTATGGTTAAAGATTTAGAAGAGCAAGGCTTCTTAGTTAAGATTAAGGACCATAGTCACAATGTAGGAACTCACGATAGATGTGGATGTACTGTTGAGCCAATGCTATCAAAACAATGGTATGTTAAAATGGAAACTCTTGCAAAACCTGCAATTGAGGTTGTAAAAGAAAAGGAAATTAAATTTATTCCAGAAAGATTTGAAAAAATATACTTCAACTGGATGGAAAATATACAAGATTGGTGTATTTCAAGACAGTTATGGTGGGGACACAGAATTCCAGTTTGGTACTGCAAAGATTGTGGAGAAATAATAGTTCAAACAGAAGCACCAACTCATTGTACTAAGTGTAAATCAGAGAACTTAGTTCAAGATAGTGATGTACTAGATACTTGGTTTAGTTCTGCACTATGGCCTTTCTCAACTTTAGGTTGGCCAAATAGCACTGAGGATTTAAAATACTTCTATCCAACAAGTACCCTAGTTACTGGTGGAGATATAATATTCTTCTGGGTTGCTAGAATGATATTCTCAGGCCTATATAATATGAAGGAAGTGCCTTTTGACACAGTGTTTTTCCATGGAATGGTTAGAGATGATCAAGGAAGAAAGATGTCTAAGTCCTTAGATAATGGAGTGGATCCACTAGAAGTTATTGAAAACTATGGAGCAGATGCTCTAAGATTCTCTCTAGCAACAGGAAATGCTCCAGGCAGTGATATTAGATTCTATGAATCAAGAGTTGAAGCAGCAAGAAACTTTGCCAATAAGATTTGGAATGCTTCTAGATTTGTTATGATGAACTTTGATGAAGCTTTAATGGATAAATATGCACAGTGTAAAGAATATTCAACAGCAGACAAGTGGATATTATCTAGACTAAATACCGTAGTAAAAGAAGTTACTGATAACTTAGATAAGTTTGAAATAGGAATAGCTCTTCAAAAGGTTTATGACTTTATGTGGACTGAATTCTGTGACTGGTATATAGAACTTGTAAAACCTGTGCTTTATGGAGACAATGAGGAAGCTAAAGGTGTTGTATTAAATGTATTAAATAAGGTTCTAATAAGCGGCTTAAAACTTCTTCACCCAGTAATGCCATTTATTACAGAAGAAATTTATACTCACTTAAAGGCTGATGCAAAATCTATAACTATAGCTCAGTGGCCAGTTTATGAAGAAGAGTTAAAAGATTCTAAAGCAGAAGAGTATATGAATTTCATAATTGATGCTATTAAAAACACAAGAAATGCAAGAAGTGAAATGAATGTACCACCTTCAAGAAAGGCAAAAACCTTTATTTATGCCACAGAAGCTAGAGAAGCCTTTGAACAAGGTAAAACTTATTTTGAAAAATTAGCATCTGCTAGTGAAGTTGTTTTACTAGATAGCAAAGAACAAGCTCCAGAAAATGTAGTAACAGTAGTATCTATGGGAGCAGAGATTTATATGCCACTTCTAGAACTTGTAGATGCTGAAAAAGAGCTTGAGAGATTAAATAAGGAAAAAGAAAAACTAGAAAAAGAAATTGCTAGAGTAGAAGGTAAGCTTAATAATGAAAAGTTTACAGCTAAAGCTCCTAAAGAAGTAGTAGAAGAAGAAAGAGCTAAAGGCGAGAAGTATAAGGAAATGTATAAATCAGTGCTTGAAAGTATTGAAAACTTAAAGTAGTAATACTGAATTCACTGGTTGTAAGGAAACTTTTTAAGCTTTCACTATATTTCTCAATGATAATTCGCGTATTTTCAGGTAGGAGTGAAAGTTTTTTCAAAAGTGATTTATAAAGATGAATTTATCCATTAGTTTAAAATATAAGCATGAAATGTTATTTTATTGTGGATAAGTTTAATGATATAATAATTATAGGTGGATAATTTTTACTATTATCCACCTTTTAACGACATTTTGGAAGGAAAATTCTCACATTCCTCATTAGGTAAGAGTTTTTTGCTGAAAAATAAATTTTGTCGAGAGTTGAATCTGCTTCCAAAGTCGTTGAACAAAATGAACTTGTTCATTATTTAAAAGTGGGGAGGCAGTGAAATGAATTATCAGGAGGCTATAAATTATATTGAAAACACAGCTCAGTTTGGCATGAAGCTAGGACTTGAAAGAACGGAAAAAATTTTAGAGCTTTTAGGAGATCCTCATAAGAAAGTAAAAATGATACATATAGCAGGAACTAACGGAAAAGGCTCTACTACAGCTATGGTAAGCAGAGTTCTTATGGAGGCTGGATATAAGGTAGGCACTTACATATCTCCTTATATTGAGGAGTTTGAAGAGAGAATACAAATTAATAATGAAAATATTCCTAAGGAAGATTTAGTTCACATAATTACGGAAGTTTCTAAGGCTATTGATGAAGTCATAGCTCTAGGTTATCAAAATCCAACTCAATTTGAAATAATTACTTGCGCAGCATTTTTATATTATCATATAAAGAAAGTAGACTATGCAGTAATTGAGGTAGGGCTTGGGGGAAGATTGGATTCAACTAATGTTATAACGCCAATACTTTCTATTATAACTTCTATAAGCTTAGATCATGTGGCAATCTTAGGAGATACCTTAGATAAAATTGCTTTTGAGAAGGCTGGAATAATCAAGGAAGGAATTCCTACAGTATTATTCCCACAGCAACCTGAAGCAGAACTTGCTATTGAAAAAGTAGCTACAGAAAAAAAATCTCTACTAATTAAAGTAGATAATGATAAAGCCAGATTTATTGATAGCTATGAAGTTGAAGTTAATGGAGAGAAGAAGGTAATTCAAAAGGTTGAGATTAAAACTCTTAGGGAAAACTACAACTTAGAGTTAGCTCTTTTAGGAAAACATCAAATTTTTAATGCTACAGTAGCTGTACATGCTTGTGAGAAGCTTATAGATTTAGGTGCAAAAATAAGTAAAGAAAATATTGCTAATGGAATGAAGACTGTAAAATGGCCAGGTAGATTAGAAATAATGAAAACTGATCCTAGGGTAGTTATTGATGGCGCTCATAATATAGATGGAATATCTAAGCTTACGGAAAGTATAGATATGTATTTTAAATATGACAACCTGATATTAATTCTAGGTATCCTAGCTGATAAGCAAGTAAGAGAAATGATAGAAACTATAGTACCAAAGGCTAGCAGGGTAATTGCAGTAACTCCAAATAGTGAAAGAGCAGAGTTAGCTGAAGATTTAAAGGCTGAAATTGAAAACCTTGGAGTGGCTTGTGAAGCTGTTGAAGATTATAGGGAGGCCTATGAAAAGGCTTTAAGCTATTGCACAGAAAAAGATTTACTTTTAATTTCAGGGTCTTTATATATGATAGGGGATATGAGAAGAATCATAAGATTGCATAAGAAAAGCTAGAGTCTTAAATAAAGAGTATACAAGTATCTAATATTAGCACACAAAGCCTAACTTCCTCATACTATATGTTGAGGAGGTGATTCCATTGAGGCATTTATATGTGTGTAATACAACTTGCGATTCTATTGATAAAATAGATATTGAAAGTTTTACATTAGAAAATACCATACAGCTAATTGGTGTTAATAGAGGGAAAATAGGGCCACATGGACTTTGGCTGCATAACGAACTATTATTTACATCTAACTGTTATGATGATTCTATTTCCATAGTAAATTTAGAAAATGGTATGGTGGAATCCTTATATTTAGGAAGTAATTGTAGGGATATCTGTGTCCTAGGAAATCATGCATATATTATTTGTGGTGATTCAAATAACATAGTGTCCTTTGATATTACTAACAGGGAGGTTGTAGAACTAATACCTTGTGGCAACTCACCTCATAGTATCGATTGTTGTAGTAAAAGTAATGAAATAGTTGTAGCAAATATAAATAGTGATAATATTACTTTATTTGATGCTTTATATGGTTCAAATATTTATAATATTGATGTTGGTGCTTATCCAACAAAGGCTCTTATCACATTAGACGGAAATTATATATTAGTTTGTGAAAGCAACATGGGTTATGGGGGAAAAGGTTCAGTTAGCATGATATCCACTAAAACTCATAAAGTTATTCATAGAGTTTCCGTTGGAAGTTGTCCTTTTGATATGTGCTGTGATGAAAAGTATTGTTATGTTTCTAATTATGGAGAAGGCAGTATTAGCATAGTAGATATTTACAATCATGAGGAAATTAAAAGGATAAGAATTGGAGGAATGCCAAGAGGGATTTTAAGCAACAGTAAACATATTTTTGTTGGTGACAGCTATAACAACCTTTTGGTAAAGGTAGAAAAGGATACTGAGAATAAAAAAATCATTCCTATAAATGGAGAACCCACAGGAATGATTTTAGCTTAGTCTCGTAATAGCAAATTAATTATATTATTGTACAAGTCAGAGGAATTGCTTTTCCATTTGTGGCAAAGTTCTCTGGCTTGTTTATTTGATGCCACACTAATTTTTAAATCCATAAGGGTAATATTGCCCTCAGAAGCCACTAAATTAACTACATAACTATTACCATTTTCAATTGTATAGTCTGCAGTAACTGTTAACTCATTTTTAATAGATAGAATTTTATTTTCAATATAAACATTTATTTGTGAAAGTTTTTCTTCAGATATTCTGTTTTTAAATAAATGTAGGACATTCCTACCACTTTCAGATATGGTTAACCTATCTTTACCTTTATCATTAACGCTTTCTAAAAGATTTGATTCCCCTAATTCAGCAACATATTGTTGAAGGGTAAAGTAATTCATAAAGTTATTTTCAAGAATAATTTGGGCCAACAGTATATTAGAAATAGGTAGGTTAACTTTCTCCAATATATACAATAGTATAAGCTTATTTTCTGCTAAATCCATAGAATTATCAAACATTAACCTTGCCTCCTTTAAATAATGAATAAGTTGATTTCTTCAACAATCTTGAAAGAAAATTTCATAACAAAACCTAATTTGTTTTATGTGTACGTACTCATAACTAAAAGCATAAAAAATTTATCCTTTGATATTAGAGCGTAATAATTATCTTAAATTAATAAGTATTAGTAAATACTCATTAATTATTATAACATAAAATAAATTGTAGGTAATTATCTTTAAATTTAATATAGCATATATTTTTTATGCGTGAATATAGATTTAATGAGATAAATATATAATTTGGGGGGAGTATGGAAGCAATTATAAAATTGAGAAGAAAAATGTGGATAATAATAGTTTTATTATTAGGAACAGTAATTATAATGAGTGGCTTGAATTATTTTACAGAAGGAGCCTTTAAGCCAGTGGCAAAAACACTTCCTATATACTCAGTAGATATGAAAGAAAAAAAGGTAGCTTTAACCTTTGATGCAAGTTGGGGTACTGATAAAACTGAGAGCATCTTGAATACCTTAGATAAGTACAATATAAAGGCAACTTTTTTTCTAGTAGGGGGATGGTGTGATGAGTACCCAGAGGTAGTTAAGGAGATTGCAAAAAGGGGCCATGAAATAGGAAATCATTCTAACAAACATCCTAATTTTACTTCAATCTCTAAGGAAAGAATAATAAAAGAATTAGAAGTTACTAATGCAAAAATATTAGAGCTAACAGGTAATATGCCTAAATTGTTTAGGTTTCCAGAAGGAGCATATAATGACTTAGCTGTAGAAACTATTGAAAAAGCAGGACTTAAAACTATTCAGTGGAATGTAGATAGTTTAGACTGGAAGGGCTATGGTACTGAGAAGGAATATAAGAATGTAGTGAAAAATGTAGAGCCTGGTTCAATTGTGCTATTTCATATTGATGGAAAATATACACCTGAAACCTTACCTCAAGTACTAGAAACTTTGAAGAAGGATGGTTATGAATTTGTTAAGGTATCAGACCTTTTATTAAAGGAAGAATGCTATTTAAATAATGAAGGCAGGCAAATGAAGAAATAGAATGAATTTTTAAAAAATTTATCTTGTAATCTGTTCATAAATATTTTATAATTTTAAATATAGGAAATTGGGGAACTTACAAAGATGCAATAATTTTCACTAATTTGGTATATTTCCCTTAATTGAGAAATATAAATGTAGTGAAAATGTATTAAAGAACTAAGGGAAAGAGGGGTTACAATGGACAATGTTATGTTAAACAACAAAATTTATTTAGAGGGTAAAGTGATTTCAGAATTACAGTTTAGCCATGAAATGTATGGTGAGGGGTTTTATAACTTTAATTTTGAGGTTCAAAGATTAAGTGATGCTACAGATGTTTTAATCATTACAGTTTCAGAAAGACTTATTACAGGGATGGATGTAAGCATTGGTAGTGAGCTTATAGTAGAAGGACAGTTAAGATCTTACAATAAGTTTGTAGATGGTTCAAACAGACTAATTCTTACGGTGTTTGCAAGAGATGTAAGAGAATTAAAGGAAAGAAGCAAAAATCCAAACCAAATATTCTTAGATGGATTTATATGTAAAGCACCAGTTTATAGGACAACTCCTTTTGGACGTGAAATTGCAGATATGCTTTTAGCAGTTAATAGATTATATAATAAGTCAGACTATATTCCAACTATAGCATGGGGCAGGAACTCAAGATTCTGTAAGAGCTTAGAAGTTGGAGATAATATAAGAATTTGGGGAAGATTACAAAGTAGAGAGTATCAAAAGAAGGTTTCTGATACAGAGGTTGTTAAGAAAATAGCCTATGAAGTATCTATTTCTAAAATGGAAAGAGTTACTGATGAAAATAGGGACAATATAACAGAAATTCAAATAGGCGAAAATTGCACAATTGATTCTTTAGATATTAATATGGAAGATGCAGTTTAAGTAGAATGTAGGCTTCTAGGATAAAGTTTTATCTTTCTCATCATGAATTCATGATGAATAAGGTCATTTTTAAAGCCTTAAGGGAACCAAGGTGAACTAGGTATAAGTTAAGTATTGATTTTGGTTCAATAATAAAGGATATTTAGATTTTCTAAATATCCTTTATTTTTTATTTTCTTAAATCATCTAAAAGCTCGGTTTTACTCTTAGTTTTGTCATCTACATGTTTTATTATTTTTGCAGGAGAACCAGCAACTACTACATTTTCAGGAACGTCACTAGTAACTATAGCACCTGCTGCAACAACTGAGTTAGCACCAATTTTTACACCTTCTAAAATCACAGCATTAGCACCGATGAGTACGTTGTCCCCTATAATGCATGGCTCTTTGCTTGGTGGTTCAAGAACTCCAGCAACTACTGCTCCAGCACCAAGATGAACTCTTTTTCCAAGTTTTCCTCTTGCACCTACAACAGCATTCATATCAACCATGGTTTCTTCACCGATTTCAGCACCAATATTTATTACTGCTCCCATCATGATAACTGCATTTTTGCCTATGGAAACTCTATCTCTAATTATGGCACCTGGTTCAATTCTTGCCTCTATATTACGTAGATCAAGCATAGGAATTGCAGAATTTCTTCTATCATGCTCCACTTTAAAGTGGTTTATTTTATCCTTGTTATTTTCTAAAAAGGAATTAACCTCTTCACTATCTCCAAATAATATGTAAAAGTTTCCTTCACCAAAGTATTGAATATTTCCAAAAGCACAATCTTTTAAGTTGCCGCTTATGTACACTTTTACGGGAGTAGACTTTTTAGATTCTTTAATAAATTTTGCTAATTGATAAGGGTCAGTTAAATTGTATTCCATATAATTCTCTCCTTTCACATTATAAGTATTCTTAAAGAATTCAGGTTTTATACAGATGTAAACATGATATTTATAGGTAATTGACCATATTATCCAGTGATTTACTTCCTATATAATAGAAAGAATTTAAAGTGTCGGATAAGTTAGTTTTACTATAGATATCTAAAAATGGATTTTCTATGGTAGTATATAAGTTGCAACAGTATTCCTAAACTACTTAATAAATTAAAAGCAACTTATATGAAAGAGAATGCAAAAGTAGGTTTATTATTAGTGTAGTTTCTTTATTGCATTCTATATATATTAGATAAAACCATTATATTTTTCTGTATAATTGGAATAATTTATTATAAATGTTATAATTGTATAATGCAATAGATAATCTTATTTTTAAGAAATAATTTACTAAGTTTATCTATTTAAAGGGAGCTAAAATTAGCACTTTATTCATGTGTAAGATTAAGGTGGCTCTCATAAGACTTTGTAGGTAAATAGCATAAATATTTATCTTTGAAGTCTATAAATTAATATAATTATTGATTTATTTTAGGAGGTATAAAAAATGGGAAAGTTATCAAAAGGATACATACAAATATACACTGGAGATGGTAAGGGAAAAACTACTGCAGCAGTTGGTCTTGCTACAAGAGCAGCTGGAAATGAGTACATGGTTACAATGGTACAATTTCTTAAAGGTGGTGCTACTGGAGAACTTCATAGTGCAAAGAGACTTGACCCTTACTTTAATATTTATAGATTTGAGAAACCAAGAGGATTTTTCTGGACTCTTAATGAGGAACAAAAGGCTGAGTTAAAAGAAGAAATTCAGGAAGCATATAATTTTTGCTTAAAGCAATTAGAAGATAAAACTTGTGATATTTTAATTATGGATGAGGTTATGGGAGCACTATCTAATAAATTGCTAACAGAAGAACAAATACTGCATCTTATGGATAAAAAGCCTGAAGATATAGAACTTGTTATGACAGGAAGAAATGTACCAGAGAGAATTGTAGAAAAAGCAAATCTTGTTACTGAAATGAAGGATATAAAGCATTATTTTAATGAAGGTGTTCCAGCTAGAAAAGGAATTGAATTTTAAGAGGTAAAATAATATGGAGAATATATTCTCAAAGAATGTAGAAAGTATTGAAATTTCAGGAATAAGAAAGTTTTTTAATAAAGTAGCTCATCATCCAGGTGCCATTTCTCTAACCTTAGGTGAGCCAGATTTTAAGATTCCTAAGGAAATTAAAGAGGCTATGAAAAAGGCAATAGATGAAGATAAGACTACCTATACTCCTAACGCAGGAATTTTACAGTTAAGACAAGGTATTTCAGATTACCTTTTGAAAAATTCTATAAGGTATAATGAGAATGAAATTTGTGTTACTGTGGGAGGCAGCGAGGCTCTTTTATGTGCCTATAAGGCACTTTTAAATGAAGGAGATAAAGTGTTAGTTCCAGCTATTGGCTATCCCGCCTACGAAAGCTGTGGCAAACTAGTAGGAGCAGAGGTATTAACCTATAAATTGAAGGAGGATTTTTCTCTTGATATAGACAGTATAAAAGAGATAATAAATAAGGAACATCCTAAAGTATTAATAGTTTCTTTCCCTTCAAATCCTACAGGGGCAATAATGACAGAGAAAGATAGGAATGAACTTCATGCTTTACTTAAAGATGAAGAGATTCTAATTATAAGCGATGAGATATATAGTGCTATATGTTTTGAAGAATATTATTCTATTAGTCAATGTGAAGATATAAAGGAAAAGGTAATATTAGTAAGTGGATTTTCTAAGATGTTCTCCATGACAGGTATTAGAGTAGGGTATATTTGTGCTACTGAGAAACTTATGAGTAGTATTATTAAAGTGCATCAGTATAATGTATCTTGTGCACCATCTATAGGTCAATATGGGGCCTTAGCTGGACTGGAAAATTCTCTTTATCATTGTGAGCTTATAAAAGAACAGTTTCAAATCAGAAAAGAATACGTTTATCAGCGATTGAAAAGTATGGGATTAAGAGTAGAATTGCCTAAAGGGGCATTTTATATATTTCCATCAATAAATAAGTTTAACCTGAGTAGTGAAGAGTTTTGTGAAAAGTTGTTAGAAAATAAAAAAGTTGCTATTGTACCTGGCTCTGCTTTTGGAGTAGGGGGAGAGGGATATATTAGGATTTCCTACTGTTATAGCATGGAAAGTTTAAAAATAGCCCTAGATGGTTTAGAAGAGTTTATAAAGGAACTATCAAAGAAATAGAAATTATTTAAAAAACCACTAAAGATTAACTCCAAGTTAATTTTTAGTGGTTTTTATTATTTAACTAGATTTTTACTACATCCTCCATAGAGTAGAGACCTTTCTCTTTACCATATATGAATAGGCAAGCTCGTATAGCACCTACAGCAAAGACTTCTCTAGAAATTGCAGAGTGTTTAATCTCTATTACCTCACCTTGCCCAGCGAAAATTACTTCGTGATCTCCAATGATGTTTCCTCCACGGACAGCATGAACACCAATCTCTTTATGATGTCTCTTGGAAATACCTTCTCTTCCATGAACTAAAAGAGTTTCTTCTTCAATAGAATTTCTAATTGTATTAGCAAGTAGTAGAGCAGTTCCACTTGGGGAATCTACCTTTTGGTTATGATGTTTTTCAATTATCTCAATATCGAAATCCTTATAAAGTAAATTACTTAAATTTTTTAACAAATTGTTAATTATATTAACTCCAATAGACATGTTAGCAGAATAGAACACGGGAATATATTCTTTTAAAGCTTTAATCATAGCAACTTGTTCTATTGAGTAACCAGTTGTACAAAAGATAACAGCCTTATTGTTTTTTATTGCATAACTAGAAATTTCTTCGAAGGCATCTGGACGGGAAAAGTCTAAGATTACATCTATATCTTTAGTACATTCTGAAATAGAGGTGAAAACTGGATATCCAAAAGGGGAATCAGTGTTTTTATCTACTCCAGCAGCAATAACAATATCTTCAAATTTTTTTATTGCTGAAGATATCATAGTGCCCATTTTACCGTTACAGCCTACTAAAAGGACTTTTATCATGTTAATCCTCCTTTATGTGGATATTATAATTTTTAAGTTCAGCTTTCAATACTTTTAATGTATCCTCAGCCATATCTACAAGCGGTAGCCTTAATTTACCTGGATTTTTCCCCATTAGATTTAATGCAGTTTTTACAGGGATAGGATTTGTTTCTATAAATAAAGCATTAGTTAGAGGAATAGTTTTTAAAAATAATTCTTGAGATCTTTTAATTTCTCCATTCATGAAAAGTTCACAAATGTCATGGACATCCTTAGGAATTATATTAGCAAGCACTGAGATTATTCCAATTCCACCGATAGCTAAAGTTGGTAAAATTTCATTGTCATTGCCTGAATAAATATCCAACTTATCACCACATAAAGCTTTAATTTCAGCAACTTGACTGATGTTTCCACTTGCTTCTTTTACAGCAGTAATATTTGGAATTTTACATAACTCATAAAGAGCTTTAGGTGTAATGTTCATACCAGTTCTAGAAGGCACGTTATAAACTACTATTGGAGTGTTAACACTACCAGCAATTGCTTTAAAATGTTCGATTAATCCTTTTGCAGAAGTTTTATTATAGTAAGGATTTATAACTAATAAACCGTCAGCGCCAACACTTTCTGCATATTTACTCATTTCTATAGATGCAGCAGTGTTATTAGAACCTGTACCAGCAATAACAGGAATACGTTTATTAACTGTATCAACAACAAATTTAATAGTTTCTCTTCTTTCAGACTCACTCATAGTGGAAGCTTCGCCAGTGGTACCACACACGATGATGGCATCAGTTTTATTTTCTATATGCCATTCTACCAATTCTCTTAATTTATCAAAATCAACACCATTTTCCTTGAATGGAGTAACAATAGCAACTCCAGAGCCTTTAAAAATACTCATATATAACCTTCCCTTCAATATTTGTTATATCTGACTTTCAGTCCTTTAGATTTTTGGTATAAAATTTGGTTATTCAACTTTTTATTCAATATAATCAGAGGGGAATAATGTGTAATTATAGCCCTATTATTTTTGTGAATTGATAAGCCTACAGTATCTATATTAGGCCAGTTTTGATAAAGGTTTCTGCGATTTGAACAGCATTCAGAGCAGCACCTTTTCTTATATTATCAGCTACTACCCAAAGATTAATACCGTTATCCAAGCTAAAATCTCTTCTTATTCTACCAATATAAACTTCATCTTTCCCTTCTACATGAAGTGGCATAGGATAGATGTTGTTCTTTGTGTCATCCATTAACACTATTCCCTGTGAATTATTATACAGGTTCAAAACATCCTCTAAGTTGAATTCCTTTTCCAATTCTACATTAATACTTTCACTATGACCATGAACAACAGGGACTCTAACAGTGGTTGCAGTAACTTTCAGCTTGTCATCATGCAAAATTTTTCTGGTTTCCTCAATCATCTTCATTTCTTCTTTAGTGTATCCATTATCTAAAAATACATCAATTTGAGGAATAACATTATAAGCGATGGGGTGCTGAAACTTTTTAGGGGCTTCCCCAGAAATCCCATTTTTTAAATCATTAAAGCCACCAAGTCCTGCACCCGATACAGCCTGATAGGTTGAATAAACAATTCTTCTAATACCATATTTACCAATGAGTGGCTTAAGGGCAACCACAGCTTGAATAGTAGAACAATTTGGATTTGCAATAATACCTTTGTGCCATTTTAAATCCTCAGAGTTTACTTCAGGGACAACTAACGGTACCTTTGGATCCATTCTCCAAGCACTACTATTATCAATTACAATAGCACCATGCTGAGCAAATAGGGGAGCAAATTTAAGACTAGTATCGCCACCAGCAGAAAATAGTGCAAAATCTAGCTTTTTATTTACTATATTATCTTCTTTCAATTCTTCTACTATTACTTCTTCTCCTTTAAAAGTAAGCTTAGTACCCGCAGACCGACTAGAAGAGAAAAAGTATATATTATCTATTGGAAAGTTTCTTTCTTCTAATATAGATACAAATTGTCTTCCAACCATTCCAGTAGCTCCAACTACAGCAACATTATATTTCAATTTTATCACTCCTTAAAAGTTCTATAATATATTATATAACTTCGGGGAATAAAGTTATATAATATATTATAAAAATTTCTTTAATATTAATGTATGTCTATGTTTATTGGTGTGCTATAGGTTTTTGGTTTCAGCTTTATTTTGTTGATTTTTAAAGTTCTTAAGAAAGTAATCTAGATTTATTGTGACTTCTGTGCTTATTTTATTCATATTTATAGAGGCAAATCTTAAAACCTACATTATATAGGTAATAAGAATAAGAGTGCATAAAGTAATATAGAAATTAAAGGTAATTTAGATGCTATTTAGGTGTTAAGAAGTATTTGTAAACAATATTTAAATTCATAATAAAACAACAATGTATGGAATAATATTTATACAAGCAATAAATTAATGCATAAATATTGTTATAAAATCTAACCCTATAAGTAAATATAATTAAATTATAAATTGTTCAAAAAAAGTTCATGAAATGGTATACATTAAGCACTTATTATACGACAAAATAGTTTGACAACTTACAAGTGTCTATGATAATATTATAAAAAATGAATTTTAGATATTGCATTACTTCAAAATTCATATTGTTCTATAACTTACTAAAGAGATAACAGGAAATTTACTAAGGAAATTTATTAAGTGTGATTTGGAAATTCAACTATTTTTTTTGCATGATTTTAATAGGATTATAAATTTCAAGAAAATTATGTAACTTATTTAAAATTGTCAAAATATTTCAAAGTTAATAAGTATTTGAATTTATCTTACATACTTAAGAAAACAAAAAACTAAGGGGGAATTTTAATGAAAAGCAAAAGAATTTTAGCAACATTACTAACTTTATCTTTATCAGCTGGACTATTAGTTGGTTGTGGAGAAAAGCCTGCTACTGATGGGGGCGCTGCTACAGCTAATATGGACAAAGAACAATATCTTAATGTTACATTAAATGCAGAACCTAAATCACTTGATGCATCAAAATCTTCAGACCTTTACTCTTCACAAGTATTAGTTGAGGTGCAAGAAGGCTTAACAAGAATTGAGCAAGAAAATGGTAAGGATGTAATAAAACCAGCAGGAGCAACTGAGTGGACTACTTCAGAAGATAAACTTACTTGGACTTTTAAATTAAGAGATTATAAGTGGAGTGATGGAAAGCCAGTAACTGCTGCAGATTATGTGTATGGAATTCAAAGAACTCTTGATGCTAAGACAGGTTCTCCTTATGCGTTCCTACTATTCCCAATAAAAAATGCTCAAAAGGTTAATGGTGGAAAAGCTTCTATTGAAGAGTTGGGAGTAAAAGCTATTGATGATAAAACTGTACAGTTTACATTAGAGTCACCAACTGCATACTTCTTAGATTTAACTTACTTCAAAGTTATGCATCCACAAAGAAAAGATATTGTTGAAGCAGCAGGTGAAAGATATGGTTCTGAAGCTGATACTATGGTGTTCAGTGGACCGTTTAAAATTACAGAGTGGGTACACAATAACCAAGTAGTGTTAGAAAAAAATGAAAACTATTGGGATAAAGATTCTGTAAAGCTTAACAAAGTAACTATGAAAATCATTAAAGAAGAAACTTCTAGAATGAATGAGCTATATAATGGATCATTAGATATAGCAGCAGTTACTAAACAGGAATGGATTCAAAAATTCAATGAAACAAATAAGTTTAATGTTTTATCAAGCTATGATGCATCTACTGCATATACATTCTTTAATGCTAAAGATAAGTATTTCAGTAATGCAAAAGTAAGAAAAGCATTTATCGTTGCTCAAGATAGAACAGGAGCAGCTAAAACTTTATTTAGAGATTTAGCAGATCCAGCACTAGCATGGTGTCCACCAGAAGTTCAAATTGGTGGAGAAGAATACAGAAAGTTAAATACTGAGCAACCAGTTAAAAAATTAGTTGATGAATTTAAAGATCCAAAAGCTCTTTTATCTGAAGGATTAAAAGAATTAGGATTAGATCCAGATCCAGCTAAACATACCTTTAAATACTTAGAGTCAGGAACAGCAGCAAGAAATAGAGAGTTTGCTGAGTTCTATCAACAAAACTTCAAATCAGCATTAGGAGTAAATGTTGAAACAGAGTATGTTGAGTGGCCAGTATTCCAAAAGAGAACAGATGAATTAGATTTCCAAATAGCTTCAATGGCTTGGACAGGAGACTACAATGACCCAATGACATTCTTTGATATGTTTATGACAGGAGCAGGAGTTGTTCCAACAGGATGGTCAAATGCTGATTATGATGCAGCGATAAAAGAAGCTCAAAATTCAACTGATAATAAAACAAGACTTGAAGCTTTCAAAAAGGCAGAAGATATCCTAATATACAAAGAAGGTATAGTATCTCCGACTGTATTTAGAAAGAAAAATACTTATGTTGCTAAATATACAAATAACGTAATGACTCCATTATTCGGAGTAACTGAATACAAATATGCTTATACAAGTGGAAGAAAATAAGATTTAATTTTATTGTTGCAACAGATGGAGAGTCTGTTGCAACAACTTTACGCTAAATGGAGGGATGATGATGTTAAAATTTACTCTTAAGAGGTTTGGGTATATGCTAGTTACGTTATTTATAGCGGCATCTATCACATTTATGCTTATTCATGCTATACCAGGAGACCCATTAGCTAGTTTGGCTAGAAACTTACCACCACAAATTAAAGCAAACTACTATGAAAAGTATGGTTTGAACAAGCCAGTTATTCAACAATATGGATTATTTGTTAAAAACGCAGTTTTACATGGGGATTTAGGACAATCTCTACTTTATCCAGGTAGAGAAGTTACAAAAACAATTTTAAAGTATGCACCAATTTCAGCTAGAGTTGGTTCACAAGCAATTTTAATGGGATTCACAATTGGTATTACTCTCGGAATTATAGCAGCTCTTAATAGGGGAAAATGGCCAGATTACGTAGTTATGTTTATAGCTATATTAGGTATTTCTGTACCGGGTTTCGTTGTTGCGGCATTATTACAATATACATTTACAGTTCAGTGGATGATCTTACCATCAACAGGGTGGGGGCAATTTAAGCATACAATCCTACCATCTATAGCATTAAGCTTTAGTTCTATAGCAACCTATGCTAGATATATGAGAGCTAACTGTCTAGATGTTATTGGACAAGATTATATTTTAACAGCAAAAGCAAAAGGGGTATCAAAGCTAAGTTTAGTATTTAAGCATGTTATAAGAAATGCGATACTTCCAGCTATTACACTATTAGGACCACAGATTGCAGGTATATTTATAGGATCATTCGTTATAGAAAGTATATTTGCTATACCAGGTCTTGGTCAGTATTTCGTATCTTCAGTTAATGATAGAGATTATCCTATGATAATGGGACAAACTATATTTGTAGCGGTATTATATATTGTTGCATTGTTCGTTGTTGATATATTATACGGATTAATCGACCCAAGAATCAGAGTAACTGGTAAGAAGAGATAGGAGGAGCAACTATGGCAGAACTATCAAGAGAAAAATTTCAGATTATAGGCTGTGAAAACTTAGACTCAGAAGGAATACTAAGACCTAGTATGACTTATTGGCAAGATGCTTGGAGAAGATTAAAGCAAAACAAAGTAGCTACATTTTCTCTAATACTACTAATTTTAATTTCGCTAATGACAATCATAGGACCTATGATTGCTAAATATTCATATGAAGTAACAGATAATAACTTACTTAACTTAAAACCAAATGGAGACCATTGGTTTGGAACGGACAACCTAGGTAGAGATCTATTTGCTAGAGTTTGGAAGGGTGGAAGAATTTCTATCATTATTGGTCTAGTAGGTGCACTTATTGACACAGTTGTAGGTTCTATCTACGGTGGTGTTGCGGGTTTCTTTGGTGGAATAGTAGACGACATCATGATGAGAATACTAGAAATATTAATGAGTATTCCATATCTTGTAATAGTAATCCTTGTTAGATTAATTGTTGGACCTGGAATACAATCTCTTATAATTGCTATGACAATCACTGGATGGTGTTATATGGCGAGACTTGTAAGAGGACAATTATTACAAATTAAAGAACAAGAATATATTTTAGCAGCAAAAGCTCTAGGAGCTAACCCATCAAGAATAATAGCAAGACACTTAATACCAAACACTTTAGGTATTATGATAGTAGCTATTACCTTTGATATACCAGGATATATATTCAGTGAAGCGTTCTTAAGTTTCTTAGGACTTGGAGTTCAATCACCAAACACAAGCTGGGGAGCATTAGCAGCTATTGCACAACCTAACTTAATGTTCTACCCATACCAGTTATTCTGGCCAGCGTTATTTATTTCTTTAACAATGTTATCATTCCAATTACTTGGTGATGGCTTAAGAGACGCCCTAGATCCAAAAATGCGTCAATAGGGGAGGGTTAGCAATGGAAAAAATATTAGATGTACAAGACTTAAGAGTATCATTTCATACTTATGCAGGAGAAGTAAAATCTGTAAGAGGCATAAGCTTCCATTTAAATAAAGGTGAAACCCTAGCGGTAGTTGGAGAATCAGGATGTGGTAAAACAGTTACATCAAAAGCCATTATGAGATTGCTTCCTGAACCAATGCCAGCAGAAATTAAAAAGGGTTCAAAAATAGTTTTCGAAGGCAAAGATATATTAACAATGGATGATAAGGCTTTAAGAGAGTTAAGAGGAGCGGATATATCTATGATATTCCAAGATCCGATGACATCTCTAAATCCAACCATGACTATTGGAAAACAAATTGCTGAGAGTTTAATTATACACAGAGGGATGAGCAAAGATGAAGCTATAAAAGAAGCTACAAAAATGCTAAACCTTGTTAATATTCCAAATGCAGACAAAAGGGTTCATCAATATCCACACGAATTTTCAGGTGGTATGAGACAAAGAGCTATGATAGCTATAGCACTAGCGTGTAATCCGAAAATATTAATAGCGGACGAGCCAACAACAGCACTTGATGTTACAATTCAAGCACAAATTATGGATCTTATATCAGATCTTCAAGAAAAATTAGGTACAGCAGTTATATTAGTTACTCACGATTTAGGAGTTGTTGCAGACGTTGCTGATAGAATTCAAGTAATGTATGCTGGACAAATAATAGAAAGAGGAACTGTTGATGAGATTTTCGCAAATCCTCAACACCCATATACTTGGGCATTGTTACAATCTGTACCAAGATTAGATACTAAAAATAAAGATGTATTATATTCTTTACAAGGAACACCTCCAGATCTAATTAAACCACCAGTGGGATGTCCTTTTGCAGCAAGATGTGAATATTGTATGCAAGTATGTTTAGAAGAGATGCCAGAAGCTACTACTATTTCAGATACTCATGAGGTTCTTTGTTGGTTGAAACACCCAATGGCTCCAAAAGTAGAAGTTCCTGAAGCATTGAAGAGAGGTGTATAATATGACTAATCAAAATGTGAAAGAGAAAAATGACGTTTTAATTGAAGTTAAAAATCTTAAAAAATATTTCCAAGTTGGAAAAGATGCTACATTAAAAGCAGTTGATGATGTAAGTTTCAATATATATAAGGGTGAAACTTTAGGATTAGTTGGAGAATCTGGTTGTGGTAAGACTACTTGCGGTAGAACTGTTATGGGTCTTTATGAAGCTTCCGGCGGACAAATCCTATATGATGGTCATGATGTTAGCAAATTAAGTAAAAAGGAAAAGAAAGAGTTCACAAGAAGAGCTCAAATAATATTCCAGGACCCATATGCGTCACTTAACCCAAGAATGACAGTTGGAGATATCATAGGAGAAGGAATTGACGTTCATAATCTTCATACTGGTCAAGAAAGAACTGATAGAATATATGAGCTACTACAATTAGTTGGATTAAACAAAGAGCACGCATCTAGATTTCCACATGAGTTCTCAGGTGGACAAAGGCAGAGAATAGGTATAGCTAGAGCACTTGCTATAGAACCAGACTTTATAGTGTGCGACGAGCCAATATCAGCTCTAGACGTTTCTATCCAAGCTCAAGTAGTTAACTTACTTATAAAGTTACAAAATGAATTGGGATTAACTTATCTGTTTATTGCTCACGACCTTTCAATGGTTAAGCATATTTCAGATAGAGTTGGGGTTATGTACCTTGGTACAATGGTTGAATTGGCTTCAAGTGCTGATTTATATGACAAGCCATTACACCCATATACTCAGGCTTTACTTTCAGCTATTCCTGTGCCAGACCCAGAAGTTGAAAGAAATAAAAAGAGAATTCCTCTTGAAGGAGAAGTTCCAAGTCCAATTAACCCTAAACCAGGTTGTAGATTTGCTCCAAGATGCAGATATGCAAAACCTGTATGCAGTGAGAAATCACCTGAGCTTAAGGAAGTTGAACCAAACCACTTTGTTGCATGTCATTTATTATAATAAATTAAGAGATAGGATTTATCCTGTCTCTTTTTATTTTGTTTTGAATTACCAAGTTAGCCTATTAAATCTGTGAGCATTAATATTTGGGTTACTTTATGGAAGTTTGGGGGGATGTTATAGACATATGTGATAAAGTTCAAAATATAACAATAAAATATTTATATGTATATACCTATATAAATATTTTAAATCTTAGGAAATGCTTTATAGGAGGCTACAGATATATTGCTTTAATAAATACTTGGTGGAAAACTTCTCACATTATGCATAGAAGTAGCATAGATATGTGCATTTAGATGGGTTTTTATAGTGGGCAAGAAGGTTAAAATGCAATAAAGTGAATGTGTTTTAATGTAATCATGCAAAAATATAAAATATAACATATATTTACAAAAAACGGCTTAAAAAAATATTAACTTTTATAAATGTACAATATATTAATAAAATAAATACAACCAAAGTTACAATATACTAGATACATTAAGTGTAGGTAACAGTGATAGTTTGCTTAATAATATTGAATTCATATAATGTTAATTTATTAACTAAATATAAACAAAAAATGCTATTTTAATACAACTAAAATGTTTTAATAAATGTTAATGTCGAAAAAATATAATTCATTTTTCAGAAAAATGTGTTGATTTATTTATTATTTTATTATATTATATAAATAAGTTAGACGGGGGAGACACACTAGTATGTAACATCACTTAACTTTAAGATATTAAATCCTAAATTTATGAAATTATGTATTAGGAAGATTAATAAATGGAGCATAGGTTAAATGACCGAGCTAAACAAAAAAGGGGGATTATCTGTGAAAAGTAAAAAATTATTAGCTGCATTATTGGCTTCATCAATGGTGGCTTCGATTGCATTAGTTGGGTGTGGATCAAAAGGAGACGACAAAAAACCAGCTGATGGCGACAAACCAGCAGAAGCATCAAAAATGGACAAAGAGCAATATTTAAATGTTGTGTTAGGACAAGAACCAAAAACTTTGGACCCATCTAAGGCAACAGATTTATATTCTTCACAAGTTCTAGTAAATGTTATGGAAGCGTTAACAAGACTTGAAGTTGACAAGGATGGAAAAGATGTTATAAAACCAGGTGCAGCTAAAGAATGGAAAAAGTCTGATGATGGATTAAAATGGACATTTACTCTAAGAGATGCAAAATGGAGTGATGGTAAACCAATAACAGCAGAACAGTTTGTTTATGGTATACAAAGAACTTTAGCTAAAGAAACGGGTTCACAATATGCATTCCTACTATACCCAATAAAAAATGCTCAAGAATTTAACACTGGAAAGGCTAAAGCTGAAGATGTTGGAGTTAAAGCAGTAGATGAAAAGACATTAGAGTTTACACTTTCTTCTCCATGTGCTTACTTCCTTGATTTAACATATTTCAAAGTTATGGAGCCACAAAGAAAAGATATAATTGAGCAACATGGTGATAAGTATGGTACAGAACCAAATACAATGGTGTTTAGTGGTCCATATTCAATTACTGAATGGGTTCATAATAACAAAGTTGAATTAGTTAAAAATAAAGAGTACTGGGATAATGCAAATGTTAAGCTTGAAAAAGCTACAATGAAAATAATAAAAGAAGAAACTTCAAGAATGAATGAATTACTTAATGGTTCTTTAGATACTGCAGCTGTTACAAAACCTGAGTGGATTCAAAAGTTTGATGATACTAAAAAGTTTGATGTTAAAAAGGGTTATGACTCATCAGCAACTTACACATTCTTCAATCAAAAGGATAAGTATTTTGCTAATGCTAAAATTAGAAAAGCTTTCTTAATAGCTGAGGATAGAACAGGAAAAGTTTCTTCATTATATAAAAATTTAGCAGAACCAGCAACAGCATGGTGTCCACCAGCTATTCAAATAGATGGTAAGGATTATAGAGAAAAAATATCATATAAACCAATTGAGGATTTGAAGAACGAAAATAAAGATGCAAAAGCCCTTCTAGTTGAAGGACTAAAAGAATTAGGCTTAGATCCAGATCCAACTAAGCATACCTTCAAATATTTACAATCTGGAACAGATGCAAAATCAAAAGAGTTCGCTGAGTTTGCTCAACAAAACTATAAAACAGCTCTTGGAGTAAATATAGAGTGTGAGTATGTTGAATGGGCTATATTCCAAAAGAGAACTGATGAATTTGATTATCAAATGGCTTCTCAAGGTTGGAGTGCTGACTACAATGATCCAAACACATTCTTTGATATGTTTATGTCTAATGCAGGTATAGCTCCTACTAACTGGAAGAGTGATAAGTATGACAACTTAATCAAAGAAGCAGCTAATACTATAGATCCTGCTAAGAGAACAGACATATTTAAACAAGCTGAAAAAATCCTTGTTTATGATGATGCAGTAATAAGCCCAGGGGTTTGGAGATTTAAGAACACTTATGTTAGAAAGTATGTTAAAAACTACATGTCTCCTACTTTTGGAAACCTTGATTTAAAATACACTTATACTGAAGGTAGAGAGTAGTATTTATTAGTTCAGATGTAAATTAATATGAAATATTTAAAAGTAGTACAATAAAAATTGTACTACTTTTTTTCGCTGTTTTTTTTAATTACGGTGGTGATAAGAGGTAAAAATTGCAGTAATTTTTCAAAAAAATCATATATTAATAAATATTTAAAAATAATAATAAAATGTGAATTGGATACACTAAGTTTTCATTTAAACCTTATTGATTTTTAAAAAAATGAAGTATATGATATAAATAACAGAAAATTATAAAAATCTTGAATTTTCATTTATAAAAGCAACAAGGGGACTGCTTAAAGATTTTATAATTTCTAATATTTAGTTTCAATGTGTAAGAAAAACTCAATTTTACAAAAGAGTTTTTATTAGAAAGAAACAATAAGAAGGGGGATTTTTTTATGAAAAGCAGAAAACTTTTATCTGTATTACTAGCATCATCTATGATTGCATCAGTAGCCTTAACTGGTTGTGGTGGAAAAGATGATAAAAAAGCAGAAGGAGAGAAGTCAGGAGAAAACGCTCAAGCCGTAAAAATGGACAAGGAGCAATATTTAAATGTAGTTTTAGGTGCAGAACCAAAAACTTTAGACCCATCTAAAGCAACTGATTTATATTCTTCTCAAGTTCTTGCAAACACTATGGAGGCGTTAACAAGACTTGAAGTTGGTAAAGATGGAAAGGATGTTATAAAGCCGGGTGCTGCTAAAGAGTGGAAAAAATCTGAGGATGGATTAAAATGGACTTTCACATTAAGAGATATGAAGTGGAGCGATGGTCAAGCTGTTACTGCAGAGCAATTTGTATACGGTATCACAAGAACCCTTGATCAAAAAACTGGTTCACAATATGCGTTCTTATTATTCCCAATCAAGAATGCTAATGAATTCAATACAGGAAAAGCAAAAGCAGAAGATTTAGGAGTTAAAGCTATAGATGAAAAAACTATAGAGTTTACTTTGGCTTCACCTTGTGCATATTTCTTAGATTTAACATATTTCAAAGTAATGGAACCACAAAGAAAAGATATCATAGAAAAACATGGTGATAAATATGGTAGTGAAGTAGATACTATGGTATTTTCAGGTCCTTTCATCATTTCTGAGTGGGTACACAACAATAAAGTAGAATTAGTTAAGAATAAAGATTATTGGGATGCAGAAAATGTAAAGCTTGAAAAAGCTACTATGAAAATCATAAAAGAAGAAACAGCAAGAATGAATGAATTATACAATGGTTCATTAGATGCTGCTGCGGTAACTAAACAAGAATGGGTTGAAAAGTTTAACCAAACTGGTAAGTTCGAGGTTAAAAAAGGATATGATGGATCGGCTACCTATACTTTCTTTAACCAAAAAGATAAATATTTTGCTAATGCGAAAATAAGAAAAGCATTTATAATTGCTAATGATAGAGCAGGTACAGCATCAACTTTATTCAGAGGACTTGCAGAGCCAGCTAATGCATGGTGTCCTCCAGCAATTCAAATTGATGGAAAAGACTACAGAGAAACAGCAACATATCTACCAGTTGAGGAATTAAAGAAAGCTAATTCAGATCCTAAAGCTTTATTAATTGAAGGATTAAAAGAATTAGGTTTAGACCCAGATCCAGCTAAACATACATTTAAGGTTTTACAATCAGGAACTGATGCTAGAGCTAAAGAGTTTGCTGAGTTTGATCAACAAAACTATAGTAAAGCGCTTGGAGTTAATATAGAGTGTGACTATGCTGAGTGGGCAGTTTTCCAAAAGAGAACAGATGAGGGAGATTACCAAATTGCTGGTCAAGCTTGGGGTGCTGACTATAATGACCCTAACACCTTCTTTGATATGTTCATGTCAGAGGCAGGAATCTGCAATACAGGTTGGAAGAGTGAGAAGTATGACAGTCTAATCAAAGAAGCAGGTAACTCTATAGACCCAGCTAAGAGATTAGAGAAGTTCAAAGAAGCAGAAAAATTATTAGTGTTTGAAGATGGCGTAATCAGCCCAGGAGTTTGGAGATTTAAAAATACTTTCGTAAGAAAATATATTAAAAATTACATGTCACCAACTTTTGGAGCACTTGACTTAAAATACACTTACACTGAAGGAAGAGAATAATTTAATTAGGAGCAGTATAACTCAAGTTATACTGCTCTTATTTTTATATAGGAAATTCTAATTTTTTCTGCCATAGCAAAATTTCTGTAAGGCCGTGGAATTGCAATATCTCAAAATATATGTAAAAATTCAAGTAATTGAGGCCAGAGAGGAGTTGCATATTATACTTTCTGAAACTTAAATCTTTAAATGTTTTTTAATGAATAAAAAACTTCTCCTTGTAGAAAATAGTAATATAAATAAGGAGGGGTACTATGGGAAAAACACCACTAAAAAAGGTGATTAAATCAAAGCTAAAAAGCAATAGAGAATTAACTCCCCAAGAAAAAATGAGAGAAGAAATTAAATATGAAATTGCAGAGGAATTAGGACTTATAGATAAAGTTAGAGAATTAGGGTGGAGTGGACTTACAGCAGAAGAAACAGGAAGAATTGGTGGATTAATGACTAAAAAGAAAAAACTGTTGAATATGCCTAAAAACAAAGATATGTTATAAAAGATTTAGACAAAACTATTATTTTAATGTAAAATATGTTAGTGATATAATTCATGTAAGAGATTATAAAACTGGGCCTTTTAATTAACATTAATAAGATATTTAGGTGTTATATACATATTTACTTCAATACTCTTTATGAGGGCTCTATTAAGATGATTTATAGATTTGTAGAAGGATAAGTTAGGTGATTTTATGGAATGTTACAATGAGTTTGCAGATGTTTATGATGAGCTTATACATGGAGATGTAGATTATAAGTCTTGGGCCGAGGTTATAACAGGTCTTTGTGATAAAGTGGGGTTAACAAAAAGAGATTATTTAGATTTAGCTTGTGGAACTGGAAATTTAACTGTAGAGGTAGGCAAGTTTTTTAAAACTACCACTGCTGTAGATTTATCAGAGGAAATGCTATCAATAGCTGAAGATAAGCTTAGAAACAACCATGTAAGAGCTAAGGTCATATGTCAAAATATTTGTGAACTGAATTTAAGAAAGAAATTTGATTTAATAACTTGTGCATTAGATTCAACTAATTATATTTTGGAGAAACAGGATTTAATTAATTACTTTACTTCAGTTTATCAGCATTTAAAAGATGAAGGACTTTTTATCTTTGATATAAACTCTCAGTATAAGTTGTTAGAAGTTTTAGGGGAGAATACTTTCAATTATGATAATGATAAAGTAGTTTATATTTGGGAAAATGAAATTGAAAATGAAACTATAAATATGTACCTCACTTTCTTTATAAAAGAAGGACAAGTTTATAGAAGGTTTGATGAACATCATAGGGAGAAAATCTATAGTGAAGAGTACTTAGAAGAAGTTTTACAACATATAGGTTTTCGAATCATAGAAAAATTAGATGATTATAAAAACAATAATATAAAGAAAAATACAGAGAGAATAGTATATGTTCTAGGAAGAAGGTAATAACATATGGATAAGTTGGTTAGAGCTACTGCTCAAAATGGAGACATAAGAATTATAGGTGCAACTACTACAAGTTTAGTTCAAGAAGCTATGGAAATTCATAAATGTACACCAACAGCTGCTGCAGCATTGGGAAGAATGTTAACTGCGGGAAGTTTAATGGGAGCACTTTTAAAAAATGAAAAGGACAGCTTAACGATTCAAATTTCTGGAGGCGGTGAAGCTAAAGGAGTTATTGTTACAGCGCATTCAGATGCTAATGTAAAGGGATATATAGGTAATCCTGAGGTTGACTTACCTTTAAATTCTATTGGTAAGTTAGATGTGGGTGGAGCTATTGGCATCAATGGATATTTGAAGGTTATAAGAGATATGGGACTTAAAGAACCCTATATAGGTCAAGTGCCTATTCAAACAGGTGAAATTGGGGATGATTTAGCTTACTACTTTACGGTTTCAGAACAAACTCCATCTGCGGTAGCCTTAGGAGTACTAGTGGATACGGATTTAACTATAAAGGCAGCTGGTGGGTTTATAATTCAAATGATGCCAGGAGCATCAGAATTTGTAGCAGATATATTATCCTACAGACTTCAAGAGGTGCCATCTATAACTTCTATGATTTCTGAAGGTATGTCTATAGAAGATATATTGAAATATATTTTTGAGGATATGGATTTAAAAATACATGAGGAATTAACACCAGAGTATAAATGTGATTGTTCAAGAGAAAGAGTAGAAAGAGCACTGATAAGCATAGGGAAAAAAGATCTTCAAGAGTTACATGAAGAAGGTAAGAGTGAAGAGTTGTTATGTCATTTTTGCAATAAAGCATATTTGTTCACTAATGAAAATATAGGTAGCTTATTAAAGGAATTAAATTAAGAAACCTTTAAAATAGTTAACTATTATTTACTTTAATTAATTTTAGATTAATAAGTTCTGTTGGTAGCTGTGGTGTTACTAACGGGACTTATTTTTATATATAAGTTGCAATAGAATTTCTACATTACTGAGCGAATTTAAAATAATTTATAGGAAAGAGAATGAAAAAGTAGGTTTGTTGGAAGTGTAATCTCTTTATTACATTCTATATAAAAAGATTTTTATTATTTATGGATATAATTTATCAGTGCAGTTGCAATCGATAATTGTAATGGTTGATTTATAAGAAACTAATACTTTAAATCTTGCCATTTACTATCCTTAATATTGAGGTGGTATGTGACTTCCAAGGAGTAGTTTATTTAATAATTCCACAAATAAATTTAAGGAAGGAAAATTTGGTTTATTATGAAGAGTTGTATTTTCCATTACTTAAGTTATTGGAAATGAAAGCTGAAATTTTAATAGAGATGCAAAAAAAGATGCTATGTAGTAAAGTTGAGAAATTAATAGGAAATAAAAGAGAATACATGATATTTTGGAAGAATAGGTCAAATAACTGTTGACAGAGGAGTATAAGTTTTGTATATTATATATGTGCCAAGAAACAGTTTGAGACAATAAAAAAACTGTTGACACAAAATTAATTAAGTATTATAATAATACATGTTGGAAGAATTGGTCGCATAGCTCAGCTGGGAGAGCATCTGCCTTACAAGCAGAGGGTCACAGGTTCGATCCCTGTTGCGACCACCATATATGGCCCAGTGGCTCAGTTGGTTAGAGTGCCGGCCTGTCACGCCGGAGGTCGAGGGTTCGAGTCCCTTCTGGGTCGCCATTAACTTAATAAAACAAGGCTCGATAGCTCAGTCGGTAGAGCAGAGGACTGAAAATCCTCGTGTCGCTGGTTCGATTCCTGCTCGAGCCACCAACATGTGCGGGAGTGGCTCAGTGGTAGAGCGTCACCTTGCCAAGGTGAACGTCGCGAGTTCGAATCTCGTCTTCCGCTCCATGTGGCGCCATAGCCAAGTGGTAAGGCAGAGGCCTGCAAAGCCTTTATCCCCAGTTCAAATCTGGGTGGCGCCTCCAAAAAAGCATTGCATTAGCAATGCTTTTTTGTTTTTTGTAGTTTTAAATGCAGTGTTTCCTATATGATAAGTTGTTAAAAAACTATAATAAGTAGCACTAAATTCTATATTATAAAGAAAATCTTACTAAAAGAAGATGATCATCTTTTTTAGTAAGATTTTTTATAGGATCAATATACTACCTCTATCTATTAAGGGGCTATCACTTAAATAAAAAGGCTTCACTTTATGCTTATGCAAAAAATCTAATACTAAACTTCCGTATTTATACTTCTCTAAGGTTCCATAAAAAACTATAGTATCCTCTAATTTTCCACAGGTTCCTCCTATGAAACCATAATTAAGTCCAGGGAGAAGTATATCGCCAGGGGGTAATAAAAGAACGTCAATAGGTTCTTTTTCAAGGGCTTTAGCTATGGATAAATCAGAAGTTATAATAGCGTTATCATTTATTATTGCGGTAGAACATTTGGTATAGCCTTGTTTTACATTTATAAGTTTTTTTGAGGAAAAATTAGCTAAAAGAGTTTTATCTGTAAAATTCAAATTGTGAATAAAATAGTCCTTTAAGCTAACAGCATTTAAACATATATCATAAGGATAACTTTTATTTAAAGAGTTAACAGTGTATTCAATGTTTAAATTTATTTTTTTCAATAGTTGTATAAAACTTTCATCTATATCCTTATGAACAAGGATTTTATCATCATTAAGCAAATGTATAAGAATATCTGGATGACCACAAATAGCTGGATATAGTAAAGCTGAAGGAGGGCAAATTATCACGGTGCAACCTAAGTTTTCTAAGTTATATTTTTCTTGGCAGGAAATCCTATAATCTACAAAGGCATATTTCAATAGTTTCACTTCCTTCAGTAATTTTTCCATCCTTAAACAATTAATCTAAGTGTATTTTACGCAAAGTTGCCATTATTATCATGAAAAATAATTTTCTACAAATTGTTCCACATATTATTATGGCACTGTCGACAATTGTTTTCAATATAATGAATATACATTTTATTAAAACACATAATAAAATATAAAATAGGTTAAATCATGTGTCAAAAAAACGTTTAAGTAACATTCTTAAAGTTAAATTTGATTATAGCTTGAAAGAAGTTCAAAGGATAAAATCCACTAAAGTGGGTAAAAAGGGGTGAACTACATGCTACTATTGGAATTAATAGATAATAGTAATAGAGATTATATGGTAGAAGATATTAAGGATATGATAACATATTTTAACAAGAAGAATGTAACCTTAGATATGTCAGTAAGTTTTGAACAGGGAAAACAGTTAATAAAGATACAAGGTGATGATAAAAAATATGACAATAAGATGATAAAGCTAATAAATTTACATCTAGGAAATGTACTATATAAGGTAATAATAGATGAATTCTATAAGAATAACATAGGAAAATTATTAACGGAGAGCTTTCCTTTTTTGAAATTTGATGATATAAAAGCCTTAAAGGAAATGGTCTATAGGGCCTTAAGGGATGAAGATGAAAAAGTAGATGAGACAGTAATATATTTTATGAATAGGAAGAACAATGTTATTGAAAAGATTGTGCAGTGCCTGGAAGAAAATAATGAAGTGAATGTGCAAGGCTTATTAACTTTTCGAATGAAAGATTTTAAAGAAGACTTAGAAAGTATCGTTGAAAAAGTGGTAGAAAAATACATGGTTGAAAAGGAGTATAACGAATTTATTAAATTATTGAAGTACTTTGTTGAGGTTCAGGAGAGTAAGCTTCAGGAAGTTCATATAATGATAGATGAAAAAGGAGACTATATCGTTAAGGATGAATTTGGTAATGATATATTAAATAATTTAATTGACGAATTGTATGAAACAAAGTATACTGCTAAGGTAACTTCAGAAGATTTGATAATAAGTGGTCTTATAACAACAGCGCCACAAAGAGTTATCATACACTCAGTTCATAACTGTATTAACAAAGAATTAATTGAAACTATAAAAAATGTATTTGAGAATAGGGTGAGCTACTGTAATGATTGCAAACAGTGTGAAGCCTTAAGAAGTAAAGCTAAGATTTAGCTTAAAGTACTATTGACATTGAAGTAATATAGTAGTATAATTACCTTTGTTGAGAAAAAAATTAAACATAATACTGAATGATTTAAGTAGGAACTGCCGTTTCTCACCTTACAGTTATGCTAGTAAGGTTAAAGATGAATTTGTTAAAAAGTAACAATTGGACGGCGTTTGTCGTCCTTTTTATTTTATATATTTTTCTAAATACACCTGGAGGTGAATGTTATTAGCAAAAATAAAGACTTCATGATGAATGAAGAAATAAGGGAAAAAGAAATTAGAGTTATCGGTGCTGATGGAGAACAACTTGGAATTCTTCCAACAAAAGAGGCACTTAGGATGGCAGAAGAAAAAGAGCTTGATTTAGTTGCAATATCACCAAATGCAGCTCCACCTGTTTGTAAAATAATGGATTTTGGAAAATTCATTTATGAGCAGCAGAAGAAAGACAAGGAAGCTAAGAAAAAGCAAAAGGTTATTACAATTAAAGAAATTAGATTGAGTGCTACAATTGAAGAGCATGATATTGAAATTAAAGCAAATAATGCAAAGAAATTTTTAACTGATGGAGACAAAGTTAAAATTACTGTGAGATTTAGAGGAAGAGAAATTGAAAACTCACATGTGGGACGTAAGATATTAGATCTTTTTGTTGAAAAAATTGGTGACATTTTCATAGTAGAAAAGCCAGCAAGACAAGAAGGTAGAAATATGATAATGATATTAGCTCCAAAAAGAGCATAACTGAGAGGAGGACTTTATTATGCCAAAAATGAAAACTCATAGAGGTGCAGCTAAAAGATTCAAGAAGACAGGAACAGGTAAGTTAAAAAGAGCGAAAGCTTTCAAACGCCATATATTAACTAAGAAAAGCTCAAAAACTAAGAGAAACCTTAGAAAAACAGGATATGTTTCAGCTTCTCAAGAAAAAGTAATGAAAAAATTACTACCATACTTATAATAGGAATTGTCTAGGAGGTAATGATAAATGGCAAGAGTAAAGAGAGCAATCAACGCTCGTAAAAAACATAAAAAAATATTAAAACTTGCAAAAGGATACTACGGTGGAAAAAGCAAGTTATTTAAAACTGCTAATGAGTCAGTTATAAGAGCACTAAGAAATGCTTATGTTGGAAGAAAATTAAAAAAGAGAGACTTCAGAAAACTATGGATAGCTAGAATTAATGCTGGTACTAGACTAAATGGTCTTTCATACTCAAGATTCATGAATGGAATGAAACTTGCTGGAATAGATATCAACAGAAAAATGCTTTCTGAAATAGCTATAAATGATCCAAAAGCATTTGCTGAATTAGTTGAAGTAGCTAAGAAGCAATTAGAAGCTTAATATATAATAGAATAATTAGTTATATATACATAAAATGTAGCCTTTGGCTGCATTTTTGCTTTATATAATTTTTTTTTGGAAATACTAATTTTACAATAGGAAAAAAAGGCTTAGTTAAACTAGCAAATAGTAGTTCAACTTTGAGAGATAAGTTAAACACATTTTTTTAATAGGTTTACACATATCGCAAGAATTGTTAAGTTTGTTAAATTTAATAAAGTCTATGTACAATTGTAAATAACAGGTATATATTAGTTATATACTTTAGACATTAGGAATGATTAGAGGTGTTTTCTTTGGAAATTAAACTAAAAGATAGTCTAAGAAAGTTTAAATTTACTCCTGTTCAGATAGTGGTAATTGGATTTGCCTTAACAATTTTAATTGGAGCAACCTTACTAACTTTACCAATATCTGCTGTAAGTGGTGAGTTTACACCTTTTATAGATTGTCTTTTTACTGCTACATCAGCGGTTTGTGTGACAGGGTTAGTAACTGTAGATACAGGAACTCATTGGACTTATTTCGGAAAAACAGTAATTATGTTGCTAATACAAATTGGGGGATTAGGCTTTATGTCCTTCGCCACTTTACTTTCACTAATTATTGGTAAAAAAATTACATTAAGAGAAAGATTAGTAATGCAGGAATCCCTTAATTTAAATTCCTTGCAAGGTGTGGTTAAACTAGTAAAATATATCTTGGTCTTTACATTTTCTGTAGAGTTAGCAGGTGCTATTTTATTTTCAACCCAATTTATACCTGACTTTGGAATTGGAAAAGGAATATATTATAGTATATTTCATGCGGTTTCATTTTTCTGTAATGCAGGTTTTGATGTAATGGGGGAGTTTAAAAGTTTAACTGAGTACTATAACAATTCAGTTGTAATATTAACCACCTCCTCTTTAATTGCAATTGGAGGATTAGGATTCATTGTTTGGGATGAAATATACCATTATAAAAAGATTAAAAGGTTTTCACTTCATTCAAAAGTAGTAATATCAATGACATCTATCTTAATTGTATCTGGAGCTGTATTATTCTTCATATTTGAATATAACAATCCTGGAACTATGGAGCCTATGAGCTTAAAAGGAAAAGTCTTATCCTCAATTTTAGCTTCTATAACACCAAGAACTGCAGGAGTTAACTCGATAAACCTTTCAGCCATGACTTCAGCATCAATTCTTTTGACTATTATACTTATGTTTATAGGTGGGTCGCCAGGGTCTACAGCTGGAGGGATTAAGACCTCTACCTTTGGTATTTTATTAATGACTGTGGTATCTGTTATAAGAGGAAGAGAAGATACGGAATACTTTAAAAGAAGAGTAAGCAAAGATATAGTTTATAAGGCACTTGCTGTAACTATTATAGGGTTGGGCATTGTATTTGCCGTAACCATGATATTATCCTTTACAGAAAGAGGAAGTGGAATGCCTTTTGAGTATTACTTATATGAAGCTACTTCAGGTTTTGGTACCGTAGGGTTGAGCTTAGGGTTAACCCAAAAACTTACTACCTTTGGAAAGATAATAGTTGCATTAACAATGTATGCAGGTAGAGTTGGTCCACTAACTATAGCAGTAGCTATGACTATACGAAAACATGATAGGGGAAATTCTATTAGATACCCTGAAGATAAAATTTTAGTTGGATAGAAGAGAAGGTGTTAACAGTGAGGAAAAAACAATTTATAGTTATTGGATTAGGAAGATTTGGTACTTCTGTGGCGGAAACCCTATATGGGTTAGGAAATGATGTTCTTGCTGTGGATTCAGATGAAGAAATAGTTCAGAATATATCAGAAAGAGTTACACATGCAGTTCAATTAGATGCAAATGATGAAAATAGCTTAAGGGCGTTAGGAATTAGCAACTTTGATGTAGCAATTATAAGTATTGGTTCCGATATTCAAGCAAGTATTTTAGCTACATTGTTAGTAAAGGAAATGGGTGTTAAGCATATAATTACTAAAGCAAATGATGCCTTACATGCAAAGGTGCTTTATAAAATAGGTGCTAATAGAGTTATATTCCCTGAAAGA
Source organism: Clostridium sp. UBA4548 (assembly GCF_002387895.1). Taxonomy (GTDB): domain Bacteria; phylum Bacillota; class Clostridia; order Clostridiales; family Clostridiaceae; genus Clostridium_J. Next base: position 357,086 of record NZ_DGLI01000021.1, read on the forward strand.
GACATGGGAGTAAGAGTTGCACATAATCTATGTTCTTCAAATATACTAGATTATATAGAGCTTTCACCAGATTTTAGTATTGCTGAAATTGCTGCTCCAAGTGACTGGGAAAACCGCAGCTTAATAGAGTTGAATCTTAGAGCTACCTATGGAATAAATGTAGTGGCAATAAAAAGAAGCAATGAAATAGATGTTTCTCCATCACCAGATGAAGTTGTGTTGCCAGGAGACATTATAGTAGCAATTGGTGGTACTCAAGAATTAAATAATATAGAAACTCTAGTTAGGTAAGGGGAGGTTGTTTTGCAACTAATAACCAGCAAAGATAATAATCTCATTAAAGAAACTAAAAAGTTAAAGGAAAAAAAGTACAGAAATGAAAAGGGATTATTTATAATAGAAGGATTTAGATTCTTAGAGGAAGCATTAAAATCCTCCTTTTCAATTGAAAGTATATTTATAAGTGAAAATTCATTGTCAAAGTTTCAGGAGTATTTCATAGATAGCCACATTAAGAAAGAAACAAAGCTAATTCAAGTTACTGAAGGAATTTTTAAAACTATAAGTTGTACAGATAACCCTCAGGGAGTTTTAGCTTTAGTAAAAATGGATGCTAAAAAAGTTCATAAAGATAAAGGAACTTATGTTTTAGTAGATAAAATTCAAGATCCTGGAAACTTGGGAACGATTATAAGAACCGCTCATGCGGCAGAGTGTAGTGGAGTGATTCTAACAAAGGGTACTGTGGATTTGTATAATGAAAAAACCCTAAGATCTACCATGGGGTCAATTTTTAACATTCCAATCATAGAAGATTTGGATTTATCTTTTACAAAGGAACTAAAAGATAATGGATACAAATTAGTATGTAGCTCCCTAGATACAGAGTATAACTTTTATGACATTGATTTTAATGAAAGCTTAATTATTTCTGTTGGAAATGAAGGTAATGGAATAAGTGAGGAACTCTATAATATCAGTGATATAAAAGTTAAAATACCAATGCCTGGTGGAGCGGAATCCCTAAATGCAGCAGTGGCAGCTTCAATAATGATATATGAAGGAGTAAGGCAAAAATCCATAAATAGTTAATTAAATCCATACTTATAAATAACTTGATATTTGTGAGTAAAGTATGTATAATATAGAGAAACAATTATGAAGGTTAAAAGCTTTTAAAGTTTAAACTATAGAAGCTAAATTAAGCTTATTGCTTACATAATAATCTAAGTTGTTTTTCTAAGCTTTTAAAGCTTAGAGTAAAAGTCTATGAAATATTATAAATAAATTAAACTATGATAGAGAGAGTAAGTATGTAGAAGCAATCAGGGAGAGAAGGTCGTAGACTGCAAGCCTTCTTTTGGGAATATATACTGAAGTTCACTCTTGAGTTCTAACTATGAAATAGTAGTAGTAGTTGGCGGCTAATGGTCGATAAAAAAGCTAAGTGGGTCTTTGTTTAAAGTCCAATTAGGGTGGTACCGCGGATTTTCCGTCCCTTTTCAGGGGCGGTTTTTATTTTTTTGTAAGTTAACTTGAAGTTGATTTATCTATAAGATTTCTTTAAAAGTGATATTCTAAAGATGATATCTTATTTAGGAGTATTCTGAAGGAAAACTTTTCACATGCTCAGTGGCATTTAATGAGGGGTAAAATTAGATGTTTTAACTAGAAGTCTATTTATGAAAATAATACACAGTCAGGTACTAAATCATTTATATTTGTTAACAATTTAAGTAAGGTGTCTTCAAAAAATGAATAAGTCAGTATGCTTGTTATTTGTTGCAGATACTTAATACATAAAATAATTATTTATGAAGGGAGAAAAGGAAATGAAAGAGCAATTGGAAGCTATAAAAGTTTCTGCTTTAGAAGAATTAAGTAAGGTAAATGAAAAAGCAGAATTAGAGAATATTAGAGTTAAGTATTTAGGTAAAAAGGGAGAACTTACTGCAATATTAAGAGGTATGGGTAAGTTATCTGCTGAGGAGAGACCCTTAGTAGGAAAAGTAGCAAATGAGGTTAGAGAAGCTCTAGAAAATGAAATAACTGCTAAAATGGAAGATATGAAAAACAAAGAAAAAGAGGAAAGACTTAAGAGCGAAATTATAGATATTTCTATGCCTGGGAAAAAACAGGTTATAGGAAAAAGACATCCTATAGATTTAACCCTTGAAAGAATAAATGATATATTTTTATCTATGGGCTTTTCTATAGAGGAAGGACCAGAGGTAGAGTATGATTACTATAACTTTGAGGCTTTAAATATTCCAAAGGACCACCCAGCAAGAGGCGAACAAGACACTTTTTATATTAATGATAACATGGTGTTAAGAACACAGACTTCTCCAATACAAATTAGAACTATGGAAAATCAAAAGCCACCAATAAAGATGATAGCACCAGGAAAAGTGTATCGTTCAGATGCAGTTGATGCAACGCACTCACCAATATTTTATCAAATTGAAGGCTTAGTTATAGATAAAGGAGTTACCTTTGCTGACTTAAAGGGTACTCTAGAAATGTTTACACAAAAAATGTTTGGAGATGAGATGAAAACTAAATTTAGACCACATCATTTCCCATTCACGGAGCCTTCAGCAGAACTTGATGCTACTTGTTTTGTATGCATGGGAGAAGGTTGTAAAGTATGTAAGGGTAGCGGTTGGATAGAACTTTTAGGCTGTGGTATGGTACATCCTAACGTTTTAAGAAATTGTGGAATAGACCCTGAGGTTTACAGTGGCTTTGCCTTTGGATTTGGCTTAGATAGAATTACAATGTTAAAGTATGGAATAGATGATATAAGACTTTTATACGAAAGTGATATGAGATTCTTAGATCAATTTTAGGCATATGAAAATAAATAATAAGTTAAAGAGGTTAAGGATATTTTAAGTTCACAAACAAGTCTTGTGTTCATAAGCAAGCCTTGTGTTCACAAGTAAGCTTATGCCGACTAGGACACTGACTTATTTATTTTTTAAAGATGCCCTAATTAAAAAAATTACTTAAATTAAAGGAGGAAGAAACATGAAGGTTCCAGTTAAATGGCTTAAAGATTATGTTGATATAAAAGTTTCACCAAAGGAATTAGCGGATGCCCTAACTTTATCAGGGTCAAAGGTTGAGGAGTTAATTACTTCAGGAGATGAAATCTCCAATGTAGTTACGGGAAAAATAACAAAAATTGAAAAGCATCCAGATGCAGATGCTTTAGTAGTATGTCAAGTAGATATTAATAAAGAAGAACCTATTCAAATTGTTACTGCTGCGAAAAATATGAAGGAACAAGATATAATTCCCGTGGCATTACATGGCTCAACCTTACACGGTGGATTAAAAATCAAAAAAGGAAAACTAAGAGGAGTAGTGTCTAATGGTATGTTCTGTTCTGAAGAAGAACTAGGCATAGCAGGAGATGAGCCAGTTCACGGCTTAATGATATTGCCACAAGATACTCCAATAGGAAAGGATATTAAAGAAGTTTTAAATCTTCAAAGTGCAGTAATTGATTTTGAAATAACTTCGAATAGACCAGACTGCTTAAGTGTAGTAGGTATGGCAAGGGAAACAGCAGCAACTCTAGGAACAACTTATAACATGCCAAACACAACCTTTACAGCTGCTTGCAAAGAAGATGTAACTGCTAGCTATAAAGTTGAGATTAAAGATGAATTATGCAGAAGATATATGCTTAAAGGCGTTAAGAATATTAAAATAGCTCCATCACCACAATGGCTGCAAGAAAGACTTCTTGAAGCGGATATAAGACCAATAAACAACATAGTGGATATAACTAACTTTGTTATGATAGAGCTTGGTCAGCCAATGCATGCTTTTGACGTAAGAGAAATAACTACTAACACTATTGTAGTTGAAAGAGCTGAAGAGGGAGAAAAATTCACTACCTTAGATGAAGTTGAAAGAACTTTAGATAACAATGTATTAAATATAAAAGATGGAGAGAAAACCATAGGCCTTGCAGGTATAATGGGAGGTCTTAACTCTGAGGTTAAGGAAGATACCACTATGGTAGTACTTGAGTTTGCTAATTTTGATGGAACTAATATTAGAAATTCTTCTAAAAAATTAGGTTTAAGAACTGAAGCTTCCTCTAAATTTGAAAAGGATTTAGATCCAAACCTAGTAGAAGTAGCTATGAAAAGAACTTGTGCTTTAATACAGGAACTAGGAGCAGGAGAAGTGATGGAAGGGGTTATAGATATTTATCCCAACCCTAAAAAATCACATTTCTTAGAAGTTGACTCAGTTTGGGTAAATAAATTTTTAGGAAGCAATATATCTAAGGAAGATATGAAAAAATACTTAGATAGTTTAGATTTAAACACAACTATATCTGGCGATATGCTTATTGTAGAATGCCCAACTTTTAGAAGTGATTTAAATATAAAAGAGGATATTGCTGAGGAAATAGCAAGAATTTATGGATATAATAACTTTAAATCAACTCTAGCAAGCTGTGACACTACAAAGGGTGGAAAATCTTTAAAGCAAAGCCTTGAAGATAAGGTAGTAAACACTCTTGTAAATAGTGGGTTAAATCAATCCATCAGCTATTCTTTTGTAAGTACTAAAATATTTGATAAATTACTATTCCCAGAGGATAGCAGGTTAAGAAATGCAGTGGAAATTAGAAATCCACTAGGAGAAGATTTTAAAATCATGAGAACTACAACCCTAGCATCCATGATGGAATCTCTAGGAAGAAATTATGCAAAGAGTAATGAAGAAGCCATGCTTTTTGAAATTGGTAAGGTTTATATAAAAAATGAAGATGAAAACAAATTACCAGAGGAGAGAAATATAGTAACTTTAGGCATGTATGGTAATTTAGATTATTTAGAGCTTAAAGGAGTTGTGGAAAATATACTACATTCCTTAGGAATAAATAATCCATCCTTTAAAAGAGAAAGTAGTAACCCAAGTTTCCATCCTGGAAAAACTGCAGCTCTTTATGTAGGTAAGGATTATATTGGAGCTTTAGGAGAAATGCACCCAGATGTGGCTAATAACTATGGTATGGATGTAAGATGTTTCATTGCAGAGCTAAACTTAGACTTATTAATGAAGAATTCAAAGATGGACAGAAAGTATAAGGCTCTTCCTAAATTCCCAGCAGTTACTAGAGATATAGCGCTTCTTGTAGAGGATGAAGTACTAGTGCAAGATATAGAAGACACTATTAAAAAGCAAGGTGGGGGAATTCTTGAAAGCGTTAAGCTCTTTGACGTTTACAAGGGTAAACAAATCCCAGAAGGTAAAAAGAGTATCGCTTACTCAATAGTGTATAGAAATAGTGAAAAAACTTTAACAGATAATGAAGTTGCCAAGGTTCATGATAAGATATTAAGAAGTCTTGAGCATAAGCTTGGAGCTGAACTTAGACAAATGTAATTAGTATTTTATATGGAAAGTTATAAATTCTTATGTAAATTGATTTAAGTTAATTTAAAGTGTTACATTAAAACCCTAGAAAATTATAAAATGCAACATAAAAAAGGCATTTTAGATATTCTAGGGTTTTGTTATTATATTTTAAATATAATGATTAAAATTAGGGCATATATGAAGGAAATCTTTAATATTCATTAAAAATTATATAAAACTTAAGTAGTTTTTGTAGATTTTACTATAATTATAGTTCAATAAAAATACTTTCTATGTTAGAATATAGTTAACTATATATTTAAGAGGGTGTTTTTGTGAACATTATTACTGTTAGGATAAATGGAATGGAGTATAATCTTAAAGCAGAAGAAAATGATGCTTATTTACATATGGTAGCTCGTTATGTGGATAAAAAAATATCCACTCTAATGGAAAATAATCCAAAAATAAGTCGCCCAGATGCAACAATTCTTGCTGCATTGAATCTTGGGGATGAGTCTTTTAAGAGTAGAGAAGCCTATGAAAGACTTAATGAGAATTATAAAACTTTACTTAATGAACAAAAGAGTTTAATATCAGAAATAGAGAGATTAAAAGCTGCTTTAGAGGGAATTTCTATGCAGAAGGTGGATCTTGAGTCAAAATTAAGTAATTCAGAAAACTTACAGCAGGATTCTCTTAAGGAAGAATTAAAAAGCATGAGCGAACAAATGGATATAATGAAAGCCATAGTTAAAGAAGTTCAAGAAGAAAATCAAAAGCTGAAAGAAGAAAACGAGAGAAATGCAACCTATAATAAAATGTTGTTTTCAGAAAAAAGAAGACTCGGTGATGAAGTTTGTGATAAGAACAGAAAGATAAAAGACCTTCTCAAGGAAGTTGAAGTTAAAAATATCGAAATTTTACATGAAAAGCATAAAAAAATTCCCTTCTTAAAATAGATGCATGGAAAAATGCCTTAAATGGTGTTTTTCTGTGCATTTTGTTTTGTAATTGTGATAATTAAAAACCAACTGGCATAGTTATATCTTAAAGGTAGATTACTAGGGGGATATGGAATGAAGGTATTACTATGTGCAAGAGGGGATTATCTGAAAAATACTGCAGGAGACACAACTATTCTGCTTAAGATATATGATTACTTAAAGGATTTAGGAATAAGGGTAGATATAGCCTGCAGTGATGATGATTATGATTATAGCAGTTATGATATTGTCCATTTGTTTGATATAAAAAGTATTTTTGATTCTTATAAACATTTTAAAGGGGCTAGTAGCTATAAAAATAAGCTTGTAGTATCTCCTTTTTATTTCAACATGAGTAAATTTTACACCCATATTGAAGATATTGACAGATTGAGACTGTGGAATAATTGCAAAACATACAGAGAAGAACTGCTAAACAGGAGCAAGCTAATAATATGCAATAGCCATTATGAAAAGGATGCTTTGCTAAAGGATTTTGATCTAGGCGATAAGTTTAGGGTTATTCATAATGGAGTTGATTTAGAATATGAAGATATACCATTATATAATTTTAAAGAAAGATATAGCCTAGATAAGTATGTGGTTTCTGTTGGAAGAATATGTGCTGCTAAAAATCAGCTCACCCTAAGTAAGTTATGTCATGAACTAGGGATAACCCTAGTTTTAATTGGGCCTGTTGCTGAAAAAGTTTATTTAAGAAAATGTTTACAATATGATAATGTAAAGTATTTAGGCTTTATGGATAGTTACAATGTGTATAATGCTTATAAGTTTGCAAAGGTTCATGTGCTTCCAAGTTTTGCAGAGGTAACCAGTCTTTCTTCCTTAGAAGCAGCAGCCAGTGGCACTAATATTGTAGTGACAGAAGAAGGAGCATCAAGGGAGTATTTTAAGGATATGGGTATATATTGCAATCCTTATGATGAAAGCAGTATTAAAGATGCAATTGTTAAAGGGTATGGAAAAAGAAAGAGCAGTAAATTAAAGGATTATATAGAGGGTAATTTCACCTGGAAAAAGGCTATAGAGGAAATATATAAAAGCTATTTGGAGTTATAAGTTTTCAAGAGAATGAGATGTTTGAAATAGAATGTAGCTGTGTTAGAACAAATAACTTAGTATATACAAATATTTTTAATATACAATGCAGACTATCTAGAGATTTAATTTTAAAATAAATTTTATTATAAATTAGATAAGGGACTTCTCCAAGTGCAGTTTATGCATTATGAGACAGTCCCTTTTTATTCTAGTTATTTTATTAAAAGCAAAGGAATTTATTATGAGTAAGCTTATTTAGTTCTTTCCATAACAATAGTAGCTTCATTTCCATCTACTGAGGAAAATAAAGCTCCGCCACTTCCCTTAACATTTGGCATGATATTAAATAATCTCCAGCCTTCCTTAGCATAATCATTTAAAGTAATTTCAAGTTCTTCTGGGGTATTTAAATCAAATCTCCATCTGAAAACCTTATATTCATACATTGATAAACATCTCCTTTAGAATAACTTATATAAAACTTTTCAACAGTGTAATACAATTATATACAAATTAATGCTAAACTAACAATATATAGAAATAAAAAACAAATTATATTATGTACCAGAGCAAACAGATGATTAAAAATATAAAACAGAGTATAACCTTAAACAGGTACATTAAATAGAAAAGTTGGTTAAAACTAAAGAAGAAAACCAAATTAAACTATAAGAGACTGCCTTATTTGGTAGTTTTACTATAATTTGTACAAGTACATTACCTTGTTTTATATTCACAGTATTGTATAATTATAGGTATGGCAATAGGAGAGATGAATATGAATAAAATAGAGTTATTAGCACCAGGCGGAAGCTTGGAGAGCATGTATGCAGCAGTGCAATCAGGTTGTGATGCTATTTACATGGGAGGAACAAAATTTTCAGCAAGAGCTTATGCAAGTAATTTTAGTGATGAAGACTTAATTAGAGCAGTGGATTACTGCCATCTTTATGGAATAAAAGTATATATTGCACTAAATACCTTAGTAAAAGAAAATGAAATGAAGGAAGCCTTTGAGTATGCTAAATATTTATATACCATTGGTGTGGATGCATTAATAATTCAGGATATGGGACTATTCACCTTAGTGAAAGCTTCTATGATGGATTTTGAAATACATGCTTCAACCCAAATGACCATTCACAATGGAGAAGGTGCCTTGTTTTTAAGAGATTTAGGGTTTCAAAGAATAGTACTTTCAAGAGAATTAAGTCTAAAGGAAATCAAATATATTTCTACAGATTTAGGTGTGGAAACAGAGGTCTTTGTTCATGGAGCTTTATGTATAAGTTATTCAGGACAATGCCTTATGAGTAGCGTCATTGGTGGAAGAAGTGGAAATAGAGGAAGATGTGCTCAGCCTTGTAGATTACCTTATACAGTTATTAATAAGGGAAATGAGGAAACAAGAGAAGGGTACTTACTAAGTCCAAAGGATATGTGCACCATTGATGAAATTAAAGATTTAGTAGAAAGCAATACTTCTTCACTAAAAATTGAAGGAAGAATGAAAAAGCCAGAATATGTGGCTGGAGTAGTATCAAGTTATAGAGAAGCCCTTGAAAGTGTTTATAAGGAAAAGGGCTACGATAGCAGTAGTCATAAAGAAGTTCTTACTCAATTATTCAATAGAGAAGGTTTTTCTAAAGCTTATCTTCGTGGAAATGTGGGCAAGGATATGATGGCTTATAACTTTCCTAAAAATACAGGAGTATACCTTGGAAAAGCAAATAAAGATTTGTCTGTAACCTTATCTAAGGACATTTCTCTTGGAGATGGAATTAGAATTAACCAAGGAGGCTTTAATATAACCTCCATAGTAAAGGGTAAAGAAAAAGTGGAGTTTGCTAAAAAAGGAGACATAGTAAAGCTCAAGCCAGAAAAATATAAGCCAAATGATGAGCTTTATGTAACCTCAGATACAAAGCTTATGAAGGAGCTTTCTACTGCTTACGAAAATATATACGAAAAGAAGCTTCCACTAGATATAGAAGTAGAATTTAAGGTGAATGAGCCCTTTAAACTAAAGGCTGAATATGAAGGAGAAACCTTTGAATCAACTGGTGATATTGTTCAGGTAGCTCAAAAAAGGCCTTTGGATAAGGAAAGTATAATTAAAAACTTAAGTAAGCTAGGGGATACACCTTTTAATCTAAGTAAAGTTGACTTTAAGGAATTACAGGAAGGATTTTTACCCGTAGCAGGGATTAATTTAGTCCGTAGAGAATTAATAGATAAAATTATCAGCTTCATAACCTTAAGATATAAGAGAAGTGAAGAAAATATATTAAGGGTAGAGGAAAACTATAGAGGAAAATCTCACAAAGAAATTCCAGATTTATTAATCTGCGTTTCTTCATCAGAGCAATATAATACAGTAATTAACTTTATTGAAGAAGAAAATTTAAATAGTAAATATAATAATATAGCTTTAGCCTTAGATTTATTTTCTATGGGCAATGATATAAAAATCAATGAGTTAAATTATAATAACATTTATATTAAGGTACCAAATATAATAAAAGAAGAATTTGAGGGAATTGCAAGGGTAGTGGAAGAAAACTTAAGTAATATTAAGGGGATTGTCACTGCAAATCTTGGAATTATTAATAGATTTAAAGATAGGACTTCAATAATTGGAGACTATAAATTAAATATATTTAATCATAACAGCTATGACTTTTACAGTGGCTATGTGGATATTTCAGCCCTAAGTGTAGAGCTAAATGGAAGAGAACTTAGGGAATTATCAGAAAAAACGAAAAAGCCAATGCAAATTATTCTTTATGGAAAATATGAACTAATGATAAGTGAGTACTGCGTTATCGGCAGCACCTTTGGAGAAAAAAGTAGTAATAAGAGCTGCAGAGCTAATTGCGCAAGGGATAGTTTTACTTTAAGGGATAGAATGGGTGAAGAATTCATTTTAAAAACTGATAAGTATTGCAGAAGTCATATTTATAATCATGTGCCTGTAAACTTAGTGCCTCATATGAAGGAGCTTAAAAAGAACGGATTTAATTTCTTTAGAGTGGACTTTATAGATGAGGATGAAAATAAAATAAAAGAAGTACTAAAGATGATTATGGACGAGAAGTATGAAGGTGACTATAAGGAATACACAAGAGGACATTATAAAAGAGGAGTAGAATAAAGAGAGCAGGTGAAAGAATGAACGAGAAGACCTTAAAGGTATTAGAATACGGAAAAATTAAAGAAAGTATAAAAAAGTACGCCAAAACCTCTGCGGGAAAAGATATCGTTGATAATTTAATGCCTTATAAAAATCTTTATGAAATGAAAGAGCACCTAGAAGAAACTAAGGAGGCTCTAGAAATTTCAAGCTTAAAAGGAGCGCCACCCTTTGATGGAATTCATGATGTAAGAGAAGGAATTTCAAGGGCAGCTAAGGGTTCAGCCTTAATGCCAGGAGAACTTTTAAGGATTGGATCCATGCTAAGATGTGCAAGATTATTTAAGGATTACATTGCTCATAAGGAAGAGGAGCAAGGCTATAGAGTTCTTGAGGATATTATAATAGGACTTGTACCACTTAAAAAGCTTGAGGATGAAATTTTTAATGCCATTGTAAGTGAAGAGGAAATTTCAGATAGAGCAAGTGCTGCGCTATATAGTATTAGAAGAACTTTAAGAGATAAAAGCTCTTCAGTTAAAGATAAAGTAGGATCACTAGTTAGAGCTAACTCAAAATATTTACAGGAAAACTTATATACCGTTAGAGGAGATAGATATGTTATTCCTGTTAGAGCAGAATATAAGGATCAAGTACCGGGATTAGTACATGACCAAAGTGGTTCTGGAGCAACCTTATTTATTGAGCCAATGAGCTTAGTTCAACTTAATAATGAAATTAGAGAATTAATGCTTAAGGAAAAGGCAGAAATAGAAAGAATCCTAAGGGAACTTTCATCAAAGGTTACTGCCAATGTAGATATTGTTGAAAACAATGGAAATATAATTTGGGAACTAGACTTTATCTTTGCAAAAGCAAAGTATGCTGGTGAACTTAACTGTATATGCCCTGAGGTTAATGATAAGGGAATCATTGATTTAGTTGAAGCAAGGCATCCATTGATAGATCAAAAGGTAGTGGTACCAAGTAACATTTATTTAGGAAGAGAATTTACCTCTCTAGTGATTACTGGACCAAATACTGGAGGAAAAACTGTAACTTTAAAAACTGTGGGACTTATTCACTTAATGGCTATGAGTGGAATTTTAATTCCTGCAAGAGCTGGTTCTGTGGTAAGCTTCTTTGATAAAGTATTTGCAGACATTGGAGATGAGCAAAGTATAGAGCAAAGCCTATCTACCTTCTCTTCTCATATGACTAATATTGTAGGAATTATTGAAGGTGCAGATGAAAATACCCTAGCTCTATTCGATGAATTGGGTTCAGGAACAGATCCAACAGAGGGAGCAGCCCTTGCGGTGTCTATCCTTGAAAACCTAAGAGGAAGAAATACAAAAATTGTAGCAACCACACACTATAGTGAGTTAAAAGGTTATGCACTAAAAACTGTGGGAGTTGAAAATGCTTCTGTGGAATTTAACGTGGAAACCTTAAGACCAACTTATAATCTTTTAATCGGAGTGCCAGGTAAATCTAATGCCTTTGAAATTTCAAGAAGACTAGGTCTACCAGAATATATTATAAGCTCTGCAAGAGAAAATATATCAAGTGAAAGTCTTAAATTTGAAGATTTAATTCAAAGTCTTCAGCAAAAGAGTATTAAAGCAGAAAATGATGCTCGTGCTGCAGAAATATTAAAGAAGGATGCAGAGAAGCTTAAGGAAAGATTTGAAGAGAAATTATATAAGTTTGAGAAAAATAGAGAAAATGCCCTTTATGAGGCTCAAAGGGAAGCAAAACAGCTTATTAAAACTGCTAAAGATGAGGCAGATAATATTCTTAAAAATATTAGAGATCTTGAAAAACTAGGATATTCTTCAGAAGCTAGAAATATGTTAGAAACTGAAAGAAAAAAAATAAAGGATAGGCTTGAAAACATGGAAGATTCCATGAAAAAGTCAGAAGAGTATACAGGAGAACAACTAAAAACAGTTCGAGAGGGAGATGACGTTTATCTTCCTTCCTTAAATCAAAATGTAATAGTACTTTCAAAACCTGACAATAAAGGTGAGGTGCAAGTTCAAGCTGGTATAATGAAAATTTCTGTAAAACTTTCTGATTTAAGAAAGTCAAAGGTAAACCAAGAAGATAAGAAAAAAGCTAAAATGCAAAAAAGAGAAGCTAGGCTAAATCTTAAAAATGTAGCAACTTCTGTGGACTTAAGAGGTATGGATGCAGAAGAAGCAATTTACACTGTAGATAAGTATTTAGATGAAGTTTATCTTGGTGGACTAAATGAAGTTACTATTATTCATGGTAAGGGAACAGGAGTACTAAAAAGTGCCATTACTGACCTGTTAAGAAGACACCCTCATGTAAAAGGTTCTAGACTTGGAAACTATGGCGAAGGTGGAACGGGAGTTACAGTAGTGCAAATAAAATAGAGGGATTTTTGAGGTGATAAAGTGATCTTAGTAAGTGGATGTCTTTGCGGTATTAACTGCAAATATGATGGAGGTAACAACTTAAATGAAAAAGTATTTAAGTTGTTACAAGAAGGTAAGGCTATCCCTGTATGTCCAGAACAGCTTGGAGGGCAAGAAACCCCAAGAGTTGCCCATGAAATCATTGAAGGGGATGGAGCTTTAGTATTAGATGGAAAAGCTAGAGTTAAAGGTACCGATGAAGATGATGATGTAACAGGAGAGTTTATAAAAGGAGCTATAGAAACCCTTAAAATTGCAAAGGCTGTAGAGGCAAAAGTTGCTATTTTAAAAGCAAGAAGTCCTTCTTGTGGAAAAGGAATTATTTATGATGGAACCTTTAGTGGCAGTAAAAAGCCTGGCAATGGAGTAGCTGCAGAACTACTCCTAAGAAATGGAATCAAAGTTTATACAGAAGAAGAGCTAGAAAAATTCTTTAAAGAAAATAGTTTTTAATTTATAGATAAGTTGCAATATTATTTCTAAATTATTATTTATACATTATAAGATAATTTTAAGCAATTTATAATAAAGAGAATGGAAAGCAGAATAGATATCTTAAAATGAGGCTGTAATTTAAGTTTAAAACTTGTTTAGGCATCTTCAAAAAATAAATAGATCAGTATGAACGGCTATTTTTAGTTGTATTTATTTTTAGATGCCTTAAGTTACTATAAGTGTTATATAAAATAATTATAAAAAATATATTAAATTATAACTTATGATGGAGGGATTTTTCATGAATATTAAAGAAGTAAGAAAAGCTGCTAGAGAAAACCTTAACAATAGCTGCAAAGTTTGTCCAGTTTGTAATGGAGTTGCTTGTGCTGGACAGGTGCCTGGAATGGGCGGTAAAGGCTCTGGAGATGCCTTTAAGGTAAACATTGATGCTTTAAATAAATACAAGCTAAACATGAGAGTAATTCATGATGCCAAAAATCCTGATACCTCAATTGAATTATTTGGTAAAAAACTAGATATTCCAGTGTTTGCAGCACCTGTTTCAGGAACTACTTTAAACATGGGTGGAAAATTTACTGAAGAAGAGTATATATCCTGGGTAATTGATGGCTGCTTAAATGCAGGCATATATCCAATGGTAGGGGATACAGCAGTAGATTCCTTCCTGATTACTAATCTTGAAGCTTTAAAGAAAGCTGATGGGCAAGGCATTGTATTTATTAAACCTTGGGAAAATGAAAATGTAATTAAAAAGATAAAAATGGCTGAGGAAGCTGGAGCCTTTGCAGTGGGAATGGACATAGATGCCTGTGGGCTTATAACTCTAGCTCTTCACGGAAAGCCAGTAATGCCTAAAACTGTGGAAGACATAAAAGAATTAGTAAAGAGTACTAAACTTCCATTTATCCTTAAAGGAATCATGACTGTAGATGAAGCTTTACTAGCAGTGGAAGCAGGAGTAGATGCTATAGTAGTATCAAACCATGGAGGGAGAGTACTAGATCAAACTCCAGGAGTAGCTGATGTTTTAGAGGATATTGCTAAAGCTGTAAAAGGAAAAGTAACTATCCTAGCAGATGGAGGAGTAAGAACTGGAGTAGACGTACTTAAGTTTATAGCTTTAGGTGCTGATGCAGTGCTTATTGGAAGACCTTTTGTTACAGCTTCCTTTGGAGGACAAAGCGAAGGGGTTAAAACCTATGTAGAAGAATTAAAGGGAGAATTAAAATCAGCTATGGTTTTAACAGGCTGCAAGGATGTTAAAAATATAGATGGTAGAGTTATATTTAGAAAATAAATAGAATATCAATTAAAAGAGAGTAGACTTCTTAAAAGAAGATCTACTCTTAATTTTTTATTTATATTAATAAGGGGTTATTCTTTAATTAATATTTCGCTTAAAAGAAAAACATTATGTGTATATGGTATTGTTATACTTAAACTATAACAAATAAAAAACAAGCATTTGCATATAGCATGTTACACAATTTGATAAAGAAGTGCAAAAGGAAGAAGTGTTTTGAAAATAATATTAGAAACTTAAAGAAATACAGATTATTTATGATAAAATATACTCAAATATATAAAAGGAAGGATTCATATGAAGAGTGTAGTTAAGGTTAGAAATGTTGCAATTGGAGAAGGTATTCCAAAAATTTGTGCACCCTTAGTAGGAAAGAGTCTTGAAGAACTTATGGAAGAGGCAAGTTACTTAAAGGAATTACCTTTGGATTTAGTAGAGTGGCGAGTTGATTTTTATGAGGACTTTTTAGATATAGATAAAGTTAAAACTGTACTGCAAGAAATTAGGAAGATATTGAAGCATATACCTATTATCTTTACCTTTCGCAGTTTTAAAGAAGGTGGACAGAAGGAAGTCGCTAGAGAATACTATGTGCAGTTAAATAAAGAAATAATAAGAACAAAATTAATTGATATAGTTGATATTGAGCTATTTAATGATAAGCAGCATATTGAAGATATAATTTCAACTGCTGAAGAAAATGGAGTTGCTGTTATTCTGTCTGCTCATGACTTTGAAAAAACTCCTTCTAAAGATAAAATTCTAGATAATTTTCAAAGAGCTGTTAGTTTAGGGGCGCACATTTTTAAGCTTGCAGTGATGCCAAATTCCACTGAAGATGTAATTAATCTATTAGAGGCTACTCGAATTATGAAAGAGGGTTATAGTAATATACCAGTTATTACAATGGCTATGGGAAAGAGGGGACTAATTAGCAGAATTTCTGGTGAAGTTTTTGGTTCTGCTATAACCTTTGGGTCAGGAAAGGAAGTGTCTGCTCCAGGGCAAATTCCAGTAGAGGAGTTAAGAAAGATTATTGATGCAATTCATAAATACAGTTTTTAATTAGTATAATATAGGCTTCCGTGATGAAATTTATTAAATTTATCTCCAAAGTGCCTTAAAGGAACAAAGGTAGGCCAATTTATAAGTTAAGTAGTTGACTTTGGTTTCTTATAAAATATAAAGCTATGATAACCTAAATTATTAAAGTGTATTCTTTTAAGAACATACTTTAATTTTTGAGTATCATAGCTTTTTTTCTATGCTTTGATGAATTCTTTCAAAAGGATAGTTCGAGATTTTAAAGTATCTATAAAAACAATCTAAAGAGCAATTATAACTAATTTGTGAGTAGAATATGTAAGAAAAAGTAGAGTATTTAGATAAAAGGTAGTACAAATACAAAATTTCTATACACTGTCACAAGATTTGTAAAGTAATAGTGGATTCAATAAATAAAATAAGAAACTGTGGAAATTTAGAAATAGATATTTTGATGAAAAATACAATTTAATTAAATATTTGTATCAAAAATATAGAATAACAATAACTAGTGTAGTAAAATATAAAAAAATACAAATAAATTGCGATAATAAATACAAAATTGATACAAAAACTAATGTACAAATTAGCAAAAATGGTGTACAATGTTATTTAATGGATATACATCAATTACTATGGAATATTTTGATGTATATCAAGATAAAAAGTTTATAATGAGGAACTTTATGGAGATTTATGTTGCAAAAATTTTAGATATTAATGAAGAAAACTTAAATGAGTTATGTTTACTAATTGATTCAGAAAAAAAATGTAAGGTTGAGAAATTCATTAATAAAAAAGATAAAATTAGAACGCTGATTGGGGAAATATTAATTAGGACAATAATTATTGAAAACTTAAAGATTGATAATAGACATATAAGATTCAATAAAAATCAATATGGTAAGCCATATTTGAAGGAATATCCTAACTTTAATTTTAACCTATCCCATTCTGGTGATTACGTATTATGCGCTATTGATGATAAGCCTATAGGAGTAGATATTGAAGAGATAAAACATATGGCGTTTAAAGAGATAGCTAAAAACTTTTTTACAACAAAGGAATTTCAGTATATTGTCATGGAAGACTCCAAATTTCAATTAGATAGGTTTTATGAAATATGGACCTTAAAAGAGAGCTATATTAAATGTTGTGGACAAGGATTAACAATGCCTTTAAAATCATTTTCTATTGAAATAGATCAATATGAAAATATTAAAATCATTAGTAGCAATGAAAATAGGGGACATACTTTTAAGTTATTTGATATAGAGTTAGGTTATAAAGTAGCTGTATGTTCATTAAATAAAGAAATTTCTAATAACATAATAAGATTAGATCAAAATTTTTTAATTAGTAAATATATGAGATTTAATCATTAATAGGCAGGAGTATATTTCAATGATATTATTTTGTTTACCCTATGCGGGAGGGTCAGAAACTATATATTATAAATGGAAAAACTATTTACAGCCTTTAATTGAAGTAATTCCAATAGAATTAAAGGGTAGAGGCAAAAGATTTAGTGAGGTTTTCTATGAAAATTTAGAAGAAGCAGTTGAGGATATATTCGAAAATATAAAAGATAAAATAGTAAACAATGATTATGCTATTTACGGACATAGTATGGGGAGTCTTTTAGCTTATGAATTATATTATAAAATATGCAATGAAAATGCTAAGATGCCTAAACATATGTTTTTTTCAGGATATAAAGCACCAAGTATTATAAGAGAAAGAGAAAATACGTACACTTTACCTGATTACGATTTTATGAAAAAGGTAGTGGAACTTGGTGGGACGCCAGATGAGCTAATGAACAACCAGGAGTTACTTCAGATATTTCTTCCTATTATTCGGAGTGATTTCAAAATTTTAGAAACTTATAATTATAAGGAAAGAAGAGAAAAGATTCATTGTGATGTTTCAATTTTAAATGGAAGGCAAGACTCTATTAATTTAAACGATATATTAGCTTGGGAAAATCATGTGTGTGGAGATTTGAAAGTACATAATTTTGAAGGAAATCACTTTTTTATAAACACTAATGTTGAGAATATAACAAAAATTATAAGCAATACATTAGTTAAATAGAAGACATATTAAAGGGGAATGAAGATGAGAATTAATGAGAGGGTTTATTATAAATTAACACATCCACAAAAAAGAATATGGTACATAGATAAGATAAACACAAACTCACAACTACATAATCTTGGTGGATGCCTAAATATATATGAAGAGATAGATGTTGAAGTAATGAAAAAAACTCTTAATCTTATAATAAAAAACAATGAGGGATTAAGACTTAGGATTTCACAGAAAGAAAATGAACCAGTTCAATATGTTGAAGACTTTGAAAATGAAAGTATAGACTTTTTAGACTTTAGTAACTATGAAAATCCTGAAAAAGAGCATGATACATGGTCAAATCAGGTGTTCAAAAAGCATTTTAATTTAGAGGATAGTAAGCTATATTATTTTGCAATATATAAGATAAGTGAAAAGGAGTACGGTATTCTACTAAATATTCATCATATTATATCTGATGGATGGTCCATTACCCTTATACAAAAACAAATTTGTGATATATATACAAAGTTAATAAATAAAGAAGAGACTAATATAGTCAATTATTCATATCTAGATTCTATAAAGGATGAGGAAGAGTATTTGAATTCGGAAAGATTCATAAAAAACAAGAACTTTTGGAAAAGTAAGTTTTCAGAGGTACCTGAAGAATTTTTATACAAAACATCTAATAGTTTAGAAGGCAAGAGGCAGTGCTTTAATATTGATGAAGAGTTATCAGATAAAATAAAGAAATTCACAGATGATAAAAAATGCTCACTAAATACCTTCTTTATAGCAATATTATTTGTTTATATAAATAAGGTTACATATAAAAATGATTTAGTAATAGGTACACCAGTATTCAATAGAACTAATAAAGAACAAAAGAATATGATAGGTATGTTTACAAGTACAGTACCTGTTAGGTTTAAGTTAGATACTGGGCTGAAAAGTGAAGATTTAATAAAATTAGTTAACAAGGAATTAAAACTTTGTTTTTTAAATCAGAAGTACCCCTATGATCTTTTAATTAAGGATTTAGAATTAGGAAGTAAAGGCTATGATAGTCTATTTAAGATGTGTGTAAATTATTACAATTCTAAATATGATAATCACATTAATGATATAGATGTAGAAGTTAAAGAGTATTATTGTGCAAATCAAAGTTATTCACTACAACTAACAGTTAAAGAGTGGGAAGAGAGTAATATAACATTAAACTTTGATTATAAAACACTAGAATACTCAGACAATGAAATAAAAACAATGTATGAAGCAATGATTAATGTAATTAATCAGATAGTAGAAAATGAAAATATTATAGTTAATGATTTGAAACTTATAAGCAAAGAAGAGTGGAATTATAAGGTATATGATATAAACTCAACGGCTAGTGATTATCCACAAAAAACTGTATGTGAACTATTTGAAGAGCAGGCAATTAAAACGCCAAATAAGATTGCATTAGAGTTTAAAGAAAAGGTATTAACATATAAAGAGCTTAATGAAAAGTCAAATCAATTAGCAAATTACTTAAGAGAAAAAGGAATAGATAATAAGTCAATTGTAGCAATTATGGAAACTCATTCAATAGAACTTATGGTAAGTATTTTGGCAAGTATGAAAGCTGGAGCAGCATACCTTCCAATTGATCCAAGTTACCCAGTAGAAAGAATAAATTATATGCTTGAAGATTCAAGAAGCAATATGCTATTAACTAATTTTAATATAACAGATGAAATTAAATTCAAAGGAAGCATAATTAATATAAACAATGAAGATTTAAAAGGTTACAGCAAAACGCATTTGCCAAAAACCAACAGCTTAAGCGATTTAGTTTATATTATATATACATCTGGGTCAACAGGAAAACCAAAGGGAGTAATGATAGAACAACAAGGGCTTACAAACTATATATGGTGGGCTAATAAGATGTATTTAAAAGATGAAGAAGAAGCAATGGCCTTATACTCTTCAATATCCTTTGATTTAACAGTAACCTCAATCTTTACACCATTAATTTCAGGCAATAAGATTGTTATTTATGACAATGATGAAACAGAATTTGTTCTATATAAAATATTAAGAGAAAATAAAGCAACGGTTATAAAGCTTACCCCTGCACATTTAACGTTATTAAAGGATATGGATAATACAAAATCTAGTGTTAAGAGATTTATTGTGGGTGGAGAAGATTTAAAGGTAAATTTAGCAAAAGAAGTTTGTAATAGTTTTGGAAAAAATATAGAGATATTTAATGAGTACGGTCCTACAGAAACTGTGGTTGGATGCATGATATACAAATATGATGAGGAAAAAGATAGTGGAGTATCTGTACCAATTGGTTATCCTGCAGACAATGTGCAAATTTATATTTTAGATAATGAATTAAACCCAGTTTCAACAGGTTTTGTTGGGGAATTATACGTTTCAGGTGATGGAGTTGCTAGAGGTTATTTAAACAGAGAAGAATTAACTAATGAGAGATTTATTAAAAATCATTTTGTTAAAGGGAAACGGATGTACAAAACGGGTGATACAGCAAGATACTTAGAAAATGGTGCTATTGAGTATGTAGGAAGAAGTGATAACCAAGTAAAAATAAGAGGTCACAGAATTGAACTTGGAGAGATAGAGCGATATCTAATAGAAAATGAATGCGTTAAAGATGCTATTGTGGTGTTTAAAGAAGATTCATTAGGAAATAAGATATTAAATGCTTATGTAGTAAGTGAAAATAAGGTTACAGATTCAGAATTGAAACAGTGGCTTTTAAAGTTCTTACCTAAATATATGATTCCAACTAACTTTGTATTTATGGATAAACTTCCATTAACTTTAAATGGAAAGGTGGATTATGCATTGCTACCAGAACCAGAAGTAGATGAGAGAGAGTTTATAAAATATGAAACCACAGCTGAAAAAGAGTTGGTAAAAGCAATGGAAGAAATATTAGCTGTTGAAAATATAAGCATAAATGATAACTACTATCAGCTTGGTGGTGATTCCATAAAAGCTATTCAAATTTCATCAAAACTTAAGAATCTTGGATTGAACATTAAAGTGAAGGATATATTAGCTTATGATTCTATAGCGGAGATAGCAGCGACAATAGAAGAAAGCGAAGTTGTTAGCTTAATAAGCCAAGATAAAAGTGAAGGAACTGTTGAGAGAACACCTATAATAGAATGGTTTTTTAGTAAGAAGTTTTCTAATGATAGTTTTTATAATCAACATGTACTACTAGAGTATAAAAGGAAGTTAGATATAAGTAAAGTAATAATTACTATAAATAAATTGATTGAACATCATGATGCTTTAAGAATTAATTATGATAGGAAAAATAATAACTTATATTATAATAACAACAAGTTTGAGGAAATGCATGCTTTCAAACATTATAATTTATCGGAATATTCTTACGATGAACAATATAAAAACATAAAAAAAATAATAAAAGAAACTAATTCTGGCATTAATATAGAAAATAGTAGTTTATTCAAGGTAGCAATGATTGATTGTGAGAATAGTAGACAAGCTTTGTTATTTACAGCTCACCATTTAATAGTAGATGGTGTTTCCTGGAGAGTAATATTGGATGATTTTATGACTATCTTAAAACAATTAAATGAAGATAGTGATATAAAGTTACCTCCAAAAACTCATTCATATAAAGAGTGGTCAGATGGGTTACAAACATATAGTAAGAACAATTTTAGTGAAGAAGTTGAGTATTGGAAATCAATACTAGATAGAAAAATCAGCTATAACATAGATTACGATAATGAAGAAGATATTGGTGAAACTTCTAACATTTTAAGTGAAGAAATAGATGAAGAAACATTAAATAACTTAATAGAAAAATCCAATGAAATATATAATATAGACCTTAACGAAGTTTTAATTATTGGATTAGTTCTTACATTAAATAAGTTAAACAAGAAAGATGAGATAATACTTGAACTTGAAAGACATGGCAGAGAGGCAATAAATAATTATATTGATGTATCTAGAACTGTTGGATGGTTTACAAGTATGTATCCTGCATATTTTAGCATAGAGTATGGAGATATGGAGGATAACATTAAATCTTTAAAAGAACAGCTTAAAAATATACCTAATAAGGGATTTAATTATAGTATTCTAAAATTTTTAAAGAAAGTATTTAAAGAAGAAGAAACTAAGTATGTAAGATTTAATTACCTTGGAGATTTTGACAATATAATAGATAAAGAAAAACTGGATATATCAGATATTAAGTTTGGACTAAGTAGTGATGACAATAACTCATTGACAGCCCTTATGGACATTGCTGCAATAATAGTAAATAAAAAGTTAAAAATAACTGTTGAATACAGTAAAAAGAGATTTAAGGATGAAACTATAGAAAATTTCATTGAAAGCTATATAGAAACATTAAATTTAATACTAGATAAATGTTCAAACAAGGATTTTAAAGAATTTACACCATCAGATTTTGATGCTGTAGATATATCACAAGAGGATTTAGATGCTCTTTTTGATTAAAAATATTTATATAAGGAGCAATATTATTATGAAAAAGAAAAATAAACTATTACTTATACTTAGTATTATGCTAAGTCTAGTATTAGGTCAATTTAATGTATATGCTTTTAGCAATGATAATAAAGGTATAAATCATTTAGATAAGGATGAAACAGTAAATATAGAAAAGTTTATAAAAGAAAATATGGAAAAGGGGAGTATTCCAGGACTGTCCATTACCATAGTTAAAGATGACAAGACTATTTATCAAAAGGGATTTGGATATTCTAATATCAGTGAGAAAAAGTTAGTTACTGATCAATCCTTATTTGAAATAGGATCTAACAGCAAAGCCTTTACTGGCTTGGGTATTTTAAGTTTAGAAAAAAGCGGACAAATTAAGCTTCAGGAGGAAGTAACTAAATATATACCTTGGCTAAAGGTTAGGTATAAAGATAAGGAAGTGCCAATAACAATTGAGCAATTACTACATCAAACAAGTGGCATACCTTTTAAAACTATAGATAAGATTTCAGTTTCAAATGAGGATAGTGCACTTGAAGAAACAGTTAAAACTTTAGTAGACATAGAATTAGACAGTGAGCCAGGTAAAAAATTTCAATATGCAACCATAAACTACGATGTTTTAGGACTAGTTATTGAAAAAGTAACAGGAAAGACCTATGAAAACTATATTGAAGAAGCTGTTTTAAAGCCAATGGGTCTAAATAACACCTATTTGTTTAAAAATGAAACTATAAATGAAAACATGGCTAGTGGATATAAAATTGGATTTTTAAAACCACAGCCATATGAAGCACCAGTGTATAGGGGAAATAAGCCAGCTGGATATATCATATCTAATGGTGAGGATATGGCAAAGTGGCTTAAAATTCAGCTTGACACTTTAAGTGATTCAAAATTTGATAATAAGATAATTGATAAGTCACATGAGGCTAATCGTAGAGTTGCTCCACTTGCAGATGGGTCCTCCTATGCTAGTGGATGGTTCCTTTATCAAAAAGAGGGCGGGGAAATTTCTCATGGAGGAAATAACCCAAACTATTCCTCCTTTATAGTGTTTAAACCAGAAGATAAGATTGGAGTTGCAGTGCTTTGTAACATGAATTCAGGCTATACTGAGAAAATAGGACAAGGTATTAGTGAAATAATGCAAGGACAAACTTATAGCAAAGATGTAAAAGATCTAAATAAAAGTGCAGACAAAATTTCTCTTTTAATTATTGTAACTTCTAGTTTGATAATGATTGCTACACTATTTTTCTTAGTTAAAGGATTAAAAGAAATATTTAAAAAAGAAAGAGTTTTTGTTAAAAAAGGAATAAAAGGTGTTTTAAAGCTCAGTATTTCTCTAGCTTTTATGGTAGGACTTAGCTACTGCATATACTTAATTCCATATATATTATACCAAGGCGTATCATGGAACTTTGTTTTTGTATGGTTACCTAAAAGTGTGAAGGGTGCTCTCTATTTAATGTATATAAGTATTTGGATTATATATAGTTATACAATATTCACAGGATTCTACAAAAAACACGGTGATAAATCTTTATTAATATTATCAATATTAAGTATTGCCAGTGGATTTGGAAATTCCCTTATAATTTTCACCATAAACCTAGCTATAAATAGTGACAATAACATGAAAATTAAATTGTTAGTATATTTTATTCTTGGAATAATACTCTATGTTTATGGTCAAAAAATTGTAAGAGGTAAATTGATAGAGATAACAAATGAAATTGTTTATTCAAAGCGTATGGAAGTGGTTAATAGTATATTAAAGGCTTCATATAAAAAATTTGAAGACCTTGAAAAAGGAAGGATTGAATCTACATTAAATAATGATACAGAAACAATGAGTAGATTTGCAAATGTAGTAATTAATGGAGCCACAAGTATTGTAACATTGATTTGTTGCTTTATGTATCTTGGTTTTATAAATATATATGCCTTATTACTTTCAGTAATAATAATATTATTAATTACAAGTATATATTATTTAGTTGGTAGATATGCAAATAAAATTGGAGAAGAATCAAGAGATTTACAAAATGTATTTTTCAAATTTATAAATGATCTTATAGGTGGGTTCAAAGAATTAAGCTTGAATTTTAAAAAGAAAAATGAATTTCAACAAGGTATGGAAGCAAGTTGTGATAAATACAGGGTAAAAAGAGGGCAGTCAGCATCAGCTTTTGCAAATATGTTTGTAATTGGAGAACTATTATTTACACTTGCAATAGGAGCTATAGCTATATTATTTCCTTTGTTTCTAAAGAATTTAGAAATTGAAAATATAACTAGTTATGTTTTTATACTACTTTATATGATAGGTCCAGTTCATGGAATATTAGATACTATACCAAATCTTATTGAAGTTAGAATAAGTGTAAAAAGAGTTAACAGTTTACTAGAGGAATTAGCTATCTCAGAAGGTGAGTTTTCTAGTGAAAGGGCTGTTTCGGAAGATGAAATTGCCAGTGGGGTAGAAGTTAGTGATGAGAAATCTGTTAACTTAAAATTAAATGAAATAGAGTATGTCTATGACAAAAATGATGAAAATAGCTTTAAGGTAGGACCTATTAGCTATGAATTTAATTCGGGAGAAATAATTTTCATTACAGGTGGAAATGGTAGTGGAAAGTCTACATTAGCTAAGTTAATAACAGGACTTTATAAGCCTTCCAAGGGAAGTATAACTTTAAAGGATACTAACGTTTCAGAAAAGATGTTGGGTGAAAACTATTCTACTGTCTTCGGTGATTTTTACTTATTTGATAAGCTTTATGGAATAGATTATAAGGATAAAGAATCTGAAATAAAAAAATATTTAGAGCTGCTTCAACTAGATAAAAAGGTTGAAATAAAAGATGGAAAGTTTAGCACAACTAAATTATCAACAGGTCAGAAGAAAAGATTAGCTTTATTAGTTACTTATTTAGAAGACAAACCAATTTGTTTGTTTGACGAGTGGGCAGCAGATCAAGATCCTGAATTTAGGTTGTTTTTCTATGATACTTTACTACAAGAACTTAAAGCTAAGGGAAAGTGTGTCATAGCTGTAACTCATGATGATAGGTATTTTAATCTCGCAGATAAAGTTATAAAAATGGAATTTGGTAAGATAAGCGATTTATAAAGGCTGTAGTGAGGGGATAATATGGGGCAAAGTAGTAAATTAGATAAAAATAACATAGAAAATTTCATGTCATTAACGGGTTTACAACATGGAATGTTATTTCATTATATTAGTGATGAAGAAAGTAATATGTATCATGAGCAATTGAGTTTAACTCTCAAAGGAGACTTGAAACTAGAGTTACTACAAAGAGCGTGGCAGTTTGTAATAGATAGTAATGAAATGCTAAGAACAATTTTCAGGTGGAAAGGAATTGAAAAGCCTATACAAGTGGTTCTTAAGCAACATAAAGTTCTAATAAATTATTTGGATTTTTCAACTAAAGTAGATAAGGAAGAATTAATAAAAGAAGTTAAACTAAAGGATTTAAATAATAAGATAGATATAACAAGAGAAACTTTAAGAATTTACTTATGTAGGTTAGGTGAAAGTACTCATGAGATGATTATAAGCAATCACCATATTTTATATGATGGTTGGAGTAATGGAATAATCCTGAAGGAAGTCATGGAAGCATATGATTGTTTATATGGAGGAAAAGAACCTAAAAGAATTAATAAAACAAAGTTTAGTCAGTTTATTAAATATTTAAACTCTATAAATAAAGAAGAAGAAGAAAAATATTGGTCAAATTATCTAGAAGAGTTAGCTGATAAAGATGATTACTTTATTTGTAAGGAAGTAGGAGTTCACAAAGAAATATCATATAAGATAGCTGATATTAAGGCAAATAAGATTAAAGAATTTTCAAAGGCAAATAAGGTTTTATTATCAGCAATATTGTATGGAGCTTGGGGAGTATTACTTCAGAAGTTTAATAACTCAAAGGAAGTTGTATTTGGCACAACTGTTTCAGGAAGACCTGAGAATATAAGCTCTATAGATAAAATGATAGGATTATTTATAAATACTATACCATTAAGGATAAAATCAGATAAGAAAATTAAATTAATAGAATTAATTAATTTAATAGATAAAAATCTTAATGAAAGAAAAGGTTCTGAGAATACATCTTTAACTGACATAAAAGAGTATTGTGGACTAAAAGTTAATGAAGAGCTTTTTAATTCAATAGTTACCATAGAGAATTACCCGTTAGATTTTAGTGCGAACAAAGAAAATATTTTGTCAATAGAAGCGTTTTCAATTGTAGAGCAAACAAACTATAACATGGCGGTAGAGATATTAACTTTTAATGGAATTGAGTTTAAGTTTAACTTTAATAGCCTATCAATAGATGAAAGCATAGTTAAGAAATTTGGTGTTTACTTAGAAAGGATTATAGAAAAATTATTAGATAATCCAGAAATTGAAATTGAAAATATAGATTTACTATCAGAAGCAGACAAAAATCAAATTCTATATGAGTTTAATGATACAAAGGCTTATTATCCAATAGATAAAACAATTCATGAGTTATTTGAAGAACAAGTAGATAAAACACCTGATAACATAGCAGTAGTATTTGAAGATAAAAAGCTAACCTATAAAGAGTTAAATGAGAGAGCAAATAGTCTTGCTAGAGTATTAAGAAATAAAGGTGTTAAGGCAGATTCTATAGTAGGAATAATGGTGGAAAGATCCCTAGAGATGATAGTAGGAATAATAGGAATCTTAAAATCCGGAGGAGCCTACTTACCAATAGATCCAAACTATCCTAAAGAAAGAATAGAATATATGCTAAAGGATAGTGGAAGTAAAGTTCTATTAAGTAAAAGTGGTTTAGTAGAAACTATAAAGTTTAGTGGCGAAGTTATTGATTTATGTGATGAAAATTTGCTTAATGAAAATTCAGTCAATTTAGAAAAGATAAATGATTCTAGTAATTTAGCGTATATTATTTATACTTCAGGAACAACAGGAAATCCAAAGGGAGCCATGATTGAACATAGGTCATTAGTTAACAGGTTAAATTGGATGCAAAAGAAATATCCAATAACTGAAAAAGATACAATCTTACAAAAAACAACTTATACTTTTGACGTTTCTGTGTGGGAGATTTTATGGTGGTCATTAGTAGGAGCAAAAGTATGTATGCTTACTCCTAATGCTGAAAAAGA
>NZ_DGLI01000023.1 GCF_002387895.1 Clostridium sp. UBA4548
AACAGGAGCAACCGGACCAACAGGACCATGTTGTACCGGACCAACAGGGCCAACCGGACCAAGAGGTGAAAGAGGAATAGCAGGACAGACCGGAGCAACCGGGCCAACAGGACCATGCTGCACTGGGCCAACAGGGCCAACCGGACCAAGAGGTGAAAGAGGAATGACAGGACAAACAGGAGCAACCGGACCAACCGGACCATGCTGTATCGGACCAACAGGGCCAACAGGACCGTGCTGTACAGGGCCAACAGGACCAACAGGACCAACAGGGCCATCAGGATCAGTAGGACAAAGTTGTTGCGATTATTGTTGCAGAAGAACAGAAGATTTCTTACAAGGAGTTATAGATTATCTTGCAACTGCCCCAATGGGAACTTCTCTCAGAGTAGATATATTTGTTAGGGGTGGTAGTGGTAATAATAGAATAGCAAATGTAACTTTGAGAGGTACAGACATTATTGATAGGGGAATTTTAATTACAGATTGCACTGAATTGGTGCCAAATACCTGTAGGGCAATACCTATATGTAATATAACTGAAATTATTTTCCCAAGGAATATAGTAACTATAAATGAGGATTCGCCTAGAGGTGGAATCAGAATAAATGTTCCGTTTTCACCACCACCACAAGGTTGTGAATATTTAGATGAAATTAGAGTAAGATTACAATATGCTGACGCAACTAATACACCATTAACTATAAAATTTTATAATTTTGATAGAAATGGTTCTCAAGTGATTTCTGCAGTAGATGGAATAGCAACCTTTACTAATAGTGGTCAAGGTAATTGTGGTACAGTTTTTGCACCATATTGCTTTATAAACTTTTTTAGACCTACAAACAGAATAAATTAGCCAAGTAAAAATATATGTTAAAATAAAAGGTAATAAAGTAGTTACAAATTAATTTAATATCTAAATAATAATTTATATAGGATACCCTTGAATGGGTATCCTTAATTGCACTATGAGGTGATATTGTATGATTTCAATCAGCTTGTGTATGATAACTAAAAATGAAGAAAAATGCATTGATAACTGTCTAAAATCAGTTTGTGATATTGTTGATGAGTTAATCATTGTGGATACAGGTTCTACAGATAGCACTATTGAAATAGTGAAAAAGTATTCAGATAAAGTTTATAATTTTCAGTGGATAAATGATTTTTCAGCTGCAAGGAATTACTCCTTTAGTTTGGCAACTAAAGAATATATTTTATGGCTAGATTCAGATGATATTTTATTAGAGGAAGACAGGTTAAAACTTTTAGAATTAAAAGATAGTTTAGATAAATCTGTGGACTTTGTGGGGATGATGTATGATTATTCCTTTGATGATACTGGTAAATGTACCTATTCCTTTAGAAGAAATAGGTTAGTTAAGAATTTTAAAGGGTTTTATTGGGATTGTTTTATGCATGAGAGATTGAATGTTTGGGGGAATTGGAAAGACTATAATATTCATATCACGCATACAAGAAAACATGATAATAATGAAAGAAACATTGAAAATTTCAGAAAGAAAATGTTAGAAAATTACTATTTAAATCCTCGTGAAACTTACTACTATGGCGGAGAGTTATATGCTGGTGGGTATTATGATGATGCAATAAGAGTTTTAGAGGATTTTCTTACAAGAGATTATGATGATAATTATGATAAGGTTAATGCCTTAACTAGATTAGCAGATTGTTATAGTGTTAAAGGTGAATATAATAAAGCTATTGACAGTTGTATTAAAAGTTTTAAATATGAAATTCCTAGAGCTGAGATATGTTATAAGCTTGCATCTTACTTTCAGCATTTAAAAAGATACAATGAAGCTATCTTTTGGTTTAAAACAACGTTAAGCTTAAAATCATCTACCGATGGAAACTTAATGGTTGTTGATGATGGTTGGATAGATTATCTGCCCCATCAACAATTATGCTGTTGCTACTATGAAATAGGTGATATTGAGAGTTCTAATAAACACAATGAGTTAGCTGCTAGATTCAGTCCAAATAACCCCTATGTAATTCAGAATAGAAAATTATTTAATTCCTTAGGTTATAATTTGAAAAGTTAACTTAAAAAACATGAGGTTTGATATAGTTTTATCCATTATTATATTTAAAATGTTTCTAGTTCTTAGTTATTGAAACATGAATTTGCAAGGAGATTAAGATGATTACTATAAGTCTTTGTATGATTGTAAAAGATGAGGAAATGAATATAAATAACTGTTTAAATTCAGTGTGTGACCTTGTAGAGGAAATAATAATAGTTGATACTGGATCAACTGATAAAACAAAAGAAGTAGTTAGAAAATATACAGATAAGATATATGATTTTGAATGGATTAATGATTTTTCAGCAGCAAGAAACTATTCTTTTAGTTTGGCAACTAAAGAATACATTTTATGGTTAGATGCAGATGATGTTTTCCTAGAAATAGATAGGAATAAGCTTAAAGAATTGAAAAACAAATTAGATGAAAATACTGATTATGTAAGCATGATTTATGATATTGCATTTAATCAGGAAGGAGCATGTATTTTATCAACCATAAGGGAGAGGCTGATAAAAAATTTTAAAGGTTTCTACTGGGATTGTTTCATGCATGAAAGGCTTAACTTGTGGGGGAATCAAGAATTTGTAGATATTCATATCACCCATAGGAAGAATCATCATGAAAATAAGCGTAATTTAGAAAACTTTCAAAAAAAACTAAAGGATAAGTATTTTTTAAATCCAAGAGAAGTTTATTTTTACGGTGCAGAACTATATTTAGGAAGGTATTATGATGAGGCTATAAGGGTGTTGGAGGATTTTTTAAGGCAAGATTATGAAAACAACTTTGAGAGGGCAAATGGACTAAGGATGTTAAGTGAATGCTATGAAAATAAAAATAATTATGAGAAGGCTTTAGATTGTTGTTTTAGAATGTTTTTATATGAAATACCAAAAGAAGATACTCTTTATAAACTAGGGTATTATTTTCAATGTAATAAAAAAATAAGTGAAGCTATATTTTGGTATAACATGCTTTTGGATAGGTATACATCTATAAGTAACACAAATTTACAGCAGACTAATTGGATAAACTATCTACCACATCAGCAACTAGTAATGTGCTATTATCAACTTGGAGATATTGAAAGTGCGTATTCGCATAATGAATTGGCAGCAAAATATCTACCGAAAGATCCATCAATACTTTATAATAGAGAATTTTTTAGAGAGCAATTAAAAAATAGGAAGTGTTAGCATATGATCACGCTTAGCTTATGTCTAATTGTTAAAAATGAAGAAAAGGTCTTAAAAAACTGTCTCCAGTCAGTTTGCGACATTGTAGATGAAATAATTATAGTAGATACTGGATCTATAGATGGAACTATAAATATAGCAAAAGAATTCACTGATAAGATCTATAATTTCAAATGGATAGATGATTTTTCAGCCGCAAGAAACTACTCTTTTAGTAAGGCAACCTCTGATTATATTTTCTGGTTAGATGCAGATGATATTTTGAAAGAGGAAGATAGAATGAAACTTAAACTATTAAAAGAAAACTTGGATTTTTCTTACGATGCAGTTTCCATGATATATAATTATGCCTTTAATGAAGTTGGAAAACCAACGTTAACTTTTAGAAGAAATAGAATTGTGAAAAGAGAAAAAGGTTTTAGATGGATCGGATTTATACATGAGTATATTGCTGTTGAAGGAAAGATATTTGAAAGTGATATAAGTGTATCCCATATGAGAACTCATAGTAGTAGCGACAGAAATATAAATATCTTTCGGAACAAAATAAGGAAAGGATATATACTAAATTCTAGAGACACCTATTATTATGGAAAAGAACTCTATTACAATAATTTATATGATGATGCTGTTGATGTACTAAATAAAGTTATTAATATGGACGGATGGTACGAAGAAAAAATTCAAGCCTTAATATGTATTGCAGATATTTATTTATATAGAAAGTTATTTGGTAAATTAAGAGAAGTTTGTTACAAAACCTTTGAATTTGATACTCCAAGAGCGGAGGTTCTTTATAGAATAGCCTTAAGCTACCAAGAGGAAGAAAGGTATTTACAGGCTATTAGCTGGTATAAAATTATAACCCATCTTGAAAAGCCAAAAAGCGATTATGGATTTATATATGATGAATATTGGACGTGGTTACCTCATCTTCAGCTTTGCGTATGTTATTACAAGGTTAACCAGATAGAAAAATCTTTTGAGCACAATGAACTAGCATATAAATTTAATCCTTGTAATAAAAGCATATTAGATAATTTTGAGTTCTTTAAAAGTTTAGGTATTAGCAGTAATTTATAATGTTAAATAATAGGCTACTAATTATTATAAAGCTCTCCCTTACTTGGGGATACTTTATATTTAGTTAGTAGCTTACTTATTATAATTTTAAAGTTAAGCCTTATGATATTGGAGTTAATAAGCAGAAAATAGGTATTTAAATAGTCATTATGCACTAAATCTACTTAATGAGAATAGCATTTAGACAAAATATTATTATAGAAGCTGTGTTTCACTTAGTGTATTAATAATTTATACTTACAATTAATAGTTTAGTTCAAGGTGCAATTAAAATTTTTAAAAGTAGTAAGTATTTTAGTAATTAGTTTATAATATATAGTAACTTGTTTATAGATAAAACATATAAGTTTTAAGCTATTATCTAAAGTTAGAGACGCTAAAGTTGTTTTAATATGAATTATAGTTGGAGCTTTTAGTTAGCTATGTTAAAAGGAGGAATAGTAGTGAGTAACAAGCCTGAAATTGATAAAAAAATACCTGAAAATTTAAAAACAGCTACTTTAGCAGTAGGATGATTTTGGACACCTGAGGCCAAGTTTGGCATTGTGGATGGGATATATAGAACTAGAGTTGGTTACTGTGGAGGTATAGAAGATAACCCTACTTATAGGAATATTAAGGATTATACAGAAACCTTTGAATTTGACTATGATGAAAAAAGAATAACCTATGAGGAAATAATTAGAACATTTTGGTATAGCCATACTGCTGAAAGTAAAAGTGGTAAAACCCAATATAAATCAATAATATTTTATAGAAATTATGAGGAAAGAACAATAGCTGAAGACAGTAAAAAAGAGTTTGAAATAGAATTAGGGAGAGCAGTTAATACTGAAATAAGACCTATTAGTAGATTCTATTTAGCAGAAAACTATCATCAAAAGTTCTTTTTACAAAAGGTAGAAACAATTAGAAGAGATTTTATTGAAATATATCCTGATATTAAGGATTTTATTAATTCTACAGCAGCTATGAAGGTAAACTCATATTGTAAAGGGCATGGAACCATAGAAATGCTAAGTAAAGAAATTAGGGATTTCAATCTTACTAATAAGGGAATGAAAGCTTTGATGGATATTGTGGAAGGGTATGGAAGGTAAGTTTTAGTTATTCTAATGTATATATTATAATTTTTAATAGATCATTAACTATCTATTGACACTCCCATAGGGTGTGATATTATATTATTGTATTATTCCTTTATTTAACTTTAGAAAAGATAATAAAGATTGTTTTTATTCACATACTAATGAGTGTTGTAAAGATAATACAAATTAACAGTAAAGAGAGGTACTAATTATGTCAGTTGTTAAAATGAGTGAAAATGCAGCTAAACTATTTAAACAGTTTTTAGTTGATAATGAAGTAACTGCAGATGTTATAAGATTACATTTCGCAGGTATGGGCTGAGGCGGTCCAGCATTTAATCTTGTTCTGGATGAACAAAAAGCAGAAGATAATACAGAAGTAATTGATGGGCTAACTTTTTTAGTTGATAAGAAAGTTACAGAGCAATTCGGAACTCTTGAAATTCTTTCAGGAGAAGAAAATGGTAGAGGTGGCTTCTCTATAGAGCCAGAGAAAAAAGCAGAAGGTGGCTGTTCAACTTGTACTAGTTGTGGCTAAATAATATTTGAGACCTTTAGGGCTAACCTAGAGGTCTTTACTTTTAAATAGATAATTGCATAAATTTAAGGTTCATAATATTTAATAAAGTTAGAAAAAATATATATAATATTTATATATTAATAATTTCCTATAAACCTTGATTTATCAAGGTTTATTATTAATTCGTCAAAAATATTTAAACTATTAAAAATACTTGAGATTATCTAGAGAATATTTTCTTTAATGCTGGTAGCACTGACCATCATATCATCATTTACATGAGAATAAGTTTTCATAGTTTGCTCTACAGTATGACAAAGAAGCTTAGCTGCAGTTTGTAAATCTATACCACTACTAATTAACCTCCTAGCATATGTATGTCTTAATTCATGTACAGTTATATCCTAGCCTGCATTTTTGAAAAATCTACGTAAGCAATTACCAACTGAAGTAATATTTTTGAACTTGAAAATTCTATTATCTATATTAATAATATTTTTTGCTTTTTTTTAATTCCTTCAATGTAATTTGTGGA
Organism: Clostridium sp. UBA4548; assembly: GCF_002387895.1. Lineage (GTDB taxonomy): Bacteria > Bacillota > Clostridia > Clostridiales > Clostridiaceae > Clostridium_J. Next base: position 6,480 of record NZ_DGLI01000023.1, read on the forward strand.
ATTGGAACGGTTCTATTTGAGTTTTAGCTTTTAAGAGTACCAAAATCATATTTATTAAGACCAACTTGTTTACATTGTTTATTTATAGTTAAAGTTTGAGACTTGAAGTCTACACTACCCCAAGTAAGTACAAGTATTTCTCCAAGTCTTAATCCGTAGGTTGATGCTACTAAAATTAACAAATAGTACTTACTATCCTTAAAACCTTCTAATAGATTGGAAAGTACCACTTTATTTAAAGCTCTTTTATTAACTTTCGTTTTACTTTTATTTAATTTTTCAGTAGGAATAGAAGAAGTTAAATTATATTCATCTTTAGCAGCTTTGAATATTGATTCAATTTTCTAATATAATCAGTTATGGTATTAGTATTAATTTCACCTTTAGTAAAAGTAGATACTTTTTTTTGAATTACAAGCATAATTATCTTTGATAACTCCTTACTATTTATGGCTAAGAAGAGATTTAAAACAGTCTCAAAAGCTATTATACTATTAGCTTCTATATAATTTTAAATGTTATGCCGGTTAAAAGGGGGCAACATGGTTTTTAAGTTGATTCTTAAGTTCTAATAAAGCCTTATCCATCAAAGCCTGAGCATCTTGCTTTTTTTCAGAGTAAAATAATCTATGAGTAGCTAGTAGATATTCGGTAGTAAAAGCACATCAATATGAAGATAACTTATTTTAAATAATTAATGTAGTATCTTAGGCGAATTAACATCACAAAGTGTTTATTAAGTTATTGTAAATTAATTTACTAATAATTAATACAACAATATCTTGTTAATTTGTTGCTATTTATGGTATTTAAATGTAAGATATGTATAAATAAAACAAAAAGGGGGAGAGAATATGAAGAAAAGCAACTTTAAGTCAATTATGACAAAAATCTGTCTACTATTTGCTATGTGCTTACTAGTTTCATTTAATCCAGTTAAGGCTGAAGCGGCTACAGTAAGTGGACAAGATATAGTAAATGAAGCTAAAAAGTATTTAGGTGTGCCATATCAATGGGGTGGAAATGGACCATCTACTTTTGACTGTTCAGGACTTACTAAGTACGTTTATAATCAGTTTGGTATTTATTTACCTAGAACAGCTAATGAACAAATGAGTGTGGGGACATATGTAGCTAAAAGTGAACTTCAACCAGGTGATTTAGTATTCTTTGGTTATAATGCACATGCAGGACATGTAGGCATTTATATAGGAAGTGATCAATTCATTGAAGCCCCAGATGAAAATATGGTTGTAAGAATATCAACACTTTCTAGAAGATCTGATTATATACAAGGAAGAAGAATAGTTTCATCCTTAAGCATAAAATATAGGCTTTATGTAACCTCAGACAAAGTTGCATATTATTCGCAGGCTACAAATAATGATAGTTTAATTAAGGGATACTTGAGTAAAGGTGAAGTTTTAGGATGCTATGAAAAGGTTGGAAATTGGTATAATACGCCAATAGGTTGGATTTACTACTCAGGAGTATCTGAAATGACATATAGTGTAAACTTTATTGTTGCAAATGATAATGTGAACTATTATGCTAAAGATTCTAATGATGACAGCTTAATTCTTGGACACTGGAATAAAGGTGATCAAATTACCATTGATGCTAAGTATGGCAACTGGTACCACACATCAGCTGGTTTTGTTTATTATACTGATGTTATGCCAGTGTATAAGTGTAATTTTATTGTAAACTCTGATAGAGTTCCATACTATGCAAAAGATTCTAATGATGACAGCTTAATTCTTGGGTATTGGAATAAAGGAGATCAGATAACTATAACAGGAATTTCTGGAAATTGGTATCAAACATCAGCAGGATATGTTTATTATACTAACGTGTCACCAGCTAACTGATTAATTCACAGGTAGTCTCTAGGAAACTAGGGGCTACCTTTTTTATTTAATATGAACAAAATTATATAGCTAAAATGTAATGAACTAGAGATTAAGTGTATATACGAACAGACTACAAAAATAAAAAGAGATTGAAATAATTAATTAAGTTAATATTATGGGTGTTTATATGGTAAATACTTTTAAAACTGTGTGTTACCGCACACAAATAATGTATGCGGTAAGTAAGGATAAGCATAGCAACTTGTCTGCTAAAGTCGTTGTATATCTAGTTTAATTACAAGTTTGATATGTTGTTTATTTAAAGTACGTGTTGAACTAAATCTAAGGTTGTATTGTAGTGCAATTATAAGTTAGAATGAGTAAATGTCAGAAAACTCAACTTTTAGTTTTTCAACATAATCTTGAGTTAGACTATTAGCATTTGGCCTTTTAGGTGAAGTATAATTAATGCTATCATCACAAGGAAGTTCTATAAAAACTCTGAGCCTTTGCCAACTTCACTTTCTACCCATATGGAGCCATTATGATTAGTTACTATCGACTTTACGAGTGATAGCCCAATACCACTGCCTTGGCTTTGATGATTTTTACTTCCGAGTTGTTTGTATCTTTCAAAAACTTTACTAAGCATTTCCTCGGGTATTCCAATACCTGTATCTTTTACTTTAATCAAAATTTTTTCTGATGAACTTTCACTAATTGTCACACATATAGTTCCATTTGGCTGAGTAAATTTAAGTGAATTAGAAATAAGATTTAAAATAATTCTTTCAATTTTATCAGGATCACAATATACATATTTCTCTTCTATATCTGTGTCAAATATAATATTTAAATTTTTATATTCTGCATAAGGTACCACCGAAAGTGTTATATCCTCAACAATACTTACTATATTATGTCTTTCAAAAGTAGATTCGATAAAATTAGATTCAGATTTTGAAATATCAATTATATTACCTATTAATCTTAATAATCTATAACAATTTTGTTGAATAGTAGTAAAATAACCGCTGATTTTATCACTATTTTCAGCTGAATCATGAAAATTATAGTTTAGTTTTATCAATTGAATTGCCCCTAACATAATATTTAATGGGGTTCTAAGCTCATGAGATAGTGATGAAAAGAAATCTGTTTTACAAGCATTTGAATGTTCCAGTTTTTCTGCCAACTTTTTCTGTTCATATAGCTGTTGTTGCAATTGCAAATACAACAAATTATTTTGAATGGCTAAACCTACATGCTCCCCTATGGTTTCTATATATTCAATTAAATCAATTGACAACATACCTTCTTTCAAATCACTTAAATGTATAAGACCGACTATGTTACCTTTAGCTTTAATTGGAATGATAGCTATAGATTTAAAATTATGCTTTGAACAGGTGCCTCTACGGTTAGGTGCAAGTTCTTTTAATTTAGAATTTTTAGCTACAAGTAAAGAATTACTAGTCCAAAAACTTCCTTTAGGTGTAAAAAAGTCGCAATTAGCATCAAAATTTCCTTCAAGAACATTTCCACAAACACATTCTAAAATGTAACCATTTTTATTTTTACAATATACTTTGTTACCTGTATCATCTTTTTTAAATAAATCATTTTCAGATTGGATAAACTCGTCAGAAAACCCTTCGTAAACAAAAAAAGGGTATTGGCCATTATCATTTAGCCTTATACCAACATTTTTACAATTTGTTAAAGTAACAATACTTTTAATAATTAATTTTAATGTATCTTCTAAATTAACAAAGTTATTCAATTCTGAACATATAATTTTAGTTGTTCGTTCTCTCTCAAGTAGTAGTTGTAGATTACTTTTATATGAATACATAATAAAATCCCCCATTTAAAACAAATTTTGAACTGTAGACTAGACTATAAAAGTTTAATTAATATGTATACAACGATTGCTTAAGAAATTATTGTTAAAAAAGAAATTGTGTCATTGCACTACTTACACAATTATATATGTATAGTGAAAATTATTCTATATTTATGGGAAAATATTTTATAAACATGAAAACCTTTTCAATATAAAGAAAAGATATAGATATGGTATTATAAGAGAATTAGAAGCAATTACTTATAAAGTAGCTAGTTATGAAGTTAAAGAAAAGTAATATAAGGTAATATCTATATAAGGGAGCTGGTTTGTCTTGTTTATGACAACAATTTATTACATAATAAAAATGCTCTGGACTTTCCAGAGCATTTGACGTCAAAAGAACGTCAAAAAATCATTTTTATTTGATTCATTTTACTTCAACACAAAAATTATTTAAATTCTTATAAATGGCTTAAATTATGGTTTGTAGGAATATATTATAGAAAATATCTAATACTTACTATATAATATTTATATAGTAAAATTATGCAAAATGTTAGGAGTGTTATTATGATCAGTGAAAATAAAGAATTGTCAATGAATGATTTTATAGATGATATTGATAAATCATTTAAGCCAGTAAAAACTGGTGATATACTAAGAGGCAAGATAATATCTAAGCATGATGATGGAATAATAGTTAATATAAATTATATGTATGATGGATTAATTCCAAAAAACGAAATAGCTATTGATAATGATGTTAAGATACATGAAGAATTTATAATAGGTGAAGATATAGATGTATATGTATTAAAGAATAATGATGGTGAAGGACATGTACTACTTTCAAAAAAAATTGCAGATAGTATTGTGATTTGGGATGAACTACAAGAAATATATAAAACCTCATCTATATTGAATGTAAAAGTTAGTGAAGTGGTTAAAGGTGGAGTAATAAGTTATTTTAAAGGTGTTAGAACTTTTATTCCTGCATCTCAATTATCTCTTAATTTCGTAAAAAATTTAAATGATTTTATTGGACAAAATTTAGAGGTTAAGATAATTGAATTGGATAAGGAAAAAAAGAAGGTTGTAGTATCTAGAAGAATTATTGAAGAAGAAAACAGAAGAGTTAAGGAAGAAAAACTTTGGAATTCTTTGAAGGTAGGAGAAATAAGAAGAGGAAAAGTGGTAAGATTAATGAGTTTTGGTGCCTTTGTGGACTTAGGCGGACTTCAGGGATTAATACATTTAAAAGATTTATCTTGGAGAAGAGTTTTAAAACCAGAAGAGATAGTTTCTATTGGTGAAGAAGTAGAAGTTTATATCTTATCTTTAGATAAAGAGAATAAAAAACTAGGATTATCATTAAAAGCTACCGTAGAGGATCCTTGGAATAGCGTAAATGAAAGTCTTAAGGTAGGAAATATCATTGAAGGTACTGTTAAGAAATTAGTTAATTTTGGGGCTTTTGTTGAGTTAATACCTGGAATTGAGGGACTTGTACATTTAAATGAAATATCAGAAGAAAATATACTTAAGCCTGAAGATAAGTTACACTTAGGTGATAAAGCAAAGGTGAAAATATTAGAAATAAACAAGGAGAGTAAAAGGATTTCCTTGAGCATAAAAGATGCTATAGAAGGAAATAAAGACTTTGAAAAATATAATGAAAGTAATGAAGTAACTCTTGGTGACTTATTTAGTGATAAGCTTAAAGGATTTAAGTTTGACTAAAATAATTATATAAGGAAATATGATAATTATAAATTACTCAAAAATTTACTCTAACTCCAATTTACATCATGTTATATAACTTTTACTTAGTATCAAATGTGAGGGTTCTGTAGAAACTATAAATGTAATAAATTTAAGGAGGTCATAATCATGGCAAAAGCAGGAATGAGAAGACCAGACCCAGAGCAACCTCATGGTACAGAAAGCAATAAGAAACAACATTTTGATAAAAATCAATTTCATCCCGTGCCAGAAATTCAGGGAAAAGCAAAAGCGGGACATGAAAAAGCTAATCCAATAAAATATGATGGAAAATGGTAAAGGAGGAGTAGAACATGACAAAAGATAGTCAACCAGACAATAAAAAAGCACGCATGGAAAAATGCAATTATCAAACTCCAATAACAGAAGAAAACCATCAAAAAAATAAGAATGCAAAAAGACAATCAATAAAAAATAATGATGTCTAATATTTACAGAGCTCTGCACTAAATGTTGCAGAGTTTTATTTTTTTAAAGGAGTGAAGTATAAAAATATGGAGTAAATATTTATATTGTACTAAGCACTTATTAGTTGATACGGAAGAGGAAGAAAATAATGAACCACATTAAAATTAAGAGGAAATATAAAATTATCAGAATTAGTGGAATTTTATATAGATTCTGGTATAATCTGATATGTAAAGGGGGAATTATTCTTGAAAAGAAAATTCAAAAAAAATGATTTAATTTGGGGCATGGGACTATTACTAATTATTTTTATTTTAACTAATCCATATACTCATAAGTTGTTTTTAACGGCAACAAAAATCCATCCATATATTACAGGATTTTTTAAAGTTGGAATTTTAGCTACTATGGGAGAACTGCTAGCTTTGAGAATTGTTAAGGGTGACTATGAAAAACCTATAGGTATGGGGTATCGCTTTACTATTTGGGGACTTATTGGCATGGCTTTTGCTCTAGTATTTGCATTATTTGCAGGTGGAATAGAGGCAGTAATGAAACAAGGGCTTTTACCTCTAGGCAAAGAAGGAACCGTAGGCAGTAAAATCCTATTAGCATTTTTCACCAGTGCTTTTATGAATTTAATATTTGCACCTACTTTTATGGCCTTCCATAGAATTACAGACACTTATATTGATTTAGGCAAAGGGAAATTTAAGAGTATTTTAAATGTAAGACTAACTGATGTAGTTCAGGAAATTGATTGGTACGGTTATATTAATTTTGTAGTATGTAAGACAATACCTGTATTTTGGATACCAGCTCATACAGTTACATTTTTATTACCCAGTGAGTATAGGGTTTTAACAGCAGCATTACTTTCTATTGTTTTAGGTGCAATTCTAGCTTCATCTAAAGCAAAAGCTAGTTTAAAAGCTACAGAAATTACCGCTTGATATTAATAAACTGTTAGGAACTTATATTGATTACTAATTTATAAATGGTATTGGCTAAGTAATATATAGTGTTAAAGAAATATAAATATTTAGGGTATAAACCTTAGAGCTAAAAGGCATTCTATTAGGATTTTAATAGAATACCTTTTTTATTTTGTTGAATTATTTTCAAGGGGATGAAGAAGCAAGCTTATGGAAAGTTGTAAATTACTCTTGAAACTAGCTACTTAAATTATGTAGTTAATAGAATTTTCACCGAATAAAGCTGAAATGTTTTCCTTGAAAAAATTCTTATAATAACTTAATTCTTCGTCTTTATATATATATTTTCCATATCCAAATTGTCCAAATTTAAATTTTCTTAACTCTTCTTCCATTGGAAGACTAGTTTTAGGAAAAATACTTATAATATTTTCTTTAGCTCTTTTTGTAAATCTATGTGATATTACTTCAAACATAACTTCATTGCCAATAGAGGTATGAATTGCACTCAATACATTTAGGTAATCTCGTTCCCAACCATCATATAGAAACACTGGAGCAATGATAAAACCCAAGGGGTAGCCACTATTTTTGACTTTAACAGCTGCGGCTAATCTTTCTTTAAAGCTAGGAGTTTTATGCTCATAGGAACTTATAGCTTTATCTGTATTAATGCTAAATCTTATAGTTGTTCTTCCATTATGATTTAAATCTAGTAAAGTATCCACCTCTGTAAATTTAGTTACGAATCTAAAAAGTCCATTTTCTTCTTTCCCAAAGAACTCAATGGCACTCCTTAAGGCTCCGCTATAAGGTTCTATAGGGATTGGATCAGAAGTGGCAGCCCCTTCAAAAATAGTAATTTCAGGACTTCTTTCTATTATATACTCTTTGGCTTTTGATAGTATTTCATCTATATTAACATGAATTTTAGTATAGGGTTTCTTACCCATTTGAGTATTTAGATAACAATATTCACACATGCCCATACAACCGCTAACCAAAGGAAGTTGAAAGTGAGCTGATGGTTTACAAGATTCAAATTTTAGAGTTTTTCTAATACCTATTACTAGAGTGTTTTTACCTTCTCCGTACATATCCTGATGAGTTTTTCCAGGAATTCCTGTTATTCTTCCATTGGAAGAATATTTAATATCTATTTTTTTACTTTGAAATAGTTTTAACAATTCTTTACCTTTTTCATATTTTAAGGCATCTTGTTCAAAAATCACACGCTTTGGTACAAACATAAAATCACCTCAAAGTTATTTTTACAATTTATAAGAATTAAATACTAAGATTATTGTAAAAATTTGAGTAATTAATTTTATACCTTAAAAGGAGAAAAAACATATATTGTTATTATATAATAAATTAGCTAATATGCCGAACATAGAAATTCAAAGATTAAAAGGATATTTAATAACTACTATTATTAAAAATCACTATGGACATAGTTGATTTGAGTTTTCTAGTTTGAGAGATACACTAATTATTATTTATTATTTTATAGGGTGAGTTTTATGAGTTATGGAGAAATTATAGTTAGATTATTGGTATCAGTACTAATTGGAGGTCTCATTGGATATGAAAGGGAATATAAACAAAGACCAGCAGGACTAAGGACACATGTATTAGTTTGTGTTGGAGCTGCAGTAGTATCTATGATACAGATATCTATTGGGCAATTGGTAATCAGCCAAGTTTCAATAGATCCCTATTTAAGAGAAATCTTTAAAATAGATTATGGCAGATTGGGAGCTCAAGTTATTACTGGAGTAGGTTTTTTAGGCGCAGGAACTATTATCCACCTTAAGGGTTCTGTTAAAGGACTAACCACAGCTGCAACAATTTGGAGTGTAGCATGCATAGGTCTTGCTGTAGGCCTTGGTTTTTATTTTTTATCTATGGCTTCAGCACTTATCATATTTTTTACATTAATAATATTTAAAAAACTTGAAGGGAAACTAATCTACAAGAAAAAAAGTGTTAAGCTTCACATAGAATTTTCAAATGGAATTGTGGGAAATAAGGAATTATGTAAGTTTTTCGAAAAAGAATCTATTGATATATTGGATGTATCAATGGTTATGGAAAAAAATGAGAATAAAAATTTTGAATTTGAGTACTCTATTAATGTGCCAGCTGCATTAACCAACTCTTCTTTAATAAGCAGCCTTAGTTTAATAAAAGAAATCAATTTCTGCAAATTACTTTAAGCTAAGTTTGGAGTGTTAAATTAGTTTCAAATATTTAGTGTTAAGATAAAGAAATATAAATATACAATACAATTGATATTTTATATTTTGTAGGAGCAGGGTCAAACTAAATAAAGCAATCAATAAGTTTAGAATTTTAACCATAATATATATTAGCTAAAAAGAATAAAATATTCTAAAATAGCCCTTGCATAACAATTTGATATTTGGAAATACTAATATGGAATTTAGCAAAGGAGAGAAATTTATGGAATATGTCAGTTTTATAGTACTAATTCTAGCGCTTTATCTTATAGTAATTATAATAAAAAGACTAGAGGATAAAGAGAGGAAAGTGCTTACAATTGAGGAATTTGAGCATTTAATTATATGGAGAAATGATCCATATAGGAAGGTTAATCCTCCAGAAAAACTAGAAAGCATTATAGAAAAAATAAAAATGGGTGAAATAGTTGAAGTGAAAAATAAAAGAGTATATAAGAATATTTTAAAAATCACAACAAGAAATATAAAATTTAATAATTTAATACTTATTGACAATAAAAAATAATTAACTTCTTACTTAATTTAGCTTTAACCTAAATTAAGTAAGAAGTTTTCTTTCATTATATACATATTATTGCATTTAATGTATAATTATGGTAATATATTTATTTTAAATTTTTTAGGGGGAATTATTATGGAACTTATAAAGGTAGAGGAAGCTGTTGGCATGGTTATTGGACATGATTTGACAAAAATAGTTCCTGGAGAATTCAAGGGAGTAGCATTTAAAAAAGGGCATATCATTACTGATAGTGATATTGAGGAGTTGAAAAATATAGGAAAAAATCATATTTATGTAATTAACTTATCTAAGGGACTATTACATGAAGATGAGTGTGCTTTAAAAATTGGACAAGCTGTAATCAATGGTAGTTCAGGGGTCTATTTTGATGAGCCTAGTGAAGGAAAGGTAAATATAAGAGCAGAAAAGAAAGGAGTACTTAAAATAAATTTGCAGGCACTAGAAGAAATCAATGATATAGATAATATAATATTAAGTACTCTTCATAATAATACTCAAGTAGAAAAAGGGGATATTGTAGCAGGAACTAAAATAATCCCTCTGGCTATTGAAGAGAAATATATAAAGATTATAGAAGATATATGTGCTAGTACAGAAAATGTTATTAGTGTAAAAAGTTTTAAAAATTTAACCGTTGGTATAATAATTACTGGTACAGAAGTTTATGAAGGAAGAATTAAAGATAAGTTTGAATCTGTAATTAAGAATAAGTTAAATAAGTTTCCTTGCCACATTCTAGAGACTGTTTTTGTCCCTGATGATATGAATAAAATAACAGAAGCTATTAATAGTTTTATTACGAAGGGTACAGATGTTATAATTACCTCTGGAGGTATGTCTGTAGACCCGGATGATGTTACTCCTACAGCAATAAAATATTGTAGTACGGAGGTTATTTCCTATGGTTCTCCAGTGCTTCCAGGAGCAATGTTTATGTTAGCATACTGGAATAATACTGCTATCATGGGATTACCTGCTTGCGGCATGTTTAATAAAACCACAGTATTTGATTTAATACTACCAAGGGTTATGGCAAGAGATAAGATAAGTAGAAGAGAAATTAATAAACTTGCACATGGAGGTTTATGCTTAAAGTGTGATCAGTGCAAATATCCAATATGTCCATTTGGTAAATAACGAAATTAACAACTTTGGCAAATTTAAAACCTGAAGGTTCTTGTTCACAACCTCATTAATTAATTCAAAGGAGAAGCACGAATATAGTATTCTAATGCTCTCCTTTGAAATAATAAACAATTTATTCTACAATAATTGATTCCATATAGTGGTAGTGATATAATATCTTCAGGTGATATAGATTAGACTAAATAAAAGTTCTATGTAAATATTGCATTAAGCATTAAGCATTACTACTTTAATATATCTTTAGTATTAAAATTGCAATTCAATTTACTAAGGGGTTAAATGGAGGTATATTAATGAAAATTCTAATAACTAGTGACACATATTCGCCAATGGTTAATGGCGTAGTAACTTCTACGATGAACTTATATAATGAATTAAGGAAACAAGGGCATGATGTAAGAATTCTGACACTTTCAAGTAATGGGAAGTCTTATGTTAATGATAATGTATATTTTCTAAAATCCATTGCTATAAAAGTTTATCCAGGAGCCCGAATTGGTGCCACTATTAAAGATTCGTTAATAAAAGATATAATACAATGGAAGCCTGATATAGTACATTCACAAACTGAATTTACTACTTTGATATATGCAAGATATATTGTTAAAAAGCTTTCAATTCCACATGTTCATACTTATCACACGATGTATGAGGATTACTTAAAATATTTATTTAAAGGAAAATTGATTACTAAGGAAAATTTAAGAAAAATAGTGAAGCGAATCTTAAATAAGGTTGATTTAGTTATTACTCCAACTATTAAAGTTAAAGAAACACTTATAAGTTATGGAGTATATACACACATTTCAGTAGTTCCTACTGGTATAGATTTATCAAGATTTATGGTAGATTTACTAGATGCTGAAAAAGAAAAATTAAAGGAAAAACTTCATATACATAAGGAAGATAAAGTTATCGTATATGTAGGTAGGATTGGAGAAGAAAAAAATATTGAAGAAGTAATTAATAACTTTGCTGAACTTGTTAAAGTAGATCAAAAGGTAAAACTCGTAATTGTAGGAGGGGGACCTTATTTAGAAGTATTAAGAAAAGTAGCTTTAGAAAATAAGGTGGATGACAAAATCATTTTTACTGGCATGATAGGTCCAACTGAGATTTATAAATATTATAAAGTGGGAGATGTATTTGTAACTGCATCAACTAGTGAAACTCAAGGGTTAACCTATATAGAAGCATTAAGTTGTGGTGTACCAGTACTATGTAAATATGATCAATGTATTGATAATGTGATAATTAATGATCATAATGGATTTGCCTATAATACAAAGGATGAGTTTGTTGAAGAAGCCTTAAAGATACTAAACGATGTAGCATATAGAAATGAATTAAGTCAAAATGCAATAAGCAAGGCAAAAGAGTATTCTAAAGAGGTATTTGGGAATAAAATTTGCAAACAATATGAAATGGTCCAAGTATTAAAGGCTCCATTAACAAAATAATTTTAAGGTGAAATTATGAATAGTAAGTTTGAAAACATTTCGATATTTCAACTAGACAACCATAATGAAAAAAATGAAAATGATAATAATGGAGCGAATTTGTTAAATGTTCCATTAGCACAAAGGTTAAAGCCTAGTTCTTTACAAGATTATGTTGGTCAAGAACATATACTATCAGAAGAAAAACTACTTTATAGAGCAATAAAAAGTGACAGGTTAACTTCTATAATTCTATATGGACCACCAGGAACAGGTAAAACCAGTTTAGCTCAAGTTATTGCTAATACTACCAAATCTAATTTTATAGAACTAAATGCAGTAACAAGTGGATTGAAGGACTTAAGAGAAGTAATTGATGTTGCTTCAACCAATTTAATAATGAAGGCAGAAAAAACTATTGTGTTTATAGATGAAATCCATAGATTTAATAAAAGTCAACAGGATGCCCTTTTACCTCATGTGGAAAAAGGAACTATAATTTTAATAGGTGCTACTACGGAAAATCCTTTTTTTGAAGTTAATAAGGCACTCTTATCAAGATCAATGATGTTTAAACTAGAGCCTCTAAGTGAGAATAATATTAAGAAAATAATTTACATTGCATTAAATGACAAAAAGCTCGGATATGGTAACATAAAGATAAACCTATCAGAGGAGGCGTTGAGTTTTATTTGTGAAAACTCTAATGGAGATGCAAGACGGGCTTTGAATGCCTTGGAATTAGGAGTTTTAACTACTGCAAAGAATAATGAAGGTATAATAAACATAGATTTGAAAATTATTGAAGAATGTATGCAAAAGAAGTACATAACCTATGATAAAAATGGGGATTCACACTATGATGTAATCTCTGCCTTTATAAAAAGTATGAGAGGAAGCGATGCTGATGCGGCAATTCATTACTTAGCTCGAATGCTCTATGCGGGAGAAGATCCAGAATTTATTGCCAGAAGGGTGCTTATAGCTGCTTCAGAAGATGTAGGTAACGCAGATCCGTATGCGCTTTTAATAGCAAATGCAGCTTTAAATGCAGTGAAAACTCTTGGTATGCCTGAGGCTAGGATAACTTTAGCTCAAGCTGTAACTTATATAAGCACTGCTCCAAAAAGTAATGCTTCGTATGTAGCAATTAATAAAGCACTAGAGGATGTTGAAAAGAAAAGAATAGCACAAGTACCAATTCATTTAAGAGATAAGAGTTACAATGGCTCTAGTAGTCTTGGTAATGGAGTTGATTATAAATACCCACATAGTTTTCAGGAACATTATGTGAAACAGCAGTATATGCCTGAAGAATTAATTGATACTGTATACTATAACCCGACAGGGTTAGGTTATGAAAAGAGAATAAAAGAAAGAATAATTAATTTAAATAAAGTTAAATAAGCAAAAAATGACTGACTTTTTCTGTTAGTCATTTTTACTTATATATATTAAGAAGTTGTTTTATAACATAAATAGCATAATTGTAGGAGGATATCATGACAATTAAACTTTATTATAATAATCCATACATAACTGAATTTACAAGTGAAATTATTGAAAGTAAAAAACACCAAAATAAATATCATATTGTTTTAAAAGAAACTGCATTTTACCCTGAAGGTGGAGGACAGCCCTGTGATTTAGGAGAAATTAATGGAAGTAAGGTAGAGTATGTTTATGAAGAAAATAACACTATTTATCATGTATTGGACGAAAATGTAGATAGGACCATTGTGTCATGTAAGGTTAATTTTCAAAGAAGATTTGATCATATGCAGCAACATAGTGGTGAACATTTATTATCTGCTGCCTTCTTTAAGCTATATGGTGGTAAAAATATAGGTTTTCATTTAGGTGAAGATTACGTCACTATTGATATTTCCTTACCTAGCATAACAAAAGAAATGATTAAAGAAGTAGAAAATTTCTGCAGCGAGGCAATATTAAAGGATATGCCAGTAAAATGTTCCGTAGTAAATAAAGAGCAATTAAATTTAATTCCTATTAGGAAAGAAACTACAGTTACAGAGGATATACGAATTGTTGAGATAGAAAGTACTGATTATAGTGCATGTTGTGGTACTCATGTAAATACTACGGCAGAAATAGGAATGTTGAAAATTATAAAAGTAGAAAAATATAAAGGAAATTCAAGGATATACTTCAAGTGCGGAAGGCGTGCTTTAAATGATTATGCAAAAAAACATGAAATTATTTCAGAATTGGTTAAACTATTGTCCTCCGATGAGGATAACATAATATCACAAGTTGATTCAATGATAAAAACTGGTAAAGAAAAGAGTAAAACTATAAGCGATTTAAAATCAAAATTTTGTGAACTACACGTTCAGGATATATTATTAAATTTTTCAGGTAATGTTTACTCAAAGGTATATGAAGAGAAATTCTTTGAAGAAGTTAGTGAAATAGGAAAATTATTAGGAGAAAACAATGTAGATGCACTCATAGCTACAACTGTGGACAATACTATTCTTTTATTGGTAAATCATGATAATTCCATAGATTGTGGAAAAGTTTTTAAAGAGCATATAAAAACCTTCAATGGAAAGGGTGGCGGCAGTAAAAACCGTGCTCAAGGGAGTTTCAGTAATTCAGGGGATCTTTTAAGTTTTTATAATTTTATAAGTAAAGAAATCAATAATATTTAGAAACTATAAATATTATTAGTGAAATATGCACATCTTATAACTGTATAAATACTATAGGAGGGATAACATGAACCATAGTGAATTTATAACAGTTTATAATGATGCAGGTAAAAGGATAGAATTAGAACTTATTGATGTGGTAAAATTAGGTTCCAATGAATATGTAATAGCTGGTCCAAAGGATTCCAATGAAGCTTATGCTTATAAGGCTGTAAAAAGAAGTGCTACAGAAGTAGAGTATATGTCAATTGGTGCTGGTGCGGAATTTAACAGAGTTTTAGAAAAATTCAATTCTCAAGGAGACTAGTTCTTACAATATGAAAGGGAGGTAATTTTATGGCAACTAGAGAAGAAGCTAAAGCAGCAAACAATAAGGATTTCTTAAAAAAAGGTATGAAAAGTGAAGGACAAGTAAGTAAAAACCAATTTGTTTCTACAATTGAAGAACCTGAGCTCAACAAATCAGTAGAATATACTCGTAGAGATGGTTATAAAGTTTAAAAAATAGGGTTTGCTAATTTTAGCAAACCCTATTTTACATTTTTCATAGATTTTCCTTGAAAAATTTTAAGCATCTTCTTATACTAATATATACATAGATTATTTAAATGTTATAGAATAATATATGGGTTAAAATTTCTAGCTTTAGTACTAGCAATTTAAATTTACAATTTTACTAATTTTATCTTATATATGAGGAGTTAAACTACCATGGAGTTTTATAAAAGCTGCTTAAAGAAAATTGGACAAGGAGGATATTGGGATATGATAGTTATTGATGGAGTTGTTGGAGTAGGAAAAAGCACTCTTATGAATATTTTAGAAGAAGAGGGCTATGTTCCTTTTGAAGAACCAGTAGTTGATAATCCTATATTAGAGAAGTTTTATTATGACAGAGAAAGGTATAGTTTTCCACTACAAATATTCTTCTTGAACAAACGATTTAAAAATATTAAAGATGCTTCGAAAATAAAAAATGCTGTTATGGATAGGAGCATTTATGGAGATATTATATTTGCAAAGATGTTAAAAGATGCAGGGGAGATGTCAAATGAAGAATTTGATTTATATATGGAACTTTTTGAAAATATGATAGAACATTGTAAGGCTCCTAAGCTTTTAGTTTATCTAGAAATAGGTGTAGACGAGGCTATGAAAAGAATAAATAAAAGAGGACGAGAATACGAGAAAATAGTTGAACGAGAATACTGGGAAAAGCTTAATGATAATTATAAAGATTACTTTGAACAGTATAATATTTCCCCAATACTAAAGATTAATGTTGATAATATGGATTTCGAAAATAATCTAGTACATAGGAAAGAGTTATTAAATTCGATACATAAAAAAATTCAGGAAATTAACATATTAGGAGAAATAACTGCTTAAAAGGACTGATTTATACGGAAAATATTAAGAAGATAATTGCATTACCGAAGGATGTAAGATTAATTATAAATGCCTTACAGTTTAAAGGATTTGAAGCATTTGCTGTAGGTGGATGTATTAGAGATAGTCTTATAGGTAATACCCCTAGTGATTGGGATATTACAACAAGTGCAAAACCACAACAGGTAAGGAACTTATTTATAGACTTAGGCTACAAAGTAGTTGATACCGGTATTAAACATGGAACAGTAACGATCTTAATACAAGAAAATAGTTATGAGGTTACAACTTATAGAATCGAAGGAGAATATTTAGATAGTAGGCGTCCAAGTGAAGTATTTTTTACAAGTAAGCTGAAAGACGATTTAGGAAGAAGAGACTTTACAATAAATGCTATGGCTTATAATGATGAACAAGGTTTAAAGGATTATTTTAATGGTTTGAAGGATATAGAACAAAAAAGTATAAAAACTGTAGGATATGCAGAACATAGGTTTAAGGAAGATGCCTTAAGAATACTAAGAGCTGTAAGATTCTCAACAACACTTGATTATTCTATAGATAAACTAGTTGAGGAGGCAATAATTAATTCTTGTAGTGCCCTAAATAATATTAGCATGGAAAGAGTAAGGGAAGAGTTTGTAAAAATTATATTATCAAATAGGCCATCTTATGGAATGAAGAAATTGTTCGATTTAAAACTTATAGGATTCATTATTCCTGAAATAGATGAAATAATAAAAGTAAAGAAAAACAAAAAAAATTATAGTAGTATATTTAAACATGGTTTTCTCATACTAGATTCATTAGAAAGTAGTTTACCTTTGAGACTTAGTGCAATAATTTATACCATCATCTATGTTAATTATAACTACCTGAATAAAGATATCAGACATGATACCACAACTGTTGAGACAATTGCTAGGACAATTCTTAAGGGACTAAAATTTGATAATCTAACTATAAACAATACTTGTATACTATTAAAATATTGCAATATTAATTTTGAAGTTCACTCAGAAGAGGCTATAAAAAAATTTATCGCCCAAGTTGGAGAAAAAAACTTGAATGAGTTATTTTCTTTAATCTTTGCAAATATAAAGTTTGGTTTATCAAATAACATCTCCTATAATAATGTAGTAATTTTAAAAAGTAAATGTGAAGAAATTCTAAAAAAAGGTGAGCCATTGTACATTAAAGATTTAGCCATAGACGGTAATGATTTAATAACTATTGGACTTACGAAAGGAAAATTTTTAGGAGAAGTTTTAAATTACTTATTAAGTTGTGTGCTTAGAGATAAAGAAAATAATAAGAGGGAATTATTAATAGAACTTGCAAAGAAATATTGTAATTTGGCAGGCTATCAACTATAATTAATATAGTTTTTAATTTAAGCAAATAATGGAAGGAGAGATTGGCATGGATGATAGACATATTATTACATTAACAGATCCTGATACTAATGAAAAGGTTGAGCTTGAAATTGTGGAGGAACTTGTTGTTAATGGCGAAAATTATGCTCTTTTAGCACCATTAGATAATGATGATGAAGCTTTTGTTTACAAAATTTCTGGTGAAGGAACAGATGCATCTTACGAAATGGTTGAAGATGAGGATGAATTTAACATGGTAGTTGAAGAGTACGACAGACTATTTGACGAGGAAATGGATAATTAAATTTCCAGATAAAAATTTAAAGATAAAATCAAAATAAGTATAAACTTTAATAATTAAGCTAGTAAGAAGTTATTTCTTACTAGCTTAATTAATTTGTGTGAGTATCTTTCTACATAAATGTTTAAATTTTATAAATTTACCTATACTATCTATGAATGGATTGTAAAGGAGAGAGAGAGATGGGACCAAAAAAACTTAATCCAATGGATTTTCCTAAGGCAATGCCACCACAGCATCAAAATAAGCAACCAGGTATTGAAGCAGAAATGAATCCAAGACCAATTTTTGAAGATACAAACTGTGTAGGTTCAAGTAAACTAGTTGATAAGGTTGCAGTAATTACAGGGGGCGATAGTGGTATAGGTAGAGCTGTAGCTGTAGCTTATGCTAAAGAAGGTGCTAACATAGTAATAATGTATCTTGATGAACATGAGGATGCTAATGAAACCAAAACTATTGTTGAAAATTATGGTGGAAAATGCATGTTGATTTCAGGAGATATTGGTGATGAGAAGTTTTGTAACGAAGCTATAGAGAAAGTAATGAGTGAGTTTAAAGATATTCATATTCTTGTTAATAATGCAGCTGAGCAACACCCACAGGATTCACTTGTGGAAATATCCAGCGAACAATTAATTAGAACCTTCAAGACAAATATTTTTGGAACCTTTTATATGACAAAAGCAGCTTTAAAATATATGAAAAGTGGTAGCTGTATAATAAACACCACTTCTGTTACTGCTTATGAAGGGCATAAAACCTTAATAGACTATTCATGTACAAAGGGAGCCTTAGTTACCTTTACTAGATCACTTCATTTGAATTTGGTGGATAAGAACATAAGAGTAAATGCTGTAGCTCCTGGGCCAATTTGGACTCCGTTGATTCCTGCAAGCTTTTCAGCTAAGGAAGTGGGGCAATTTGGAAGTACAGCACCAATGAAAAGACCAGGCCAGCCAGTAGAATTAGCAGGTGCTTATGTATTCTTAGCTAGTGAAGATTCTTCATATATTTCAGGGCAAGTTATTCATATAAATGGAGGAATAATGGTCAGCAGTTAATTGCTTTAAACTAAATTTATTGAGGCGCAAAAATAATAGTATTAATACTACATAAGATGTTATTTGCAGAATAAATAACATCTTATATATTTTCAATAAAAAAGACCTCCATTGAAAGTGGAGGTCTTTTTTATTAAGCAGATATTGAATTATCTTTTGAAACTGATTTCTTTTTTAGTCTAACTTCAGGCTCTCTTGGTAAGCCAAATTTAGGTATAAATCTATCGAAACCAGTTAATGTAAGTATTAATATAGAAAATACAGCAACATATGCCATAAAGTTAAATTTAATAATATCTAGTGCAACAAACTGATGTAGTGGATAAACAGAAGTTGCAATACCTACATAGAACCCTATATAAACATGCCATGGAATTAATTGGGATCCAAATACTCCTAGAGCATCTGAGAAAGTTGCGTTTCTTAAACGAAGCTTGTACATTGCCTCTTCGCTACCTTCAACATTTTCTTCAACAAGCTCTTTTATGATTGGTCCAACAGTAACTATTTGAGCCATTTCATCTGCTAAGGCAGCATTACCAACTAATGATAAGGCACCATTCCAGAACATAAGTTGTCTTACATTTCTAGAAATTTTTAATACAAGGGTTGATAAAGGCTTGAAAGCATTAATTTTTGACATGATTCCCCCAAAGGCTCCAACCCACATCATCATTACAATTACCCACGATCCAGCGTCAGAGAAGCCTGTTTTCATCATATCAAGGAATGCTTGAGTTGATTCAACAGTACCTGCAAAGGATCCTAGAATAATTGATGACGCAATACCAATACCTAAGCAAGCAAGAGTTGAGACTCCCTTAATTGCAAAGCCTATAACAAGTAGAAGAGGAATAATCATATAAATAGGAACTCCATTTTTTACTTGATTAAGAAGTTGAACTGCAGATGGTCTTGCTGCCTCAAGTGGGCCCCAAACCTCCTGCGGAATAGCTTCGATAGCTTTAGCAGCTGTAGAAGCTTCAGTTGGAAGTCCCATTACATTACTTACTACAAAGAATATAATAGCTGTAACAACTAAACATGATAAAGACCAAAAGCCTTGATGTCTAATTCTATGAATAACTTCAACTTTTTGAATTCCAGAGCTAACAACAGTTGTATCTGATATTAGTCCAATATTATCTCCAAAACATGCTCCACCTGCGATAGCAGCAGTAGTTAGTAAAATATTTCCTCCAACTATATGATTTAACCACAGAAAAATTGGAGCACAAGCGGCAAAAGTTCCCCAAGAGGTTCCAGTTGCAATTGATAGTACAGATGTTACTAAGAAACCTACAACTGCAACAGTTCTTGCGGTTAGTCCAAGTGATAAGGATACGTTAACTATAGCTGCACCAACACCAGTTGCCATAAAGGCTTCTGCCATTGCATAAGCAAACATAAGAATGAAGAAAACTAACTGTAGATGTTTTACGTTATCTACTGCTGCGTCAACAATATCATTGAGCTTTAACTTTTCTGTTAAAGCTGCAATAATAGCTGCATAGATAGTTGCTATTGGTGCAGCAACTAGTGCATCTACATCGGCCATCATAAGTCCTGCCATTAAAAAGACAGGGGAAATTTTTAGTAATGCGATCATAAGTATGATACCCCCCATTAAATTTGATAAAACGTTTTCTTAATAAATGACAACATTTTAACAAAATTATTAATTTTATATTAATTATAACTAGTTTATAAAAAAAATTCAACATGTTTTGAAAAATCTGATAAATTTTTTTTATAATTTTCTAAATAAGCATAATAGAATTAAAATTTATTAAATACTGTAAACAGTTAATATTAATGAAAACTAAACAAATAATTAATTTGGAAGTTTTATTCTTGATATTATTATGAATCTAATTATTGGGTTTAATTTTAAGAACTATATAAGAATAAGAGGGGACAATTTAGATTTAAAAAAAGATAGGAGATATGCGATGAATATCTTAGCAAAAATAAAAAAAAGAGTAGGATAAATAAATATCATACTCTTTTGAAATAGTAAACTTAAAATAACTATTAATATCCAGATGTAGAGTTTGCTAAACCTTCAACAATTGCAATAGAAGAACTAGCACCGATTCTATTTGCACCAGCTTCGATTACTGAAACTACGTCTTCTTTAGTTCTAACCCCACCAGAAGCTTTAACTCCCATATTTGGGCCTACAGTTTCTCTCATTAGTTTAATATCTTCTACTGTTGCACCACCAGTACTAAATCCTGTAGAAGTCTTTACAAAGTCAGCACCAGCTTCTTGAGATAGCTGACAAGCTTTTATCTTTTCTTCATTTGTTAATAAGCAAGTTTCTAAAATAACTTTAACAATTGCTTTTCCTTTTGCTGTATCAACAACTTCTTTTATATCATTTAAAACTAATTCATAGTTCTTGTCTTTCAATGCACCAATATTAATTACCATATCTATTTCATTTGCACCTAATTCAATAGCTCTTGCTGTTTCAAAAGCTTTAGATTTAGTTTCCATGGCACCAAGAGGGAAACCAACAACAGTACAAACTAAAACGCCGCTATCTTTTAATTCCTCAGCTACTAACTTTGTGTAATAGGAGTTAACACACACAGATTTAAATTTGTACTCTTTAGCTTCATTACAGATTTGTATTACTGCATCCTTTGAAGCATCAGGTTTAAGTATAGTATGATCAATCATTGAAGCAATGTTCATATTAAAACCTCCAATTTCTACTTATAGATTTTTCATATACTACATGAGTATACATATAAGTGGTAAAGATGTCAAATGCGAGAAGAAGAGTAATATCTCATTAAATATTACTCTTCTTCTGATAACTTTTATGATCTATAATTTGTCATTATTTTTAGCATCTTTAAATTAAAGTCAGCAGTATTTTTTCTCTTGCTAATAATTCCACCAATTTTAAAGGCAATAACCATAGCTAACATAGACAATATACCTGAGTACAATTCATATTTAGATACATTTAAAGAGTTAAGTACAAATAAGCTTCCAAGCAATATAATTATTGTGAAGGCTGTAGGGAATATATAAGCCCAAAAATTCATTTTTGACAAGGCTTTATCTTCTAAGGAAACAACTACAGAATCACCAATTTTAGCATTTTCAGTATTTTTAACATCTAAAATTACAGTATCTACGGGGCAACCGGATTTACAGCCAGAACAGCCACCACCACAGCCGTTTTTTTTAACAAAAGCTATTT
The DNA here is from genome assembly GCF_002387895.1 of Clostridium sp. UBA4548. GTDB lineage: Bacteria > Bacillota > Clostridia > Clostridiales > Clostridiaceae > Clostridium_J. Next base: position 28,704 of record NZ_DGLI01000023.1, read on the forward strand.
TTGCTATATCGCCATTAATTGATTTAACTATACCACTTTGTTCCATATTATCACCTCAAAATAAATTTAGAAGACCTAGATGGTCTTCTAAATTATATCATAATTAATTTAAGTATTAAACTGATGTACTCTCTGAAGTAAACTTAACAGCGTTAAGGTCTTCAGATGACCTTAAGTCTTCTATAGTTTTCTTTGGACATTTACCTACGCAAATGCCACAATTTACACATTTACTATAGTCAATTACAGGAAGATTGTTGGTCATTGTGATGGCTTGTTCTGGACAATTTTTAACACACAATCCGCAAGTAATACAACCTACTCCACAAGTATCCATAACTTCTTTTCCCTTATTCTTAGAGTTACATTGAATTCTAACCCTTGAATTTACTGGAGTAATTTCTATTAATCCTTTTGGACAGGCGTTGACGCAAGCACCGCAAGATGTACATTTTTCCTCATTAACTCTTGCAACTCCATCTATAATTTCTAGTGCATCAAACTGACAAACCTTAACACAAGATCCTAATCCTAAACAACCAAATTCACAGGCTTTAGAACCACCACCAGGATTAATTACAGCTTGATTACAGTCCATAATACCTTGATAAGTATATTTTTCTTTTGCTATAGTACATGTACCTTTACATTTTACGTAAGCAGCAGTAGGATCGTTAATTTCAGTAATAACACCTAATATGTTAGAAATTTTTTCTACTGCCATAGCGCCACCTGGAGTACATTTATTTGGTTTTACTGTTCCGCTTACTACCGCTTCAGCATAAGCATCGCATCCGGCAAAACCGCATCCTCCACAGTTTGCTCCTGGTAGTGCTTCTCTTACAAGAGGAATTCTCTCATCTACGTCTACTTTAAATTTATCGTTTGCATATCCTAATAGTAAACCAAAAACTATTCCTAGTCCACCTAAGCTTACCACTGGTGCAATCAAATTAGTCAATTCCATTATGGCACCCCCTTAAATTAATCCACTGAATCCAAAGAATGCTATAGCCATAAGTCCTGCAGTAATTAGAGAAATAGGTAATCCTCTAAATGCTTCTGGCATATTGGTATTATCTTCCATTCTTTCTCTTAATCCAGCAAGTAAAACTATTGCTAGCATATAGCCTAAGGCAGCTCCTAAAGAGTTTGCGATACCTTGAGCTAAGTTAAAACCTTTGTCCATATTTATTACAGCAACCCCTAGTACCGCACAGTTTGTAGTTATAAGAGGTAAGAATATTCCAAGGGCTCTGTAAAGTCCTGGATTAGTTTTCTTTATAACGATTTCAACAAACTGAACAAGAGCAGCTATAACAAGAATAAATGCTAATGTTGATAGGTACTGAAGATTTAATGGGATTAATATAAATACATTAACTATATATGTCATTATAGTTGCAAGAACCATAACAAAGGTAACAGCGAACCCCATCCCTTTTGCTGTCTCAGTTTTCTGAGAAACTCCAAGGAAGGAACAAATACCTAAAAATTTAGCCAAAACGAAGTTGTTGACTAATAGAGCACTTAAAAAAATACTAATTAATTCCAAAATTGTTCACCTCTTTATTTAGTGGTTTTAGCTGCTTTAGCTTTGTTTATTTTAAATTGGTTTAAGCAAGCTAGTAGTATGCCTAAAGTGATAAATGCTCCTGGAGCAAGAATCATTATAATAGATGGTTCATAGGAAGTAGGAAGAACCTGAATTCCATAAAAAGTTCCATTTCCTAAAATTTCTCTAAAAGTTGCTAAAATTGTTAATGCCAGTGTAAATCCAAGGCCCATACCTATAGCATCAAAGATAGATGGTAAAACACCATTTTTAGAAGCATAAGCTTCTGCTCTACCTAGAATAACACAGTTAACAACTATAAGTGGTATAAATATACCAAGTGCTTTATATAAAGCTGGTAAATAACCTTGTACCAAAAATTGAATCAATGTAACAAAGGCAGCAATAACTGTTATATAAGCTGGTATTCTAATTTTATCAGGTATAAATTTTCTTAGTAAAGAAATAACAGCATTTGAGCCTATAAGAACAGCAGTGGCTGCGAGTCCCATTCCAACTGCATTTTGAACACTTGAAGTTACTGCAAGTGTAGGGCACATTGCAAGAACTTGAATGAATACTGGATTTTCTTCAATCAAGCCTTTTTTCATTCTTTCACCAAACACACTCATGGTTACTTAGCTCCTTTCAACTGATCGTTATAAAATTTAATTGCAGAATTAACTCCACTAGTTACTGCTTTAGAAGTAATAGTAGAACCTGTCATAGCTTGTATGTCGCCTCCAACAGTTAGTTCCTTTTCAGCAGATTTTCCTTTAAATTGATCTTTAAACTTAGGCTTTTCTGCATTTGATCCTAAGCCAGGAGTTTCGGTATGAGCTAATATTTTAACTCCTTCAACTTTTCCTTCAGTTGAAATACCTATCATCATTGTAATTGGTCCACCATATCCACTAGATTTTACTGTAAATAAGTAACCTGAAAGTTGTCCGTTTTTATTTCCTTCATAAATTGATGATATATTTGCATCAGATGAGAAATTCTTTTCAGATTTTTTAAAATCAGTTGCCGCTGGTAAGAGCTCCTTCATTGCTAAGGATTGTTCTTCTTTAGCTTTAGCTTCAATTGGACCTTTTGTTATTTCATATGCATAACCTAAAAGTAACCCAGCAATTCCAGCGATTATAAGCAATTTAATTCCTAACTTTAAATTTTCTTTCATTATTTTCCACCCCCGAATACACGCGGATTTGTGAACTTGTCAATAAATGGAACAAATAGATTCATAATTAATATTGAGTAAGAAACTCCTTCAGCATAACCACCATATAAACGAATTAAGGTAGTTAAAATACCACAACTTATACCAAATACTAAATGACCTGTTTTAGTCATTGGAGAAGTTGTATAATCTGTAGCCATATAAAAAGCTCCAAGAATCAATCCACCTAGGAAGATTTCATATAAACCATTACCTGACATTAATCCTTGTCTACCTAGTAAAGTAGTAAGTACAAATACAGTTCCTATATAACTTACTGGTATATGCCAAGATATAACTTTTTTATATAGAAGGTAAGCAGCACCAATTAATAATGCTAAGGCTGAAGTTTCCCCAATACAACCTCCAATATTTCCAACGAATACATCGAATATGTTTGGAAGAGCAGCGACACCATCACCTCTTAGAATTCCAAGTGGAGTAGCTCCTGTAGTACCATCTAAAGTCCATGTAGTCATTCTCACAGGGTAAGCAGCAAGTAAAAAAGCTCTTGCAGCTAAAGCTGGGTTAACAATATTTTGCCCGATTCCACCATAGAAACATTTAACTACAATAATTGCAAATGCACTACCTAATGCCACCATCCATAGTGGAATAGTAGGTGGTACGTTAAATGCTAGCAACAATCCTGTTACTACTGCACTCAAATCTTTTATCATAATAGGTCTCTTAGTTATTTTTTGAAAAGCATATTCAGATAAAACTGCTGAACCAACAGCGGTTAAAATTACTAATAGTGCATTAAGCCCAAAAAAGTAAATCCCTGCAATTGCAGCCGGAAGTAGTGCGATTAATACATCTCTCATTACTGTGGAAACAGTATCTTTAGATTTTATATGAGGAGACGTCGATACGGTATATAATCTCTCTGACATTCTATTCACCTCTATTATTTCTTTTTCTTACTTAGGACTCTTCTTTTACCTTCACGACAGGTTTGAGTTAAGTGACGTTTTGCAGGACACACAAATGTACAACATCCACATTCGATACAGTCCACGCCGTGATACTCTTCGAAAGTATCATAGTCACCTTTAAGAACCATTGAATTTAATTTAGATGGTATTAAGAACATTGGACAGGCATCAATGCACTTTCCACATCTTATACAGCTACTTTCAGGTTCTATATCCCATTCTTTCTGAGATAGGCATAATACTCCAGAACTTCCCTTTATTGCAGGAGTATCTAAAGAGAATAGAGCAGTACCCATTAATGGGCCACCAGAGATTACCTTTGATGGATCTGTAACGAAACCATCACAAGCTTCTACTAACTCTTTTAGTGAAGTTCCAAGTTTTACTCTTAGATTTTTAGGTGTATTTATAGCTCCTCCAGTAACAGTAATAACTCTTTCAGTTAAAGGTTTTCCAAGTACTACTGCATTCCTAATGGCATGAACAGTAGCTACGTTTTGCACAATACATCCAACATGAGCAGGTAATTTTCCAGATGGAACTTCACGCTTTGTTGTTGCATATATTAGTTGTTTTTCAGCACCTTGAGGGTACTTAGTTTTTAATGCTACAACTTCAACATTACTTAAGGTACTAATAGCTCTACTAATAGCGTCAATTGCATCTTTTTTATTGTTTTCAATCCCTACATATATTTTAGTGTTTGGAAACATATGTAAAAGGATTTTTAAACCTTCTGCAATTTCATCAGAATTTTCAAGCATTAATCTATGGTCGCAAGTAAGGTAAGGTTCACACTCTGCGGCGTTAATGATAATGCTATCAATACTGCAATCTGCAGCAGGGGAAAGCTTTACATGTGTTGGAAAACATGCACCACCAAGTCCAACTATACCAGCTTCTTTAATGATTTCTAAAAGTTGTTCCTTCGACAAATTTTGAAAATCTTTATTTGGGTTATAGTCTGTTTCTTCATAAAGATGATCGTTTTCTACAATAATTGACATCACCTTTGTGCCGTTTGAATGAAGAACCGGCGCCACGTTTTTAACTACCCCTGAAACACTTGAATGAATAGGAGAAGAAACGAATCCAGTTGCTTGTCCTATTTTTTGTCCAACAAGAACCTTGTCGCCCTTTTTTACTAAAGGCTCACAAGGAGCTCCAATATGTTGAGACATTGGGAAAACTAAATCTCCTTTTGGAAGATAGTTTTCAATTGATTTACTTTCAGAAAAATGTTTTCCATGAGGCGGATGAATTCCTCTTTTGAAAGTTAAAAGTCCCATAATGACCCTCCATTTCGCAATAAGTTTTAATACTTTTTTAAATAAGTTATAAAATACAACTTTAAATTATTATAACTCGAAATACCTTTAGGTGCAATAAGTATGTATTTTTATCCATAATTAGTTAGTATGTTAAATAATTTAGGTTTATGATATTGATTTTTAAATTATTACCTGATATATTAAATATAAAGATTAGTTTATAAAATAAGCAAATGTGTATAAGGAGTTAGGTATGACAAATAGAGAAGAGGAAGTTTTATATCTAATTAAAAACAATCCATTGATTTCACAAAATGAACTTGCTAAATTATTAGGAATAACTAGGTCATCTGTTGGTGTTCATATAACTAATTTAATTAAAAAAGGATATATTAATGGAAGAGGTTATATAATTAATGAGGAAAATTTTGTTTCTATTATTGGTGGCGCCAATATGGATATCTTAGGATTCTCCAATGATAATTTAAGAACTAATGATTCTAATCCTGGAAAAATCAAAGTTTCCCTTGGAGGAGTTGGAAGAAATATAGGAGAAAATCTAGTTAGATTAGGTGTTAATACAAAGCTAATAACAGTTTTAGGTGATGATTTATATGGAAATAAAATTGTTGATGAGAGTAGGATATTAGGACTTAACCTAGATAATAGTTTACAGTTAGAAGGTTATGCTACTTCTGTGTATATGTCTATTTTAGACAATAATGGTGATATGCAGGTAGCTATTTCTCAAATGGATATATTTGAGAATATGTCTATTGAATTTATTAAGCAGAAAAAAAATGTGATTGAAAGTTCAAAAATATGTGTAATAGATACTAATATTCCTAAGGATGTACTTGAGTATGTTGTTACAAATTTTAAGAACACTAAATTTTTCTTGGATACTGTTTCTGCAACAAAAAGTATTAAAGCTAAAGATGTTATCGGGAAATTTCATACTATAAAACCAAATAAGCTAGAAGCAGAGATACTCTCAGGAATTTCTATAAAAAATGAAAAGGATGTTGAAAAAGCATCACAATATTTCTTAAATGAAGGGGTTAAGAATGTATTTATTAGCCTTGGTGAGAAAGGTATCTATTATTCCAATGGTGTTACTAAAGGATATTTGAGAAGTCCTAAAGTTAAAGTTATCAATGCAAATGGAGCAGGGGACTCTTTCTTAGCAGGTGTCATATATAGCACCTTAAGAAATGATTCAATTTATGAGGCTGCGAAATTTGGAGTTGGATGTTCACTATTAACAATATGTCATGAAAACACTATAAATCCCAATATATGTATTGAAAGTGTAAATAAAAAATTAAAGGAGACTGGATTATGTTAAAAAATTATTTAGATATTAATGTGGAAGTTGAAAAAGCTATAATGGAAGGAAAGCCTGTAGTGGCTCTAGAGTCTACAATTATTTCTCATGGTATGCCATATCCAAGGAACGTAGAGACAGCTCTTAAAGTGGAAAGTATCATAAGAGAAAATGGAGCAATACCTGCAACGATAGCTATAATAAATGGAAGATTAAAAGTAGGCTTATCAGAAGAGGAAATAGAATTTTTAGGCAAAGAGAAGAATGTTATAAAAACTAGTAGAAGAGATATTCCTTTTATAGTTGCTAATAAATTAAATGGTGCTACAACCGTTGCTTCAACAATGATAATTGCAGCATTAGCCGGAATCAAAGTTTTTGCCACAGGCGGTATTGGTGGAGTTCATAGAGGTGCTACAGAAACCTTTGACATCTCTGCAGATTTAGAAGAGTTATCTATGACAAATGTAGCAGTTGTATGTGCAGGAGCAAAATCTATATTAGATATTGGATTAACTTTAGAATATTTAGAAACAAAAGGTGTGCCAGTGGTAGGTTTTAATACTGATGAATTGCCAGCTTTTTATACAAGAAAGTCAGGCTTCAAGGTTGATTATAGAGTGGATACTGAAGCTAATCTTGCAAAAGCACTTAAAGCTAAGTGGGATTTAGGTTTAAATGGTGGCGTGGTAGTTGCCAATCCAATACCCGAAAAGTATGCAATGGATTTTGATGTAATAACTAATGCAATAACTAATGCAGTAAAGGAAGCAGAGGAAAAAGGTATTAAAGGTAAAGAAAGTACTCCTTTCCTTTTAGCAAAAGTTAAAGAGATAACTAAAGGTGAAAGTTTAGAGTCTAATATTCAATTAGTTTATAATAATGCGGTGGTTGGAGCTAGGCTTGCTGTAGAATTAAGTAAATTAAGCTAAAGATCTAATTAATGCTAATGTATTAGGGTAAAGGCAATAAAATAAGAGGCAGACTTAAGCCTCTTATTTTATTGCCTATTTATAAAGCCATTGAGTATTAATATGAATCCTATAATTATCAATAATATTGGAAGCAAAGCTTTAAAGCTAATTATGGGGAAATACCTTTCATATATAGGGAATAAAAAGATAAATATAGAAATCAGTATTAGGAGCAGTACAATAGATAAAATATAATCGTTTTTACTTCCAAAAATATAGTAGTTTAAAAGTCCTAGGCTCAGGGATAGAAAAAATATAGATATATGGGAAGAAAAGTAATAGAACTCTTTATATATATTGATTGTGTACATGAATCCATACACAATAAGAATTCCAGAAAGGAAGAAAAATAGTTTATAAGCATGGCTATTCAATGCTACAAACTCAATTAATATTCCAGAGAGCAGTATGAATATTGGCCAATATTTAAGTGTTTTAAAGTATACATTGGCATCATATTGATATAGAAAGTATAGGGCACCTATTATTAAACAAGTAAGTCCTATATATATTTGTTTGCTTTTCATAAATTCCTTCTCCTAATAAGTACTTTATATTTAATTATATTTATAGAATTAACATATATAACTAAGGGAATGCAAATGAGTTTATTCTATAATTTGATATTTAAGATCATTTAATATCAATGTAGAACAATTTATTATCCTATGCTATAATGTACAGGAATTATAGGACTAGATTGCTAATATGGGGGATTATTACATGGATAAAAATTTGCTAGATAAAAAGACTTTTATTAAAACCTTACTTTCTTTAGCACTTCCAATCACTATTCAAAATTTAATTTCGTCATCTTTAAACATGGTGGATACAGTGATGATAGGTAGTTTAGGAGAAGTTGAAATTGCAGCGGTGGGGCTCGCTAATCAATTTTTCTTCTTATACTCCTTAATTACTTTTGGAATAAATAGTGGTTGTGCAATTTTCATTTCTCAATTTTTCGGGAAAAAGGATTATAAAAATATTAGAAGAGTGCTAGGTCTGTGCATCTTAGTAGGAGGAGCTACAGGATTATTATTTACAGTAGCTGCACTGGTATTTCCACAAGCTATAATGAAGTTTTTTAGTACGGACTCCAGGGTTATTTCTATTGGAGGAAGCTATCTTTCTATAATTGCTTTTAGCTATATACTAACTAGTATAAGTTTTGCTTTTTCCTTTGCTTGCAGAAGTACTGGAGAGCCTAAAATTCCCATGGTTACAAGTGCTACTGCATTAGGCTGTAATACAATTTTAAACTATTTACTAATTTACGGTAAGTTTGGCTTTCCACAATTAGGGGTTGAAGGGGCTGCGATTGCTACATTAATTTCAAGAACAGTAGAACTTACTTTAATAGTTAGCATAATTTATAAACGAAATGGAATACTCGCAGCTAAACTTAAGGAACTAATTGATTTAAATAAGGAGTTTGTTCTCAGTATAGTAAAGACTATCTATCCAGTTATATTAAATGAATTTTTTTGGGCCCTTGGCATGACAATGTATTCGGTAGCTTATGCAAAAATAAATACAGAAGCTGTTGCATCAGTGCAAATTTCAGGAACAGTTCAAAATATTTTTATGGTAGCAGCTTTTGGATTGGCTAATGCTTGTGCAATAATGATTGGTAGAGAAATCGGTGCAAAAAGAGAAGAAAATGCTATGATCCTTGGAAAAAGATTTATTAAGATATCTTTATCAGTAGGATTAGTTCTTGGTTTAATGGTGTTCTTTGGTAGTGGTGTTATTTTATCATTTTTTAATGTTAAACCAGAAGTTATTAAAGATACTAGTGTGATTTTGAAATTATTTGCAATGATTATACCAGTGAAGATGTTAACGGCTTTATTTATTGTAGGAATTCTGCGAAGCGGAGGAGATACTAAGTTTTCCTTAATCTTAGAAATAGGAAGTGTATGGGGAATCGGTGTCCCTTTAGCATTTTTAGGTGCTGTACTTCTAAAACTTCCAGTTTATCTTGTGGTTGGGATGGTTTATATTGAGGAAGTAGTGAAGTTAATTATAGCATTTCCAAGATTTAAATCTAAAAGATGGATTAGAAATTTAGTTCAAAACTTGTAGCAATAAGTGATTAAATGTTTTTTAGGCATTTAGTCACTTTAAATTTTATATAAGTAAAATTTAAAAGTAAAGCAATATGGAAATAGCTACATATAATATATGATATTGCATACTTAAAGAAAACGTGGGACAATGTTTACATAACTTATTATATTTTTTTAGGAGGGAGATAATTTGGATAAACGCAGCAAAAGAAAAAAGCTGACTAAAAAAATGAAAAAGAAATTGCGATTATTTTACATGAAAGTCATAGCATGTAGTTTAACTCTTTTGGCATTAGGAGTAATTATTGATAGGATTAATAATAATTCAACTGAGGGTTCTACATCTAAACCCACAGTAAATGTTAATGTGAGTATCAATTCTAAGGAGCTTTTAAAACATGAAGATATTTTTCCTCATGTAGCAAAAATTAATAAATTCTTAAGTATAAACAAAATAACTGATGAGAATATTGAAGAAATGATAGCAAAAATTAATGATTATCTTGGAGATGATATTAATAAGGTATCAATAAGCTATTATGATATAAATACAGGAAAAAACTTTAATATAAACGAGACAGTAGAATTAAAAGCTGCAAGCACGGTGAAAGTTCCTGTATCTATGATGTTATACGATGCTATTAATAATGGGGAAATAACGGAGCAAAGTACCATGTTATACAAAAAGGGAGACTATGAAGCTAGTTTTGGTGGCATTGGATATGAAGATTTAAGTAAACCCAAAACCTTTGAACATATTAATGAGTGTATGATAATTTACTCTGACAATGTTGCTGTAAATATGCTTTTAAGATATTTTGGAAATAATAGAAGATATGATTACATAGAAGCAATAGTAGGCCATGAAGTTAACAGAAAAGGGAATTTTTCTACTGCAGAAGATACAATGAAAATATTAAAACACTTATATTTTAATCCAAACAATAATCCTCATTATGAAAAAATAGTAGAACTTATGAAAAAAACCTCCTTTCATGATAGGTTAGACAAGTTAATACCACAAGAAAATGTTGCTCATAAAATTGGGGATTATCAAGATAATACAGGAAATTACGTTCATGATGTGGGAATAATATATGGAAAAAAACCTTATATTTTAGTTGTTATGACAAAGAATTTAGGTAACACTTATGATACAATAGCGCAAATATCAAAAATAGTTTATGATGAACAAGTAGAATAAATTGTAAAAAGGAGAGCTTATAAAACAAGCTCTCCTTTTTAGTGAATTACAATCAAATTTAATTTTATTCAGTGAATATAAAATTGAAGTTTACTTTCACTCACCAGGGCAGAAGTCTTTTATATACTGTTTTTAAACGGCAATGTCTATGTCAACTAGACTCATCAAATCATTGTGATGAAGCGTTTCTTTTTCCAAAAGTTCTGTAGCAATAATTTCTAAGGTATTCATATTTTCTATTAGTGTTACTTTTACCATATTGTATAATTCATCAACTGTAACTTTGCATTCTTCAATTACACTACTAATATCGCTATTATTAATGAAGTTATTCATTTCTGACAATCTTAAAAGTCCTAGAGATTTACCCATACCATATTCTGTAACCATATTATTCACCATATTTGTTGTGTGTTTCAAATCACTAAAAGCTCCAGTAGTAATTTTATCTTTACCAAATACTATTTCTTCAGCTGCACGGCCACCCAATAATACCATTATTCTTCTTCTAAGATAATCTAGATTTTGGTATGAACTATCCTTAGGTAAACTTAAAGTATATCCTCCTGCTCCTTTTGAAGTAGGAATAATAGTAACCTTCGAAACCTTTTCCTCAGGTAATTTTAATAAAGATATTAATGCATGTCCTGCTTCGTGATAAGCAGTTATTCTTCTATCTACTTCGCTCATTGAACTTCTCTCAATTTTTTCATAACCTGCTAATACAATTGAGTAAGCCTTGTCAAAATATTCATCTGTTATATATTGAGAGTTATCTTTACAAGCAAGTATTGCAGCTTCATTTGTTAAACTCTCCAATTTAGCACCAGAGAAATAAGCTGTCTTAAGTGCTAAATCTTTTAGATCTACATTTTTAATTGGTTTATTTTTCAAGTGAAGATTTAAAATCCTTTCTCTTGCAGCTATATCTGGCAATGCTACTTCTATATGCCTATCAAATCGACCAGGTCTTAATAATGCAGAATCTAGCATGTCCAACCTATTAGTAGCAGCCATAACAACTATTCCAGAGCTTTCACTAAACCCAGACATTTCAGTTAATAGAGCATTCAAGGTTTGATCTCTTTCATCATTACCGCCATTTTTACCACTATCCCTTTGTTTTCCAATAGCATCAATTTCATCTATAAATATTACAGCTTTACCATGAGTCTTAGCTTTCTTAAATAGGTTTCTAATTCTGCTAGCTCCAACACCTACATAAACCTGAATGAAATCGGAGCCAGATACAGCATAAAAAGGAACACCAGCTTCCCCTGCAACGGCTTTTGCAAGAAGGGTTTTTCCAGTTCCAGGATCTCCATAGAGAATAACCCCCTTAGGCATCCTAGCACCGTATGAGGCATACTTTTCTGGATTTTTTAGAAAATCAACGATATCTTTAAGACTTTCTTTTGCCTCTTCGTTGCCAGCAACAGAGTGAAAATTAAACTTTTCTTTAGCAATATTTTGACCATCCAAAGCTTCAATTGAAGTAATTTTACTTCCACTGATAGATGAATTTCTAATTGCTAGAATAATTAAAGATAATAAAGATAACCCTAAAATTGTAACTGGGATTCTTTGAGCTATAGGCATAGCAGCAGATGCTCTCACTTCTATACCTTTGCTTAATAAATCTTCTTTTAAAGTTATACTGTTAGGATTATCGGTAACATAATTAGTTCCATCCTTTAAAAGTACATTTATTTTTGAAGATGCATTAATTTCAACAGTAGAAACTACAGAACTTGAAGTATCCTTTAGAAATTCAGGATAAGACTTGTAGTTCATGGTATTCGTTTTGTGAGTAGTAGCTAATAATGCCACTAGAGAAAGTAGTGCAGTAAATATCGGTATAAGAATGTATTTATTTTTAATTTTATTCATGAATACAAATCCCCCTCATAATATATATTTTAAATTAAGCAGTTACTTAAATTATAAGCAAGTATTAAGTATATTTATTATTATATAGAAATTTTAAATAAAGTCTAATTTATTTCATATAATTTGGATATGTAAGTTATGGCATTAATGACAAAGAAATAAAAAATACTTAACAACGAAAAAAACCCCTATTTATATATAGTAGGGGTTTGGCTTTTCTATTATTATTTAGTTGTTACTAAGAAGTTTTTAATAGATTTTAAAGTTCGTTTTTTATTACCTGGCCATTGATCATTACAAATTTCACCTTGTTTCTTAAATCAAAGGGATGCCCATTATAAATAACTATATCTGCATCTTTTCCGGGTTCAATTGAACCAACTTTATTATCGATACTTAGAGCTTTAGCGGCGTTAATTGTAATTGATCTTAATGCTTCCTCTTCATCCATACCTTCTCTAGCTGCAAGAGCGGCACATATTGGTAGATACTGTAGAGGAATTACTGGGTGATCAGTCATAATTGCTACCTTCAAGCCTGCTTTATTTAAAAGCGATGGAGTTTCAAAGGTCAAATTTTGAAGCTCGATTTTACTCCTATCAGATAAAGTAGGTCCTACTATTATTGCTTTCAGATTTTCTTCCTTTAAGTAATCAGCAATTAAATGTCCTTCAGTGCAATGCTCAAGAGAAATATCAACATTAAATTCCTTAGAGATTCTTACTGCTGTTAAAATATCGTCTGCTCTGTGGGCATGAGCTTTAAGTGGGATTTCTCTTCTAATTACTTTAGCTAAAGCTTCTAACTTCATATCATATTCAGGTGCTTTTTCCTTGTTTTCTAAAGCTTTTTCTTGTTTTTCTATATAGTTTTTAGCTTTAATTAAATGTTCTCTAAGAATTGCTGCTGTTGCCATTCTTGTAGAAGGAGATTTTTTTTGAGAGTTGTATACTCTTTTAGGATTTTCTCCAAAAGCTACCTTCATTGCGGTACATGGATCAATAATCATATCATCAATTCTTCTGCCATGAGTCTTCATAGTAACGAAGGTTCCACCAATAACATTAGCACTTCCAGGACCGGTAGCAACTGTTGTAATACCAGCTTCTAAAGCTTCCTTAAAGCACTTATCTATAGGGTTTATAGCATCAATTGCTCTTAGATGTGGTGTTACTGGATCCACAGCTTCATTTCCATCAGAGCCTTCAAAGCCCATAGCATTTTCCCACATACCTACGTGACAATGAGCATCAATCATTCCAGGCATTAAAAATCCACCGTGAGCATCAATTACCTGAGCAGTTTCAGGAACCTCAAAATTACTTCCAACAGAAATAATTTTCCCGTCGTCAATAAGAACCATTCCATTTTGGAAATTTTCATTAGCCATAGTATGAATAGTAGCATTTTTAATTATTAACATATCCCTAGTCCCCCCTAAATTTAATATAGTTATAATATCTAATTACTATAAATATATTAAAAATCCTTTTAAAATATAAAAAAATCTTTATTATCTTTGATAAATTTATCTGTATAAAATATTAGAACTTAAGTAATATGCTAATACTTAAGCTCTAATATTTTATACTAAAAGGTTCAATAAAAATTAATACACTTTACTTTTGTGCCAAGTTTGAAAAATACCCCTTAGGAATTAATCCTTTTTTAATGCCCATAGTTACAACTAAATATGTAGCAGTAGTATCAAATCTTGCATCGTGGTAATCACCTATGCCATCAAATAACTCATTACACTTGCTTAAAATATCTTCCTTAGAAATTCCTAAGAAAGTAATTACCTCTTCTAATCGAGGATTCTTTATTCCGCCCTTACCATTTGTTAGTTTGCATTTATCTTTATAATAACTCATGGTACAGAAGTTATGCCTAGTATTTAGTTGAATATCACAAAATTCTAATTCGTGGTTTAAGAATTTTAAATCAAAATTAACATTATGGCCAATAATAATGTCTGCCTCAAGAAAATCTTGTATAAAGCCTTCTAGTTGATCTTCAAAGTACATTCCATTACTCAGTTCATAAAGTTTTTCTAAAGAAAATCCATGGATATCTTCAGCGCTAGAACTCATATCTTCTACAGTGAAAAAGAAATTTTTACCAATAGTTGATTGAGGTTTAGTATTATTATCAACTAATATATATGATAACTGGCATATATTGCCTGGTCTTATATCTGTAGTTTCTGTATCAAAAAATAAAAGTTTCACTATAAAACCTCCTTTAATTATAAATTTATTAAACCATAAATATGAAAATAAATCTATTGTAATTTTAATAGTAAAAGAAAAACCAGAAATTATAGAAGTAAATTCAGATAGCTAATTTCTTAAGATGAGTTTGATATATTCATAAAACAATAAAGGTTATAGATATAAGGATTTGTATACTTTAATGTAAATTACTAGGAATTGTTAAAATATAAACGTGTTTATAGGTTATTCATAATTCATATACATTTCAAGAAATATATGATACAATTGATTAATAATTTTTCAGGGTTTGATACATAAGAGTAGGGAGGAATTTAAATGTACAGTGATTTGTTATACGTAATTAAAAAAGAAAACCACAAGGAAGGGGAGTTATTACAAACATTAAAGGAACATAAGGAAATTAAATTTGTTTCATTAATAGGTATAGACTTTTTAGGTAATGATACAGATGAGAAAATTCCTATTCAAAATTTTATAGAAAATATTGAAACATTTTTGTATGGCATTTCTGTTCAAACAGATGGTTCATCAGTAAATCTTCCAGAAATAGCTTCCTTAAATAACGCAAAAGTTGATATGAAAGTTGATTTAGAATGCGATTGGTTCGTAGATTATAACTTTGAAAATATTGATCATAAAACAAACAAGCCTGTGGGCACTCTAAGAGTACCTTGTCATCTTTACCATGATAATATAGCTGTGGACTCTAGAAATATATTAAAAAATTCAGTGGACTTCTTTAATAAGGAATTATTAAAATTACTAGAAGAAAATCCAGAATTTTTAAATAAGATGAATTTATCCTACGAGGATATTGATAAAGTTTTCATAACTGCAGCTACAGAGCTTGAGTTTTGGGTTAGAACTCCAAATGATTTTGCAGAACTAGAGGAGTTATCTACATCAGAAGTTTTAAAGGAGCAATATTGGAAAAGAACTAAAGGCGTTGTTAGAACGGCCTTGGAGCAAGCTTTAACAATGCTAGAAAACTATGGCTTAGAGCCAGAAATGGGGCATAAAGAAGTTGGAGGGGTAAAAGCTAAACTTACGGAAGGTGGTTCTTTTAATCATATAATGGAGCAACTTGAAATTGATTGGAAATATTCTTCTGCTATACAAGCTTGCGATAATGAACTCTTAGCAAGAGAAGTAATAAAAGAGATTTTTAGAAGAAATGGACTGGATGTAACATTTCAAGCAAAACCTGTAGATGAAGTAGCAGGCAATGGAAAACATCTCCATGTGGGTGTGAATCTAAAGCTAAAAAGTGGTAAAGTAATAAATTTAGTTCATAGTATGGAAAATGATTATATGAGTGAAATAGGTTATGGTGCACTAATGGGGATTCTTAAGAATTATGAGGTTATAAACCCCTTTGTTTCTTCTACCAATGGTGCCTTTAGAAGATTAAGACCAGGATTTGAGGCACCTGTATGTATTGTTACTTCCCTTGGACATAGTAAAACCCAACCTTCAAGAAATAGAACTATTTTAATAGGACTTATTAGGGACTTAGAGAATCCTATGGCAACTAGATTTGAACTTCGTTCCCCTAACCCTCATACTAATATATATTTAGCTTTATCAGCAATTAATCTTGCAATGATACAAGGAATTAAGTATGCACTGAAAAACAAGAAGACTTGTGAAGAATTATTAAAAGAATTATCAAAAGATCCAAATGTAGAGAGTGAATATTTAGAGTACTCAAGAAGCTACAGAAGTGAAGAAGATGTATTTGAACATTATTCTGAAGAGGAAAGAGAAAGTTATTTTGGTAAAGCTCCAAAAACAGTTTTCGAGAACTTATTAGGTTTTAATGATGATAAAAAGGTAGAAACACTTACAGAAGGAAGCATCTTTACAGATAAAATAATAAATAGCTATAAAATTGCTATTTTAACAAGATGGGTAACTGAGATAGAGCATAGGTTAATTGTAAATTATATGAATGAAATAAGAAGTACAAAAAGAGGGGACAGTGATGACCTTACAGAGTATGACTTAGAAAAATGGACGAAAATTAGTAAAATTAAAGAAAAAATAATGAAAGATAGTTATACTAGGAAGAGTTTATTTACTGAAATAAGGGAAGCAATCTCTAGTAATAATTATGAAAAATTATCAGAATTGCAAATTGAATTAGATAGCGAAATGAAAAAGTTAAGAAAGCTTTATGCAGATTATCGAAGGAATCTAATGGATATGTAGATCAATTGAAGCAATAAGCTATATTATAGGATCACATTGAAATTTTATTATTAAACGTGGCATAGAATCCTATTCATGAGTAGAATAGAAATAAAAAGATTACTATTTTAAAGTTTAAAGTAGTAATCTTTTTATTCAGTATTAAGGTATTTAGTACTCACTATTTCTACTAATATTAGAAGGGTTCTATTATAGTCAAAGAATCATTGTACAGTGTGATGTTAGATTACATATAAAAATTATTGTAGCATTATTGGATATCTAGGTTAAGGATAGAAGTAAGATAAACTAAACATATATGATTATGGGGAGAATTTCCATATAGCTATTAATTTCTTCCTCAATTAAATTATCAATATTCAATTTATCTATAAATTGTTCGCTGAAAATCGAGGATAATTTATCATTGATAAAATCAAAACAACTTTCAGTGCCTATTGGGGCAGTTTTGTTATTCTTTAAACTTCGCTCAATGGAACTTACTTTACCCACCACAGTTATATTAGTGTGATAATTACAATCTAAGTCCATTAGGGAATATTTATTTTGAATGGGTATAATCCCTCTAATATCCGAATTAAATAGAGGTTCAGTTACATACTTGGTACATTTTGATTCTTTAACATTTTGAAGAGTACTTTTAAACCAATTGAGCAGAGCTTTATAATTAATCTTTGATTTTAAAGAATTATCTAAATTACATTCATCTAAAATGCTTTCTATTTCTAAAATATCAATAACATGTTGAATTTTTTTTAGCTGAGAATTCATCTTCATCTTACATTTAATCTCCACAATATCACCATCCTGAACATAGTCTAAATCACTCTTAGAAATAATTTTTTTTAAAAACATATTTTTATCCATTATGTCTCTTAATCTAATATAGGTAGTAATTGTGGACTTCTCGATTTCTTGTATGGTTCTTCTAGTATAGCCTTGTAACAATTGCACAGATGCAGTACCTTGAAGAATTTTTCCGCAAGTTAATTCACATAATGGTACATTGGAGTTAATTATTACCTCT
Source organism: Clostridium sp. UBA4548 (assembly GCF_002387895.1). Lineage (GTDB taxonomy): Bacteria > Bacillota > Clostridia > Clostridiales > Clostridiaceae > Clostridium_J. The sequence goes on from NZ_DGLI01000023.1 coordinate 46,629, forward strand.
TGCTTATTTGTTATTTTTTCTACTTCGATAAATCTTTCTATTGCTATTTTAAATAAACTAAGTAGAATTTCATCGTTAATATATAAGGGAACAAAAAAATCATTCATATGTGCCTCCTATTATGTTCAGTATATAATAAATATATTAAACGCATGAGAGCTTTAGAATTTATTATTGACATACAGATGCCAGCTAGTGCCTTATATGACAAAACTTATTTACAATGTTATAATAATTGGTGTATTTTTAGGGAGGGATTAGATTGGAAATTATTATTGCACTGTGCTTAGGCAGCTTTATAGGTTACGTAGTAAAACTTAATGAAAATCAAAAGAAAATCAATGGAAAACTTCAACAATTAGGTGTTATATTTTTACTGTTTTCAATGGGAGCATCAATAGGAGCTAATGATAATATAATAAGCGACTTACCAGTTATCGGTGTTAAAGCATTTGCTTTTGCTACTTTAACTATTTTGTGTAGCATTGCTTTAGTTTATTTTCTTAGCTCTAGGTTTTTGAAAGGTAATGTAGTTTCAGATAAAAACGAGGAAAACACTATAGTAAAAGTTAAGTTTAATAAAGAATTAGAGGAGGGTAAATAGTATGACTTTAATAATTTTAGGGGCAATAGTCCTTGGTATTGGTTGTGGGTATTTTATTTTTCCTTCTAGTATTATATCCAGTCTTGATATGATAGCTAGTTTTTCTCTTTATGCATTAATTTTTTGCGTAGGGATAGATATAGGATCTAACAAAACTATTTTAAAAGACCTTAAAGCTATGGGAGTTAAAGTATTACTAGTTCCTTTTGGTGGAATAGTGGGAAGCCTCATAGGGGGACTCGTTACTGGTTTGTTATTTAATATGGCTATAAATGAAAGTTTATCTGTTGCATCAGGCTTTGGATGGTATAGTTTATCTGGAGTAATGTTAAAGGAATTAGGAGGAGAAGCTTTAGGTGCAATAGCTTTTTTAACCAATGTCTTCAGAGAAATATTTGCTGTAATTTTAATACCTATATTAGCTAAGAGGCTAAACACCTATTCAGCTATAGCACCAGCAGGAGCAACATCTATGGACACAACTCTTCCCTTAGTTTCTAAAGCAACAAACCCTGAGGTAGCTGTTATTTCATTTATTAATGGTGTTATTATGAGTTCCCTTGTCCCTGTTTTAGTGCCATTTTTTTATAATATTAAATAGGAAAGTTATCAATTGAACAATTGTCGAATAAATTTTATTTACAATTGTTCAGAATATTTATATAATTAATTTGAACTCTTTACTGCGAGAAAATCTTTCAGTTGAGATTTAGAAAATAATAATACCTGATTGTGGAGAATTTCTTAGCAAAAAGGTGGTGAAAAATTGTATCAATAGATGTTTTTAACCAACACTTTTTTGTGTTGGTTTATTTTTTTGTAAATGGTGGGAAGATTATGGAAAAAAGAATTGCTGTAGTTGGCATAATTATTGAAGATATTGAAAAAGCTACTGAGGTTAATAGCATACTCCATGAATTTAATGCAATAATAGTTGGTAGAATTGGTATTCCTTACAGAGATAGAGGGGTTAGTGTGATATCTGTTATTGTAGATGGCTTAATGGATGAAATATCGGCTATGACAGGTAAAATTGGAAAGCTAAGGGGGGTATCTGTTAAGTCAGCCATAACTAAGGGATAGACAAATTGTGAAACAAAAATTTCTTAAAAATTAAATATAAAAGGGGATAATTAAATGAATAAATATAATGCAGAAGAGTTTATAAACAGCGATGAGATAAAGAAAATTATAGATGAAAGCTTAGAAGTTAGCAAAGATAAAAACGTTGTTTTAGACATATTAAATAAGGCAAAAAATGCCAAAGGACTATCTCATAAGGAAGCCGCAGTCTTATTATCAGTGAGTGATAGTGAAATTATTGAAGAAATGTTTAAAATTGCACGGGAAGTAAAGGAGAAAATTTATGGAAAGCGCATAGTTATGTTTGCGCCTTTATATGTAAGTAATTACTGTGTTAATAATTGCGTTTATTGTGGTTATAAACACTGTAATGATAGTTTAAAGAGAAGAAAATTAAGTATGGAAGAATTAAAAGAGGAGGTTAGAGTATTAGAAGCCTTAGGACATAAAAGGATAGCTTTAGAAGTAGGAGAAGACCCAGTGAATACTCCTCTAGAATATGTACTAGATTGTATTAAAGCAATTTATTCATTAAAGTTTGATAATGGCTCTATAAGAAGAATTAATGTAAATATAGCTGCAACAACTGTAGAAGAATATAAAAAGCTGAAGGAAGCAGAAATTGGAACATACATTCTTTTTCAGGAAACTTATCATAAAGAAACTTATGAAAGAATGCATCCAAGTGGTCCAAAGCATAACTATAATTTTCATACAACAGCAATGCATAGAGCGAGAGAAGCTGGTATTGATGATGTTGGCATAGGAGTTTTATATGGACTTTATGATTATAAATTTGAAACTATTGCAATGCTAATGCATGCAGAAGATTTAGAAAAACGTACAGGAGTTGGGCCACATACTATTTCAGTACCAAGGCTTAGAGAAGCTGAGAACGTGAGCTTAAAAGACTATCCATACTTAGTTGGAGATGAGGATTTTAAGAGAATTGTTGCTGTACTTAGACTAGCAGTTCCATATGCTGGAATGATTTTGTCAACAAGAGAAGAGCCTAAACTTAGAGATGAAATTATTAATATTGGTATTTCTCAAATTAGTACAGGTTCATGTACTGGTGTAGGAGGATATGCAGAGAGTCAAAGAGACTTAGAAGAAAAGCCACAGTTCGAAGTAGCAGATCATCGCTCTCCAATTGAAATGATAGAAAGTCTAATGAAAAGTGGCTATATTCCTAGCTATTGTACTGCCTGTTACAGAGAGGGTAGAACTGGAGATAGATTTATGGCTTTAGCAAAAAGTGGGCAAATAAATAATGTTTGTCAGTGCAATGCCTTATTAACATTAAAAGAGTTTATGCTAGATTATGGAACTGAAGAAACTAGAAAACTAGGGGAAGTACTAATTAAAGAATCACTTCTAGACATACCGAACATAAAAAGAAAAGAAGATGCTGAAGAAAAGCTAAAAAGAATTGAAAAAGGTGAAAGAGATTTAAGATTTTAACTAATCTTAAAAAGGATAGTTATAAATTTGAAATCTATCAATTCTCTATAAGCTAAAACTAGAACTAAATACACTACAATTGAACTTTTATTTTAATATAGGGATTAAGGCATCTGAAATTAAATAACAAGTTAAAGAACAGAAAAATATTTTGAGTTCATAAACAAGTTTGTACAGTCAAGGAACCTGTGGACGCAGTATAACGCAAAATAGGTTATTTGTTTTTTGAAGATGCCTAAAGAAGAATTAAATATAATGTAATATATAGGAGAGATATCATGATAGAAACACCAAGAGCCAATCGATTGCATATAGGAATCTATGGTAAGCGAAATGCAGGTAAATCTAGTATAATTAATTTTATAACTAATCAAGATATAGCACTTGTATCTAATATAAAAGGAACCACTACAGACCCTGTGTATAAGTCTATGGAACTTTTACCTATTGGGCCAGTAGTATTTATTGATACTGCAGGAATTGATGACATTGGAGAAATGGGAGCTTTAAGGATTCAAAGAACTAAGGAAATAATAAATAAAACAGATTTAGCCATTCTTGTAATTTCATTAGAAGAATTTTCTCATGACAATAAAGATTTTGCCTTAGAGTTAGAATGGTGTAAATCACTAAAAAGCAAATCTATTCCAATAGTTGGAGTTCTAAATAAAATTGATTTAGCTGATAGCAAAAAAGATATTATAGAAAAACTAAGCTTGTTAGAGGCTATATTTCAAATACAATTTGTAAGCATTAGTGCAGAAGCAAAGTTAAATCTACAAGCTTTGAAGTCTTCTATCATTAAGCTCACCCCAGAAAATTTCCATTCTTCTAATTTGGTAGGAGATATAATAAAATCTGGCTCTAAAGTTTTATTGGTTGCACCTCAGGACATACAAGCTCCTAAGGGAAGATTAATACTTCCTCAAGTTCAAGTACTTAGGGATTTACTAGATAACAAGGCTATTCCAGTTACTGTTACATTAGATAACTTAGATATGGCATTGGAACTACTAAACTATAAGCCAGATTTAGTAATTACTGACTCACAGGTTTTCAAGATTGTACATTCCAAGATAAATGAAGAGACGCCTCTAACTTCTTTTTCTATTATAATGGCTAGGTCAAAAGGGGACTTAGCTGAATTTGTAAGAGGAGCAAAAACTATAAGAAGTCTAAAGGCTGGAGATAAAATTTTAATTGCAGAGGCCTGCACTCATCATCAGTTAAAAGGGGATATAGCTAGAGAAAAGTTGCCGACTTTGCTTAAGTCTATTGAGGAAAATATTATAGTTGATAACTACTCTGGTAAAGACTTCCCTGAAAATTTAAACCAATATAAATTAGTAATTCAATGTGGTTCTTGCATGTTTAATAGAGCAGAAGTAATGTCACGTATAGAGAGCTGTAAAGAAAAAGGAATTCCAATAACAAACTTTGGTGTTGCAATTGCTGAGATAAATGGAATTTTAGACAGGGTAATAAAGCCATTTCATATTTAAAATATATTAATAATTTTTGTTCTTAAGAAAAGGGCTATCTCAAAATTCAGCTTTGAGATAGCCCATTTTTCTTAAATTATTTATCTTTTAATATAATGCGTGTGCAGTAATTCATGAGCCTTATGACTATTCGGTTCACCTAAAAACTCTTCATACAATCTCTGAATCTCTGGATTATCATGAGACTTCCTAATGTGTTTACCTTTATCTTCATTATAAAGTACTTGCATTCTTCCTTCTATAATATCTAATCTATTATTAGAGTATGGTTGACCACCACCGTTAATACATCCACCTGGGCAAGCCATCACTTCTATAAAATGATACTCAGTATTGCCAGCTCTAATTTTTTCTAATAAATCTCTAGCATTTCCAAGACCGCTAACAATAGCTACTTTTATGTCAGTACCATCGATATTGATAGTTGCCTCCTTAACGCCGGTAAGGCCTCTAACAGCTTCAAAATCTACTTGTTCTAAGGTGTTTTTGGTTAACCACTCATAAGCAGTACGTAGAGCAGCTTCCATAACCCCACCACTTGTTCCAAATATTACACCGGCACCAGTTGATTCTCCCATAGGATTATCAAATTCTTCATTTTCTAGGGAATTGAAATCTATACCAGCTTCCTTAATCATTCTAGCAAGTTCTCTTGTGCTGATTACTATATCAACATCCTTAACTCCATTTTCTAGAGTAAACTCATCTCTTGCAGCTTCTGATTTCTTAGCAATACAAGGCATTACAGAAACTACTACTAGGTTCTTTGGATCAATATTCATTTTCTCAGCAAAATAAGACTTAGCAATAGAACCCCACATTTGTTGCGGTGATTTACAACTAGAAGGTAAGTTTAATAAATCATGATAATGCTTTTCAATGAACGTAACCCACCCTGGACAACAGCTTGTAATCATTGGCAGGTTCTCACCATTTTGAACTCTTGTTAAAAATTCACGTGCTTCTTCTAAGATAGTTAAATCAGCAGCAAAATCAGTATCAAATACTTTATCAAATCCTAAAGCTTTTAACGAAGCGGCCATTTTTCCAGTAACAGAAGTTCCAGGAGTACAATTAAACTCTTCTCCTAAGGCGCTTCTAACAGCAGGAGCTGTTTGAACAATTACAACTTTTTCTTCATCTGCTAAAGCTCTCCATACTTTTGAGGTATTATCTTTTTCAACTAATGCCCCAGTTGGACATACAGCCACACACTGCCCACAGAAAGTGCACTTAGTTTCTTTTAAATCTGAACCGAAAGCAGGAGCTATAGTGGTATTAAAGCCTCTATTTATTGAAGATATGGCTCCAACCTTTTGTACTTCATTACAAACAGTTTCACACCTTCTACATAATATGCATTTAGATGTATCTCTAGCAATTGAGTAGTTATTATCTTCCTTTTGACTTATAGATTTACTACCATTAAATTCTATTCTTCTAATTCCGTACTCAGCTGCAAGTTCTTGTAATTCACAATTCATACTTTTAGCACAAGTTAAACATTCATTAGGATGATCAGATAATAATAGTTCTAAAATAGTTTTTCTTGCGCTCAATGCTTTAGGGGAACTAGTTTTAATAACCATTCCCTGCGATACCGGAGTACAGCAAGCAGGAGCTAAGTTTCGTCTTCCCTCTACTTCAACTACGCATACTCGGCAAGAACCAGGCTTATTTTCGGTTTTTTTATCATGAAGATTTAAATAGCAAAGTGTTGGTATTTTAATATTTAATTCTCTAGCTGCATCTAAAATAGTTTTACCTTGCTCAACTTGAACTTCTTTATCATTAATTTTAAGTGTAACTAAACTCAATGTTGGCACCTCTTTCTTAACTTATTTATACAATTAAATTAAATCTATAGCATCTACAGGACATGCTGATTGACAAGCTCCACACTTAATGCACTTATCTTGATCAATAACATGTTTAGTTTTAACTTTTCCACTGATGCAACTAACTGGACATTGTCTAGCACACTTTGTACATCCTATACATCTATCAGTAATAACATACTTCATAAGATCTTTGCATACACCAGCAGGGCATACCTTGTCTACAACGTGAGCTTCATATTCTTTATAGAAATATTTCATAGTACTTAATATTGGATTTGGAGCAGTTTGACCAAGTCCACATAATGATGTATCCTTAATAGTTTGAGATAAATACTTAAGCTTGTCTAAATCCTCTAAGGTTCCTTTACCTTTACTTATTGTATCTAACATTTCAAGAAGGCGAGTATTTCCAACTCTACAAGGAGTGCACTTACCGCAAGATTCTTCTTTAGTAAACTCTAAGTAGAATTTAGCTATATCTACCATACAGTTATCTTCATCCATTACAATCATTCCACCAGAACCCATCATTGAGCCAATTGAACCTAAGGATTCATAATCAATAGGAATATCTAGATATTCTTTAGGAATACATCCACCTGATGGACCACCAGTTTGAACTGCTTTGAATTCACGGCCATTTTTAATTCCGCCGCCAATCTCATAGATTATTTCTCTTAACGTAGTGCCCATAGGTACTTCCACAAGTCCAACATTATTAATTTTTCCTGCTAATGCAAATACTTTAGTACCTTTAGAGGTAGCAGTTCCAATAGAGCTATACCATTTAGCACCTCTGTTTATAATGGCTGGTATATTTGCAAGGGTTTCAACATTATTTACGCAAGTAGGTTTATTCCAAAGTCCAGATTCAGCAGGGAATGGAGGTTTGTTAGTTGGCTCTCCACGTTGACCTTCAATAGAATGTATTAGAGCAGTTTCTTCTCCGCATACAAAAGCACCAGCACCATACTTAATCTGAATATCAAAATCAAAATTACTTCCCATGATGTTCTTACCAAGTAGCCCACAGGATCTTGCTTCTTCAATTGCAATTCTTAATCTATTAATTGCCAGAGGATACTCCGCTCTAATATATACACATCCGATAGTAGCACCTATACAGTACCCAGCAATAGCCATAGCCTCAATGACGCTATGAGGATCTCCTTCAAGTATAGAACGATCCATGAAAGCACCAGGGTCTCCTTCATCGGCGTTACATATGATATATTTTTGATCAGCGTCATATGATTTTGCAAATTGCCATTTTTTACCTGTAGGGAAGCCACCGCCACCTCTACCTCTTAAACCAGATTCTATCATGGTGTTAATCACTTCGTCTTGAGTATATTTATTTAAACATTTACCAAGTGCTAAATAACCTTCTTCAGCAATATATTCTTTAATATCTTCAGGGTTAATAAGTCCACAATTTCTTAAGGCAATTCTAACTTGTTTTTTATAGAAAGTCATTTCATCTTGAGTTTTAACTTTTTCTTTTATAGTAGGCTCTTCGTACAGAAGTCTATCAATAGTTCGTCCATTAATAATATGCTCTTTCACAATTTCTTCAGCATCAGCTGGGGTTACGTGAACATAAAAAACATCATCGGGTGTGATTTTTACAATTGGTCCTTTTTCACAGAAGCCAAAGCAGCCAGTAATTGAAACATATACTATATCTTCAAGGCCTGCAGCTTTAATTTCTTTTTCTAAATTTTCTTTAATCAAATCACTTTGTGCGGACTTACAGCCAGTACCACCACAGATTAGTAACTCCATTTTGTGAGTGCTATCACCTTGTTTAAAATCTCTAGCACTTGTTGCTTTTCTAATGTTTAGTAAAGTTTTGTATTTTTCATACAATTGTTCTAACTCATTAAAAGAATTAATTTTATCCAAATTTATCCCCCCCAAAAACTACATGTATTCTGCGATAATTTTTTCTACTTGATCTTTCGTAACATGTCCATAAACTTTATCATTAACAGTTACAACTGGAGCAAGACCACAAGCACCTACGCATCGTAATGAACCCACTGTAAAATGCATATCAGCTGTTGTTTCACCAGATTTGATATTAAGTTGTTTCTCAAACTCTTTGAGAACATCTCCAGCACCTCTTACGAAGCAGGCTGTTCCCATACAAACATTAATGACATTCTTACCTCTTGGTTCAGTAGTAAAGAAAGAGTAAAAGGTTACAACACCATAAACTTTAGAAACAGGTATTTCCAATTTTTCTGCCACAAAGGCTTGAACTTCTGATGGAAGATACCCAAAAATATGTTGTGCCTTGTGTAAAACTTCAATTAAAGCCCCTTCCTTACTAGGAAGTTCATTAATAAAAGCTTCTAGTTCCATAAACATTTGATTTTTATCACTATTGCAGCACACTTAAAATTTACCCCCTTTAAATAAATAATAAAACTAGCATTAGTTTCATTATAATAAACGAATTTTTTTTATATTTGAAATAGTTTAACAATTTCAATTTATAGTATAATACTTTGCCTTCAAATTGTATAGTAGTATTTTATTATTTTAGCTATATTATGACAGGATTTTTTGCATATCCCTCCTATTCCATTTTAATTTATATGTTAAATATGAAGGATTTTATTCATATTTAGATAAATTTTCTACAAACTTTTTATAAAATAAATAAAATATTTTTAAGTAATTCATAAGAAAATAACTGATCAGGTTCATAAATTGCTTTGTGGAAATACTTTCCTATTTATATACATTTAAAAAAATCTATCTTATTATTAGTTTTTTACAAATAAAGAATTACTTCAGGAACTACTGTGAGGGGTAGACATGTTAAGTCTGTAACTTATTTAGTTGCTTCTAGTTTTCGCAAATATAATTAGGTGAGGAATAATTAATTATTAAATGGAATATGAATATTAGATTTTATCAGAGAATATATATTAGAAATCTAAAACATTTTTTTCTATAAAGCTTTGGTATAGAAGAATAGCATTCAACTAGATAAGAGTTAAATAATAAACTCCTTGTAGAAACTTATGCTTTTAGTATTTGTCATAATAGCATTATAGTACTTTGCAATAATTAATGAAAAATGAAGGTGATTTAATGAAGGCTATTATTAATGCAAAAACCTACGACTTTAATAATTATAAGGAAAAAGTGTACATTCTTTTTGACCGCTTAATAAAAAAAATCGGGCCAATGAGTGAGTTCAATACTATAGAAAAAGAGCTTTTAGATAAGGTTATAGATGCTAGTGGAGCTATAGTAATGCCAGGGTTAATTAATGGACATACTCATATATATTCATCATTATCTAGGGGGATGAACTTGCCTTTTAACCCTAAATCTTTTACAGAAATCTTAGAGCAGTTATGGTGGAAATTAGATGGTGTTTTAGTCAAGGATGATTGCTACATTAGTGCCATTGTTTATGGATTAGAGAGTATAAAATGCGGGGTAACCACTCTAATAGATCATCATGCTAGTGGTGGCGATATTTTAGGAACCCTTGAGAAGCTACAGGATGGCATATGTAGGGACTTGGGAATGCGCGGAATATTTTGCTTCGAGACAAGTGATAGATTTGATGTTGAAAAGTGCTTAGACGAAAATATAAATTTCTCAAAGATTAAGAACAATGAGTGTAGTAGCTTATTTGGCATGCATGCTTCAATGACTCTTAGTAATGAGACTCTAGACAAAATTTCTGAAAGAAAAGGAAAACTACCTATTCATATACATGTAGCTGAAAGTATGGAAGATGAAGTTGACTCCATAAATAAGTATAAGAAAACAATAGTTGAAAGACTTGAAGAATATAAATTGTTGACTAAAAACTCTCTACTTGCACATTGTGTTCATATTAATGAGTATGAAGCAAAATTATTAAAAGCTCATAATGTATATGTAGCTTTAAATCCAACATCAAATATGAACAATGCCGTTGGACTGCCCGATTATAATTTATTAAAAACCCATGGGATTCCATGTATTATTGGCAATGATGGATTAGGAGCAAATATAACTAGAGAATTTCTTAACTTAACATACTCAATGAAAAACAAATATAGTGATCCAGGAAACTTTAATTTTAGTGATTTATTGGAGTTAATAAACAACGGTTATGAATATGTTTCTAATCATTTAGGCATTAAAATAGGGAAAATAGAAGAAGGCTATGTATCAGATTTAATTATTGTCCCATATAACTCACCAACCTGTATTTCTGATGAAAATATTTTTGCACATATATTCTTTGGTGTATTTGACAGATTTACTCCAAGAGATGTGATTTGTAATGGAAAGCTTCTTATGGAGAATGATAGGCCAATATTACCTTTTGAAGATATATATGAAAAAAGTGTTCTTACATCCAAAAAAATTTGGAATATATTAAAGTAAGTAATTATACATTTCTAGTAAAAGAGTTTAGTTTGGGGGAGATAGGATGAATTTAACAACTAGCATTAGTGGTATAGAAATAAAAAACCCATTGATGCCCGCATCAGGACCACTTGTAGGTGACTATGAGAAAATGCTTATACTACAAAGCTTTGGATTGGGAGCCATGGTTACTAAAACTATATCTGTAAATGCAGCTGCAGTACCTAGACCTTGTATTTATGGAGATAACAACAAGATAATGAATGCAGAACTATGGTCTGAATTTTCAAGTGAAAAATGGCTAGAAGATATATTGCCGCCATTAAAGAGAGATTTAGGTATTCCACTAATAATTAGTGCTGGATACACAAAAGATGATATGGAATATTTAATTCCAAGATTAGATTCTTATGCAGATGCTTTTGAAATTTCTACTCACTATGTAGGTAAAGACTTGAGTGTTATAGGACAAACTGTAGCCACTATAAGAAAGTATACTAATAAGCCTATATTTATGAAGATGAGCCCACACATGCCAGATCCTATAGGATTTGTTAATACTGTAATAGAAAATGGTGCAAATGGAGTAGTTGCTGTAAACTCTCTTGGTCCTTCTATGATAATAGATCCTATGAAAAGAAAAGTAGTAGTAGGTAATGATAAGGGACAAGTTTGGACATCGGGTCCAAGCATTAAACCCGTTGCATTAGCCATAATTAATATGATAAGAGAGGCTTTTCCTAATATAACCATTATAGGGGTCGGAGGAATATCATCAGCTGATGACATCGTTGAATTTTTATTGGCTGGGGCAGATGGAGTGCAAATGCTTTCTTCGGCTATGATAAAGGGAAAAGACTTGTATGAAAAGATAATTAAAGATTTACCCAAAACCCTTCAAAAGTATAATTTCCAATCTGTAGAAGAGGTTAAAAAAGCAAGATTGTCGAAAGAAATTAAATTTGAGCCGACTTATCCACTGATAAATGAAAATAAGTGTACTGCTTGCAAACTCTGTGAAAGGGTATGTCCATATTTTTCAATGAAGGTTGATAAAGTAGCTCAAGTTAACAAGGAAAGTTGCTTCGGGTGTGGGCTATGCGAAAGTCGATGTCCAGTACAGGCAATTACAGGAGTTTTATAATAAATTTTTGGAGGGATAAAGTTTGAAAATAAATAGTTATTTGAGGCCACAATTATTAAATGAAGCCTATGATGAATTAATCGTTGATAGAAGTAATTTAATTTTAGGTGGTGGAGCGTATCTTAAGTTAGGTAATAGAAATGTAAATAAGCTTATAGATTTATGTGACTTAAATTTAAACTATATTAAAGAACAGGAAGAGTCAATTGAAATTGGAGCAATGACTACTTTAAGGGAGCTTGAAGTGTCAGAAGTTTTAAAAAATTACTTCGCAGGAATTTTATGTGATGCTGCTTCAAGAATAATGGGAGTGCAATTAAGAAATGTGGTAACTATTGGAGGGACTATTGGAGGAAGATATGGGTTTTCAGATCTTATAACGGCACTATTAGCTTTAGATACTAAAGTTATATTATTTAACAAGGGGGAAATGAATCTTGAAGATTTCCTAGCCTTAAAAGAAGTTCCCAAGGATATTATCACAAAAATAGTAATTAATAAAACTGACAGTAAAGCCGCTTTCAAAGATTTGAGAAATACCTCCACAGATTTTTCAATACTAAATGTAGCTGTGTCAAGAACAGCCAATATATTTAAAATTGTAATTGGTGCTAGGCCAGGCATTGCTAGAGTAGCTTATAAATCTATGGAAGTGATAAATAATTGTGAAAATCCAAAGGATTGTTTTGATAAATTATACAGCACACTTACAGATGAGTTCAACTTTAGCAGTGATATAAGAGGATCTGAGTTATATAGAAAAGAAGTTGCAAAAGTGTTAGTCAAAAGAGCACTTATGGAGGTATTGTAATGATTATTAATTTGAAAATTAATGGTTTAGATAAGGAGTTACAAGTAGAACCCCATGATTATTTATTAGAAACCTTAAGAAATAATGGATATTTAAGTGTAAAAAGAGGGTGTGATACTGGATCTTGTGGTGCTTGCACTGTACTGTTAGATGGCAAACCAATACCATCCTGTGCTTGCCTTGCTGTAAGAGCTGATGGGCATAAAGTAACTACAATAGAAGGTGTACAAAGTGAGGCAGAAGAACTAGGTAAATTCCTATCAGCAGAAGGTGTAGAGCAATGTGGCTATTGTTCTCCAAGCTTTGTATTAACAATTTTAGCTATGAAAAAAGAGTTAAAGAACCCAACAGTAGATGAAATTCGTCATTACTTAGTTGGAAATTTATGTAGATGCTCAGGATATGTTGGACATACTCGTGCAATAAAAAATTATTTAGGGGTGAAATAAAATGAAGGAAGTTAAAAAATCCATTCCAAAAATTGAGAGCATGGGACTGTTAAAAGGAAAGCCAGCATATACCAATGATTTACTTCCTAGGGACTCATTGATTTGCAAGGTTTTAAGAAGCCCCTACTCTTTTGCAGAAATAGTAGATATAGAAGTGGATGATGCTTTAAAATTACCGGGGGTTGAAACTATTTTAACCTATAAAGATCTTCCAAGAAATGCAATAACTAGAGCAGGTCAAGGGTATCCGGAACCTTCTCCACATGATAAATTCATTTTAGATAGGTTTGTTAGATATGTAGGAGATGAAGTTGCGGTAGTAGCTGCTATCAATGAAAATATTGCAGAGGAGGCTTTAAGTTTAATTAGGGTAAAGTATAAGGTGTTAGAACCAGTATTGGATTTTGAAAAAGCTGAAGGTAATTCTTCAATAATTCATAATGAACCTGAATGTCATTCTATGTTTGATATTGGCTTTGATCCTAAAAATAATATAGCAGCCTCCTACAGTATGAGTGTAGGTGACATAGATAGAACCTTCGCCACTGCAGATATTGTATTAAGTGAAACTTATTACACACAAGCTCAAGCACACGTTACTATGGAACCTCATTCCTCAGGGGCTTATTTAGATATTCATGGTAGGATAAATATTATTTCTTCTACACAAAATCCAGTGCATGCAAGAAGAATTGTTGGTACTGCACTAGGAATTCCATTGAATAAAATCCGCGTTATAAAACCTAGAATTGGCGGTGGCTACGGTGGTAAGCAAGCAATTCATGGCGAGATGATTGTTGCTGCAATAGCATTAAAAACAGGGAAACCATGTAAATTAATTTATACTAGAACGGAAGTATTTGATGCATCTTATAATAGGCATCCTATGAGATTTCAAGTAAGACTAGCAGCTAATAAGGACGGAAAACTTAAGGGAATAGATATGGATGTATTATCAGATACCGGTGCATATGGGGAACATGCATTGACTGTATTCATGGTAGGAGGATCAAAAACTTTACCTTTGTATAATAAGGTTGATGCAGTGAGATTTGGTGGTAAAGTTGTTTATACAAATAAGACTCCTGCTGGTGCTTTCAGAGGGTACGGTGCAATTCAAGGAAATTTTGCATTGGAGTCTATTATTGATGAACTAGCTCATAAATTAAAAATGGATCCACTTGAACTTAGAAAAATAAACATGATAACTGAAGGCGAGACTTCTCCTGTATTTAAAATTATGGGTGAAGGGGGAGAGGGCGTAGAAATGATTCTTGAAAATTGTAAGCTTGACTATTGTGTAAATAGAGGCGCAGAACTAATAAACTGGAAGGAAAGCTTTCCTAAAAAAGTATTAGATAATGAGAAGGTTAGAGGCTATGGTATGGCTATAGCTATGCAAGGTTCTGGAATTCCTAAAATAGATATGGCTTCGGCAATACTAAAATTAAATGATGGTGGTTTCTTTAATTTAATGATTGGAGCTACAGATTTAGGAACAGGTAGTGATACAATCCTTGCGCAAATTGCAGCAGAAGGTTTAGGTGTATCTACAAGTGATATCGTTGTATATTCTTCTGATACAGATTTAACTCCATTTGATACCGGAGCATATGCTTCAAGTACAACCTTTGTTTCTGGAAATGCTGTTAGAAAGACTGCAGAAAAAATGAGAAGAATGATAATAGAAGAGGCTGCTCTTAAGTTTAACGTATTAAAAGAAAATATTGAGTTTGATGGAAAAACTCTAAAAACTATAGATGGCAAGAATAATATTACTCTAAAAGATTTATCTACAGAATTATACTACAATAACAATCAAAAACAACTAGTAGCTTGTGAATCCTATTGTGGAGAAAAATCACCAGCACCATTTATGGGTGCATTTGCAGAAGTTGAAGTAGATACAGGAACTGGCAAAGTAGAAGTTAAAAACTATGTATCAATAGTTGATTGCGGTACTCCTATTAATCCTAATTTAGCAAGAATACAAGTTGAAGGTGGACTTCTTCAAGGGATAGGTATGACCATATATGAAAATGTAGTACGTAACTATAAAGGAAATTTACTAACAAATAACTTAATGCAGTATAAAATTCCTACTAGAAAAGATGTAACGAATCTTACAGTTGAATTTGCAGAAAGCTATGAGCCATCAGGTCCTTATGGAGCCAAATCAGTTGGTGAGATAGGAATAGATACACCACCAGCAGCTATTGCTAATGCTGTCTATAATGCTTGCGGTGTAAGAGTTAGAGAATTGCCAATAACACCTGAGAAAATTTTGATGGAATTAAAAAATCTAAATAAATAAAAAGATTAATTTACTAAATATTTTATATGGAGGTATGATATTGGGAGTTGAAGCTGTTGTGTTAGCTGCAGGGCTATCATCTAGAGCTCATAAGTATAAGATGGCCTTAGATTTTAATGGAAGCACAGTGATAGAAAACTGTATAGTTAATATGTATGATGTAGTAGATAAAATCATTGTAGTTGGTGGTTATAACTTTTCTTTAATTGAAAGTATAGTATCAAAATATAAAAAAGTTAAACTAATATATAATGATAAATATGAAAGTGGCATGTTTAGCTCTGTAAGACTAGGGATAAACAGCGTTATTAGCGACAACTTCTTTCTTATTCCAGGGGATTATGCTTTGGTTGATGAGTATGTGTATTTAAAAATGCTAGATTATAAGAGTGATGCTTCTATAATAATACCTTCTTATAAAGGAAAGAAAGGTCATCCTGTACTTTTTAAGGACAGTAGCATAAAAAGTGCAATTAATCATAACTTTAATAATTTGAGAGAAGTGATTAATTATATAGGGTTTGAAACGCTAGAAGTAAATAGGGACGGAATTTTATATGATATTGACACCTATGAGGATTATATTATTGCACTGGAGAAAAAGTTAATAAAAGAGGGTATGAAAAAAGCAGGTTATTAGTACCTCTGACACTTTGAGATTATGTGAAACCAACGAGAAAAATAATAAGAGCATGGGGGTGTTTAAAATTAGCGATTGTATAAGTACTCCAATGAATAGATTTGATGCAGCTGATAAAATTAGAGGCGAGGCAAGATATATAGGGGATATGTTTTTTGAAGAGTTTTTGTATGCAAAAACTCTTAGATCAACTATGGCAAGAGCTAAAATTTTAAGTATAGAATATCCTGAACTTCCAGAGGGGTATTATATAGTTGATAAAAATGATATTCCGAATAAAAATAGGGTCAAAATAGTAACTTATGATATGCCATTTTTTGCAGAAGACACTGTTAACTATATTGGCGAACCAATAGCTTTAGTTGTTGGAAAGGAAAAGAATATAATAGCAGAATTATTAGCAAAGGTTAAAGTTAATTATGAAACTCTAGACCCTATTTATACAATAGAAGAAGCAAGCTACAAGCTACCTATTTACGGGAAAGATAATTTGTATGCTGATTATCATTACAAAAAAGGAGATATTCAACAAGCTTATAAAGAGGCGTATAAGGTTTTTACAAAAGAGTATGAGACAGGTTACCAGGAGCACATATATCTAGAGCCACAGGGAGTAGCTGCTAGTTATAAAGATGGAAAAGTAACCATTTATGGTTCAATGCAATGTCCGTATTATGTTAAAGATGCTGTGGTAGAAGCCCTAGGATTTGAAGAAAATAGGGTTCAGATTATACAAACAACAACTGGAGGAGCTTTTGGTGGAAAGGAAGAATATCCTTCATTAACTGGAGGGCATGTTGCTTTTGCTACTATTAAGTGCAATAAGCCAGTAGTGTTAATTTTTGATAGAGATGAAGACATAGAATGCACTACTAAAAGACATCCATCTAAAATAAAAGTTACCATGTTGGTTGACAAGGATAATAAAATTATTGGAATAGATAATGATATTAGATTAGATGGCGGTGCTTATTGCGGCCTTACAAATATAGTCCTTCAGCGTGCAATGTTTACAGCTACAGGTGTATATAACATTCCCAATGTGAGAGTAAGAGGTAGAGCTATTGCTACAAACACAGTTCCAGGAGGAGGGTTTAGAGGGTTTGGAGCACCACAGGGTTTCTTTGCTTTAGAAATGCATATGGAGTATATAGCAAAAGAGTTAGGATTAACACCACTTGAGTTTAAAAAAATAAACTTGGCTAAAACTGGAGATTTAACTTCTACAAGTGGGGTATATAGAGGTTACGTTCCTACAAAAGAATTAATTGATAGAATTGAGGAAATGTCTAAATATAGTAAAAAGTATAAAGAATATAAAAGTAGCGATACATTAAAGGGTATAGGTATGTCTTTGTTTTTTCACGGTGGAGGTTTTACTGGTAGTGGAGAACGAGATCATATTAAGGCAGTAGTAAAACTAAGAAAGTATAAAGATGATTCTGTAGAAATATTAATTTCAAATGTTGAAATGGGACAAGGTACCCAAACAACTTTAAGAAAAATTGTAGCAATGGAGTTAAAAGTTCCTATTAACAAAATAATATTAGTTAATCCAGATACAGATAGAGTTCCTAATTCAGGTCCTACAGTAGCATCTAGAACTATAATGATTGTTGGAAAACTTCTGCAAAAAGCAGCTATTAAATTAAAAGAGTGCTGGATAAGTGGCGAAGAGCAACAGATTACGGAAAACTATAAATTTCCAGATGAATTTTATTGGGATGATTCTAAATTTGAAGGTGATGCTTATAATGAATACTCTTGGGGGGCAAACGTAGTAGAAGTTAAGGTAAATCCTTTAACATTTGAAGTAAAAGTCTTAGGTGTTTATGCAGTTTTTGATATAGGTGTACCTATTGATGAAAAAATTATCCGTGGTCAAATAGATGGGGGAATGCTTCAAGGACTTGGACATGGCTCCATAGAAAAATTAGAAATTAACAATGGTAGATTAATACAAAGAACTAATACAGATTATGTAATACCAACCGCATTAGATTTTCCAAAGATTGAAAGTGCAACTATAAGAAATCCATATGAAAATGGTCCTTTTGGAGCTAAGAGTGCTGGAGAGTTAACCTTTATAGGGGCTCCTGTTGCATACGCTCTCGCAGTTGAAAATGCCTTAGGGATTGATATTTGTAAAATTCCAGTTACTCCAGAATATCTTATGGAGGTAATGAATAATGAATAATATAACTTTTCACGTAGATGGAAGAATCGTAACCTTAGAGTGCAATCCATTAAAAAGACTTATTGATGTTTTACGAGAGGATTTAGCAATTACTGGTGTTAAAGAAGGCTGTGGTCAGGGAGAGTGCGGAGCTTGTTCAGTAATTATTAATGGTGACCTAGTTAATTCTTGTTTAGTTCCAGTAGGGTCATTGAATAATGCCAATATAATTACTATCCATGGCTTTAAAGAATCTAAAAGATTTGAAATTCTTAAACAAGCCTATGAAGATGCGGGTTCAGTACAGTGTGGGTTTTGTACTCCAGGAATGATTATGGCTTCAGAAGCCTTATTAAGAAAGCTACCTCGACCAACTGAGGAAGAAATTAGGGTAGGCATTTCTGGTAATCTCTGTAGATGCACAGGATACACAATGATAGTTGAAGCTATTAAACTTGCAGCTGAGAGAGGTGAAGGTTTATGGTGATTGCAACTACACCTACAAATATTATTGAAGCGTTAGATTTTCTCAATGAAAAAGATGCTATTATAATGAACGGTGGAACAGATTTAATGGTTAAGAAAAAAAGTTGGTCAGGGACAATACCCTCATTTGATAAACCTATTTTATTTATTAATTCACTAAAGGAGTTAAAACAGGTTTTCACTGAAAAGAATAATTTAATAATTGGAAGTGGGTGCACCTTTTCACAGTTAGAAAGGAGTCCTCTTGTACCAACCTATTTAAAAGTAGTAATAAGAGAAATTGCATCTCCAGCTATAAGAAATCTTGCTACAATTGGAGGAAATATCTGTAATGCATCTCCAGCGGGGGATATTTTAACGCCACTATATGCTTTAGATGCAAAGTTAAGACTTGTATCTAGAAACAAAGAGAGAATAATACCAATAAAAGAGTTTATTATTGGACCAGGAAGAACCTTATTAAATGCTAATGAACTACTAACAGAAATAATAATAGAAAACTATAACAATAAAAAGTTTTATTATCATAAGTTAGGTACCCGGAGAGCTACAGCATTGGCAAAGGCATCATTTATAGGTTTTTATGAAGTGGAGAACAATTTAATAAGAGATTTAAGGATTGCTTTTGGTTCTGTAGGTCCAGTAATTATAAAGGATAGAGATTTGGAATTGTCTTTAGTAGGGGGATCTATTAAAGATACAAAGTTTAAAATTTGTGAAATAGTTGGAAGATATTCTGAACTAATTAGACCAATTAATGATGCAAGGTCTACAGCAAAATATAGGAAAGCTGTTTGTTTAAATTTATTAAGAAATTTTTTATTAAATGAATTATCAAAATAAGAACTTCTAGGTTTATAAAATAGTTACTATTTGAAAAACTTCAATATGGATGTAAGCCTTATAGCATAGAAATATGCTATTTTTTTATTAGGGGATTTTATTGAAAAACATTATTGATTTTAGTTATAATATGCAATTATTCCACTTTATTTTAATCTAATAGGAAAGCTTAATTAAGAGTTAAGATTTATCAAGTGTATTTACAATCTTGTACTAGTATAGTATACTATTGTATATACACTAGTACAGGGGGAATAAAAATGAAGACAAATGTAAAAAAAATGATTATAACAGCATTATTAATAGCATTTTCAATAGTAATTCCAGTAGTTTTTGGACCATTTTTGAGGGTATATTTCCCACCATTTTCAGCAACACTAGCTTCTCATGTTCCATTATTCATTGCAATGTTTCTTGGACCTTTTGAAGCAGCGGTAGTTGGATTAGGATCAGCAGTTGGTTTTTTATTTGCATTTCCAGACCCTATAATTGCAGCTAGAGCAGCTACTCATATTGCAGTAGGTTTTGTAGGTGCTAGATTAGTCTTAAGAAATCTAAGCTACATCACAGTCATGGCAATAACAGCACCAATTCATGGTATTTTAGAAGGAATTGTAGTTTACATGATAACTAAAAATTTTGCAGTAGCTTTTATAGCTGTTGGAGTGGGAACAGTTCTTCATCATATTATAGACAGTTTAATAACAGCACCACTTCTTGCAACCTTAAGTAAAGTCTTGAAAATAAATCTTAGAAGTATAGGAGAAAAGCAAAAGAAATTGGTTGCATAGAATCTATACACATTGGAGATTAAGATTTATATTCACACTGTAGGCAATGAATGTTATAAATAGTTCCTTACTATTTTTCAATGATTATTTCCATTACATTAACATAGAAAAAATATTCTTTTAAATAATAAAAAGCAGGAAATCCTGCTTTTTATTATTTTTTCTTACCTTTATTATTTTTATTACTTTTGCTGTCAGTTTTTTTCTTGTCAGTCTGTTTTTTGTTGTTATTGTTTTTAGCCATAGAAGTCTCCCCCTTAACATAATCTACTAATATTATATTGAGAGGAGTATTAATTTAGAATAAATCCTATGGATTTAAATAAATAATGAAAATTAAGAAGAAATTAGTTATAATGTTAAAGGAAGAGATAAAGTTAGAATAATAAAATATGGATATAATTTATTTTCTGATTACTTTATGAAAACATCTAGGTTATATTGCTAAATTAATCCCATATAAGTAAACAAAAGTTAGTAATTAACTAATTATTAGTCTATGCTAAAATAATAAACTGAAGGAATGATTTTATGAATTTAATTACTCTGGAAAATATAAGCAAAAGTTATAGCGAGAAAACTTTGCTTAACAATATAAAGCTTAATATTACTGATGAAGATAAGATTGGAATAATAGGAGTTAATGGTACTGGTAAATCAACTTTATTAAAGATAATTGCTGGTGTGGAAAACTATGATAACGGAAATATAGTGAAAATGAATGGATTACGGATTAATTATCTTCCACAGGAGTTATCATTTAATCCTGATGATACAATCATGGAAGCTGTATTCAAGGGTGATTTAGAGGTGATGATTACTCTCATTCAATACGAAAAAGTCCTTACTCTTCTTCAAAAAAACTCAGAAGATAAAAGACTACAAGATGAACTTTTTAAGCTAAATAGTAAACTTGATGCACTTAACGGATGGCAAATTGAAAGTGAAGCCAAAGCAATTTTAACAAAGTTAAATATAACTGACTTCTCTATGACTATGGGACAATTATCAGGAGGACAAAGGAAAAGAGTTGCTCTATGTAATGTTCTTATCAGTCCATGTGACCTACTTATACTAGATGAGCCAACTAACCACATGGATAATGAATTAATAGATTATTTAGAAGAATTGTTAAAGGCAAGAAAAAGCGCTGTAATTATGATAACTCACGATAGATACTTTTTAGATAGGATAACAAATAAAATCCTTGAAGTAGATAATGGTAACCTATATAGCTACACTGGAAATTATTCTACTTTTTTGGAGAAAAAGATGGAAAGAATAGCTATGCAAGAATCTTTTGAGAAAAAAAGACAAAACTTATATAGGAAAGAGCTTGCTTGGATTAAACGTGGTGCTCAGGCTAGAAGCACAAAGCAGAAGGCTAGAATCCAAAGATTTGAGGAAATTCGAGATAGTAAAATAGAGCTTAAAGATACTTCTGTGGAAATTAATACTGGTTCTTCAAGACTAGGCAAAAAAATTATAGAAGCTCATAAGATATGTAAAAGCTACAATGAAAGAGTATTAATAAAGGACTTTAATTACATATTAACCAAAGAGGATAGGATAGGTATTATTGGGAGTAATGGCATTGGTAAAACTACACTATTAAACATTCTTGGCGGGAGAATAGAACCTAGTAGCGGGGAAATTGTTTTTGGAGAAACTGTTAAATTGGGGTATTTTACACAAGAGAATAGTGAAATGAATCCTAATCTAAGGGTAATCGAATATATTAAAGAAGTTGCTGAGTTTATTACAACAGGAGATGGAAGCAAAATTACTGCATCTCAAATGTTAGAAAGATTTCTATTTGAAGGATCAATACAGTTTAGCTATATATCAAAATTATCTGGAGGAGAAAAGCGTAGATTATATCTTTTAAGAATATTAATGGAAGCTCCTAATGTATTATTATTAGATGAGCCAACCAATGATCTTGATATTGAAACCTTAACTATACTAGAGGATTATATTGATAACTTTAATGGGGCAGTAATTATAGTGTCTCATGATAGGTATTTCTTAGATAGAGTTATAAATAAAGTGTTTAGCTTTGAAGGAAATAGTGAAATTCTTCAACTTGTGGGAAATTACTCTGATTATAGGGAGTATAAGCAAGAGGCACTACAAGAAGTTGTGGTTGAAAAGGTTTCAGTTGAGAAAAAAAATAAGAATATAGAAAAAAATAAGCTTGATAGGCCAATTAAGTTTACTTTTAAAGAACAAAAAGAATTTGAGGAAATTGATGAAAAAATTGAAGAAAAAGAAATTCAATTAGAAGAGATACAACAACAAGTTAATAACTCGGGGAGTAATTTTATGCTACTTCAAGAACTATTAGCTACAGAAAGCAAATTAAAAGAAGAGTTAGAATTTCTAATGGATAGATGGACTTATTTGAATGAAATCAATGAGCAAATCCAGGAAGGTAAAAATAACAACTAGGCTAAATATTGAAGGTGGATAGAATCTACCTTCTTTTTATATTATAATAATCATATAATTTAAATGACTTTAGGTGAAAGATAATGAATGATAAAGTAATTAAGGTTTCTGTTAGAAACTTAGTAGAATTTATTTATAGAAGCGGTGATCTTGATAGTAGTTTCAATAGCATTTCGAGAGCACAAGAAGGCACTAAAATCCACCAAATGCTACAAAAATCCCTTAAAAACCAGTATAAGGAAAGCGAAAATACTGAGTTTCATACAGAGCTATCACTCAAGCATAGCTTTAACTACAAAGATTTATACTTTCTATTAGAGGGAAGAGCAGATGGCATTTTGATTCAAGAAAATAAGGTTACTATTATTGAAATTAAAAGCACACATAAGGATTTAATTTCTCTACAGCCGGATTATAACTTTCTTCATTGGGCGCAAGCTAAATGTTATGGTTTTATATATGCAAGTCAGCAAGGCTTAGAGTCTATAGCTATAGAGTTAATGTATTGCAATGTAGAAAGTTACGAGGTTAAGAGTTTTATCGAAGAGTATAATATGGAAGAGTTAGAAAGATTTTTTCACCATATAATGGAGAAATATATACATTGGGCTAATTATACTTCAACTTGGCTAGAGATAAGAAATGAATCAATAAAGAAACTTGAGTTTCCTTTTAAAAACTATAGGAATGGGCAAAGGGATTTAGCTATAAATGTGTATAGGACAATAAAAGAGGGGAAAAAACTCTATGCTCAAGCTCCTACTGGAATTGGAAAAACAATGTCCACCTGCTTTCCAAGCATAAAAGCATTAGGGGAAGGATATGGGCATCGTATTTTTTATTTAACTGCTAAGACAATTACAAGAACTGTTGCAGAACAATCATTAAAACTATTAAGAAACAATGGATTGAAGGTAAAATCTACAACTATTACTGCCAAGGAAAAAATATGCTTCAAGGAGAATTGCGAATGTAATCCTGAGTATTGTGAGTATGCAAGAGGTCATTTTGATAGAGTTAATGAAGCGCTTTATAGTGCTTTGGAAAATGAAGATAGCTACTCAAGAGAAGTAATTGAAGAGTATAGTAAAAAGTATAGTGTTTGTCCATTTGAATTTTCTCTAGATTTAACCCTATGGAGTGATTTGATTATATGTGATTATAATTATGTGTTTGACCCTAGGGTAAGTTTAAAGAGATTTTTTATCGAATCTAATGAGGATTTTATATTTTTAGTAGATGAAGCTCATAATTTAGTTGACAGAGCTAGAGAAATGTTTTCTGCTGAGGTTACTAAAGAACCTATTTTAAGTTTAAAGAAAAACTTAAAAGATAGTGAACCAAAAATATATAAACAATTGAATAAGTTGAATACCTATATGGTTAAGTTACGAAGTAATTATGACAATAAGTCTAATGGCATTTTAGAAGAAGCCCCTAAGGATTTATTTAAGCTTGCAAAGGACTTTTTAGAGGCGTGTGATAGCTACTTAGCTAAAAATGAAGAAAAAGAATTTCATGAAGAACTTTTAGATTTATATTTTAATTTTTTAGCTTTTATGAGGATTAGTGAATATTACTGTGATGATTACGTGAGTTATGTAGAGAGAGAAGGGCAGAATATTAAATTAAAGCTGTTTTGTTTAAATCCAAGGGATATGATAAAAAATACTTTGAAGAAAGGTAAGGCAACTATTTTCTTTTCAGCTACCTTGTCTCCCATACAGTATTTTAAAGAGCTTCTTGGAGGAGAAGAGGATGATTATTCCTTGAAACTTAAATCTCCATTTCCAGAAAAGAACAAAAAAATAATTATAGGAAATGAAATTAACACTAGGTATAATTATAGAGAGTCTAGTTATGATAATATTGTTTCGTATATTCATAATCTAAAAAACTTATATAAAGGAAACTATATGATTTTTTTCCCATCTTATAGCTATATGATGCAAGTTTATAATAAATTTGTTGAAAAATATTCTTCAGATAATATTATAATACAAAATATAAATATGTCTGAAGAGGATAGGGAAGAATTCTTAAGTAAATTTTATGGATCATGTAAAAACATAATTGGATTTTGTGTCTTAGGAGGCATCTTTTCTGAGGGAATTGATTTAGTAGGAGAATCGCTAATAGGGACAATAATAGTAGGTGTTGGGTTGCCACAAGTTTGTTTTGAAAGGGAGTTAATCCAAAAATATTTTAATAAATATAATAACCTAGGATTTCATTATGCATATACTTTTCCTGGAATAAATAAAGTTATTCAAGGAGCAGGAAGAGTTATTCGAACGGAAGAAGATAAGGGGATTATTTTTCTTTTAGATGATAGATATACAAGTGAGTTATATAAGAAAATAATACCAGAAGAATGGTTTCCTTACACAACAATAAGCAATGTCAAGGAACTTGAAGCTGCCGTTGATGAGTTTAAAGAAAGAAGTATGGATTAAACCATACTTCTTTTTTAATTAGCTATGTTATATTTAAAATATCTATTTCTTATAAAGAAAGCAATGCTTCCTATAAGTCTTAAAATTGCAACTACAACTAAAGTGTATTTTATATTAGTATTACTTAAAATTACATCACCAACTAAAGGGGCAATACACAAGCTTATACTGACTATAGTTGTATGAAATCCAATAAACACAGCTCTATTTTTACTTGGAGAAACTTCTAAAAGTGAATTTAAGAGTACAGTTACTGTTCCAGGAGTAAAAAATCCTGTAATAGTTGAAACAATTGTCATAGTAATCAGGTTATTAGAAATTACATATAGAATTGGAGTAAGAGCCATACCCAAGGTTGCAACGGCCATGGCAAATGCATTTCCTCTTTTTTGGATAATCTTTCTCCAGTAACCGTAGCTATAAATCATTACTACTGCAGATGCAATATTAATAATAGTAAGCCAGGTTTCATTGGCTCCTAAATATTTAATCTGATATATACTAAACATTGGCCATCCCATTTGCCAACCAAAATGGAATATTACTGAGCAAATCAAAAAGTTAATAAAGGGTTTTGTAGATTTAATTTCTTTAAATACTTTTTTAAACTCAATTTTATTTTGAAGCGTTTCAGTTATTTCTGTTAGCTTCTTAAATGTATTTATTTCAACCAATCCTACTATAAAGGCTAAAATAAAGAAAAGTTGATATACTATGATTACTGTGCTTTCTGTGAAAATATTTGACATTAAGCCTAGGGTTTGTCCAATGATAAAGGTAAATATAATTTGAGCTATAGTTGAATATTTGCTTCTAGTTGTAATAGCAACAGGAATGGTGTCCTGAGAGAATATATCACCAACATAGCTCTGAAGCGAAGTAACAGAAACTGATTCAGGAAAATTCATCAAGCTAATTAAAATAACAAAAGTCAAGGGTTTGATACTACTGGGTAGAAATGGCACTATTGCGAATAAAAGTAAAAATATTCTACTAAAGTAAAATGCTCTACTCATACTTTGCTTTTTATTTTGAATTTTACTAATTAAGATTAGACCAGGGATTGTTGCGAGAACTGCTACAAGACCTGGAAGTGCATTATATAATGCAACATGAGATTCTGTACCACCTAATCTAAAAATAAACTTAGTAGCAAAAGTTTTATATAGCTCATTAACAATGGTAAATAATATTCCATTTAGTGTATAGTAATAAATATTATTTTGTTCTAAATTATGATTTCGTTTTTTATTAAATCTTCTAATCACATTAAGCAAACGTCGAAACCTTGTGTTTGGCCCATTGAAAATCATAAACATCCCCCTAAATAAATGATGTAGGAATTACTTTTCCTCCTCCATAGATGCATTGTAAAGTATAGTTAAATATTCCTTAAAGTTTTCTTTATTCACACCACATACTTCTTTTAAAGAATTATCAATGAATTTACATCTTTCAACTAGAACATTTTCTAATATTTTATGACCCTTTTCTAAGGGGATAACTCTTACAATTCTTCTATCCTTTTGATCCTTAATTCTTTTAACTAATAGATTTTTTTCCATCCTATCAATTAAATCAGTAATAGTGCTAGGTGCTTGCTCTAAATAATTACTTATTTCACTAATAGTTATTTCTTTATTTTTTATAATTAATTGTAAGGCATCAAATTGAGCAGGGGTAATATCATAGTCTTCTAATATAACTCTTCCTCTTTTTCGTATATTAAAACATACCTTTCTAAGTAAAAATTCAAGCTGCTCAACTTGGTCATCATAGTAAAGCCCCATATAAACACTCCTATTTTAATAATATTTCGATTCTCGAATTATTATACACCTGTTTGAAAATTAAGTCAAATCAATCATTAGAGGTATATATTCTAAAGCTGTTACTGAATAATAAGATTTATAAATATGAAAACTTTAATGTAAATACTTATAAAAGGAGAGTTATATACAAATGAATTGAAAGAAGTGAAATTATTGAAAAAATAAAGCAATAAAGACATTTACCTAACTTTGTGTGAGGTAAATTCAATTGGTGCTTAATATTATAATAAAGTGAGTAGGGCACTTAATTAATATACTAATTTATAAGGAAATAATAAAGTGAAGATTATTTATAAATCTTCACTTTATTATTTAAATATAGAGTTTGTTATGTATTATTCTGGGTTGGATAATGAATGAAGACATTCTTGACATATGTTCTTCCCTTTAAAGTTTTTAACATCCCTTGCATTACCACAAAATATACAAGCAGGCTCGTATTTTTTTAAGATTATCTGATCTCTGTCAACGTATATTTCTAAAGCATCTTTTATTTCGATATCTAAGGTTCTTCTTAACTCTATAGGAATTACTATTCTTCCTAATTCATCTACTTTTCTTACTATCCCTGTTGATTTCATAATGCTCCTCCTAGTATAAGTTATTAATAAAATTTAAAGTATTTTTAGGTATATCAATTTTATAGGAACTGTATAAAACCCTAAAATTTGTAATATTTTATATACATTATTAAATTAACCAATTCAATTAAAAATATACATATTAAATTTAGCTGAGGAAAATCTAGAAGAATATTATTATGTAAATAATAAAGAGAAGAATAAAAACTCTTCTCTTTTGAAACTTATCTGTAATTAGTGAATTGTAAATCGATTCCGTAGTCATTTGACTTTAATAATTGAATAGCAGCTTGTAAATCATCTTTATCCTTACCAGATACTCTTAATTGATTATCCATAATTTGCGCTTGAACTTTAATCTTACTAGCCTTAAGATCTGCTACCATTTTTTTTGCTTTTTCAGTAGCTATTCCTTTAACAAGCTTAGCTGTTGCTCTAGCTGTTCCTAAAGAAGCTTCTTCAATTTTGCCTAAATCAAGTGCTCTTGAAGAAATTCCTCTTTTTATAAACTTAGTTTTTAATACATCAACAACTGAATTTAATTTATACTCATCGTCAGAAAGAATTTTTATTTCATCCTTCCCTAACTCAATTTCAGTTTTAGTTCCTTTAAAATCATATCTTTGTTTTACCTCTTTTAAAGTTTGATTAATAGCATTATCGACTTCTTGCATATTAATTTCTGATACAACATCAAAAGAATATGAACTTGCCATAATAATTCCTCCTTATGTAATTATTAGTAATATTTTATATCATATATAATAATTCATAAATATATTATTGTCTAGATTTATACATATAAATCTTAATATGTTATAAATAAAAATGTTAATGCATAAAATTAAGTGTAAAATAAAATATTTTAGGGGGACATTCATGTTAAAAGTGTTAGAGGTTAAGGGTGAAAGAGATTACTTTCTTTTACTACTAAGTATAATTTTAACTTGTGGATTAGCTTATATTGTAGGAATTTTAACCCGTGGCTCTGCAATAATCTATCAGGGACTCCAAAAACCATTTTTTTCACCACCAGCTTGGGTTTTTGGGGTAGTTTGGACTATTTTATATATTCTTATGGGGATATCGCTCTATAGAATATTAATGCTTGGTAAGCTAGGGGAGAATATAAGGAAAGAAATTATAGTATTTTCAATACAGCTAATTCTTAATTTAGCTTGGTCTATTATTTTTTTCTATATAGGCAATATATTCTTAGCTCTCCTAGACTTAATATTATTGATTATATTTGTTATAATTACTATAGTTTTATTTTATAAAAAGGACAAGATAGCAGGTTTATTACTAATTCCATATGGTTTTTGGTGTTGCTTTGCACTAATACTAAATTATAGCATTTATATATTAAACAAATAGGGAATCATACTTGAAATGCATATTTTAATTTGTTACAATATAGAGTATTGTGTTTTAATCATACTTTAAAAAGAAGGTAGTGATATTATGGAAATGTGCATTTTTCACAACACTAAGAGTTGTAACAATTGCGGGGAATGTGATACTTGCGAATTAAATAAAAATAAAGTTTGTGACAATTGTGGTAAGTGTTTGCAGCTAGAAGGTTATGATGTAAAAGCGATTAAAATTGATGAAGTATTTGAACAGGTAGATGGTGAGACGGATGCTAAGCTAGATGTTAATGTTAACCTTGAAGATTTTAGCGATTTTGATAATATGGAAGATGATACCTTTGAGGAATTGCTAGAGGACTCCGAAGAAGAATACATTGATGCTCTAGATGATGAAAATAACTGGCAGTATATTGATGATTTAGAAGAGGTAAAGAACCTATTAGACGATACAGATAATTTGAATGAACTTGGACTTGAAAAGTATCCTGGATTAATAGTTATAAATCCTAATAAATTAAAATAATTTAATTTGATTAAAAGGTGAGGGGACTCACCTTTTTTTGTAACTCAAATTATATGGGGCCATAAATATATGGAGCCATATAATAGATAAACTAAATTAGGGAAAAATTAATTATTCCTCATTTAAAGGGTTGGATTTTATTGCTTTTCGCAGTCTTTCATTATCTACATGAGTGTATATTTGGGTAGTAGCAATGTTTTCATGGCCAAGAATTTCTTGAAGACTTCTAATATCAACTCCACCATGCTTATGCATTAGAGTAGCTGAAGTATGTCTTAATTTATGAGGAGTATACTTATCCTTATCAAGGCCAGCTAAGCCGACATATTTCTTTACAATTCTTTCAACGGTTCTCTTATTAATTCGTCTATATTTACCACTGATAAATAATGCATCTTTATCCTCAAAAAACACTTTATCCTGAATGTCGTTACGGATAGGTAAGTATCTATAAATTGCCTTAATTGAAGCTTTGTTTAAATAAATTGTACGTTCTTTATTACCCTTACCTAAAATAGATATGGTATCTCCTTTAATCTTAGAAATATCGATACTACAGAGTTCGGATAATCTAAGCCCACAATTTAGAAACAAAGTTATAATACAAAAGTCTCTTTCTGAGTGCTTATCTCTATTTTTAGCTGCATTGAGTAAATCTTTGCTTTCATCTAAGGTAAGATAAATTGGGCTTCGTTTACCAAGCTTTGGAGACTCTAAATCTTGAGTTGGATCAATGGGTAACACTTTAGCCTTTGTAGTTAAATAATTAAATAAAGATTTAAGAGAAGCTACTTTACGAGCTTTTGCGTAATTGCCGTTGTTCCTAACATTTTCAATATAGGAGAGGTAGCTATAAAAATCTGTAAGCTGTAGATTACTTAAAATATCAACGGTTAGATTTTCAATAGGAATATGGTTAAAATCCATAGAATTAGTTAAGATAACAAGATTTTTATGAAGACATAAAAATCTTAGAAATAAACTCAAATCTGCACAATAAGCATTTATAGTGTTAATAGAAACGTTCTTAACTGTAGTTAAGTAATTTAAATAATCCTTAATGAAAGTTGGTAGAGCTTTAGTGTGAATTTGATAATTCATAGATCTAGTAGAAGAAATCTTTTTATTGATTTTCTTATTCATGTAGTACCTCCTAAAAATAAGCTAATGTCGTGAAACTTACATTTGACGACATTATTATTCGACGAGAGGGGGTCAAAATCCTTCTTAAAATTAAATTAATTTCTTTGATGACACAAAAATTATTTTAATAAAATTTATTTTTACTCTTCTCATAATTCATATATATTTGTCAATTACTCTAATGACACCATTATTGTTGTATTCTTGTATTTAGTGACATGAAAGCTATTACATTAACAACCTTGGATAACTCATAACCTTGGCATTATTATAGCTGTTAATACACAGATTTATCTTTTATTTCAAACATATGCTTTTCAACTATATGTGTACTAACTCATGTATTTTTCTAAAAATATAGCCTTTCATTCTATAATCATTATGTACAAATTAAAGAAATATAAATATACAAAAGCCTATATCTCAATTTACTAGATAAATTTAAGATATAGGCTGATTTTGATTTATAACACAATTAATAACTAATTAAATATGTATACCATTGGTGATTAATAAAAAAACTCTACCCTATTATAAACTTTGTTATATTGGGGTAGAGTTTAAATAAAATTATTTTATACGTTTATTTCAGCTTTTTCACCTAAAGCTTCTTTATTTTTACTTAGTAATGGATTTACAAACTCATCTATAAGATCAACAACCTGTGATGGTGCTCTTCCAACAAATTTATTAGGATCAATAACAGCCATGATTTCTTCTTTATTCATTTTAAAAGATTCATCAGCAATTATTCTTTCTATTAAATCATTACTTTCACCAAGTTCTTTTACTTTCTTTGCCGCTTCCATAGAATGCAATCTTATTCTTTCATGTAATTCTTGTCTATCTCCACCACGTTTTACAGCTTCCATTAATATATTTTCAGTAGCCATAAATGGTAGTTCATTTTTAACGTGGGCTTCAATAACTTTAGGATATACTACCATGTTAGAAGTAATGTTTAAATATAAATTTAGCACTCCATCTAAAGCTAAGAAAGCTTCTGCTACGGAGATACGTTTATTTGCAGAATCGTCTAAAGTTCTTTCAAACCATTGAGTAGCTGCAGTAATAGCTGGATTTAGAGAGTTAACAATAATATATCTTGATAAGGCACTAATTCTTTCGCTTCTCATAGGGTTTCTTTTGTAAGCCATAGCGGAAGATCCTATTTGATTTTTCTCAAATGGTTCCTCCATTTCCTTCATACTTTGAAGAAGTCTCATATCATTACTGAATTTATAAGCACTTTGAGCTATTTCAGATAGTGTATTTAAAATAATCGAATCTAGTTTTCTTGAATAAGTTTGACCAGTTACAGGATAGGAAGCTTTAAACCCCATTTTTTTGCAAACTATCTTATCTAGCTCCTTAACTTTCTCTTCATCATCATTGAATAAAGTCATAAAGCTAGCTTGAGTACCAGTAGTACCCTTAACGCCTCTAAACTTCATAGTATCTATAGTAAATTCAAGATTTTCAATATCCATTAATAGTTCTTGAATCCACAAACTAGCTCTTTTTCCTACTGTAGTTAACTGTGCTGGCTGAAAATGAGTAAAACCTAATGTAGGTAAGTCTTTATACTTTATAGCAAAGTCTGCTAATTGACTTAAAATATTTAGTATTTTTTTTCTAATTAAATATAATCCTTCTCTCATGATTATAAGGTCGGTGTTATCACCTACATAACAGCTAGTAGCACCTAAATGTATTATTCCTTTTGCAGATGGAGCAACAACTCCATAAGTATGCACATGACTCATTACATCATGCCTAACTTCTTTTTCTTTTGCTTCTGCTAGTTCAAAGTCAATATTTTCAATATTGTCTCTCAGTTCTTTTATTTGGTTATCAGTAATATTTAAACCAAGTTCCTTTTCTCCTTCTGCTAAAGCTACCCATAGTTTTCTCCAAGTTTTAAATTTCATTTCATCAGAGAATATGTAACTCATTTCTTTTGATGCATACCTAGTGTTTAAAGGTGAATTGTATGTATTTCTCATAATTACCTCCGTACAAAAATAAAATTTTAAGATTAATCATTCACTATTATAACATACTTTTATTATAAATACATGACTTATATTCGTTAAAAGTAAAAAAACAGAAATTCCTAACTGCTGTTTATGTACTATTATAATCACCTAATTCATATATATATATTAGACCAAATATATTTATTTTTTATTTTATTTAAGGGGTGAAACATATATGTACAAAGTTAGTTTATTAGACAAATTATCTTTTCTCTTAGTGATTATTGGGGCAATAAACTGGGGGCTAATTGGAGTATTCAATTTTAATTTAGTTCATTTCCTATTTAATTTTATGCCTTTATTAACAAGAATGGTATATATACTAGTTGGACTAGCTGGAGTAAATCTAATAAGATTTTTATACTGTCTAAAGAAAAAATAACTACCAAAATTAAACTAGCAAGGAGGAATCCCTGCTAGTTTAATTATTTTTCAAAGGTGCCTTTTACTACAACTTCCTTATTACGAACCATTATTTTACCTTTAGCTAATACTGTTTCAACTTCTAAGGTTTCTTTATCTACAATTACAATATCCGCATCTCTTCCCTCTTCTACTTTGCCCTTATTGCTAAGTTTTAGATTATCAGCAGGATTTGAAGTTATAACTTTTAGGGCAGTTTGAATAGGGATATTTTCTAGTTTAATAGCATCTATAACCTCCTTATAAAGAGATTGTGAGGTGCCTATTTGAAGTTTGGAAAATTTTCCATTGCTATCAAAGGCTGGTAAGCTTCCCTGTCCGTCAGAGGTAAATGTAATATTATCTTCATTAACACCGTTTTCAAGCATTATTTTTAATCCTTTACTACATTTAACTT
Source organism: Clostridium sp. UBA4548 (assembly GCF_002387895.1). Lineage (GTDB taxonomy): Bacteria > Bacillota > Clostridia > Clostridiales > Clostridiaceae > Clostridium_J. The sequence continues at coordinate 80,381 of NZ_DGLI01000023.1, forward strand.
CTCCCTCTTCTAAAAATTGTGAGGTAGTACTAGTGGTGAAGTCAACTAAACCACCTTTTTTAGCGTATCTAATCCCCTCTTCAAACAAAGATTTATTTCTATTTATATGGGTGGGGACAAATTGAGTAATAGGAATTTCTGTGGTTTCTGATACTTCAGTTAATATATGAAGTTGTTCTTTACCATCACCAATATGAACATTAACTATACCAGCTTTTCCAGAGAGCATTCCTGCTACCCGTGCATCAGCAGCTATTTTAGCTACCTCAGTAACTGTAGGTGCTGAAGAACGGTGATCAGAAATAGCTACTTCTCCCACTCCAACAATTTCGTCAATCAAAATAATATCTTCTCTAATGCTCATTAAAGTTTTTACGGGAATTTCATAGGAGCCTGTATAAAGGTAACAGGATAATCCTTCTTCTTTTAAAGCTTTTGCTTTTGCAATAAGAGATTTCATATCTCGAGTCACGCTATCAGTTCCTAAACAGCCAACTATAGTTGTAACGCCACAAGTTGTTGCAGTGGTCAGCGTTATCTCAGGAGTTCTGGTTTTGAAACTTCCTTCTCCCCCGCCACCTAGAATATGAACATGTGAATCAATAAATCCTGGAAATACTAATTTATTTTTTGCATCAATAACTTCAATTTCAAAATTAAAACCAGAATAGTCAATTTCCTTTTCTATATATCCTATTTTATCTCCACAAACTAATATATCACATTTTCCTTTATAATCTGGGTTATATAAAGTACCATTTTTAATAAGTTTTAGCATTATTCTTCCCCTTTCACCGTAAACATTACACATCCAATAGTATTATTGCCCTATTTATAACTTTAATTACTAATTATAAAATATTTAAAACCTGGAGTTACACTATTGTTAATGAATAATATTGAAATAACTTTAGTAGCTTAGTGATATAGTGTTTATTGTTCCTTAAGTAAAATGCTTTTCATTCTTTGCATCTCTTCATCTTTTTCCTTTACTAAACGTAAAACTCTTTCTTCATACTGATTTTGAAGTGCTAAAATTTTGTCATTAAAACTTTGATTCATATGTAAAATCTCTGTTGAGTGATTTATTTTTGTTACTTCCTCTTTTTGAATCAAGGTGGTCTTATAGTTTTCTTCTAAATTCTTCATTTTAATCTCATAACTTTCTTTTATAAAAGTAAGCTCTTTATTTAAATGATTATTTTCACTTGTAAGTTTATCATTACTCTTACTTAATTCATCATTCTCCTTAAGAAGGGTTTTTAACTCCTTATGTAAAACAGAGTTTTTTTCTTCATACTCCTTAAATAAGTTCAACTCATTAGTTAAGTCATGATTCTTTTCTCTTAACATTTGATTTAAATCTTTAAACTCCTTCAAATTGACTTCTAGGGAAGCTATTTTAGTTGAATACTCTTTAAGGTCTATTTTTAATTCATCATTAACTTTTGAGGCTTCCTTGAGTTTTAATTGTAAGTTTTCATTTTGTGAAGAAATCTTATTTGTTTTTTCTTGTTCTTCAGCAATTTTTACCTTTAAAGTGTTGGTCAGCTCTAAGGTTTTTATTTTATTACCTTCAATCATACTGATGTAAATATCTACAATTCTACTACTTATGCTTTGTAGCTCTTCAATATGGCTTTTTAATTCAACTGCATCATTTTTCACATTCTCTAATTCATAAGATTTTATAATTTGTTCCATGAGCTCCTTGTTATTTATACCTTGTTTCTGTGCTATATCCATAAACTTTTCTTTTAATTCTTCGCTAATTCTTACACTAAATATTGAATCCATTATCTCTGCTCCTTATATGATTAATTTATTTGTATTATATATTAATCTATGCTAAATATAAATGGTTACAAGTTAATAGTTAGGTATACATATTGTAAACAATGATAAAATATAAATATAAACGAGTGTATACAATAGGTATACAAATATAGTATCATAATTTGAGGTTTTTATCAATATTTTCCGAGATAAAAAGCATTCAATATAACTTTTATTATATTGAATGCCTTTTATTAAAAAAATGACTTACAGAAAAGCTAAGGTTTTCTTATAAGTCATAGTTATTAATCTATTCAAAAAGAGGAAGTAATCCGTGATTACTTGTCATATTTCTCCACATCCTTATAACTAACACCAAAGGTTTCAACAGTGATTGATTTAATCTTAACTGGTTCTATAGGCTTGTCATTAGCACCAGTTTTAACATTAGCTATTTCATCTACAGTATCCAAGCCTTCAATTACATTGCCAAAAGCTGCATATTTATCATCTAAACTAGGATAATCTTCATGCATTATGAAAAACTGAGAGCCTGCTGAGTTATTATTATTACCTGAGCGAGCCATGGATATAACTCCTCTTGTGTGCTTTAAGGGATTATTAAATCCGTTGCTAGAAAACTCTCCAAAAATGTTATAATCGGGACCACCTGTACCATTTCCTTTTGGATCGCCTCCCTGTATCATGAAACCAGGTATAATTCTATGGAAAGTTAATCCATTATAAAAACCTTTGTTAGATAAAGAAATAAAGTTTCTAACTGTGTTAGGGGCTATCTCAGGGAATAGTTCAACTTTTATAATTTTTCCACTTTCCATTTCAATGGTAGCTACAGGATTTATATCATTAGGACCCTTTTCTGTAGGTGAAGAAGCCCCCACCGTAGAAGGTTGATTTTCAGAAGGTTTCTCATTGGTAGTTGAATTATGTTCTTTCGCAGGGGAAGAACATGCAACTAATAAGAAACTCAGTAAAACACAAACCAATATAGGTAATTTAAGTATTTTTTTGTTATTCAAGCTTATCACTCCTTTTGCTATACTAATATTATTACCTATATTATCAAAATTTAACTGACTTAACAATAATTTATTAGGATTACAAGTATTAAGCTAAGCAACGTTGATTTTCAAATTCTTTTATTGGTAAAATATCATTAGCAAACATTCTATGTGTATGTTCTAAATAAGAAACCTTAATAACCTCATCATTTATATATTTGCCTTTTAACATATACTCGCCAAAATCATATAGCGTTAAAATATCTATTCTCTCCCTTTCAACAGCATCAAAACAATAGTTTGCAAAGGCTTTGAATAAATTTATTGAAGTCCCATGTATTATTTTTTTCGCATCAAAGATGAATTTTGTATTAATGAACCCTTGCTCTAGCTTTTGAGATTTATAGTTGTTTAAGCACTTACAAATAAATTCATTAGTATTTTTATTATTGTTCATTATTATTTTTTCCAAATCTATCTTTCCTACCATATATTTTTCTGTATCAGTTAGACTATCTAAGACTAACTGATAAACATCATCTTCTATATATAAAAATACGAAATTGTTATTAATAATTGAATCTTTAATAAATTTATATAAATTTATTACCATATGATCCTCGCCGTAATAATAAAAAGAAATGTGTTTTCCTAACCCTGTATTCATAACCATTCTCCTCTCAGTAATTATGTAAATAATTGGAATTTAGCACCATGATATTATTCTATATTTTCCATAAATTCCCTTTATTAATTTTTTTTTCTTTTTATCTAATTTATATGGTATTTTGACAGCAAGTATTCCAAATTTATTTTTATATTTAAAATATAATTAGAATCATAACTTTTTATGATGAAATATGTTATACTGTGTGGTAGAATATTTTAAAATTAAAGGACAAAAATACAAATAGTGGCTTATTAATATTGACGATTATCCTTATATTGTTATAAAATTTTTTATGTGTATTTGGATTAACCAATGCCACTAAGGAGGAAAGACTATGTGTGGATTTGTAACTTTTTTTAGTAACTCAACTATAGAGGAAAAAAGTAAAGAGTCTTTAAGACAAATGAGAAAAACTATTGTTCATAGAGGACCTAACCAAGATGGTGAGTATATGGACGACAAGATTTATCTTGGATTTAGAAGATTAAGTATCTTGGACTTAGCAAATGGACAACAACCATACTCTTACAACAATGAATTAGAAATAGTATTTAATGGAGAAATCTATAACTACATTTATTTAAGAGAGGAACTAATAAAAGAGGGCTATGAATTTTCTACAAATTCAGAAGTTGAAGTTTTAGCAAAACTATATAAGCACTTCGGTGAAAAGTTCGTTGAGAAGCTTAGAGGAATGTTTTCTTTTATAATCTGGGATAAATTAAATAAAGTATTTTTTGGAGCTAGAGATCCTTTTGGGATTAAGCCTTTTTATTATGTAGAAAATGAAAGCGGATTATATGTAGCATCAGAATTAAAAAGTTTCCATTCAAATGAAGATACTACCTATAGAGAGATAGATAATGAGGCTCTACATAATTATTTAACATTCCAATTTGTTCCTGAACCAAAGACAATGTTAAAGGATATAAAAATATTAAAGCCAGGTCATACCATTAGAAAAGAATATGGAAAGAAGCATGATATTAATTGTTACTATTCAATAAAATTTAATCCTACACCAGGAGCAAAAGATGAAAGAATGGAGGAAATAAGGAAAGTTCTTGATGACTCTGTTAGATTGCACATGCAATCTGAAGTACCAGTAGCTGCTTTTCTTTCAGGTGGTATCGATTCAACTGTAGTTACAGCTCTTGCTAAGAAGTATGATCCTAATATTAAAACTTTTACCATAGGATTTGATAGACCAGGTTACACAGAAATAGATTTAGCTAAAGAAACTGCTGATAAGTTAGGGGTAGAAAATATTAGCAGAATAATAACTCATGAGGAGTTTGCTAACGAGTTACCTAAAATAATATGGCATATGGATGAGCCTGTTGCAGACCCTGCAGCTATACCACTTTACTTTATTGCTCAAGAAGCAGCTAAGCATGTTACAGTAATATTATCTGGTGAAGGCTCTGATGAAGTTTTTGGAGGATATACAATATATCATGAACCTAATTCCCTAAAAATGTTTAACTATATGCCTTCAATGGTTAAGAAGATTTTAAAATCGGGAGCATCTTTAATTCCAGAAGGAACTAGAGGTAAAAGCTTTATTGAAAGAGGTTGTACTCCTATGAAAGAAAGATACGTAGGAAATGCGAAAATCTTCTTAGATAATGAAAAACAATCTGTCTTAAAGAATTTCAGCTCTGATTTTACTATTCCAAGAGCAGTTAAGGACATTTACGATAAAGCTTCAAGCTATGATCCAATAACTCAAATGCAATATGTAGACTTTAATACTTGGCTTACTGGAGATATTTTAGTTAAGGCTGATAGAATGACAATGGCACACTCTTTAGAATTAAGAGTACCATTCCTTGATAAGGAAGTATTCAGAGTTGCTTCTAAATTAACTTCTGAAGAAAAAATAAATGGTCATGTCACAAAGTATCTTTTAAGGGAATCCTTTAAATCAGAACTGGATTTAACTGCTATCGATAGAAAAAAACTGGGATATCCTGTGCCTATTCGTCTATGGTTAAAAGACGAACTTTATAGTTGGGCAGAAAACATAATAAAAGAAAGTAATGCAGATGAATTTATAAATAAAGCAACTGCACTTAAACTTTTAGAAGATCATAGAAAAGGTCCTTTCGATTTAAGTAGAAAGATATGGACAATTCTTGTATTCCTAATTTGGCATAAAATTTTTATCGAGAACCAAAGTCCCTTTCTAGAGCAAAAGGAAATTGCAATAGATAAACAATAGAAATAAAAAACTCTTCCTATAATATTAAAGTGTACCCTTTTAAAAGGACCTTTTATTATAGGGAGAGTTCTTTTATTACTCTATATTTTTAATTCCATTTTTTAAAAGCCATCTTTGGAGATATTCATAATATCTGTAATCTTTAAAGTCGTAGAAGTTATCAATATCGCCCTCTCTTAGAAGGATAGAATTAAATTTATGGCTATAATTTGCATCTTTTAGGGAATTAAGAAGTTTGTCTCTTAACATATTGTCTGCTAATGAAAAAGTATACTCCTTCATTACAGATATAGTAAAATCTTCTTCTACAATTGGAATATGTAAGTATTGTTGTTTATTAGGGCTAAGTATGTTTATTGCCTCGTTAATCAAGTCTTTTTCCCAATCTTCAAGACTGATTAACTTTGAGTTATCTTCAAGAGCCTCTAACACGTTAAGTGGTATATAACTAACCTCTCCAGAGTTAGTATCGAGATAACATTCTCCCTCTCCCCTAGTATCCTCAGAAATTAATTCTGATAATAACTCCATATCAATAGGTAAATTTTTCATAATAACCTCGCTAAAAATAATTTTTTAGTAATATGATTGTTAAATAACTTATTAAAATCAATTATATCATAAAAAGTTTACTTTAACTTCATATATGGGAAAATATATGAAAGTAACCTTTAATATTTTTCTAGTAGAATAAAATGGAATATGTGTTCTATTGATTTTTTTATGTAAAGTGATAAAATAACATTGTCGGTATCCTTTTGGAACTGAACTCGTCTAATAATTAAATTAGACCCGAATTATATCCCTTGGGGAATAAGAATGGGAGGATTTTATTATGCAAAGTAATGTATCAACAACTCGTAGTGCTAAACTGAGCACTAAACAGCTTGCTATTGTAGGCATGCTGTCAGCTATTTCCATGATTTTAGGGATGACTCCACTAGGATTTATCCAGCTTCCTTTTATGAGTGCAACAATAATGCACATTCCTGTTATTATTGGTGCGATTTTAGAAGGACCAGTAGTCGGTGCATTGGTAGGTTTAATTTTTGGTATTTTTAGTATGATTAGAGCTTTTTCTAATCCAACTCTTACTGCTTTTTTATTCATGAATCCAATAATTGCTATTCTACCAAGAATATTAATTGGTGTAGGGAGCTATTATGTCTATAGGTTAGTGAAAATTAAAGCAACAAATATAAGAATAGGAATTGCATCTATAATGGGTTCTTTTATTAATACTATTGGGGTTTTGGGAATATCCTATTTACTTTATGGAAATAAGTTAACAGAGGTTATGGGCATATCTAAGACCGCAGTAGGAATAACATTTCTAACAACAGCAGGAACTAACGGTGTTGCTGAAGCAGCTATCTCAGCACTAATTACAATCCCTGTAGTAGGTGCCTTAAGAAAAATACTTAAATAAATAATCTCTCTCCTAGTTAAGAAAATTTTATTGTCTTAACTAGGAGTTTTATATTATATGTTATAAATAATTTTGTTTTGAGGTGAGTTTAATGATAGATATTCAATTTGTAGATATTTCAGGGATTAAAATTGGTCATGCTGAGGATATTGATGGTGTCACAGGATGTACTGTCGTGTTATGTGAGGAAGGAGCCTCAGGAGGTGTAGCAGTAAGAGGTGGTGCACCAGGTACTAGAGAAACAGACTTATTGAATCCCATGGAGATGGTACAGTATATCCATGGAGTAATTTTATCAGGTGGAAGTGCTTTTGGACTTGATGCTGCTGGCGGTGTTATGGATTATCTTGAAGGAAAAGGTATAGGTTTTGATGTTGGAGTTACAAAGGTACCTATTGTATGTGGAGCAGTAATTTTCGATTTAGCTATTGGAAATCATAAAATCAGACCTGATAAAACAATGGGGTATAGAGCTTGTATTAATTCAGAAACTACAACATTAGATTTGCAAGGCAATGTAGGTGCAGGATTAGGTGCAACAGTTGGGAAAATTCTAGGTACTAATAACGCAATGAAGGGCGGATTAGGATCAGCAGCCTTTCAGGTTGGTGATTTACAAGTGGGTGCAATTGTAGCAGTAAACGCATTAGGTGATATTGTTGATCCAGAAAATAATATAATCATAGCTGGGGCATTAAATGAGGAAAAATCTAAGTTTTTAAATACTGAGGAATTAATGCTAAAAGAATATGATAAAAAAATAAATAGATTTAGTGGAAACACTACTATTGGTATAATTGCTACAAATGCAAAACTGACTAAAGGTGAGGCAAATAAGGTAGCCTCCATGGCCCATAATGGGTTTGGTAGAACAATAAGACCAGCTCATACTATGTTTGATGGTGATACCATATTTACTATGGCAACAAATAAAGTCCAGGGCGATGTAAATGTTGTCGGTTTTTTAGCTACAAGGGCAATGGAGCAAGCTATAATAAATGCTATTAAGAATTGTGAAAGTACTGATGGATATATAAGTTATAAAGATTTGGCTGAAATGCAAGGAAAATAATTTTATAGTTTCTTATTGATAATATAGGTGTTACAACTGATTAAAAGTAAAAAATAGGAGCCAGGTTTAATCTGGCTCCTATTTTTTATTTATTCATTTTTAAAGTTTCAGCAATAGCTGAAATACTACCTAAAGAAGATAAAGTATCTACAGGAAGTATTAACTTGTTTGCTGGATTTTTAGATAATTCTTTTAAGGCTTCAACTTGCTTTAAGGCAATTACTGCTTCATTTGTGCCTGACTCAATTATAGCTCTATTAACTTTATCTATAGCAAGAGCCTCAGCTTGAGCAATTATATCAATTGCTTTAGCTTTACCTTCTGCTTCAAGAAGTTGAGATTCTCTAAGTCCTTCAGCACGTCTAATATTAGCTTCCTTTTCTGCTTCAGCCTGAAGAATTTTTGACTGTTTTTCCCCTTCTGCTCTTTCAATAGAACTTTGTCTTTCTCCTTCAGCATTAAGGATTGCAGCTCTTTTACTTCTTTCTGCTTTCATTTGCTTTTCCATAGCATCTTGGATTTCAGCAGGTGGCACTATATTTTTAATCTCTACAGATAATATTTTTATGCCATAAGCATCAGTAACATTATCTACAATCTCTAAAAGCTTTGAATTTATTCTATCTCTTCCAGCTAAAACTTCGTCTAAGCTCATATCTCCTAAAATATTTCTCATATTAGTAACTGTAGAATACATAATACCAGAAACATAGTTTTCAATATTATATACTGCATCTTTCGCACTTAATACTTGATAAAATATTACATTATCCACTGAAATTTTAACGTTATCTTTTGTAATAACATTTTGAGGTGGAATATCTAATATTTGTTGCTTCATTGACACTCTTTTTCTAACAAAGTCAGCAAACGGAATTGTTAAGTGCCAACCAGGTTCTAAAACCTTGTAAAATTGACCAAACCTTTCTAAAACATATACGTAACCTGTATTTACTACTTTCACTGATGCAATGATTAGTATCAGTACAAGAGCTAATACTACTAACAAACCAATAAATGGTGCCATATTATTCATCTCCCTTTCTTACAATTAATTTATTATCTTTAACTTCTAATACTTTAAAAGTATCTCCTTTGTTAATCTTTTCTCCTATGTTTTTCACAGCCCAAAATACTTCATTAATTTTAATTCTGGTTTCTTTTTCTATTTGTTCCTGAGCTATAAATTCTTTTCCCTCATATTTTCCCATTAGGAGTTTTTCTTGGCTTATATTGGTTCTAATATATTTTTTAGAAACCTTAAGCCCGTAAACTAATGAAAGTACTCCGATTACTAATGCAACTACTACTTGAATTTCAAAGCCTACAAAAAATCCTAAAAAGAATGCGGGTATAAAACCTAATGCCAGCCAAGAATAAGTAAAATTGCTTGTTAAAAAGTCTACTAGTAAAACGAATAGTACTAGTCCAAACCATATCCAGTTTAATCCCATATTTATCACCCCACAATTTTAATTTATATAATAATAAAGTATATGCATCATTATCATTAAGTTTATTAAATAGTTATACTATTATTATAACAAATTAAAATATTAACTACTAGTAAATATTAGGAAAATAATTATTGTTAATATAAAGTTTAGGATTTGCATTAAAATGATAAAAATAAAGACTATGATTGTTTTTAAATAAAAAAACTTCCATAGCCTTATATCTTAGTTTTTGTATTTGTATAAAAATAAATTAACTTTAAACCATCGAAATTTCACTAAATAATATTGTGAAAAATTAAAGGATTTTTATAGTGTCTCCTATTTTAATTGAACCCTCTTGTATAACCCTTGCAAAAATGCCTTCATGAGGCATGATACAATTGCCTACAAGATTTTTAATTTGACACCCCTTATGACACTCCTTTCCGATTTGTGTCACCTCTAATATAGTTTCTCCAATTTCAAGTTTAGTTCCTACTGGAAGTTTATAAAGAATTACTCCTTCCGTTGTTATGTTCTCTGCAAACAACCCATAAGTAGTGCAGTCAATACCTAGGTGCTCCATCTTGTTTATGCTCTCTATACCTAGAAGAGAAACTTGTCTATGCCAAGGTCCACTATGCGCATCATTAACTAGACCAAGATTTTCTATAAACATCCCCTCATTAATTGGAGTTTTTATTGTACCCTTACTTTTGCTAATGTTAATTGATAATACTACTCCCATACTTTAACTCCTCTCATAAATTCCTGATTTTCCACCGGTTTTTTTCAGAAGAAATGTATTGTTTATAGATATTTCTTTATCAATAGCCTTACACATATCATAAATAGTTAATGCTGCAACACTTACTGCAGTTAAAGCTTCCATTTCAACACCTGTTTTCCCTTCTGTGCTCACAGTGGAGGTTATACAAACCTTAGAATTTTCAAAATCAAGTTTATAGTTTATATCACATCCTGTAATCATAAGTGGATGACACATAGGTATAATAGAAGATGTGTTTTTACAAGCTATAATTCCAGCAACTTGAGCAACTGAAAGTACATCACCTTTAGCTATTAAGCCATGACTTATACGATCTAAAGTAGATTTATTCATTACAACTTCAGAATAGCCAATTGCCGTTCGGATGGTTATATCCTTTTCTTCTACATTAACCATTTTGGCTCTTCCCTGTATATTTATATGTGTTAGTTCCATAGAATCTACCCCCCAATTTGATACATTAACTTTTTACTGGTACTTTCAGGCTGTTCTAATAAATTGTGTTCTTTAGGTTTATGGTATATACTCGCTCTAAGTGCGGAAACAAGAGCTAAGTCATTATCTAAGTGTGGAGTTAAGTCTAATTCCTTCTCAGAGTGAAGGCAAGGTTTAATTGTGCCCTTACTCGTAAGTCTAACTTTATTGCAGTTATTGCAGAATTTGCAACTTATGGGACTAATAAACCCAACCTTACCTTTTGCATTTGGCAATTTAAAAAGTTTTGCGATTCCTTTATCTAATGTATCAGTAGGAAAAAGCTCGGAATGGTTATTTAAAATTTCTTCAGAGGTTATCAAACCATTTTTGTAAAATTTCTCACCCTCCCCAATAGGCATCAATTCTATAAATCTTATAGTAAGGGGTAATTCCTTAGTAAGATTAATTAAATCTGTAATTTCATCATCATTTATACCTCTAATTAAAACAGTATTTAATTTTAATTCTAAATTAAGAGATAAACACTTATTTATTGCATCTTCTACTTTGGATAATTCACCATATTTAGTTATTACTTTAAACTTATCTTTTTTTAGTGTGTCCAAACTTAAATTAACCCTGTTTAACCCACACTGTTTTAAGGATGTGACCATATCACCTAAAAGAACGCCATTTGTTGTTATTGAAATATCCTTAATATTAACTATCTTTGAGGTATTGTAGATAATCTTTTCTATATTATCTACAACTAATGGTTCGCCACCTGTAAATCTTACCTTTTCAATTCCAAGTATAGATGCTGCTTTTAATATTTTATTTATATCTTCGGAGTGAAGGTAAATATCTTCCTTTTCGTTACATATACTTTGAGGCATACAATAAATACACCTTAAATTACATTTTTCTGTGATAGATACTCTAATATAATCTATATTTCTTCCTTCCCTATCAAACATTTCTCTCCCTCTTTCCTAAGTTGCACATTCAAATGCTGTTCCATTTAAAATCTCTACTCCATGCTTTAAAGCTGGAATTATAGCTTGAAGATTATCTACAGCACCTTTAGGGCTTCCTGGCAGGTTAATTATTAGAGTTTCATTTCTTATACCAGATACTGCTCTTGAGAGCATAGCTTTAGGCGTTATCTCTAGGGAGTGAGCTCTCATTGCCTCTGCAATTCCTGGTACCTTCTTAGTCAGCACTCTTTCAGTAGCTTCAGGAGTAACATCTCTTTTTGAAAAACCTGTTCCTCCATTAGTAAGTATAAGATTTACTCTAGCTTCATCACATAAATATAGTAACTCTTTCTCAATGATATCTATCTCATCCGGTATTATTTTATAATAGCTTACGGTATAATCCCTTGTAGGTAATGCTGCCTTAATGGCAAAACCTGTTAGATCTTCTCTTCTCCCTGCAGCTCCCTTATCACTTATAGTTAATATTGCACTTTTTATCATATTTGCACACTCCTTATCAAAATCAGGTGTTACATAGGTTAAACAAGGCTTGTCATATTTAAATTTTACCATTTAATGTAAATATATCTATAGAAAAGTTTCTATAATAAATGACAAAAACTGGTTAAATGCGAATGTATTTAATAACTAATAATGATAAAAAGTACAAGCTGTGATGATAAATGTTATAAACTGTAATAATGAGTATTAAATTTTCTAATGAATATAATGGCAAAGTATGTTATTTTTATAAATATCTAAGATAAAGCGAGGAGATAAATCATGATTAAAACTTTAATCTTATATAACAGTGAGGAATATAACGCTGTGGAATATATAGAAAAGCTTTCGTTAATACTTGGCCCAAGTAAATATGTTTCAGTTCAAGACTTTAATGAGGAATATGAAAGTTTTAATATTTTTATAATTTATCTAGACATGGATTATGAGCAAAAAAATGTAGAGTTTCTGAATCTAATAAATAAATATAGAGAAATCTTTAAGAGGAAAAAGCTATTAGTGTTTACTTTCGAAAAAAACTTGGAGAGTTTCAACTGGATTAAATCTAGTATTGAGAAAGTGGCTTCAGATAATTTAGTGGATTATAGAAGAATTCCACAAAAGTTAAGCGAATTATATAAATATGGGCTTGAAGTAAAAACATTGTCAGAAAGATATATATTGCAAATAGATGAAGGAAGTTTAAAAGAACAAATAGAAGATTTTTTAAGCACAAGATCTGTGGCGAATCTATCAACTTCAAATTCAGAGAATAGTCGTTCAACCCCTATAGAGTATATTTATAAGGATAATTATATATATATTTACTCTGAAGGCGGAATTAAATTTTTTAATTTACTTCAAAATAATAAAATCTCTTTATCTATTTATGATAGCTATAAAAACTTTAATGAGTTAAAAGGAATGCAGATTTCTGGAGTAGCATATATAATCTCCCCTAAAAGTGAAATTTATGATGAAGTATTAAAAATGAAGAACATTAATAAATGGACATTATCAACCTTATTAAATGTTATAAAAATTAAAATTAAAAAGGTTGAATTTTTAAATAGTGATTTTAAAAAGTTAGGTTATAACATCAATCAGATTTACTATTTCTAGGGTTGTTATTAAAACTTTACTGTTTTACATTAATATCTTTAATTTCTATAACAATATAAGTTCTAAGTCATAGTATATATTAAGAAGTACTATTGAAGGAGATAGATTAAAATAATTGATAAGCTTTATAGAAAGTTATTGGCAGATATTATTATTCTTATAGTTACAATGTTGTGTAGTTATATTTATAGCATATTAACAAAGTATTCTATGTAAATTTCATAGAATACTTTGTTAATTATTATAGTTAAATTTACATACATTTTTAAGCTAGCTAGCATAATACTTTTTAGTAAATTTTATAGAAGAATAAAGGCTTATATTATTCCTGATCTATACTTGTTAAAACAGGATCAAATAGATCTATACTACATTTATGATTTTTCCAGTGATAACAATTTTCACAACTCATAGAATTTTCAGCACCTACAGTATTAATAACGTTACTACATAATGAATCATAACCAGGGCACTGAATTGCTACCATCATTAATTGTTCTCTACTTGGTGAGTTATTCATATTGCAACCTCCTTCATATTAGAATTTTATTAAATAACTATAACATCAAATATAATTACTCGTTATTGTAAAATATTGAGTTTGGAAAACTACTTTAGATATATAACAGTTATTAATATTAAAAATTAAAAGTGAACTCTTACAAGCCAAAACTTTATTTTTTTATCACTCCATCCAAGGTCCCATGGTACATTAGATCTATCAGTATTGTGACAGGTAACTAAAGAATATCCATTGGAGTCTGCACCCGTGACGACAGATATGTGAGTAATATCACCCTTTTTTTCATAGGCTACAAAATCCCCTGGTTGAAGCTTATATGAAGCTTTAAAAACTTTTTCGTAATTGCCGTAAGCTATTACAGAGGCTCTTCCGCTATTAACCATATAGTTTTTGAAACCATCAGCATTTAGCCATGCTCTAGTAGCACCACTTTTATCATAGTTCCAAGCACCATTTTTTCTAAATTTACCACCTTCAAATAAAATTTGAGAAGCAAAGTTAGCGCAGTCTCCGCCTTGAGGATTATAATCCCTATAAGCTTTATTGTATTTAAAGCCATATTGTTCTTCTGATGCAGCACCACAATACTTTTGGGCATAATTTACTGCTTCAACTCGTCTTTCTTTTAATGTAGTAAAGTCTCTGGAACTTTGACTAAGTATAAATTCCTTCATAGTGTCTGTTTTTATATTATCTAAATCTAGAGAATCAGCAAAAGGATCTTTATACCACTCTTTAGTGATTATCCACTCACCCTCCTTATTATTTAGATTTAGTATATGATAAGTTCCTATCCTGGAACTGTTAATATTTTCAACATTATTTTCATAGGCATATTTATATTCTGTAGAACAAATTAAATTAACAGAATACTTGCCATCAGAACCTTTTATGGATCTAATTACTACAGTTGGTATAATATCAATGAACTTGACTCCCTGTTTGCCTTCCCAGTTATGCAAGTATTTCATTTTCTTCATTTCATGTTCCATTGCCCAGATGCCATATTTTGTTTTAGTATCATAAATTGAGTCAATTATTTCTGCGTCACTATTTAGTATAGCTTTATTTCTTCTCTGAAATATGTCATTTACTGCTTTAGTGACTTCATCTTTTGATGCTTCGTCAATTGCAAATATATTTGTAGACATAAGAAAACTAATAATTATTGAAGATATGATTACAGAAAATAATTTAAACTTTTTTAGTGTGAAATTTTTATTTGCATCAAAAATCATAAATAACACTCCTTTATATGAGAAGAATACTCCGTAAGATCAATTTTTACTTCTATATATCATATATACAGAACTTATTAATTAATTGAGAAAATAAAAACATAATTATCAACTATTACGAATAACTAGAGAAATGTATTATTAAGTCATATTATTTTCACTTATGTAATTTTCATGTAGTAAAAGTATGCTTCAAAAAGATACTTTTTATCAGTATTATTTAATGAATAATACTTGGTAATTTAATGATATTAATACAAATATTAATTTTTTAGATTTTTTCTATATAAATGTATTTTTAAAACAAAGGTATATAAAACATTCTTTCAGTAAAAGAGTAACATATTAGTAGTTTTAATCTTGGAGAAGTAACAAAACAAAGAATATATCATAATCTATAGTGTAAGGCTTTACAGGCAAAAGCAATTTTTTTAGGAGGAAATCCTGTGTATCAACAAAGTTACAGAGATTTAAATGATGACATGAATTGCTCAAAAAACTTAATTGACCTACTAATAGAGGCAATGAAAGATGAAAGACATGATAGAGCAAAATACAAAATGATGATGGATATGACAAAAAAAGAGAAAATTAAAGAACAAATAAACTTTGCCTATGAAGATGAAGGGAAACATTATAAGATGTTTCAATACATCTTCTATCAATTGACTGGTAAACAAATTGATATTCCAATTCCAGAAGTTGAAGAATATGATGAGCTAATTGATGCTGTAGAAACCAGTATAAATGGAGAATTAGCTGCCGTTGAATTGTATAGAAAAATCCAATCTATGTTACCCAATATTGGTTTAAGAGATATGCTTTTTGAAATTATTACTGATGAACAAGAACATGCAACTAGATTTACTTATGTATTTAGTATGCTAAATGAGGATTAAGTATTAAAATTATTATTTCATATCTAAATAAGATATAGAATACGATAAAGATACTGCAAAATATATCCTATTTTATTTTGCATTTCCTTTTATAAGTTGCCTAAATTTATCTTACAATGTAAAAACAATATTGCAACTTATATAATACTAACTTTTCAATAATATAATAAAAATAGAATGTCTAACTTTAGACATTCTATTTTTATGATAAGATAATTATAAGTTCATTTCCAAGTAAATTTTGCCTTCAAGAGTTTTAACATAAAACTTATTTCCATCAATTAGTCCATAAGTATTTGGGTGTCCTTCTTTTGGAAGAGTTATAGACCCAGGATTTAATATGTAAATATCATCTACCAATTTTCCTGATGGAATATGAGTATGTCCATGAATTAAAACATCATTCTTTGATAACTTCGGCATATTATTTTCGTTATATAAATGACCATGTGTAGCAAAAATTCTTCTGTTATTATGTAGCAGGATGCTGTAATCAGACATAATTGGGAAATTTAAAACCATTGAATCTACTTCACTATCACAGTTTCCTCTAACACTAATGATACTTTCTTTAGTGTCATTAAGTAGCGAGATAACCTTTTGGGGATTATAGTCTTCTGGTAAGGGATTTCGAGGTCCGTGATATAGGATATCTCCTAAGATAATCAAAAAATCTGCTTTTTCATCTTTGAAAGCCTTAATCCCCTCTTTAGCATATTTGTAAGAACCATGAATATCTGATAAAAAAAATAACTTCATATCTTTCCTCCAATTATAATTAAATTTAATTTTAGCATAAGAATCTATAACTTTAGGTATTTGCTTATAAGTTATATCTCTCTGGTTATATTTTAGTCTTTTAATCTTATTATAATAGAAACATTAAAATATACTCAATAGTTTGAAAATAATTGTTGACATGTTTTGCCAAAGGTATGTATAATATAATTATGGAAAATTTATTAAAGAATTCAAAAAGGAGGTAGGAAAATGTTAAATATAAGTTTTAGAAATACACAAGTACAACTTAATAATTTAAACTGCTTTACCCTACCTCAAAATTTAGGTTTTTAAGAGAACTGTTATTTTGCATGTCTAGTCCTAGGGTATTCCCTAGGACTTTTTATGTATATGTCAGCGAAGCCATAATCCTAAACCATGTGGTTATTGGATTATGGCTTTTTATTGTAGCAAAATTATTGCACTAAGGGGGCGGATAAAATGAAAAGAATTTTAAGCTACACTAAAAATCATAAACTATTAACGTTTTTGGGTACCATATCCATGATAATTGTTATAGCAGCAGAATTAATTAATCCTTATCTAATTAAAGTTTTTACTGACGATATTATTATGAATGGTAAATATCAGCTATTATCTACTATACTTTTAGGAATAGTAGGTATTACTGTAACTAAATTTATATTTGGTTACCTTAAAGAGTTTTTGTTTGACCTTCTTGCATCCAAAGTTGCTAGGGAGTTAAAGCAAACTATCTTCGATCACATTCAGGGTCTCTCCTTCTCCTACTTCGATGATATGAACACTGGTGAACTAATGTCCAGAGTTGGAGAAGACGTAGATAATATTTGGATGGTACTTGGTTTTGGACTTAGACTATTTATAGAAAATATAGTTTACTTTGTTTTAGCATCATTTTTATTGATACGAATTAATTTACTTTTAACTATTGTAGCACTTATAACAATGCCTGTAATTGCATTAGTAACAATTAAACTTGAAAAACAACTAGATAGTGTTTTCGAGAAAATTAGTGATCATACTGCGAAACTTAATACCACAGCTCAGGAAAATATTGCAGGAGTTAAGCTAGTTAAAGCTTTTGCAAGGGAAAAGCATGAAATCCTAAAATTTTTAAAGTTTAACAATAAAAATTTTGATTTAAATATGGAACGTGCTAAAGTATGGGGAAAATTCTACCCTATTGAAGAATTTTTAGGCAACGTATCTATTGTGCTTGTTACTTGCTTTGGAGGAATTTTAGTTATTAAAGGATCAATGACTGTGGGTACACTTCTTGCATTTATTAATTATTTATGGTTATTGATATGGCCAATGAGAATGCTTGGTTGGCTCATAAGTTTACTATCTCAAAGTAGCGCTTCTGCTAAAAAAATCGAAAAAATTCTTCAAGTTAATCCAAGTGTTAAAAATAGTGCTAATCCATCTAAAATTAGTGAAATTCAAGGGGAAATTACCTTTGAAGATGTATTTTTTAGATATAAGGAAAAACCAGTGCTTAAGAATGTTGACTTGGATATTAAGGCAGGAAGTACTGTTGCCATTATGGGTACTACAGGTTCTGGTAAATCCTCACTAATTAGCCTTCTAAACAGAAACTACGATATTTTTAAAGGTACATTAAAAGTTGATGGAGTTGATATAAAACACATTGATTTAAATACCCTTAGAAGCTCAGTATCTATTGTTCCACAAGACTCATTTCTATTCTCGGATACTATTGAAAACAACATTAGATATGGTAGACCAGATGCAACTTTAGAAGAAATAAAAAAAGCCTGCGCTACTGCATGTGCTAGTGAGTTTATTGACGAACTTGAAGAAGGTTATGATACTTTAATTGGCGAAAGAGGTGTCGGACTTTCAGGTGGTCAAAAACAAAGGTTGTGCATTGCTAGAGCACTAATTAGGGATTGCTCAATCTTAATACTAGATGATTCAACTTCTGCTCTAGATATGGAAACAGAATACGAATTACTAAATAATTTATATCACAGTGATAAAAAAGTTACTACCTTCATAATTGCTCATAGAATTTCTGCAGTTAAAAATGCTGATGTTATTATATATATGGAAGATGGCCGAATTGTAGAAATAGGTAATCATAATACTTTGCTTGAGAAACAAGGAAAATATTATGGTATATATAGAACTCAGTTTAAAGACTTTTTATCACTTGGAGATGAGGAGGTGTCATAATTGGCAAAGAATACTGTAAAACAAGATGAGAAGGTTATCTCACTAAAAAACAAAGAAATATTTTTGAGGCTGTTGGATTATTTGAAACCTTTCAAAATAAAAATTACCTTAATCTTAATACTAATGATAATTATTATGATTAGCGGTTTGCTTAGTCCAATGATTCTAAGAATTGCTATTGATAATTTTATCAAATCAAAAAATGTAAGTGGTATGCTGATTATTAGTGGTGTATTATTATGTTTAAATATAATAAGTATGTATTCTAATAGAGCATCTATATTACAAATGAACAAAATAACAAATAAAATTCTATTAAATATAAGACAAGAACTATATATTCATATACAAAAGCTATCCTTCTCATTTTTTGATGATAGACCTGTAGGCAAAATTCTAGCAAGGGTTGTGGGGGATGTAAACTCTCTTTCAGAATTATTTTCAAGTGCGGTGACCACTCTAATACCGCAAATACTAACAATTATTTCTGTTGCTGCAATAATGTTCTATTTAAATGCAACACTTGCTCTTGTTTCTATAACTGTTCTCCCCTTGCTTTTTATTAGCTTGTTTGGATTACAGGTTTTTATTAGATCTAAATGGCAAGTTTATAGACAAAAGCGTTCTAACTTAAATGGGTTTACCCACGAGTCATTTTCAGGGATTAGAATCATTCAAAACTTTACCTATGAAAAAGAAAGTTCTAAGAATTTTAATAATTCCGTAAATAACTTAATGGACTCCTTTGTTAATGCTGTATTATACAATGATTTTCTATGGCCTATTATAGATTTTTTTTGGGGAATTAGTTATATACTAATCTTTTGGTATGGTGCTAAACTTTCTCAATCTGGAAATGTAACTATAGGAACTATTGCTGCATTTACTTCTTATGCAGGGATGTTTTGGAGACCTATCTTAAACATTGCTTCTTTTTATAATACCTTAATAACAAATTTCGCAGCTGCTGAAAGAATCTTTGAAATCATGGATATAGTTCCAGACATTAATGAATTAGAAGCTAACGAAATAATGCCATCAATTAAAGGAACTGTTGAATTTAAAAATGTTACCTTTGGATATGAGAAACATATTCCTGTACTTCATAATGTTAGTTTTAAAGTTAAACCTGGAGAAACCATAGCTTTAGTTGGACCTACTGGTGCAGGAAAAACTACTATAACAAGCTTAGTAAGCAGGTTCTATGATACAAATAAGGGTGAAGTACTAATCGATGGCAAGAATGTTAAGGAGGTTAACCTTAATTCACTAAGAAGTCAAATGGGTATTATGCTTCAAGACACCTTCTTATTCTCAGATACCATTAAAGAAAATATAAGATACGGAAAATTAGATGCAACAGATGAAGAAATCATAATAGCAGCTAAGGCGGTAAATGCACATGATTTTATTATGAAACTTGAAAATGGTTATGATACTCAAGTTAATGAAAGAGGTTCTAGGCTCTCTGTTGGACAACGTCAACTTATTTCTTTTGCTAGAGCATTACTTGCAAATCCTAGAATTTTAATTTTAGATGAAGCTACATCAAATATCGATACTGCCACTGAAATTTTAGTTCAAAAAGGCATTAATAAGCTACTACACGGAAGAACCTCTTTTGTAATTGCTCATAGGCTTTCTACAATAAGAGATTGTGATAAAATAATGGTGATTGATAATGGAACAATTATTGAGGCTGGCACTCATGATGAGTTAATTAGAAGAAAAGGATTTTACTATAATCTCTATATGGCTCAATATAGATTTTTAAATGAAGGAGCTTAAACTAAATCAAAAGTGCAAATAGACTGCATGAGGGACTAGCCTCTTGTAGTCTATTTTACTTAGATGTATAATTTAACACTGCATTTAATTGACGAAACTTTCACAAAGTTCTATAATTTATTTATAGGTAAATAAAGGGGTGGTTAGGTATGATAGTAAAGGTTTGCGTTGGTAGTGCTTGCTATGTAAAAGGATCTCATAAAGTTATAAGCCGCATAAAAAGATTAATAGAATTAAATAATTTAGTAGATAAAGTTGAACTTAAAGCTGCTTTTTGCTTAGGACACTGCACTAATGCTGTTTCAGTAGAAATAGATGAAAGTGAAACTTTTGGGGTTGACCATAATTATGTAGATGAGTTTTTTAATACTCATATAAAGGAGAAGGTGGAACAATGCAAGTAATGAATTTTTCTTCAGCTAATTGTAAGAATTGCTACAAGTGCGTAAGAATTTGCAATGTGAAAGCAATTGAAGTGAAAAATGATCAAGCTCAAATAATCGAGAATAGATGTGTAGCATGTGGTCAATGCCTTGTAGTTTGTCCTCAAAATGCAAGAGATGTTTTATCAGATATAGAGAATGTGAAAGTAGCTCTTAAGAAGAAGAAAAAAGTTATTGCTCAAATTGCCCCTGCCTTTAAAGGTTTTTTTCAGTATTCTGCTAAGGTTATAACTGCTCTTTATAAATTGGGATTTTCCTCAGTAGAAGAAGTTTCTATAGGAGCCGAATTAGTATCGTTAGAGTATGAAAATATAATTAACAATAGTAAAAATACAGAGTTTCTAACTAGTTGCTGCCCTTCAGTTATGATGCTTATTGAAAAGTATTATCCCGAGCTAATTCCTAATGTAATTCCCGTAGTATCCCCAATGATTGCGCATGCAATGAGTATCAGACAAAGATATGAAGATCCCTATATAGTATTTATTGGGCCTTGTATCTCGAAAAAATGTGAAGCTTTGTCTGAGGAAAATATAGGAGTTGTTGATGCGGTACTTACTTTTGATGAAATTGTAAAATGGCTAAAGCTAGAAGGTATAGATTATAACTCCTGCGAAGATGGGAGTATGGATTTTACAGGTACTACTAGAGGTGATTGCTACCCAGTAGTTGGTGGAATTTTAAGAGCTATATCCCCTACTCTCAAAGCTAAAAGTTTAGATTCTATTAGAGTGCACGGTATCGAAAATTGCAAGAATCTTTTAGAGGAAGTAAAAAAAGGAAATTTAAGTAAAGTTTGTGTAGAATTAAGCGCCTGTAATGAAAGTTGTCTTGGAGGACCTGGAGGTTCAACTTCCAATGAGAGCGTTTATACTAGAATTCAAAGAATTCAAAGGCAAGTAAAAAAACTAAACAATGAAAAATACTTGGACATCTCAAAATTTAATGTTCCATTAAGTAGAACTTTTAAAAATAAGATGATGGATTTGCATATTCCTAAAGAAGAAGAAATAAATCAAATTTTAAATAAAATGGGAAAATATGATAAGGAAGATGAGCTAAATTGTGGTGCTTGTGGCTATAATACTTGTTATGAAAAAGCTATAGCTGTTTCACAGGGAATGTCTCAAATAGAAATGTGTGTTCCTTATATGAGAAGTATGGCAGAGCGTACCACTAATGAAATATTTACTCATTCACCAAATGTAATATTATTTTTGGACAAAACATTGACTGTTAAAGAAATAAACCCAATTGGTGAAAAACTATTTTCTATGACTAAAGAAGAATTGAGAGATAAACATATTAGCTGTGTAGTTCAAGATCCTGATTTTCAGTGGGTTGCCAATACAAAACAAAGTATGATAAAAGAGAAGGTGTTCTATAGAGAATATAATTATCATGCCTATAGAAGTATTATATATATGGAAAAGCACTCAAGTTTACTTGTTATTTATACTGATATTACTGAGGAGGAAAAGAGGAAGCTTGAGCTTTCTCAATTGAAGCATAATGCCTTAGATGTAACTCAAAGTATTATTGATAAGCAAATGCGTGTAGCTCAAGAAATTGCTAGTCTTCTTGGAGAAACTACTGCAGAAACTAAGGTAGCTCTTATGAAGCTAAAAAAAGTATTACAAGAGGAAAAAGAAGTATGAAGAATTATTATATAGATGTAGCAAACTTTAGCTTAAATAAATATGGTGAAGAACTCTGTGGAGACAATGTAGAAATAGTTACTACAGAAGATGGGCTGATAGTTGTAATGTCAGATGGTCTTGGAAGCGGAGTAAAAGCTAATATTTTAGCAACCTTAACTTCTAAAATAGCTATTACCATGCTTAAAGAAGGTGCTACTATTGAAGAAACTATAGACACAATAACTAATACCTTACCAGAATGCCAAGTGAGAAAACTAGCCTACTCTACTTTCACTATCTTAAAAATCAAAAATAATGGTGAAGTTTACATGGTTGAATATGATAATCCTCCAGTTTTTTTCTTTAAAAATGCTAGAGAAGGTGAACTCCTAAAGAAAGAAAGAGAAGTTAACAATAAGATTATTTATGAAACTAGTTTCTTAATGGGACAAGGTGATATGCTTACCATAGTTAGTGATGGTGCTGTTCACGCTGGTGTTGGTCAATTATTAAACTTAGGCTGGCAGTGGGAACATATCAATAATTTTTTAAAAAACTTAGTGATGAAAGAGAAAACCTCAGAAAGTATTTGTAGACATTTACTTGAGGTATGCAAAAACTTATATGATGATAAACCAGGAGATGATACTACAGTGGTTACGGTAAAATTAAAAAAGGCTGAATATATGGACATTTTTACTGGGCCTCCCAAAAGGAAAGCAGATGATAAATTACTGATTGAGGCCTTAGAAAAATGTAATGGGAAAAAAATATTGTGTGGAGGTACAACAGCTAATATTGTTTCCTCTGCTCTCGGCAAGGCAATTACTATAGATTTAGATAATTATAGTAGTGAAGTTCCTCCTATGGGATATATGGAAGGAATTGATTTGGTAACTGAAGGATTATTAACTCTAAACAAAACTAAAGATATTTTATTAAACTACTTAAATGAAAAAAAACAAAAAAGACTCCCCTCCCCTCTTGATGGACAGGATGGAGCTTCAAAATTAAGTAAGATGATTATCGAAGACGGAAGTCATATTCACATTTGGGTTGGTCAAGCTGTAAATCCAGCTCATCAAAATCCATTGTTCCCAAGTGATTTTAACCTAAAAATGAAAGTTGTTAAAGAATTAGTTGAAATTTTAAGAGCTTTAGGAAAAATCGTTGAGATAACTTACCTATAGTTACAAACTTGTAAAAAGCAGTTAAAATGTGAATTTTAACTGCTTTCTTTTATCTTATAAATTTTCGCTTTATTGAGTTATAAATAATTGTGAATTCATCCACTTTCAATAGGCTTATTGCCACTGCATACACAACCACGCCTACACCCCCAGAGATTGTCAATCCTAGTAATATTCCAATATTACCACTTAAAATTTTATATGTAGCGTTGTAGGTAATGCTAATAACAACTCCCATGAGGATAGAAGCTAATATAATTTTACAAACAGTTACTAAGATAGCTTTTTTATCAACACCACCTATTTTCTTATTTAAACTTTTAAATAATAGTAGAGCGCAAAGAGCCGCTGCAACTGAGGAAGATAAAGCAAGTCCAATAAGACCTATATATCGTACTAAAATTAAATTTAAAATAATATTCAAAGCAACTGATATTAATCCATTATAAGTGGATGTTTTGGTATCTTGCATTGCATAAAGTGCCCTATTAAATATATCTCTTACACTATAAAAAGGTAATCCCAAAGCATAGAAAATTAATACACTGGAGGTCATAGCAACTGATCTATCATCAAAGACTCCTCTTTTAAAAAGTATGGTAATAATTGGAACACTTAATATTAAAATACCAATGGTACAGGGAATCATTATTAAAAATATATTATTAATTGATGAGATAATGTATTTTTTGAATTCTTTCATATTGTCTTCATTAATACTTCTTGCTAGCGCTGGAAAAACCACTGTAACAATTGCAACGGCAA
Organism: Clostridium sp. UBA4548; assembly: GCF_002387895.1. GTDB lineage: Bacteria > Bacillota > Clostridia > Clostridiales > Clostridiaceae > Clostridium_J. Next base: position 105,267 of record NZ_DGLI01000023.1, read on the forward strand.
AGGTTGAGTAAAACACATCAGAAACTCTATCTCCAAAACCAAGAGCTGCAATGCTTCCAGCTGGTAATCCTGAACCAAGAGCATTATTAACTAACCTGTTTATCTGATTTGCACTTGCTCCAATTAATACTGGTAATACTAGAGTAATCATTTTTCTTACTCTTTTATCCTTAATATCAAAAATCATTTTAAACTTGAAGCCATGTTTTAATAAAAAAGGTATTTGTGCTATGGTTCTTAATGCCATACCAATAACGGTTACAACAGTAAGTCCTACTACACCACCCTTTGCACCGATAATAATATAGATAATTATTGGTAAGTTTAATAATATACCTACAATAGCTGGACCTAAGAAATCATCTAAGGTTTGTAAAATTGCAGTATAAGCAGCATTGATTATTAAAAAAACCAAACTTACCACACTAATTTTCGTCAACTGAACAGCTAAAACATAAGTTTCACCTTTAAATAAAGGTGCGATTACTTTTACGATTTGAGGGGCAAAAATATAACTAAAAATAATCAAAACTATTGATACGGAAAAAAGTATATTGATTATGTTATTTGCAAAAATAAACATTTCTTCTTTACCCTTTTTTGCTTTAACTTCACTAAGTATAGGTATAAATGTAGTGCTTATTGCAAGTGCAATCATAATAAACAAAACATCGCATATTTGCATTGCCATATTATAGGCATCAGTTTGATATGTAGTTCCAAAGGTACTAGCAACTAATGAATCTCTTAAAAAGCCTACAGCCTTATTTACTAGAGTCATTATCATAATTATACTAGCTGCCTTTGCTAATCGTTTATTTGGCATATTAGTCTCCTTTATGAAAATATATTTGTGCAAATCAAATTAAAGTTAGTATTCAATGTAAGTGATAATCTACTTTGGTTGATTAGGCCTTTTAGTTTTAATCTACAAAGTCTATAAAATGTAGCAGGAAAGATTTAATTTCAAAGTAATTTACTTTAATATAACTTGGGTATCTTTGAACCAAATTATGATTCAAAAAACTTTTTAGGATTTTCTTGATAAAAGCTTATTTTACAAGGCCTTTGTAATTATTTTTATTACTTTTCCCATGAAACCATTTGTAGGCAACAAGCATTAAAATACCAAATATAGCAGAAATGACTATAATAGCTACCCCACAGTGAGCAAAAAATTCCTCAGGCATCATATTAATTATTGGATCTGTAGCTGGGTCTAATAACCATTTATCATTTTTAAACATTAACTCATGAAACAACGTAAATGCACTAGTAAAATCAACATTTATAAACGCAAGTGAAAGTACTGGTATGCATATTAAAGTTATGCCACTATACCTTAAAAACTTATATGCAAAGTTATCACCACGCAGTATATATAGTATAACACATCCTGTAATTAACCCTATAAGAAGTATTCTTTTTCCAAGATTAAATAAATTTCTAACATCTAAGAAATGTTGTGACCCATCTGCGGATGATGGAAGCGTAGGTGGTTTAAACTCAATTATATCCCTGTTAAAAAGGTATTCAATGGTATAATCATAATTCTTTTTTATTTCTTCTTTAGTTAGCATAGAATTTTGGGTAATATTTAAATAATCAATGTCAAAATAATAAATTATCTTTGATTTAGTTACAATTAATGTAGAAGTCATTAGTATACAATAAATGGTTATGATGCTCAATAAAATTATAAGTACATTTTTAAATTTTCTATTCATAATATTGTTCAACCCCCTGCTGAGTGCTTTTTTTTATTACTTGATGATTAACATTTTAACTATTATAATTTTACTTTTATAATCTCTTATATTCAATAGTTGAATTTAATCTATAAAAATAATTTGATAATTTACTTATAAAATTTGGCTAGTAGAAATTAATATTATTATTGAAAAACTTATAATTTTTAAAAGCTATTGACTATTGTATTAAAAAGTATTATATCTATATAGGTAGTTATATTTATGCAGTTATAATTAATAAAAATCATCTATATATAGATATGGTTATTGATGCAACTGCATTACAGTTAGAAATCAATGTTTAAAAAATTCTATTTAATGCATATATATAATTTATTTATGTATAAATTAATGCAAAATAATTTGCAATTATATACTTTTGATTATATATCTATGGATCCACAACTTTAATAGACTTTAGTATTGGTTTTCTTAGAATGAGCTAGAATTTCTCTCCACTTTTATTTTAGAGATATATGTTTAAGTTATCAAAGTATTGTTAAAAAAATAACTCTGTGAAGTTACAGTTAACATGTTTACAATTTTGTTAATTATTTAATAGAATAAAAATTGTGATGAATAATGTTAATTTCTAATATAATTACTCTAATAAGCTCTTGTTTTCTGAAACAATACATTGGATAATTGTTAATTAATTAATTATTCAGAATATTATTGCAAATATTTTTAAAATATTGTAAACTTGTATTAACAATTTATTAATTATTTATTAAGGGGGCGGATTTATTGATAAAAGAACATCGTAAGCCAAGACTGTGGGAAGCATTAATACCAATATTTGCACTTATAACCATACTTTCAATTGGAATTATGATATATGATGCAAGTCCACACATTCCATTAGTGTTGGCTAGTGTAGTTGCTGTTTTAATGGCAATGAAAATAGGATATAAGTGGTCTGATTTAGAGGAAGGCATTATAAATACTATTCAAATGTCAATGCAAGCAATTATTATACTTATGATAATTGGTATGGTTATTGGTTCATGGATATTAAGTGGTACAGTTCCAACAATGATTTACTATGGACTTAAAATTTTATCACCTGGTATTTTCCTTGTTGCAACCTGTATAATTTGTGCCATAGTTTCTTTAGCTACAGGTAGCTCTTGGACTACAGCTGGGACAGTTGGTATAGCTCTTCTAGGAGTTGGTATAGGTCTTGGCATTCCAAAAGAAATGATTGCTGGTGCTATAATTTCAGGAGCATATTTTGGTGATAAAATGTCGCCATTGTCAGATACTACTAATCTAGCACCAGCTATGGCGGGTGCCACCCTATTCGATCATGTAAAACATATGATATACACTACTGGACCGAGCCTAATTATTTCTCTAATTATATTTGCAGTAATTGGATTTGGATATTCAGGAAAAGCAATTAACTCATCTGAGTTACAAGTAATTTTTGATGGTTTACAAAAGTCCTTTGTAATTAACCCAATATTATTACTACCTCCTGTAGTAGTAATAATATTAGTTGTAAAAAAATTCCCTGCAATTCCCGGATTACTCATTGGCGTTATCCTTGGAGCAATTCTTGCAATGTTAGTACAAAAAACTGATTTTGGTGGAATACTTTCAGCTTTAAATAGTGGGTACGTAGGTGATAGTGGAGTTAAAATGGTTGATGAACTATTAAATCGTGGTGGTCTTCAAAGTATGATGAGCACTGTATCACTTATCATCTGTGCTATGACCTTTGGTGGAGTAATGGAAAGAGCTGGTTTCCTACAATTAATCGCAGAAAAACTTTTAAAATTTGCTGTAAGCACTGGATCTTTAGTGTTAGTAACAATAGTATCTTGTATAGCATGCAATATTCTTGCTGGTGATCAGTACCTATCTATAGTTATTCCAGGTAGAATGTATAAGGATGAATTTGCTCGAAGAGGTTTGGCACCTAAAAACTTATCAAGATGTCTTGAAGATTCTGGAACATTAACCTCTGCTCTAGTTCCATGGAATACTTGTGGTGCATTTATGAGCTCAACTCTCGGAGTAGCTACAATTGCATATCTTCCCTTCTGCTTTCTTAATCTAATAAATCCAGTAGTATCTATTTTATATGGATACACAGGAATTACCATGGAAAAGCTAGAAAAGCCAACAACAACTTCTGCTACTGTAAAAGCTTAATGAGCTGATATTAATTTCTTTAAAATAAAAAGATAAAAGAGTTCAAATTTGAACTCTTTTATCTTTTTATTGCAATAAGGTAATTGATTTGAATTAAATGATACCTGCCAGAACAAAGCCTAAACAAATTATTACTCCAGAGTATAATAAATCAATTAAGCAAAAACCCATTATATCCTTTGCACCAAGTCCAGCAATACCTAAGGCCGGTAAAGCCCAGAAAGGTTGAATCATATTTGTCCATGCATCACCCCAAGCGATGGCCATGGCTGTAATTGCTGGATCAACTCCTAAGGCATGACCAGCTGGCATCATAATTGGAGCTTGAACAGCCCATTGCCCACCACCTGATGGAACAAAAAAGTTAACAATCCCTGCACTTAAGAAAGTAAATAATGGGAAAGTTATCTCATTTGAAATAGAAACAAAGGCATTTGATACTACCGCAGCTAAAGATACTCCAGCGACACTAGCACCAGTCATCATACCCATGATACCACCATAGAATGGAAATTGTAGTAATATACCAGCAGAACTTTTAGCTGCATCAGTAATTGCATCTACATATCTTCGAGGAGTTTTATATAGAATTATTCCAACAAATAGGAAGATTGTATTAACAATATCTAATGTTAAGTTAAATCCTGAAGTAGAGAAATAATACACTACATATCCTAGACCAATAGCAGATAATAACAAGGATATTATTCTGCTATTCTCTAACCTATCAGCTGGTGTTAAAATCTTAGGTTCTAAAGTAGCTACTTGTGGAGACTCTTCTAAAAGTTTTGGATCTATAACAACTGTATTTTCTTTTGAAGGCATCATTGCTTTGTTGACTAATGGTAACGTTATCAACAATACTATTACAATTCCTAGATTTACAAGACTAAATATAGTCTGTGAAGTTGGTATTGGAGAAGTAATAATTCCAGCAGTAGCTTTTTTAACTGCTTCGCCACCAGAAGATATGGTTAATGGAATTGAACCTGATAATCCAGAATGCCAAATTAAGAAACCTGAATAAGCAGATGCAATTAACAATCTGTAATCTACATCTTTTCTTATTTTTGCTATTTCTTTAGCAAAAATTGCTCCAATGACTAATCCGAATCCCCAGTTAATCCAACAAGCAATAAGCGAAACAACAGAAACTAAAATAATAGCTGAAGCTGGCGACTTTGGTTTTTTAGCTAGTGCTACAAGAATTTTTTTAAAAGATGGTGCATTAGCTAATGCATGACCCAAAACAAGGACTAGTGCCATTTGCATTGAAAATCCGAGTAATGACCATACTCCACTTCCCCAATGTTTTACCATTGCTACTGGACCTTGGCCAGTTAAGAAAAGTCCTAAAATGAATACAAGAAATGTTAAAATTGCAGCAAAAATAAACGGATCAGGTAGATATTTTTGCATAATCTTAACGCACCAATTAGTAAACTTTTTAAACATGGTATCCCCCCTTGGTTTTTTACTTTATATAGTTAAATTGCTAAATTATGTTAGCTAATATAATTATAACACAAATACAGTTAATAGAATCAATATAATAAACAGGATTATAATACTGTATTAAGTGATATACTTAGATTATCTTAGTAATTCAAATAACTCCATTAAAAATCATAATATTTGGTATAAAGTTAAAATTTTGCTACAATAAAATAATTTAATATTTTTAATCATTTTAATAAAATTTATGTATATTTTAAGTAAACTAAACCAAGATTTAATCTATAAATAAAATTACTCCTATTTATTTAGGATTCTTTGTAATAAATAAGATAAGATAAAATATAATTACATTATATATTCAAAAAACCTTATACATTCAAAAAACCTTATACAATTAATAAAGCGTACTTTTATAAAGGACATTTTATAATTGTATAAGGTTTATATAATTATATTAATTTCATATGATGAGTAATGATATTTTGTCTAGATATTATTTATTACGTTTTCTTCCAATTAAGAATCCCACTAATAATCCAATACCAAGAGCTACTCCAGTTTTAAGTTTTTCAACTTGAATCTCCATGTCAGTTACTGGCTCAGTATTATTAATTATTATTGTGTCCTTATTATCATCCTTAGGAATGAGATGAGCTCCAACCAAGCAAAGATGCTGAAATCTTATTTCTGAAAAATTATTACGAAGTTCATCCACTTCATTGAAAAAGTATTCTTTATTCCAATGAGAAATATCTTGAAAAGGGTTTTCATTATGTTCTTCAAATATTCCATCTATTAATTCCTTAGCGTAAGTTACTGCATACATAATTTCTTGAGTATTTCCCGAATATCTGATTATGTATTCTATTAAAGCTTCCCTAACACCATCTATATTATCTGAAGAAATTGCTTCGAGTAAGCTTGATTCTGCCTTAAATTCCATGATTAAATACCTCCTGTAATCTTTACTATTAATAAAGTATATAGTTAAAATTTGTTATCGTCAACAAAAAAAGTAAGTAGATTAAAAATATGTGATATTGCTTAGAATTAATATATAAAGCAACATTTAGTTTATATTTGAGTAATATATAGTAAGACTAATTAAATGAGGAGGAGTATATGGATAAGTGTGGTTTAGTGCTAGGAGGAGGCGGAACTAGGGGTGCCTATGAAGTAGGGGTATGGGAGGCCTTAAAGGAATTATCTATTAATATTTCAGTTATTGTTGGAACTTCCATTGGAGCAGTAAATGGAGCTCTTTTTATACAAAGTGACTTGGAGACAATAAAAAAAATTTGGTTAGGATTAGATCTTTATAAATGCTTTAGCTTTGCTAAGGATAGTAATAATAGTGATTTCAAACTGTCTATTAGCTATGTTCCCTCTTTAGTTAAGGAAATGGTAATTGGAAATGGAATTAATTTTGAACCATTTCATCAGCTATTAAAAGAGTGCATAAATGAAAAAAAGATTAGGAACTCAAATGTAGATTTCGGCTTAGTTACTTATTCTACATCAAACCTTAAACCAGTAGAAGTATTTAAAGAACATATTCCTGAAGGAAAACTTATAGACTACTTATTAGCAAGCTGTTGCTTTCCAGGTTTTAAACAGGTAGAAATAGATGGTGAAAAGTTTATTGATGGTGGAGTTTACAATAATATTCCTGCAGATATGATATTAAACAAAGATATCTCTACTATAATAACAGTAAATATTCATGGACCAGGTAATGTTAAGAAGTTTCCTAAGAATATAAAAAATATTATAGAGATAGAATGTTCTGAAGAACTTGGTCCAATATTTACTTTTAATAGTGGCACAATACTACGTAGTATTAAATTAGGTTACTTAGACACTTTGCGGAGGTTTGAAAAAGTTAAGGGTAATTTCTATTACTTTTACGATAAAAAAATAGCATTAACATCAATTTTAGCTCCTATATCAGAAAGTGAAATGGAGTTTATATTAGATTTTATTGACTACAAAAATTTAAAAAAAGATAAAATTTTAATAATGAGAGTGATTAGATTATTATCAAAGTCCACTAGAAAGATTCCAGATGGAAACACTTCCATTTTAACTGCACTTGAAATCACAGCAGAACTTCTTAATGTTGAAAGATGCAAAATTTATACTTATGAGGAATTACTTAATTTAGTAATGGAAAAAGCTCTAGACTTGCACTCTGATGAAGATATTTTCAAAGAAACTTTTGTAATTAAAAAATATATTGATTTAGTAAATTTGGACTTTCATGCTATAGGGAGCATGAAAAAAATTACTAGTATGAGAAAAGTATTAGGTTTACTATCTCCAAAGTATTTAATTGGTAACTTATTTTTAGTGCTAATCAAATATAGAATGAATACTACAAAATATTAACATAATGTTACCTTTTTATAAACTTGCTATTTTGTTAAAATTATCTTCTTAATTTTAGCAAAATACATGGTATAATAGATATGTATTAGTTTAATAAGTACTTGTTTGCAATAAAGAATTATTAGGATTTACTTTATTGTAAAAACATAAAATTTAATCGGAGGATGATTATATATGAATGTTGCCTTTTTTCTTACTCCTAAAAGTGAAGTAGTCTTTGAAAAGGTGAGCTCAACTATGCGTAGAGCAATGGAGAGAATGGAATATCATAGATATACTTCTATACCTTTATTAGATGATCGTGGAAGATATGTTGGTACCTTAACTGAAGGTGATATTCTCTGGAAGCTTAAAAATACTCCTGATTTTAGTCTTAAGGATACTGAAAAAATTCTCATTAAAGAGATTCCAAGGCATGTATGTAATAAAGCAGTTTCAATAAACTCTGACATTGAAAGTTTAATATTAGCGGCGAAATCTCAGAACTTTGTTCCTGTAGTTGATGATTCAAATACTTTTATTGGTATCATAAAAAGATCTGATATAATCTCTTATTGTTACAATAAAATGTTTAATGATGACAATTACTCAAAGCTACATGAACTAGAAGAATTAGCTCAAATTGCAAATTAAATATTAGCAAAATATTTAGAAATATTAAATCAGCCTAGCCGTCACAACTTTTGAGTTAAAAAATCTACGCAAAATTTTATATTAAGTTTTAAACACCATAGATTTATATATTTGTGGTGTTTTTATTTGTAAAATTATAGTGTTTTTAATTTACACAAATTAATAATTCTATTATAATATTTAGTATGATGAATTTTAAAATATTTACAAGAAGGGGGACTTGTATTGGAGAAGCTTTTTAAAAAAAATAGCCTATTTGCTGATATTAGCTTACTTTTAGTTGCTATTATTTGGGGTGGAGGTTTCATTGCTGTTAAGGATTCCTTAAATGTAATTACACCATTTTATCAAATGGCTTTAAGATTTGGCATATCTACTATACTTATGTATTTAGTATTTTATAAAAGAGTAAAAAGAATAAATAAGGCTCAATTTAAGAATGGTACAATAATTGGTGTTTTTCTATTTCTAGGGTTTGCTTTTCAAACTGTAGGGATAAATTATACCTCAGCTGGGAAAAGTGCGTTTTTAACTGCTGTGTATGTAGTATTGGTTCCATTTTTACAATGGGTAATAATGAAAAGAAGACCAGATAATTATTCTTTAATTGGTGCACTAATTTGTTTAGTCGGTATATCACTATTGACTTTACAAGGAGGATTTTCATTAGGATATGGTGATTCCTTGACCTTAATATGTGCTTTTGCATTTGCAGGCCAAATTTTAGCCATTGGGAAATATGTAGAAATGGATGACCCTTTAATTCTTACAGTGGTCCAACTAGGAATCGCAGCAGTGCTCTCTTTAATAGTTGCACTTTTTTTTGAACCTATTCCTACAGGTATGAATTTAAGAGCCATGGGTTCTATATTATATCTTGCAATTTTTAGTACTACCCTAGCCTTTTTAATTCAGAATATTGCACAGAAATATACAACTTCAACCCATGCTGCAATTATTCTTTCTCTGGAATCATTTTTTGGTGCAGTATTTTCTGTTTTATTCTTTAAAGAAATATTTACTTTGGCTATGGTATTAGGATGTATCCTAATATTTATAGCAATTATTACTACTGAAACAAAACTTGAATTTCTTAGGATAAATAAAAGTGAAGCTGAAGTTAAGGAAAATGTTATATAAATTATAAAAAATAAACTTTATAANNCTTATAAAGTTTATTTTTTATCGAGACCTAATTATTTCGGTATCTATCTATATACTTCCATTTTTTCTATAGCTTCATCCACCAGCCTATCAATATCCAGAACTGATTCAGATTTCACTATTTCACTAAGTCTAGGCTTAGTTTTTGGGTGCTTTGGTACAAATATAGTACAACAATCTTCGTAAGGCAAAATAGAAGTTTCATAGGTGTTTATATCCCTAGAAATATCCATAATATCTACTTTGTCCATAGCAACTAAAGGTCTAAAAACGGGTCTATCGCTGCAATCATCACTCACCACTAAAGCTTCCATGGTTTGAGAAGCCACCTGACCTACACTTTCACCAGTGGTAACTGAATTAACATTAAATTTCTCTGCTAATTTACAAGCTATTCTCATCATAAACCTTCTCATTATTATAGTTAATTCATCTTCCCTACACTTCTCAATAATTTGAAGTTGAATATCTGTAAAAGGTACTATATAAAGGTTGTAGTTTCCAGTATAGCCTTTTAAAATATCAGCTAGCATCTTGACCTTTTCTTTAGCCCTTTCGCTTGTATATGGTGGTGAATGATAGTAGACCGCATTAAGTTCCACTCCTCTTCTTGCCATAAGGTAACCAGCTACTGGTGAATCAATCCCGCCTGATAACATTAGCATTGTTGATCCATTCATTCCATAAGGAAGACCACCAACTGCTTTAATCTTTTTAGCTATTACATAGCTATTATTTCTTATTTCTATATGCACAAGAAACTCTGGGTTTTTCACATTTACTGATACACTATCTAATCTTTTTAAAATGTAGGCACCGATTTCCTTAGATACTTCCATTGAATTTAAAGGGAATTGCTTATTTGCTCTATTTGTTTCAACTTTAAAGGTTTTTGCTCCAGTTTCCTTTAAAACTCTTAATGCCTCATCTCCAATTGCATCCATAGAGTTTTCAATTTCATGGACTATACAAACTTCCATAACGCCAAAAATATTTTTAACTCGGTCTATTACTTCTTGAAGGTTTGAAGACTCTATAAACCATCTTCCACTATCCTCTACAAACTCATAGTTTATATCTTTTAAAACAAATTTAATATTATCTTTCAGTTTTCTCTCAAATTTTCCTCTATTTAACCCCTTTAAAAATATTTCAGGGGCATATTTTATAAGTAGTAATTCTCTCATCTTCTTATCCTCCTTAAAAATGGCAAGACTAAATTAAGCTTTTCAATTACATAATCAATTTCTTCTTTTGTATTAGTCTCACAAAAACTAAATCTAAGAGCTCCTTGCTGTTCCTTTAAAGTAAGACCAAAAGCATTCAAAACTTCTGAAGTTTTAGCAGCTTTAGAAGAGCATGCAGAGCCTGTTGATACATATACATTATGTTCTTCAAGTGCATGTAGTAGTACTTCTCCCCTAACACCAAGAAAGCTTACGTTTAATATGTGCGGCATATAATAGTTAGAATCACTACTATTTATTTTTATGTCATCAATAACTTTTAATTTTTCTATGAAATAATTTTTCAATTCAAAAACTGTAGCATAATTTTTTTCCAAATTTCTATGCATGATTTCTGATGCAGTGCAAAATCCAACAATAGCAGGAAGATTTTCTGTACCCGATCTAAAGTTATGTTCTTGCCCACCACCAGTTATTAGAATGGTAGGAACAAGTCCTCTTTTGATGTAACAAAATCCAATACCCCTTGGACCGTGTAACTTATGAGCACTTGTGCTCATTAAGTCTATATGACACTTATTAACATCAATAGCAATTTTTCCATAACTTTGTACAGCATCAACATGAAATTTAACTCTTGAGGATTTTCCTTTTATTGCTATTCCGATATTTTCAATATCTTGAATTACGCCAACTTCATTATTAACATGCATAATACTCACTAGAACAGTTTCTTTTTCTATAGCACTAAGTAGTTGCTCTAAATCTATTTTACCATCTGATTTTAGTCCAATATATGTAACTCTTACTCCTTGATTCTCCAGGTCTTTGAATGTATTTCTTACACTAGAATGTTCAATATTTGAAGTAATAACATGATTACCTGGTTTACAAAAACCTCTAATTAAAAAGTTATTTCCTTCACTTCCACCTGAAGTAAATATTATCTCATCCGTTTGAGCTTTTATTGTTTTGCTAAGGCACTCTCTACTTTTTCTGAGTTTTTGCTCTGCTTTAAAACCTAAAGAGTGAGCAGAGGATGGATTTGCATAAAATAATCTCATTGTATTTGCTACTTCCTCGATAACTTCTTCATAAGGTCTTGTTGTAGCACTGTTATCAAAATAAACTTCCATTTTATCACCTCACAAAGGAACATTATACCATAAATTTTAAATAATAAATACTTCTTTTATTATTCTTAATTTGTCCAAATTTTTTAAAATTACTCAACTACCGTTACAAGCAAAAATACCGATGAGTTGTCATCGGTATATCTATATTTATCTACGATTTTTCTTTCTAACATGTCTAGACTTTTTTATAGTAAATTCTGAACTAGGAGGTTGCCTCTCTACCCAGCTTAAATATCGCTTAATTTTATCGTTACTTTCTAGCTTCTCCAAAGTATTTAAATTAAGTGCTAAATCCCTATTAGTAAATAGTGCATGTATTTGTTTATGACAGGTGGTACAAAGTAATGCAGTTGGTAAATTTCTACCACCAGCCTCCCTGGGGGTAAGATGATGCTCAGTGAGGTTAACACCTCTTCTTTTACACAGTTCACAAGTTGTTAAACACTCTGTACTCAATAAATTCACCTCTCATTAAAAAGATAAAATTCATTACTTTCAACATTATAACATAAATTTTTTAAATTTAAAGTCTGTGGAAAAAACTACTAGGTAATGATATACTAATAATAAAATTATTCAGGGGTGATTGTTTGTATTTCTTTAAGTTTCACAAATTATTTTTACTAATAGGTATTATATCAATTCTATATTTTATCCTTCTTAAATTATCACTTTGGTCAATGGCTTTTGCTGAATTTTGGCTAGTATTAGGTTGTACATTAATAGTAGTTTTTTTATTAAATTATTACCACATTGATTTGTTAAGTTATCTTCCCCCATTATTTAAAAAAATAATCAATTTTTCAATGGTTATGGGTATATTCTTATTTTTGGTTCTGGAAGTGTTAATAGTTTATAACGGATGTGTTAAAGATGAATACAAGCCTGACTATATCTTAGTTTTAGGCGCTGGACTAAATGGGGATAAACTTTCTGCTTCTCTACGACTTAGACTTGAATCAAGTATTAAGCTACACAAAAAATATCCAGATATTAAAATAGTAGTTAGTGGTGGTCAAGGACCTGGAGAAAATATAACTGAAGCTCTTGCCATGAAAAAATTCCTATTAGCTAATGAAATACCTGATAATCTAATAATCATGGAAGATAAATCAACCACAACTTTTGAAAACTTTGCTTTTGCAAAAGAAATATTAGATAGAGAGTACAAAATTAGTACTCCAGTAAACATAGCTATAGTCACTAATAATTTTCATATGTTTAGAGCTAAATATATTGGTGAAAAAGTTGGATTTAAAATTTACAGATATCCTGCACCTAGTAAATTAATAAGTGCACTTAATTTTTACGTAAGAGAAGCTTTTGCTTCAGTAAAAACCATAGTGTTAAAAAGATAAAAAGAGGGGTTATCCCTCTTTTTTAAAAGTTATTCTTTCAATTTTTTAACTCTAAAACTATTAAATATAGATATTACAGTAACAACTATTTCTACTAATACCGCCATCCACATTGAAGCAAGTCCTAAAGCAACAAATGTTAGTATCATGATTTTCATAGCTATTGCTAAAATTAGGTTTTGAGATGCAATGCTTTGAACTTTTTGGGATATCTTTATAGCAGTTGCTATTTTAAGAGGATTATCAGTCATAATTAATATATCATATGTGTCTTTAGCTAAATCAGACTTAAACCCATCTAGTCCAACTGCTATATAATTTTTTTCTACTACTAAATCACTTACAATTCCATCGCTAACAAATACAATTTCCTCTCTATCGGACTTACTCTTTTCCAAGTTTTCCATTAGAGCAACTTTTTCCTGTATGGATAATTCAGAATACACCTCATCTATTTTTAGAATTTCTCCAACGTAATCAGAAGTTTTTTTATTGTCACCTGTAATCATAATTATTCGTTTAATACCGACTTTCTTCAAATCAGCAATAGCTTTAGGAGATGTTTCTTTAATTTTATCAGATATTACTAAATATCCAACAAAATTCTGATTTATAGCAATATATATTATTGTTCCAACTTCACTAGGTTTTTCATAGCTAATATCATACTCCTCCATTAACTTATGATTACCAGCATAAATATATCTATCACCAAAGTAAATTTTAACCCCTTTTCCAGGTAATTCTTCAAAAGATTTAATTCTTGACTTATTAATTACCATGCTACTACTTAATTCCTTAAAGGCTTTTATAATTGATTTTGCTATAGGATGATTAGAATATAGTTCAGCATAAGCGGCGTACTCTAACAACATATCTTCAGTAATAAAACCTTGAGGCACAATTTTCCTAACATGGTAGTATCCATCAGTAAGGGTTCCAGCTTTATCAAAAACTATGGTATTTGTTTTTTTTATTGACTCTAAGTAATTTCTAGATTTAATTATAATGCCATTTTTAAAAGTGGCCTCAATACCACCAGTAAAAATTAAAGGAATGGAAACTATTAATGCCCACGGAAATGAGAGACTTAAAAATATTAATGATCTATACATCCACTGCTTAATTGAGCCCTCAGTTAAAATTGGAGCTAAAATACCTAATAATATTGCACTGAATATTATAATAAGCATAAAAATCTTAATAAATTTAGTTATAAACTCCTCAGTAAAAGTATTTTTCAAAGTGACATTCTCAATAATATCTATAATTTTGTATGCTGTAGATTGTTTAAACTTTTTTTTAGCTCTAATTTCTATTAATTCAGTTTGATTAGTGGTTCCAGAGATTACTTCATCTCTCTCTTTCACTTTAACTATATTGACTTCATCATTTATTATAGAGTTATCAATAAGAGATGTACCTTTATAAACAATACCATCAACAGGAATTTTATCACCAGGCCTAACAATTACAATATCATTGGTTTTTATTTCCTCTACTTTGACAAATACAATTTCTCCATTAATGCCTCTTATACTTACAGAATCTTGTTTGATATTCATTAATTCATTGATTTGTTTTTTTGACTTATTTGAAATAAGCTCTTTTAGAAAGGTCACTCCTTCATAAAATAGTATAACTAATATTGCTTCTGAAAATCTCCCAACTACAAGTAATGTAATCGATACAAATGCTACTAAGAATTCCTCACTAAAAAATTTTCGCTTAATAATATTTTTAAGAGTTTTTAATAAAACATCACTACTGATGATTAGATATGTAACGATGAGTAAAACTGTTCCTATAGCATTATTTATCAGAGTTCCCATAAATGCTACTACTAACCCAACAAATAATATAAAAATCTTTATTTTAGCAAAATTATATTTGTGGTTTGTCTTTAAATATTGATTTTCACTTGCGATAATTTCCTCTTGTGTAATAGTCTCATTTGAATCTAAAGGATGTTCATCTATATCATCAGTTCGTTCTATTTCCTTAAGAATTATATCTATGTTCAAAGTATTGATAATAGTGCTAATGTCCTTGAAAACTTTTTCCTTATGAATTTCACTATCATGCTCAACTATTGCCCTAGATGTAAGAGAGTTAACTAATACACTTTTTACATAAGGCAATTTACCTATTTCATTTTCTATCTTAATACTAAAACTTTCTGAATCCAAACCAGAGAGTTCATAAAGTTTTCTTAGGCTCTTACTCATAAAATTTCCCCCTAAAGCTTGTTACTCTCTTACGTGATTTAGACCTTTATCAAAAATATCATTAACATGATAATCATCTAGAGAGTAATATACTACCTTTCCTTCTTTTCTGTATTTTACTAACCTAGCTGATTTTAAAACTCTCAATTGGTGTGAAATAGCTGATTGTGTCATATTTAGCAAGGCCGCAATATCACATACACAAGCTTCAGTATTTATTAGAATATTAATGATTTTAATTCTAGTAGGATCAGCTATAGCTTTAAAAAGCTCAGATAAGCTGCTTATAGTACTTTCATCTAAAATATTATCTTTCACCCTATTTACTACATCCTCATGAATAAAATTACAACTACAAACATCATTATTTAAATTCTCCATGCTTTCCTCCCTAATGTCTAAATTCTGTTTAAAGGTGAATCCTGTTTATGTTTAAATAGTAAAACTATGCATTAAGAATGTCAATATTATCTAGTATTTAATAATTTATTAGGTCAATTAAGCTATTACTAAAAAATCTTTGATTGCTTCCCCCTGCATTGCAGCTTCAACAACTAACAGTAACTCATAGTCTTTAAATATAGATAAGTCCACTTTCTCATTTAACTTTCCACCTTTTACTTTATTCAATATTTAAACAAGATAATTAATGGGATCTACTTATTTCCTCCCTTTCTACAAATTTCGTATATTTTTCCAATGACTTTACTGGTTTCTTGGAAAGTTAGAAATAATTTTTATCATTTTCAAATTTTTATTAATAATAATAAAAAGGTTTGCATTATGATGTGCAAACCTTTTTATACTATTAGCTGTTACTATTTTTATCTGCATATATTTCAACAGGAATTAAAATTTTTGATAATTCATCTGCTGTTACCTGAAAAAAGTTTCTCCCAATGTTAAGAGGCTTAATTTGAGAAATAACATAATCTTGGTGGAAAGCCCACATTATCAAATCACTGTGTATATATTCTTTTGGAGTTAGTATAGCAAAATTACTTGTTACTAATACCTCTTCATCTTCAATAAAAGCAGCAGTTAAGTCGCCTTTAATAAAGTTTTGCTTCAAGCAAAGGATAAAATCACCTTTAAAGGCTTTAAAATATTCATTTGAATTTTCTAAGCTATTTTGAATAGTTTTAGTTTTAATTATTTTACATTGCTTATCATCTATACACTCATTATCAACTAGTGTATACGTTTGCGTTGCTTCTATAGGTAAGTTACTTACTCTAGAAGGCAAGTTTATGTCGCATATTTGATATAAGTATAAGGTTTCATATTTAGGTTTCATTGCTTATCCCCCTATATTATATTTGAAAATACTTTTCTACTTTATTTTAACATAACAAAACTAACATCGTAGTTTTTAAGGTATTCTTTACAGTAAGTTTACAATTCTTTAAGCAATATCTTAAAGAATATTAAAATGTCTTCTAAAAAATAAAAACCATACACTCACGTATTAAAACATAGGGTGCATGGTTAAAAGTTTATTAAAATATAAGTTGAAGATAATTTTAAAATTAATTTTAAGTAATCATATTAAAATTAATTTTTTTCCTCTTGACTCAAGCCGCATAAAATCATAGCTATAAGTATAAAAGAAATTGTTATAAATTCACCCATAATAGACCTCCCCCATAAGTGTGTCTATTATAAGTATATTCATAGGATAATCACTTGTTTCCTTATTTCAGAATTTTAATTGACTATAGCTAATTAAATATAGCATTTATTTTTTGGAATATGCCTTATAAAATCCATGAAAAAATCAGCTAATAAGCAAATGCAGTTTCGAAACTTATAGCCAATGGGTTGCGGCAACATTGATATTAAAACTATACATTCCCAAATGATACCCTATTAAGGTATTTCTTTGCAATTTCTTCAGCAGTTATCATAGTTTCGATGGTGGTTGCTGGATTGTTCATTTTATACCTTGGAAAATATCTAGATAAATGGAGAGGAATATTTTTATCAATATTGCTTAAAAACTTAGAAATACTCTCAATATCCTCAATTGAATGATGTTCATTGCTTACTAACAAATTTGTCACTTCTACATGACAGTTTTTAGCAGCTTGTTCTATGGTTCTAAGAACAGGAGTTAAATTACCACCGCATACCTTATTATAATAGTCATTGTTATAGCTCTTAAGATCAATATTCATTGCGTCTACATAAGGTAAAAGCTCCTTAAGAGGTTCTTCACTAATATAGCCATTAGTTACAAGTACAACAGATTTATCTTCACTAGTTTCTTTCAAAAGTTTTGAAACTTCATACACATACTCATACCATATAGATGGCTCATTATATGTAAATGCTATCCCAATATTATCTTCTAAGGTCAGTATTAACTGAACTAACTTTTCTTTTGAAAAGAATTCACTAGGGGCCTCAACCTGAGAAATGCTGTGGTTTTGACAAAAGCCACAAGTAAAATTACACCCAAAGGAGCCAATGGATAATATATTTGTAGAAGGTTTAAAGTAATGAAGAGGCTTCTTTTCCATAGGATCCATGGATATAGATGTAACTTCTCCATAGTTAATTGTATATAATTTATCATCTTCATTAATTCTAACTCTACATTTACCAAAATTATTTTTATCAATAATACAATTGTGAGGACACAAAAAACAATGAATCTTTTCCCCAAATTTTTCATAAAACATTGCATTTTTCTTCATCTTATGACTTCCTCTCCCTATTCCTCAAGGTGCCTTATAACTTCAAATTTTTCTATAGTATATTCCTCTGAAGTTATGCCTGCCTTTTGTAAGGCAATTGATAATTGCTCTTCTATAGTATTAACTCCTTGTAAATCTGGGAGGAGAAGGCCTGTTTTCCCATTATCTTTAACAATAACCCCATATTTCCTTGGGTCTAAATCTTCTTTATCAGCCTCTTCTGGCTCGGTAAGTACATCAACAGAAATATCTATATCCATTAACTCATGTTCTTCAACTCTATAAAATCTTGGGTCATTGACACCTGCTTCGATGGCATTTCTAATTATTTCCTCAGCCACTGAGTTGGTTACAGGAAATATTGTTCCAATGCATCCTCTTAACTCTCCACATTTTTTCAGCGATACAAATACTCCTCTTTTTACTTCTCTCATTTCATTGGTTACGTAATCAGGAATATACTCAAGTTCTTTTCCAGAAGTCAAGTAATAGGCCAAGCTTTCCCAAGCTAGCCTTACATATAAATCTTTTGCTCTCAACTTTTTCTCATATAAGGATTTTTTTAGCTCTTCAATTTTTTCAGTCTTAGAATCTTCAATACTAGTCGGAATGAAATTCATTACACCATACCCTACCCCAAAAGTTCCTTCATAACTTAGTAATTCATCTTTAAACTTATGTTTATCTAGTGCACCTAATAACATTATCACAGACCTTCTTCCACACTCACCAGCACCTTCCATAGTTTTTTTATCCATACTCATAATTCTCATAGGGTTTCCCTGTTGAAGATTTAATAAGAATTCTTTATCGAATACTTCACCGTAAGGGTTGTAATCATAAGGGCCATCCTTCTTAAGTCTATGAGATAAGTCCCCACTAGCTATTAGAACTGCATTTATATCAATGAGTTCTACAGCTTTGTTTATACATATCCCAAACTTATAAAGTTCTAGATCACTAAGAGGTGCATAGGTGATATGTACAATTTTATAGTTTTCCAAAGCCTGATTTATAAAGTATAATGGTACAAAAACTCCATGATCTATTTCAACCTTAGAATCAAACTTTCTTAAAAAGTCATCTGTAGCCATGAGAGAAGGAATATTTTCTTCAATAGCCAGTTCATATATTTTACTTGTAAGCTTTTTATCAATCTCTAGCTCCATTGAAACACTATGCTCACCAAACTTTTTCAGGTCACCTTTAATTGTATCTTCATAAGCTAGTGCTACAGCATCTCCAAACATAGTTCCATGGGGAGTAATTATTATAACCACCTCGGGATCTTTTTCTTTGATATCATGTGCTATTAAGTTTAATGCATCCTTTGTTTTTTTTATCTTTTCTTCTTCACCCTTTCCAATGTTAGGAATCACAATAGGAGGATGAGGCATTAAATAAAAACCTTTTATACTCATAAAATCACCTCAAATAAATAATTATATTGATATACAGATTTTCATATACTAGTTATTAATCTATTTAATATGTTTTGTCTATGAACTATAATATATTCTATAAAAATCAAATTAAATAATTGAGTACTATATAAGGAGGTTTATCCATGTTTTTCATTGGTGTAATGGGGCTAGATAATAAAGAGGAAATTTTAAGGGAAGTAGAAGTTCAATGTCCTAACTGTAATGTAAATCATTTATTTCTTTTACATAGTTATAACAGATTTCATTTTTTCTTTTTACCTATTTTGAAATGGGAACATAATTACTATTTACTCTGCAAAAATTGTGATTCCCTATATGGTATAAATAAGGAAAAGGGATATGAAGCAAGTATAAAAAATCATGTTAAATTTACTTATTGGGACTTATCACCTATTCATGTTGAGAAACTATGTGAAAGCTGCAAAAAATCTTTGAACGGAGAGTTCGAGTATTGTCCCTATTGTGGTCATAAACAAACTACTTTCTAATAAAGTAAACCCTATAGAATAATAATAAAGTTTTCTATAGGGTTTTATTTTATATAGTTTTATTTTTTAATTTACTCAGTATAGTAATCTTCATTTACAACCATTTTAATTGTATCAATTATTTTTTCACTTACTAAATGAAATATTTTTTCACCTTTCTCTTTTGTAGCAAGGGTTGCATTGCCTGATAGAGCATCCTTATAAATAACTTTTCCTCTATCCTTAAAATACAATCTCATTGTAGGTTTTCTATTATTACATATAGCTTTATTCATCTGAACTAAATTATCGTTATAAAATAATATGGCAGAAGTCTCGTCTTCTCCACCGTGACCTTGCCCTTCAGTAATGGTTAATATATCCTTGGAATAATCCATCCACCAATTTATAGTTAATGCAGCTAATCCAAGTTCCATAAGTTTCTCACTTGCTAAATTTAAGGCATTAATATTTCCACCATGACCATTTAAAAATATAAGATTTTTAACTCCGTTTTTATATAGGCTTCTTCCCACTTCAAAAATGTATTGAGCTAAAACCTCTGATGGTACATGAATAGTACCAGGGTATACAGATAAATCATAACTTTGTCCAAAAGGAACTTCAGGGGCTATAAATATCTGATTTCCCATTTTTTCATCTATACTTTCACAAAGTAACCTTGGAGAAAAAATATCTGTTCCTAAAGGCAAATGATGTCCATGGGCTTCAACTGAGCCAATAGGTATAATTACAGTTTTTATAGTTTCAACCTTTTCTAGAAAATCATCTGAAGTTAAGTTTACCATATACATAAGTAGTCCCCCTCTTTTCAAAAACAATGTTTTATATCTATTATACCATAATAATCCAAATTCAATTTCATAGTGAGTTCATGTTTTAGCTTTATTATATTATTAAATCTAAAATTTATTTCTGGCCTTTGTTCTTAATTAACTATTCTTCATTTGAACAATATAAATCTGATTTTTCAGGGGTTATTTTAAATCCCAATCGTTTACAGTATTCTTTAATTGTTTCTACATACCACTCCTTGGCACGAGGATCAATGATAATTTTTTCTATAAACTCTATAGGATTTAAGTTAATCTCAATACGTGAACAACGCTGATTACTGCTATTACAAGTAACATAATCGCTTAAGGTTATCAGCCTGACTTCTTTCTCATGTTCAAAGGCTTTGCGTTTAAATAAACCTTGAATTAGGTCATTCTTTTTTACGTCTCCATCAGTCAATTTTTTAGAAACTTGATTTAAATTTTCATAGTATATTACTGGAGATAACATACCAAAATTTATTTCTTTTAAGAGGCTAAATTTTTCTACTGTAGTTTGAATTAAAATCCCTTCATCTTCTCTTGAATAAATTCTCCATAAAGCATCTGAAACTCCTTCTAAACTCCAACATTGGCCATATAATCCATTTAAATATTCTTTCTCCGTATTATAATTAAAACAATTATCTATCTCAGATAAGAATTTTCTTGTTGGTATCTCCCATTTATCTTCCCAAAATAATAGCTTTGTAAGATAAGTTTTTTGTGTTTCTACAAAACTCATAAATTGACTAAGACACATATATCTATATAGTTTAGTATCCTTATGTAAGGATTTATCAATTATAATTCCATCAATACTCATTTCCTGTTCTCCTCCTTTAAAGTGTCCAGAAAGCCTTTAAAGTTTAAAATTCTATGAGCTGGGAGGATAAGCTTTCCGCAGTTAATAATTTTTTTATCCTCTGTTACTAATATAAGCTCCTTATGGTTATAGCATAAAGAAATAAGCTTAAAATCATTATCTGACAACTTATTATCATTGATAAAATAAATATTAGTTTTATCATTGTATTTAATTGTAATATTTTTGTTTTCCCTTAGTATCCCCTGAATATTAATCGCTTCGTCTTCAATTATGTTATTTAAAAGTTTTATAAATTTATCTGTCAATACTTGAATTCCATTATAGATTTTGAATTCTTTATGTGATAATTCCGCTGCTACACCTTTTGAAATTCTGTAATCTGAATGAGGATTTTTGTCAAGCTCCTCAAGTAATTTCGGAAATTGATTCCATATATTTATTATTATATTAGAGTCTAATAAATACTTCACATTATCCATTGAAGAAACTCCTTATATGTATTTTTATTATTAAAGCACACATTTTTAATATGACCAATAAGACGTTCTTTATTACAAAAATAGGTTATAGAATTGTGCCATGCACAATAAATATACAGGTTGTAATCATAATATAATTAAATAGAAAATTATTAACTTACTAATAATCTATGTTTCTCGAAGTTAATGAACTATATACAACTCTCCATCGCAGCAAGTGCTACTAGATTAACTTTTATATTAAGCCCTACATATATAAAAAGCACCATGAAATATTCTTCATATTCATGGTACTTTTATTTATTCTACACTTTTATCAACTTCAGATTAGTTCACTACTAAAAGTAACACCTCCACTATCATAAAAAGGTTCTATATGAACAATCATTTGAATATTACCATTAACTTCTTCTCTTACTTTATTTTCAATTTGCTTAATTAGTTTGTGACATTGAGCAACATTCATATTTGCTGCAAGTTTCATATGCATATCTAAGTAAATTTCGCTATGGATGCCTCTACTTCTAATTTTATGAACATCCTTTACTTCATTGAAACTCAAAATTATTTCTTTTACTGAATCTGTTTCTACTGCAGCTTTATCTACTAATATTTCACTTGCGGATTTAAAAATTTCATAGGACGAATGTAGAATAAATATAGAAACAATAAAGGATGCTATTGAATCTATAATTGGTGGAAAACCTAACTTAACTGATATTAAAGTAAAAAGCACACCAGCAGAAACAAAGATATCGCTTTTAGTATGCAAGGAATCTGAGGTAAGAATGTAGCTATTCATTTTTTTACCTTGCCTAAATTCAAATCTGCATACTAATACATTTACTACAATTGTAAACATCAAAGTTACAATACTTTCTACTGTAATTTGAAGTTCAATTGGATTTATTAAACGATAAACAGCATTTATGATTACTTTTCCCCCTATAACAAGTAACATTCCTGCAATAAATAGACCTGCTAACATTTCAAACTTTTTATGTCCATAAGGATGTTCTACATCTATAGGTTTTGAAGCAAGATTAATACCTATTATGCCTACTATATTTGATGAACCATCTGTTAAAGAATGAAATCCATCTGCAATCATGCTAGTGCTGTTTATAAGGTTACCTATAATGATTTTCAATATAGCTACCATAAGGTTTGCGAATAATATTACCCATAAGACTTTTTTGATTACTTTAAAATTATCACTATTCATACCCAACTTACCTCCCTTTGAAGATAAAAAATCCATGGAACACTATATTAATTGTCCCATGGATTTTTCCACTGCTTTTAAATAAGCCCGGCTGCATAAATAAAACTTACCGCCTGTTCATTTATAAACTTTATCTTATTTGCTTATTTTTATTATATTCAGAATTAATTTTGTTGTGCAAAAAAATAGATGATAAATTAAAAGATTCTACTGATGGTGGGCTACCCTTAGAATAGAAAAGATAGAAGCCTAATAACATATTACTAGACTTCTATCTTTTCCATAGATAAATAACATTATTAAAAATAGTCTAAATCACAATAACCTTTTACTTTTTAGCTTATTTTACTCTATCAGTAGATTCATTAAATCACTGTATATTCCATAAGCAGTTTGTTGAATCTCTGGGTTTTTTTCAACAATACATATTTCTCCCATTAAATCTGTTGTTACACATAATATTGAGGAGGTAGCATCTATTGTACTTAACATGTCTGTATTAGGCACTAATTTTGGGTAAACTTTCCCTATGATTTTATCTCCACTTCTATAACCTTCACAAATAAGCTTAAATTTTTCACCTGCTTTTTCAGCATCAATAATATCTTCTTTTGAGATGTTCTTAATGCCTATCCTATCTACTTTTAATGGATTAAGGTCTCCATTAAGTAAAACATTTGCTAAGGCAGAGGTTTTTGCAGCTGCATCCCATCCGTCAACATCCATTGATGGGTCTGCCTCTGCAAAACCTCTCCTTTGAGCTTCTTTAACAGCATCATCATACTCATTACCTTTTTCCATTTCCTCAAGTATAAAGTTGGTAGTTGAATTTAAAATTCCCTTAAAGGATTCAACCCTACAACCTGGAAGTGTATACTTTACAAGGTTAAATATTGGAGTACCGTCCATCACAGTAGTTTCATATAAAAACTTTCTATTTTTTTCTCTAGCCATGGCTTTTAATCTTTTAAAATCCCAAGCAATTGGACCTTTATTTGCTGTTATTACATCCATATTGTTGCTAAAGGCTGTTTCAATGTGACTAATGGCTGGTTGCCCATCCCAAATGGAAAGAGTGCTTAATTCTATCATAACATCTGCATGAGATTCTATAATCATATCAATAGTTGAAAGATGAACGAGATTGGGATTGTCATTTGAGAACCTCCCTTTTGCCTCTAATTCATCTAAAGCAGCTTTAATATTAATTCCCTCATGACACAATAAATTTCCTTTTGATTTTGTAGCTATGGCTGTGATTTTCACATCTAAATTCTTGTTAAGTAATAATCTGCAGAATTCTTGACCAGAGTTTCCAAATCCTACTATACATAGTTTTAAAGTTTTATCCATAGTATCCCCCTAAAATTTCACTTAAGCCTTTGTAGTGAGTAGTGTGCAACCCACTTCTTTATATAAGGCTTACTAGTATTTTTATATTATAAATTTATATTACTGACGTAAGTATAAATAAAAATATTGGTATGTAGATGTAGTAATCTTAATACTCTATCTAAACTGTTAAAATTAATTTACTATTTCCATATATCTTTCAGGTGTAGCAAGTTCGCTAAATCCAAACTTTCGGTAGAGTTCATGTGCATCCTTGGTGGCTAGCAACCATTTTCTCAACTCTAATAAATCAGGGTAATTTAAGATGCATTCTAGGAGCCAAATTCCTAACCCATTTCCCCTATAATCTTCATCAATGTAAACATCACACAAATAAGCGAAAGTTGCATTATCAGTAATAACTCTAGCAAATCCAATTTGTTTATCCCCTTTAAACATTGAAAAGCAAAGAGAGTTCTCTATAGATTTTACAATTGTTTCTTTAGATCTATTGGTGGCCCAGTATAACCTATGAAGAGAATTATATAACGTATCAATATTTATTTTGCCTTTATCTGTTGTTACAGTAAAACCACCCTTTGTATAATTTATTATTTTACTCATTTAAATTCCTCCATAAAAAACCTTATATATCAGGAAATAAATATTAAAAAAATGATTTTTAATATAGAATACCTTTTACTTCTTAATTTATTATAGCATAATTTTACATTTTTTTCAGGATAGAAAAATTATTTTTAATTTCATGTAATTCTTCACCCGTATTGATTTAGCTATGTATTTTATTCCAACTAAACCAATACATTTTATCATAGGTTAATTAAAGTTGGAGAAACTATTATTAGTTGTTATATTTACAAATAAAATTTATATACTGAGAGGAGTAATAACTATGGATGAAAAATCCCTACAAACGGTTAGAGAACTAAACGCTAAATCAAGGAAAAATGCACAAGTTAATAGCAACAAGCATAGCACACAACACATCAATTCATCTATGAAAAATGAGGTTGATAATACAGCAAACTTTAGTGCTGAAGAAGATATTAATGAAGTGAATAGCTTAAATAATATAAGTAGTATGGTTAGTATGGACTATGTAGATTCTGAGTCTTTTCCAACAAATAAATAGCTTTCAGAGCAAACAAAAAATCAGGTAGCTTCAATAGCTCCTGATTTTTTTATTTGTTAAAATCACAAATTAATTTATTTAATTAATAATGGTATATGTTTAAAATAATTGGAATACAGGAAAATAAAACAATAATATCCTTAAATTTTATAATGAAATCATATGTTATTTAGTATATAATGTACTAACAGTTAAACAAGTTATGCCGAATCTCTTTTAAAGAGTACGGGGGAATACATTTTGGGGTGAAGCTACTTTGTAGCTGGGGAACTCCCCCCTAACCCGACAACTAACCTCGGAGGCAAAGGAGGGACAAACTATGTTTAAAATGAATAATTTTAGAAAAATACTAATTGGTGCTACAATAATTTTATTTACCGCATCAGGTTCAGCAAAAGCTACTACTCATGAGGTACAAAAAGGTGATACCTTATATAAAATTTCGAAAAGCTATGGTGTAACCCTTGATAGCTTGAGAGAAACAAACAATAAATGGGATAATCTAATCATACCTGGTGAAGTCTTAGAAATACCTGGAGAAACCTCAAGCACTGATGTTCATAAAAGCGAAGCTTCAGGGTTTATTCCATATACCGAGGAAGAACTTCAATTATTAGGTAGGTTGATTAGAGCTGAGGCAGAAAATCAGCCTTATACCGCTAAGATAGCTGTTGGTGCAGTGGTTGTTAATAGAGTTAAGAGTGACAAATTTCCTAATAATATTACTTCGGTTATATATGAAAAAAGACAATTTACACCAGTAAGCAATGGTATGATTAATAAACCTGCTACAGAGGAAACGCTTAAGGCGGCTAAAGAGGCCTTAGGTGGAAATGATCCAACCAATGGTGCTTTATTCTTTTTCGATACCAGCGCAACTAGTTCTTGGTTACGTTCAAAGCCACAAGCTTTAAAAGTAGATAAAATGGTGTTTGCATTTTAATTTAGTAGATATTCTATTAAAATTTAAAAGCCAAAATTAACTATAAGTTAGTTAATTTTGGCTTTAATTGTTTTCTGCAATAAAGAGACTCATATAGTATATTGATTTTTCCTTGTTCCTAATCATGTACTAAAAAGTGCCTTTTAAATCATTTCATTAAAGTGCTCATATACAATCTTACAATTTCGGGGTACCCTAAAAGCTATTCTTGAAGTATCATCATAGTATTCTTCGTCAAACACATCATTATCCTCATCCCACTCATCCTTGCATTCATATTCAATAAGTTTTGGCAAAATTATATCTTCTACTTTATTGTCGTAGTCAAAGTTCTCATTAGCGTGAAAACCAAATTGTGAATCTGTGGTCATCCTAATACTACAAGGGATAATATCTGCGTTTTCGTCCATAATTTCAACAATTTCCTCTATTAATTCTTCTGCAACATGAGGAACTTCCATAAAAACAAATTCGTAACCTTTGTATTTCATTAATTTTGTTAATTGGGTTAAATCTCTGACTAAGTCGTAAATTGCCTCATACCCTTCTCTTGTAGTAACCATATATAAATTGCTTGAATATGCCATATAGCTAACCTCCATAAATAATAATATTACCTAGTATACTTGTATATTTGAATAGTACCTAAGTTTGATATTATATTTATACTTATTTTCACTATATTTGGTGCATATTTTACAATAAAAACTTTCAAATTAAACTGTTTATTTTTCATAAACTATAAAACTTTTGGGTGAACCTTCCTTAGGAGTACTATTTTCATTAAGTTCAAAAACACCTTGAATTTCAACCTTTGAAATTTTACTAGTGGTTTCATAGGTAAACGAAGAAATTTTGTCTTTACTATTAGGTTCGTATAGTTTAACTTCATTGAAAGGTAAGTTATATGTTTCTCCATCTTCTGTAGTCAGTATTACACTGCCAAATATTGAACCATATCCAATTGAAATTTTACTATTTGTTTTATTCTCAATATACAGTGAAGCCCCAATACCATCAAACAATGCTATTGTTTTCTCTAATTGAATCTTAAATTCCCCTGAGATAACTTCTGCTAATGCAAAACTCTGTGAGGAAACAGCTCCATTATAAATTATTTCAATCTTATTACTATCAAGATTTTTTTGCAAAAATAACATATCCTCATGCTCTGAACTATGACCCTCCTTGGATATTTCTACATATTTTGTATTAATTATTTTAGTATTTTCATTAAAATCCTCAGTAGATAAGATTTTATACTCTTTAACCTTATTATTTAGTAGGTAGTCATCTATAGTTTTTTTTATTTCTTCCTCACTTGAATTTAAATGCTTAAGACTTTCACTGTTAATATATTTGATGTAATCACTTGAGTTCTTATTGATTAAAGCTTTATAGATTCCATCTATGACTTTTTCAGCTTCTTTATTTGTAAAGAAGTTTTCTTTTTCAGAAACATTTATATTTCTACTAGCTACATTCTTAGTAACATTACATCCCGTTAAAGTTAAAGAACAGCCTATTACAAATGCTAAGGTGGTGTTTATTAGAAACTTTTTCATTATTACCATCTCCTCCAGAAAAATAAGGTTAATAGTTTGTCCACATAAATGTTATATCATATTTATTATTTAAAAGTTATCTTTAAAACAAATATTTATTCTACTTTGGTGCATTATATTACATTTCTCATATAATTTATATTATAAATTTTTAATAGGCTATTTCAAACCTATTCATTGAAATAGCCTATTCAGATAGAAATCATATAAATAATTAGAATATATGGAGAGCACTTTACTTAGTTAATAGTTTTTCTGTATTTTCCTTAATCTTTTCAGGGCTAATTGTTAATCTATTAACCTTAGTTTCTATAGCTGCTCTTGATACATATTCTGCTACCTTTGGAGCAATCCTTAGATCGAAAGGCGCAGGTATTACATAATCTTCCCTTAATTCTTCAGGGCTAATTAACTCTGCTATTGCAGTAGCAGCGGCAATTTTCATTTCATCATTTATATCAGTTGCTCTTACATCTAAAGCACCTCTAAAAATACCTGGGAAAGCCAATACATTATTTACCTGATTAGGATAGTCGGACCTGCCAGTACAAACCACTCTAGCACCAGCTTCTTTCGCAACTCTAGGGTCAATTTCTGGATTAGGATTTGCCATGGCCATGATGATAGCATTCTCATTCATTGACTTTATCATATCACTATCTACACAATTACCAATTGAAACCCCTATGAACACATCCTTATCTTTTAGCACCTCTCTTAGACTACCTTTTTCTTTATTCTTATTACTAATCATAGCAATTTCACTTTTGTATTTGTTCATTTTTTCTTGTCTTCCAGAATAAATAGCACCTTTTGTATCACATAAAATCACATCATTTACTTTTAATTTTATTAAAAGTTTAGCTATGGCAATACCAGCTGCACCAGCTCCGTTTATTACAACCCTTATATCTTGTAGATTTTTTTTAACTATTTTCAGTGAATTAAATAAACATGCTAAAGACACTACAGCGGTTCCATGTTGATCATCATGAAAAATTGGTATGCTACAAACTTTCTTTAGTTGCTCTTCTATTTCAAAACACTCTGGAGCTTTGATGTCCTCTAGATTAACTCCCCCAAAAGAACTTTGAAGAAATTTTACAGTGTTAATTATCTCACTTGGGTCTTTAGTTTCTAAACAAATTGGAAAAGCATCGATACCCCCAAATGCCTTAAATAAAACTGCTTTTCCTTCCATAACTGGTAAACTAGCTCCAGGGCCAATGTCCCCAAGTCCAAGCACAGCTGTACCATTTGTTACTATTGCAATCCAATTACCTTTTGAAGTAAAATCATAAATTGTATCACTATCTTTATTAATTTCTAAGCAAGGTTCTGCTACCCCTGGAGTATAAGCTAAGGTCATCTGTTCTCTATTTTCAACAGATACTTTACAATGCAGTGCTATTTTGCCTTTATTAATCTTATGAAATTCCAAAGCTCTTTCTCTTAAATTCATTTTTATCTCCTTATAACTATTACTTTAGGATTAATCACAATAAACTGCAAATAAATTACCACTATATAGTCTGTAGTAATCCTAACTCATACTTCATAATATATAGTGGTATTTTTAATAAATGGCTCTTGTGTCATAACCTCTTAATAAAAATATATTTAAGATAAATTTAAAAGAGAACTATAAATTGAAATGTATTTTATATATAATGTAATTTTAGTTTTTCATTCCTAAAATTCTAAGCCTATAGGCATTTATAGCAGTCTCTCCAAGTTTATCCATAAGTTGATAATTAGCATAAGCTCCAACCACTGCACCAATCCCTGGAACTAATTGTAACATTTTAGCCAAATCTATATAGTCCCTATACTCAACCTGAAAGGTTTTCCAATCATAATCATTTATATTTTCGGGAAGTGTGTCTATATAAGTTTGCCAATTTAATAGATTATGATATACCTCATATCTTTTCTCATCACTAGAAAAAGCTAGAAGAAATATATGCAAGATATATAGTCTTTCAGTATAGTTCTTTACATCAAAACCAAATATACTAGCGGTATCAAACAAAAACTTCATTTTTATGCTCAAAAGTATAGGAAAATCCGCAAGTCCTAATAAAAGACCTCCAGCACCAGTTCCAGCTCCACTTACTGTTGCAGCTTTTCTATAAAAATTTAGCTTCTCTTCAACTAACTTTTCCCGTTCTTCTAAAACAGCATATAGTAGTGGCGCTTTAGTAATAAATCCTGAGCCTGTAAGCACAGCCTTAGTCATATTTTTAATAGCTTCGGTAATAATATTTTGAGCTTTTTCAGGAATTAAATTGTTAAATTTCTTTTGAACCCCTTTAGTAATCTTACTTGTAAAGGACGGCTTCTTACTCATTTTTTTCTGCCATTTTTTAAGTTCATAAAATGCTTGTTCTTCGTAACTAATCATCGGTTCCTCCCTATATATTGAAATTAGTATATAGATTTTAATAAAATAGGTTAATTTGCTCATATCTGAAAGCTTAAAGTAAGTCAAATAAGAGTTATAGATAAAACATTCTATGTTTTTTAAAAATTACTTAAATTTAAAGCTTTTTAAAACTATTTTAATAGCTTCTTATTACTAGTTTAACTTATTATCAATTAAATTTATATATTCTTTAACCTGTTCATTCTCAGGAACACCAGAGTACCAGAGTGAACTCTCCTCAATAGGAGCAGAAAAATATCTGGCCTTTAATATCACTTCTGGTCTATATTCAAAGTGTAGTATATCAAAATGTCCCCATTTTCCTCCCCAAACAAAATTGTGGTTTTCAAAAATCTTCACTAATTCCTTTGGGTATGCCTGCATTCTTTTTTCTCCATTACTTCTAGTATTCCACTTCCAATAATCGTGAGGATGACTCTTTATGTCTATGGCTATAGCAAAGGCATGAGGGCTTAACCTCCCTGTACCTGACACATATCTAAAATTATAAGTTCCATTTATAGGATATACAAACCCACCAATTTTGCCATTGGTTTTTGAAGCTTCATTTACATCCTTTAAAACTGCCTTTAATGCTTCTGCCGCACCATTTTGTTTGTTAAATTGCCAACCATTGCAATTAGTTAAATTCCTTTCAATTGTCCCTTGATTACTACCATAGACTTCATAAAGCAAGTTATATATCCTTCCTCTTCCTGGATCAAAATTTACATCAGGTAACTTATCAATGCTATCTAGCGGATAAGGTTGCTCCAACATATCTTGAATATCTGGATTATTTAACTTTTCATCATGAGTTTTTTGTTTTTTATCATCGTATAATATTTTTTTACCAGACTTTAGAATTACATAAACATTTCCTTCAGCTGACTTTTCCACTCCAGTTACATGCTCCGGATAAGCAAGAAATAAACTTAATATATCTCT
Organism: Clostridium sp. UBA4548; assembly: GCF_002387895.1. GTDB lineage: Bacteria > Bacillota > Clostridia > Clostridiales > Clostridiaceae > Clostridium_J. Next base: position 137,076 of record NZ_DGLI01000023.1, read on the forward strand.
TTTCATTACAGTATTATAATCTTCCAAAGCTCTTACTTCCCTACAAGGAAAAACAGTGCATAGTAAATAGGATAAAGTAAAAATCAATAACTTTTTCATTTGAAACCCTACCTTTCTATTGATTTATTATTTTATTTTACCCTAATATATTGGATTTATTTTGCTGAATCTTTTATTTTTAAAATCAACTAAACTCAATTTATTTAGTTTCTTGACAAGTAAATCTTAATCAACCGAACCATCTTTTTTATTTAAAGAACCTGATTATTTTTTAAACTAACAATATAAAATTATGCGACATTTATTCTTTAAAATATAAATAAAAGAAAAGATTTTAGAATTTATGCCTTATCTAAAACCTTTTCTTAAGTAAGTTACTATAACAAATTACTTTTTCTTTTCCATAACTATAAATTTAAAATCCTCATCCTCTAGATATTCCCCACACTTATTAAAGTGAAGCTTACTAAATAAGTTAATTGCTGGTATATTATTTTCACCAGTTTCTATATAAATTCTTTCAATATCCATATGATTAAATATATAATCTATTACAGCCTTAACTGAAGCATAACCTATTCCCTTTTGCCAGTATCTTTTATCTCCAATTAAAACTCCCATCTCCCCTTGCTTTTTCTCTTTATCTATGCTGAAAAAGTTAACGAAACCAATAGAACGCCCTGCTGCATCTTCAATTATGAAGTACTTATATTTGCGCTTCTCTATAGGACTATTGATTATTTCATCCTCGAATCTTCTACAGTAATTTTCACATTCTTTCATTAATGATTTAGTATCCTTAGGCAATGGTTTTGGATCATGCTTATTTATTTCTTGGTCAATTGACCAAGAAAATAAAGTTATCACATCACTGTTTATAACATCCCTTATTATAATTTCATTATTCTTATAGTAAATCATTTAATCCCCCACCTCAACAAATTTAATTTATGCTTAATCTCTTCTATAATTTCCCATTGGCAAGCTATTAATTCTGACAAGATTTTCTTCACCATGTGTAAGATTAATATATTTCTAAGAAATTTATTAGTTATTCTCTAAGTTGTATTTCATAATTATTTCATCCTCATCCACTTCACCAGTATGATAAAAACCTATATTAAGATACAGATTTTTAGCTGCCTCATCCCCTTCAATATAACAAAGAACAATGGAAGTGTACCTATTTTTTCTCTTTATCAAATCTATCCATAGTTTCATAGCTGCTTTGCCATAACCCATTCTTTGATACTTTTCGGTAATCATAAATTGATCTAATACGCAAAATAATTTATTATCCTTTACATATTCACGTTCCATTAACAGCCCAATAGGTATGTCCTCATTGTAGATAGCATAAACTTGGCTACTGGAGTCTCTAAAAGCATATGCTTTTGCAAGAATTGTTATATTTGAAGCAACAAATTCTTTTTGTTTTTCTTTAACTTTTAACTTATTAAAAGTCCGCCAATTATCAGGAGTAATAATCTCAAAATGCACATCCACCTTTATCCCTCCATGACTTTATAGAGTAATTTAAAAAAGATATATTACTTTCTTCTGTTATACCAGCCTTATCAATCATAAATTTCACTATTTCAAAATCTGATTCTCTAACATGGTCATATATCTTGTAGATTTCATCATAATCATAAACCATAATACCACTCCAATATATAATGTTATGAAATACATTATTTTACTTTTATGGTATCATAATATAGTTTTCCAGTAAAGTAAAACGTAAACTTACTATTTTTTTCTATACTCTTCTATAGTGTTGTTTTATGAGGATTGAGTCAGGTAGGCTATTTAGTTTTCTATATAAAAATTAGATTAGATTCTATTTTTTATGGCCCTATTCTGAGGTGTAATGCAATTTATATAAAAAGCTGAGCAGTTAGTTAGGGGTTAAACCTTCACTGGCTGCTCAGCCTTTAACATACCTTTATTATCTTTTACACAAGTTTATTAACTGTGACCTGAGTTTATTGTTGTTGGATGGTTATTTTCCGTTATCTCATTGACTCTTCAATAGCAACTGGGTACAAGAATAATAATAAACAAAGAAAAATAGTGTTTTGGTAACCTCTTGTCTAAAATAAAATTATCTCTGAATGCTTATTGAAGTTACAATTATTTGCTTTTGACCAGATCTTTGGTATAAGCTGGAAATGATTTCTTCTTGCTATTTGCATTAGCAAGTGAAGAACATGGTATTCGCCATGTCTCACAAGCACCCCAGAGGTGCAAATTCTTCCATAAAAGTGCTAAAACTCAACATTTCTCATATGTAATATATTAACTTAGTTCATAATATAACTTTACTTTAATATAAAATCTACAGCTTGTACTAATTTATCATTTAAGTCATCGGGGTAACAATGACCTATTCCATCATTAATGTAATATTGGTACGGAATGCCAATATCCTTAAAGCCTTTCATCATCTCATCCACTTTTGGCACCGGCACATCCTTCTCGCCTTCCATAAACACACCTTTTACACCTCGATGTAACAGCTCTTCAATATTGTCTTTTGTAAATGAATTTGGTTTGGATGAGCATAGAGCAATAAATCCCTTTACTGGAACAGTATTAGTCATTGCAATATCTATAGCTGCTTTAGCTCCGCCTGAGAACCCCCCAATTATGATACCATTCTCATTAATTGAATACTCATTGCTTATAGCATCATAACATCTCTTAATCTCATCATATGCTGAATCATAACATTCACTAATTTCGTAACTACTTTGTGATATTGGACGTATCTGTTCTGAATCTGGCCAATTTTTCTGATCAGGACTATAAAAAACTGTTTTTGTCCATGAATAACCATTGTGGCTGATTAATTGACTTGATTGAATATAAACAACAATGAAGCCTTTATTTAATAGCTCTTCAGCTTTCCAAAACTCTTTGTGATATGCTATATTATCTCCATCACCATGTAAATTTATAAATAAAGGGTACCTTTTTCCTTTAGTATAGTTTTGAGGCAATAAAACCTCCCATTCTAGACTTAAATTTTCTTGTTGACGACTTCTTTGAAGATCATTTTTCTCTCTTAATTTTATGTAGTCCTTACTTTTAGTAAATGGATCAGAGAATCTACTCCAATATAAAGGACATACATAACCTCTGTCGACTAAGTATGTTAAATCTTTTAGACACTCATCATATAATTTTGATTTGCTATTAAGTTGAGCTTTATCTAGTATAATATTAAATAAATATTTTTCGAACTCTTCTTCTGGAAGACTTTTCATTCCATTTTTTAATAAAGTTAAAGCTTCCATATACTTTCCTTGAGAAAAAGGTACAGAGTATTCATTCTCTAATTCTTTAAAACTATTGTATTTCATATACAACCTCCCCACTATTATCGTAGTGTCAAAGCTTATGTTAAGAAACTTTGGAAAAGCCCTTTATTTTTTATATTCTAACTATGCTAAACTTGAACCCCATTGTTTTAAAAGGTATATTTAAATTTGTGAATAAAAAATTACCAATTGCGACGTAAAAATACCGTAAAATCCATTTTGAACTGCCCCCTGTCAAGTAGACAGATTAAAAAATAAAAATCTGTCGCTGTAAAGGGGAGCATATCATTTCTGAATAATATGGTATTTTAGTAAAATATTCGTTTTTTATTATTACTTCATAATATTAAGAAAATTGTTCATCAAACTACTCAATAAGTTAGAGTTTATTATTTTGTACATTTGTTTATAAAATATATAATTTTATCTAAACATTCTTTAGAATACTTTTTTGTTTTCCATTCTGACAAAAATCCATGTGATAAAGTTTCATAACTTTTATCTTTAAAATAAAATTCATTATAGACATTATTTTCCCTTAACTTCTCTGACATAATTTCCATATCATCTGGATATCCCATTTCATTACCTGCTGTAAGAAAAGAATTTGGATAATTAGCATTTATATGTGAAATAGGATTGTATAGACTTGTTATTTTACTTTTTTTCTTGATGTTCTTGATATTTAAATAATTTTTAATAATGGTTGAAGTATATAAATCAAATTTTTCGGTAACTATTGGAGCATCATCAATTATAAGCCCTTTTATATTTTCTCTTGGAATATTAGGATATATATTTAATGATTCTTGATATTCTTCATTAGATATAAGTGCTCCATACTGACTTGTTAAAATTGCACCTGCTGATGAACCTGCAATAATAACATTATCCATATTTAAATTATACTCAGTAGCATGTTCATATAAAAAATTAATTGCTTGGTTCATTTGAATTAGTGGTACAGGAAAATGATACTCTGGTACTAACGCATAATCAATGTTAACAAAATTAAATCCTTCCAATGCTATATATTCATATAATCCTGCCATATCACCTGGCGCAGCTAAAGGGTCTTCCAAGGTTTTTGAACCTCCGAAATATCCTCCACCATGAAAGTAAATAACAGTCGGTCTATCAATATTTCTATCTTCAGAACCATATGTTATATCTAAATAACTGTTTGGATATTCTTCGGAGTATTCTATTTCTGTAACATAGTAAACCCCATTTTCTTTTATTACTTCTTTAGCAATAGTTCTAGGTTCATAAGAATTAATATTGCCATCTGAATACACAGCTTTTTGAACTAATCCAATAGCTCCTTGCGGATAAAAATATATCCACAAATAAATTCCTAAAATAATTAACGAAATAATTCCAAATATTACCCCAAGAAATTTAAAGACCTTATGTTTACTTTTAATTTTTACTTTTCCCACTTAATGACTCCTTTGCATCTACGCCAATTTCTATTAATTCATTATCAAAAGTATCTTTATTTCGCATTAAATTACAACTATGAATTAACTCATAAGAAAAGTGTATCATACTAACCATTATATTGCATTAATTTCCAATATGCTTCCGCTAACTTTTATTTTTAATACCGTATTAATCCGTTTTCAAAGGACATTATTCGTATTATCGATTTTTATAGTTATGTCGCTTAATTATCAAACTCCGTACTATTTACTTTTCAAAAATACCAGTTGTGATGGATAATCAATAGCTTTCTTATTAACTGTGTTAAATTCCTCAATAATCTCTTTCTCACTGCTAGTAATGTTATTACTTATCTCAATACCAGTGTTTTGAATTAGGGCTATATTAAAGCCTAAATCCTCAATTTTTTTATTCATCTTTGTTTCTTTAACCATATACATTGCTCCAATTGTTAGAGCTATGTTTGCAATTATTAAAGCTGTTAACATAATCTATCCCTCCTCAATTATTTCTTTTCCGGTTAAAACTTTTAGTAGGTCCATATGTTTATTTTCTATTGCATCCTTAGTAAATTTATTAGGTGATTTTAACTTAACCTGTTTTTCATTAGTTTCTATATCACAACAACTAAACCAAGTTTGATATGCTATCTCTCCCCGCTGATTAAAATAATACTTTCTATTCTTGTAGGGTTGGATGTAAGATATGGAGATTGAGGTGGTACTTCTTCCCCTTATTTCCTTTATTTATCATTATTGTTTGTGTCCCCTTGGTTGAGACTTTGTTGTCCCTTCGATTGTCATTTTCATCGGTGGGAAATTCTTGAAAGTCGTTGTAATTACTTATTTTGATGATTGTCCCCTTTTTGATTTTTCTATTAAAATCATGTTATCTTTTTGTAATAATTCTAGGAACCTTCTTACTGTTTTTCGCTCAACTTTCCAACGTTCAGATAATTTAACCTCAGAGGTGTGAAAACTCCCTCTTTCTATAGTTAAAAGGCTATTTCCTAGCAGAATCTTTTTATCTTGATGGTTAGCCTGGAGAAGGATATCTAACCACCATTTTAACATTTGAGCATCTTCCCAAATCCAATTCTTTCTTATGCTCCTATGAAGTTTTATCCATCCTTCTGTCATAACTTTCACCTACTCTAAGTTAATTTCTAAATCATTACTAGCTGGAATAATTAGAATTATATTAGAACAGTTTGATGGTAATGTTAATAGCTTCATAATGGAGAAAAACGACCATAAACTTATTGTATTAAATTCATGCCATACTTTTGAGAAACAGAGAGAAGATGTTTTACATGAGATAAAACACTTAGAGGATTTACTAACTGAAAAGGATATTGAAGCCTGCGAATATGAAGCAATTCAGTACAGTAAATTAAGATTACCATTTTAGAACATTACAAAATAGAGGGTGATAAATATGAAAAATCCAAATGGGTTTGGTTCAGTTCATAAGCTAAGTGGTAACAGGAGAAATCCTTGGAGAGCTAGAAAAACTTCTGGGTGGGACGAAAATGGAAAACAATTATATGAAACTATAGGCTATTTCAAAACTCGACAACTAGCATTGCAAGCTCTAGCAAAATACAATGAAGATCCATACGACTTAAAAACTAATACTATTACGTTTGCTGGAGTTTATGAGAAATGGAGCGAAGAGCATTTTCAGAACATAGTTCCTTCTGCAGTGAGAACTTGGAAATCAGCTTATAATTATTCTAAGCCACTATATAATATGAGATTTAAGGATATAAAAGTTGCTAACCTTGAAGAAACAATAAAAAATGCTGATGTAGGTGACACTACGAAAGCAAGAATGAAATCTATGTTTAATTTAATATATAAGTATGCTCTAAAGCATGAAATTTGCGATAAGGATTATGCTGCTCTGTGCAATTCTGTAAAAAAAGGTAAACCCCAGATTGAAAGAATACCATTTACCAATGAAGAGATTAAAATACTTTGGGATAATATAGATTTTCCTTTTGTAAGTATGATTTTAATAGGAATTTACTCTGGATGGAGACCTCAAGAACTTGCTATCTTAAAAACCAATGATATAGATCTAAAGAATAGGACTATGCTTGGGGGTTTAAAAACTGATGCAGGGAAAAATAGAATAGTTCCTATACACTCTAAAATACTTCCATTGGTTAAAAATTATTATGATGAAAATAATGAACATTTATTTAATGACTTTACAGGCCAACAAGGGCTTTCTATGACTTATGATAAATATAGAGCAAGATTTAAAAAAGTTATGGAAAGACTCAAAATGAACCATAAACCTCATGATACTAGACATACTTTTATAAGTTTAGCTAAAGAAAATAGGATGGATGAATATATTATCAAGTTAATTGTAGGTCATTCAATTCAAGATATAACTGAGAAGGTTTATACCCATAGAACAGTAGAGCAGCTAAAAGAAGAAATTGAAAAAATTCAATAATTTTTTTCTTAAATTTGTGTATTACCTCTGTGTATTACGCGTGTATTACTTATGTATTATCGGTAAATTCTTATATGTTTTTATAGAGTTTTAAAAAGGAAAAACCTCTGATTTTCAGAGGTTTTTAGCTATTTTCGGTTATCTCATTGCTTCTTCAATTGCAACAGCTACAGCAACGGATGCTCCTACCATTGGGTTGTTACCCATTCCAATAAGTCCCATCATTTCTACGTGAGCTGGTACAGAAGATGAACCTGCAAATTGTGCATCAGAGTGCATTCTTCCCATTGTATCAGTCATACCATAAGAAGCAGGACCTGCTGCCATGTTATCTGGGTGAAGTGTTCTTCCAGTACCACCACCAGATGCTACAGAGAAGTATTTTTTACCCATTTCAATACATTCTTTTTTGTACGTTCCTGCTACTGGATGTTGGAATCTTGTTGGGTTAGTTGAGTTTCCAGTTATGGATACATCAACGCCTTCATGATGCATTATAGCAACCCCTTCTCTAACATCATCAGCACCAAAGCATCTTACTTTTGCTCTTTCGCCTTTTGAATAAGCAGTTTCTTTAACTATTTCTAAGTTTCCAGTGTAATAATCAAATTTAGTTTGTACATATGTGAAACCATTAATTCTTGAGATAATCATTGCAGCATCTTTTCCAAGACCGTTTAATATTACTCTTAAAGGCTCTTTTCTTACTTTGTTAGCTGATTTTGCAAGACCTATAGCACCTTCTGCAGCTGCAAAAGATTCGTGTCCTGCTAAGAATGCAAAGCATTTAGTTTCTTCCTTAAGAAGCATTGCTGCAAGTCTTCCATGTCCTATTCCAACTTTTCTATCATCTGCAACAGAACCTGGAATGCAGAATGCTTGTATTCCTTCTCCTAAAACTTCAGCAGCTTCAGCAGCGCTTGTACATCCTTTTTTAATAGCTATTGCAGCGCCAACTATGTATGCCCAGCAAGCATTTTCAAATGCAATAGGTTGAATTTCTTTTACTATATTATAAACATCTATGCCTTTTTCATCACAAATTGCTTTTGCCTCTTCTAAAGATTCTATTCCATACTGATTAAGTACTGGTAGAATTTGATTTATTCTTCTTTCAAAACTTTCAAATAATGCCATGTTTAGCTTCCTCCATTTCCTATTCGTGTCTTGGATCTATTACTTTATGTGCTTCAGAAAATCTTCCGTAACTTCCAGTTGCTTTTTTCATTGCTTCATTTGCATCCATTCCCTTTTTAATCATATCCATCATTTTTCCAAGGTGAATGAATTCATATCCAATTACTTGATCATCTTCATCAAGAGCTACTTTATTAACATAACCCTCAGCCATTTCTAAGTATCTAGTTCCCTTATCCTTAGTTCCAAACATTGTTCCAACTTGGCTTCTTAATCCTTTACCTAAGTCTTCTAAGGAAGCTCCAATAGGTAGTCCACCTTCTGAGAAAGCAGTTTGAGTTCTTCCATAAACTATTTGTAAGAATAATTCTCTCATTGCAGTATTTATAGCATCACAAACTAAGTCTGTGTTAAGTGCTTCAAGTATTGTTTTTCCTGGTAATATTTCAGACGCCATAGCAGCTGAGTGAGTCATACCAGAACATCCTAATGTTTCAACTAATGCTTCTTCAATAATTCCATCTTTTACATTTAAAGTTAGTTTGCAAGCTCCTTGTTGTGGTGCACACCAACCTACTCCATGGGTTAATCCTGAGATATCTTTAACTTCTTTAGCTTGTACCCATTTTCCTTCTTGTGGTATTGGTGCTGCTCCATGGTTAGGTCCTTTTGCAACACATACCATTTGTTGAACTTCATGTGAATAAATCATAATTAGTCTCCTTCCTCTTACCAAAATACTCATACATAAATCTATAGGATATATTTAATATCCTATAAAGCTTATGATATTTAACACCACTATATGGGACTAAAATTATCCCACAGTGGGTAAATTTAGCAAATCGACTCACTCATTTTACCAAATATATTTGGTTTTAACAATAGCTACACATAAATTTTATATAGGGTTCATGTTATTGTACTGAGTTTATGTAATAATGATTATATAAATTTAAATGTTAAATAGCTATGCTAAGTTATTTACATGAGAAAAGTTATTAATTTAAACAAAAAACACTTCTTAGTCCTCACATAAAGTAAAGGTCTAAGAAGTATTTTATAGGATTAAACTTTGAGCTTTTTAATTATTTTGTAATCATAATTCTATATATTTAAACCTAAAGAATAAGATTTATACACTAATTGCATTAATAGACACTTTATATATCTCCACTGATTATAGAATAATACATATTCCACTTTTCTTTACTTCCACCAACTTCAATTACTCTCCCCTTTTGATCTAGGTAAGTTGGTGTGATCTCACTTAATTTTTCTGGATTAACTTTGTTTAAATAATTATACATCTTCTTTACATCTCTTATAACTTTTTTGGATAAATACTCTAAAGCCCTAAATACAGCACTTTCATAAGAATAGCTTTCCTCTTGACTTACTAGACTTAAAATAGTGTCAACGGCATTAAAGAATCTATCCTCATCTTTAATTGCCCAACTTTCAAAATTTGCTATATAGCAATCATAAAGTATAGCAGCAAAAAGTTGGTTATGATGATTAAAGGTTTTATCATTTTCATATAATTCTCTATGCATATAAAAGTCTTTGCATATACTTAGTGCCCTTTCATTTTTATTGCACATTCTTAAGCATATAATATAGTTAATATAATCATCTCTAGTAAATTCATCCGTTTCTTTGTCATAAATAATATTGTAAATTTTTAAGGCTTCTTCGTACTGTAAACACTCTAATAAATCCTTAGCGTCACATTTCATTGCACTAATAGTTTTCATTATTCCACCCCTATATATTTATTTTCAATATTGCAATTTACAAATTATGTTTATTCATATAATATTATATGCTACTTTCTACATCCTTGTATACCAACAATTAAAGAATTTTATAATTATTTTCTTGCAATTTAATATTTTTAACTTTCATTAGTTGTTATATTAACAACAAGATTAATGCAATACTGTATTATAATAACAAAATCTGCACTATAACAGAATTCTTTTTTCTTTAGACTTGTAATTATAATTTTGTAATATCAGTGTCCTATTAGGTAACATTCTTTTGTTAGAATTAAAACACAAGCTTCAAAATATAAAACAGTAGTTTGTTTTAAAGTTAAAACCTTATATTGGTTAACTGATATTCCTTCATATAGATAAAAAAATATCAATATTAGTTAACTATCTATAACACCTATTGCTTCAATTTTATATGAACCTTTATTTTAAATATGGAATATTTTGGTTTAAAAACCTTAAAACAATTTAATATTTTATTTAGAATTAAATTGAATGAAATTGTATTTTTATATCATGAAAACTTTTTTTGTATTGTCTCAATTACCGTTCATCCTAGACTTTATTTTGCTATATAAAATAAAAAATACATCTATAAGTTAAAATGAATTAAACTTATAGATGTACTAAAAATTTTGTCCCTATGCAAAGTGGTTGAATTTAAGGGAGAAGTTCTTGTACTTTTACTAAATTTTACATCTTGTAACTTCTTCCTTTAAAGCATAAGCTTCATCATAATGATCATCAATATTTAATGCCTCATCGCAAGCTTTTATAGCCTCATCATATTCTCTGTTTTTATAATGTATTTTAGCTTTTAATAAAAAGAATCTTTCATCATCCCCAATTTCAATGGCATTATTAATAAAGATTATCGCCTTTTTATAGTTAAAATCGCTAACTGTATAGAAATAAAATGCCATAAGGTAATAAATTTTATCTTGTCTTGAATAAAGATTGAACATTCCCATAAGAAAATTTAATATATCTTTCTTTGGTAAAAAAGTCTTTCGCACTTTACCCATTTTAGGGTTTTTATAGGATAGCTTTAACAAAGCATCAATAGCTTCAGTATATTTATGGCTCCTTATTAAGATAAATATCTTATTTAAATTAATATAGAATTCTTCATCATCTAAAGCTAATGCGTTATCAATATAGGTAAGTGCTTTATCATATTCTCCAATTTCAAAGTGAGTTCTTGAAAGTAAGTTAAAGTATTTAGGATTAGTGTTATTTAAGCTAATAGCCTTATTTAAATTATAAATAACTTCAGAATAAGTATAACAGTCAAGCTCATGAACCATCCTTGCTTCTTTAGTTGTGGAGTCTGAACTATTTAAGATTCTTAGCACAAGAACTATAGCTCTACCTTTCCTATAATATCCATGTGCACAGCCATCATTAAAGCCTATTAGCTTATCATATATTTTAACTGCTTTATTATAATTTTCTATTATATTGTAGATTGTTTGGTTTTGAGAAATTTCTTCATATTCTTCTCCAAATATTAAACAGACCTGTTCAGTTCTTAATAGCCAGTACTCCCTGTCTAAATTCATATTTAATGCTCTGTCACATTGTTCAAGGATTATATTACACTTATCATCTAGAGATAGTGTTTCTTCCTGTAACACTTCTTCTACTTTATACTGAAGAAAACTGGAAAACTCTTTTTTATAGGTTTTATAAATTTCCATCTCCTTATGACCAAGATTCTCTAGGCCATTTAGAATACACTGGTAAGCCTCAACTTTTATTGAAGTTTTAGCTTTATTATCATCAATAATGCTCCTTAAAACGGTTAAACCCTCATTATACTTTGCTATCTTTATTAAGATGTAGCCCTTATGGAATAAATAGTTATAGTAATCCTTATTATTTATATTTATAACTTGATTCAAAACCTGTAGTAAAAGTTCATCATTTTCTTGTAATGATGTTCTACTAACAACTTCATCAACTAGTTCCTTAATTTTATTATCAATATAACCCTTGTTAATATATGTTAATTCTTCGTATTCAGAGATTCTCTCTATTTTATATAAGACTTTATAAATGTCAATAACTTGAATAAAATATCCGCAATCCAGCAATACTTGTTTGCCAAGTTCCAGTAAATCTAAATAGTTAATGTTAATTTCAAAATTTGAACTATGGTATTGGTCATTTTCCTCTTCTTTTATAATAATATCCAGAAGTTTATTATAGGAATTACATAATTCTTCACATTTTTTTTCTGCTATAAACTTTATAATTTTCTTTTGAAGTTTTTCTTTTAATAGCTTTCCAACTCTTAATAGATTTTCACCAAATATCTCCAAATCACCATAACTCTTGTTATTATATATTAGAAACTTTAATCCCTCATAGTAAGTATTAAAAGCCTCTTCATGATTCTTTAGTCTTTCCAAAATTTTTGCTTTATGGTTGTATAGAAATTCATCCTTAGATAAATCAATAGATAGATTCACATAGTACAAAGCATTTTTAAAATCTCCAACTTCATAGTATGCAAAAGATAATAGATCATAAGCCTCATCACTTTCTTTTGATTGAAGAGATTTTCTTAAACATTCGATAGCTGCATCTAGCTTATGGAGTTTAAGGTACATTTTTCCCTTTAAAATAATAGTGTCATAGTTACTTTGAAGTTCCTCATTTTCAGTAAGCTTATTAATTATATTTTCAGCTTCTTCATTACTTATATTCTTATAACTATCATATTTTTCTTCTATATTAAACTTATTGTAATCCATAATTATCTCCTTTAATCAACTGATACTTATGTAGTCATTAGAAATTTATGCAAGATTAAACTGCACACTTAATTTTAACATAAATTATCAATGAAATGTATTAATACTACGGTGAATCTCTAATATTAAACCTGAAAAAGGGTGATAATTATTGTAATTATCACCCTTTTTAATTTATACAATATTTTTCTAGACACAAACAATATTGCTTAAGCTATTTTAAATGATATTCCTTGTGCAATACCCAAGTATCATTTGACCACTTATATATTGATATATTATCAAACTCGCTATTAAAGTCACAAGAAAGTTTATTTACATACTCCCATAACTCTTTAAATATTGATTGAATTCTTTTAGAGCTCACTGTAATGTGAAAAACTTTATCTTTTCCATCTTTTTTATCAAAATTTATATAGTTTATCTTACTCAGCTCATCAATGAGTCTATCATGAACAGCTTTAGCCGCCTTAGACATATTTACTCTCATAAAAATGACTCTATTATCAAAATGGTCAAAGCCTTTGATTTCTAAAGGTTCTCTTTTTTCCTTTTCAGAAAAGTTCTCTAAAGCTTTTTCTAACTGGCTTAACTCACCTTCATGTTCGAAAGGAGCCTTAATAGTAAAATGAGCTGGTAACTTTGATGATTTTGCTCCAAATTCCTTAAAAACTTCTTTTCTTAATTTATTGTTAAATTCCCCTGGTGCGCCTTTTATCACTGATACTATAACATATCTCATATTAATACTCCTTATTTCTTTTTAGTAATAAAGTAGTATACAGGTAAGCCTACTAAAGTTATTAAAAGACCAACCAGTGCAAACATGGTATTTGTTATTAAAGTACTAATTAATATATAGATTCCACCTGCAATTCCAATGAGTGGTGTAATTGGATATAAAGGTACTTTAAAGGGTGCTGAAAGATGCTTAAACTTATTTCTTAGTATAAATACTCCTGCAACTGCCATAGTAAAGAATATCCAAAGTACAAACATTACAAGATTAGTAAGTAATTCAAAGGATCCGCTTAAAACGTATAAAGAAGATATTGCTACTTCAATAATGAAAGCATTTAATGGTGTTTCAAACTTTTCATTTACTTTACCAAAAAATTTTGCGAAAGGAAAAACCCCATCTTGAGCCATTGCAAAAGGTATTCTAACTCCTGTCATTAGGTAGCCATTTAGTGCCCCAAATATGGATATCATGATACCGGCTGCAATTAAGCTAGCTCCATTCTTTCCAAATAGTATCACTGAAGCATCTGTAGCTGCCTTTGATGATTTAACTACTTCTCCAACTGGCATAACTTTAATAATTGCAAGGTTAATAAGAACATAAACTGCTATAATAACTAGAAGTCCAATTATTATAGATTTTGGAAGATCCTTTTCTGGTTTCTTCAATTCACCAGCCATATTCCCTACGGCAATCCATCCATCATAGGCCCATAATGTACCTAGTATAGCTGCTCCGAAACCTGCAAGACCTACAGAGCTTCCTTCAATTGCAGTTGCTGAAAAGCTATTTACTGTACCTTTTGTTAAGCCAAAAATGATAATTATAGCTATAGGTATTAATTTAGCTATAGTTGAAACTAATTGAACTTTACTTCCTATTTTTGTTGAAATAATGTTTAGAACCATTATAAATAAAATCATTATAATTGCTAAAATCTTTTGTTGAGTTCCGCTCATTGGAACAAAATAAGTTGCTTGAGTTGCAAATACAATTGCTAAAGCAGCAACAGCTCCAGGAACGTATACAAAGCTTTGTACCCATCCAAATAGAAATGCCCATTTCTCACTGTATAGTTCTTTCAAGTAAATGAAAACTCCTCCTGTTTTAGGTATAGCAGTTGCTATTTCAGCTATAGTAAGAGCAGAGGCAATGGTAATAATACCTCCAACTACCCAAGCCATTATGCCCATAGTAGCACTACCTGCATTTCCAAATACGGCAGAAGCCTTGAAAAATATACCTGAACCTATTACAATTCCAACAACCATAGTTATTGCTTCAAATAACCCTATTTGCTTTTTTAAAGCATTTGAGGAGTTATTATTTTCTCCACTTACCTTTTCTTTTCTAACTTCCATAAAAAAGACCTCCTTATTATTAATCATTATCCAGTCCTCAAAGGTATTTTGCTTAATGTTTAAGATTTTTAAACATAGAAAAGGACAACGAGTAAAATAGCATAAAAAATAATGCTATCTTACTCCCTGTCCTTTTATCTGAAAGATTCCTTTAAAATAAAGTTGCTCCGTTGATGCCACATTTAAGTGAACTCTCCAGGGGGGTGTCAAACTATTGTATGTGACCTGAAAGCTTCAAAGTAATTAATTAGCTTTACCTACTTTTTTCTTCTACGGTTATCCAAGGTATATTAAAATTAGCTAGAAGCTAATTGTTTAGAGCTTAATTCAATATGGTTAACTTTGAGAAACTAAATACTTTTATCAACTTTAACCTATTGCTTTATAGCACTTACCTTAATAGATATCTCCAATAATTTTCATCCACCGATATTAAATTAATTTAATTTTAATTACAATTAATTGAAATGTCAATATATTTTTCGACATTTTTCTTGTTAAATTTACTACAATTTATATTAAGTGTTTTAATTTTTCGTAAAAAATATGTATTTACATGTATATAAGCTAAATAATAAAATAGTATTACTTGTTGTATACTTCCTTTAATCTACTTTTTATGCAAACAATCATCTCAAATATAGTTAATATTCTAAGCTATTGTTATTAAACCTATAAGCTTATAGGTTTAATAAACAGGCTCATACCTTGAATGAAATAATTATAAAAAACTAACTAAGAAAATATAAGTTTTTTTTAATTAGAGCCAGATTT
This sequence comes from Clostridium sp. UBA4548, assembly GCF_002387895.1. Lineage (GTDB taxonomy): Bacteria > Bacillota > Clostridia > Clostridiales > Clostridiaceae > Clostridium_J. Next base: position 152,868 of record NZ_DGLI01000023.1, read on the forward strand.
TATACTATTATAACTATTTACTATAGAATTCCAAGTAACTTCATCAACTTTTCCTGTAATAGGAATCCCAATATTCTTTTGAAACTCTGCTACTGCTGAACTACTATTATAACCATAGATACCATCAGGAAGTAGATAAATAATTGATGGATACTTAGTTCGAATAACATTCAAATAGTCCTGAATTAATTTAACATCATTACCTTTAGATCCAATATTCAAAATATTACCCGGATATGAAGGTTGCAATTCAGATTCCCTTTCTCCTTCTCCTGAAGCCTCTGCCATTTTTGTTACAGCTACATATACATCTGAAAGTTTATACCAGGTTTTATAATCCACATTGCCATCCTGATTTAGACCAAATATTTTTTGAAACATCTGGACTGATTGCCTTGTATTATTTCCGTATATTCCATCAGTAGATAACTTTTTAATAGCTGGAAAGTTTTTTGAAATTCTATTTATATATTTTTGAACTGTAGTAACATCTTTTCCTCTTGAGCCAACTACTAAAGTATTCCCAGGATAAGATTTTGGAACTCCTCTCATGATTTTAGATAAATCAAAAACTATGTTATTACCATAAAAGTGAGTTAAAATTTCATAAGGAGTTTTTCCTTCATCTCCAAGATACTTACTTCCCCATTGTGTCAAATGTCCTGGACACCTAGACCTTATACCATCACAATATTGAGCTAAAAGAGGCTGAATAGCACCTTGCCTTTTAATGTACTGTGCAAATATCTCGTCTACTATATTACCTATATTCTCAAAAATGTTTCTTCCATATACAAAGTAGTGATCGTAAGCAGTAGAATTTGTTATGTCAAAGTTTTTACCCTTGGCTCTATACCATTCTGTAAAAATCCTATTTAAAGTAAAGGATACTATACAATGTATGTTGGCTCTAATAGTATTTTCAGACCAAGTTGGATAAATTTCGCTACTTGCTACATTTTTAATATACTCTTTGAAATTTACTTCATAATTAGGTCCAGCAGAGTCTGGAGTACCTACGTGTACAACTATCTTATCTGGTATAATAACTTCCGGAAGTACTCTAAACATACTTTTTGATTTTGGCATTTCTTTTTCTTCCTCTTCTAAAGGTTTCTTAGTATAATTTCCATATAACACATGGGGACCAATTTCAATATTGCTAGAACTTACCTTTGATGTATCATTAACATTTTTTATGGTTCTAAACATTGCTATTGTAGTTACGTCCTTTTGTAGATTTACCTTTTGAATTGATGTTATTTCCGGAAAAACCTGGACTCCTTTAATAGATATTGGTGTTCTTTGTGGAGCCTCAATTTTTAATGACCAGGAGCTATAAGGTACAAGACCTGAATTATAGCTTGGTGATTGAGATAAGGCTGTAGGTGGGGTGGGAACCTCTAGAACTTCAGTTTCACCACTTTCACCTGTAAACACTTCTTTTGTACCATAATAATTATATTGAAACTCTTCAGGAGTGAGTGTAACTTTTGCACCTACATAAGGGTTAAATCCATCCCCGTCGTAAACTATAACTTTTAATTTACCAGCATAACTCATACATACCCTCAAAATAATTAATTGTAATATTATACTATGATAAACTGTAACGCTTTTGTGCTAGTAAAAGTGTAATAATGATTTACCAAATTATCCTATATATTTGCAGAGCGGTGTAAACTTATGTATTATTATATAATGCTTCAAATTAACAGTAAATTTTATTTATAATATAATTTATTGACTTATACATCCTATATTGTAAAATAGTTATGGATGTTTTAAATAATAATGAAAATGGGGTGGTATTGTGCTTGGCACCATAGTTAATTTTTTAGCCATAGTAGGTGGCGCATTAGTGGGGTTATTCCTAAAAGGTGGTATTCCTGAAAAAGTCAGCAACACCGTAATGCAGGGTATAGCATTGTGTATACTGTACATAGGAATATCTGGTGCTTTCAAGGTTGAAAATATGCTTGTTGTAATCATTTGCATGAGCATTGGCGCAGTAATAGGAGAATTTGCAGACCTTGATAATTTGTTAAAAAAACTTGGAGATTGGTTACAAAGCAAATTTAAAAATAGTGATAGTAAAATATCAGAAGGCTTCGTTAGTGCAAGTTTATTATACTGTGTGGGTGCTATGGCCATAGTTGGTTCTCTTGAGAGCGGGCTTCAAGGAAAACATGATATTTTATTTTCAAAGTCAATTTTAGATGGAATTTCTGCTATTATTTTTTCCTCAACGTTGGGCATTGGGGTAATGTTGTCAGGGATTTCTGTACTTTTATATCAAGGAATTATTACTTTATGTGCCTCTTTTTTAAGTCCCGTACTCTCCTCGGCTGTAATTTCAAATATGACTGCCTGTGGAAGCTTAATTATTGTTGGATTAGGACTTAATATTTTAGGCGTAACTAAAATTAAAGTTGCAAACTTATTACCTGCAATATTTCTTCCGATTATAGCACCTTATATTATTAAACTAATAAGTATTTTTTAGACATTTTCTAACATTGAAAATAAGTCAGTAAAAGATATATGTAAACTTAATTTGCTTTTTATTAGGTCAAGCTTACAAAATACTAGACACCCTTAGTATAATTATTACAAACTATACTAAGGGTGTCTTTTAATTAGGCTTCTGACTTTGGAATACTTAAATTCCTATATCCCCTCTAAAATAAATTCCTTCAAAATCAATATTATCTATTCCATCATAAGCATTTTTTCTAGCTTCTTCAATAGATTTTCCTAGTGCTGTAACTCCAAGGACTCTTCCACCACAAGTCAGTAAGTTATCATTGGAAAGTTTTCCACCTGCAATAAATACTTTTTCTGAAATACTATTGGAGATATCTATTTTTTTACCTACTTCATAGGTGCCGGGATACCCCTTTGAAGCTGCTATAACACAACATGCAAATTCATCTTTAAAACTTACAGTCTTATTGCTTAAATTCCCATCAATGGTTGCTATTATTAACTCCATGAAATCACTTTCCATAAGTGGTAACACTACTTGAGTTTCAGGATCTCCCATTCTTACATTGTATTCCAACAAGTATACATCGTCTTTAGTTATCATTAATCCAAAGAAGATAATTCCCTTGTATTGAATATTTTCTTCCTGAAGACCTTGTAGAGTTGGATTCATAATTTTATCTTTGAAATCTTCCAACACCTTTTCAGTACAATAAGGGTTTGGAGCTAGAGTACCCATTCCTCCGGTGTTTGGTCCTAAATTTCCATCATATATAGCCTTATGATCTTTTGAAGAGACAAAAGGTATTATTGTTTTACCATCTGTAATTGTTAATATTGATGCTTCTACCCCTTGTAAAAACTCCTCAATTACAATAGACTTCCCTGCTCCTTTTAATACATCACTCACCATAAATTCTTCAATTGCCATTTTTGCTTCATTATAGTCCTGAGCGATGATGACTCCTTTTCCTGCTGCTAAACCATCAGCTTTTAGTACAACTGGATATTTACAAACCTTAAGGTACTGAATAGCTTCATCTGCATGAGTAAAAGTGTCATAAGCTGCGGTACTAATGTTATATTTTTTCATAAAGTTTTTAGAAAAGATTTTACTTCCCTCTAGCTGTGCACCTGCAGCACAAGGTCCAAATATTTTTAATCCCTTTTTCGAAAAAGAGTCTACAATACCTTCACAAAGTGGTGCCTCTGGGCCAACTACTGTTACATCAATAGAGTTATCCAGAGCAAATTTTAATAATTCTTCATTGTTAGTTATATTAACATTTTCACATTTTTCCTCAGTGGCAGTACCACCGTTGCCAGGAGCACAAAATATTTTATCTACCAATATACTTTGACTTAATTTCCAAGCAATTGCATGTTCCCTTCCTCCACTGCCGATTAAAAGTACCTTCATTTAATCATCTCCTATTAATGTTTAAAATGTCTGGTTCCTGAAATAACCATTGAAATACCATATTCATCACAAGCTTCTATGCTCTCAGCATCTCTAAGAGAACCGCCAGGTTGAATTATAGCTTTTATATTACATTTCTTAGCTTCCTCTACGGAATCTTTAAAAGGGAAGAATCCGTCAGAGGCTAGCACAACTCCATCTTGTGCTCTGTCTAAGGCCTGAACAGTTGCCCATATTCTATTAACTTGGCCACCAGCTATTCCCTTTGCCATCTTATCTTTTACAGCTACAATAGCATTAGATTTTACATACTTAGCTACCTTCATACCAAAAATTAAGTTTTCCATTTCCTCAGGAGTTGGAGCTACCTTAGTAACAACTTTAAGTTCCTCGTATAATTTTTTGTCTACATCTTGTACAAGGATTCCTCCATCCACAGAAACAACTTCTATTTCATCTGTTGGACATGTTAAACATTGTATAACTCTTAAGTTTTTCTTGGTTTTTAATACTTCTAAGGCATCCTCATCAAATTCTGGAGCAATTACAATTTCTAAAAATGTTTTTATCATTTCAAGGGCAGCAGCCTTATTAACTTTTTTGTTTAATGCTACTATACCTCCAAAGATTGAAACTGGATCACAATTAAAAGCTTTTACATAAGCTTCTTCCACAGAATCACCTAAAGCTACACCACAAGGCGTGTTATGCTTTAAAGCACAACACACTGTTTCTTGAAACTCATTAACTACTTTCCATGCAATATCCATATCCTTTATATTGTTGTAGGAAAGTGGTTTTCCATTTAATATGTTAATATTATTCATCATACCTTTTTTATCAGTACTTTTATATATGGCACCTGCCTGATGGGGATTCTCTCCATATCTTAAATCCTCAATTTTTTCATAGGATAAAGATAAGTATTTTGGGTTTTTAGTCTTCTCTTCATTAAATAAATAATTTGCAACGGCAGCATCATAAGAAGAAGTTAAGTTAAATACCTTTGCTGCTAGGTTTCTTTTTGTTGGGAATGAAACCTGTCCATGTTGTTCTATTTCATTCATAACAGTTTCATAATCTGCTGTATCACTTACAACTACCACATCATTAAAGTTCTTAGCTGCACTTCTAAGCATAGTTGGGCCACCAATATCAATAAATTCTATCATTTCATCAAAAGGCAGATTTTCACCTAGTTTGTTAAAGAATGGATATAAGTTAACACAAACTAAATCTATAGTTTCAATTTCTCTTTCTTTTAAAGTTTCCATATGTCTCTCGTTACTTCTGATGGCTAAAATACCTCCATGAACTATTGGATGAAGTGTTTTAACTCTACCATCTAACATTTCTTCAGCATTTGTTACTTCTGATACTTCCTTTACTGAAATTCCTTGTTCCTTTAATAACTTGTAGGTACCACCAGTAGAGATAAGTTCAACGCCTTTACTTATCAAAAATTTAGCAAAGGGTATAATATTAGTTTTATCATATACACTTAATAAAGCTCTCTTAATCATTTAAATCACTCCTTTACAATTACTTGCCTGCCATTAATCTCTATATTACCTTCTGCAAAAAGCTTAATTGCTCTTGGAAGCGCTTTGTGTTCTTCTACCAAAATTCTTTGCTGTAAGGTTTCCTTTGTATCATTAACTAAAACTTCAACAACACTTTGTAGGATTATAGCACCAGAGTCTGTATCCTCTTCTACAAAATGAACCGTACATCCACTAACTTTCACTCCGTAATTAATTGCAGCTTCATGAACCTTTAATCCATACATTCCTTTTCCACAAAAGCTAGGAATTAGAGAAGGATGTATATTTATAATTTTGTGTCTGAATTCTTCTAATATGGGACCTTTAATTATGGATAAAAACCCTGCCAAAACTATTAGGTCTACTTTTCCACTTAGAATCTTGTGAATTTCAACATTTAAATTATTCTTATACTTGTTTCTATCTAAGGTTATGGTGTTAATTCCATATTTTTTTGCTCTTTCTAAGGCAAAAACCCCTTCTCTATCGCTAATCACATATTCAATTTCTACATTTTTTAGTTCCCCAGCTGATATACTATCTATTATGCTTTGAAGGTTAGATCCACCACCAGACACTAAAACAGCTATTTTAAGCAAAGGCCCTCACCTCCAGCTTGTACATACCCAATTTCATAAGCTGTTTCATTCAAATCACTTAGAGCCTTTAGCACATCTTTTGCTATAGATTTATCTACAGCTAATACAAAACCTATTCCCATATTGTAAGTATTATACATTTGTTCTTCAGCCACACCCTTACTCATTAAATACCTAAATATTTCTGGAACTTGGTAGCTATCCTTCTTAACTACTGCAGTGAAATCTCCCTTGAACATTCTTGGGATATTTTCATAAAAACCTCCCCCAGTAACGTGAGCCATCCCTTTTATTTCAAATTTTTTAAGTAGACTCATTATAGTATTTACATAAATTCTTGTTGGTTCTAAAAGAATTTCTCCTAGGGTTTTTTCACCTAACTTTTCATTGTAGTCTTTTACTAACTTTCTTACTAAGGAATATCCATTACTATGCACTCCACTAGAAGCAATACCTATAAGCACATCTCCTTCAGCAATGGTACTTCCATCAATAATTTTATCTTTATCAGCAATTCCTACAGCAAATCCAGCAACATCATAGTCCCCTTCTTTGTACATACCAGGCATTTCTGCGGTTTCTCCACCAATTAGGGCCGCTCCGCTTTCAACACATCCCTGGGACACACCTTTTACTATATCACTTGCAATATCTGCATCTAACTTTCCACATGCAATGTAATCTAAGAAAAATAAAGGTTTTGCCCCATGACATAAAATATCATTGACACACATAGCTACACAGTCTATACCAATTGTATCAAATTTTTTTAGACGAATTGCAATTTCAAGCTTAGTTCCAACTCCGTCAGTTCCAGATATTAACACAGGATTTTTATATCCTGTTCCAATTTCGAACATCCCAGCAAAACTTCCAATTCCGTTTAATACACCTTCAGTGTAGGTTTTACTAGTATACTGCTTCATTAAACTAACAGCTTTATATCCCTCTTCAATATTAACACCTGCATCTTTATATGAAATCATAGTTTAACTCTCCTCTCCATTTGACACTTTAACTGGCGCAGACATTGGGTATTTCCCATGGAAACAACCAGTACAAAAACCATCGGCTTTTCCAAGACTCTCGTATAATCCTTCTGTAGTCAAGTAGCCTAAGCTATCAGCTCCAATAGCTTCTTTTATCTCATCAATTTCTTGCAATTGACTACCTATTAGTGCATCTCTATAAGGAGTATCAATTCCAAAATAACATGGATATTTAACTACGGGTGAGCAAACTCTAAAATGAACTTCCTTTGCACCAGCATTTTTTAGTAGCTCTACTAATCTTCTACTAGTAGTTCCCCTCACTATTGAGTCATCTATTAAAACCACTGATTTTCCTTCAACGCTTTCTTTAAGCACATTTAATTTCACATTTACTGCACTTTCTCTCTCTTCTTGTGATGGAGCAATAAAGGTTCTACCAATGTATCTATTTTTGATTAAAGCCGTTTCGAAAGGAATATTTGATGCCTTTGAGAAACCTATAGCTGCTGGTATTCCTGAATCTGGAACACCTATTACAATATCAGCTTCTACAGGATGCTCTTCAAATAATTTCATTCCTGCTTTTATTCTTGAAGTATTCACACTGATACCATCTATTGTAGTGTCCGGCCTAGCAAAATAGATGTACTCGAAAGAACAAGTAGCACATTTAGTTTTTTCGCCGAAGTTAAATGACTTAATCCCTTCAGCATTAATTACCACTATCTCACCAGGTTCAATATCTCTAATAAAACTGCCACCAGTTGCATCAATAGCACAGCTTTCTGATGCAATAATGTAGTTTCCATCTATTTCTCCTAGACATAAAGGTCTAATTCCATAAGGATCCCTAACTCCAATTAGTTCATTTTCTGTTAGGATAACAATTCCAAAAGATCCCTTTATAGCTTGCATAGTGTCTATTATACTTTTCACAACACCTTTTTTTGAACCTTTAGCAATCAAGTTTAATATAACCTCAGAGTCTATAGAGGTTTGAAAAACACAACCTGAGTCTTCCAAAAGTTCTCTAATTATATCTGCATTTACTAAATTTCCATTGTGAGCAATAGCAATATTCCCAAGTTTGAATTCCCCTAAAACTGGTTGTGCATTTTTTAGAACACTGTCGCCTGCTGTTGAATATCTTACATGCCCAATAGCAGCATGCCCTTGAAGCTCATCTATGATCTTGTTGTTAAATACTTCAGATACAAGCCCCATCCCCTTATGACAACTCATAGTTTTACCGTCACTAGTTACTATTCCTGCACTTTCTTGTCCCCTATGTTGAAGTGCATAGAGTCCATAGTAAGTTCTTTTAGCTACATTAATTTGTGGTGATGTACTAAATATCCCATAAACTCCACATTCATCATGAAACTTGTCCTCATCGTAACATTCGTACGATCCTTGAAATTCCAAATTCATACTCTTCCTCCTAAATACCACTTATAGTGCTATCCATTAATTCTCTCTAGTATTTTTGTATACCCTTCTACTAAATCTCCAAGTTCTCTTCTAAATCTATCCTTATCTAGTTTTTCTCCTGTAGTCATATCCCAAAGTCTGCAGGTGTCTGGAGAAATTTCATCAGCTAATATTACTTCTCCCTCATATCTTCCAAACTCAAGTTTGAAATCTACTAACTTTATATTTTGCTTCTTAAAGAAATCTGTTAATAATTCATTTATCTTTTCTGCTTGAGAATATATATAATTTAGTTCATCAAAAGTTGTTAATCCCATAGCAACAGCATGATAATCATTCATTAATGGATCGCCTAAATCATCATTTTTATAACTTATTTCAAGTACTGTAGTTTTAAGTTCAGTTCCTTCTTCAAGACCATATCTTTTAGCCATGCTTCCAGCCGCAACGTTTCTAACAATTACTTCAAGAGGAACAATCTCCACTTTTTTGCATAATTGCTCTCTGTCGTTTAATTTTTTGATGAAGTGACTTTCAACTCCATTTTCCTTTAACATATTAAAAATGATAGAAGTTATGGTATTATTAAGGATTCCCTTTGAATTAATTGAAGCTTTTTTTTCTCCATTAAATGCTGTTGCATCATCTTTATAATATACAATTACCTGATTTTCCTTTTCTGTTTTATATATTTTTTTAGCTTTTCCCTCATATAAAAAGTTTTTATTTTCCATTATAATTCCACTCCTTCTTTATTTTCTTTTATAAAATTCTCTTTCATAGTTTGTCTATAACTTAATAATTTTTCTTTCAACTCAACATATTTAATTGATAAAATTTCCACTGCAAGCATAGCTGCATTATAGCTATTATTTATTCCAACTGTAGCTACTGGAATGGACTTTGGCATTTGAACTATAGAATATAAAGAATCTAATCCTTCTAATGCCGCCTTTATAGGCACTCCAATTACAGGAAGAATAGTTTTAGAGGCTATTACTCCTGGTAAGTGAGCAGCAAGACCCGCCCCTGCAATAATTACCTCATAACCTTCTAATTCTAAATTCTCTAAAACTTCTTCTAACTTCTCTGGAACTCTATGAGCAGACAGAACATGAGCTGTAAACTCCACATCAAATTCTCTTAAGCACTTTGCAGCACCTCTCATTACCTCAACGTCAGACTTGCTACCAAAAATAATTGCAACTTTCATATCATAACCTCCTACTTATAATAGTTAACTCCACTTTCAAAAATCTTTTGATCATAATTTCCTGATATATTTTTAAATACATTTTCAGTATATCTTTCACTATGTCCCATTTTCCCAAATACTCTTCCGTCAGGGCTAGTAATACCTTCAATGGCAAACATTGAACCATTAGGATTATATTTAATATCATAAGTTGGATTTCCAAGTTCATCTACATATTGAGTTACCACTTGTTTATTTTTGAACAATTCCTTTATAACGTCTTCACTGCCGTGAAATCTACCTTCTCCATGAGATATAGGAATAGCATGAATATCCCCTTCATTAACACCTTGAAGCCATGGAGAGCTATTGCTAACTATTTTGGTATTAACCATACAAGACATATGTCTTCCAATAGCATTAGGTATTAACGTAGGGCTTTGTTCTTCTAAATCTCTTATTTCTCCATATGTTACAAGGCCTAGTTTTATTAAAGCTTGGAATCCATTGCAAATACCTAAAATTAAACCATCTCTATTTTTAAGCAAATCCATTGTTGCTTCTTTAATTCTTTCATTTCTAAAGATAGCATTAATAAATTTACCTGAACCATCTGGTTCATCACCTGCGCTAAATCCGCCAGGTAGCATAATTATTTGAGACGATTTTATAGCTTTTTCAAGAGCTAAAATAGATTCTTCAATATTCTTAGAAGTTAAGTTATTAAAAATTAACTGCTTAACTTCCCCACCGGCTTTCATAAAAGCTCTTTCGCAGTCATATTCACAGTTTGTTCCTGGGAAAACTGGTATAATAATCTTCGGTTTAGCCTTGTTAATTCCAATATACTTCTTATTTGTATTTCTTCGAGAGTTTTCATTGAATTGTACTTCTCTATCTGAAAGACTATCATTCATAGAAATCTCTAACTGGCTATTCAAATGTGGGTTTTCAACACATTCCTTATTAAAGCCAAAGAAACTCTTTTGATTCTCATCATAATCCATTGGAAAAATCTTAGCTAGTGGCTCATTATATACCTTCTCCAGTTGTTCTATAGACAGTTGCTCATCTTTTAACTTAATGGTATAACTTTCTACAGTAGAGCCTAATACATGATATTCTTGTGAATTTAAAATACTTAAAGATTCTTCATCTTTAATTTCTAAAATTATACTGCCATAAGTGTAAGCTTTTAATTTCTCAAGGTTCATAGATGAGTTAAATTCAAAACCAATACGATTTCCTAAGGTCATCTTTGAAATAGCTTCTATAACACCACCATAAGTTACTGTATATGAGGATAAAACTAAGCCTTTTTCTATTAGCTTTGAAACATATTCAAAGTTTCTCTTTAACTTAGGAAAATCAATTATATACTCATCATCTAAACTACTTGGAATTATTATAACCTTGCTATTATTTCTTTTAAATTCTCCACTTACAGCTTTATCTACCTCTAAAGTGCTGACAGCAAAGGAAATTAAAGTTGGTGGAACATTTAAATTCTCAAAGGTTCCTGACATACTATCCTTTCCACCAATTGCTGCAACTTCTAGGTTATGCTGTGCATACAAGGCTCCTAATAATGCTGAGAATGGTTTTCCCCATTTAGCTGGATCATTGCCAAGTTTTTCAAAATACTCTTGGAAAGTAAGATAAGTATCTTCTAATTTTCCTCCAGCAGCTATAACTTTTGCAATGCTTTCTACAACAGCATACAATGCACCGTGGAAGGTACTCCAGCATGAAATATTCGGATTGAAACCATAAGACATTACTGTTCCTGTTTTTGTTTCCCTTCCTAATACAGGTATCTTACAGGTCATAGCTTCTATAGGTGTTCCTTGATGTTTTCCTCCGTATGGCATGAATACTGTGCCACCACCAATTGAAGAGTCAAACATATCTATAAGACCTTTTTGAGAACATACATTTAAATCTGATAAAACTTTTGTGAACTCTTCATAAAGTCTGGTGTTTTCCTCTTTCTTTTCTAAGAAATAATTTTCTTCTTCTTTTGGTGCTTCTACTATAACTTCACTATAGCTAGTAGCTCCATTTGTATTTAAAAACTCTCTGCTAAGGTTAACAATGGTATTTCCGTTCCACTCCATGATTACTCTTTCTTCTTCTGTTACCTCAGCAACCACTGTAGCTTCAAGGTTTTCTTCATTGGCATACTGTATAAACTTTTCTGCCTCATTATTTGAAACTACTACAGCCATTCTTTCCTGAGATTCAGAAATGGCAATTTCTGTTCCATCTAATCCTTCATACTTCTTAGGAACAGTATTTAAATTAATTTTTAAACCGTCAGCTAATTCGCCAATAGCTACTGAGACTCCTCCAGCACCAAAATCATTACATTTCTTTATTAGCTTAGTAACATCTTTATTTCTAAATAGTCTTTGTATTTTTCTTTCTGTAGGCGCATTTCCTTTTTGAACTTCTGCATTGCTAGTATTTATGGAAGATTCAGTGTGCACTTTAGATGATCCAGCTGCACCACCAATTCCATCTCTACCAGTTCTACCACCAAGTAAGATTACTACATCTCCTGGCATTGGTTTGCTTCTTACTATGTTTTCATATGGAACAGCACCAATTACAGCTCCCACTTCCATTCTTTTTGCTCTATAACCTTCATGGTAAATCTCTTTTACAAAACCAGTTGCTAGCCCAATTTGATTTCCATAGCTACTATATCCTTTTGCAGCTTCTTTAGTAATTTTTCTTTGTGGCAACTTGCCTTTTAAAGTATTACTAATTGGTTCTGTTGGGTCTCCACAACCTGTAATTCTCATAGCTTGATATACGTAACTTCTTCCCGAAAGTGGATCTCTTATAGCCCCTCCAATACAAGTAGATGCACCACCAAAAGGTTCAATTTCTGTTGGGTGGTTATGAGTTTCATTTTTAAACATCACCACATACTTCTCTAGCTTACCGTCCACATCTACATCAACTACAATACTACAAGCATTAATTTCATCTGAGGAATCTAAACCTTGAAGTTTGCCATCCTTTCGTAGTTTTTTCATTGCGATTACAGCTATATCCATTAAAGTCATTGGCTTTTCTTTAGCTTTATATAAAGTTTTTCTATAATCCTCGTATATTGAAAATGCTTCTTTAACTGGATTATTTAGTTTTCCTTCTTGGAATTTAACATTTTTTAAATTTGTTAAAAAAGTAGTATGTCTGCAGTGGTCTGACCAATAAGTATCAATCACTCTTATTTCAGTTAAAGTAGGATTGCGATTTTCATCATCTTTAAAATATTTTTGAATGAGTTTTAAGTCTTCTTTAGAAATAGAAAGCCCATATTCTTTTTGAAATCCTATTAATTCAGCCTCATTCTTGTCAATAAAGTTTTCTATAACTTCAATTTTCTTATCTTCAACAATGGTACTATTAAAAATATTATTGGTTTCAAGGGTGGTTTCCCTTGAATCAACCTTATTTATGTAATACTCCTTTATTCTATCAAGTTCATTCTTACTAATGTCCCCGTAAATAGCATATATTCTTGAAGTTTTTACCTCTGGCATTTCCTTTTGGGTAATTAACTGAATACACTGTGCAGCAGAATCTGCTCTTTGGTCATATTGGCCAGGTAAGAACTCCACAACGAAGTATTCACATTTTCCTAAATTAATATTGTTATCATAAATGGAATCTGTGTTTCTCTCTGACAAAGTTGTGTATTTAATAACTTCATACTCATCCTTTGTAATGCCACATATATCATACTTGTTTATATAACGGACATTTTCAACATTCTTTATTCCTAATATTTGATTTACTTCATTTTTAATAGTTAAAGCTTCACTACTAAAGTTCGCTTTTTTTTCAACATAAGCTGTGAAAGTACAATTTTCCATATTATCACCTCAAACAACGGATTTTTTTACGAATATTAATATGATTTAATTGTTTATTGTTCGTATTTTTATAATATAATACTTTTTTGATAATTGGAAGTGTTTTTTAAAAACTTTAACATTTTTTACTTAGTTTTTACTATTAGTACATATTCGTCCTTAGGATTTATCAAATATTAATACTTAGCATTTAAATATAATTTTTGTATTTTAAAATGTAATGGAGGAAATACTTTTTGAATTTAGGTCCTTGAAAGTTATATGCAATATGTAAGTTGAAAAGTTAACTTATTATATTAAAATAAAAACTGTGTAAATTTTTACAATTCACTTCATCATTTAGTGAATTATAGAAACCTACACAGTTCTATTTATTTATTTATTTATTAAATTACTCTTATATTCACCTAATAGCAACTTTGTCATTAGTCCATAACTTGCAGCTCCAGCACTTTGGTTATTTGCCTTCAAGTAGCTATCATTGGCTTTATTCCAAACTTTTTCAACAAATCCTTCATGGTTTTTCCAGTAATTATTACTAAAATTTATATCTCTTATTAACTTATTGCTATACAATTTCTTTATTTCCTGGTATGCCTCTTTATCAATACTATATAAATCATTCATAAGATAGGTTAATGCTAAATAATATCCCGAATACTGTAATTCTTTATTTGGACTATTAACACAAGCTAAATAGGCAAAATAATTAGCTTCTTCTTCCCTAGCAATTCCTCTTTGATGTGCTTGTTCATGGGCAATAGTTACAGGTAAAGTTGTACTAGGAATATCAATGTTCACATTAGCTTCCCCTGTGAAAGGAGAATACATCCCTGTAATCCCTGTGTAACTCATAAATTTAGATAAGGTAACAGGTTTGGTGTTATTATATTTTACATCCAAAGGTTTATTACCTACCTTAAAATATTTGTACCCATCTTCCACCACATTGCTTAATTGAGAGAACTCCATACTTAAGGTAAAATTGCCATTAATATCTTCCTTTAAATTATCTCTTAGACCATTAGTAATAATTAAAACCTCTTTACAGAGATTGATCAAATCATCCTTTTTATATTGTTCATTCTCATGCCCCATAGAAGTTGCAATAGGCTCTCTATAATAATTTATACCCCATAGAATATTAAAAAGAAAATAACCTAGCAATAATATTATTAAGCAAGGTTTAGTATGTTTAATGAGTTTAATTTTAAGATTTTTTCGATCTTTAATAAGCATATATATGAACTTGAAAAAAATAATAACAGGAAATACTAGTAAGCCCACATAAATAAATTCCCACAAGGAAAATGGAATTTTACTGAAGAGTTTGCTTAATACTCTAGCAATTAATAAAAAAATATAGTTTGAGTATATCTTCTCAACAATTAAAGTATTTTCCTTACAAAACTGGATTAAGATAAAGGTAATCATTCCTATTAAACATATTAGAAAATATGAGAATATCTTTTTATTTATCTTCATGAAACATCTCCCTTAAAAAATTTACTTTTCAAAGTTTTAATAGTAGTTAGTTATATCTACAATACTAATAAAGAAATTAACGTATTCATTATTAATTATAATATAGAATTTACAATTATAAATCAATAATTTGAACAAGAGCACTAAAGTAGTTAAATTATGCTGTATAAAATTACTAATAATTCATTTGTAAAAACTTATTGACTTTTATTTTATTAGATTATATAATCCATTTTGTAAGAATAATTATTATTTAATTAATAAATGCTAAGATTAGGAAAAGTAAGTATTAGAAATCTTACAGAGAGAAACTCATTTGGTGAGAGAGTTTTACGTATTAATAATACTGAAGTGCCCCTATGAGCTTAATACCGAAATATATGGCATTATTTTCAATGCCCAAGTAGGATATTACGGATTCCCCCGTTATAGGGATAGAGCATGGTAGTGCTTAAAATGAGATGAGTATTTATTACTTAATCAGAGTGGAACCGCGGAATATTACTTCTGCCTCTGTTTTTACAGAGGTAGAAGTTTTTTGTTTTGTAAAATATTTAAGACGTCAAAATTTTTACAAAGTGTTATGAAAATTGTTATGAAATTTTACCGGTATTTATAGCAATTATGCGTAAACCTCTATGATTATGCTTACTTTATGTATAACTTTGGGTAAATGGTACCTTATATAAAACAGCTTTTATTATGAAGTTACAATTATGAATAGTAAAGTTTCTTCAATGAACCACAGAGGTTCGTGAAATTTAAAAGTTTAAACTTTCACCCTAAAATCTTGTTCAAAATAAAATTAAAAATTTGGAGGAAAAGAAATGATGAATTATATTAGCTTATTAGTTTCAGTTTTAGTTTTTGGCATTCTTATGTATCTTAAAAAGAAAAAAGTTTCTTTTGGTAATAGAGTTTTTGTGTCAATGGCATTGGGTATTGTAGTGGGTATGATATTTAGTAAGAATACTTCCCTAATTGAACCTATCGGGTCCATGTATGTTAACTTAATTAAAATGATAGTAATTCCACTGGTAGTATCATCAGTAGTTACAAGTATTGCATCCCTTGAAAGTCCTGCAAAGCTTAAGAAAATCGGGACTAGAACTCTTGCTTATTTAATGGGGACAACTGCTGCTGCCACAGTTATTGGAATTCTAATTGCACTTGCTTTTAAGCTTGGTAATGGCATAAAATTTGTTGAAGATGCAAGTTTTAAGGCAAAAGAGGTTCCAACTTTTACAAAAGTTTTAATTGATATGATACCATCTAACCCAGTTAATGAGATGGCTAGCGGAAAGATAATTCCTGTAATTATTTTCTCTATTTTCATTGGTGTGGCAATAATTATCGAAGGCTCAAGAAAGCCAGAAAAAGTAGCAGCAGTTAAAAATCTATTTGAATCCTTTGCAAATATTATGTTTAGAATTACAAAAATGGTTCTTAAACTTACTCCTTATGGTGTGTACGCTCTTATGGCTGGAGTTGCAAGTAAATATGGTATTGCTACTTTGATTCCTCTTGCCAAAGTTATCTTAGCAATATATCTAGCTTGTGCTCTTCAAATTGCATTAGTTCATGGTTCACTATTAGCTTTTGTAGCTAAAGTAAACCCTATTAAGTTCTTAAAAAAGATTTACGAACCTCAAGTAGTGGCTTTCACTACAAGGAGTAGCTATGGCACTTTACCTGTAACTATTAGAGCACTAACAGACAATGTTAAAATTTCAAATAAAATAGCTTCATTTGTTGCTCCAATGGGTGCTACAATGGGTATGAATGCTTGCGGTGGTCTTTATCCCGTAATGGCTGCAGTATTTGTTGCTAATGTTTTTGGTCACAACTTTACTTTAGTAAATTATATTACTTTAATTATTGTTACAACTATCGCATCCATAGGAACTGCTGGCGTGCCTGGAACCGCATCAATTATGACTACTGTAGTTCTTGCAGCAATGGGGTTACCTGTTGAAGGTATAGCATTACTACTTGGAATTGATACTATTGTCGATATGGCAAGAACAGCCACAAACGTAACTGGTGCAGCTGTTGTGTCACTTCTTGTAGCAGATTCAGTAGGCGACTTTGATAGAGAAGCCTTTAATAAGGATGACTCAAAAGATAACACTGCTGACTTAGAAATAAGTGCTTAGATTAATATCTATTCTGTGATATATTATTAAAATAAAGTTTGTAAAAGATTAAATTATAACAACTTGAAATCATATTGAATTATTTCAGGTTGTTATTTAATTTTTTGTTATAGTAATCAAATAATATTTAATATAAAACCATAGAACTATTTATTATTATATTTTCTTATTAGGTTATATATTTCAAAAATCACAACATTAGCAACAAAATTTTGTTATAAACCCTAGAAAAATTGAATACAAATTAATTATAATCACTATTATCAGGGGGGAATATGGATTTTTTTATAATCTATATTGTGCTTTTTACTTCTATTTTTATTCATGAATTAGGACATTATCTAGCCTCTAAAATGTTTAAGGTTCCTGTATACCAGTTTTCTATAGGGGTAGGTCCTAAAATATTTTCTTTCTTGAGATATGGTACAGAATTTGAAGTAAGATTACTTCCACTTGGTGGATGTATCTATAATGATGAATTAAAATATGAATCCCTTGAATTATTGAAAATTTATGTGATTTGTTTGTCTGGTGTATTTCTTAACTTTTTAATATTTGTATTATCTTTACTCACTTCTCTGGACTTTAATTTTAAGTTGCTTGAAAGTAACTTAATTAATATATATGGAATAATTGCTCAAAGTTTGCGATGCATAAGCTTAAAAAATATCTATATCTTACAAAATAATCTTGCAAACTTATTTATTTCAATGAAAGGTACTACCTTATGGTTTTTATTAATAATTGTAAACTTAACTTTAGGGCTTACAAATCTCATCCCCTTATCCTCACTAGATGGTAATAAGATATGGGTTGCTACTATTAATAGATTAATAAAAAAATCAAAAATTAATGTTATTAATAGTAAGTTAATTATAGTGGTGGTTAACATTTTAATAGTATCAATATTATTGTTTTTGATTTTTTAGGCAAGTAAAAACACTCCTGTGGGAGTGTTTTTTTTATTTCCAATATATATTTTTAGCAACTTCAGCTTTATCAGGGAGGTTAACCCCTTCTAATACAAAGTCTTTAAATATTTGGTAACCTGTTCTATCAACAATGTATCCAACGTGTTCTTTTCCATTTGGCGCATCCTTTTCAATGTATTTATCTACATATTTATAGGTATTTAAGATGATTTTTATTATTGAATCTTCGTCAATCCATTTAATAAAATCCTCTGCAATTCTAGGATTTTTCTTCCCTGTTCTTCCCATTATAACTAGTTTGTAATATTTTTTATCACTTCTAGTCCAGGCATTTGTTGGACATTTGTTTACACACTCTCCACAACCTAAGCATTTCTCATGATCTCTTTCTACTTTGAAATTCTCCATTCTAAGGGCCCCAGTTACCCTTTTTTTGCAATTTTTAACACAAGCACCACAGGAAATACATCTATGACTCTCATATTGGGGTTCAGTCATTCCTAAAACTCCAAAGTCATTCATTCTAGCCTTAATGCAATCGTTAGGGCATCCTGTTACAGCTACTTTTACATGATAGTGGTTTGGAAAAATGGCTTTTTCAATTCTTTGTGCTAATGCAGTTGTATCATAATTTGCAAAAGGACATACTCTATTTCCTATGCAAGAAGCTACATTTCTTGTCCCTGCAGCTGCATACCCAGTTTTAGGTGCATTGGGCTGATTTATATCTAATCCCTCAATTACAGGCTGGATAAGTTTATTAACCTCTTCCATTTTATCAAAATCTATATCTGTGATTTCAAATCCTTGCCTTGTAGTCATATGCACAGATCCATTTCCATACTTCTCTGCCACTTCTTTTAACACATCAAAATATTTTACAGGTAAATGTCCTCCAGGAACTCTTATTCTTATAGCTGTTTTCCCTCTTTTTTTAGTTACTCTAAAGGCATTTCTCATTATAGCTTTAGTATTAATGTCCACAATTACCCCTCCTTAATCTACTAAGTTTTTTGCCTGAGCATAATTAAATACAGGACCATCTAAACATATATAGGTATCATCCATCTTACAGTGACCACACTTTCCTACTCCGCAACACATTTTTCTCTCGTAGGAAACCCATATGTTTTCTTCTTTTATGCCAAGATTTAAAAACTCAGCTACTGTAAATTTCATCATCATTGGAGGGCCTACTACCACTACCACAGCATTTTTAATATCACTTATATTAATCTTAGGTACATATTTAGTTACAAGACCCACATTTCCAGTATAATCTTCTGGTGCAGAATCCACAGTTACTGTAACACTAACTTTTTCCGCCCATTGCTTTAAATCTTCTTTAAACAAAATATCTTTGGGTGATTTAAATCCTACTAAAAGATTAAAATCCTTTGCTTTTTTTCTATGTTTTGTGAAATGCTCTACAATCCCCCTCACCGGAGCAAGGGCACTTCCTCCAGCTGCTACAATAACTTCTTTTCCTTCATATTGGGTAACATCAAATCCATTACCATAGGGTCCTCTTAAAAACAGTGAATCCCCAACAAAGAAAGTGTGAATTACATCAGTAACCACCCCAACCCTTCTTATAGTTAAATCAATGAAATCTTCACCTATTCCACTGACAGAAATCGGCGCTTCACCATACTTAGGAATAGAAACTTCCATAAACTGACCTGGCTTAACTTCACCATGAAACTCCATTCTAAAAGTGTACTCTATATCTGTATGTTGTATAATATTTAATATTTTTGATTTAAAAGGCATATACACATTATTCATTATTCCACCTCATTTACAGCAATATTTAATTTATTAACACAGTTAGAGAAGGAGATATACTGAGGACAAACATCATCACATCTTCCGCAGCCTACACACATATGATATCCAAATCGCTTTTTAAAATCATAAACCTTGTGCATAGTTTTAAATCTCATTCTTTCTCCGTTCTTTCTCCTAAAGCTGTGACCGCCCGCCATATCTGTATATCCATCTACTTGGCATGAAGCCCAAACTCTTCTTCTCTCTCCATTCTTTGGATTGTCTTTATAGTGAATATCCTGCATTGTAAAACATGTACAAGTTGGACATACAAAGTTACATCTACCACAAGCTATACATCTAGCATCATACTCATCCCACATTGCTGCCTTAAATACTTTTTGACATAGATTTTCTGGAATACTAACGTTTACATTGTTTTCTTCTACAAAATCAATTTCAATATCTGTACTTTCTCCCTCTTGGAAACAAGGTGAAAGCTCTTCATCTTTAATTTTTACGTAAACTGTATCCTTTTTGTACTTTAAATACATACTGAAATCTTCTGTTTTGTTTGTTTCCATAGATACGCAAAAACAGTTATCAAAGCTATTTTCACAGCCAATTAATATTATTTTAAGGTTATCTCTAAAATGTTTATAATAAGGATCTTCAAAACCATTTCTCAAATATATTTCATCACTTCTTTTAAGAGCATGAACATCACAACTTCTCAAAAATACTAAGGTTTTCTTTTCTTCCTTTTTAGGCTCTATATAAGCATCTTCCGTAAAATAGAACAAAGTCTCTGTAATTGGCATATACACTTCCTTGGCAGAGAAACTACTTTTTATTCTAAACTCTACATCCTCTATCTTATTAATTTGCTTATATTTCACTGAGTTTGTATCACTTAAAGTACCTTTACCTACTAGAGTAACAGGAGCAAATATTCTATATTCCTTTTTTAATTTGTTTAGTATTTCATTAAAATTTTCTGCATTATATTTTCTATCCATGGTTGTCCCCTTCCTAAAACTAAATTTATTTTTCCTTAGAAATGTACCAGTAGGCAAGAGCCACAAATATTATTCCGCCTACCATATTCCCAAGAGTTACAACTCCAATGTTATATATATATCCGTTTAAGGTTACTGTGGCTGGGTGAGGTATAAATAACCCTATAGCAAGAAGTGTCATGTTTGCAATACTGTGTTCAAATCCAGCAGTAATAAACACAAATAAACACCAGAAAATCATAATTAATTTTGCTGTTTCTTCTTTTAGTTTAAAAGAACACCAAACTGCAAGGCAAACCATTATGTTACAGAGAACCCCTCTTATAAATAGTTGCACTGCAGGTGTTGCCATCTTAGCAGTAGAAATCTTACTAATAAATTCTGCAACTGGTCCTGTAACAAGTCCACTTTGGGAATACAAATACCCTAATAAAATTGACCCTAGTAAATTTCCTATAAAGCTAAAAATCCATATATTCAAAGTTTCATTTAAAGTAACCTTCTTATCTAATGTACCAATAGTCATAATCATATTATTTCCAGTAAAAAGCTCCGACCCTGCCATAATCACAAGACTAAGTGCCACTCCAAAACTTAATCCCATAATTATTTTTGTAACTGGAGAATTTGCAGCGTTAAGTAAACCACCAATAGTAAATATAAGAATAACTCCAAATCCCACAAACATTCCAGCTAAAGCAGAACTAATAAGATATTTTCCTTTTGAGCTTTTTAGCAACTTACTTTTAGCTACTGCTGAATTCCCTATTTTTTCAACAACATCACCAAACATAAAAAAACCTCCTCAACTTATTGTTAATATAATAACAATAAATGTTAAGGAAGTATGTGATAATAGTCACAATTTTAAGGTTTTTTATAAATTTCTATAATATTCAATCAACTTTTGCTGATTAACTATAAATTTTTTATCTAAATACTTAACAAGACCTTGCCCTTCTAAGGTTTTTAAAGCCCTAGAAATTGTTTCCCTTGGATGCCCTAACATTTCAGCTAAGTAAGTAATAGTAATCTTTAGATCTATAATAGTTTCCTCATCGTAGGGTTTCCCATAATCCATTGATAATTTCCATAGCTTTGCAGCAACTTTTTTATCAACTCTTATTACAGCAGTATTCTTTAGTTGTCTATAAAGTCTTCTTATTTTCTTACTCATAGAGTTGATAATTATCTTAGTAAACTGAAAATCCTTCTCCATTATCTTTAATACATCCGCTTTATTTATAGAGATTAACTGTGTATTTTCATAACCTTCACAACAAATAGATGCAGTAATACCATCAAAAATTGCTTCATTTATTATTGTTCCATGGGTAAGCACATATATAATTCTTTTTTGTCCATCTGAAGTAGTTCTATACATAGTTACTTTTCCTTCAAGTATAACATAAATATTATTTACTTCATCCCTCTCTAAAAACAGTACTTCTCCCTTTTGTAACTTAATTATGTTGCACTTATTTGCTAGTTCTAAATATGTTTCTTCTTTAATCTGTTGAAATAACTCTAGTTTTTTTAACTCTGAAATCTTAATCTTCATATATTCACCTTACTTCACATATAATCTTCACACTACATTTTCTGCATTTAAATAATTATAACATTGATTTAAATAAATGCAGAGGAATTTTGTTTATGCCCTAGAATCATTTTGTATTTAAAGTTTAAGATTAAATAAATATTCATCTCACCACTGTTCTTTCTTATTATTAATTTGTTACAATGATTTTATTGTATCTATTTTTCCTAAAAGAAGATAAAAATCTTTATTGTTTTCTATTTATAAATAAAATCAAGCACTATGAAACTCGTAACATTTCATAGTACTTGATTTTTAATAAGAAACTTTCGGTGTAATTAGGCTTTATATCTTTAATAGGTTAAAGAAGTATTAAAACCCGCAATCATATGATTTCCAAGGTATGTTTGATTAGATAAATAAATTCACATTTGAATCCTCAGCTTCACCTAAATAATAACCAACTCCACCTTCTTTAACTCCATCAATTAGTTCTTCTTTCTTTATTCCCATAACATCCATTGACATTGAGCAAGCAACTACTTCCACACCATTTTTCATTGCTTGTTCTATTAAGTCTTCTAAGGATGATATGTTTTTATTTTTCATAACTCCTCTTATAAGCTTGCTACCCATACCCATCATATGCATATTAGAGAGCTTAAGCTTTTTGCTTCCCCTTGGCATCATCATACCAAAAGCTGTTTCAATAAAATTCTTTTTAACTGAAATCTTTTCATGCTTTCTTAAGATATTTAGACCCCAGAAGGTAAAGAACATAGTAACTTTTTTACCCATAGAAGCTGCCCCATTAGCTATAATAAAGGATGCAATTGCTTTATCTAAATCTCCACTGAACACTACCATAGTTTTATTATCTCTTGGCTCATAAGTTACTGCAGTAGTCTTGCACGCTTCTGTAATTCTTTGGCTAGTTCCCTTTTTTATCATAGCCGTAGAAATACCTTTATCTCTTTTAATATCTACCAACTCATTATTTGTTCTTTTACACCAAGCTTTAATATCCTCATAAAAACCTGGATCAGAGGCCTTAACTTCTAGTAGATCTCCTAAAGCTATTTCATTAACACTATCTCTAACTTTCATTAGTGGTCCCGGACAACTTAACCCACAAGCATCTAATGTAATGATTTTTGATATAGTTGGTTCTGCTTTGCTTATGGAGCTACCTTGATTACCACTTTCCTCACCACTTGTTTTTCCTTCGAAGCCTGCTTTTCCTTCATTTTTATAATTATTAAAACCTTTTGGTGAAAACTTTTCAATCATGTAGCTCTTATAACCACCTGTAACATTTTTTACTTTAAATCCATGATTTTTCATCATTCTTTCAGCCACATATCCTCTAAGTCCTACAGCACAATAAATCCAATATTCCTTATTCTTATCAAGAGTATCTAGCTTAGTTCTAAGTTGATTAACGCTTATATTTATAGAACCCGAAATTTTTCCTACCTCTACTTCAAGAGGTTCTCTTACATCTAATAACACTACATTTTCTTTATCACGGCCATCAATATCTCTAGGTAATACAACTTCACTCTTACCAGTTAATATATCATCAGCGATATATCCCAAAAAGTTTACAGGATCCTTTGCTGAAGAAAATGGTGGAGCATAGCTTAACTCTAGTTCAGTTAAATCATAAATTGTTCCATTTAATCTCATTACTGTTGCAATTACATCTATTCGTTTTTCTACTCCACCATATCCAAGACCTTGTGCTCCTAAGATTTTGCCTTCATCATTAAAAATTAACTTAAGCGATATTGGAGTTGCACCTGGATAGTAGGATGCATGGTCATTTGGGTGAGCATAGATTACTCTATAGGGAACTCCTAACCTTTGAAGAGTTCTCTCATTGCTTCCAGTTCCTGCAGCAATAATGTCAAAAACTTTAATTACAGAGGTTCCCTGAGTTCCTTTGAAGGTAGATTTAATTCCAAATATATTATCTGATATTATTCGTCCTTGCTTATTTGCAGGTCCTGCTAGTGGTATCGCTGTTTGACCACCATTAACAAAATCTACTACTTCAACAGCATCACCACCTGCATAGATTCCTGGGACGTTTGTCTCCATATGCTCATTAGTAATTATATGTCCTCTTGGTCCAAACTCAAGGCCACTATCTTTTAAGAAATCTGTATCTGGCTTTACACCAATGGCAGATATTACAATTTCACCAAAAACTTTTATTCCACTATTTAAAACTACATTTACTCCATGGTCTAGAGACTCAAATTTCTTAACTCCATCACTAAGCTTAAGTTTTACTCCTCGTTCTTCTAATTCCTTCTCAGCAATAACCACCATATCGCTATCAAAAGGTGCCAATATGTGAGGTGCTGCTTCAACTAGTGTTACATCTATTCCTCTTTCTTTTAGGTTTTCTGCCATTTCAATACCAATATAACCCCCACCTATTACAACTGCCTGTTTAACCGATTTGTTGTCTACAACTGCCTTAATTTTATCTGTATCAGGTATATTTCTAAGTGTATAAATTCTTTCATCATTAATACCTTCGATAGGTGGTATTATTGGTTTTGCTCCTGGAGCTAGTATTAAGTAGTCATAGGACTCTATATATTGTCCTCTTTCTTTTGAATTCACTGTTACAGTTTTGTTAATACTATCAACTTGTATAACTTCACTATTATTTCTTACATCTATATTAAAACGAGATTCCATTAATTCCTTTTTAGTTACAATTAATTTTTCTCTGTCCTTTATAACTTCTCCAATGTGATAAGGAAGTCCACAGTTAGCAAAGGAGATATATTCGCCTTTTTCAAACATGATAATTTCAGCTTCTTCATTTAATCTTCTTAATCTAGCAGCTGCAGAAGCACCTGTAGCAACACCACCAACAACTAATACCTTCATAATCGTTCCTCCATTTAATAATTATTATATTATAATATTACGTTATTTTCTCCATAAATTCAAGTTAAATTTTTAACTGAACTATTAATTTATGTGATTTACTATTATTAACTTATATTATTTTACAAATTCTCTATGATTATACTACTTAAAAAGAAATTCATACCATCTATTTATTTCAAACTCAAGTTCTTCAAAGTTGATAAATCTCCCCTGCCTGGATATCTCTTTCCCCTCAGCAAATAAAATTAAAGTAGGAACAGTAAAAACCATAAATTCTCCTGAAGCTTCTACCATGTCATCTATATAAATATGAATATATTTTATTTCGGAAAACCTTTTAATGATTTTTAATACTTTAGGTTCAACAACGTCACACACTGAACATCCATGGGTTGATGCAAGAACTAAGGATAATTTGCTTTTTTCAATTAATTGTAATATTTCATCTAAACTTTTCACTTTTCATCTATCCCTTCAAGTTATATTAAATCTAACAAAAATAAGTATATGCTTTTGTTCTTCTAAAATAAATAAATAAATACGTTATATTTTTATTTATTTTGAATAACTGTACATTTATTTTGTACAGCTATTCAAATTTTATAAATTTCTTTTAACTCTTTATCTCCTATAAGATATTCTATAATATATCCTAACAATATAATAAAGGGCAAGTTCACAAACATTCTTGTAAATGTATATTTAGGCCCAAGCGCTGCTAACTCAAACAATAAAGTAGGAATTTTAGTTGTACACCAAGCTCCAACAAATATCATAACATTACTAAACTTTACTCCCTTTTTAGTAAACACTGCTATTATGGGGAAAGCTGCATACAAAGGACCAGCAGCAACAGAACCCAAAATAATAGCTAATGCTATGCCAACAATGCCTGAATTTTCCCCCATATACTTTAACATTGTTTCCCTTGGTACCCACACATCTAACAGTCCTAGCAATAACATAATTGGTGGGAGCACACTTATCATTTGTTTAAAAGAATCAAAAGCAATGATAACTATACTTTTACCACAGTTAAAATTAATCAAAGTTATTCCCACTGTAATTAATAATATTATAAAAAAGAATAAATATCTTTTTAATATTTTCATAACATCACCTCATTAACCTTCCAATGACAAAAGCCACTAGGATTGAATAAAGGAAATAAATCAAATTTCTAATCAGTGCTGCTCTTTTGCCTATAAATTTTGCTTCCATGGGAAAGGTGATAACTCCAACAAACATTAATGTAGAAATTAAAGCTGTAACTTGAGTATATCCAGCTCCATTTTCTAGCAAAAGTTCTGCAGTTGGAAAAGCCACAAAGGTAGGCATTATAGTAATTGAGCCTATAATACTAGCAATAAAAACTCCTACCACCCCAGATTTATCACCTAGTAACTTAGAAATGGTTTCCGGCGATAAGGCTGTTAGTATAAATCCTACTATAAAAATTACACTTAAAAACTGTGGCATAATGCTCTCAAAGGATTTTGCAGACTTAATTAAAGCTTGTTTTGTTTTATCTCTATTCTTAAGAAAACTAATTAAGTAAAGTATAATTACAATTCCATAAAGCATATAAGTTGTCACTGGTTTCACTCCCCTAGAACTTCTAAGTATATTATATTATACTAAACTAGTTTTTAATGGTTCATAGTTAACATGGATAATAAGTATATTTTAAAATCTTATACAAATAATAGAATATAAAGCTAGGAGGTGTATATTTTGGATTTGAAAAATTTAGATGTGCTTCATGACTGGGATAAATGGAAAACTGCTCTTTCAAAGGCTATTAACTTAGGCGAAAATATGGGTATGAGTGACCAAACTATTGATACTATTGCTTATAATATAGGTAGTTTTCTTAGTGCAATTGTAGACCCAGAAAATAGAGAGGAACGACTTTTACATGAACTTTGGAAAGTCGGTAGTAAGGAAGATAGAAAGATTCTTGCGAAACTAATTGTGAAGCTAATAAAAAATGAAGCACTAGAGTAAGCCCTTGCATTTAGCAAGGCTTATTTTTTTATCTTCATCTTCTGTATAGTAATTATTTACAATGAACTGTTAACGATATGTGAACTTTATTATAGATTTATTCACAGATTTGTAATATAATCAGAATATACATATTTTTCACTCTTATCTAATTATATGGTATGAATATAAACTTATTATATTCTAACTCAATCTTTTAATTCTTAATTTAATTTGGGGATAAATTATGGAGGGAAAGTAAAAATGACCAATAGCGCTATAAAAATAAGTGTAAACAAAAGTGAACCATGTATATGTGGTAGTGGTAAAGAGTTCAGCGATTGTTGTATGAAAAAAAATCATAGTTATGAGGGTCTATTGAAAGATGATGGAACCTATGGAATATATGACCTAACTGAATTTATGACTGCAGCAAAAGGTTTGTTAATTTTTATTGACACAAGAGTAAATAGTGAAACTTTTCAATTATCATTTAGTAGTTCTTCAAAAAAACTAAGTAAACTTTATGAAAAATTATCCACTACTTTAAATCCAATAGAAAAGGTAGCTTCCTGTAAAGTTGGTTGTAACCACTGTTGTCATTTGCCTGTATTGACCAGTAAGCTAGAATATGAAGTAATAAAAGCTTTTATTGAACATAAATTTTCAAGTGGAGAAATGGAAAACTTAAAGAATAAAATTAATTTAAACAAACACATTTTTGAAAATATGCAGCATAAAGAGGAAAAATTTTCAAGGGATAGTTATGATAATTATATTAAGGCCAGCGTACCATGTGCTTTTTTAGATGAAACCAACCATTGCAGCATATATAATGTTAGGCCTTTTGTTTGTAGAAAATACTTAGTATTTAATAATTCAAGTGTATGTGAAGATCCAACACTAAACACAACTCAGTATTATGCTAAATACTTAACTACAGCAAAAGATGCTATAGGAAAACTAAATAAATTAACCTATAATAAGCTAGACTATAATCATCTTCTCACTTGGTTTCTCGAAAGTTAATATAGCTGTATGGAAATAATTAGCTTCAGTATATTAGATACTGAAGCTAATTATTTCTTAGTTTAAATTTTTATCATCTACATAAGTGCTTAAACTTATAGCTCTTCTGTAAGCTTAATTATTTCGTCAATTATATTCCCAATATGCTCTATTGTATCTCTTAAAGGTTTTTCAGTAGTAACATCTACTCCCGCCATCTTTGCAAGTTCCACTGGGGTTTTAGTTCCTCCGGATTTTAGTACATTTCTCCAATCTTCTATTGCAGCTTTTCCTTCTTTTAATATTCTTTTGCTAACTTCTGTAGCCACAGTAAGACCTGCACTATAGGTGTAAGGATATAGACCCATATAATAATGTGGTTGTCTCATCCATGTAAGTTCCGCGCCTTCAGTAATTTCTACTGTATCGCCCCAGAATTTTTCTAACACCTGTTTCTTAATTTTATTTAAGGTAGCTGCTTGAACACTTCCACCATTGTCTATAATCTTGTATACTTCTCTTTGATAAGCGGCCTCTAAAAGATGAGTAACAAAGTTATGATAATAAGTACGGCTTATCATTGAAGATAGAACCCATCTCTTGAATCTTGGGTCATTATTTATATTCATAAGATAGTTAGCCATAAGCATTTCATTCATAGTAGAGGGTGCCTCAATAAAATATAAGGATGGCCTTGAATCAAAGATATTTTGATTTTTATGAGCTAAAGTAAAATGTCCTGCATGGCCTAACTCATGGGCAAGGACAAAAACCTCCCTCATTCTTTCAGACCAAGAAATTAAAATAAATGGGTGACTCCCATAAGGACTTGAGCAAAACGCACCTGTAGATTTTCCTTTGTTTTCAACAAAATCAATCCATCTATCCTTATAGGCTCTTCTAACCATCTCTAGATAGTCTTCCCCAAGAACTGATAAAGCTTCTTCAACATATTTTTTAGATTCCTCCACTGAAATTTCTGGTTCATATTCTGGATCCACAGCTAACTTTAAATCAGCAAAAGTCATGTGATCTATATTGTGAACTTTTTTCAGTAGTTTTACATATTTTCTCATATGTGGAGCTAGTTCCTCCATAATTATGTCTATTTGTCTATTGTATAAGTCTTTGTCTACTTCTTGAGAAAATAATAAACTATCAATAACAGAATCAAAGCCTCTAAGATTTGCTAAGGTTTTTTCCTTTTGAACTTGAACTCCATAAACTGTCGC
This sequence comes from Clostridium sp. UBA4548, assembly GCF_002387895.1. Taxonomy (GTDB): domain Bacteria; phylum Bacillota; class Clostridia; order Clostridiales; family Clostridiaceae; genus Clostridium_J. The sequence goes on from NZ_DGLI01000023.1 coordinate 182,464, forward strand.
TAAAGTATTTTCATATTCTTTTAACTTAGAGGAAAAGGCCTGAAAAGCCGCTCTTCTTATTTTTGTATTTGTTTCGAACTCATAATGATTCTCAAAGAGTACAAAGCTAAGAGGATATTCTTCCCCATCTACTAAAAAAGTTCCAAAGTCCATATCAGCAAGCTTTGCTCTGTTATATATAGAATAAGGCGAGTCTAAAGCCTCTGATAATGCAGCAAGGGTTTTTTCCACTTCTGGATGAAGTGCATGGGGCTTAAACCTTTTTATTGATTTTAAATAGTTATAGTTTTCTTTAGAACTATTCATTGCCTCTTCTATAACGGTTTCGTCAGCTTCAGTAATTTCACTATCTACAAAACTTAGTTTACTTTGTAGGTCTGTAATTACATTCATTAATTTCATATATCTTTCTTGATTTTTATAATTAGTTTGGTCAACTGAAACTGAAAGACTTGCATAAGAAGCTGTAATATTCATAATTTCAGTTACTTTTCGCATTTTATCCAAACACTCATTAATAACCTGTGGTGTATTTAATTTCCCTTTGTAATTTTCTACAACTTCTTTTGTGCCAGCTTCAACATCCTTAACTGCAGCATTAAAAGCTTCCTCCGTGCTGAATATTGCAGATAAATCCCAAGTTAGTAATTCATCTACGTCTCTTCTATCCTTCATAGCATTCCCCACTTAAATTTCCCCCTTAATATGATAGTAATAAGAACATTATAACATATATTACCAATTATTTAATTATTTTATTAGTTAATTTCCTCTCTTAACTATAAGTATAACTCCCTACACTTAAGAGCTTTATAGTGAATAAGTAGCAATATTTTTCTTAATTAAACTTTCTCAATAAGATTATTGTCTATTAGTATTTTAAAATCAAATTTCCTCTCTATACCATTTTTAAAGGCTATAGTAATATTGCCCTCTTCTAAACTCTTAACTATTCCATATCCAAAGTTTTTATGGATTATGTTTTCTCCCTCAACTATACCCTTTGTGTTTACAATATCCTGAGTAAAGTTGCACTCCTTTAAAAATCTAGAAGGTTTACGGGGTTTTCCTTGAACTATGTTTGGCAGTATAAGGGTAAGGTTATTTATTGCTCTAGTTATGGCTACATAAAAAAGCCTTCGCTCTTCCTCAATATTTTCTTCTAGGCTTTGCTCATGTGGAATAATACCTTCAACTAAATTGATTAAATAAACATGATTAAACTCCATGCCCTTAACGCCATGAACAGTACTTAGCAATACTACATTCTCATCCTTTGTTTTACTCTTGCTCTTAAGAATTTCTTCATTAACCACTTCAACATGGGCTAGAAAATTAATTATAGTTCTATACTCTCCTATGGAATCCCTAAACTCTTCTAATATATTCTCTAAATCAGTAATATGAATTTTATATTTATTACAGTATTCTACTAAATAATCATGATAACCTAAGTCATGTATTATAAAATCCACTGCAGTATGAAGGCTCATTTTATTTAAATTATGTATATCCTTCTTTAACTTATCTATAGCTTTAAGTTGGAAGATAGGAACTGTATCTATAGCTTTTAATTTTTCAAATACATCTGAGCAGTAAATATCCTTTTTAATTACTTCTAGATTTCCTTTACTAATATATCTGTAAGGTCTGTTTATTATTCTAATGAAGCTTTCTGTGTCAGTTGGGTTAATACTTAACCTTAAGTAGGCTAAAATATCTCTACAAACAAAGTGATCATAGAAGTTGAACTCCCTTTCTAATAGTTTAAAGGGAATTTTTTTTCTAATAAGACTATCGATTATCCCTCTGCTCTCAATGTTTGTTCTATACAAAACTGCAAAACTATTATAGGAATTGCTACCACTTAGTACAGCCTTCTCAATTTCATTAGCAATAAAATCCCCTTGTTGCGCTTCTCTTTGAACCTTAACAAAGGCAATATCTCCATCATAATTTTTATTTGGTACTATGGTTTTATCACTTCTTAGCTTGTTATTTTTAATAGTCTCCATAGAAAGCTTTACAATATTAGAAACTGACCTGTAGTTAGTTGAAAGATACAACTGCTTGGAATTATTAAATAGTTCCTGAAAATTAACCATAAAGTCTGGTCTAGAGCCTCTAAAGCTGTAAATACATTGGTCCTCATCCCCCACTGCAAAGATATTATTTTCACCTTTAAGTAGTCTTAAGATATCTAACTGAATAGCATCACAATCTTGAAACTCATCTATTAAAATATGTTTAAACATGTTTTGATATCCTTGTAATAATCTAGGACTTTTTATGAAGAGATTTTTACACATTATTTGAAGGTCTTCAAAATCCAAAAGATTTTTTTCTCTTTTATAGGTCTCGTATATTTCATACAAATTTCTGAATATGTTTTTATCTAAATCTGTAGCAAACTCTTCTAAAGATGTGTTAGCACATTTAAAAAGGGAAATTGCATTAATAAACTCTTTTATTCTATCCTCACTAACCTCTTCCATATAAGTAGTTAAAAAGCTCTTAACTAACTTAAAGGTTTCACTGCCTTCTATAATTTTAATCTCACCATAGTAAGAAGTTAAAATTCTATAAAATAGCCCGTGAAAAGTACCAAAAAAAGGGGTTACTTTATTTTTACTCATGTTAATAAATCTTGTTTTCATATTATTAGCAGCTGCTTTTGTAAAAGTAATCACAATTATATTTTTAGGATTAATATTTTTGTGATTGATAAGGTGAAATACTCTGTTTACTATTACAACAGTTTTACCACTACCAGGGCCTGCTGTAACTAATATATTCTCATCTTCACAAAGTACAGCATTTAGTTGTTCTTTGCTTAATTTTTCAAACTCACTGTATATCATTTATATCCCTTTTCATTTTATAAATTTTATTCTAATCAAATAATATTACCACAATATTTATATTTATACTATAGTAATAAAAGTATCAATATGGTAATATATAGTGGACATTAGTAAGAATTTTATTTATATGAATTCTATTCATAATTATTAAATAGTAAGGGGAACTAAAATGAGTACATTCACAGAATTTGATGTAAAAAATCAAAGAAATCTAACCATGTTGGTGGATTTTTATGAATTAACCATGGCAAATGGTTATTTAAATAAAGGAGTACAAAACACCATTGCTTATTTTGATATGTTTTTCAGAAGAATTCCTGATGGCGGTGGTTACTGTATAATGGCTGGTGTAGAGCAGCTTATTGAATATCTTTCAAACTTAAAATTTACTAAAAATGATATAGAGTACCTTAGAGGAAAACAACTCTTTAGTGAGGAGTTTTTAGAATACCTACTTAACTTTAAGTTTAGTTGTGATGTTTGGGCAATTCCAGAAGGCTCTCCTGTGTTTCCAAATGAACCTTTAATAACTGTTAGAGGACCAATAATGCAAGCTCAATTTATTGAAACTATGATACTACTAACTATTAACCACCAAACTTTAATTGCCACAAAAGCTGCAAGAATATGTGAAGCTGCTAGTGGAAGAGCAGTAATGGAATTTGGTTCTAGAAGAGCTCAGGGTTATGATGGTGCAATTTATGGTGCAAGAGCCGCGGTTATTGGTGGCTGTAATTCAACAGCTTGTACTATTGCTGATGAAATGTTTAATATTCCTGCAATCGGTACTATGGCTCATTCATGGGTGCAATTATTTGATAGTGAATATGAAGCTTTTAAAGCATGGGCTGAAACTTATTCTGATAATACGGTACTTCTTGTAGATACTTATAATGTTCTAAAATCTGGAATACCAAATGCTATTAAAGTTTTTGAAGAAGTATTAAAACCTTTAGGCAAAAGACCAAAGGCAGTTAGAATAGATAGTGGAGATATTACTTACTTATCAAAAGAAGTTAGAAAACTTTTAGATAATGCTGGGTACGAAGATGTAAAAATTACAGTATCAAACTCTCTTGATGAATTTATAATAAAAGGTGTTCTTGAGAATGGAGCTAAAATAGATAGCTTTGGTGTAGGTGAAAGATTAATAACTGCCCGAAGCGAGCCAGTTTTCGGTGGTGTATACAAACTGGTAGCTATTGAAAAGGATAACCAAATTATACCTAAAATTAAGATAAGTGAGAACGTAGAGAAAATAACTAATCCAGCCTTTAAAAAGCTATACAGAATCTATGATAAACATTCAAATAAAGCTGTGGCAGATTTAATAACCCTTCATGATGAAGCTATTAATGAAAAATCTACTCTAGAGCTTTTTGATCCTAATTACACTTGGAAAAGAAAAAAATTAAAAGATTATCAATGCAAAGAGTTAATGGTTAAGATCTTTGACAAGGGAAATCTTATTTATACTAGTCCTACAGTAATGGAAATCAGAGAGTACAGCTTAAATGAGCGAAAAAAACTTTGGCCTGAGGTTTTAAGATTACAGAATCCGCATGCTTATTATGTTGACTTATCGCACAAACTTTGGGAGTTAAAAGAAGCATTACTTCATGAATATTCATCAGTATTTGAAGAATAATTTAGATAGGATTGAATAACTATATGGATAAAATTAAAATAAGAATTTCAAATAATGCATATAATGATATGATCAACTTGTTAAACTTCCATGATGAGTATAACTGTTTTAGATTATATTATGAAAATGGATGCTGTAAATCTTCAAAGGTCCAACTAATGCTAGACAATACTAAACCAGAAGATGTTTGTAATAAAATTGAGGATTTAGTTTTTTGCTACACTAAGGACTTAATAGAAAATATATATTCAGTTACAATTTTGCTAGAGAAAGGCAATTACTTAATTAAGTCACAGTCAAGCGCTTCTTCAAGTTCTTGCAATAATTGCTCTAAAAGCTGTAAAGGTGGATGCCACTAACAGTGGTTACTATATACTTAAAAGTAAACCCCTTATGTAATATTACATAAGGGGTTTACTTTTAAAACTTTTATATTTTAAATCATTAAAATTATTATCTATTTATAGATAACTTTCACCATATAAAATATTTAGTGGTGAGGACTTGTCCTCTCTAAACAAATCATAGTCATATATGTTTTTAATAGAAATTGACTTGAAATTTTTAAGTTCTACAAAAGGACATTTATTTTCATTTTCTGTCCACTTGTAAAGCGAGCACTCCTTAAAACACTCAACCACTTCATCATGCGTAGTCAAAAAAGGACATTTTGACATTGTAACACCCCATCCCTACCAAAGCTATTAAAACAATTATAGATTAAAACAGGAATAAAATGAAGCATTTTTTTGAAAATTCTATATGTTTTATATAAAAAATTATAATTAATTTAAAAAATTGAGTAAAATAATATTTTGTAATAATATTTTGGTAAAATAATGAAACTTTCTCCAATGATTTGATATATTTTGACATGTTTGTCGTATTTGAATTTGTAGTTAAAATCCTAGCTGTTCTCCTACAACAATAACTGTAATATCACTTCTCATTGGTTTTCGTTTTACAGTAGTGTAGATTCTACATATTCTCTTGCTACTATTACAGTCAGTACACACTCCCAATGAAGTACAGGGGTTTTGTAAATTCAATCTTTTATTATTTAATGGGCAAGCCGTAAACCTTAATCTTTCTGCCGCCTCAAACTCATTCTTAACTATTTTATTCACACCGACTACAATAATTATTTTTCTTGGACCAAAGTTCATAGCAGAAACTCTATTTCCTGATCCATCTACATTTATTAAATATCCATCTAGAGTTACAGCATTAGTACTACACAAATAAACATCGCTCAATAATTCTTTTCTCATAATTTCAAACTTTTCTTCTTCAGAAACTCCATCGCTATGTCTTAATAAGGTGCCACCTTTTTCTATTATGTTAAGGTCTATATTTAAAGCCTCTATGGTTGCTGATCCCCCTATGCCAACCACAGTTCCTCTACTTATATGATGCATAATAAATGTTACTGCTTCCTCTTTTGATTCCACATAAATAGAATGAAATTCATTCTTCTGAAGAGATTTAACAACACGTTCCCCTAGTAGTTGCTCTTGCCACCTTTTTATATTATCCATAAAATCACCCCATATATTTAATATATAATACAACTCATCTAATAATATTTAATATTTCACATAATTATTTCTTATTTATTCAAAATCATAAATTTAAAATTAATCCTTACCTTTTAAAATATCTATAAAGGATTTGATAATCTGTGCTGTAAAACCCCATATAACATATTCATTGTATACATAAAAATATTCTCTTAAAATTCCTTTTCTAAATTTATACTCTTTTCCCCTATTTATTAAATGAAAAGGAAATCCTTCGTGATTAGTTGGACCTATTTCCATGTTATACAGTAGTGGCTCATGCTCCAAAAAAAATTTTAATGGAACTGTAAATAGGTGATCAACTTCGTATTCACTAGGAATTATTTTAGCTTTATTAGTTCTTCCTATAAATGGATACATGAACATACCATAAGGACTTATAAAATAATCCATTTCTCCAATATATTGAATCTCATTAATATTTAAGTTAAGCTCTTCCATTGCTTCTCTTATTGCAGTATCCTTAGGACTTTCCCCTGGTTCAATCATACCTCCTGGTAAACACACATCTCCAGGTTGGTGTGTCAATTTATTTGATCTTACTTCAAACACTAAATGTTCTTCACCATTTAATTCTTGTAATAAAATTAATACAGCGCTATTTTTATATTTCCCAATAGGATTAGCTTTTCTATATTTAAAAATTTTCTCTATTTTATTTACCATATTTAACCACCCTTTCTATGTGAAAACTCGCAAGTTGAAAAAATATAAACTACTTTATATATTTAATTATTATTACTATATAATATGATTATACCTAATATTGTTAAGTTTGTCCCCTTGTTCTAAATTATTCATAATGGTATACTAGGTTTATGTTTTGTTTTAATAAGCATTACATTTAAAATTAAAAACACTAAATAAATGGAGAGATGCAAATTGATGAAGAAAAAAGTAATAACTTTAGCGTTAACTTTTAGCTTACTTTTCTCTTCTACTGCATTAGCTGCACCAGCTCCTGATTTAATAGGGACTTCTGCAATCGCAGTGGATTTAACAACAAAAGAGATAATTTATGCTAAAAATATTGATGAAAAAAGACAACCTGCAAGTATAACTAAACTTATGACTGGGTTACTTCTTGCAGAAAATAAAAAACCTGAAGATAATTTAACTTATCCAGAAGGTGCTAAAAAGGAGCCAGATTATTCTTATGGATTAAATGTTCATCCAGTTCAAGCTGGTGAAACTTTTAGTGGTAGTGATGCAATGGATATCCTTTTACTTTATTCTGGTAATGACATTGCTTATATGATTGCTGAAAATGTGGGTGGCTCTGTTGAGAATTTTAGTAAACTCATGAATGAGAAAGCCAAATCCTTGAATATGACTAATACAAATTTTGTAACCCCTAACGGCTTAGATGATAATACAAATGATCACTATACTTCTGCTTATGATTTAACTTTACTTGGCGAAGCAGTTTATAAAAATCCATGGGTTAAAGAAACAATTGCTAAAAAGACCTCGGAAGTTCAATCTTCAAATGGACCTATAGCTGTAATTGAAAATAGAAATAAACTTTTAGGGGCAAATGGAAATGTTGGAGGTAAAACAGGGTATACTACTAAATCTGGTCGTTGCTTATTTACAATTTACGAAAGAAATGGACGCACAATTGCCACAGTAGTATTAAACTCCGAATATAATTTTCCTGCCGATACAAAGGTTTTTGAAGATATGGAAAAGCTTGTTGAATATAGTTTTTCTGCAGAAAAACAAGTATTTTTAGAAAAAGAAAAAGAGTTGAAATCCATTACTTTAAAATATAAAGCTATTCCATTTATAGGACCTACAAGAACTATTAAAGTTCCTGTAAGCCTACATAAGGATATAACCTTATATAATACAGAATTAACTCCAGAACTAAACTATGCAATTGAGGATATTAGTCCATGGAAGCTTAGTGCTGATAAACCTGTTGGAAAAGTTGAAGTTAAGGTTCGAAATTACAGCGAAAGTTATGAATTATTCCCAAGCATATCAAAGTGGCAAATTATAAAAGATAATGCAATATACTACCTCTTAGCATTATTAGTAATAATTATAATTATATCTTCTATTGTAATTATTAGAATTAAATTTAAAAGAAAAAAAAGAAGAAGAAGATCACTTTTTAAATAAACCATTAAAAGCCTATAAAGTGTAAACTGTCCTCTGTTTTAAGGATATTTCAGTTCACTATTTATAGGCTTTTCTTTATAAAATTTTATTTACCCATTCATAATGGATAATTCCATAATTAATGAGGTCATACCTTTGTTTATCTCTCAATATAAACTCTCTAAAAACCCCTTCTTTTACAAAGCCTAAGCTTTCGTATAGACCAATAGCAGCTGAATTATATCCAAGAACTGTTAGCTGAAGCTTATGCAGGTTTAGTTCATTGAAACCATAGTCTATAGTTAATGACATAGCCTCTTTTCCAATACCTTTTCCTCTATAACTTTCATCACCAATACCAACAAATATAGTGGCCACCCTATTATTCCATTGAATATTCTCAAAACCTGTTATGCCAAGGAGGGTATCCTTTTCTAAATCTCTTATTGCAAATACTATTTCATTATTAGCTTGCTGCATACCTTGAATAAAATTTGATATATATGAGGTTTCTCTTGGTATAGCTATTAGTTTATCAAAATGCCTTAAAAATTTCATATCATTATACCAAGACTCTATAACTGGTATATCAACTTCCCTTACTGCTGTTAGTTTAACATTTTTACCTTTAAGTAATTGCATTATACTCATAGTAAATCCCCCTTACAAAATATCTAATACTGTGTATTTTTTTTCTAGTTTAATTGGTCCGTAAGACATTTTTGCTATTCTTAGTCCTAATAGTCCCATATCATCTTCTCTATTTATTAACGGGATATGACTGTAAAGCATTTCTGTAGATTTTTGATTAATAAAAGCAAATACTCCTGAATAATTTTTATCACCCTTTTCAAAGTGTATTATTGCCATTTCATCATTAACAATCTCGCCAATACTAAATCCTGCAATGTTATCATCTACATAAACAGCTAAACCTTTGAGATCTAAAACTTCCCAATTATCTAATACCTCATTAATAGCTTCTAGCTCAAAGTCTGTAAGCTTATCATAAACACCATAACTTTCATGCCATATCTTTGCAACTCTCTTGCAATCTTCTTTAACATTTAAGTCATCTATAACCTTAAGCATATAATTATTATTTTTTTCAAATTTGTTATAATGATTTCTTTTTTTATGTAATACTTTACCTTGCATGGTTATAAGACTTTTACTTTCATAGATATAATCAAAATTATCTCTATCTTCTTCGTAGATAACCCTATCTCCATAAGCTTGGATTAAATCTTCAATAAAATTCCATTCAACTTCTTTAAACAAATAATCTAAATTATTTCTTTGTTTTTCTGTTTTAAGTACTTCTACAACATTTCTTAAAGAATTCTCATCATAACCAAGTAGCTGAACAAAATGACTTTTCCCATGATAGTCTTTCTTTTTCAAAATTAAAATCTGGTCCTTTATTGTATATTCTATATTACAAGCCTTACTCCATATAATTAGTGTTGCGAAGGAAAATTCACAAGTGCTAAAATTATAAGGAGAAATATAAGGCATAATAATATTCTTATCTTCAATTGTTAATTTTTTAAAACTTAGCATAAACTCCTCCAAATACTACTTAAAATCCAATGCTATATTATTATCCTGAATTTTTAAACAGGCATTAAATTTGTTTCCTTTTTTTGATACAAATCCTTGAATAAGCTCTGTCTTACCAGAATTTATAAGTTGTCTTATTTGTTTTGGTGATATATTAACTCCGCATATTTCTCCAAGGAAAAATTTACATCCACTTTTCCAATTAGTACATCCATACCCTTTTACATTTTTCACAATATGTCCAACTCTACATATTGGGCATATACCTAAGACTTCATCTAAATCCGCCTTGTTTAATTTTGTGTTTTCATCTGAACACAGTCCATCCATTATATTGCTATAATCAATTACATTATTGTGGGATAATACCTTTTTTACATTGTCTTTTATATAATGTTCTAACTTATCCATAAATTCTTCAGCATTAATTTCCCCATCTGTTATCATTTTTAATCCCTTTTCCCAGCTAGCTGTTAGTTTTGGATTTAAAAGTGATGGTATTGAGCTTTTTATAGTTTCATATATGAGCTCACCTTTTATTGTAGGATGTACTGCTTGATTCTTTTTATTAATAATAATATAATCTATTCTTTCTAGTTTTTTTAATATTTCTGCTCTTGTAGCACTTGTTCCTATTCCAGCACCTTTTATGTGTTCTCTTAATTCCTCATCTTCTATTAACTTCCCTGCGTTTTCCATAGCTAGAATTATTGAACCTGAGGTATAATATTTTGGTGGTGTAGTTTCACCTTCTTTTATAGTAAGTTCTTTTAGCTCTATTGAAGAGCTTTTTTTAATTTTATTTAGATTACTTTCGCTCTTCTCTTCCTTCTCTTCCTTATTATTAATTACTATAAGGTAACCTTTATCTACACAGACCTTTTCATTTGCATAAAAATATTCATTACTTATATTAATTTCAATTGAAATTTTACTATATTCAGCTGGAGGGTAGAAAATAGCTAAAAATCTTCTAAGTATCAGCTCAAAAATTGACTTTTCTAAGTCTTTTAATTTACTAAATCCCTCCAATCCCTCACCTGTAGGAATGATAGCATAGTGGTCAGTAATTTTACTATCGTCTACATATTTGGATTTTAAGATCTTTGAATACCATTTTTCATTAATAATTTCACTCACATTATTGTTAATATCGCCAATTTCATTAAATCTTAAAAGTTTATTCAAAGTTTTATTTATTTCCTTAGCTACAGCTGAAGACAATACTCTAGCATCAGTTCTTGGATAAGTTACAATTTTCTTTTCATAAAGACTTTGCACAATGCCCAAGGTTTCATCTGGATTTATTTTAAATCTTTTAGAGCACTCATTTTGTAGTTCTGCTAAATTAAAAAGGAGAGGCGGATTCTTTTTCTCTTTTGATTTACTTATACTTGTAATTTCTATATTATTTTTATTATTATTTGTGAAGTTTAAAAGTTCTTCACTATGTTCCCTCTTTAAAAAGCCATTATCGTTGTAGAGTTTTTCACTATTAAAATATTTAGATTTCTCATGGACCTTCCACTCGCCAGAAAAGTCTCCTTCAGAAGTATGGAAATCTCCCTGAAGCTTGTAAAAGGTAGTTTTTTGAAACCTCTTCACTTCACGTTCCCTATCTACAATCATAGCAAGAACACAAGACATTACTCTTCCAACTGCAATTACAACCTTATCTTCCCTTAATAGTTTAGATAAACTACGACCATAAATTAAGGTTAAAAGTCTTGAAAAATTAATTCCTTGAAGATAATCTTCCTTAGCTCTAAGATATGCCGAATTGGCTAAGGTATCATAAGTTGATAAATCTTTAGCTTCCTTTATTCCTCTTTTTATTTCTTCCTCAGTTTGTGAATCTATCCAAACCCTTTTTTTATTCTTATCACTTACCCCAACCATCTGATCCACTAGTCTATAGATGTATTCTCCTTCTCTTCCTGAGTCGGTACATACATAGATTGTATCAACGTCTTCACGAAGAAGTAACAACTTAACTACCTCAAATTGCTTCTTAACTGAGGGAATAACTTCATATTTATATTCTTCTGGTAAAAAAGGTAAGGTTTCTAGTGCCCATGATTTTAATTTATCATCATAAGCTTCTGGATAACTCATAGTTACCATATGCCCTACACACCAGGTAAAAATGGCCTTTTCACACTCTATATACCCATCTCTTTTTGTTCCCTTTAGTTTTAATAAATTAACATAATCCATTGCAACTGATGGTTTTTCTGTAACAAATAATGCTTTATTCATATTAAGTCCTCTTTATTGTAATTTGTTTTAAACTAATTTTATAACTTATAAATTCAAAAGAAAATAGTAAGGAATTTAATCCTTACCGTGTTCATTATACCATAAATTACTACAACATATTTCAATATTCCGCTAAATAATTTATAATAAATGTGTAAAGGCTTTCAAAATAAATTTTTTATTAGTTTTTTATAATAAATTAAATAAACTAAAGTTTTACCTTTAAAGATTAAATTACATAAAATGGAGGATAAAGTTATGAGAATAATCGATTTAAGAAGTGATACCGTTACACAGCCTACAGACAAAATGAGACAAGCTATGTTAACTGCTATAGTGGGAGATGATGTTTATGATGATGATCCTACTATAAAAGAATTAGAAAAATATGCAGCTAAGCTTACTGGAATGGAGGCTGCTCTATTTGTACCAAGTGGTACTTTTGGTAATCAATTAGCCTTGCTAACTCACTGTCACCGTGGTGATGAAGTTATCCTTGGTGATGATTGCCATATTGTCGCTCATGAGGTAGGAGCAGCATCTGTAATTGCTGGAGTTCAGCTTAGAACTGTACAAAGTAATCATGGAATATTAGATCCTTTGGAAATTGAAAAAAGAATAAGAAAAGAGGAAGATATTCACTATCCAAAAACTTCTTTAATTTGTCTTGAAAACGCTCACTCTAGTGGTAGAGTGGTTCCTTTAGAAGTAATGGAAAACATTAATAAGGTTGCAAAGAAGCATAATCTACAAGTTCATCTTGATGGAGCAAGATTATTCAATGCCTCTTCCTACCTAAATATAGATGTAAAAGAAATAACAAAGCATGTTGATTCAGTAATGTTTTGCTTATCTAAGGGTCTATGTGCGCCAGTTGGCTCTATACTAGCTGGAAAAAAAGACTTTATAGCAAAAGCTAAAAAGAATAGAAAACTAATGGGTGGTGGATTAAGACAAGCAGGCTTCCTAGCTGCTGCTGGCTTAGTTGCTTTAAAAGAAATGAGAGAAAATCTTAAAACAGATCACGAAAAAGCAATACTTTTAGCTAAAGAATTAGCTAAAATTCCAGGAGTTAAAGTTAATTTAGAAGATATTCATCTTAACATGGTTTTCTTTGACATGAGAGATACAGGTTTATCTAGCGAATATGTGGTAGAAAAGTTCTTAGAAAAAGGAATTAAAATTTGTGGTGAAGAAGATGGGATGATGAGATTTGTTACTCATTACTGGGTTACTGAAGAAGATATCCATTTTGCTGTAGATTTATTAAAAGCTTTAATTTAGTCCACAGATTATTGACAATAAACAACTTCCCCAATAAAATACATTAGCGAACCATCAAGAGCAAGCAATAAATATATATAGAGCTAATTTTTTACTTGTCTAATTATTTTAACTTGTTCTTCTCTGAAATTAACTAGGACCTATATAAGGTTGTAATTAATTTTAAAAAACAATTAAAAAATAGTTTACAAAATATTAATAATATATTAATCTATTTGGGAAACTCTATTAATAGGTTGAGAACTTAATTTATTTGAGCTAGCTTTGAATAGAACCCTATAATTACAAAATTAGTAACTATAAAGGTATTATCCTGTGGAAAATGGGTAATACTCCTCCACAGTTCTATTCAAATAAGTATTTGCTTTCCATTAATTATATTTTAAAACCATATAATGAGTGAATATATAAATAAGAAATAGCGTAGATTATTTTAAGTTCTCATAAAATCCCTAGGGTATAGACAGGTGCGCAATGCCTGTCTTTTTATATTACATTTAAAATTTCCTCTACTGAATCAATTACATAATCAGGCTTATGCTCTAATAGCTTTTCTAAAGGCAAGGCTGTATATTTTACTAAACAAGTCTTAGCTCCAGCGTTTTTACCACATAAAATATCGTTATGACTATCCCCTACCATAAGTACTTCGTCTGGCTCTAACTTTAGGAGTTCACAAGCCTTTAATACTGGCTCGCCTTCTGGTTTATGTTTTTCTGTATCCTCTGGAGAAACAATTACTTCAAAATATTTTTCTAAATCGAACAATCTCAGCCCTCTTAAAGCCGTGGTTCTTCTTTTCGAAGTAACTATTGCAAGCTTATAACCTTTTTCTCTTAGTATAATTAATCCTTCTTCCACTCCTTTAAAGCTTTCTGTGTACTCATCATGAATTGAAAGAGAATACTCAACATATTTTTGAACTAGTTCTTCTACTCTATCTTTTGTATACTTAGCCATTGTGTATGTAAGGGGTTCTCCAAAGTATTGAACTATTTCATTATCCTCCACAATTAAATCTAGATTTTCTTTAAAAACATATTTAAATGAATTTATAATTAACATATTTGTATTTATTAATGTACCATCTAAATCAAACAAAATACCTTTAATCACTTTAATTATCTCCCTTCGTAATTTGATTTTTAATGCTCAGCTTATTTATTTATTTATTTATTTATTTATTTATTTATTTATTTACTTAATACTCCTTAACACTAAAAAGTCATACTTTCTTATTTAGACAAGTTTATCATAGGTACATACCATTTTGTATACCTATTTCCTTCCTTATCTTTATATGCTCCGCCCTTGTCCAATACCATTACTGTAGCTCTCTTAGTAATATTCGCTACAAGACCTACATATTTTTTACCTTTATAAATAAAAGTTACCTTGTCTCCAATAGAAATATCACTGACTTCTAAATTTGGATTTAAATTTTTTCTTGTTGGAATATCGTGATAAATTCCCTTATGGTTAAAAACCCCAGAAGAAATATCTCTAAACCTTTTCCCTTTGCAGTTTGAATCTCCATAATTATAAAATTCAACAACATGACATATTTCATGTTCCATAATAAGCATAAAAGCCTCAATTGGATCTGAAACGATTATTCCTGACACCTTTTTTTCACTAGTTTTTAAATAAAAGTTATTTAAAATTACCAAGCTTATTCTAATCTCATATTCACTACTGTTGGAGTTTCTTCTAAAGATAGTTTTTCCTCCAGCTGAAGTCATTCTTTTGGACAGGGAAAAAACTATATTGTTTCCTAAGGCCTTTTTAAGTTCCCCTTCAAAGAAATAATTATCATATAAATCAAAAAGTTTCTCAATATCCTTATTATTTAGTTTTATATTTTTAGTTTTTCCTATCTCTTGTTGACAAATCTCCATATGAACTTCTTTTAAAAATTTGCTTTTTATGCTTTGTCTAGTGTAACTTATAAAATCCTTCTCATTAGCATTTAACTTAATCATAAAAATCTCCTAAAATCTTAGTACTATTTAATTATAACTTATAATGCTGAAAAATCTATATAAAACGAAGATGAGCTTGCTACAGTGTATGTTATTTCACTGTAACAAGCTCTAATAAAGGCTATTTAGTTTTTAATATAGTTTTATCTATTAAAGTATTTAAAGTGTCTTGGCCTTCAACGTTATTTTCAATAAAGGCAATAAACTCTTCTGATATCTTTGCAACATCTATTCCTTTACTAGTTAATATCTCTTCTAATCTTTTACATTCAGTATTAAAAACTTCACGAACTTCTGATTTAACTATTCCTTTAGATAATGCAGTTTTTATAGTTAAATATATGAATGGAATAATTGCTTCCTCATGAGTTATTTCATCTTGTGAATTTTCCATTACATAGGATAATGCTTTTGCAAGAAGATTTTTGTACATAGTTATATCTTCCTTACCTAAGGTGAAGGCTAAAATCCCCTTTAAGGTAGACATAAATTTAATATACTTCTCCTCCTCATAGGAATTAGCAAAAGCCCCGCTTGCTAACTGTTGAGTTGCTAGTATTCTAAGAAGTTCTTCCCTTAGGTCCAAACTTAATATTTCTTCATTAAAGGAAACCCCATTTAATGAATGGTTATAATACAAACTAGGTGTGGTAGATATGTTATCATCCTCAACATCTTGAACCTTTACAGGTAAAAACTTTCTCATGGCTATTCCTAAAACAGGTTCATATAACTCTTCTATTAATATAAAGGAAGTTTCTGTGCTTATTATTCCAACCTTAGTAGATAACTCTACTATTTTATTTTTCATTGAATTATAAACTTCCCCACGCTCGTAAACTATTCTGTTTTCTAAAGATTCTAGTCTCTTTTTATACCATACCTTCTCAATTAAATTTGCATTCACCTCTAAATCCAAGCTTGTTAGACTAATTCTTCTTTGAACTCTTCTATTCCCTACCTTGCCTCTAAGAGTAACTACACCCTCAAGCTGTCCTTGAACTCTTGCAAAAATTGAGAAAGGCTCTTCATCATACATATATTCTATAGTTCTAGGATAAGTTTTTTCTACTTTCATATTTCCCCAGTCAATTTCAACGTCAGTGATTTGAAGGCCTCTAATTCTATTGAATTGTTTTAGAATAGAATCCTCTATTCTTCTTTTTCTATTGATGAATTCTGCTTTACCATAAGTTATTCTTGCAAGTTTATTAATAAAGTAGGTGTTTACTGAAGCATCAATACCAAAGGGGAATATTCTGCTTTCTCTGCAAACCTCATCAACATAATCTAAAATTTCTTTCTCATCATCTACAATATCATCTGTAAATAATAAAATTGTATTTTCTTCCCCTTCATGTTCTTTTTCAAAAGCATATTTTATTCCCTCAAATATAACTGCATCATCTTCACACTGTAAATTATCAATCCATTGAGAAGCAGCTTTTAAGCTTTCTTCATTAAATCTGACTCTTCTTTCTTCTGAGAAATAATGTAGTTTATCTCCCATAGCCACAATGTTAAAAGTATCTTGTTCAGTTAAATTTCTTATACATAACTGAAGTGCCCTTTTGGCCTCTTTTATCTTATCTCCCTTCATGGAATCAGAGATATCTACTAGGAAAATATAATTCCCATAATTTATATTATTAATATCTTGAATATCGGGAATAAACCTTAGATACAAAATACCATTCTTTTCTCTATAATTTTCATAAACCATTCCCGTAGTTTCTTGAAGTTCTCTCTCCTCAAGATAAATTACCATATCTTCCGTTAACTTTTGCTCTTCATTTTCAAGGGTAATCTTATATAGATTACTTTCTCCACCTTCAACAGTAATCCTATGAGAAGGACAAGTAATTTTTGTTTCTTCAAAGGATTCCACCAATAAATTTAAGTTTAATTTGTAGTTATGATTATTTTTTAGTATAGCTATTGGCTTTTTACTGCTAGAATAAGCCTTAACTGGTGGAATTACTTTAGGGATTGTTAACTTCAACTTGTTATTGTCATAAATTAATTCTTCAATATAGGAAATTTTAATATTAATAGTTTCTCCAGAAAGAATCTTTCCTATGGAGATTCTAAAATTATTCTCGCTAAACTCCTCTAAAAGGAAATTACTAGTGCCTTGTTCAGCTACATTATTATAAATTTTATCAATTTCCTCTTTACCTTCTACCTTACCCTTTATAGTTCTGCCGCCAATATTTGCTTCAAAACCGGATAATACTGCAGTTTCAGGAATTGGGAAGTTATAAATTGCTTCCACATCTCCTTTGCCTTTATTCTCGTACACATGATTAATTGTAAATTCAACAAACTCTCCACAAACATTTCCTTCAATATCAACTTTCTTTAACTCTATGGCATTTTGAGAAGGTTTGTATACGATTTTAGGATATTTCATACTATCTCTCCTTTTTTTAATAACAGGAAATATTATCTGTAATTATATTCTACCAGAAATAACTCTGAAATAGTTGTAAAATTTTGAAATTAATAATAAATTTAATAAAAAAGCAAAGGTTAATATCTTTGCTTTTATTATTATACTTATTAAATTCAATACATATACTTATCTCATCACATCTTTTATTAATCTCATTGCATTTTTATAAAAAATCTTTTCCACTTCATCCTCTGAAAACCCATCCTTAACTAAAGCATGGGAAAGTTTATGAATATCTCCAATGTTGTCTATTTCTATGCCCTTTGAATTTATACCATCTAAATCTGTTCCTAAGGCTATAACCTCAATACCACCTACATTGTAAATGTGATTAATGTGTTTTATCATATCTTCAATATTGCTTCTTCCATCATTGTTTAAAAAGCTTCTTTCAAAATTGATTCCTGTAATTCCACCTTTATTACTTAAAATTTTTATCATATCATCTGTTAAGTTTCTTCTATGAGCACAAACTTCTCTAGCATTTGAATGAGATGCCACAAAAGGATATTTAGAATATTTAGCAACGTCATAGAAGCCTCCATCTGAGAGGTGAGAAACGTCAATAATCATGCCTAAGTTATTCATTTCCTCTACCACTTCTAACCCAAAAGCCTTTAATCCATTATTTATAAAATTAGAATTTTTGTTTGGATATCCTATTTCATTTTCATAATTCCAAGTTAATGTAATAAGCCTAACTCCTAGCTTGTGAAAATTTCTTAAATTCGATAACTTTCCCTTAAGAGCTCCACCTTCTTCAATAGTTAAAAATGCAGAAATTTTTCCTTCTTCATTGTTTCTAATTAACTCTTCATAGTTAGTTGCAAGTTTAATAATCTCACTATTACTTTTAATTTCTGCATGGATTCGATCTGCCATATCCATGCAGAATTCAAAAGGATTTTCCACATATTCTTTTTCAATAAAAAGTGCAAAAAATTGTGCCATTGAATTAGACTTTTGAAGTCTTTCCAAATCCACAGAAAAGTCATTTCTTCTTAAATTTACTTTTTCCTTTCCTTCCATTAACTTCATTACGGTATCACAATGTAAGTCAATAACTCTCATATCTATCCCCCCATTAAATTTAATCTTTTCCTATGAAGATTTTCTCTTATATAGTAAATAAGAATTCTTCTTTAACAATGCAAATCATCAACTAAGAATTTAGAATAAAACTCCCATCCTTCTTAATATATGTTTCTTTGCCCTTATATTTAACCTTTGCTACTCCATTTATAATATTCTCAGCTTCTTCAAACTTAGGACTAATTATAATATTGTCATTAATATCTACATAACCCCAAAGTCCATTTACCTCAACTGCAAATAAATCTTCGCTAAAATCAAATACATTATCATATTTAGGCTCAATAATTATGTTGCCATTTTTATCGATGAACCCATATTTATCATCCATAGAAATAACTGCATATCCATTGCTAAAGCTATCTGTCCAGTGATATTTAGGCTCTATAACCATATTTCCCTGTAAGTCTACAAAGCCCCAAGTATCCTCAACTGAAACAGGTGCAAACCCTTCATTAAAGTTTCCTATAAAATCGAAATCTCCCTGAATAGCTTTATTTCCTTTTTCATCTATAAAAAAATACTCTTCTCCTACTGCTACAGCAGCTAGCCCATCAATAAAATCATTTGCAAAATCATAAATTAAATCTATTGCGAGCTTTCCCTCTGAGTCAATGTACCCATACTTTTCGCCTTTCTTTACAAGTGCTAATTCATTTTCGTTAAATTCATTTGCTTCATCAAAGGTTGGTTTAATTACCATTTCTCCTTTGTAATTTATGTAGCCATATTTGCCTAAAAGCTTTACAGCAGCTAACCCCTTAGTAAAGCCCTTTGCATCCTCATATTTTATACTAATTAACTCTTCACCTTTAGGGTTTATATATCCATATCTATGGTTAATTTCTACTACAGCCATACCTTCATTAAAATAATTAATATCGTCATATTTTGGTTTAACTAAATATTCCCCATCCTCATCAATAAAACCACATAGACCATCTACTTCCACAAAAGCCATATTATTTTCAAATTCATCTGCAAAATCAAATCTAAATGGAATTACCACATCTCCATTTATGTTTACATAGCCATACTTGTTTTCTTTTTCTACAGGATATAAAGTCATATTCATATTTTCCTCCTATTGTTTACTTATTTTATAGATAAGAATAATAGTATTTTGCTTCTTTATCAACTTAAATTTATAGTTAGGTTGACACATATAGTTACAAAGTTACCTAACTTTTATAAAAACCACTTTATAAAAATAAATATTATAATTTGATTTTTTCCATTTCTAATATTAATTTAGCTTCATTTAGGAAAGTATGTAAGTTGCAATATTACTTCTAAATTATAAGATAATTTTAAGCAACTTATACTAGAGAGAATGCAAAATAGAGTTAGACGTATTTACCCACTATTTTCATTACATTCTATATAATAAAGGATATTTTCAATCCCTTTGTGTTAAGCTTTATATAAAGATGCTAACACTTAAAGTTAGTTATCTCCTAAAGTTAATTAATATTTGACCTTGAAGTTTTATCTTTGAAAAGATTATAAAATTTATCTAAGAAAATATTATAGTCCTTAAATCATTATTATACCATATATTTTTTACCTATTTAGGATAATAATATTTATAGTTACAATTGTTACAAACAAGGATTTATATTATAATGGAAAAAGTAATGAAATTTGAAGGGAGTACAAAAATATGAGAAATTGTATAGTGGCTCAATCAGGAGGTCCTACTTCTGTTATTAATGCTAGTGCTATAGGAATATTTGAAAAAAATGAAGAAGTTAAATATTATGACAAAGTTTTTGCTGGATTAAACGGTATAGAAGGAATTTTAAAGGAAAATATTATTAACCTTTGTGAAATAGACAAAGATGCAGTACATGGTCTTAAATATACACCTTCTTCTGGATTAGGTTCTTGTAGATATAAACTTAAATCCTATGCTGAAAGCAAAGAAGAATACATAAAATTATTTGAAATACTAGAGAAAAACCAGATAAAAACCTTCTTTTACATAGGTGGAAATGACTCCATGGATACAGTTCATAAGTTAAGCAACTATGCTAAAGAACATAACATAGATATTAAATTTATAGGTGTTCCTAAAACTATAGATAATGATTTACCTGTAATGGATCACACTCCAGGCTTTGGAAGTGCAGCTAAGTTTATTGCAACTATAGCTCTAGAAAACAGCTTGGATGCTAGTGTTTATGAAACTAAGAACATATTCATTTTAGAAGCTATGGGAAGAGATACTGGTTGGCTTGCTGCAAGCTCTTGTATCGCAACTTTAAATGGGGAACCTGTAGTAGATTTAATCTACTTACCTGAGATACCATTTAATACTAATCAGTTCCTTAAAGATGTAGAAAACAAATTAAAAAATAAAAACAGATTAGTTATTGTGGTTTCTGAAGGTATTAGAACTGCTGAAGGTATATTCCTAGGAGAAATGCAATCTACTGCTGGATATGATAAATTTGGTCATGCACAACTTGGTGGTGTATGTGGCTACTTAAAAAATTTAATCATTGAAAATGGGGTTTGCAAAAAAGTAAGAGCTGTTGAACTTTCAACCCTTCAACGTTGTGCAATGCATTTTGCTTCACAAACTGATATTGATGAAGCCTATGAAAGTGGCGCCTTTGCTTTAGAGTACTCTAAAGATGGTGAAAGCGGAAACATGATTGGAATCAGAAGAATTCAAAATAATCCTTATAAATCTGAACCATTTGCTGTTCATACTTCAAAGGTTGCTAACTCAATAAAATACTTCCCTAAAGAGTGGATAAATCCAGAAGGTAATAATGTAACTAAAGAGGCTTATGAATATACACTACCTCTAATCATGGGAGAACCAAAAATTAAGTATGAAAATGGACTTCCAAAATATGTTTATTTAAATGAGAGAAATAAATAGAAATTTACAGGAGTGAACAAAATGAATAAAGTTAGAACTAGATATGCGCCAAGCCCAACGGGTAAAATGCATGTAGGAAATCTTAGAACTGCGCTTTATGCTTACCTAATCGCTAAGCATGAAGGTGGAGATTTCATCTTAAGAATTGAAGATACAGATCAAGAGAGATTTGTTGAAGGTGCAATAGACATAATATATAATACTTTAAAACTTACAGGATTACATCATGATGAAGGTCCAGATGTAGGTGGTCCAGTAGGTCCTTATATTCAAAGTGAAAGAAAAGGCCTTTATTTAGAATATGCTAAGGAACTAGTTTCTAAAGGTGAAGCTTATTACTGCTTCTGTGACAAGGAAAGACTTGATGCCCTAAGAAGTGAAATTGAAGAAAAAGGTGGAACTTTTAAATATGATAAACATTGCTCCCACCTTTCTACAGAAGAAGTAGAGAAAAACCTTGCAGCAGGACTTCCCTATGTGATAAGACAAAACAATCCTACTGAGGGCTTCACTACTTTTGAAGATGAAATTTATGGAACAATTTCTGTACCAAATAATGAACTAGACGATATGGTTCTAATTAAATCTGATGGGCTTCCAACTTACAACTTTGCAAATGTGGTAGATGACCACTTAATGGGTATTACTCACGTAGTTAGAGGAAACGAATATTTATCCTCATCTCCAAAATACAACAGATTATATGATGCTTTTGGATGGGAAGTACCTGTATACGTTCATTGTCCACTAATTACTAATGAAGAGCATCAAAAATTGAGCAAAAGAAGCGGACACTCTTCCTTCGAAGATCTATTTGAACAAGGCTATCTAATAGATACTATTGTAAACTTCGTGTCCCTATTAGGTTGGAACCCTGGAACTAACGAAGAAATATTTTCTTTAGAAGAACTTGTGAAGATTTTCGATTACAGAAAAATCAATAAATCTCCTGCAGTGTTTGATATGCAAAAACTAAAATGGATGAACAGCGAATATATTAAAAAGCAAACACCTGAAGCTTTCTTTAAAATGGCTGAGCCTTATATTAAAACTGTAGTTAAGAATCCAAATATCGATTTATTGAAAATTAGTAACTTAGTTCAAAGTAGAGCTGAAGTTTTAACAGATATTCCTGAGAGAATAGACTTTATTGATGAACTTCCAGAGTACAGCACTGAGCTTTACATTCATAAAAAAATGAAAACAACTGAGGAAAACTCTTTAGAGAGCTTAAAAGCTGCTCTACCAATACTAGAAACAATTAGTGACTGGAAAGCAGAAGTTTTACATGACGAGATGATGAAGCTTGTTGTAACTTTAGGAATTAAAAATGGTCAAATGCTTTGGCCAATTAGAACTGCTATATCTGGAAAAGCTGCAACACCAGGTGGAGCTTTTGAAATAGCAGAAATTCTTGGTAAGGAAGAAACAATCAAGAGGATAGAAGTTGGTATAGAAAAGCTTACTAAATAATAATTACGATTAACAACTTAAGAATCTTTAATATTAATTTCTATTGTTTAAATGAAAAATTCTTAAGGAATATTATAGGATTTTTATAGCCTCTTTACAGATTTTAAATATTAAAATTATAAGCTAAGGGATAGAGTTAATAGTAACTCTATCCCTTAGTTAATTTTTTCAAATTGCGGATACAACCTGTACCTAGTTGTACTTACAGCAATATTATTATTATCTATTATATTAATAATAAAGTTACCTCCTGATAATTGAGCCTTCGGCATTACTCCATTAAAATATTCATCTGCAATTTTCTTATATCCGTTGTTTCTAATATTCTCTGGAGTTATACCTTTGCTTAACTCAACTTTTACTGCTACTGCAATATTTTGAGCAGATATTTGGTCTGCCTTCACCTTTGCATCTTCTTTATAAGACATATAGTTTGGAACAGCTATAGATGCAATTATGCTTATTATGGCTATGACTATGATTAGTTCTATGAGGGTGAACCCTTTCTTATTTATCATTAAATGTTTTCTACTCATTTTAAACCACCTAAATTAATAATCAAGTAATAATTAAGTTTTACTTTATTATAATAATATCCAAATTATTCATATTAAATCATTTGATATAAATATTTCCACCCTCAAATACATATTATTATATTATTTTTTTATGAAGATTCAACTTTACAATAACCAATCATTAATAAAAATTATTTTTCTATAAAGATACACTATCCAAAGCAATTAGTAGTTTATTTTTACATAAGTTTAGACTATATATGTGTTTATGAAACCTTTAAGTTATAAGTCTATTTATCTATAAACTTAACTACCCTATATTTGAATGATACTTTGCTAATGAAAATTAAGCAATTTATCTTAAAATTCAATGTAATTCATGTATTCAGTAAAAGCACCTTGAATCATCAACATAAAAAATAGAGCTTCACTTAGGTGATTTCCTTAGTCAAGTTCTATTTATCATATCTCTAATCCTTATAAAATTATAAATCAAAATACATCAGGCATTGAAGTTATTCTTGTATTAAAATCATTGAACTTATCAGTTCCAATAATGTTTGCCCTATTTATAATCATACTATTAGTATCTTCTTTAGCTTCATTTACTACATAGTTATAATTAATTATATAGTACTTATACTCACTGGTAGTTTCACCATTCAAAGTTACCTTAATATTGGGAGAAGCACTGCTATCATTTTCTATAATAGGAGCTATTGATGTTAATTTTGTAAGTGTTCCATCTGAATTAACAGTAAAAACATTAACGGATATAACCTTCATCTTAGTAACTTCAGTATTATTACTTGAATTTAGTTTAATATTTATTGGTGTTTCTTGTCCATTGGTTCTTACAAATGTTGCAAGTTGATATTCTGAGTTAGGCGCTATATCTAAATTTAGGTTGCTAATATATTTGATATTCTTTTCTCCAACATGAATAATATTAGTATTATTGCCATTAGGTTGGAATAAACCTTGTTTTATTATAAAACTGTCCAATATGGAAATACTAAGTGGATCAAAGAACTTTTCACTAGAAGTACCATCCAAATCTTTATACGATAACTTTGCATCATCCTTAAGTTCATAACTTCCTACCTTGGTACCTTTAACTTTTACAGTAAAACTTATAGGTTCAGCCTCATATTGTTTTGTAGTGCTATTGTAGGTATAGTTTACTTTTAAATCCTTAGTGATAGAATTACCACCAGTTTCTGATAAAACAAGCCCCTCTGGTAGTTGTTGAGTAAATTTAACGTTTTCTAGTGCTAAATCTGCCTTAATTTGTTCAGCAATATTACTATAAACTTCAGTTATTGCATTTTCGTTGTCACTAGTTGCATCCAGGTAATCCCCGCCTGCCTTAACTGCAATTTCTTTAAGTTTATCTGCATTAGCCCCTTTTGAAAAGCCTATGGCAAAAGTTTTTAAATCTAAATCCTTATTTTCCTTTAATATTCCTGCCATGATATTACTATACTCTAATCCTTTTTCTAAGTCATTATTCTCATTATAATCCACATTTTTATTATCTATTTCAGTATAATAATTTCTATAATAATAAGAGCCATAATACGAATAAAATGTCGGTTCTCCATCTGTCATGAGTACAACAAACTTTTTCGAATCCTTATTATCTGATAATGCCCATATAGATTTTCTTATTCCATCTCCTAAATTTGTACCTCCATTTGCAGAGAGTGCACTTACTTTATCTCTTATTACTTGAGAGTTACTTGCTTCAAATAAATAATTATTATTGTATGTAAATACATTACCTCTATTTGAATAAGTAATAAGACCAATTTTAACATTAGTAGAGTTGTTAAACTTATTAATGAAATTATTTAATGCAGTTTTGGTAAGTTCTAATCTGGATGGTTTTCCAGATACTTTCTCATCTTTGTCCACTGACCAGTCCATACTGCCTGAAGTATCAACTACTAACATTATTTCCTTTTGTTTTTCAGTACTTTGTATTTGTATAGGATTAGGAGTTATTGAGTATTCCATAGTAAATTCATTATTTACGTTAAACTTACCTTGATTTTGTTCTGGTATTAATTTTCTTGACATTTGAAATTCTGCATTATACTTTTCAACTGTAATAGTAACCTTTGGTAAAAGTTTATTTATAGCATTTCCATTAATAACTTTATATGATAAGTTCCAGTTAGTCCCCGCTAACTCATAAACTCCTTTTTTATTCCCCTTTAAGTTTAGACTTATACTTAGTGGTTCTGCAATATATTGGGTATTATTTGAATTTAATTTATAAACTATACTTGGAATTAGCTTAGAGTAATTATTTCCATTTACCTGAGTGTCAAAAGTATTCATAACATATTCCAAGCCATCAGGAAGCGAGAAATTAATTGTAGCACCTTCCACTGAAAAATCTGCTTTAATCTTGTCCGCTATATCTAAATAAACACTATTTATAGTTTCTGCATCCTTAGCATCATAGTAACTGCCTGCTCCAGCGGAAGCAATTTGTGTGAGCTTTGTGCTATCACTCCCTCCACTAAAGCCTATGACATAGTTTGTTATCTTTAAACTTTTTAGATTTTCAGCCATCAAAGTACTATATTCTAAGCAATACCCTTTGGGGTCTGTATTTCCATAAGTTCCATATTTTAAATCAGTTGTATCGTTTATACTACTAAAATATTGCCAAGTTCTATCCCCTTTTCTTAAATCATTTGGTAGTCTATAATAAGTATAATTTCTACTTTGATAATCATATTTATTATAATCATCATTATACCCTCCAGCATAACCTGAATAAGTTAAAGAAGTTGGCATACCATCTGACATTAAAACTAAATACTTTTTCACTGAAATATCACTGGAAAACATTTTTTGTGCAACTCTTATTCCATCGCCAATATTAGTTGCTCCATTTGCATCTAATCCATTGATTATTGCTTTTAAATCCTCTTGATATGTGGCATTAGTCAATGATTTAGTATTACGACCATTATAATCATAGGTTACAATGCCTATTTTGGTAGTGTTTTCATTTTGAAATTTACTGATAAAATTATTTGCTGCATCTTTTAATGCTTCCATTCTTGTCTTTCTAGGTCGTGAAGTGATTAATTCATCCATACTTCCTGATGTGTCTATTACTAAAATAATTTCCTTATTTACTTTTTTATTTATATCACTTACATTCAATGGTTGTGGATTTATTGTGTAATTAATATCAAATTCCTCATTTACATAAACAGATGGCTTACTAGCACTTGCATTAATGTTTAGTTCTGGCTTTTCACCAGCTGCGTAAGCCTTATAAGCAACACCTAAAATTCCAATAAGAACAAAAACAATTATGATTTTTAAAAATAGTTTATTTCTTAGAATATACTTTTTCACAAATTCTCCCCCCTTCTATCTTTTATTTCTAAAGTACAATGTATTACTTATTTCATAATTTACACTGTTTTTTACCATAACTAATTTCACTTTTATCCCCTGACTTTTTTCAAAAGTAAGTCCATCTAATGGAGATATATCAATATACTCTACATTTTTTCCTAAGGAAACCCTATTTCCTGGAGATAAAACCTTATAAAATGCTCCCTTATCTAATTCAAATACGTTTTTACAATCACTTCCCGATAAAAACTCTATTGATTTAACATTAGTACCATCTATTTTGTAGGTAGCAGAGCTACTTTCTACATCAATATTATCAATTAAATTCACTTTCTTAGCTTCCATAGCGGTCTTAGATATATTTTTTATTACGTTTTCACCATCATTTTGAAGTTCAGATCTTATGGTTGTGGTATTGAAACCTTTAAGGGATGAGGTGAAAAAAGGGAAGATTATCCCCATGACTATTGCAAAAATAGAAAGAGCTATTAATACCTCTATTAATGTAAGAGCTTTCTTTTTTTTCATGTGATTCTTCCCTTCTTTATTTCACTATTTTCCAGTTACTTGTCTTAATAAGATTATCTTTCGGTATATTTTGAAGAGCACTCTCCATAACCGCGGCTGAATCAATCTCAATATTATTCGATGCATTTATAGTGTCATTTTTAAAAACATTAGTGAACTGATCATAATTTTTTGCTACTAAGTAATCCACAATTTTTTTATTACTGTTTAATGTAACATTAGAGTTATCCTTAACTGTAATTGTACCATTTGAAATAATGGTGCCTTCAAAGTTTACAGCTCCATCTATAACCACATTTCCAGAGGTTATAATTATACCTTTTGCTTTTTTACCATTTAGAAATATCTTATTATTGGTATCAGTTCCACTACCATTTGATATAGTCAAATCTATATTATCCTTTGATAGGTATACAATTTCCCTCATTCCTTCAATCTCTGATACTTTACTTATTGTTGAACTAATTGCTGAAAAGTTAATATATTGATCAACACTAGTAATCTCAGAGATTTTAGCTCCATAAGTTTTTATACTATTTTTAATAGTATCATTATCAATAGTATAATTACCACTTATGGCGCTACCATTATTTATTGCTACCCCTAAGGTATAGATGTTTTTGGGTAAGTTAATTCCCTTTAACTTTAGTGTATCTTTTTTGTTATTGTAATAGGTCATGAAATAGTTATTTTTATCCTGTAGTGTAAGTTCTTTACCATCCTTAAACCTATTTGCTAACTGAAGAGGTGATAAATAGTCAAAAATTATATTTCCTTTACTATAACTTCCCCCATTATCAAGTGCTGAAGCATAAGCTTTATAATTTCCTTTAACTCCAACCGATTCTCCAGTTTGATAACTTTCCGGCTTTGTATCAATATACGCAGTACCTAAAAGCACCAGGTCATTTCCTATGGATATGGAAGAACCTCCTGTTTCACCTATATCCTTAGCATTTACGATTATGCTACTGGAATTTTTTTTCTTATCTCCAATACTAATTTTTCTAATATCATTAACTCCGTAAAATCCATTAGCTATGTTTATAGTTGACTTTTCCCCATTCAATACTAAATCATTATTTGCATATACAGAACCTTTGATATCCATATTAGAACTTTGAGCACTTTTTTCTATAGACAAATTCCCTGTAAATAAGATACTGTTTTCATCACCTATAATCTTTGAAGCAGCACCTAATATCTTAGTGTCTCCTTTGGAAATTATACTTGCATTCTTCATATTTAAAATGCTATTTTGTCCATTAATCAAAATTCCTGAAGAGGCATTTGAGTCATTTCCACTTCCCAGTACAAAAACTTCTCCTTGCATATTTAAATTAGCACTATTATTTAGCTGTAAATTTGAATTTGTGACAAGGGTCTTTCCTCTTATAATATTGTCTGCTAATAATATCTTTTCTGTTTCTAAAGAGTATGGAGCATCATATTCTGGAATAGCAATTTTAAAATTGCTTTCAACTTGTCTTAAATTTTTAAATCCATCTTGGCTTATTTTTTCATAAGCCGAACTTAAAGTTAATCTCAATTCCTCAGGATCAGTTGCAGTGGGATTTAATCTAGAAAAAACTACCTCAGACATTAAGTTCTTAATGGTTACTCTAGGAGAAGACTCTTTAGTTCCTAGAATATATCCTTCTTTATTATCTAAAACATTTTTAATTTTATTTGTAAAAGCTTCTTTATAGCCTTCTTTAAAATAGAAGTTAATTTTAGCTTTGATTTGTTGTGTCTTCACTGTTCCATCTTGATTTATATAATCTGAATTATACTTTTCATCATTAATAACTTTTTGTCTTTCCGCAGCTAGTATGCCATCTTCACTATTTAATGTTTCTAAATAAATTTTTACCTTATTATTACCTGCCTCAATGGATTCATCTACATATTTTGACATTACACCATAAGTTTCTTCTAATCCAGATTCCGACCCATATAAGTTTTGAACTCTCTTACTTTCAGTTACTCTTAACTTTACATCAGATAAAGCTACCGTCATTACTGCAGAACCTACAGTAACCAATATACCGAAAACCAAGATTACAGTTAATAGTGCTGATCCTTTTTTCTTTGCTCTCATACAATCCCCCCTTATCTCCCCATAGCTTTGTTGGATTTTATCTCATAGAAGGAATCCCCTTTAGCAACCTTAATATAAATGTCATACACTCTATTTATAGTACTTCCTTCACTGGAAGGTTCTTGTTTTATAAGATTATCATAATACACGACCTTACCCTTTTCATTAATCACATTGAACTCTACAGTTGAATTGTTGTATTTGTAGCAATATATTTTCAAAATTTCATTAGTACCATTAGAAACCCTAATATTGTACTGGTTTGACGTATCTTTATCAGCGATTATTTCTACTACTGAGTTTGTATTTGATATAGTTTTATTAACTGTATTAGTACTATTTTTAAAAATCAAATCAGTACCTGTAGCTTTTTTATTAATATAAAATTCACTAGGGTTTCCAATTGCAAAAATTTCATCCACATATACGTTGTTATTAATTCCTTCTTTTTTAATTTTTACCCTTCCGTCTACTTTTATTTTAGAAGTCTCATCAATATTTTTTCCTTTATAATTTACAGAAGGCTTTATAGTTCCTTCAACTCTAAAACCTTCTATTTCTCCTGTAATTTTATAATCTAGGGATGAATTTTCATCTTCTTGCATATTTACTCCACCTTCTAGCATCCTGTTAGTATACTCAGGCAAAGATTTAACTTCCTCCATGAGTTTTTGAGCAATTACAGTTGCCTGCTGTTTGTTTTCAGCCTGTTTATTCATTTTAATTGTTTGAATTGCCATAGTAGATATGGGTATCATTATAATAAATAGTATTGCTAAACTTATTACAACTTCAATTAAAGTTAGAGCCTTCTTTTTATAAACTCTAAAAAACTTCAACTATTTCCCCTCCCTTAGGGTGCCTGTTTAACTTCAATATTGCCACCATCACCTTCTATTTTAATTCTCGGTGATGTAGTGTCTTCTCCCTCTACAATGACAACAATTTTCTTGTCTGTCTTATTAGATAACTTAATATTTGCACCGGATTTGTCATCAGCAGAAAGTCTTAGAGATGATAGAATATTGAAATATACTTCAGATGAGCCTAGATCAAACTCTACTTTTTCACTCTGGAAATTTAGTGGATAGCTATCCCTAGAAGTTTTATATCTATAGTAATACTTATCTTTTTCTTTTTCTAAAATTATTTCAATGTTTTCTACTTTGTTACTATCTGCATACACATAGGATTTTCTGTCCGCATCATTAGCTCTTCCTAAAATTATTGTAGGTATATCTGAGCTTTGTGGTTTTACCGACATGACAAAGTCAAATTTTGGTTTACCAGCATTAGTTATGTCCTCCACAGTCTTAGGAGGATTAATGCTCATAGAACCATCAAATATATTTTCTTTTCCATAAGGATTTCGTAGATCCCAATTGAAGTAATCTTTATCTTCATCAGTAATCTTAGGTACTGCATAAAATTCTAAAACGCAAGTGCCCGTGATTTCAGTTTCACTACTTTGAGAGATATTTATTGATACCATAGCTATATGCTTGGTATAATTCTCTAATCTTTTTACAAAGTCAACTACATTGCTATAGGAACCATTAAAATTTAAGGTTACCTTTAATTGTTGTGCTTTTGAGCTGTTTTCAGCCTTAGAGGTTGCTGAGTTATTTTCACCTTTTGATTCTTTTTTTGTAGGTTCCGTCTTATCTTCAGTTTTAAGTTTACTGCTGTCTTCTGAAGCCTTTTCTTTTACTGAAGACTCAGATGTTGGATTGGCATATTGATCTTTTAAATCTTGTAACTTACTGTCCTTAGCGTTTGTCTCTTCTCTTTGAAAATTATCTATAGGGACTACAGCTACTTCTGAAAAACCTATACTTCCGTGAATTCCCGAGTCACTAATTAATTTATCTAATTCTCTAACTATGTTTTCTTGAATTATGTCTGGATATAGTTTAGTACTTTTATCTTTAATCTTTGTAGTTAGAACTTTAATATCTGATTCTTTTTGCGGTATAGTTGCAACTAAAGTATTTAACTTATTGACTTTCTCCTCATAGGCAGCCTTATCTTTTTTTAATTCCTCTATTCTCCACTTTTGCGGAAGAAAAACAAATTTATAGTATGCTCCAAGGAATAGTAAAACTCCTAATGTAGCTATTAACACCTTTTCCCTCTTACTTAGCTTCATCACTATTCACACCCTTTAATGCACATTTTATTGAAAAACTATACTGTTCAGTTCCCTCATTACTCACTAAATTTATATTTCCAATGTGAACCTCTGAAAAGTAAGAAAGATTTTTTAGGTTATGTCCTAGTTCAGCTACTGCAACTCTGCTGCTAGATATTCCCTGAACATTAATAACAGTTCCATCAGCTGACAAGTTTTTGAAAGATATTTCCTTTGGTATAGAATTTGATATATCAAATAGTAATTGACTGGTAACAACTTTTCTATCTAAAACACCAGAAAAGATATTTTCCAATTCTTTATTATAATCATTAAGAATATTATTAGTTTTAATAAGTCCTTCTGCTTTTGCTAACTGCTGTTGATTATCTGAAGCCTCATAAGTATTTTTTAAAGTTTTTATGTCACCTTTCAAAGTAAAAATATAAAAGGAATTATAAATAAAAGTTCCTAATACAATTATAGCTACAACAATTAAGGTGGCAGTAATATATGCTTTCTTATTTTTTCTTTCTTTTTTATCATGTAAATAGGGTAAAAAGAAGTTAAAATCTCTCATTTATTTTCACCACCTAAAACCTTATTAGAGCGCCTAAAGCATTTAAGTATATATTTATATCCTCAAATACCTTGCCATCTTGTGCCACTATATTTTCAATAGTATTTATAGTTTCTACAGGTATGGATAGTTGGTTTCTTAAAAATCCATCTATACCCTTAATTTTAGAAGAGCCACCAAAAATGTACATGTTATCAATTATATTACCAACACTTTTATTTTTATAAAACTGAACTATTCTTTGGATTTCTACTACCCATTGTTGAAGTTCTTCCTTTAAAAATTCATTAAATTCATGAACCTCCTCTGATTCACCATAACCTTCAAGACAACTATATTTAATTTTTCTCTCTTCTGCTTCATCAAAGGTTATGCCATATTTTCTAGAAATACTTCCATCCAGGTCACTGCCACCAGATTTAATAACTCTAGTAAATTCAAGGTTCCCACTTTTATAAATGTGTACATTAATAGTATTACAACCCATGTCCACAAAAGCTATGGTCTCCTCTTTATCTAAGAAGTTGTCATTTAAATACTGAGTATTATTATAAAGCTTCTTTATGGAATTAAACGCAACATCTAAAGCATAGGGTTCTAAATTACATTCCTTAATAAGATTAAAATAATCCTTAGACATGATATTAGGGTAAGTAATTACTAGAGCTTTATATTTTTCTACTCCTTCGCTTTCAACCTGCCCTAAAATATCATATTGAATTGTATAATCACTCATATTAATATGAAGGTATTGTTGTATAGAAAAGTTTATGATTGCATCCATTTCACTTTCCTCACCCTTTGGTACCACTATATCCCTATTTATAATAGCAGTACTATTGGTAGTGCATACAGCATCACTGATCTTAACGTTGTTTAAAGCAAGATTTTCTTTTAATAATCTAGTGATTTCTAAAGGATTCAAAACCTTTCCATCTGCCACAATTCCCTCTGAAATTGGAACAGAAAAAGCCTTGCTTACAATTAGCTTATCTTTTACTCTTTCCCCTACCACAACTTTAATGCTGTGGCTGCCTATATCAAAAGACACAAGTTTCTTTGGTGAATTTCTCATAGAGAAATAACCAGTGTTTTTTTTATTATTTATTTTATTTTTTCCTAAGGTTTTAATATCCATATTAAGTAGCTCTTTTAAATTGCTAAGTTTTGGAATAGTAATAGCCAAGTATAACACCCCTTTAATAAATGTAACAATTTTTCTCATACTATTTTTACTTTTTAATGTATTTAAATTTATTATTTTTTCTTTTGTATATTATAAAGTGCACAGTTCAAGAATCAATATCAAGAGAATTAATAACTAAGCTTATATGCTTAATTATATTTGATAAGTGAACTCTACACTTTATTGTTTAATTTACTATGTATAAAGTGTAAAGCTAGAGTAGCTTTACACTTTATTACATTAAGGAGTAGTAGTAGCAGGAGTTGTAGTAACCGAAACTTCCTTACTGGTTGAATCAATACTAATTTTATAGCCTGTCTTACCATCTTCTTGTGGCTTATTTACACCCTTAAAGTATTCTGTTAATTCGGTATCAGTTGCAGAACCTGATGTTGTAGCTGCGGTTTTGGTTGCTACAGCAGCACCATTAGTACCAGTAAATGCTATATTTACTACATCACCTGGTAATAGCTTTTGGTCTATAAGTAGAGTTTCTGTAATCCTTGTTATATTTTGGACACTTTGCTTCTCAGCCTTAACCTTTGACTCTGTTCTTATCTTAGTAAAGTTAGGTAATGCTATAGCACCTATGATTGCTATAATTGCGATTACAATAATAAGTTCAATTAGTGTGAAGCCTTTCTTTTTTCTTTTTTTGTTTGATATTTCTTTCATTTGAAAACCTCCCATTTTAATTTATATATATATTAAGACCCTTTGGCCCAAATACCAATTTTTATTAAGTATGCTTGTCCATTATCTGCTAGATAGTATTATACATTCCAAAGATTGGAGTAATAATTGATACTATGATAAAGCCTAATATTATTCCCATAACCGCTATCATTAGTGGCTCTAGTAGTGATGTGGCTGTTTGAATTTCATTTTCCAGCTCTTCATCGTAGAAGTCTGCAGTTTTATTTAAAATATCATCCAATGATCCTGATTCTTCTCCAATTTTTATCATGGAAGATAGCATCATTGGGAATATTCCACACTCTTTTATGGGTTCTGCAAGGCCTTCCCCTTTAATTACTTTATCCTTTATTTCATCCAAGGCTTTTTCTGCAACTTTGTTTCCAATAACCCCGTTTACTACCTGAAGTCCTTGAACCAGTGGTATTCCAGAGGCTAAAACTGTGGATAGCGTCCTTGTAAATCTAGATACAATAATCTTTTGATTAAGCTTTTTAATTACTGGAATTGCTAATTTTAGCTTACTTGAAAGTTCCTGTCCTTTTTCACTTTTAAAATACCGCCTTAAAACTATAACTACGGAAATGATTGTAAGAAGCATTAACCATCCATAATTTTGTATACCTGAGCTTATACCAAGTAATATTTTAGTGGAAGTAGGTAGTTCAACTCCTCCTTGAGTGAACATGTCCACAAACATTGGCATTACAAAGGCTAATATAAATACAATAACTCCAATAGCTACTGTTGCTAAAACTAAAGGATATATCATGGCTCCTTTAATTTTGTTGTTTATTCTATTTTCTTTTTCATAATGCTTTGACATTCTAAGCATTACTGAATCTAAGGTACCACTGACCTCACCTGTTTCAATCATGCTTATTAAAAGACTAGGAAACACATCCTTCGGCTTTGTCATAGCTTCTGCAAGAGTGGAGCCTTTTCTTACTTCATCCTCTACAATGGATAAAGCCTCTCTCAGTTTTTTATTAGGATGCTGAGTTGATAGTATATGAAGTGCACTATTAATTGGACTTCCAGCATCTAACATAGTATGAAATTGCCTGCAAAACACAGAAATATCCTTGGTTTTCACTTTAGCAAGACCTGAAAAATCAAGCTTTACACCTTGCTTTGGCTCCTCAATCATGAGAGGAAAATAATTATTTGCTTGAATCATTTCCTTAACGTCTTCTCTAGATTCGGCATTAAAGACTCCTTCTATCTTTTCTCCCTTTTCGTTCATAGCTCTATATTTATAGTTTGGCACTAACTCCTCACCCCCATTAAATCTAAATAATCACTATTCTATACCTTTAATATCACTGCTAAAATTGCATATTTTATATTCTTATCTTCTAATATTGATATATTTTTATATTGTTATTTTTATGGACCTTTGGACCTAGCTCCATATTTTGAAATAAATTACTCCTTTAAGAAAGCTATTTTAGCTAACTCATCCACAGTGGTAATCCCTTGTAGTACTAAGCTTTTGCAAGCTATTCCTAAAGTTTTCATTCCCTTTTCAATAGATATATCTCTAAGTTCATCAGAGCTTTTATCACTTAATATAGCTTCTTTATGCTCCCTTGTAATTTCCATCATCTCATAAACCCCTGTTCTTCCCACATAACCAGTGTTGTTGCAGTAAGCACACCCTTCTCCTCTGTGCAATATAACTTCTTCATAAGGGTCTATTGCTAATATTCTTTTTTCATGAACAGATGCCTTATATTCCCTTTTACACTTGCTGCATATTTTTTTAACCAATCTTTGTGCTATAACTCCACTTATAGAGGTTGCCACAAGATAGGGTTCAATTCCCATATCAACAAGTCTAACCACAGAAGAAGGCGCATCATTAGTATGAAGTGTACTTAATACTAAATGTCCTGTTATAGCAGCTCTTACAGCTATTTGTGCTGTTTCGTTATCTCTTATCTCACCAATCATCACTGCATCAGGGTCTTGTCGTAGTATAGATCTTAATCCACTAGCAAAGGTGAGTCCTGACTTTGTATTCACATTAACTTGGTTTATACCTTCCATAATATACTCTACAGGATCTTCTATAGTAATTATGTTTTTATCCTCGTCATTTAGCTCATTTAGAATTGTATATAAAGTTGTAGACTTTCCACTACCAGTTGGGCCTGTGACTAAGATTATTCCATGGGGATTGGTTATCATATTATCTAAGACTTTAAGTTCTTCTTCACTCATGCCCAAGCTATTTTTTCCTATTTCATAACCATCTCTATTTAGTACCCTTATAACTACCTTTTCCCCATTAATCATAGGAAGAATAGATACCCTAAGATCCACATCTTTATCTGTTAACCTTGTAATAATCCTACCATCCTGTGGCACTCTTTTTTCTGCAATATTTAAATTAGCCATGATTTTAATTCTAGTTACAAGCGGTGCTAAACTATCCACAGACAGATTGGAAATCTGATGAAGTTGTCCATCTATTCTATATCTTATCCTTACAAATTTCTCATAAGGCTCGATATGTATATCACTTGCTCTTTGCTCTATAGCATTTTTTATTAAATAATCTATCATTTTAACCACAGGAGCATTTTTTATATCATCAAAAGTTTCCTCATTATTAATTTGATTTTTTAAGTCTCCTTGTTTTTCCTTGGATAGCTCTTCTGCAGCTTTAACTACCTGTTCATCAGAATATTGCCTTTCAATTGCTCGCCTTATTTCATCCCTAGTTGCTAAATAGGGCTCAACTTCAAAACCAGATGCTATGTAGATATCATCCATAGCAAATATATTTAAAGGATCCCACATTGCCACCTTTATCTTATTTTCATTAAACCCAAAAGGCATTAGATCATTTTTCATGCAAAGGTTCTGTGGAACAGACTTAATAGCTTTTTTATCAATATTCATTAATTCTAAATTTACTCTTTTTATACCTATTTGCTTTTCTAATACCTCAAGTATATCTTCTACAGTTACTAAGCCTTCGGTAATTAAAACTTCTCCTATTTTTTTACCTAGAAACTTTTGCTTCTTTAAAGCTTCTTGCAATTGAAAGTTATTAATTTTTCCAGCTTGCACTAGCAAATCTCCAAGTCGTTTAACTGATTTTCCTCCTATAGCCATTTTAAGCACTCCTTGCATAGTACAATTATTGATGTATAATGTTTTTATTTCACATGGAAACTAGCATTATACTTTCATTACGTTAAGATTCATTATTTTAAACAATAAAAATAAATTTACTATAAAATTTCATTTTAGAAATTCTTAGTTACTAAAAAAACAATTGTAAATACCAATTCAAAATGTTGTTACCAAAAAAGATTACTAATAGTGTTCCTAATGCTAAATATGGTCCAAAAGCAATATAATCTTTTCTTCCCTTTATTTTAAATACAATGAGCATAACTCCAATTATACCGCCAGAAACAAAAGATAATACTATCATTATTAGGGAATACTTCCACCCAAGGAATATTCCACATAATAGAGCTATTTCTATGTCACCTTTTCCCATTGCTCCTGTAGAATAAACAACTATAGAAATTATCCCACCGGCTATAATAGCACCTAAAAGGTAATTTCCTAAGCTAGCTGAATAAAGATATTTTTCTACAACCGCAAAAATAGTTCCTATAACTATACCTGGAATAGTAGTAACAATATACACATCTTGAAATTTTATATCAATATTTGAGATTACAATCAAAAAGCAAAATAATATGACAAATTTTATAAAATACAAAGATAAACCATAATGTAGATATGTTGCTAAAAAGATTATTGCAGTTAATAGTTCTTGGATGGGGTACCTTATAGAAATTTTACTTCCGCAATACCTACATTTTCCTCTTAGAAATATATAGCTAAATACAGGTATTAAATCATTCCACTTTAATTTACTATTGCAGTTAGTACAATTAGAAGGTGGATATACTATAGACTGACTAAGTGGAATTCTATACACACATACATTTAGGAAACTTCCAATTACTAGACCGTAAGCTATAACTAATATGTAAGCTAATATTTTTATCACTTCCTTCATAAATTATATACACCTATAAAATTGGAATACATTTACATTGTTTTACTCCTATAAGACAACCTTTTTGTTATGATATTTCGGATTTTTTGCACAAAAAAAGGCCCTATATATAAAGGCCGGTTGCACTATAAACTCCACATGCACAAAGTGCCCAAATAAGAGCATGCTTCATAGTTTCCTTTTACTCACTTAAAATGACTTACTATATATACTATATTAAACAAATAAATGACATAAATCAATAGTTTTGCTTTATTTTACCAATTATTTTCTGAAATTACTTATTTGGGTAATTATTTAGTCTTACATAAAAAGAAATCAAGTTGTATTAAATAATAGCAACTGGATTTCTTTTTATTACAAAAATCTTTAATTTTCTATGAATTACTTTCTAAATCTATAAATTGGAATTTACTATAATCGAATAGTCCTCTAGCAGTTAGTTTTAATTCTGGTATTACTGGTAGTGCTAAAAATGATAGAGTTGTAAATGGATCAAATTCAGGTTTTATTCCAAAACTTCTAGCTATTCTATTTAGCCTTTTCACAGCCTCAGAAACTATTTTAGGATCTTGAAAAGTCATAATACCCCCTATTGGTAAGCTTAAATGGGCTATTAACTTTTCTTCTGAAACCAAAGCTATTCCTCCACCCATTGTTATCAAGGAGTTCACTGCTATAGCCATATCTTTATCATTGTCACCTAATACAATAATATTATGAGAATCATGAGCAATGCTTTGTGCTATGGAACAGTTTTTAAGTCCTAAGCCTTCTACAAATCCTAAAGCGTATTTTCCTGTTTTTCTATGTCTTTCAAAAACTCCTAATTTTAAAATATCCTTACTCTTTAATCCTGAAATTACGCCATCGTTGCTCTTTATTTCTCTTACTACTTTTTTAGTTTCAAGTGATTGTGGTTTGCACTTTATCACGTTTATCCTTTTTCCTTCTAATAAAACATTAAAATTTTCTTCAGAAACAAAGTCCATATCTATGGAGTTTTTAACCTTAAAGGAACTGCTTTTATTGTATTTTACAGACTCTGTATCTTTCCCATTTTTGATGACTTTGGTTATATTTACTCTTTTTAAATTTTCTAATATTACTAAATCTGCCTTGTAGCCTGGAGCTATAGCGCCTAAGTTCTTTAAGCCATAGCATTGAGCTGCATTAAAACTTGCCATGGTAAA
Source organism: Clostridium sp. UBA4548 (assembly GCF_002387895.1). GTDB lineage: Bacteria > Bacillota > Clostridia > Clostridiales > Clostridiaceae > Clostridium_J. The sequence goes on from NZ_DGLI01000023.1 coordinate 222,034, forward strand.
AGCTTTAATAGGGTCAACTCCTTCTCTTATTGCCAATCTTATGCAGTTGTTTATAGAACCTTCTTCCATTAAATCTTCTAAATGCCTATCATCTGTACAGAATAAAAATCTATGATAAGTTTCATTGTTAACTGCTTTAATTATAGTAGTGAGGTTCTTAGCTGCAGATCCTTCTCTTATGATTACATACATTCCATTTTTAACTTTTTCTAAAGCATCCTCTACTGTAAAGCATTCATGATCTGTTGTTATTTTAGCACATAGGTATCCGTTTAATGAAATTCCATTCACATTAGGACAATGTCCATCTATATTTTTCTCTCCAGCTAAAAGGATTTTTTCTAAGATTTCTTCATTTCTATTTAGCACAGCAGATACATTCATTACTTCACCAAGACCTAAAATTCTTGGGTTATTAATAAATGGTTTTAACTCCTTATGCTCTAAAGTATATCCATTATCCTCAAAGGGTGTGGCTGGCACACAAGATGGTAACATATAAAATATATCTAACAAGGTATTCCTAGAGTTTTCAAGCATAAACTCTATTCCTTTAACTCCTTGAACATTTGCAATTTCATGAGGATCTGCAATCACTGTTGTTACACCATTTTTCAAAGCTATGGTAGAATATTTTTCAGGTATTACCATAGAGGACTCTATATGAACATGTGCATCTATAAAGCCTGGTACCACATAATTATTAGAACAATCGATTTCAACTTCTCCTTCATAATCACCTATTCCTATAATACTGTCTTTATAAATACCTATATGTCCTGTTTCTAACTTTTGAGTAAATACATTGAGAAAAGTAGCATTTTTAAGAACTAAGTCACACCTTTCTTCTTTCAAAGCAGCTTTGATTTTTTTAGTTAACTCTCTCATATATAATCCTCAACAATTCTTTAATATTTCATTTAGTTGATTTTTATAATTCTCCATTATAACTTCTTTTTCAAAGGTTAGTTCTTTTCCCATGGCCTCAGTAAGTTTATTTCTTATAATATTAAAAATAGTAGTTTTGTAAAGGTATTCAACAGGTCTCCCGATAACTAAATTCTCAACCTCGTATACCCTAAACTCCCTACCATTTGTACCTTTAAAGTTAAGTTTATATTCCCTAATTTTATTTCCTTCTTCAATTAAATGAACATGACTTTTTATAACTGGGGCTATTGACTCAGTTCTATTGAAATCACTACAGTTTATATTTTCATTTTTATTATCTACTGTTAATGATGATACACTCATTTTTTCATAGGCATTAGCTAAATCACTGTTTTCCTCGTTACTTTCCTCTGTAAAAACTTTTAAATCCATTGAAATAACCCCCTCATAATTTAATAAAAAACTCTATGATTATTTTATTAATAATATGTTATTAATAAAATTTCTATTATATAACCTATATAAACTATGAAATAATCACAGAATTAGACAAAAAAATTTGAACTAGACTTATAATCTAGTTCAAATCAATTAAAATCATTTGTAATTGAAATATTATTTGTTTCTGGTTGGTTTTCCTCTACCTCAACAGGTTTCACTACATGGTTCTTCCAATTAATATATATATAGAATAAACTTACAACATCTTGCATGTTATATAGTAAAATTTTCTCTTTTTTCTCTAAAGGCATTCTGGAAAAATACTCATCATCTTTCATGATTTTACCAAAAGTTTTTGCTAGATTAGATCCACTTATTAGTTCGCTTTCTCTAGTTATGCCAAAAACATTCTCTAAGTTTTTTAATCCAATAGAGGTACCCATTTCCTGCTCATACTTCTTTTGTAAGTCAATTTGTTGGAAGTTATCACTAATTTTATATCCAATGTTATGTTTATTCAGTAAATAGTTAATTACAATAAAATCATTATTTCCTGAAAAGGTTACAATAGATTTCTTCTTATAAATAGCTTTCATTTTCTCAAAATATTCTTTAGCCATTGTCAACATTTTTTTTAATTCGTATTTATTCTCTAACATGTACTGAGTTATTTTCAACTCACTTGCGTTGTAGTCATAGTAGGCTGCCCCAAAAACCCCTATACAAATAGGCTTTTTGTACACATAATGTTCCAAGTCAAAAAAAATAGCATCCTTAAATAGTTCTTTATTCCCACCGATGTCTAAGCTATTTCCTAACTGAAATTCTTCCACCTTAATAGTTTCTTCTTTAATTATCACTATATCACTCTTTTCTAAATTAAATGTCTATGCTTAATGTACTAAGAGGAATTATATATTAGCTTAAATCTTTCTTTAATGCAGATAAAAATTTTGTTGAAAGTAAAATATATATGTTCCAATAAGGAAAGTTCATAAATACAGGGTATTACTTTATAAATAGGAGTACTTCTTATGTAGTAACTTTGTAGGACCCTAAATATACTTAGATTAATAGTATAGACAAATTCCCAAACCTCAAACTGCAAAGCATAATAATACTATACCACATTTTAACACCTATTTTCTATATAAGGAATTAATTTAAGAGCTATAATTACTCATTGAATTATGACAGTTGTATTAGGCTTTAAAAATGAACAAGTTTAATTATTTACTAAAAATCCTTTATAAAAACTTGCAATCACACCTATCTCTAATTATAGAATTATTTAAATACAATTATTATAACTACAAAAACTTATGCAAAAACTCCTAAAATTATTTTAGCTTTTCTTAGTCATATATAATAATTATATTACCATTTCTAAGAATTATTATTAATCTATTTAAAATAATTATAAAAGCTTAAATTAAAATATATATTGCAGTTAAATGATTTATATCCTCTCTTGAAAATAATAATATTGTACTATTGACAACTATTCTCAATAGCTCTATAATAAAATTGATAATAGTTATCAATAAGGAGTGAATTTCATGAGCATATTCGATTTAAAACCTGGTATGAAAGGATATATTAAATATCTAAATTGTGATGAGAAATTAGCTAAAAGACTTTTAGCTTTAGGTTTTATAGAAGGTACAGAAATACTTGTAAAGAAAGCAGCCCCTCTTGGTGATCCAATAATAATAAACTTAAGAGGTACAGATTTAGCTATAAGAAAAAAAGATGCTAAAAATATTCATATTATGGAGGCAGTTTAAGGATGAAGACAATAGCATTATTAGGTAATCCTAATGTGGGGAAAACCACCCTTTTTAATGCCTTAACTGGTTCTAACCAATATGTAGGAAACTGGGCTGGAGTTACAGTAGAAAAAAAAGAAGGTTACCTTGGTAAGGATATAAAAATTGTTGACCTTCCTGGAATATATGCCATGGATACTTTTTCAAACGAAGAGAAAGTTTCAAAACAATTTTTAACTGATGGTAATGTAGATTTAATTGTAAATATAGTAGATGGTTCAAAGCTTGAAAGAAATTTATATTTAACTTCTCAGCTTACTCAGTTTAATAAACCTATTCTACTAATAGTTAATATGATAGACGTTGCAAAAACTAAAGGTATAGACATTAATTTTCATAAACTCTCAAAAGAGCTTGGAGTTACTATTATGCCGATTTCAGCTTCTAAAGGAACTGGAATTGAAACTCTAAAAAACTTTATTGAAAAAAATGATTATAATAGTTTAGACTTATCTATAAATAAAAAGCATAACTTTTTGAAGATGAATGAGAAAGAAACTTACACTTACATAGAGAACTTATTAAAAACCTCAATAGAAGGTAAAAAAGATAACAATGTTACTACTACAGAAAAAATTGATAAAATAGTATTAAATAAATTTCTTGCATATCCTATTTTCTTAGGACTATTATTTTTAATTTTTAAATTTACTTTCGAATGGGTTGGCGGTCCTCTTCAAGAGGTTCTCGATGGCTTTGTAGGTGGGACTTTAGTTTCTTGGATACAAATACCTCTTTCAAATTCTAGTGCTTGGTTTCAATCCTTAATTATAGATGGAATAATTGGTGGAGTTGGTTCTGTTATAGTTTTCCTTCCTATAATTCTTGCCTTATTTTTAGGAATAACTTTCCTTGAGGATAGTGGTTATATGGCAAGAGCGGCTTTTATAATGGATAAATTAATGAGAAAGTTAGGGTTATCGGGGAAAGCCTTTATCCCTCTTATCATGGGATTTGGTTGTTCTGTTCCAGGAATCATGGCAGCAAGAACTTTAGAAAGTGAAAAAGATAGAAAGTTAACTTCTTTAATAGTTCCATTTATGTCCTGCAATGCAAGATTACCTGTATATGGACTTTTCACCGCAGCTCTTTTTACTGCTAACGAAGCTTTAGTTATCTTGGGACTATATCTACTTGGAATCTCAGTTGCATTTATTATTGCTCTTATATTTAAGAATACTCTATTCAAGAAGGATGAAGAACCCTTTATTATAGAATTACCTGAATATAAGTTACCTGAGCTTAAAAGTCTCCTACTCCATACCTGGGAAAAAGGAAAAGGGTTCCTTAAAAAAGCTGGAACTTTAATTTTCTCTATTTCTGTTATAGTTTGGTTCCTTTCAAACTTCAATATGGGTGGAATGACAGATATTAATACCAGTTTCTTATCTTCCATAGGTAGATTCATAAATCCTATTTTTGCTCCACTTGGTTTTGCTTCCTGGGAAAACTCCGTGGCACTTTTAACAGGACTTATGGCAAAAGAAGTAGTTGTTGGAACTTTAGGAGTTTTATACACTGGAGATTTAGTAGCACAAATTGCTGCTAACTTTACCACTATTACAGGATTATCTTTTTTAGTCTTCACTTTACTTTACACTCCATGTGTATCTGTAATTGCTACAATGAAAAAAGAGTTTGGTGGTAAATTTGCATTATTCTCAGTGGTATATCAGTTTGTTGTAGCATGGATAGTTGCTTTCTTAGTTTATAATGTGGCTCAGATAATTCTTTAGTTATTTGTGCATAATAATTAAAAATAATTCATTTATGCTTAAAACTTATTTCATTCTTTTAAAGGAGTGATTGATTATGGAAATAATTATAACTGTGATAATTCTAGCTTCTGCTGGAGTAATTCTTTATAGAAACTTAAAAAGAAAAGCTCAAGGAAAGTGCGAATGTGGAAGTTGTAATTCTAAATGCCCTAAATACGATGAAAGAGATTAAAAGTTTTACTTTTAATCTCTTTCATTTATAATTTAAAATTGATTTAGTATTATAATGCAATAAAAAGAGTACAATTTAATAAACCTACTTTGCAGTCTCTTTTATATAAGTTACTTTAACTTTGCTCAATAATATAGAAATTCTATTACGACTTATATACATTAACACGCTAGTCTTGTAGGTTTAAGCTTATAAGCTTTAGTCTCTTACATCTTTTCAACTACATCAAGACCAATCAGTTTCAAACCATTTTCTAGTACTTGTAGGGTTGCTTTTACTAGATTAATTCTAGCATTTTTAATATCCTTATCTTCAGAACTTAAAATGTTATGTGCATTATAGAATTTATTAAAAGCTTTAGCTACCTCAATAACATATCTTGTAACCATGCTTGGTTGCAACTTATCGGCAGCAGCTTCTATAGCTCCTTGGAAGCCTTGGAGTTCTTTAACTAATTCAAACTCCTCTTTTGAAGAAAGCTTGCTATAATTAACCGCCTCACAGCTTTCCTCTACTCTTCTTAGGATACTTTTCCCTCTTGCATAGGTGTATTGAACATAAGGACCTGTTTCTCCTTCGAAACTAAGCATCTCCTTCCAATCAAATACAATATCCTTTTCTCTGTTATTCTTTAAGTAAGTAAAAATCATTGCCCCAATACCAACTTTTTTTGCTACCTCTTCTTTATTTTCTAAGGAAGGATTTTTTTCATTAATTGTATCTAAAGTTTTTGCCACTGCTTCATTTAATAGATCATCTAGTAATATAACATCGCCCTTTCTTGTAGAGAGCTTTTTATCAGCAAACCTTACTAGTCCAAAGTCAACATGATTACAATCTTCCGCCCACTTATGTCCCATTAATTTTATAGTAGTGAACACCTGCTTAAAATGCAAGGTTTGATCTTTTCCAACCACATATATATTTTTATAGAAATCATAGGTTTTCTTTCTATAAAAGGCAGCTGCTAAGTCACGAGTAGCATAAATAGTTGCTCCATCAGCCTTTTTAATAATACATGGTGGCATGTTGTATTCCTCCAGCATTACTACCTTGGCACCGTTACTTTCAACAAGTAACCCCTTATCTTCAATTTCCTGTACTACCTCTTCCATTTTATTACTATAAAAACTTTCCCCTGCATAGGAATCAAATTCGACATTCAAAGTTTTGTAAAGGTTACTAAATTCCTTTAAACTTAACTCTCTAAATCTACTCCAAAGTTCTACAGCTTCCTTATCTCCATCCTCTAATTTTTTAAAGTACATTCTGCCTTCATCTTCAAGTTCTGGATTATTTTCTGCTTCATCGTGAAACTTAACGTATATCCTTAAAAGTTCAGTTATAGGCTCCTTTTGAAGAGCATCTTCCTTACCCCATCTTTTATAAGCTGAGATTAATTTTCCAAACTGTGTGCCCCAATCACCTAAGTGATTTATTCCTATAGCATTATAACCTTGAAATTTAAATATCTTGTATAAAGAATTACCAATTACAGTGGTAAATAAATGTCCTACATGAAAAGGTTTAGCAATATTAGGTGAAGAATATTCTACTATTACATTTTTCCCTTCACCTAGATTTGTTCTACCGTAGCTATCCCCATCTTTTAAAATCCTTTCAATAGTTGCCCCAATGAACACTGATTTATCTACGAAAAAGTTCAGATATGGTCCAAAAGTTTCCACTTTTTCAAAACCTTCTCTTGGGAACTTTTCTTTTAATTCCATAGCAATGCTATTTGGTGCTTTCTTCAGTAGCTTTGCTAACTGAAAGCAAGGAAAAGCAAAATCTCCCATTTCCGTTTTTGGTGGAATTTCAATTAATCTTTCAATGCTATCTACATCCATTTCTATATATTCACTTAACTTTAACGCAATATGATTTTTGTAATCCATTATTAAAATCTCCCTTCAATATTTAATATATAATCCTATAGACAAGCTATTTTCAATATCCCTGAATGTATAGTATATAGAACCTAAAACTTAACTTATACCAGAGTCCTCCTCTGGTTCCCTTAAGGTATTATGAATATAAATAAGTTAAACCTTCGTAAAGGAACCTTATACTTAATATATTTAACTAGTCTAAATAGCTTTTCTTATATTACAAAAAATAAAAAACCCGTCTCTAAAATAGAGACGGGTATATCCGCGGTACCACTCTTGTTGACTTACTAAGTCCACTCAAAAATTTAACGCATAGCTGCGACTTACCCTACTAAAGTAATCTGTTTCAGGCAGCTTCTCCAAGGTTCTCTTCCTATGTAGATAAGTTTTATACCCATCATACAACACTGCTGTGTCGCCACATTAGCTTCTTACGTTCTACAAGGCTTCCACTCTACCCCTGCTCGCTTTAAAACTTATAAGAAAGTACTGTCCTTTTCATTGAATTTTTATAATTTATTTGTTTATATTTATAAATTGTATTATAAATCTGATTTAAGGACTTGTCAACAATGATCATTAATTTATAATAAGTCGCTATAAAGAAATGAAATTTTCATTACAACTTATACATTTCTTCAACTTGTTTTTGAATCTCATTACTCTCTAAGTATTCATCATAAGTCATAGTTCTATCCATGACACCATTTGGTGTTACTTCTATGATTCTATTAGCAATAGTTTGGATAAACTGATGGTCATGAGAAGTAAATAAAACTGTTCCTGTAAAGCTAATTAAACCATTATTTACTGCTGTAATAGACTCTAAGTCTAAGTGGTTAGTAGGTTCATCTAGAATTAGTACGTTAGCGCTGCTTAACATCATTTTAGATAACATACAACGAACCTTCTCTCCACCTGAAAGAACAGATGCTTGTTTTAAAGCCTCTTCTCCTGAGAATAACATTCTACCTAAAAATCCTCTAACAAAGCTTTCTGCTTTCTCCTCAGAGAATTGTCTTAACCAGTCAACTAAATTCATGTCACAATCATTAAAATATTGTGAGTTGTCCTGTGGGAAGTATGCTTGTGAAGTTGTTATTCCCCATTTAAAGCTACCACTATCTGGTTCCATTTCTCCCATAAGTATCTTAAATAAAGTAGTTTTTGCAATACCATCACCTAAAAATGCAATTTTATCTCCCTTATTTACTCTAAAGCTCACTCCATCTAAAATTTTAACACCCTCAATAGTTTTAGATAAGTTCTCAACTGTAAGTAAATCATTTCCTGCTTCTCTTTCTGGTTTAAAGCCTACGAAAGGATATCTTCTTGAAGAAGGTTTAATATCTTCAAGTGTTAATTTATCAAGTTGCTTTTTCCTACTAGTTGCTTGTTTTGCCTTAGAAGCATTGGAACTAAATCTTGCGATAAAGGCTTGTAAATCTTTAATTTTTTCTTCCTTTTTCTTGTTTTGATCTTTAGCCATTTGAAGTGCTAATTGGCTAGATTCATACCAGAAATCATAGTTCCCAACATAGAGCTGTATTTTACTAAAGTCCACATCTGCCATATGTGTACATACTTTATTTAAAAAGTGTCTATCATGGGATACTACAATAACCGTTCCTTCGAAATCCATTAGGAAATTTTCAAGCCATGTTATAGATTTTATATCTAAATGGTTAGTAGGCTCGTCTAGTAACAGAATATCTGGATGTCCAAATAAAGCTTGAGCTAAAAGCACCTTAACTTTTTCTGAACCATTTAAATCCTTCATTTTTTTACTGTGTAAATCTTCAGTTATTCCTAAGCCCATTAATAAAGTTGCAGCTTCACTTTCAGCTTCCCAACCATTAAGTTCTGCAAATTCCCCTTCTAGTTCAGAAGCTTTTATTCCATCTTCATCACTAAAATCTTCCTTTGCATATAATGCTTCTTTCTCATCCATAATTTCAATTAATCTTGCGTGACCCATCATTACTGTTCTTAAAACTTCTTCTTCATCAAATTGAAAGTGATCTTGCTTTAAAACTGCAAGTCTTTGTCCTGGAGTTATAGATACATCACCTGTATTAGGCTCGATTTCTCCAGATAATATCTTTAAGAAAGTGGATTTTCCTGCTCCATTTGCACCAATTAGTCCGTAACAATTTCCTTCTGTAAACTTAATATTAACATCTTCAAAAAGCTTACGTGAACCATATCTTAAACTTACGCCTGTTGTACTTATCATTTTCTTCCCTCCATATATCAAGAAAAAAGTTTTACCTTTTATTAATAGGTAAAACCTTTATATATCTCTTTAGTTAAACACATAGTTCTTATTATAACACAAAACTTTATATTATACTACAATAATCTTAAAAATTATAAATCAATAATTTTTCAACAAACTTTTATTTTAATTTGACTTTTTAGGTTTCTTTTGAAAATTAGTGTTTGTTTTTCTATTATCTTTCCTATTTTCAGCATATGCTGGTCTAGTATTTTTTTTATCTTTACCCGCTTCAAAATTTTCTGTTTTTTTTCTTTGTTCACTGGAATTGCTTTTGAAAGAAGGTTTTTTGTAGTCTGTAGACCTAGGCAATGAGCTATCGCCAGCTTTATATTCGCCATCAAATAATCTTCCATAAGAAAGTTCTTTATAATTAATCTTTATATTAAATTTATTTTCAAAGCTTTTAATTATGGGGATTTCTTTTTCAGTAACAATTGAAATAGCCATGCCTTTATTCCTGACTCTTCCTGTCCTTCCACTCCTATGTAGATAATCTCTAGGATCCTCAGGGATATCTATATTGAAAATATGAGTAACCCCTTCAATATCAAGACCTCTAGCTGCTAAATCTGATGCCACTAATAAATTTATTTTGCCACTCTTAAAATCTTCCATAACCTTTTTTCTTTCATTTTTAACAAAAGAGCCATGGATTCCATCTGCTTTTAAGCCATGATATTTAAGTTTTCCAGATAAAATCTCAATTTCATCTGTTTTATTAATAAATGCTATTGCCTTTTTAGGTTTTAGTGCAGCCATAAGCTTTCTTAAAAGCAGTACTTTATCTCTTCTATCGCACACCATAAAAATATGATTTATATTTTCATTTACTACAGAAGCTATCTTTTCTTTAATAATTTTAGGTTCTTTCATTAACTCTTTTCCCTTTACAATTACTTCTTCAGTAACTGTAGCGGAAAACATTAGAAGTTGTCTTTGCTTCAAGGTAGTTTTTATCACAGCTTTAATGGTTTCATAATTGTTTTCATCAAGCAATCTATCACATTCATCTATTACAATAGTTTTAACAGTATGAGCGGATATTTTTTTAAGTTTAATTAGTTCCAAAATTCTTCCTGGTGAACCAATTATAAATTGAGGTTTTTCTTTAAGATTTTCAATTTGTCTTTTTATATTTACATTCCCAATTATTACTGCTGAAGTTAGATTAAGTTTAGAATTTTCTCTAATAGTTTCTATAACTTTATTTACTTGAATAGCTAGTTCATGAGTTGGGGTCAACACAATAATTTGGTTTTCTCTTTTTTCATATTCTATCTTTTCTATTAGTGGTAGAAGATAGGCTAAAGTTTTACCACTTCCTGTTTCTGACTCTCCAATAATATCAGTCCCTTCAAGAACTAATGGTATAGCAGAGTTTTGAATTTTAGTTGGTATTTTAATATTTTGCTTCTCAAGGGCTTTAACTATTTCATTATTTATATTTAAGTCCAAAAAACTGGTCATCTTATCATCTCCAAATTTTATATTTTAATAAAATTATCTTTAAGTGCTTTATAAGAAAATTATTTGCATTTTTTAATAGTTTTATTAAGTAAGTATTTTGTTCAATATATTGTCAATAATTATAAGTATAGAAGAACATTAGTTTGATATCAACCATAAAATATGGTATAATTTATTTGAATGAGAGGTGTTTTCATGATTGAAATAAAAAGTAATAAACAAAGCGAAATATATGAATTCATTAAGCAACAAGTTTCCTTAAAGGGATACCCTCCTTCTGTTAGAGAAATTTGCGAAGCTGTTAATTTAAGTTCTACTTCTACCGTTCATGGCCATCTTTCCAGATTGGAAAAAAAAGGTCTTATTAGAAGAGATCCAACTAAGCCAAGAGCAATTGAAATTCTTATGGAATCTCCAATAAAAAAAGAAATGGTAGATATCCCTATAGTAGGAAAAATTACAGCTGGGGAGCCAATACTTGCACAAGAGTCCATTGAAGATTTTTTCACACTACCTCTTAACTTTGTAAAAAGCACTGCTGAACTTTATATGTTAAAAGTTTCTGGTGAAAGCATGATTGAGGCAGGTATCTTTGATGGTGATCTAGCAATTATTGAAAAAACCTCTACTGCTTCTAATGGAGACATTGTAGTTGCACTGATTGAAAATGAAGCTACTATTAAAAGATTTTTTAAGGAAGATGGATACATACGATTACAACCTGAAAATTCTTCTATGACTCCTATTTTAGTTAAGGATTGCAAAATTCTTGGAAAACTTGCAGGGTTATATAGAAAATATTAAGAAGCTATTAAATAGCTTCTTATTTTTCTATACCCTAGTTATTTTTAGTTATCCATTTAGCACTTTTGAAAGAGAAATTAAAATTCCAATCTTAGCATGATCGAAAGTTAAACCTCCCTGAAGGTAAGCAATATAAGGTTCTCTTATAGGTGCATCTGCTGAAAGTTCTATAGAAGACCCTTGAATAAAAGCCCCTGCTGCCATTATAACTTGATCATTATATCCTGGCATATCCCATGGCTCACACTCTACAAAGGAATCTATTGGAGAACCTGCTTGAATTCCTTTGCAAAACTTGATAAGTTTTTCTTTATCCTTGAATTTAATAGCTTGTATAATATCACTTCTTCTATCATCATGTTTAGGTAACACTTCAAAGCCTGCAAGTTCCATTATTCTAGCGCAGAATATGGCTCCTTTTACTGCTTCAATTGCAACATGAGGTGCAAGAAATAACCCCTGATAAAAAGTTCTCATTACACCAAAGGTAGAACCGCACTCCCCTCCAATTCCAGGTATAGTAAGTCTATAGGAGGCTTGAGTTACATACTGCTCTTTTCCTGCAATATATCCTCCCGTTGGAGCTATTCCTCCTCCAATATTTTTAATCAAGGAACCAGCAATTAAGTCCGCTCCAACATCAGTTGGCTCAATAGTTTCTATAAATTCACCATAACAATTATCAACAAAACAAATTATATTTTCATTTATGCTCTTAACTGCTTTGATAATTGGTTCTATGTCCTCTACTAGAAGAGATTTTCTCCAGCCATAACCAGTAGATCTTTGAATATGTACTAACTTTATACTTTTATCTTCTCTTAAAATTTCCTTCATTAACTCTATATTAACTCTTTGCTTCTCATCTAATTCAATTTGTCTGTAGTTCACTCCATATTCCTTAAGAGAACCAATATTGGTATTTCCACTAATACCAATTATGTTATGAAGAGTATCATAAGGAGTTCCACACACACTTAACATAGTATCATTCGGTCTTAAATTTCCAAAAAGTGCAGCTCCTATTGCATGAGTTCCATTAACAAAATGGGGCCTAACTAAAGCAGCTTCTGCATGGAAAATCCTTGCATACACCTTATCTAAAGCATCTCTTCCTATATCCCCATAACCATAACCAGTAGAATTAGTAAAGTGCATATCACTGATTCTTTCTTGTTGAAAAGCACTTAATACTTTTAATTGGTTGTATTCTCTAATACTATCCAATTTATTGAATTGCTCTTGTACATCTTCTATAGCTCTTTCATACAACTTTAGTATATTATCATTTATCTTATATTCTTTTAGTAAAAACTCTTTAGTTAAACTTAACATTTCACTTACTCCTTTTGTAGAATTTCTTAAATATACTATCATATTACAGTACATTAATCAAATTATAAAGAAAAACTTAAAAGTTAATTTATATAACAATAAAAAATACACCAAAAGGTGTATTTTTTATTTAAACTTATTCTTCACTTTGCTCATTCGTGTTATTGAATAGTATTGGTCTTAATGGTGTAATAGTAGAAACTGCATGCTTATAAATAAGCATTTGTTGTTTTCCGTCTCCATTAGAAGTAACGTTTAAAACTACTGTAAAACTGTCAAAGCCTGATACAGTACCTTTAATTTGAAAACCATTAGTTAAATGAATTGTAACAGGAATTTTATTTTTTCTAGCACCATTTAAGAAAATATCTTGTAAATTATTTGTAGATTTACTCATACCCGCACCTCCAAAACTATAATGAAATTATTCTATAGATGATGAAAAAATCCTCTTTATTTTGAAATTATTTGTATATTTTCCAGAAAATCATTATATATAAAATCCACAATAGCATCTTCATCGGAAAATTCATCTTTATTTACCCATTTTACTCTTGGATCTTTTCTAAACCAAGTAAGCTGCCTCTTAGCATAATTTCTACTAAATTGCTTTATCATCTCTATAGATTTTTCCAAAGAAATTTGCCCATCTAAATAATATAGTATCTCTTTATAGCCTATACCCTTCATAGATTGCATATCAGAAGTATATCCTTCTTTTTGTAATCTTATAACCTCATCTATTAAACCTTTTTCTAACATGATGTCTACTCTTTTATTAATTCTATCATATAGCTCCTCACGATTCATGTTAAGTACATAATAGTGAACATTGTAAGGAATGTTATACAAATCTTCTTCCTTTGCAAACTGTGATATTGGCTTTCCCGTAACCTTGTAAACTTCTAATGCTCTTATGACCCTTTTTAAATCATTAGGATATAGCTTATTATAGCTATCTAAATCTATATCCTTAAGAAGATTATGCACATAGATGTTCCCTTTTTCTTCTGAAAGAGTTTCAAGATGTTTTCTATATTCTTCATCTCTATTTGTATTAGCAAAATTATAATTGTAAATTAGGGAATTGATATAGAATCCAGTTCCCCCAACTATCATTGGAAGATTTCCTCTACTTTTTATGTTCTCTATGTCTCTCTCTGCTTTTTCCTTAAACATAGCCACGCTAAACTCTTCCTTAGGATCCACAACATTAATCATATGATGAGGTATTCCCTGCATTTCCTCTTCTGAAATCTTGGCAGAACCAATATCCATTTTTTTATAAATTTGCATGGAATCCGCTGATATTATCTCTCCCTTAAGTTTTTTAGCTAGATTAATTGAAATATTGGTTTTTCCCACTGCTGTAGGACCAGCTAAAATAAAAATATCTATCATAAAACTACCTCACCTTGCTTTATTGTATTCTTTTAAATCTCTTCTCTAGTTCTTGCAGCCCTATTTTAATTATAGTGGGTCTTCCATGAGGACAAGTGAAAGGGTCATTAATATATCTTAATTCTTCGATTAAAGTCTCCATTTCTTTTTCTGAAAGCTTATTATTTGCCTTAACAGCTGCTTTACAAGCAAGGGATGCAATTTTGTCGTATTTTACATCTACAGTTCTTCCTGTGCCTAGAACTTTAAGGTTTTCAATAATATCATAAAATAGCCCCTTAACATCAGGTTTTCCCAGGAGCATTGGAACTTCTCTTATGGATACTGAGTTTCCACCAAAATCCTCAATAGCAAAGCCACAGGAAGTGAATACATCCTTATTTTCTATATAATAACCATAATCCTCAAAGCCTAATTCAATAACTAAAGGAGTTAGTAGTATTTGACTTACTACCTGTAGTTTCAGTATAGCTTCTCTATACCTTTCAAAAAGTATCTTTTCATGAGCAGCATGCTGATCTAGTAGGTAAAGTTCATCTCCATATTCACCAAGAATATAGGTACTATTAAATTGTCCAATTAATCTAAGGCTAGGAAACTTAGGAACTTTTACTTCCTTAAACTGTTGCTGGACTTTTATTTCTTTCGCATACTCTATATTTTCATTAGGCTTTTCATATATTTCTATACTTCTTCTTTGAGGAGCTTCCTCTTCATAGCTAGAAGTTTTTGCAGCTTCTTTATAACTTTCCTTTTCTGTAACACTATCACTAACCTCATTATTTATGGCAAAGCTATTTTTATTAATAGCTTGAAAGTCTATAGGAAATTCTACAGCAGAAATTTGCTCTACCTTTTCCTTTGAACTCCTATCAGTATATATGTCTTCTTCAATATCAAAGCTATTTCTTAAGCTTTCCCTCAAGACCTTGTGAACTCCATCAAATACTAACTTAAATACAGCCTTTTCATCAAAAAACTTAATTTCAGCTTTAGTAGGATGTACATTAGGATCAATGAAATCTGGAAAAATATCAATATAAACAAGAAAGAATGGAAATTTATTAACAGTTATAAAGGACTTAAAAGCATTTTCAACTGCAGCAGTAATTAAACTACTCTTTATTAGTCGCTTATTAACAAAAATACTTTGTCTATTTCTACTACCTCGGCTTATTTCCCTATTTCCAATAAATCCATAAACTGATATTATATCGCTATGATTTTCAAAAGGAATTATGTTATTGTATACTTCTTTTCCATATACAGCTCTAATTGTATCCTTGGAATTTTGTGTACCTAAACTTGCGAAAACCTCTTTCCCATTACTATATAATTTAAAGGTTACTCCATGGTTTCCTAAGGCTAGTCTTAAAACTAAATCATTTATTATACTATTTTCTCTTTGAGGAGATTTTAGGAATTTCTGCCTTGCTGGTACATTATAAAATAGGTCTCTTATTTCAATAGTAGTACCAATATTAGCTCCTATATCTTTTATATATTTAATTTCTCCACCCTCTAGATACATTTCTTTTCCATATTGAAACTCTTCAGTTTTTGATACAATTCTAACCTTGGAAATAGCAGCAATACTTGCTAGAGCCTCTCCTCTAAAACCAAAGGTGTTAATAGCAAAAATTTCTTCAATATCACTTATTTTGCTAGTGCCATGGGGCATAAATGCCTTTTCTATATCTTCAGGATGAATTCCATCACCATCATCACTTATTCTAATAAGACTAGTTCCACTATCTTCAATCTCTATGATTATATTTTTACCATTGGCATCAATACTATTTTCCACTAATTCTTTCACAACGGAGCTTGCACGTTCAACCACCTCACCAGCAGCTATTTTATTTGCAGTATCCTGTGATAATAAGTTAATACGTTTCATAAACCCACTTCCTTTTATAAAGGATTATAAGGCTAAATTTTTTTAGCCTTATTAATTAGTTCATATAATTTATTAAACCCTTCCATTGGTGTCATATTTAATACATCAACAGCTTTTATTTCTTCAAGTAAATTTTTTGTAGCAATATCTTCAAAGCCAATTTGAACTAGCTCTATTTTCTCTTCTTTTATAAGTGTAGTTGCCACTTCTCTCTCTACCTGTGCACTGTGTTTATTATTTTTCTTACTTGATTCTATGTTAAAGTTATTATTTGAGCTATAAGTTGTTGTCTCTTGGGTTTTAACACCAGCTAATAATTCTATGTGATTTGACGATTTATCAATAGTATTACTCGAAGTTTCCTTATTATTTTCCTCAAGAGTTAACAGAATTTCTCTAGCTCTATGAATTACCTCCATTGGAAGTCCTGCTAACTTTCCAACTTCAATACCGTAGGACTCATCTGCTCCTCCCCTTACAATCTTTCTTAGGAACACAATGCTATTATCCACTTTTTTTACTGCAATGGAATAATTCTTAACCCCTGAGATTTCTCCCTCTAGTTTTGTTAACTCATGATAATGAGTAGCAAATAAGGTTTTGCATCTTATTGATGAAGTTTTACAAATATACTCTATTACTGACCATGCAATACTAAGACCATCATAGGTACTTGTTCCTCTACCAACTTCATCTAAAAGCACTAAGCTTCTTGTGGTAGCATTTTTTAAGATATTTGAAACTTCCCACATTTCTACCATAAAAGTACTCTTACCGCCAGCCAAATCATCCGATGCTCCGATTCTTGTAAAGATTTTATCACAGATAGATATATTAGCAGATTTTGCTGGAACAAAAGAACCTATTTGAGCCATAATAGTTATTAATGCAACCTGTCTCATATAAGTGGATTTACCAGCCATATTGGGCCCAGTTATTAAAATTAACTGATTATCCTTAGTATCCAAATCAATATCATTATCTACAAAAGTATTTACCGGAAGCATTTTCTCAACTACAGGGTGCCTTCCCCCTTCTACTGAGATTATTCCCTCATTATTAATCTTAGGCTTACAATAGTTGTTTTCCTTTGATATTATAGCTAATGAATACAAACAATCTAGTTCAGATATTAGTTTTGCTGTAGTTTTCATTCTATGATTTTGTATTTCAACACTCTCTCTTATTTTCACAAACAAATCGTACTCAAGAGCCATTAATTTATCTTCTGCTCCTAAGATTTTATCCTCCATTTCCTTTAACTCTGGAGTTATAAATCTTTCTGCATTGGATAAGGTTTGTTTTCTAATATATTTTCCTTCTGGAACAGAAGAAAGATTCGCTTTAGTTATTTCTATAAAATATCCAAAGACTTTGTTATAACTTACCTTTAAAGATTTAATACCTGTGGCAATTCTTTCACTATTCTCAAGAGCTGCTATCCACTGCTTCCCATTTGTTTTAGCCACACGTAATTCATCTACTTCTTTATTATATCCATCTTTAATGATGTTTCCTTCCTTAACAGAAAGTGCTGGATTTTCTAAAATTGAAGTCTCAAGTAACTCATATACATCTTGTAAATCATCTAAAGTGCTATGAATATTTTTTAACAATTTGCAATTAGTAGAACTTAAAAGCTCTTTTACTGATGGTATCTTACCTACAGATTGCTTTAAAGCCACTAACTCCTTTGCATTGATACTTTTTGAGCTTATCTTCCCTACAAGTCTCTCAATATCATATATTTGTTTTAAAACTTCTTTTAAATCTTCTAATAGGGGCAGATCATTAACTAATTCTTCAATTGCCTCTTGTCTATGCTCTATTTCTTCCTTCATTACTAGAGGCTTTTCTATCCAATTTTTCAGCCTTCTAGCTCCCATGGAGGTGTTTGTTTTGTCTAAAATCCAAAGTAAGGTTCCTTTTTTAGATTTTTCTCTTAAACTTTCCGTTATTTCCAAGTTTCTCTTAGAATTTATATCAATAGTTAAGTAATCGAAAATGTTATATAATTCAATTTCATCAATATGTGTTAGAGGAATCTTCTGAGTTTCTAAAATATAATTTAACAATCCGTTACAAGACTTAATAGCTGGTACTCCTAGATTTATATCCTGAAAGTTTTTAAACTGAAGTTTTAGATTATCAATGTTTGAGTTAAACTCCTCACTATGAAACTTGGAAAGAGAAATTGAAAATCTTTCTTCTATAGTTTCAGCAATACTACTATTAAAATTGTGTGGAATTAAAATTTCTTTAGGCTCAAACTTACAAACTTCATCAATAATAATATTTTCTTCAAAGTTTGTTTCACTGCAATAAAATTCCCCAGTAGAAATATCACAAAAGCATATACCTACCTTATTATCATCACTTATAAACAGTGACATTATATAGTTATTTTTAGTTTCTTGTAAGAAGCTACCTTCAGTATATGTACCTGGTGTAACAATTCTTATTATATCTCTTTTTACTATTCCTTTTGCAGTTGCTGGATCTTCAACCTGTTCACAAATAGCAACCTTGTAGCCTTTAGTGATCAGTTTTGATATGTAGCCCTCAGCAGCATGAAAAGGAATTCCACACATAGGCGCTCTATTTTCTAACCCACAATCTCTACCTGTTAAAGTAAGTTCTAATTCTCTCGAGGCAACCTTAGCGTCTTCAAAGAACATTTCATAAAAGTCACCCAACCTAAAGAACAAAATGCAATCTTTACATTTTTCTTTAACCTCTAAATATTGTTGCATCATAGGAGTTAAAGCCATGTTATCTCTCCTTTATATAAATATAGACTAGTTTGTTTTATAAAAAAAGCGACAAAGTCGCTTTTTTATACTGTTTTTTATTATACAATGCTAATAAATTCTCTTTTATTAGCTACGTTATGAGGTATATACTTACCCCCTTATTATATAACTAAATTTGCTCACCTATAAGTGAAAAGGACTGAGCTTTAGTAATTTTAACATTAACTAAATTTCCAATACTAGCTTTATCTCCAGTAAAATTAACTAGTTTTCCTGTTCTAGTTCTTCCTGTAAGCTTAGTTTCGTCACTTTTGCTTACCCCTTCAACAAGCACTTCTACCGTTCTGCCATCATACTCTTTGTTTTTCTTTGCACAAATCTCATTCACTGCTTCAACTAGTCTATTAAATCTTTCTTTTTTAACACTCTCACTTACTTGGTCAAGCATTAAGTCAGCTGGAGTACCTTTTCTCTTAGAATATAGGAAAGTGAAGGCTGAATCGTATTCGACTTCCTTTACTAAGCTTAAAGTATCCTCAAAATCCTCTTCTGTTTCTCCTGGGAACCCTACAATTATATCAGTAGTCAAAGCTACATTTGGAATAGCAGCTTTAATCTTCTTGATTGATTCTAGGTATTGTTCTCTATCATAATGTCTATTCATCTTCTTTAAAAGTCTTGAGGAACCAGATTGTACTGGCAAGTGAATTGATTCACAAAGCTTATCACATTCAGCAACAGCCTTTATTACATCATCGCTTAAATCCTTAGGATGAGAAGTCATAAACCTCACTCTTTCAATTCCTTGAATTTCATTAATTCTTCTTAGAAGCTGTGCAAAATCTATAGCAGGTTCCAAGCCTTTACCATAAGAGTTAACATTTTGCCCAAGTAAGGTTACTTCCTTATATCCAGCAGCAACCATATCCTGTATTTCCTTTATAATTTCTTCTGGTTTTCTGCTTCTTTCTCTTCCTCTAACATGTGGAACTATGCAATAAGTACAGAAGTTGTTACAACCATACATGATAGTAACAAAGCCTTTAATGGTGCTAGCTCTATCAATTACAGCTCCCTCAATAATATCAGCTTCCTTATCCCAAACCTCAACAATAGGTCTTTCTCCACCTAAAGCTTTAGTTAAATACTCAGTGAACTTATAAGCGTTATGAGTTCCTATAATAATGTCCACAAAAGGGAACTTAGATATTATGTTTTCAGCCATACCTTCTTGTTGCATCATGCAGCCTGTAATTGCGATAACAACTTCTGGTCTTTCCTTTTTAAGCTTTTTTAATGCCCCAAGATTTCCTTCAACCTTTTGCTCTGCATTTTCTCTAACACAACAAGTGTTAAAAATTATTATATCTGCATCTTCTTTAGAAGTTGTTCTCTTATATCCTAATGGCTTTAAACCGCCTGAAAGTTTTTCTGAATCTTCTTCATTCATTTGGCAACCCCAAGTTTCTATATAGTACTTTAAATCTTTTTTCATTAGCAGTTCCTCCTCCATTTTAATTATAACCATCTATTTATTATATATAATATTCATCAATATTCAAAGTTTTTTTTGTTTTTTCAGAGGATTTTTTCATTTTCTTATAATGTAGCCACAATTTCAAATTTTTTTTATAACTTAATATATATTTCGCCTAAAGTAAAACTATATTTAACTTTTTAAGACTTTGTGTATTATTCACTTATAAAGGTAAGTAAAAATAGCAAGAATATTTTATTAGGTTAATGAATCATCACATAAAACCTATTCTTTAAGGTAAAAATATATAAAAAGAGGAGGGTTTTCTATGTATGATGCTAAAAAAGGAAAATTAGATGCTACTGAATGCCTAAAAGGAGATTGTATAAAAGATCGTAGCTATTTTACTAATATAGAAAACACCATTTCTATGGGCATCAAGTCATCCTTAGTTCCTATAGAAAATTTAATACAGGACTTCAATAGTAATTCATAGGAGGATTATCACAATGAAATTTTCAAACAGAATTTTATCAATGGAATACTCACCAATTCGTAAACTTGCACCCTATGGGGATGCAGCAAAGAAAAAAGGTATCCATGTTTACCACTTAAATATAGGTCAGCCGGATATCGAAACTCCTGCACAGTTTATGGAAGGTGTTGCTAACTACAAAGATGCAGTATTAAAGTATGCTCAATCCCAAGGATTAGATGAAACAATTGAAAGCTTTATAAAATATTATAAAGAATGGGACATAAATTTTGAAAAAGATGAACTTATTATCACTAATGGAGGATCAGAAGCAATATCTCTTGCACTTACTGCAATTTGTGATATTAAAGATGAAGTAATAATCCCTGAGCCATTTTATACAAACTATGTTGGGTTTGCTCACACAGTTGGTGCAAAAGTTGTACCATTTATCACTAAAGCTGAAGAAGGCTTTCACTTACCTGCAAAAGATGTTATAACTAGCAAAATCACTGATAAAACAAGGGCTATCATGATTTCCAATCCTGGTAATCCAACTGGAGTTGTTTACACTAAGGAAGAAATTAGAATGATTGCTGACATTTGTAAAGACCATGATTTATACTTAATTGCTGATGAGGTTTATAGGGAATTCGTTTATGATGGATTAACTTATACTTCAGCACTTTACATGAAGGATATTGAGGACAGAGTAATCTTAATTGATAGTATTTCTAAAAGATATAGTGCTTGTGGTGCTAGAGTTGGTCTAGTAGCTTCAAAAAATAAAGAATTAATTGCTCAAATCATGAAAATATGCCAAACAAGATTATGTGTTCCAACAATTGAACAATTGGCAGCAGCTAACTTGATAAACACTCCTAAAGAATACTTTGAAAAGGTTTTAGCTGAGTATGAAGCCAGAAGAAACATACTTTATGAAAAACTTTCAAAAATTCCAGGAGTTGTTTGCAAAAAACCAACTGGAGCCTTCTATGTGGTAGCAAAACTTCCTATAAATAATGGAGAAGATTTTGCTAAATGGATGCTAACTGATTTTAGCCACAATAACAAAACTGTTATGTTCGCTCCAGCAGAAGGTTTCTACGCTACAGAAGGTTTGGGCATAGATGAAATAAGACTTTCCTACTGCTTAAACACTGAAGCACTTGCAGATGCCATGGATACTTTATCTATAGGCTTACAAAAATATATGGAACTTCATAAATAAAAGAAATAGCAAGGTTTTTCCTTGCTATTTCTTTTATTTACAAATTCTAAATTATCTTTGTTAAAATAATTACTAGATTGTTTTGAAATTTCATAAAAGCACCCTTAGATACAAAATAATGTATCTAAGTAGTGTATATAAGTTTCAATATTGATTCGAAACTATAAGAAAATTTAAACAATTCATATTAAAGAGAATGAAAAATAGAATTAGATATATTTATAGAGTATTTATATCGCATTCTATATATTAAAATTAATTTATTTTATAAAGCTCATATATTGTTTGATTTTTTACAAATCCCATTGATTTATATAATTCCAAAGCTACTATGTTATTTTCATTACATTTTAAATATATTTCCTTGTAGTTCTGATTATAAGAAAGATTTAGAAGATACTTTAAAAGTGTTTTTCCAAACCCCTTACCTCTATATTCTTTCAGTATTCCAAAGTTTACAATATAAGCTTTACAATTATCTACTATAATTTGTCCATAACCAATAACCTTTTCTTCATATTTTACAAAAATACAACCATCCTTAATATAATATTTTTGATTCTCTTCAAAATATATATCTCCTTCATTAATAGGATACCTGCTTATGTCAGAAAATACTTTGTTTTGAACTTCACACCGTAGTCTTTCATCCTTATTTTTTGTAAATGTAAAAAATGAAATTTTTTGAGCAGTTTCCAAGTCATATAAGCTATTCAACTGTATTTTCATCTCTAATATGGTTTTTCTTTGCTCAAAGCCTAGATTTCTTAAAATATAATACTCAATTTCTGAATTGGCACAATTATAAGTAATGATAGATTTTCTTTTAATAACACTTAAAAGCATATTATAATATTCTGCAGTATTATAGTTATTCAATACTTTAATAGAATTTATTTTGTATCTATTTCTATCTAATTTATCAAACCATATAAAACCTACATATTCATTTTCCACTTTTAAGAATTTAATATTTTTCCAAAACATTAATCTTTTTAATAGACTATTAGAGTTAAAAAGGCGAACTAAATTATATTTCCACCTATATTCATCATAAACCTGAAGATTTTCTATTAAGTTCATATTTATATTATTTAAACCTTCCAACTTATACATAGATTCCTCTTATTAAATAAATATTTTAGTCTATATATATTATACTACAATTATGTAAATAATAACCATATTCTATGAACCTTATTTAAAATCCTATTCTTAGAAGGTTAAAAATAATATCCTATCATCACTTGTTAAAACACTTATTTTCTCTTGTTAGACTTGTGAATCTGGTCTAACAAGAGAAAAATAAATATTTGATTTTATTTTAAAAGTGAAAATAACTTATTCAAAATAAAGAAGAAAACTGTGTATTCACAAGCCCTTTTAAATAAATAGCAACTACGTACATTTTTCATACATTCTCTGAAATCCAATATTCCCAAGTCATTTCAGATGCTTTTTTCAGAAAAAAAAGTTGAATTTCCTGTACAATAAAAAAAGCCATCAAAATGATGACTCTTATATATTTGATGCTTTAACAGAAACAGGATGTTCAAAAATCCCTCTTTTAACTTCTGTAGCAGTCATGTTCTTTGCATTTAATAACTCTGTTAAATAATTGCATGCATCCCAAGGATTTATTCTATCTCCACAAGTAAATACATCAACAGCTGCATATCCAAGTTCTGGCCATGTATGTATTGTTAAATGTGATTCAGAAATAATTACTACCCCACTCACTCCTTGTGGACTAAATTTATGAAAGGCAACCTCTCTTACTTCAGCTCCAGCTTTTAGTGCAGATTCTACCATGTTTTTTTCTATTAACTCTTTATTATTTAATATTTCAGCATCGCAACCATATATTTCAGCTAAAATATGGCGTCCTAGTTCATTCATCAACAGTATACCTCCCTTTACAAATTTAAACAGATAAATAAATTCTATCAAAAATACACAAAAAGTCAATATTATTCAAAAATCCTTAAATAATCACGTGTTTTTTGGCAATTTAAATTTTATTATGTTGCTTTAGCTACATAGTTATGATGTATTATAAAAGTAATAACTTAATGCTATTACTTTCATAATACTATTATGCACAAAGAGAAGCTATTAAATTTCTTCTAAAGCCTTAATACTTAGGGATACTTTTTTCTCATCTTCATTTACATCTATTATTATTGCTTTAATTTCTTCCCCTACTTTTAATACATCTTCAGGTTTTTCCACTCTATTTTTACTTATTTGAGATATGTGAACTAATCCGTCAATTCCAGGTTCTAATTCTACAAAAGCTCCAAACTTAGCGAATCTTACAACCTTACCTAACACTATGTTACCAACTGGATATTTTTCTTTAATATTGCTCCAAGGATTTTCAGATAACTTTTTCATACTTAAAGATAGCTTTTTATTTTCCTTATCTATACTTAGAACGTATACCCTAACTTTTTCTCCAACCTTTAGTAAATGACTTGGATTGTTAACCTTATTCCAAGACATTTCAGAACTATGAAGTAATCCATCAACTCCATTGATTTCTACAAAAGCACCAAAGTTGGTTATTCTTCTTACTAAACCTTCAACTACTTCTCCTTCTTGAAGATTATTCCAAGTTTCAACTTCTTTAATTTCCTTTTCGCCTTTTAAAATGCTTCTTCTAGAGGCAACAATTTTCATTCCATTTCTTTGTCTTTCAAATTCAACTAATTGTACTTGAATTGTACTTCCAATATAAGCTTTTAAACTATCAACTCTATTTAATTCTATATGGGATGCTGGAATAAATACTCTTATTCCTTTATAACTTCCCACTAATCCACCTTTAACTTCTTCTTTTACTTGAATTTCAATAATATCTTTATTTTCAAAAGCTCTGCTTAAATCTTCATAAATTTTTTGTCTTTCCACTTCAATTGTTGAAAGCACTACTAGTCCATCTGTATTTTTTCTGTTAATAACCTTAGCTTTTATCTTATCTCCTACTTTAAGAAAGTCTTTTAATGAAGCATTTTCCTCTTTAGTGTATTCACCTAAAGGTAAAATAGCTTCAGATTTAGTGCCAATAGTTAAATAAGCTTCTTTTTCATTTACCTTAAATACTTCCCCTTCAAGGATTTTACCTACACTAATATTTACATTATCCCTTGAGTATTGCTCATAAAGTTCCATTTCTTCGCCGTTTACATTTTTTTCATCTCTCATTTTTTCAATAGCCTCCTTAATTATCCAGTCAGGTGTTGACGCCCCCGCTGTAACTCCTATTTTTTTTATATTTTGATTTTTTAAAATTTCACTAGGTAACCCTTGTAAATTTTCCACATGATAGGTGTTCTCACAATTGTTTTTACAAATTTCATATAATTTAGTTGTATTTGAGCTATTATATCCACCAATTATTATCATAGCATCTACTTCTTTTGATATTTCATCAGCAGATTTTTGTCTAACTTCTGTAGCACTGCATATAGTGTTAAATGCAATTAACTCCTTTGCAAAACCTATAATTTTACTTAATACCTTTTCCCAATTACTTTGTTTTTCAGTAGTTTGAGACACCACACAAACCCTTTTAGGTATATCATGAATATTATCTCCGCTCTTAGAAATAATAGCTGTATTATCACACCATCCATTGATTCCAATTACTTCTGGATGGTTCTCATCTCCAACTATAATAATTGCGTACCCCTCTTTATAATATTTCTCTACCTTTTGCTGTATGTTGCTTACATAAGGGCAAGTGGCATTTTCTATAATAACTTTATGATTCTTTAACTTTTCTATAACGTCCTTTGATACACCATGAGACCTTATAATAATTACATCCTCTGGGCTTAACTTGTCAATTTCCTCTAGTTCAACTGAGTAAATTTCTTTATCCTTTAAAAAATTAACCACATCATTATTATGTATTAATGGCCCTAAGGTATATATAGGCTTATTGTACTTTTCTTTTAGCTTTAAAGCAGAATCCACTGCTCTTTTGACACCAAAACAAAAACCTGCCTTATCTGCTAAGGTTATCTCTTTCATCATATCACTTCCTAGTGTGAAATAGTTTAGGCATTGGAAAATAAATAATAAGTCAAAGATGATAAGTATATTTTGAGCTAGACTATTAAACAGTTTCTATTTATAGTTGGGCTATTAATAGGTTTTGCTGACACAGTATAGCACAAAATAGGCAATCATACTTACATATTTATTTTTTAAAGATGCCTCAATTAATTTAAAATACCATCTATATATGTGGATATTATATCAACCACTCCATTAATATCAATATTAGAAGAATTTATCTCAATGGCATCTGCTGCTTTAGTTAATGGGTCAGCCTCTCTATGAGTGTCCATATAATCCCTTTTAATTATATCATTTAGTATAGTTTCGTAATCAACCTCTATTTCTCTTGTTCTTAACTCCTCATATCTTCTTCTAGCTCTTTCTTCTGCACTAGCTGTTAAGAAAAACTTTAAATCTGCATTGATTAAAACCACTGTACCAATATCTCTTCCATCCATAATAACACTATATTTTCTTGATATATTCCTTTGTAACTCTACTAACTTTGCTCTGATTTCTGGTATAGCTGCATACTTTGATACATTATTGCTAATTAGTGGCATAGTAATTTCACTAGTTACATCTACCCCGTTAACTATTAAATTTTCTTTTTCAAAATGCATTTCAAGAGAATCAACAAGCTCACATAACTCTTTAACCTGATCTGGATTTATTCCCTCATTCATTGCACAAAGAGTAACAGCTCTATACATAGCTCCGGTATTGATATACATTAAATTATATTTTTCACCTACTATTTTCGCTATAGTACTCTTACCCGCACCTGCCGGTCCATCAATGGCAATAGACATTTTCATTCATATCGTCCTTTCTCCTACTGGTTTAAGTCCTTTCTTAAAGATTTAGCATTATTCAAATAAACAAATTTGATCTGGTCCTTATCTTCGTTAGAAAGGATTAACACTCTTATGCATAGCTTTAAATAATTATCTACTTTCATTTCATTAAAATGCATAAGAGAGAGTTTTTTCATATCGAAATATTTTCTAACAAAAGCTCCTGGATATGCCTTTGTTATATCATCTGTACAAGAAAATATCATAGTATGTATTTTTTCTACATTTAAATTGTTTACCCTTATAATTTCATTTATTAATTCAATGGTGTTTTTATTAATTTCTTCCTCTGAATTATTTAAAATAGTTGTAGCACCTCTAATTGAAATCATTTAATCACCTAACTTACTTCCTGCAATATAACCTGTAGATAGCGCAATCTGAACATTATATCCTCCAGTATAAGCATCTACATCTATAACTTCTCCAGCAAAACTCAAGTTTTCAATTATTTTAGATTTCATAGTAGATGGGTCTATTTCCTTTGTGCTCACTCCTCCAGAGGTTACTATAGCCTCAGCCACTGGTCTCAATCCTTTAACTGTAAGAGTCAAGTTTTGGGTCAAATGAACAAGGTTTTTTCTCTGTTCTCTGGTTATGATGTTAACCTTTTGATTTTCATCTATTCCGCTTAATCTAATAATAACTGGTATAAGTTTACTTGGAAAAAGATCATTTAAAGAATTCTTAAAATCCTTATTAGCGTAAAGTTTGAAATCTTTTTGTATTCTCTTATCAAGTTCTTCTTCTGTTAATCCTGGTTTTAAATTTATGGTTACCTTATAAGGACCTTGTTTTTTAACTGCACTACTTGCGCTTAACACCAAAGGACCTGAAATACCGAAATGTGTAAAGACCATTTCTCCTAAGTCTTTAAATACAGCTTTATTACTTTTATTCTTTAAAGATATTTCCACATTTTTCAAAGAAAGACCCTGTAATTCCTTAACCCAAGGCTCTTCGATTTCCATTGGCACTAATGAAGGCTTCAATTCAACGATTTTATGTCCTAAATCCTCTACGATTTCTAACCCTTCCCCAGAGGAACCTGTTTGAGGGTAGGAAACACCACCGGTACATAAAACAAAGTGATCTCCATAAATTTTTTCACCATTTTCCAAAATTACAGACTTTATTCTATTATCTTTTTCCTCAAAGTTCTTTATTTTTGAATCTAATATTATTTTAACATTTTTGCTTCTTAATTCAGACTCCAGAACCCTAATAATATCTGAGGATTTATCTGATTCAGGAAATACTCTATCTCCTCTTTCAACCTTTAACTTAACACCGTTTCTTTCAAAAAACTTCATTGTATCTTCATTTGTAAAAGTATATAGTGAGCTATATAAGAAACTAGGGTTAGTTGGTATATAATCAAAAAATTCACCAATATCTTTACCATTGGTTACATTACATCTACCTTTACCAGTTATGTACAGTTTTCTTCCTAGTTTATTATTTTTTTCAACTAAAATAACTTCATTGTTATCACTAGCAGTGATTGCCGCCATCATTCCTGCAGGACCTCCACCAATAACTATGACCTTTGACATAAAATCACCACCTAATATTTATAAATCCTATTTTCAACCAATTCCCTATATTATAATTTAATACAAATTCTAGAAATATTCAACTTTTAATTACTTAAAATGTATAAATACAAATAGCATCAACACTATAATAGTATACATCAATATGGTTTTAGTAATGTATTAAACTTAAAAAAAGAGAGAATTCTAAAGAACTCTCTCTCATTTATTTAATTAATTAGGATTAGTAATTTCCTTGTGCGTGCATAGCTTCAGCAACTTTAACAAATCCAGCTACGTTAGCTCCAGCAACTAAGTTGTATCCAAAGCCATAAGCTTCTGATGCATTTTTACAGTTGTTGTAGATGTTAATCATGATTTGGTGAAGTTTTGCATCAACTTCTTCAGCAGTCCAAGCAATTCTCATACTGTTTTGTGACATTTCAAGAGCAGAAGTAGCAACTCCACCTGCGTTAGCAGCTTTAGCTGGTCCTACAATAACTCCGTTGTCTAAGAAGTACTGAACAGCTTCGTTTGTACATGGCATGTTAGCAGCTTCGCAAACATATTTAACTCCATTAGCTACGATTTGTTTAGCATGCTCTAATTGAACATCATTTTGAGTAGCAGCTGGAATTACGATATCAACTTTAACATTCCATGGCTTTTGTCCTTCGAAGAACTCTACGCCATACTTGTCTGCATAATCTTTAACTCTAGCACCTTTGTTGATTTTTAACATTTCAACTAGGTAATCTATTTTCTCACCAGTTATTCCAGCTGGATCGTATATGTATCCGTCTGGTCCTGATAATGTAACAACTTTACCACCTAAGTCAGCAACTTTTTTGCAAACTCCCCAAGCAACGTTTCCGAAACCTGAAACAGCTACTGTTTTGCCTGCAAAATCAGTTCCTTCATGTTTTAACATTTCTTGGCAGTAGTAAGTTACTCCAAATCCAGTTGCTTCTGGTCTTATTAAGCTTCCGCCATAAGATAAGCCTTTTCCTGTAAGAACTCCATTTTCAAAAGCTCCTCTTATTCTTCTATATTGTCCATAAAGGTATCCGATTTCTCTTCCACCAACTCCGATATCTCCTGCTGGAACATCTACGTCTGGTCCGATATGTCTGTAAAGCTCAGTCATAAAGCTTTGGCAGAATCTCATGATTTCAGCATCTGATTTTCCTCTTGGGTCGAAGTCAGAACCACCTTTACCTCCGCCTATTGGAAGACCAGTTAAAGAGTTCTTTAATATTTGTTCAAATCCTAAGAATTTGATTATTCCTAAATAAACTGATGGATGGAATCTTAAACCGCCTTTGTATGGTCCAATAACTCCATTGAATTGTACTCTGAATCCTCTGTTTACTTGCATCTTGCCATTGTCATCCATCCAAGATACTTTAAACATGATTTGTCTTTCTGGCTCACAGAATCTTTCTAATAAGTTAGCTTCTACATACTCAGGGTGTTTTTCTAAAACTGGTCCTAAAGAATGTAAAACTTCTTCTACAGCTTGAATAAACTCTGGCTCGCCACTGTTTCTTTTTTTAACATTTTCCAATACTTGTTCGATATAAGCTTTAATCTCCACGCTTACTACCTCCTAAAAAATTGAAGTTAAAATTTCAATTTATTTTGCTCATGCAAAATAAACTTCTTTTTAATTGTACTTATTCTATGTAGTTGTTGTTTTTCCTTCTTATTCATAAAAAGTTTAAATTTAAAGTATTCGAAGAAGTAAAACGATTTCATAGCTACACATACATAATATTCTATTATGATTTATAAATCAACCTATATTTTAAAATTTATTTTCATCTTTATTTTTATAAGAATAAATCTGATATTCTTGCCAAATTCCCTCTAAATCATTGAAAGTTTGTGAGATTTTTTCCTTTTTCCTTAAACCCACTGCAATAATCAGCGCATTAATAACACTTAATGGCGCAACTAAGGAGTCAACAAAAGATGCCATATTACTTTCAGCTATAAGTGCATAGTCTGCTCTTGCTGCAAGTGGTGATAAAACACTATCAGTTATTGCAATAACATCTGCATTTCTTGACTTGGCAAAAGTTAGTACTTCAACAGTTCTCATAGCATATCTTGGGAAGCCAATTCCTATAACACAATCATCTTCAGATAAATTTAGCATTTGCTCGAAGATATCACTCATTCCATAGGAAACAATCTTAACATTATCGAGAACTAGGTTTAAGTAAAATCCTAAAAAATCTGCTAGAGCTGTTGAACTTCTAAGACCTACTATATAAATCTTTTTAGCATTTACTATACTATCAACTGAGTTCTCAAAGGCTGAATAATTTATTTTCTCTAAAGTTGCTCTAATATTTTCTATATCAGATTTCAACACGCCCTTAAGAGCATTATCTTGGCTTATAAAATCATTAGATAATTCTATTCTTTGTACTGTGGTTAATTTATTTTTTATCAATTCTTGTAGAGCCTTTTGTAGTTCTGGGTATCCCGCGTAATCCAGTTCATTTGCAAACCTTACTACAGTAGATTCACTTACCCCTACACTACTTCCAAGTTTAGCAGCAGTCATAAAAGCAGCTTTATCATAATGCTTTAAAATATACTCTGCTATAAGTTTTTGCCCCTTACTTAACCTTGGGAATTTAACTTGAATTATTCTCATAAGATCAAGATTATTATTTTCCATAGTAACACTCCTTTATAACGGGAAACAAATGAAATCTCCGTTTCATTTGTCATAAAATTGAATCATTCAATTCATTTTAGCATATATTGACATGGTATTCAACGAATAATTCATTTGTTTATATATTTTATACTAACTTTCCTCTTTGTAAATTGACAGAACATGGCTATTGTTTTTTTCATGCATCCCGAAAATTAAGTTTAAACCACTTAAGTTTTTATTTAAAAAGTCAACAATTTTATACATTTCATCATATTCTTTAAATTCCTTAGTTGCAATTAGCTGTAATTTATCCTTCATTTTAATCACCTTTCATGAGTTATTGTTTTTATATACCACTATTTCTTTTCTATTATTATAAGATAGGGAGCTTTAGGATCTCGATTAGCAAAACTATGAATCATTACCCCAAAGGTATTTTTAGGAAGACTAGTTACAAACTTAAGTAAAGCTTCACTTTCCTTTTGTCCTTCAGCATGACCTACATAAACTGCTATAGTAACAAATCCTCCACTTTTTAATAGTTCAAGTGAAGCATTAATACTTTTTAAAGAAGAGTGGCTTTTTGTGGTAATGCTCTTATCTCCCCCAGGTAAAAAACCTAAATTGTACATTGCTACATCAATTTCTTCCTGTATATACTGTTTAACATTTTCGTGAGAATCATGTATTAATGTAACATTAGCCATATTCCTTTTCTTGTAGTTATCAATAGCTTCTTCTTGTATATCAAAAGCATACACCTTTTTAAATCTTTCACTTAAAAAGTCACAATCAAACCCATTACCCAAGGTACAATCTACAGCTATATGTCTTGCTTCACTGTAAGTATTAATAATGTTCTGTGCTATTTTACTGATATCCCCTACATATTTAAACACTGCTCTCACCACCGCTTTTCAAAAACTCTAGTTCTTTCTCACTAAGGAATCTCCACTTTCCCTTAGGTAAACTTCCTAATTTAATACTACCTATTGAAACCCTCTTTAGTGCTATTACAGGGTGACCAATAGCATCACACATTCTTCTGACTTGTCTATTTTTTCCTTCATGTATTATAATTTTTAATTCACAGCTATTATCATATCTTTTTATGATTTCACAGTTCCCTGGCGCCGTTACATAATCTCCAATATTAATGCCTTTCTCAAACCTATGAATTTTCTCATTATCAGGTATCCCTTTTACCCGTGCTATGTAGACTTTATCTATTGCCACTCTAGGGTGAATTATTTTATTATAAACTTCCCCATCATTTGTTAACAAAATTAGTCCAGAAGTATCATAGTCTAACCGTCCTATAGGGTAAACTCTCTCCTCTACTTTCACTAAGTCTAAAATTGTATTTCTATCTTTCTCATCCTTAACGGTTGAAACATAGCCTTCGGGTTTATTTAACATGATATATACTTTGTTTTCTTCTGGTTTTACTATTTTATCATCAACGCTAACTACATCAATTTTACAATCTATTTTAGCACCTAGCTCATTTACAACTATATCATTAACCTTTACTCGTCCAGAAGTTATAATTTCTTCACATTTTCTTCTCGATGCAACTCCGCATCTGGCCATATATTTTTGTAGTCTTTCTTCCAAGATACCACCTCAAAATAATTGATTATGCATAAACACTTAATAATCTAAGTTAATAACTTTCGTGTCCTATTTATATAGTTTGCATAATTGGAATTATAATTATAATTGGAATAAAAATCAAATAATTTCTTATAAAAGAAAGTACACCTTTAAGATTATGAAGGAATAACCTGAAAGGTGTACTTTTTTACACTACTATATTTAGTTATCTAAACTGATTCACCTTTGTGCTAGGATGCTTATGCATGTATCCATTTTCTAAACTTCCTTTTGGCTGTGCAGTATCATTAATAGATGTAGCCTTAGATTTCTCTTGACCCTGATTTTGTAATTTTTGTTGCTGCTTTTGTTTGTTTTGTGGCATATGAATCACCTCCCTTGTAATATAATTATCTATTTGAGAGAAACTATACTTATAACATCTTACAAATTATTTCCATGGAAATAATTTGTAATTTTCCCTCATTGAGAAATTTATCCAGTGATGCTATATTAGGTTTAAAAGAATATTGCCCTATATAGGCTCCATTAGTAGTAGGATTTTAACTTCTTAGAACTCAGCTAAAAATACTTGTTAATGTATACTTCCCTTTAATGGGTATTCCTATTACTAAACTAAAAAGGAAGTCTATAAATATATAAATAAAGGAGACATTATAATGAAAAATTCAATTTTTTATATGCCTACTAAAATCATAACGGAAAAAAATGCAATAAAAAATCATAGTGCCGGTCTATGCCAATTAGGTAAGCGCACATTAATTATAACGGGGAAAAATTCTTCCAAGAATAATGGATCATTACAAGATTTAGTGGAAGCTCTGCAATCACTAAATATATTTTATATGGTTTTCGATGATGTGGAGGAAAACCCATCTTTAGAAACCGTAGACAAAATCACCGTCTTAGGACGAGAAAACAACATTGATTTTTTAATTGGGTTAGGTGGAGGTTCTCCTATTGATGCTGCCAAAGCAGCTGCAGTTTTAATTAAAAACCCATCATCATCTATTGAAGACTTAACTTTATCACCAATGCTAGCCTCCCTACCTTTAGTTGCAATTCCAACAACTGCAGGCACAGGAACTGAGGTTACACCCTATGCAATATTAACTAATCACAAACTACAAACAAAACATGGTATAGCTCAAAAGGTATTCCCTATTTTAGCCTTTTTAGATGCAAGTTATTTAATTAATACACCAAAAGATGTGACTATTAATACTGCAGTAGATGCACTTTGCCATTTAATTGAGGGTTACCTTTCAGCTAATGCAAACATTATTAGTGATGGGTTAGCGGAAAAAGGATTAAAATTATTTGGAGAGTGTATTAATGAACTTGAAAAGGATGTTCTTGACTTCAATATAAGGGAAACCTTACTTCTAACTTCTTCTATTGCTGGAATTGTCATAACTCAAGCAGGAACTTCCCTTCCACATGGCATGGGATATGCTTTAACATATAATAAAGGAATTCCTCACGGAAAAGCGACTGGAGTGTTTCTAAAAGCTTACATGAATTTTTGTAGTGATAAGGCTAAGGTTAAAAATATCCTTAATCTGCTTAATTTTAATACCTTAGATGATTTTGGTGATTTCCTGCAAAGAGCCTTAGGAGAACCTATAGCTTTAAGTGATGAGGAGCTATATAATTTTGCTTCAGCCATGAGTAACAATAAAGCAAAACTTAAAAGTCATCCATCGCCTGTTACTGCAGATGATATATTAGATATTTATAGAAGTAGTTTAGGAAAGATTTAATATGAGAATAGCATTAATTGGTTTTGGAAACGTAGGTAAAGCATTTTTAAAATTACTTAAAGAAAAGCAAGGAAATATTGAAAATAATGGTATTTCCCTGGAAATTATTTCAATCATTAATTCAAAGGGTGGTGTTTACAATAACCAAGGGATTTCACTTGAAGTTTATGCTCAGGACCTGAATATGAATAAAGAGTTAAGTGAGTACTTACATTTCTCCCCAGATATAAATATAGATTATGTCATTGAAAATGGTAACATAGATGCTGCTGTACTTTTAACTCCAACTAATAAGGATACAGGAGAACCAGGCATAACCTATATAAAAAAGCTTCTTACTAAAGGAATAAATGTAATTACAGGTGATAAGGGCCCAATATTATTACAATATGAAAGTTTAAAAACCCTTGCACAAGAAAATAATTGCACCTTAGCCTTTGGCTGTACCACTGGGGGAGCTCTTCCTTCTATAAACGCAGCCTTATTTGATCTTGCTGGCTCTGATATTTTAGAAGTTAGAGGCATACTAAATGGAACTTCCAACTTTATAATTAATGAAATGGAAGATAATAATTTCACCTTTAAGGATGCTTTAAAGAAAGCCCAAGATTTAGGAATTGCTGAAACAAACCCAACCTTAGATATTGAAGGTTATGATACTGCAACTAAACTTATAATAATTTGTAATGCAATTTTTAATAAAAGTCTTTCCCTTAAAGATGTAAACCTCAGCGGAATATCTAACTTAACTATAGAAGAAATCCAACGAGGAAAAACTTTAGGCTACAAATACAAGCTAATAGGAACTGCAAAATTCCTAGATAATTCCTTAACCCTTTCTGTTGGTTTAGATAAAGTTTATAATAATGATCCTCTATTTAATGTGGACGGTAAAAACAAAGCTGTGAAGTTTGTATCCGACACTTTAGGTGATGTTACTGTAATTGGCGGAGCTTCTGGCACTACCCCAGCTGCAGCTGCTATTTTAAGAGATATTATAAATATAGAAAAAGGGATTAATTTCACTAAGTTTTAGGTTCTACACTTCATATTTTACTAAATAAAATGTGTTCAATCTCCTATGTTGAATTATGTATCATCATTGTATTCTAAATAAACAAATATAAAAAGATGAACTACTTACCCTTGAAGAATTTCTAAAGTTACCTTTGAATTTGTCCATAAGAAATAAAAGGATGAACTGATACTTGCAGCTCATCTTTTTGTTTTCTTCAATATATATAACGTTTATCACTTCTAACTTAGTTATCTATTTTTAAGACTTCTTAAATCCTCAATAAAACTCTTTACTGCTTCTTCCTTTGTTGCCCAAGAAGTTACTAGTCTTATTGCAGAGTTATTCTCATCAATTTTCTGCCATATATAAAATATATACTTTTCTTCTAATCCTTCAATTATTGAATTAGGCAGTATTGGGAATATTTGATTTGATGGCGAATGAGTTAAAAAAGAATATCCTTCCTGAAGTACAGCTTCTTTTAATAATTCTGCCATACTATTTGCATGGGTAGCTAAATCAAAAAATAAGTTATCTTTAAAAAGCTCCGAAAATTGTATTCCAAGAAGTCTTCCCTTTGCAAGTAATGCTCCCTTTTGCTTTATATGAAATCTAAAGTCCTCTTTTAAGGAATCTTTGCAAATTACAAGAGCTTCCCCAAGTAGAGCCCCATTTTTTGTTCCTCCTATGTAAAAGGCATCCACTAAATTAGCTAAATCCCCAAGATTAATATCATTTTCTTTAGAACATAGTGCTGAGCCAAGTCTAGCACCATCTACATATAGAAAAAGTTCATTATCTCTACAAAAATTACTTAAGGCTTCTAATTCCTTTTTTGTATAAATAGATCCAATTTCTGTAGGGTTGGAAATATAAACTAATTTTGGTTTTACCATATGCTCATCAGTATGTGCATCTATTGCTTCTTTAACCTGTTTAGAGTTAATTTTTCCATCTTTCACTTCTATAGAAATAACTTTATGACCTGTAGCCTCTATAGCTCCAGTTTCGTGGACAAGTATATGACCAGTATTTGCTGCAATGGCTGCTTCATGAGGTCTTAAAAAAGCAGAAATTGCCGTTAAATTTGTTTGAGTACCTCCTGGGAAAAAATGAACCTCTACATCTTCCCTACCTAATCTTTCCTTAATTAATCTAATAGCTTCAATAGAATACTTATCTTCTCCATAGCCTTCCATCTGCTCCATATTAGCTTCCATAAGTGCATTTAGTATCCTAGGATGTGTCCCCTCACTATAATCATTTTTGAAACTATACATTATAAACATCCTCCTTTTGTGTATCATAATGAAATTATATCCTAATTTTATATTTTTATCAAAATTATAGTGGATTTTTGTACTTTTTCCTTTACTATATTTACTTCTTGAAACATTGAAAAAACTTAATTTTAATTAAAGCTATTACCTAGTATAACTATAAGTAGCCACAGTTAAAACTTAACTTTTACATGGGTCCTATGCTGGGTTTGTTAAAGGTTATGAACGCCTATAATTTATATTCAATGATATATCTCAATAGAGAAACCACTTCAACATTTAATCTATATCTTCTAGGAAGTGGTTTTTAGAAAAAGCTGAGCATAAAAAACAACCTATAAAATAGACTCTTTTCATCTGTCTACTTTATAGGTTTAATTTTACTTGCCTTACCTTGTAATACTTCTACTAGAGAGTATTACAATTGAAAAATATCTTTACTTAGGTTTTATAAGGTCAGTAATTGGTACAGTATTAATACCATATGCCATTATAACTATTCCTATTAATATCATCAATCCTGAACAAACACCTGCTACAATATTGATTTTCTTTTCTTTTTTCTGTTTCATAATAGCATCTTCAACTTCATTTCTAGCTTCTCTTCTATGAATTAATCTTGATCCGAATAGTAAAAGGAAAGGTACTACTGCTCCAATAATGAAATAAGTTGCAATTCCATAAAGCATCATTCCTGAATTCATATCCACTGCTGTTGGCTGAGATTTTGATGTAAAAGATATTAAGGTTGCTAATCCATTGTTTACGAAGTGAAATATAATAGGTAAAATCATATTTCTTGTTTCAATCATAACATAAGACAGTGCCATTCCTAAAATAGCTGTAGGAATAAAACGAACTGGGTCTAAATGAAAAATACCAAAAATAATTCCCATATAAAGGACCCTAAGCCATTTATTATTTACAGAACCTAGAGAGGAAAGAATAAGTCCTCTATGCAAGGCTTCCTCACAAATAGCTGGCATAACTGCAATAATAATAAAGGCAATCCACATAGGTACACTAGTGAATACATTCTGTAATCCACTACTTACTTCTGTAAGTCCTTGCGGAAAAAAATATCCAATAATTAAAGTTATAAGTATTACGGCAACATAACTACCAGCCCATATAAGTAAAACCCCAAAAATTTCACGAAGTAAAGGCTTCTTTAAAGGAAATATTTCTTTTAAATTTGCTTTAAAAAGTATTGCTGGAATTATGGCTACTAACAATAGTATAACCTCTGTAAGTGCTACACCGTACATCCCCAAGGCCATTTGTATAGGTGCTGCTACAAAAAGCATAACTAGAATAACTAAAATAAACACTCCTATACCCTGATGTGGTTTTAACTGTTTGCACTGTTTTGATTGTTTTGAATTAATCTTTGTTAACATCTAACACTTCCCCTTTATAGATTAATTATTAAAAGTATATTTTACTTTTGAATTAGATCTGTTATCCCCTCCAAATCTAAATCATTACCACTATATTCCATTATACCATAGTTATCTACTTTCTCACTATAGGTTGAATTTGAAGTTTTTATAAATGAATATTATGAAACACGTTTCAAAGGTATAGAATGCAATAAAGAAACTACACACATAATAAACCTACTTTTTCATTGTCTTTCCTATAAGTTGCTTTTAATTTATTAAGTAATGTAGCAATACTGTTACAACTTATATATACAAGATCTATAGAAGTTCCTCCTTGATATTTTATTATAAACTAATACTTTTAATAGATATAATGGAATTAACTTTTTCAATTAGGTATATTATAGTATAATTACCATGTTGAGGGATTGAATTTTTAGATAAGTAATTAATAATTAACAAGCTCATTTTGTAGTGTAACTTTGTTACGCCAAAATAACTTCACTAAGCTGAGTGGCTATAGATTCAATAAGATCGTAGATTAGAAACTTCCATATGCTGTTATAGTTCTACTAAAAATGAGATCCGTTATACGAAAAATTATCTGATGTGTTTCAGGAAAGAGGGATGTTATGACTTTATGTGTTAAGAATTTGACAAAAAAATATGGAGACAAAGTTGTTGTTAATAACTTAAGTTTTCAAATCGATAAACCAGGAGTATATGCTCTACTAGGAACAAATGGAGCTGGAAAGACCACAACTCTTCGTATCATCTTAGGAATGCTTGCAAAGGATGAGGGAGAAGTACAATGGAAGGGTCAGCCCCTTGATCCCTTGAAAACCAATGTAGGTTATCTAGCAGAGGAACGTGGATTATATCCAAAATATACTTTACTTGATCAGCTTTTGTATTTTGCAAAGCTTAGAAATGTACCTAAAAAAACTGCTATGAGTCGTATCGAATACTGGAGTGAGAGATTATCTGTAAGTGAGTATGTATTCCCACCTAAGGTAAAAGGTAAAAAAGCTCCAAAGCCATATCGCGCAGAGCAATTATCTAAAGGAAATCAACAAAAGATTCAGCTCATGTCTACTTTAATTTCTGATCCAGAATTAATTATTCTAGATGAACCTTTAAGTGGACTTGACCCAGTGAATACAGATTTATTTAAATCAATTATTAGAGAAGAAATTTCTAAGAACAAATATCTAATTATGTCTAGTCATCAAATGCCTACTATTGAAGAGTTTTGTTCTGATATTACCATATTGAATCATGGCCAAGCAGTCCTTCAAGGAAATTTGAATGAGATTAAGAAAGGTTATGGGCGAGTGAATCTTTTTGTTAAAAGTGATGTAGACATTTCTTCTTATATTGCCTCCTTTAAACTAGACATTGTAAATAAAACCCCAAGTGAGTATCATTTAAGAGTTCATAACGAAGCTCATGCTATGGAGTTTTTAGGAAAACTTATTGAAGATAAGATCCCAGTTATTAAGTTTGAACTTCGTGAACCCTCCTTGCATGAAATATTTATTGAAAAGGTAGGCGACATTAATGAAAAAGAATAGTCTTACTGGTTGGAAGGATGTCTTCACCTTTACCCTTGTACAAACATTAAAAAGTAAAGCCTATATTATTTCATTTGCCATACTA
This sequence comes from Clostridium sp. UBA4548, assembly GCF_002387895.1. Taxonomy (GTDB): domain Bacteria; phylum Bacillota; class Clostridia; order Clostridiales; family Clostridiaceae; genus Clostridium_J. The sequence goes on from NZ_DGLI01000023.1 coordinate 262,017, forward strand.
CTTGCATTAATGCTGATTTCTATGCCCATTGTAAGTGCACTTACTTCAAAGGATAGTTCTGGCTCAACTTCTCCTAATGCAGTGAAAAAAATCTATGTAAATAATAAAACCAACATTTCGGCATTAGATTTTAAAGGTTTCCTTGAAGATGAAAGTTTAAAGCATATTTCTTTTGAACCAATGAAAGATGACTATACAGTGGTATCAGAAAGAATTGAAAAAAGCGAACAAGAATCTATAATATTAACTATTAGTGAAGTTCAAGATAAGTATTCTTTAGAATTTGTAAGAGCTACTAAGGGGCCAGTTAAAGAAAGCAACTTAAATGCCCTTTCAGATTCTATAAAAAAGGAATTTGAAACAATTAAACTTAATGCACTTGGGGTAAATAGCACCCAGTTAGATATGATTAATGCAGAGGTAAAAACTGAGGTGTTTATCACTGATGTTACTGGTATAGAAGTTGTAAAAGAAGATACCTCTCTTTCAGGTGGCGAGTACGGGTTCATTTATGGAATCCTATTTATAGTTATGATGGTGAACATAATGGCAAGCACACAAATTGCTTCATCTATACTAACAGAAAAATCCACTCGAGTTATCGAATATCTACTAACTTCTGTTAAACCACTAGCAATAATGGTTGGTAAAATCCTTGCCATGCTTACCGCGGTACTGTTTCAAGTTATATCTATGATAGTAGCATTGTTTATTTCCAATATGATTTCACGTGGTTTATCTTCAAGCAGTGGAGAAAGCATACTTTCTCAGTATCTTCCAAAGAATATTTTTCAGAATTTAAATATAACTAATATTATTCTTTGTTTAATACTCATTGGAATTGGAATGATTATATATGCAACCTTAGCAGGCCTTGCAGGAGCCTCTGTAAGTAGGCTTGAAGAATTGAGTGAAGGGCTTACCTTGTTCACCATGATTAACTTAATTGGAGCATATGTTGGAATGGGTGCGGCTGGTGTATTAATGGCTTCGGGAATTAATGGCTTTGTTATATTCTCTTTCTTATTCCCTTTGTCCTCAGTTTTTATATTGCCTGGTGCCCTTTTAATTGGAAAGGTAACTCTACCATTTGTAGCAGCTGCTATTGCACTTCAAATAATAACTATAATCTTATTATTTAAATTTGTGGCAAAAGTTTACGAAACACTAATACTCCATAATGGTAATAAAATTAAACTTAAAGAACTTATTAAAATTTCAAAGACGGTGTAAAAGGGGGAAGGAAAAATGAAAGATAATTTTAGAGGATGGACTTCAGTGTATGCCTTTACCCTTTCACAGGCTACAAAGGGCATTGGGTTTAAACTTGTTACTACCTTAGTTACCTTACTTATAGTAGGAGCATTAGTAGTGGTAAATTTGGTAGTGGCTAAACCTGATAAGGAGAATAACAATGAACCCTCTCCAATTAAAACTGTATATGTATTAGACAATAGTGGCTTACAGCCAACCAATTACAAGGATATAATTTCACAGACAAATAAAAATGAATTTAATGAAGCTGAGTATATAAACGTTATTGATAAATCTAGTAAAGAAGCTGTTAAAGCTGCAGGAGAAAAGTCTTCTGAGGCTATAGCTATAGTTATTACAAAGAAAGACTTAGGCTACGAATTAAAAGCTCTTATACCTGAAAATTCAAAGGTCTCAAAAGGTGAAGCAGAATCCCTACTTAGCTCAATGTCCTCTGCTTTTGAAACAAACAAACTCCTACAGGTAGGATTATCCTCGGAGCAACTTGTTGGAGTACTTAAACCAGCAGTAGTATCCTTTTCAGAAATTGGTGAAAATTCTAGTGTAGTAACCAAAATAATTAAAGTAGCAGCACCTATGGTATTTAGCTTTATAATGTACTTTATGCTCCTACTTTATGGTCAGACCATCAGTAAATCAGTATCTACAGAAAAAACCTCTAAACTCATGGAGGTGTTACTAACGTCAGTACATCCCTATGCTATGATAACTGGTAAAGTACTTGCAGTTACCTCCATGGCATTGGGACAATTTGTAACTTGGATTGCAGCAGGCGCTGTAGGATTATATGGTGGCAATGCTATTGCTCAAAGTATTTATCCTAACTATGAGAATTCTGCAATTACCATCATAAACTTTTTAAAGGATAACTTAGGAGAAACTGCCTTAACCCTTCCAGCGGTGCTACTTGCAATAGCCTTCTTTTGCTTTGGCTTCTTGTTTTATTGCATTATTGCTGCTGTTGCCGGCTGCATGGTTTCAAAACCAGAGGATGTGGCCTCTACTCAAGCAGTATTTCAAATGCCAGTAATTATAAGCTGGTTAGTTTGTTACTTTGCCCCAATCCTTGGTAAAGAAGGTATACTCTCCGTAGCTAGATATATTCCCTTCACTTCTCCCTTTATAGTGCCAGCTGATCTTATTACAGGCACCATGGGTATGGCATCGGGATTCATATCAACAGCACTACTCCTAATTTTTTCTATGTTAACCATAATGCTAGCAGCTAAAATTTACAAAGGACTTGTGTTATATAATGGGCAAAAGCTTAGTTTTAAAGTAATAGGTAATATATTAAAGACTAATAAGTAAGGTTTTTAATATTAGGTTTATGAATAAAAAGCAGCTAAAAGTATTTTAAGTCATACTTTTAGCTGCTTTTTAAATATTTGTCGAAAATATTTATATATTTTGAATATTATGTTATTATATAATGTAATAAGTAATTTAATATCATTATTTCCTAAAAATTACTTTTACAGAGAAACTTTTTATATACCGCATATAGGATTTCTTCGTGAAATCTTGGCTTACTTTTTTCCAAAGGTCTTAGGAAAACAAGTTGGCTCATATATGGGGTAAATCTTCACTTTGACTCTCTATATGTAGTATTATGGTTTAAGTTATCTTTATATAGCAGAAATACACTTAAAGGTAAACTTGCTTTTCTTAAAGTTTACCTGGCGAAACTTTATCTTATTCATCTTTAAAAAAGCCTTAAGGGAACCAATGTAGCTTCAATACTAAGTTAAGTCTTCGCTTTGGTTCCATATATAATAAAAACATAAAGGAGGGTCTTATGGCTAAAGAAAAAAACAAAACTATGTGTGCACTTAATCGTGCAGAAGAATTAAAATCAAAAATTGAGGATTATACAAAGATTAAGGATACTATACCTAAGGGGTTATCCAATACTGCAGAAGCTAAAAATCAAGAAAAAAAGAAAAAAATTCTGTCCCTACTTAATGGAACAGAAGCTGATTGGAATGATTGGCAATGGCATATAAGAAATAGAATTCAAGATGTAGATTTACTATGTCAAATTGTAGAATTGGATGACTCTGAAATTGCAAGTATAAAAAAAGTTCAAGAAAAATTCAGATGGGGAATCTCACCTTACTATGCCTCTTTAATGGATGATAATAAGCTAAATCCAGTAAGGCTTCAATCTATTCCTACTATTTTAGAATTAAACCAGCATGGCTCTATTGATCCCATGGGAGAAGAATTTACTAATCCAGCTGGTGCTATTACAAGGAGATATCCTGATAGACTAATTATTAATGTTACAAATCTTTGCTCATCCTTTTGTAGGCATTGTCAAAGACGAAGAAACATTGGCACTTTTGACACCCACAAAACTAAAGAAGTTCTCCAAGAATCCATTGACTATATAAGAAATAACCCTGAAATACGTGATGTATTAATCACTGGTGGCGATGCTCTTATGTTGTCTGATGATACCCTCGATTGGCTGCTCGGAGAAATATATAATATACCAACAGTAGATTATATTCGACTTGGTACTCGTACCCTTGTGAACTTACCTCAAAGAATTACTGAAAATTTACTTAATATCTTTAAAAAGTATTCACCTATTTATATAAATACCCATTTTAATCACCCTTTAGAAATCACAAAAGAAGCAAAAGAAGCCTGTGATAAATTATCTAATATAGGAATTCCCCTAGGAAATCAGGCAGTACTATTAAACGGCATAAATAATGATAAGTTTGTAATGCGACTTCTAAATCAGCAGCTTTTAAAATGCAGGGTTAGGCCTTACTATATATTCCATGCTAAAAGTGTAGTTGGAACCACCCACTTTAATACATCTATAGATGATGGTATTGAAATAATGGAATATCTCAGGGGTTATACCTCTGGAATGGCAATCCCAACTTACATTGTTAACGCTCCAAATGGAGATGGAAAAACTCCAATTTTGCCTCAATATATCATATCTAGAGGTAAGAACTATGTTAAAATCAGAACTTGGGAAGGCAAAATATATGACTATCCTAATAATTTCACACAGGACTTAGGGAGTCTACTAAAAGAAAATAATGCAAATTAACATAACCCTAAGTATTTTTACTTAGGGCTTTATTGTGTAGTTTTTTCCTATAGGTATTAATACTTATTATTATATTGTTAAATTTAAATATTGTTAACAATAAAAAAAATATAGCAATATATAGTGTTTATGCGGGTTTTACCGGATTTAACCTAAGTTAGTCCTACTTATATACCCTGAAAACACTAAGAAGTGCATGTGTTTATGCTGATAAAATAATAAACAACTTAAGTAATAAATTATCTATTACTTAAGTTGCTTCTCTATAAATCTAATGATGAATAAAACTCACCTTCTAGATTTCATTAATATTTTTACCCTTTAAATTATCTCCGTAATATGATGTTAAAGGAGAAACTTCAATTTGATTTTTTTCTAACTCCTCCTTATTAAATCCTGCGTCAGTGAGCCATTTTTTATGTAAATTTAAAATTAATTTCTTTGCTGTTTCAGGACTATCTTCTCCCTCTTTATTTTTTACTGGGGCAAATTCCTCTTCTCTTTTCACTTCTAAGGCTGCCATGTCCTCCAATTTTTCAAATATATCAAATAAGAAATATTCAAACTTATAACCATTAGGTTCTGTAGGTAATACTTTCCTTCCATGACTATCTAAATGTTCAATTTTTTTATGTGCAATATGTAGTGGTAAAGGTTCCTCTATTATTTTTTCTATGAATTTTATATTTAATAAATGATTTAATATATTTGCATTTGAATAAACGAGTTTTCCTTCTGAATCAACCTCACTTGCAATTATATTTTGCATCTCAGAATATTCAACAATAGCAGGTTTATTATTCTTATAGCACAAAACCCCTACTTTTTCTTCGGCATACTTTTTCTCTACTACTTTACTAGCTGCTAACTGCTTTGAACTTATAGTAAATCCAATAAAAAGTGGATCAGCTACTCTTACTAAGGCGTTATCAATTCCATATATAAACAACCATTCAACTCCTTTAGATTTCATATCCTCAAGAGCTCCTGATTCTTTTAAAGCAAGAAAGCAACCGCCATTTCCATTAGAACTCATAACAATTCTACCCTTATCAGACAAAAGTATCTTTCCATCTTCACCTACAGCAGGCATGGTTCGCTGTTTAAAAAACATTATCATACTTTTAGGATAACCAAAATAATTATGTTCTTCAAAAAAGCTTACTGTATCTTGATGATTATCAACACTTGTCATGATATATAATGGAATATACTTTTTACACTCTTTTGATAGATAAATTAGCCTCTCACATTGAAGTTGAAACAGTGATTTTCCTGATGGTAAACCTATACTGAATGTACCCTTTGGTCCTTTATGCCCAAGCCTAGTGCCTTGCCCACCTGCAACTAAATAAACAGCAACCCTGCCCTTTGTTAGTGCATCCATTCCAATATTATATAAGTTAACTCTTTCTTCTTCTGTGTACAATTTAAGACTCTTTGCTTTAAGTGGCTTAAACTCATTATCCACTTTTTCACTATCATCACATTTCACGCCATTATATGTATCTTGCACTAAATCAAAATCTATTGAAAGTATTTCGTTAATTAATTCTGATTTCTCCTCTTCACTTAAAAAGCTATAGAAGTGTAGTAAATGCTCCTGATCATATTTCTTTAACAAATCCATAGTTTTATCTAAATCTTTTCTCATTAAAAATCATCTCCATCATAATTGTTATTTATAAATATGAATTCCCCTAAACTGAAAGGTAATACTTCTCTTTAATAATATTTTACCATAAACAAACTTTACATACAGGGCAATTTTCTTCTGTAATATCTAACTATAATAAAATCTTAATTATATACAATAAACACACTGCATAAATTTAACTAACTCTCTTTGCATTCTCTTTAATATAAGTAGCCTATAATTTCTCTCATTGTAGAAATTATAGGCTACTTACATATCCCTCTTATTCTCAATGTAGATTGACTATAATATGGTAAATGTACTCATGTGAAATTATAACACTTTATCACACTAACTAATTATTAAAAAGCCTCTTGTTTTTTCTTTTGTTCTTCTCTATGTTTGGTTAAAAAAATAATAGGTTTAATTTTAATTAAATTAGAAAAGTAGTTTAAATTACTATCATATTTTTAACATATAAGGAAAGGGTATACATTTGTGCATACCCTTTCCTTATTAATGATGGTTCCCATTATGGTAACACCATATTGCTATTTCTGCAATAAGCTGGAGTGGCAACTGCTTGCTATAGGGAAACTGCACTGCACCTTTACTTGTCTTGTATTCACTTAGTCTTTCAGTGAAATGCACTACAGCCTCAGGTCCAGGGTACAACCCAATGTGATTTTTAAATGCCGCAAAATGAATTATATTTTGCTTATTCCAGTAAGTTGGCATACTCCACGAGATACGTTCTTGTGCATTTGGGAGTGCTGCACGAAGTGTATCTCTCACTTGATTTAGTAGTGGTCTAACCTCTTCAGATTGTGCATCAATATAAGCCTCAATAGTCTTCGGTGGCTCACCGCAGAAATGATCTTGGTCTGTATTCTTAAAATTACGTCCGCATTTAGGACATTGCCACATAGCATATTCCCCTCGCTCTCTCTATAATGGTCACTTTTATTGTAACTGTGACCTCCAAATTTCTAAGTTAAATATTAACTGTTACATTGTAAGTAGTTATTTCTATTATACTTTAAGTACTACTCCTCTGTAATCATTTATTTGCTACATAATAGCCATACTTTAGCATATAAGTTGCACTATCATTTCTACATTATAAAATAAGTTTTAGGCAACTTATTTTAAAGACAATGTAAAATACAATTAGACATATTAATGTAATATCCTTGTTATATTTTATTATAATGATTATTTTTAGTAAGCTTCAGTATACCCTGTAGTGTCTTTTTTCATCTCTTTATCATCTATTGGTATATTTAATTTTATAAAAGTGGTTTCTAGTTCAGTTGTTGTCTCTCCATTTTCATCATACCATTCCATCTTTAATATTATACCAGTATTTTTTTCCACCCAAGCCTTATATTTTGTTGAATCAAATTTAACTGAATAGTAATTATCAAAGGTGCCCTCAATTACCGCTGCATCCAGCTCTAAATACTTTTCTACGGCAGATATAGACCACTTTGATTCATCTTTTAAAATTCCAACTGCCAAGTTTTGATTAAACAAACTTTCTTTTGCATAAATTAAAAATAAAGGGTCAGGTCTTAGATAGACTTCACTACTACCATCTGATGCAGTAGCGTATTTATTTTCTATATTATTCCTTGTGGTACCTCCTTTAGATGTGGATACCTCACCAGATCTATAGGTTTTTGTATTGTTGTCAAATATAGTCTTCATATTTCCATTAAGAGTTGCTTCAAGTATATTTCCATCTTTTGAAGTTTCTTTTTCATAGCTTGATGGGGTATCTTTAAGTTCCACCTTGTAATCTACTGTAACATCATTATTAAACCTTTTCTGGTTCCATCTAAAGCTTCCTTTTGCACTTGTGAAATAGTCTACACTATTGGCAATTTTATTACGTAAATCTCTTTTAGAGACTTCTTTTGATTCCTTTGTTAAATCCTCTGTTTCAATTAATGCCCTAAGATCATCTGTTGTTTCATAATGCCAGTCCTTTAATCCAACAATATCTATTTTGTTTATATCCTTATAATAATATAATCTTAGCTCAGCCTTATCTTTATAATTAATGCATATCATATATTGATTTTCTACAGATCTCTTTCCACTGAACTCTTTATTAATTGGTTTAGAGGTTTCTAATACAGATAAAAACTTCTCTAAATTATTAGTAATAGTGGTTCTCTTTTCTACACCTAGGTTTCCATCACTTCCATTTGTAAATTTAATTAGTTCAACACTTTCTATATTTTCAAACTTAAAGGTTGCTGGTTCAAAACCCTCAGGTCTAACCTGACTTCGGCTATTTATTGGAAATATTCCTGGATCATACCCATCGTAAGATAAGCCCCCCCCTATTAATTCGTTTTTATCATTATAGTATAAAACAGCGCTTATACTTCCATTGAAGTTATACTTTGATTTTTCCCTTAAGGCATAAGTTACTTGCTTAACTTCCACATGCTTGTATTGTGCTAAATCAAGGCCTATCTCCTTAGATGCTTCTATTTCTAAATTTGACCCAAAGGATTCATTTATCACAATTTGCTTTTCACTAAGCTTCTCCTCTATATGATAATTGTACTTAAGAAGGATATTTTTAGATTTTTCATCTATATCCTCTTTCTGTACATTTTCCTTTTGCACTCTAGCTATATTATTGTTCTTTAATTTACCTACTAAATTAAACTTTTCATTAAACATAGGTATACTTATTACTGCAAAAGCTAGCACTGCTACTGCTGTGCACTTTGCAACTGTCCTTCTACTTCCAATTATTTTATTTAGGTAAAAATACTTTTTCCTTGAATATAAGCCCTTGTCTATTTTACTCATCACAGTAGCTGCAAATCCTGAAGGTGCATGAAGTGGAGTTTCACTAATACTTTCCATAAGCTTAAAGGCATTTAAAACTTCTGTGCATTTTTTACAAACTCTAATATGCTCTTCAACCATTTTTAAGTTTTCATCATCAAGTTTGTTTTCAATATAATTATATAAGTTTTCTTCATTACACTTCATTTAAAATACCTCCCTCTTCTAATTCATCTCCACTTGAGAAATATAATTTTTTCTTTGCTCTAAAGGCCTTCATTTTAACCGTATCTTCATTAATTTTAAGAAATTCTGCTATTTCCTTATAAGAAAATCCATGGACAAATTTAAGCAAAATAATATTCTTTTGATCTTCCTTAAGAATGCTCAATCTTCTATGTAGTTCTCTCTCTTTCTCCTTTAGCTCTAGCATATTTTCAGGATTGTATTTATCATCGGATTTTAAGTTTTCAAAAGACTCATCAAACTCCACAGTGGATTTTTTCCTCTTTTTTAAATGAGTGTTCATTGTATTAATTGTAATTTTGAATAACCAGTGATAAAAGCTAGACTTATCTTCGAGTTTATATAAATTTTTATAGGCTTTTAAAAAGGCTTCTTGCATGATATCTTCACTATCCTCTTTATCCAAGTTGTTTTTATATAAAAAGCCGTAGATAGTATCTTGATACTTCACAATAAGAGTTTCATATGCCTTCTCATCACCTTTTAGAACTTTCTCTACCAACAAAGAATCTGTACTCAAAAACTCTTCACCCCCTAATATATCTTCTCTAAATACCCTATAACTATAAAGACCTTATTGATTTTAAAAAAGTAACACTTTGCTTTAAACTTTCTTTTTCTATTGATCAGTTTTTCTAAAACTCAATTTTTGTTTTAATTTTTTTAGATTTAGCATAAGGCATCTTCAAAAATAAACAAGTCAGTATTTTCCTCTAACTACTGTTATACTAGGTCAACAAGCTCCTTGTCAGCACAAGCTTGCTCGTGAACTCAAAATATTTTTCACTTGTCATTTATTTTCAGATACCTAATGAAACACTAATTAATACTTTGCTTCAATTCTTCAATATTGCATTTATGTAAGAAAAAAGTAGCTAAGAGTATTTTTAACCATACCTTTAGCTACCTTCTAAACCAATGAATGATATATTATTTATCTAACATGTGAGCACTTCCAATTTTACATATTATTTTAAAAGAACACTTGCTATTAGTTTATCAAACTTACGTATATCCACATCTTTGTTTAAGTTTACTTTTATATGCCCTGCCCTTGTCCAAAGTTCAACTTCAGCATTCATATCAAATAATTTTCCTGCATTTTCTGTAGACCACATGTTAATTGATGAGTATGGTAGTGAGTATATCTCTACTTTTTTTCCTGTAAGTCCCTGTGAATCTCTTACGATTAATCTCTTATTAGTAAATATAGCACTATCGCGGAAGGTTTTATAAGCAGCAATTGCTACCTCCCCTTCCACTAGTAAATCCTTTGCATCATTAGGAATTGGGCACTCTGATATTAATGTCCATGATAAAATGTTATTTGATTCTGGCATTTTATTGTCCTCCTTAAATTTTATAGTGTTTCATAGTTCTCCATTAGATTACTAAATCTACTTTTAGAATAAATATTTATAACTTTATAATATCTCTTGACTTCTGTTTATTCATTATCAAATATCGAAACTATTTATCTAAGTATATATCTCTATTATACTTTAAACAAAGGTTGAATTCCAACATTTTCAAGAGTAGTTTTAAACCTAATATCTTTTCCATATAATTAGCTATATTTCTCTTGAATGAATTGTAAGCCTGCTATTTTATAAAAAATTTGCATTGGTCAAATTGAACAATGCAAATTGTTGAAAGTTCTTAGTTTTAAAAAAGTTTATTAATTAGCAAGTAGAATACATACCTTACTTTATTTTAATAGTAAATTCTTCGCCAACTTGCTTATAACCATTATCTAACTTTTGATTTTTGCCTGGAAAGGCTACTTTTTTCTCAACCTGCTTCAAGTCACTATTGAAAATTCCATTACCCTCTGAAAAAGCCGCTGCATATGGTGTTAAGGTTATCTCTATTGCCTCATCACTGATTTCTTCACCTAATGCAGTTGATAGTTCAAGAATACCTTGGTCTGCACTCATAATTCTTGGTTTAAACACAATTTTATTTCCACAATTATCATAGCCCCTTAACTGTATATCATAAACAGTCTCAGATTTATTTGTATTATCAATATCTAAAAATAACTTTGTACTAACTTTATTGCTTACATAATTTTTTAGTGTTACTATACTACCATTTTCCAAAGTAAAGTTATGATTTATTGGAAGTTTTATAGTGTCTCCAGCTAATTTATCCCCATTAGTATTAAATTCAAATTCATAAGGTTTTATATTAGTTACTTCTCCATTTAACAATATTGATGGATAAACTATTTTTACTGCTAAGTCCCCTTTTAGTTCATTGTCCTTAAGACTATAGGTCACTACCTGCTGAAATGTGGAATCCTCAGTAATTTTTCCAACTCCACTGGAGGATTCTGATAGCTCTACTCCATTTATAAATACTTCTCCATGGACATCAATACTTTCAATTTTTAAATCACCTTTCTCGTATTTAATTGTGGTTGACACTACTAATTCATTTCCATTTAGTATAACTTCATTTAATTGGACACTTATAGCCTCACTACTTTTACTTTGATCAACTACAGTTTTATATCTACCTAAATCCTTATTAGTGCCTAAAAATAATCCCATATCTGCTGTTGCTAACTTAATTGCAGCAGCTACAGAAGTTCCAAAACCACTTCCAACAGTTCCTACCGCAATAGCAATTACAATAGCTGCTGCCATTATTCCCTTCTTTATGTTCTTTTTCTCATTTTTTTTAATAGACTTTTTAAATCTAGCTTCTATTTGTTTTTTTTCAATAGGATTAAATCCTTCTCTATCTAATCCTTCTAAATCAATATTGTTATCATTTAACATATCATATATATTATTGCCCATTAGATTACACCCTGCTTTCATTTGTATTCAGTACATTTTTAATCTTCTTTTTTGCTCTTGATAGCCTGTTGTAAATAACCTCTCTTTTCATACCCGTTTCAAAACATACCTGATCCATAGCTTTTTCCTCTAAATATAGCTTTAGAAATAAATCTTTGTCCTCTTTCTTTAAGCAGTTAAGCATGGAATCTAAATCTTTATTAAGCTCATTATTGAGTATTTCATTCAATGAGTTATCTTCTACACTGATCTCTAAATTGTCAACATCTTCATGACCTAAATTCTTCAAATACTTTCTTTTATAATCTATGCATTTATATTTTGCTACACCAGCTAGCCAGTTTTTAAATTCACTTCTACTCTCATCAAAGCTATGGATGTTGTACCAAACTGCCATAAGTATGTCATTTATACATTCACCTTGAAGACTTTCTAAATTATACAGATGTTTTTTTACAGTAGATTTAATAATCCAACCATATTGCTCTAAGATATAACTTAAAGCTTCTTCATTTTGCAGCTTTAATTGATGAATAAAATTTTCTTCAGAAATCTCCATAATTAACCTCTTTTCTATACAAGCTCATTTTTAAGTGTTTTTCTATTCACCTAATACTTCGTTGAATTTTCACTATTTCTATCAAAAATAAAAATAAAGGATGGTAATAAACAAATAATTCATTACTATCCTTACTTCACATAGTTCTACAGATATTTATTTTTATTATATTTTAAGCCTAAACATAATGCTAGCGCTTCTAGTAGCTGTACAAAAATTTATAACTTTAGGCTGAATAGCTCATTTTAGCCTTAGCCTATTATACATAAAGTTACTTTATTCTTTCATTAAATTTTTTTAAATCTATTCTGTTCAATCTATTCATTTTTCTTCCTCAAACTATACCTTAATCTATTTTTATCATCATACCTTCATGTGAAAACAATTCAATTGCACCTTCATTTATCATGTTTCTATAATGGATATTATAAGTATAATTGGTGTAAATATCTTTAAACGCTTCTACACCACCACCGGTTACTACTATTGAACTATCGTCTCTCCAGAATACACTTAATCCCCTTGAACCACCATCAGGAATTTCTATTATTTCTTTTTTAAAAATAACACAAGTTCTTTTGTTAATTTTTAAATCTGTAGGATAAAGAAACTGACTTACACTTTCTACTATTACTGTATTTTTATTATTTGGCGATTTGTATGAACGATATGAACCAGTGTAACTACAAAATGCAAATATTAGATAAATAAGTACAAGTGGCCCTAGCCAATTAGAAGTTTTATTAGTTACTAAGGCATAAGTTACTGAAAGCCCTAGATAAATAACTAAATATATGTATACATAGGTATTATTCATAAGTGTGATTCCATTTTTCTCTAAAACTATCATTAAAATTGGTAAAAAGATTAAAAGCATCAGCAAAATGTTTTTAATTGTTATATCCTTACTTTTCATATTTAACCTCCATTATGCTATCATCGTACTTTATTAAAAATTAGAAGCCTATATTTATTTTTTCCGTAATGTTTGTGTTGTAGCTTTAAAATTACTACATCCTATTTTCAAGTGTATTATTCTTCTCTACTTATATTTTACCATAAATTAACTGAATGTTTTACATATTTATACTTTTACAATAAAAATAGGCCTAGCTTTACAGTTATAAAACTAAGTCTTAACTTATTATTAGGCATCTGAAAATAAATAACAAGTCAAAGATGTGAAGGATATTTTGAGTTCACAAGCAAGCTTGTGCCGACAAGGAAACAGGTTCCACAGATAGTTGCGCTATCTAAGGGTTCTGCTGACGCAGTATAACTAAAATAGACAAACATACTGACTTATTTATTTTTTAAGGATGCCTTAATTAAATAGTTCTGCTCTTTTCTAAGTAATCTTTATATTTACCATCATATTTGACTTCTCCTTTATTATTTATATTTTATAATTTGCTAGTACATGCCTACTTTCTTATACATATTTCAAGTAAACACCATTTGTTATATTTGGGCATCAGCTTATTAAGCTTGCTTTGTTAAGCAAAAAAATCAACCTCTGCATTCTTACAGAGGTTGATTAGTTAAATTCATATTCTTTTATAGCGGAACTAAAGTCAAATCTTACATTATTCTATGTTTATCAGAATTCCTTCAGTAAAAATTAATTCAATTGTACCTTCATTTATCATATTTTTATAATGATTATCAAGACTACCATTCTCATAAGAATTTCTAAAACTTGCTATAGGAGTTCCAGTTACTATTACAGAGCTATCACCTTTCCATAATATTTTATAGTCTCCTGAGCCAGCGGCAGGAGTTTCTACTAGTTCTTTTTTTAATATAATAAAAGACCTTTTATAAACCTTTAATTTTTCTGCATGAGGAAACACATTTATATATTCTACAATTACAGTATTTTTATTTTTTGGAGATTTGTATGATTCATATGAACCAGTGTAAGTACAAAATTCAAATAGTACATAAATAAACACATATATCCCTAACCACTTAGAGTTTTTATTAGTTCCGAAAATAAACTTTATTGAAATTGCTGCATAAATAATTAAATATAAATTTGCATAGGTATTATTCATAAGAGTGATTCCATTACTTCTAAAAATTATCATTATAATTGGTAATAAGATAAAAAATATAAAAGGGATGTTTTTTATTATTTTATTATTATTTTTCATATGCAACCTCCATTATGTTATCACCAAACTTTCTGAACCTTTGAAATTAAACAATCATCCTTGTGCTTTAAATTATAAGGATTTCACTTTATATTTTTTCCCTATTCCTTTGATATCTTGTCCATCAATAATAATCCCTGACTCCTCATATAAAATGTATAGCTCATTATCATAAAAATTAATTAACTCATCATCTTCTTTCTTATAATGACACCAAACATCCTTATTATTTAAAAGATTCAACCCTTTTGTATCCATTAAATTAACTATATTCTTATCTGCATATTTTGCTGAATCAATTGTTTTTCCAAATATAATAGCTCCAGCAGAACCTCCATAAACAACACCACCATCACTTAAAAAGTTAATAACTTCTTTATCAAAGTTTGTATCTTTCATGATCTTTAGTAGCTTATAAGTATTTCCTCCTCCAATGAACACTCCTGCATGTTCACTAGATAGTTTCTTTCCCTTCAAATCAGTCCACATCTGAATTTTATGAATTCCATATTCCCTATAAGTTTTTGAAAACCACTCATAGCATTCCTCATAAGTAAAACTCGATTCCTCCATTGCAACGGGAATATATATCAACACTTTTTCTTTATTTATTTTACTGTCAAAAAAATCATCAATTGGCTTAACTTTTTCTGGATCTCCCCCACCTGATAATATCAACATATGTAATCACCCCTTAATTTAACCCATCACTATTTTACCATATAATTACTGTAATAATATACCTCCAACTTTTGCTTAGTTTCTCATTTGCACTACACTACCCTGAAAATATTATTAATCTTACTAAAGCAAGAATTATTCTAAATCAAGGGCATATACATACTCATCATATATAATGTCGGTGCCAGATTTTTTGAAAGTACCTTCTTTTTCAATATAAAAGTTAAGCTTTTTTAGCACTGCATTTGAACCCTTGTTTTGTTGTGCCACAGGAGCTGTTATTTTCTTAGCACCATTATCATGACAAAAGTCAATTAATGCTTTTATCATTTCCGTTGCATAGCCTTGACGCCAGTAGTTTTTATGAATGGCATATCCTAAGTCCCATTGCCTTTTGTCTTCACTTGGAATTGCACTACAGGTTCCAATGCAATTTCCAGTTTCCTTTGAAACTGCAATAAAATAATAACAACCATCATAAAATTCTACATTCTCTTTCCATTCCAAATAGATATCATTTGCTTTTTCACGAGGTGGGTCTGATAAGTATTTCCCCATTTCCTCATCTAACCATATATTTAAGCAAAAATCCGTATCTTCTTTCCTAGTACTTCTAATTATTAACCTATTTGTTTCTAAATTTTTTAACCCCATATTCAATACCCCTTTACTATTATTATAAAATAATCTAACATAGGAAAACACTATGATATAAGTTTCATTTTACCATATAATTACCATAACAATATACCTGTAGCATCTGAATATATTTTTAGCAATAAAAAAAACACATCTATGCCTACTAAAAGACTTTTAAAAAAGCAAATATTAATTAAGCATTATCTCCTAATCCTTAACAATTATATTCAACTCCCCTGCTCCATTTGAGATGAACATTACTAAGAATCATTAAGACACCTCTTGATAATCAAGCAATGCAGCTAGTGAAATTTAGGGTAATAATAATGTTCTTTGAAAACTGAACAATACAGTGTTAAAAAATAATATATAAATACTCTGTAATTTATTAGTTATATGGAATCAATTACCCTTAAATGATATGATTATAAGTAATCGTGGCAAAATGGTATGATAAAATGTATTAAAATATAATTGAAAGAAGTGAAAACAATATATGATTAAAGAAATTGAAATGCGTAGAAGCATAAGAAAATATGCTGACAAGCCAGTTGAAGATGAAAAAATAAATGGGGTACTTGAGAGTGGAAGACTTGCGCCATCAGGTAATAATACACAACCTTGGCGCTATATAGTAGTAAGGTCTGAAAAAATGAGACAGAATGTAATGGAGGCTTCTCATAATCAAAAATGGATGCTTACAGCTCCTGTTTTTATTGTATGCGTTGCAGATATACGTTGTAGAATAAAAGAAGGTATAGATGTTTATTTGGATGATAATAGTCCCGATGATGAGGTGAAACGAATTATTAGAGACACCTCAATTTCAGCAGGATATATGTTGCTACAAGCTAATAATTCAGGACTAGGAGCCTGCTGGGTTGCTGAGTTTACGCAAGAAGAGATTAGGCCAGTTTTAAATATACCTTCTGACAAATATGTAGTTGGAGTTATAACTATTGGCTATCCTGATGAAACTCCAAAACCTCGTCCAAGAAAGAAACTCGAAGATATAGTATATTATGAGCGTTGGTAATATTAATCATGTAAATTAAACATGCTAATTCCAAGTTTTCTTATTTAATAACTAAAATTAAAAATCTAATAACTTCTTAATGCCGTATTATTCAGAAGTGAATTTTACGGCATTTTTACATTCTAAATCAAATGTTTAAGAAGAATACCTATGGATATTCCATAGGTATTCAAATTTGTTTATTTTCTTAGAACTTTAAGAGCATCTGCTACTTTTCTTGCAAAATCTAATGGAAAAGGTATAAAGATTTAAGGATAATATAAAATTTATAACAAAGTCAGTACACTGAGAGTTATCCCCAGTGCACTGACTCCTTATCTCATACTATAGATTATTTTTTAAAAATAGAAATCGTGCTTCTTAATATTATAATTAATCTCCAAATTTTAGTTTATTAGTTTTATCCAACAATTGGGCATGAAGGAACTCTAACTAAAACTAGCTCATCTGTTGTGTTGGTTTCAACGTCAAATACTAAGAATATATTCTGACCAAATGCAAATCCGCAAATAAGATTTACTTCTCTTCCAGGTGCTTGGGTTGGAATTTGATTTACTATTCTACAACGACCAACTTGTGGTATTAACACAGCTGCTTGAGCTGGTGTTAATCTTATTATGAGCACTTGTTCAATATCTGGACCTGGAACTTGCACTTCTATTTCAACAAGCAAAACAAAGACGTTATTCTCTAGCTCAGCAACACAAGCTGATCCAATTGTTACAGGACTGTTTTGAGTTATTAAATTATTAGCAACTTGAGATTGAAATTCTGTTCCAAACATATATTCATCACCTGTTTTTTATTAGAGATAAAAAGCTTGTCCCATCCCTAATAATAGGATATTCAATATTATGATAATGGTGCTATTTTTATATGAAAAAGAGATGTCTTTTTTATAACCTATTATTCAAATAGAATTTTATAATGTCTTTATTTCACAATTCAAAAAACTAGGTTATCTAATTCTATCCTCTTAAATTGAACCTTACTAAGACTAAGCATACCACTTGCTTTGAGCCCTATACATCTCTGCATATTTCCCATTTTTACTCATAAGTTCTTCATGGGTACCTATTTCGCTTATTCCCCCATTATCCAGCACCACGATTCTATCTGCTATCTTTGCTGAGCCTAATCTATGAGTTACAATTATGGCAGTTTTACCTTTAGACATGTCTACAAATTTATTATAAATTTTAGTTTCTTCTATTGGATCTATGGCAGCAGTAGGTTCATCCAAAACAATGGTGTGATAATTCCTATAAAACCCCCTTGCAATTGCTATTCTTTGCCATTGACCACCAGATAAGTCTATCCCATCAAACTCTCTTGACAGCATGGTGTCATAGGAATCTTTAAACTTTTCTTCATCTATAATTAAATCTGCTTTATTTAAGGCACTGCTTAATTTCTCTTTATTATCTCTATTGACCTCACTATTGCCTTTAAAGTCACTTATAGTAACATTTTCACCTAAAGTCATTTTGTATCTTTGGTAGTTTTGAAATACTGCAGATACATTTTTATATAAGGATTTCATAGAAGCTTTAGAGGTTTCCACCTTCCCTAAAGTGACACTTCCACTGCTTGGAGAAAATAGTCCTATCATGAGCTTTACTAAGGTACTTTTTCCTGCACCATTTTCACCAACAATCGCAATGGTTTCTCCTGGCTGAACTTCTAAATTGATATTGCTTAGTGCTTCTTTATCTGCTCCTGGATATTTAAAGGAAACCTCTGTGAGAGTTATTCCAGTAACCTCATTTCTATCACTATCTTCTCCTTCTCTTTCAGGCATTTCTAAAAGCTTTATTAGCCCTTTTACATTACCTAAGTTTTCCGTAATGGCACCCACATGTCTACATACTATTTCCTCCATGATGTTAAACATACTGCCAATAGATGCAAATACTGCACCGAAGGCTCCTACCGTAATGTCCCCCTTGATTAGCGCAATTACAAGTAAATATAAAATGACCAAATATCCTAAAAGTGTTATTGCCTTCATTGTAAGCTCCATGATTCCAGAGGTCTTTTCTGCCTTCCAAATCTTCTTATTTAGTAAATCAATAGCTAACAAATATAAATCCCTAAAATATTTAAAAGCCCCAAGAAGTCTTGTTTCTTTAAAGTATTCCTTATCAATAATGCATTTCTCATAATACTGAAATTCTCTTCTTATAGGTGCTGATTCATCAGATAACTTTGTAAATACCTTTAGCCTTAAAAGCTGAGTAAGAGCTACTGGTATAAATATAATTACAAGCGATATTGCTAGTATTGGTTTTAAGCTATAAAGGTAAATTCCCATTACTAAAAAGTATGGAAAGTAAAAGGTTAAAATAGTTGAAATTATAAATACTAGATACATACTATTAAGTAATCCCTCATTAGCCTTGTTTATAGCATCTAAATTTGAAGGAACTTCAAAGGTTAATGCATCAAACTTTCCTGCCTTTTCATTAATTTTGCCTCCAATATTACCTTGAACTCTAAAACCTATATCATCAGGAATAAAATTAGCAACTCCGTTTAATATTTGATTGATTACTAATGTGGCTCCTAAGGCCAATACCATTAATAGTACTTCTTTAAAACTCCCTTTGTTACTCACTGCATTAGCAATAGCATCGAAAAACTTTTGAGTCATAATAACAGTAACCACATGAGATACTCCATGAATAATTGATAATAAATTATAAAGAGTAAAATATACTGGACAAGTTTCAAATATCATAGGGAGTATGTTTTTTAGTATTTTATAAAGAGATATATTATTATTCTTCTGGCCCATCATAAATACCAACTCCTTTGACTTTCATACATTTTCTCATAGACCCCTCTTTTCTCCATAAGTTCCTCATGGGTACCCTTTTCTATGATGGTGCCATTTTCAAGGACAAAAATCTTCTGGGCTAGCTTTGTGGACCCAAGCCTATGACTTATAAATACAGTTGTGCCACCCTTACTTATTTTCTCAAACTCCTCATAAATTTTGCTTTCACTTATGGGGTCTAAGGCTGCAGTCGGCTCGTCTAATATCCTCAAAGAGGCCTTACTTATAATTGATCTTGCCATGGCTAATCTTTGCCATTGTCCTCCTGAGAAGTCTTGACCATTGCTTTTTATCTTTCCAAGTGGTGTATTTAACTTTTCAGGAAGTTCCTCCACAGCGGCTTCAAGACCCATTATATTAATGGAATTTTTTATACTCTCTTCTTCACCTTCTTTGCCTAAGTGGTTCACATCACCCAAGGAAATATTATCTTTCATGGAAATATAATATTTAGCAAAATCTTGATACACTACAGAAAATAAAGACTTAAGCTCACTATGCTTGTAATCTTTAATACTTGTACCATTTATTAGAATATCACCTTCAAATTCCTCATATAACCCTATAATAAGCTTAGTTATTGTAGTTTTTCCTGCTCCGTTAGCTCCAACAAAGGCATAGTGAACTCCCTTTTCAAGTTTAAAAGATAAATCCTTTAAAATATAATAATCAGTACCTGGGTATTTAAAGGACACCTTCTTAAATTCTAAGGTCTCAACTTCAAATTCACTCACTGATGGCAAATCAACAGCTCCCTGTAATTCCTCTAAACTTTCAAAGCTGCCTAAATCCTTCAAGTACTCTTTATTTCTTGCTAGCTCTCCTACATATTCACTTAACTGCCAGGACATCATTTGAACTAGAGAAAAAAGCCCATTAACAATGGAAATAAACATTCCCACAGACATTAAATTATCTAATACTGGTTTTATTAAAACCGTAGTCATTAATATAGTTATTATTGCTGTAACTATGCTCCCAAGCTTTAACTTTACAAAGAATTTAAGGTCTGCTTTAAAAACAACTCTTCTTGTAATTTCATACTGTTCCTTCCACTTTTTATTAACTTCTTCAGTAAATCCAAAAAGGTTTCTCTCAAGAGCTCCCTCTCTACCAGTCAGCACTTCTCCTAGGTATTCATATCTTCTTCTATGCTTAGATATTTCCCTACTAGCATCATAGGTTTCCTTTCCACTTTTCATAGCTAAAATTACAAGTGGTATGCTAATAAGTAAAATTGTGAGTCCTGCCCACCATACTTGAGTTATTAAAATAACCAATACTCCCACAATTCTTAGTAGCATGGACAAAAATGATAAGGTGTTAATATAAGCTTTTTTAAACACAATCTCAGGCTGCTTTGACACTCTAGAAATTAAATCCCAAGTTTCTTGATTTTCAATATGCCTGTACTGAAGCTTGGCTACTTTTTCTGTAATACTAACTCTAAACCTTTCCCTCAGTTTAAACTCAAGTTTACACTCCACGAACTTAATAATTTGGCTAGATAACCAAGTGTAAGCAATGAAAACTCCTATTAAAATCAAAGGTAATATTATTTCTAAAAGGTTGCTTTTTCCATTTGCTATCCCCATGGCAACATCTAAAAACTTTGCCGTTATTAATATTTGTATACTTGGAACAATTCCATCTAATATCTTTTGTAATGCTATTAAAAAGGAATAACCCTTTGCACATCTGAAAGGAATCCTCCCTAGGTTTAAAATGTTATATTGTTTTTTCCCCATATATCTAAATCCCCAATCAAGCTAAATTAAATTCATCGTAAATTATATGTTTTCCGTGGTCTTATAATGAATTTTGATACTTCTATTAAATAATGAACAAGTTCATTTTGTAGATTTGCTTTGAAAGGAGATTTAACTCCACCCGTGAAGAGGATGGAGAGAATTATCCTTCCATAACATTTTTAAAGAATAAAGACACTTTACAGCTAAGTCTTGATTGTAGTGAAATCTCTAGTTGTATAATGCCTAATTGCTATTTAATTTTAAGTTTTATAAGATACAAAAACAAACCACTTAGAAAAGTATCCTAGGTCGTCAATTGCTTGAACATTTTCTCTAAGTGTTTATTTAATCATCTCAATATATCAGGCCATATACTAAAACCATAACTTTATGTGTTGTAATTAAGTGACTTTTAAGAAGATTACGAATTATCATGTCCTGCTATACTAAGCACAAATTACATAATTGTTGGATCTGCACCAAACCATGTTTGTAAATCATTCTCATCAGTACATTCATTAATCCAGGCTATACCAAAAACGAGTTCATGCGATTTAGTTGTTGGTAATATACTATATCCTATACCATTATTTAAATAAATACTATCATAATCATAGTTACCAATTCTTTCACCTGTATCAAAATAACCAGTATCACATTCTATTCCTATTGATAATTTTACCTTATCTTGATAAAATGCTTGACACTCTAATCTTTCCCCAGATTCAGGATAGAGTTTTACTCTACTGAAGTCTATGTCCTCAATGACACAACTAATAAGGTGTGGTAAATTATCACTTTTATACGCAATTACTATTTTATATCTACCATTAATATCTGGAAATATAACTAAATCATTATTTAATTTTATTGCATTATATTCTACCTGACAATTATCCTTATATATTGCCACTATACCTAATGAAGTTATCAATTTTCCCATTAACATCACCTCTCAAATTTACTGACCACTTCTGTTTCTTAATATACTACAAGTATGACTTTCCCACTTATTGTATTTTTCCATGAATTCACTGACATTTCGTGTACCTTGTTTCACTAATTTATTACTTGAAATTTGAACCATTCTACATACACTTAGATTCAATGAAAAAGTATAAATTAGAGAAACTATCACTAAACCTTAATGCAATACTTAGTTACTTAAGACCTTACTCTTTTTACTTAAAGAAGCTGGAAGGTACTGCCTTGCTATCCTGCTCTCTGGGTTTTTATCGAAAGCATAAAGTACTACCAAGAAGAACCACTCCAAAGGTTTCATCAAAATATAGACAATATCAGCACTCCAAGCTGTATTGATATGACGGGATAGAGGATAGCCATACTTATCATAAATGTAACGTATAAGCCTATGAGTTCTAGGAACCTTTTCCTCAATTAATTGCTCAAAGGCATTGGCAATCATAAGCTGCCTGTTTACAACGATCTTATCATTTCTACGAATACCATACCTTAAAGGTTTTACTAGTTTTTTATGTCCTCTTAAAGAAACGGTGCAAAGATAATGGGAATCCACTTGAACTGGCGGAGGTGAAATTTTTGTAGATAAAGTCCAATCGCTGGTTTCTGTAAAGGCCTTTATAAGGGCATCTGGCTGTTGTCCTAAGAGAATGAGTATCAGCATTAATATTATAAGAACAGGAAGCATTAAAGCCACAGCTACCCCTACCCAATTCTTGCTTTTTAATAGAAAGTTGTAAATCCAGTATAAAACTTTGTTGTTATACTGATTTTTCTTTTCTGAAGTATCTAATATATAGTTTTTAAGGATATAATTCATAAGTGTAACTGAACAAAGAATAAAATTTAGTGGAAATAAACCTAAAAAGAAAACCATAGCATCTTTAAAAAGATTATTTGAAAGTTGAATAATCCATAACAAGCTTACAAATATCCCCACAAACATAAAAGAAAACATCAATACAGTTAAAAGAGGTGGTAGAGAGGTTTTACTTATCCTGAGCACTGCATATCCTAAAATTCCAATGGCTAATAAAGCTATGATAGTTAGTGAATGCCAAGAAGCTATTGGAGCATGAAAAGACGAAGTATCGTTTGGTATTTGTAGTGCCTCATTATAATCCCTAAAGCCTGTCATTAAAATTAAACTACATGAATAAAATATGCCACAAGTAAAAGTAAAAAAGTCGGTGACATTATAAAACTTTTCCTTTACAGCTTGGTTATTAAAAGAAAAAATCATTCTTACTATATTGGCTAAAGTTAAAAAAATAGGAACTCCAATTAATAATAATAAGATGAACATAAAAATAATTATCCCCATAATTTACATCTCCTAATAAATTATTGCTTAATCTCATTTATAATCTAAAACATTTCCTAGCTAACAACTTAAACAAACGCAAATGTTACAAGTTTAAATCTACCTTCTAGTTTATATTATTCATATGTAGCATTTTTATAATTCTGTCTTTACAATTGATTACATTTTACCATAAAATAACTAAATGTTCATTTATTTTCCTTAACAACTACTACTTTGCTGAAATTTATACATATTATTTTTTAATACTTTTGTATTATAATTCTTAAAACTGCCCTACTGTTACTGATGATCTATGTAATTTTTTCATTCAAAAAAACTCAGTTTAACTCCAAACTCTTTTTATTAAATTTATAAGGCATTTCTACAAGTCCTTATTGGGCAACTATTCAAGAGACCCAGTTTCTATGGGTTCGCTTAAATGGTAGCCCAACAAATAGGTTACTATTTTTCTCCAGCCATGAAAAATTAAAACGTTAGAGTATAATTTTTGTAG
>NZ_DGLI01000030.1 GCF_002387895.1 Clostridium sp. UBA4548
AAATTATTTTACAGACTCAAAAAATAAATAAGTCAGTATGATTGTATATTTTGAGTTATACTGCGTCAACAGAACCCTTAGATAGATCTACTATCTGCTGAACCTGTTTCCTTGTCTGCACAAGCTTGCTTGTGAACTAAAAATATCCTTCACATCTTTGACTTGTTATTTGTTTTCAAATGCTTAATAAGTTTTTAGAAGAGTAATAGTAAGGTTAAGAACTGAAACTCGCATAAATAATATATATTGTTATATTGCTCTATTGTTATAAATATATATTTATAACAATAGAGTAATATTTATATATTTATGACATGGATTTTTCTAGATGTAATTCAATAGCTTCATCTATTTTTGTACTATTGATGGATTTAAGATGTTCATCAGGAATAATTATATACTTACAATTACTAGTCCTTAAATAACTATAAATAATTTGAGCCTCATCAATATCATCTCTAGTAACTTTAATAGAAGAATTAAGAACATCAGCATTAAAGTTAATAAGTATATCATTTTTTAATACTTGAATTAATTCTTTGGTAAGGCTATGAAAAGTATATTTCTTACTGAAGATAACTTTATTTCCTTTGATAAAGAAAGATTTAATTTGATTTTCTTTAAGTGACTCAAGCATCAGAATATTATTATTTGCCTTTGTAAAATCTATAACCTTTTCTTTGTTTATGATAGATTTTATTGCTTCTATACAATCCCTGTATTTTGCAGCAACTTCGAAGTTGAACTCCTCTGATGCCTTATTCATTGCTTCTTCAAGTTCTAAGATCAAAGTATTATCAAGCCCATTTAGTAATCCTATAATTTTTTTTATTATGATGCTATACTGATCTTTAGCCCTGCCACCCATACACATACCAAGGCATAGTCCTAGGGAGTGCTTAAGGCAAGTAGAATTTTTTTTAGTAGGATTACTACAATTTATTTTATAAAACTCCTTTATACCTTCTAAAGCATTTTCTATAATACCTTTTGTTGCATAGGGTCCAAAGTAAAGATTTCTAGGATTTTCATCATTACTATTTGTTACTTCTATCTTTGGATAACTCTCGTCCATAGTTATTTTTATATATGTATAAGCTAAAGGATTTTTCATCAGCTTATTATAGGCAGGTTTCAACTTTTTGATTAATTGGCATTCCAACATAAAGGCTTCAAATTCTGTATCTGTAACTATATAATCAAGGTCCTTTAGATTTTGCACAAGTTTTTCTAGTTTTGAAGAGGAAGGCTTTGATTTGTAAAAGTATGATCTAACTCTGTTTTTTAAATTTTTAGATTTTCCCACATAAATTATAGTGCCTAAGGAATCCTTCATTAGATATACTCCAGGGCAACTGGGAAGATTTTTAACCTTTTCCTTTAGCGTCATAAAAATATCCTTTCTATATACATAGAATTTTAACAAAATAATAAAATTAAAGATAAAGCATAAACAGGATTATGGGTAGCATCTACACCTGTAATTATAGTAGCATTACATAAAATTAACTTCAATGGATTATAGTATTTACCAAAACTTACTTTGAGTAAAATTACATTCAGTGTGACTGATGAAATATTAAAGTTTAAGCAACTTTTAGATATGAGAGCAATAACTCAAGAAGAATTTGATAAGAAGAAAGTTGAATTGATTTCCATATACACTCCTAGCTGTTAAATTCTATAGAGTAGTTGACAATTTATAGTCCTATGTAATAAGATGATAATGATAGGTTTCATTAAAAATAAATGAGGTGCTTTATGAGCGTGTTAGTATCTAAATAGATAAAATTTTATAACTAAATAAGTCTTTGAAAAAGGGGTGTTTTATACCTTTATTTGTCATGGGATTATTTAGTAAAATCTATGAAGATACAATCCGCAAAGTGCTGTATATTAAGAAAGGGTAGTTTATTCTACCTTTTATGAAGTTACGTATTTTTAGCTGTGGTGGTATCCACAGCTTTTTTGTTTTTTGGGAATATTAGGCATTTGAAAATAAATAACAAGTCAAAGATGTGAAGGATATTTTGAGTTAGACAAGGAAGCAGGTTCCGCAGATAGTGGTGCTATCTAAGGGTTCTGCTGACGCAGTATAACTCAAAATAGACAAACAAACTGACTTATTTATTTTTTCAAAATGCCTTAATAGATGAAATCTATCTATAGGGATAGTATCTTCATGAAGTAAAAAGAAAAGAAAAATTCTACATGAGGAGAGAAGATAATGAATACAAATACATTT
The DNA here is from genome assembly GCF_002387895.1 of Clostridium sp. UBA4548. Lineage (GTDB taxonomy): Bacteria > Bacillota > Clostridia > Clostridiales > Clostridiaceae > Clostridium_J. The sequence goes on from NZ_DGLI01000030.1 coordinate 2,246, forward strand.
AATAAGTTACAATATATGGAATTGAAGGAAGTAGTAAAGTCCTATTGTGTAAGTGGGTTAGGAAAAGACTTAATAGATAAGCTTGAACCAAGCACAAGTTTGAAGGTTGTGGATCAAAGACTTAATGAAACAACTGAAGGGCGGGTGCTTCTAGATACTGTTAGTCATATTCCATTAGAGGGAGTATTTAATATAACAAATATTATAGATAGTATGGAAAAAGGAGCAATTTTAGAGCCTGAAGCATTGACCACTCTTTGTAATTTCCTAAGAGGCTGTAGAAAAATTAAGGAATTTATGAAGGGAAAAGAATTTTATGCTCCTACCTTAAGTGCATATGGAGATTCTATTACGGAATTTAAGTCTGTAGAAGAAGAAATTGAGTTTGCAATAAGAGGTAGTGTAGTAGATTCTAATGCCAGTAAAGAACTGAAAAAAATTCGTAGGCATATAGAAGTAACTGAAGGGAAGATACAAGAAAAGCTAGAGAACTTTTTAAAAAGTAGCAACAATAAAACTTATATACAAGATTTTTTCATTAGCAAGAGAAAAGACAGATATACAATTCCTATAAAGTCCACTTATAAAAATTATGTAACAGGAACAATTGTAGAAACCTCCTCTAAGGGGTCTACAGTGTTTATTGAGCCAAGTATTATATCAAAAAATACTTTGGAATTAGTAGAACTAAAATCCGAGGAAGCGCTAGAAGAGTATAAGATATTATCTTATTTAACAGGCTTGATTTTTGATAATATAAGAGCAATAAAAATTAATATTGAGGTAATGGCAGAATATGATATGATTTTTGCTAAAGCTAAATATAGTAGAGAGATTCAGGGAATAAAGCCTAAGCTTAATGACTACGGATATATAGATCTTGTTAAAGGAAAGCATCCTCTATTAAAAGGAGATATAGTGCCTTTAGATTTTAGAATTGGAGTAGATTACAGGGCTTTAATAATAACAGGACCTAATGCTGGGGGAAAAACTGTTGCCTTAAAAACCGTTGGACTTTTAACTTTAGCTGTGCAGTCAGGGTTTCATATTTCAGCTAAAGATGGAACAGAGATGTCTGTTTTTGAGAAGGTTTTCGTGGATATTGGAGATGATCAAAGTATTGAGAACTCCCTTAGTACCTTTTCTTCTCATATTAAGAACTTGGCAGATATTATTAATTGCAGTAATAGGTCTACTTTAATCCTTTGTGATGAAATAGGAAGTGGAACTGAACCAAATGAAGGGGCAGGTCTTGCTATTGCTATTTTGGAAGAATTTTATCATAAAGGGTGTATAATCATGGCAACTACCCATTATGGTGAGATTAAAAATTTCTCTGAGAGTCATAATGATTTTGAAAATGCTGCTATGCAGTTTAAAAGTGATACCTTAGAGCCCTTATATAAATTAATTATAGGAAAATCAGGAGAAAGTAATGCTCTTTGGATATCTAAGAAAATGGGTATAAAAGAGTCTATTCTTGAAAGAGCAAGGCAATATATTGAAAATAAAAGTTACAACTTAGATTTAATAAAGGACAGCAAAGTTAAAAAGAAAAAAGAAGAGGAAGTAATAAGTAACAAGGAAGAGTATGAGTTTAAAACTGGAGATAAAGTTTTTCTTATAGATCATAGCGATTATGGCATTGTTTATGAATCAGTGGATAGATTTAATAATATTAAGGTGTTATACAAAGATAGCTTTGTTGAAGTTAATATAAAGAGACTTAAGCTAGACTTAAAGGCCGAAGAACTATATCCAGAGGGATACGATCTGAATACCTTGTTTGTAAGTTATAAAGAAAGAAAGCTTGAAAGGGATATAGAAAGAGGTTCTAAGAAAGCTCTTAAGCTTATTCAAAAGGAAATGAGAAACAATAGAAAATCTTAAAAATTAAGTTTATTTGTGTACTAAGGGAGATTTATATTTCATTGAATATTCAATGGAGTAAAACGTAAAGTATATATGAGGTTAATCTTAAAGAAGTAGAAATGCTTAGTACAATAATTTAAAGGTTTTGTATTGGTAATAAGCTATTTGGAGCAGTTGATATAAAAAGTTAGTTGAGAGGAATATTATTATGATTAAAAAATTAGCTATAAATGACGATGAAATCAATAAGATAATGGAAATTTGGAAAGAGGCTACCATTAAGGCTCATAATTTTATTTCAGAGGATTATTGGTTAAATAGTTATAATGTTGTAAAAGAAAAATACATTCCCATGGCTGAAACCTATGTTTATTTAGAGCAGGGACAAATACAGGGTTTCATAAGTGTCATAGGCGGAGATTTTATTGGAGCGGTGTTTGTTCATGTAAATTGTCAAGGTAAAGGGATAGGAACTAAGTTAATTGATTATGTAAAATCCATTTATTCAAAGATTAATTTGGCAGTTTATAAGGAAAACTATAAATCTGTAGAGTTTTATAAAAAGGCTGGATTCATAGTTGAAAGTGAAACCATAAATGAAGAAACTAAGAGACCTGAATATATTATGTGTTTTCAAAAGTAGCAGGAATATGAAATTAGGTTTTTAAAAATCTTATTTTGATTTCTTAAGAAATATTTAAGAAATATGATAAGTAATTCTTAAAACCACTCTTTTATAATTATATATATAAAATAATTTAACAAGGGTGGGTTTTAATGAAGAAGGTAAATCTTGCAATAATTACTGTGTTGATTATGTTAGTTGCCATTGTAACTATCTATGAGACAATGTTAAATAATAAGTCACAACAAGGGGATCTAAGGGGAAAAATTTATTCCTATATGATGGATAAGCAAAATCGAATAGAGGTATATGAGGCAGCTATTGACCTAAATGGAGGTAAGTCAGCAAATACCTGTGTATATTTTTTATCAGAGGTTTTAAGAAGAAATGATGTGCAAATATCCAAGGATACAGCTAATACATCCCAAATTTTAAAAAAGCTAAATCAAATGGGATGGAAGAAAGATACTGATTATAAGAATTTACAACCAGGTGATATTGGTTTTACTACAGATGCCGATGGAAATAAAGAGGGTATTCCAACTCATACTTATATTTTTATGGGATGGGTGGAAAAAGGAAATTATGACTTCGCTTATATAGTTGACAACCAAGCAAAGGACTATGATAACAAAATTTATCATATTAGTAATATCAAAAATGTAGGTGAAGCAAATGGTTTTACCAAAGAAGCTTTTAGTTTCTTTATGAGCCCCTAACTGAAAACTAATATTAATTATTTTTTAGTTGTATAAATTTAAGAAGTGATCATAATTTATCAGTAATTATACTATAAGCAGGACTAAAATATAGTTCATAAAGAGCAATAAGAATTTTGCCGAAATTACTTTAATTTACATTGTAAGTTACCTAGTATAATTTCACCTTTTGCCTCATACTTATATAACACCTATTTCTTACGAAGGAGATAGAGATATCTTTTTAAATTAACTTTTAAAGGATTCAATAATATTTTTCAACAATATTATTTTATGAGATAACTTATGTTGAACATAGGAATAATGTAATAGAATTGTAAGGAAACAGTTAATAGGAGGGGTACAATGAGAAGGGTAGATTATAAGAAACTAAGAAAAGACTTGTTAAGTAAAGCAAAAGCATCAGGGATTACACTTCTAGTTATAGTGGTAGAGAATGCGGACGAGGATAAACTTCTTAGTTTATCAGAGGAGTATGGTTTAGATATTTCACAGTATATTACTGAATAAGGGAAATGATTTTGTGGTTTAAATTGGGTATCTCAATGTTTATAAAATACCATAACAACAAAAAAGGAACTACTCATAGTGCTTACTTATGCATTATGAGCAGCTCCTTTTTTATTTAGTCATTATTAAAACCAAAGGATACTATTACAATAGTCATATCAACTATTTTTTTGTTTGGAACTTGTAGGGATGACATAATTTCAAATATCCAAGGATAAAGAAGACTAAGATCTCTTCCAGCCATATTAGCTCGTTTTCTAAGAGTGCCTTTGTATCTATTATGGTTTTTTTGTACATAATCAAGGATTACTCGCACTAGATATTCAGCTACTTTTCTATGAAGACCGAACTTTTCAAGGTCGGAATAAACTACTTCATGTTTGCCGCAAAAATCATCCATAACTTCATCCATATTCTTAGGAGATCTATACATTGCAGTAGTGGTAGTAGTGGTGGTGATTTTATATTCTAGTGGATAATATTCTTCATCAAAGTTAGTAGTTAGAATTCCAGGAGTTCTGTTTACTGTTGCATAAACTTGTAAAGAAGGATCACCTTCTAAATTGCCAAGTACATAAACTGTATAGTAAAAGTTAGGCATAATTTCAACATTGGAGATAGTCATTACTACAGAGGTACTTCCTGTAGGTCTTATTTGTAATGTATAAACTCCTCTTGGGATATTAATGTAATTCGTAACTTCACCAAATTCTACATCTTGGAAGAGCACAGCACCATTTTGGAGCGTTACATCTACAGCTGGTGCGTCTGGAGATAAGTGAACTACCCTTACAAAAGCACCTTGACCTGTTGAAGGGGTTATATCTTCAGGTATAGGTAGCAATCTGAGATCATCCATGCTGCCAATTGCTGCAATAGTAAGTCTTGTTCCACTGGGGACTTCAACATCAGTATCAATAACTGGAGAAGTAGTAGTGCCAGTACCATATACTTTCACATTATAAGTTCCAGCTTGAAGAGGTAAATAACCAGTTGCCTCTGTAAAAGCTAGATTTTCAGCTACTAGGTTATCGTCAACATAGATATCAACTGCAGGAGCATCAGGTGAAGCGTGTAAGATTTTTACATAGGACATGGTGCCTTCAATGGAAGTACCGGTGTTATTATTGGTATCATTATTCATGCCGTTCATAGTGTTATTGTTATTCATATCATCAGAACGATAATATTGATAATGTTGTTTCTCTATTGGATTATTATACATTTTAAGTATCCTTTCATAATATTTACAATTTATAATATTAAGTTTTATTTGAAAGAGTTACTGTATTTAAGCAAAAAACAAGAATTTTCTGTTTTACTATAGAAAAAAGATTAAATCACTATGGGCAGCTGGGGTTATCTTAGTTAGTAAAAGGAAATAAAACATGGATTTGGATGAAGATAAAAGGTTTATTATTTAAATACAACTAAGACTAGTATAAATACCTATGTAAGGCATCTGAAAATAAATAATAAGTCAAAGATGTGAATAATAGTTTGAGTTCACAAGTAAGCTTGTGCCGACAAGGGAACAGGTTCCACAGATGCCAGAGATATCTAAGGGGCCGGTTGGCACAGTAGAATATAAAGTAGACAAGCATACTGGTTTACTTATTTTTGAAGAGGTCTAGGTAGAAATAGCTTATGCTTCAAAATATACTGTGTTTTAAAACATAAAAGAAATTTAAGTAGTAAGCTACATTAACGATAATTTATGTAAGAAGCTTAAAACTAACCGTGTTAGTAATAAGTCCATCATATTAAGGTCAAACATAATACGGGATAAGTTAGTTATGACAAGCTATCTAAAAGAAATTTATAATGATAAAGTGGGGTGTAGTTATGGAGGAGTATAAAGAGATGCAAGAAAATATAACTAATTATGAGATTAAGCACATTAATGAATTAGTTAGTGGGGATATTGTTTTACATCCTATCTATAGAGAAGATGGATTGCTTTTAGTAAATAGATATACTATGTTAACACCTTTGTTGATTAATAAGATGAGATTACATATGAATAATAACTTAAGGGTATTAACAACAGATACAAGGGAAAAATTTACTGATTTTATTAATGGAAAATCATTTATAAGTAAGGACTTTCTGAATAAATTGAAGGAAATTGTTATTGAGTCAAATAAATCTTTTCATTATTCTATAAGTCTAGAAGAATATATGAGTAAAGATATTAAATTTAAAAATAAAGAATCTATTTTAACCACATTATTAAAATCTATGCCTTTGTGGAATAGCATGGAGTCTTACTTAGAGGGAAATACACTTAAGGTTAGAGTAGAAAGTGCTAAGGAAAAATTATTGGAAAAGGTACACAGTGATAAGGTTTTACTTTCATTTATAAATAGAATTAAAGATTATGATGATTTACTTTTGATGCACAGTGTAAATACCTTAGGGATTTCCTTTCTAATAGGAGCTACCTTAGAACTAACAGAGGAGGAACTTGTTCAACTAGGTATTGCGGCTTTGTTTTGCAATATAGGATTTTTAAAGTATGACAATAAAGTTTTTCAAAATTATATAAATAATGGTGAAGAAGCACAACTACAAATTGAACATATTAAGGCTTCCTTAGATATTTTAGGAGAATCAGAGTATTGTAAACAAAAATCAATTTTTTATGGTATCTATGATCACCATGAACATTATTGTGGTGGTGGAGTTCCTAATGGAAAGCAGGGCGACCAGATAAGTTTATTTGGTAAAATACTTAAAATTGCTGTTGAGTATGATGACTCTGTTGGGGGATACTTTGCCAATAGTGGGAAAATATCCTATGAAACTATTAGTATGCTTTTAGATAATAAGGAAGGCTTTTTTGATAATAATATTTTAAAGGTATTTATGTATAGATCAAATTTGTATAAAATTGGCAACCCTATAAGAATATCAATTAATACAAGGGGAGAAATATTAGGATTTACAAACTTTATTAATTATCCAAACAAGCCTATAATAAAACTTAAAGATGGTAGTATTATAGATACTTATAGAAAGTAAACTTTACTGTTAATATGATGAATAACTTAGATGCTTAGTCCTTCTTGACATTGTCGGGGAGGATTTTTCAATGAAAAAAGAGTAGAAACTAAAAAGTTTCTACTCTAAAAATCAAAAGGGGGTAATGTTGTTAAAGATTCTATCATCAAGGGGTTTATATTTATTATTATACAATAATGATTATTAATATCAAGTAGAAAAACATAAAAAAATGAAAGTTTACATTATATTCATAAATTATTTTGATTTATGAATATAAGTATTGATTGGGTTTAGTAATTATAAAATAGTAATTAAATAATGGTTAAATATTATAAGCTATCTTTTAAGAAGTGGAGTTTTAGGCAATTAAAATTAAATATTAAAGTAACAATATCTTTTTAGAAAGGTATAATAAAAATCTCTCAGCAGACAATAAAATAGATATATTTCGTTAGAAAAAAAGTATTACAATTAGCTGGATAAGTTTAGGTTTAAAATAGTTAAATAACTGTAATTAAATAAATAGACAATATGTATTATCAAAAATTACTTATTAAGGCAGAACTTTAATTTACATGTAACAGAAAAGTAAATAAAAAATATAAGATTAAGAAGGGAGATATTATGGTAGAAGGAAAAGGTATAAAAGAAATAGGGTGGAACCTAGATAACAGTTATGCGCGATTACCTGAGAAATTTTTTACTATTGTTGATCCAAACCCTGTTCCATCACCAAAAGTGGTAATAATTAATGACTCCTTAGCATCATCTTTAGGGTTGAAGGTAGATATGCTGCGAAGTAGTGATGGTATAGCTATGTTTTCTGGAAATCAGGTGCCTGAAGGTGGATTACCACTTGCACAAGCTTATGCTGGTCATCAATTTGGGTATTTTACTATGTTGGGTGATGGAAGAGCAATGCTACTTGGAGAGCAAATTACACCCGAAAATCAAAGGTTTGATATTCAGTTGAAGGGATCAGGTAGAACTCCTTACTCCAGGGGTGGTGATGGTAAGGCTGCTCTTGGGCCTATGCTAAGAGAGTATATAATCAGTGAAGCTATGGATGCTCTTGGAATTCCAACTACTCGTAGTTTGGCGGTGGTGACAACAGGAGAAACTATAATACGTGAAACAGAGCTACCTGGTGCAATAATGACAAGGGTAGCTGCTAGTCATCTTAGAGTTGGTACTTTCCAGTATGCTTCAAGGTGGTGTACTGTTGAAGAACTTAAAGCGCTTGCTGATTACACTTTGGATAGACATTTTCCTGAGGCTAAATCTAGTGAAAATCCATATGTTTCTTTATTGAAGAAGGTTGTCAAAGGGCAAGCTAAGCTTATTGCAAAATGGCAACTAGTAGGATTTATTCATGGGGTAATGAATACTGACAATATGGCAATAAGTGGTGAGACTATTGACTATGGACCTTGTGCTTTTATGGATACCTATGATCCAGCAACTGTTTTTAGTTCCATCGATGCTCAAGGACGTTATGCATATGGAAATCAACCAGCAATGGCGGGATGGAATCTTGCTAGGTTTGCTGAAACCTTATTACCACTATTACATCATAATCAAGAAGAAGCACTGAAAATAGCTCAAGATGCAGTTTCAGAATTTGCTGAATTATACCATTCACACTGGATTACTGGAATGAGAGCAAAACTGGGAATCTTTAATGAGGAATTGCAAGATAAAGCTTTAATTGAGGACCTACTAAACATAATGAAAAAGTATGGTGCAGATTATACAAATACTTTCAGGGGATTAACATTAGGCAATTTTGAAGATGTTACATTGTTTGGTACTTCGGAGTTTTCTAAGTGGCATGAATTGTGGAAGGCAAGACTTACAAGACAAGAACACTCAGAAGAATCTTCCTATGAGTTAATGAGAAATAGCAATCCAGCAGTGATTCCCCGTAATCATAGGGTAGAAGAAGCTCTGGAGGCTGCAGTTATAAAGGGAGATTATACTGTGATGGAAAGACTCCTAAAGGTTATTTCTAAGCCTTATGATCATTCAACAAAACAAATAGAGTATTGCACATTGCCAGAGATTTCAAAGCGCCCTTATAGAACATTTTGCGGTACTTAATTAATAAAAACAAAATATAAAAGAAAAAAGTTAATGAACAATTTTAAATCACAGTGATAAAAAGGGCTTAGGCCCTTTTTTATTGCTAAAAATATTTAATTAATAGGATAATTAGTTTATAACTTCCCATAAGTTTTAGTTATAAAAAATCAGGTTTAAATTGAGATTCAATTAAAGAAAGATATGTAGAAGGGTTGTATAGACTTTTTCAATTATGAATACTCAGGTATAATATAAAAATATAATAAAAAATAAAGATTTCAGGTGAAAGGAGTTGCAATTAGTGAATATTCAAATTTTCGGAACAAAAAAGTGTTTTGACACAAAAAAAGCAGAGCGATATTTTAAAGAAAGAAAAATAAAATATCAATTGATTGATTTGAATATAAAAGGATTAAGTAAGGGAGAACTGCAAAGCGTTATAACTTCAGTTGGACTAGAAAAATTAATTAATAGCAAATCAAAGTTATATGAAAAATTAAACTTAAACCATATTAGAAGTTTAGAGATCAAAGGAGAAATATTACTTAATAATCCACTTCTTTTAAACACCCCAGTAGTGAGAAATGGAAAACAAGCTACTGTGGGCTATGAGCCAGAGCTTTGGAAGGCATGGGAATAGCACTAAGATTTCTCTATAGGGAGTCAAATTAAGGATTAAACTTATACAGGAAACCAATATAGGTTTCCTTAAGGCGTTTTGAAGATGAATAAAATAACCTTTTACTAAGGAAGTGAATATTAAAAAGAACTACTTAAGTAATTTCTTAGGTAGTTCTTTAAAATTGGTTACTTGTTATATATTGTAAAAATAATTAAAAATCTATTGATTCATTTCCATATTTTGTGTTATAATAAAGAAGTGGGCAGATTGCAGATTGAGTAATTTGCTTATGATATTAGAAATATTGTGTTTTAATGCAATGGATAACTTGGCAGAGTTATCTATTGTATTTTTTTTTATCAAGGTTTAATGTAATTTCAGAAGAAACCTCATCACCTTTTAAAGTTGTTTTTGATTGAAACAAGCCTTTCATTAGTTCCTGCTTATAGCAAAAGCCCAGTAGCATAGCAACAATTCCTAACATTGTAACACATAGAATAACAATAATAAAATTCAAATTCACAAGACCACACTCCTTTTTATATTTATAGGTGCAATCTGCCCACTTTTATAAAAGCTTAAAAATTATATAGGTCTATAGTTTAATTGTAGCATATAATTTTGATAATATATTTAATGGAGCATAAAACACCTAAAATATGTCATTAATTTTATGCAATTATTTAATTTGATTAATCAAATTATTTAATTTAAAGGAGGTGTTTTCAAATAAATATAGAATAAGTAATTAAATACAAATTTTGGTAAAGGGGCATGATAACTTTATGTACAATATATTAATTTTAGAAGACGATTGTATTCAGTTGAAAACCCTATCAGGTATTATAAAACAATGTGATAAAAGTTACCAAGTATATGAAGCCAATGATATTGCTGAGGCAATTAAAATATCCAAGCAGGTAAAGATTAATCTTTTTTTTATAGATATTAACTTAAAAAATGAATCTGGTCTTAATTTTGCCTATGAAATAAGAAGAATGGATAGCTATGGGCTAACTTGGATAGTTTTTGTAACAATCTATAAAGAATATATGCTTTCGGCCTTTAAGAAAGTTCACTGCTATGATTATATTTTAAAGCCTTACAATAAGGAAAATATTCAAAACTTAACAAAGCGATTGTTGTCAGACAATAGGCAGCAAATTGCTGTTACAGAAATTAAGAAAAAATTTATTATTGTACCTATAAAAAACATACAAGTGAAAATATTTGTTAATGAAGTTATTTTTGTGGAGGTTTTTATTAGAACTTCCATAATTCACACTATTAATGGTTCATTTACCATAGATTATTTATCTCTTAAAAAATTAAACGCTATGATAGACTATGAGGATATACTTCAGAGTCACAGATCTTATTTAGTTAATATAAGATATATCAGCAAAATTGAGAAGACTAATGATAAAACTTCTTATATAATTTACTTTAATAACACTGATAAGACTGCATTATTGGGGTACAGCTTTAAAAAAAATATATTGGATAGATTCAGTGATCCTGTAGGTGGGGAGATAAATGAGCAATTATAAGATATTTATTGTAGTACTTTTAGAAGTAGGTAGTTTTATGTTACTTTGGAATATGTTTAATAGAGACTATGAAAAGACGGTGTTAAAGAGTATCGCCATTGTCTTTTGCACTTCATTAGTAGTTTTAATTACAAATTATATTTATCCTCCTATGCAATTTTTAGTTAATTACTTGTTCTTATTTCTAGCGATTAATTTGGTGTTTAAAAAAATAATGAAGTACTTATTGCTTGAGTTTGGATTGGTTTTAGCGATTTTTGGAATAATGCAACTTACTGTAATAATACTTCTTAGGATATGTATTCCAGCATTTATGGTGAAGGATGATTTTATATATTTACTTGTAGCAAACATAATATGTATGATTTTAAGCTTTTTTATTTCCAGGTATATGACTTACGGAAAGCTAATTATATTATTTAGACAGGGAAGTTTTAAAATATACTTTTTCTCTATAAATCTACTTATGTATATAATTACTGCAAAGTGGATATGGAATTTTAAAAGGTATGAGTTTTTAGATGATATTTCAATATACCTTGTAATTCCTATAGTATTTATTCTGGCAAATTTATTTTTTCTTGAATATCAAATGAAAAATAATGAATTAAAAAAGTCATTAGAAGATTATGAAAAATATTCTCCTGTAATAGCTAAGCTTCTAGAAGATGTAAGAGTAAGACAACATGATTTTAAGAATCATTTAAATACAGTTTATAGCCTTGTTTTAGTTTCAGATGAAAGGAATTTAAAGAGTACTATTACCCAGTATATAGATTGTCTCAATATTTCCTTAGAAAATATTGAAAAGGTGTTGCAGATAGATAATACAGTAGTAACAGCTGTAATCTATAATAAAATAAATGAAGCTTCGAAGAATAATATTGAGTTTAGATATAGTATTCAAAAGAATTTAAAGTTTCCTTATAGAGATTATGAGCTTTCAGAGATTCTTAATAATCTTTTAGATAACGCTTTTGATGCTGTTACAAATTCGAAAAGTGATAAAAGAAAAATATTTTTAAATATTGGATATCTTGAGGAAAACTGCATTATAGAAATGGGAAATACTGGGGAAAGGATAGAGTTTAATGATATTTCAAAAATTTTTGATGCAGGATATACTACAAAAATAGGAGAAAATCGAGGATATGGTCTTTATAATGTGAAAAGAATAGTTGAGTCCTATGGTGGTAGAGTTCAACTATCCTTTGAAAATAACTATACAATTTTCAGCATAAAGTTATCAGAGGCTACCTAAAATTCATCCTTTAAACATTCTGGAATTTCAGGCTCCCCAAGGAAAAGAAAAGATCCATACCAAGGAAACACCAAGGCAGTTACTGTAAGACAAAGTGTACACAACATATTTTTCCCTTTAAAACTGTTAAATAAATTTTTCATAATACCCTCCTTATAGAATAAATTAATTATTTGGTTATAGCTTCGGCTTTTTTATCAGTACAAGTTGAACGCTTTGCAGCAATATAGTACTGAAGCCGCAGTTAACATAAGCAGTGTTTTTTAAAGACAATAGGATAATGGTCCATATAGCTATAGATGAAGCTGCTATAATCTTATATTGCAGCTTTTTTTTCTTATCTTTTATTGGTCTTCGTACACTACACATTGGAGCTTTCAATGAAACTATTAAAAAGCTAGCTATACCAGCAAAAAGGTAGTATGTCCTTGGGAGTTGTGGTATTAAAGGAGCTATCATGCTGGTGAAAATAAACATTGCAGTAGTTAAAAGTAAACAATTTAAGGCACCTTTTAGATGGATTCCTCCAGCAAATACTCTTGTAGACATTAATACTAGCAAGGAAAAAAAGAATAACTTTTCCTTATGGATTATATTAAAAAATAGCACTAAAAAAATAATTTTAAATCCCTCGCCTAGAAGTATACTTAGGCCATATTGTATTCTTCCACGGTCTTTTGCATTATTGTAGGTTTCGGTACAAATAAAGGAGGTCAGTTGTGAAGCTAATTTATCCACCATATCTCATACACCCCTAAAAGTGAAAATAATTTAAACTATCATTACATTTAGTAAAAAGGATTTGTTTATGTAATGATATGATTCGGAAATTATATTTATTACAGTTTAAGCTTACATTTCTAAAAGTTTAAAGAAACTATCTAATGAAAATAAATAATTTTAAAATATATAAGTTGCAACAGTATTTCTACAATAATCAATAAATTAAAAACAGCTTATATGAGAGAGAATGAAAAAGCAGACTTATTGTTTGTGTAGTTTCTTTATTTCATTCTATGTAGTAAAAATCATTATAAATCAAATGTGTTTTTGGTGAAAAATATTTTTCATATATGAATTATAAGGTAATTTGTGATATGATATTCATGAAGAAGAAAAAATGCAATATAGTTATGAAAAGCGAAACGTAAGGTAATAGAAGTTACTGTTTTAGCTTAGAAAGTATAACTACACAACTAAAATAAAATCAATTAGTTTTAAGGAGGACATGGGATATGGAGATTAAGGAAAGGATATCAAAGCTAAGAGAATTAATGGTGCAAAGTAATGTGGATGCTTATATTGTACCAAGTCAAGACCCTCATTTAAGTGAATACGTTGGTGAACATTTTAAATGCAGAGCATGGATAAGTGGGTTTACTGGGTCAGCTGGGACTGCAGTATTTACAAAAGAAAAAGCAGGATTATGGACCGATGGAAGATATTATATTCAAGCAGAAAAACAACTTAAAGGTACTGGCATAGAGTTGTTTAGAGCAGCAGAAATTGGAGTTCCTAGCTATACACAGTGGTTACAAAGTGAGCTAAAAGAAAATAATATTGTAGGATTTGATGGAATGGTATTTTCAACATCTTTTGCTGAGAAGATGGAGAAGGATTTATGGAGTAAAGGAATAAGAATAAATAGTGATTTAGATTTAATAAGTCCAATATGGACAGATAGACCAGAGATCCCATCTGATGAAATATTCCTTCACCACACAAAATATTGCGGTAAAAGTAGAAATGAAAAAGTTTCTCAAGTAAGAGAAAAAATGAGTAAAAGTGGAGCAAATTATTATTTGGTTTCTTCATTAGATGACATTTGTTGGCTTTTAAATATTAGAGGGAATGATGTGTCAAACAATCCTTTTGCAACAGCGTACTGTCTTGTTGGGGAAAGAGAAACTTTTCTATTTATCAATAAAAACAAAGTAAACAGCAGTGTGGAAAGAGAATTAATGCAGAGTAATGTTTTTGTTAAAGATTATGATGAGATTTATAACTCTCTCAAGGAGTTAGAGGATACTTCAGTAATTATACTAGATTATGATATGGTTAATTATAGCTTGGTTGAGAGTATAAATAAAAAAGTTAAAAAGATTCATCGCCCTAACCTAACAACTAGGATGAAAGCTATAAAGAATGATGTGGAAGTGCAAAATATTAAAGATGCATATATAAAGGATGGGGTTGCTTTAGTCCAACTTTTCAGATGGATTAGAGATAATGTTGAAAATATTACCGAAATTGATGTGGTAAAAAAAGCTGAAGAATTTAGAAGAAATCAACCACTATCTATGGGACCAAGCTTTGATAGTATAGCAGCCTATAAAGAAAATGCAGCAATGATGCACTACAATCCCTATAATGAAGAAACACCTAGATATTTAAAAGAAGAAGGGTTTTTCCTCTTAGATTCTGGTGGACAATATCTTAATGGAACTACTGATATTACGAGAACTATATCCTTAGGAAAGCTAACTGATGAAGAAAGAAGAGATTTTACTTTAGTATTGAAATCAGTTATAGCTCTTTCCACAATAAAGTTCCTATATGGTGCTACAGGATCAAATTTAGATATACTAGCTAGAAGACCACTGTGGGAATATGGTATTGATTATAAATGTGGCACAGGTCATGGCATAGGATTTTTTTCCAATGTCCATGAACAACCTCAACGTTTTAGCCAGGTTCCCAACAACATTAAGTTGGAAAAAGGGATGATGATAACCATAGAGCCAGGGGTTTATAAGGAAGGAAGACACGGGGTTAGAACAGAGAATACTGTGGTAGTTGTAGAGGATGAAAAAACGGAGTTTGGCCAATTCATGCGCTTTGAAGAGCTATGTTATGTACCAATCGATAGAAGTGCAATACTTCCTGAAATGCTTACAGAGTTTGAGAAAGAATGGTTAAATAATTATCATGATAAAGTATTTAAAACCCTTTCGCCATATTTGGATGAAAATTGCAAGCAGTGGCTCTTGAGGGAAACTGAAAAGCTATAGTTTATTGTAGCATTTTTGGTACTAGTTCGGTTATACTTAGTGAAGTCTTGAACTTAGAAGAGAACAAAGACTTAATGAAATACAAGAATCATAGGATCAAGAAGGCATAAATATTAATTTTGTGCCTTCTTGATTTTTTACCTAGTAGTTAACATACCAGGATATTAATAATTTTAGACCATGTTAAGTGGAGTAAAATAATTTTAAATAAAGTTTTTAGAATAAATTAAACAAGAGAGCAGATTTCTTAAAATATAAGAGAAATCTAAATTTTATGTCTCAAGTATTTCCTTTTGTAGTCTTTTTGATAAGCTATTAAATACAATATCATAGGAGATATCTATAAGGTGTTCAATGAATTCATCTGCTAAGGAGCCGTCAATGGTTAGTGTATTCCAGTACTTTTTATTCATATGATAGCCAGGGGTAATTGAAGGATAATCAAACCTTAAACATTGAGCCATATAGGGATCACACTTTAAGTTTAGTTGTAAGGGGTTACTGCTTAATCTAATTAAGGCAAAAATTTTAGAACCAACTCTAAAAACAAGCGTTTCGCTATCAAAAGGAAAATCACTGGTTGAGGATTTTTTTGATTCACAATATTTTTTCAATGTTTCTACATTCATTTATAGTCACCACCCAGTAAATATTTTATATATAAAATTATACAACAGTTCTAATATCAATAATAAGTTTTAATCACGTAAACTTATAGAAATAGTAAAAAGTTAATTAAACTTACATATATTTTATAGAGTAATCATAAATCAATAGAGAGTGTTTAAAATTTTATTTACCGAATATTGCTAAAGTTCCACATTATTTATTTAAAATAAAGTTAAAAATGTAGTTTAATTAGCTTCTGTTATAAATAACTTGCTTTCATATTATGGTTATTAAATAAGCTATTTTAATTATATAAATAGTTTTTATTTATAATTCAGTGGTTATGTTAAATTATTATAGTTACTGTATAGGAAAAATGTAGAAAAATGTGGTAAAATGGTAGGGGGTAAAATATAAATTCGAATTATACTGCGGGTGGGGGATATCCTTATGAATGAAGTAGCCTTTTTAGGTGATCTAAAATCACAATGGTATATTGAAGTGTATAACGGAAAAGTTGTGGAGATAAGTGAAAGTTTTATAGAAGCTACACAATATTCAATTAATGAGTTTTTAGGAAAGAGTTTTGAAGAACTAATTAGAAAATTAAGAGTTGGTCCAAAGAGTAATTTAGAACAGTTAGAGAAAAATGTAAATTATTTTTTTTTCACCAAATCCTTTGAAGTTAGATTTATTAAGATACAACTATTAGAAGTTAAGGATAATAAGACTTATATTATAAGAGAGAAATGTAACTCTAGTTTAGATGATAAGTTTATCTTTGCTAATAAATTAGCTGAGGATAATCATTTTGGTATTGGTATTTTTGCGTTGCCAGATGTAATTTTGCTTAAGTCTAATGAGAAGTTTCTAAACTTTTTTGATGAACCTTATAATAAAAAAGAAAACTGCATTGGAAAATCTGTCAGTGAATTTGTTACTGGTTTTATAGGAAGTGCATCAGAAAAGATATGGCAAAAAATTATTGATACCGGGGAAACTTATAATATTGATGAATATATGTATGATAGATTTAATAGGGGTGTAACCTATTGGAAAAGTACGCTTACACCAATCCATGAAGATGGTAAGTTAAGATATTGTATTGAAATGACTACAGACATAACTGAACAAGTTATGCATAGGAAGAAGATAGAAGAACAGTCAAGGGTTATAGAAGAACAAAAGAGAGCTTTAGAAAAGGCTTTAGAAATGAAAGATGAGTTTCTTTCAATAATCTCTCACGAATTTAGAACACCTTTAAATGTGATAAGTGCAGCGATACAAGCTATGAATTATATTTGTTCAAATGAGCTTTCAGAGAAGGCCACTAGATATGTAGATATTATAAAGAAGAACAATTTAAGGCAGTTAAGATTAGTAAACAACCTTTTAGATATTACTCGTGTTAATGCTGGAACCATAAAGGTTTATAAAAGAAATTTAGATATAGTTTCTCTTACTAGATCTATAGTGGAGTCTGTACAGTTGTATGCGAAACAAAAGGAAATTAAATTATCCTTTAATTATTTCTTGGCAAGTAAGGTAACAGCAGTAGATGCTGAAAAGTATGAGAGAATATTATTAAATTTACTTTCAAATGCCATTAAGTTTACTCCAAAAGGAAAAACCATAGATGTTTGCCTTGAGTTTATTAAAAAAAGTGTAAAAATCCAAGTTAAAGACACTGGAATTGGTATACCCAAAGATAAAATAGATCTAATTTTTGAGAGATTCGGGCAAGTCGATAGCTCACTATCACGTAAGGCAGAAGGTATTGGTATAGGTTTATCCCTAGTGAAAAACTTTGTAATAGCACTAGGTGGAACTATAAAAGTTAAGAGCAGTATAGGAAAAGGTACTATTTTTACTATAACAATTCCCGATGAAAAAAAATTAGAAGAGAAAGAGGCGATAGAAAGAAGTGAATTGTTAGATAATCGCGTGACAGATGTTACTGCAGTAGAGTTTTCAGATATCTATTTTTGATTAGAATTCATTGTTTTTGCACATAATATATAAAATATTTACAATAATAAACTTAGGGATTTGATTTACTTTGATAAAGGGATTATAATATATGTGAAATTAAACCAAGGGAGGAAAGCTATAATGGAAAAGAAAATGGTACCAGTAGGGTTATCAAACAAACACATTCACTTAAGTCAAGAGCATTTAGATATTTTATTTGGAGAGGGTTATGAATTAAAGAAGTTCAAAGACTTATCCCAACCAGGTCAATATGCTGCAGAAGAAAAAGTAGATGTTGTGGGTGTAAAAGGAACTTTAAAAGGAGTAAGAATACTAGGACCAGTTAGAAAAGAGACACAAGTTGAGGTTTCTTTAGCAGATGGTTTTGTATTAGGAGTAATCCCACCAGTTAGAGATTCGGGGGATCTAATAGATAGTCCAGGAGCAAAAATTGTTGGACCAAAGGGTGAAGTTGTAATAGAAAAGGGTATTATTGCAGCTGCAAGACATATACACATGCATACTTCTGACGCTGAAAACTTTGGAGTTGTAGATAAAGAAGAGGTTAGTGTTAGAGTTGAAGGTAAAAGAGGATTAATATTTGAGAATGTATTAGTAAGAGTTAATAAGGATTATGCTCTTGAAATGCACGTGGACATAGAAGAAGGTAATGCTGCAGGGCTTAAAAATGGAGCAGTAGTAGAATTAATAAAATAGAACATAATACTTGAAGATAAAATTGAGGATACCTATGACAAAGGTATACCTCAATTTTTTTATTAAAGATGTAACTTAGTGGAATATGATTATGCTTTTTTATTTATATTTTACAAAAAATTCTTACCTTAAGGATATGAAGAAAGAGTATTCAATTATTTAATAAGGGAAATTAAATTGTATTCAAAATTTTAAAGTCTAATGATAATATATAAGTTATATGAATTTGATTATGTTGAATAATAATTAGAGCATTAATTTATTTAGAAAGTAAGGGGATAAAGATTATATCCAAAAGGTGAGTGAATGAATAAAGAAAACAATAGTACAAAAAAGAAGTTGGCAGAAGCGTTAAAACAACTTATGAGCGAGAAGCCCTTTGAGAAGATTAAAATTCAAGAAATTGCAGACTTATGTCAAATGAATAGACGAACATTTTATTATCATTTTAAAGATATTTTTGAATTGTTGGATTGGTTTTATCATGAAGAGACCATGAAGCAGTTAGAAATAAATAGTACATATGAAACATGGACTAATGAGTTATTATATTTATTTCACTATATTGAATCAAATAAAAAGGTGACTTTGTGCGTGTTCAAGTCTTTAGGGAGACAATATCTTGAAGATTTTATGTATAAAAGTGTTTTTCGTGTAGTTAAAAACATTGTTTATGGAATGGCAACAGATTTAGAAGTTAAGGAGAATGAAAAGGATTTTATAGCACATTATTATACGGTGTCTTTGTTAGGTGTGATGACACATTGGATTCAAGCCGATTTCACACCAACACCTACAGAGATAACAAATATGACAAGTCTTACTATTCAAGGAACAATGAGAGGCGCGTTAGAGCGTTTTTCACAAAATCAGTAATTTGTGTATATACGATTAATGCAAGTAGATGATATAATTTCCTTATATTTAGGAGGGAATTATAGTGCAGGATTATATAATTGTTACAGATGCAACATGTGATTTATCAGTAGATATTATAAAAAGCTTAGGTGTCATTGTTTTACCTATGGAGTTTATTATAGATGATAAGAGCTATAGTCATCATCCTGATGAAAGAGATATGAGTTTTCATGATTTTTATAGTTACTTAAGAATTGGTAAAATGTCTACCACTTCGCAGATTAATTACAATACCTATAGGTCTGTTTTTAGTGATATTTTAAATCAGGGAAAGGATATTCTATACATTTCATTTTCATCTGGGTTGAGTGGAACCTATAATGCCTCTAGATTAGTGATAAATGAATTGGAAGAGGAGTTCCGAGATAGGAAAATCCTAAGCGTAGATTCTTTAAGTGCTTCCATAGGTGAGGGGCTTGTAGTTTATCTAGCTGCGTTAAAAAAACAGCAGGGATTTTCTTTAGAAGAATTGATTCAGTGGATAGAATATACGCGTTTTCAAGTGTGCCATTGGTTTGCGGTTGATGACCTAGAGCACTTAAAACGTGGAGGTAGAATTAATGCTGTACAAGCTTCAGTTGGAAGTATTTTGAACTTAAAACCTATATTGAGTGTAAATAGAGAAGGAAAGTTGGTTACTATAGCTAAGGTTAGGGGTAAAAAGAAAAGTTATCAATACTTAATAGAAAAATTGAAGGATGATGGCATAGATACTAATAGCCAGAATATTATAGTGGGACATGCTGATTGTGAGGAAGATGCTATTTGTTTGAAGGGTATGATTTTAAAGGAAGGCTTAGCTAAGGATGTTTTAATAAGTAATATTGGACCTATTATTGGAACTCATACTGGTGCAGGAATGTTAGCAGTGACCTTTATAGGAAAGCGTCAAGATAATTAGAGGTTTTGGAGTAAACTGCTTAAGATAGTAAACTAAATAATTTTACAAGAGGTTTTTCTATAATAATTTTAAATTATGAAATAGGCATATGTGTGAAAAAATATATAGTTAAATTAGAAATAAACTAATTCAGAAGTCTAACATTTAAAGTTAATTTTATATGTTAGACTTTTTATTTGCGCTATTTTTGGTGTTTTACACCAATAAAGATATACAAAAGCTAGTAAGTTATTTCAGTAATGTAATTTTAATTTTTTATTTGGATATTATGGTATATAATTATAAATAAGGTTGTTATGAATATGTTTTTTAAACCGGGGCTAACTACCAAAAAATAAATTATAATATGGGAGATTATGTTATGAATGAAGTTTTACAACAAATAAAATGTAGAAAATCTATGAGAGTATTTGAAGATAGACCTATTGAAGCTGTGTTAAAAAAAGAAATTCTAAATGCTGCCTTTGAAGCTCCAACGGCTGGTGCAATGATGCTCTATAGTATACTAGACATTACCGATGAAACATTAAGGAAAAAATTATCCATAGAATGCGATAATCAACCTTTTATTGCTGACTCTCCTTTAGTACTTATATTTCTTGCAGACTACCAAAGGTGGTACGATGCTTTTGAATTAGAAAAGTGTAATCCAAGAACACCGGGGGAGGGAGATATCCTTCTTGCATGTGCTGATGCTATAATTGCAGCTCAAAATACTGTAGTCGCTGCTGAATCTTTAGGAATTGGTTCATGCTATATTGGAGATATTATTGAGAATTGTGAAACTATTAGAGAGTTACTAAACCTTCCAGAGTATGTTTTGCCTGCAGCTATGGTGGTTTACGGATATCCAACTGAAGCACAAAAAATCAGAAAAAAACCTGTGCGTTTTGAAGAGCAGTATATAGTCTATGAAAATAAGTATCGCAGACTATCAAGAGAAGAACATATACAGATGCATGAAGGAAGAAATGAAAAGGCAGGGGTAGTTAATAAAAATGTTAGTGAAGGGATCAAAGCTCTTTGCAATCGTAAGTATATGTCTGATTTTTCCTTAGAAATGAATAGATCAGCAGGGGAATATCTTAAGAAGTTTAGAACAGAATAATGTAGTTTACTAACTTATAAGTGATAATTAAAAAAATGAAAGAGGCGAGAAAGTGACTACTTCCTTGCCTTTTTTTAGTTGAATGAATAAGTTGTACGGTTACTGAAACATACCCCTAGGGGGTGTAAAATGGTGCAATTCGTAGATATAATGTAAAAAACAAAGATAATTAGGGAAAAACTTCTTTCTATAAGAATTTTCATATATTGACTTATTAGAACATGGAGAGTATTATTAATTTACAGACACCCCCCAAGGGGGTGGTAATAATGAATGTAGGTGATAAAATGAATAACGAAAAAAAGAAAGCACTTCAAGCATTGAAAACATCTAGAGGACAAATTGAAGGAATTATTAAGATGTTAGAAGATGAAAGATATTGCGTTGATATATCAAATCAAATAATTGCTGCTCAAGGACTTTTAAAGAAAGCAAACTTGTTAATTTTAGAGCAACATATAAATCATTGTGTAAAAGATGCCATTATAAATAACGATGGCAGTGAGAAAGTAGAAGAAATAATGAGTATTATTGCTAAGCTAACAAATAGATAAGAAGTTAGCTATTTAATAACTAAGAGATTTTGAATTAAGAGGGAGGGGCAAAATGATTGAAAAAACTATAAAGATTGAAGGTATGACTTGCGCTTCTTGCGCTAAAGCTGTTGAAAGAGCAGCTAAGAAGTTAGATGGTGTAAGTGAAGCATCAGTAAATTTCGCAACGGAAAAGCTTACTGTAAAGTTTGATGGATCAAAGTTATCTTTGATAGAGTTAAATAGTGCTATTGAAAAAGCTGGCTATAATGCAGTTAATGAAGAAAGCAGTAAATCTTTTAAAATAGAGGGTATGACTTGTGCATCTTGTGCAAAGGCAGTAGAGCGAGCAGTAACAAAGATTGATGGAGTTAATGAGGCTAGTGTTAACTTTGCAACTGAAAAATTGAGTGTAGCTTTTGAATCTTCAAAGGTTAGAATATCAGATATAAAGAAAAGTGTAGAAAAAGCGGGTTATAAAATTGTAGATGAAGAAGTTACAGTGGATACAGACAAAGTAAAAAAAGAAGAAGAGATGAAAGCTTTGTGGAAAAGATTTGTGATTTCAGCAGTATTTACTATCCCTTTATTAATTGTAGCAATGGGACCTATGGTTGGGTTGAAGCTACCAGAAATAATAGATCCTAAAACTAATGCTGTAAACTTTGCTATTTTACAGATTATTCTTGCTACACCAGTTGTTATGGTTGGAAATAAGTTTTTTAAAGTAGGGTTTAAAACCTTAGTAAAGGGTAGCCCTAATATGGATTCATTAATTGCCATAGGAACCTCAGCATCCTATTTGTATAGCGTATTTGGAGTATATAAGATTTTAATTGGAAATCATCACTACACTCACAATCTATACTTTGAATCGGCAGGGGTCATACTAACATTAATTACTCTTGGAAAGTATCTTGAATCGGTTACAAAAGGAAAGACTTCTGAGGCTATAAAAAAGCTCATGGGATTGGCACCGAAAACTGCTACTATAATCAAAAATAATAAGGAAGAAATAGTTCCTATAGATGACGTGGAAGTTGGCGATGTAATTATCGTAAAGCCAGGAGAAAAGCTACCTGTTGATGGAGAAGTTGTTGAAGGAAGTACATCTATTGATGAATCTATGCTTACAGGAGAAAGTATACCTGTAGAAAAGAATGTTGGATCCAAGGTTATAGGTGCAAGTATAAATAAGGCTGGGTTTATTAAGTATAAAGCTACAAAAGTTGGCAAAGATACGGCTTTAGCTCAAATTGTAAAGCTGGTTGAGGAAGCTCAAGGGTCAAAGGCACCTATTGCAAAAATGGCGGATGTTATTTCTGGGTATTTCGTACCAGTAGTAATTGTACTTGCAATTATTTCGGCCCTTGCTTGGTATTTTTCAGGGCAAACAGGAACTTTTGCACTAACAATATTTATATCAGTTCTTGTAATTGCGTGTCCATGTTCTCTAGGACTTGCAACCCCTACTGCTATAATGGTGGGTACTGGCAAGGGTGCGGAATATGGAGTTTTAATAAAAAGTGGTGAGGCTCTTGAAACAGCACATAAAATTAAAACTATAGTATTTGATAAAACTGGTACAATTACTGAAGGTAAACCAAAGGTAACTGATATTGTTACAGTACAAGGTATAGATGAGAACTATCTTTTACAACTTGCTGCAAGTTCAGAAAAAGGATCTGAACACCCTCTTGGGGAAGCTATAGTTAAAGCGGCAGAAGAAAAGAATTTAGAAATAAAAAAAGTAGAAGGATTTAAGGCAATCCCTGGACAGGGAATACAGGTTGTAATTGATGGAAAGCAAATATTACTCGGAAATAGAAAACTTATGGATGAGAGTAATATATCCTTAGATAATCTAGAAGAAACCTCAAATAGACTAGCAAATGAAGGAAAGACACCAATGTATGCTTCAGTAAATGGTAAGATTAATGGAATAGTTGCAGTTGCTGATACTGTAAAGGCAAGCAGTAAAAAGGCTATAGAAAAACTTCATAAAATGGGTATAGAAGTAGCAATGATTACAGGAGACAATAAGAGAACTGCAGAAGCAATAGCTAAGCAGGTTGGAATAGATGTGATACTTGCAGAAGTATTACCCCAGGATAAGGCAAGTGAAGTAAAAAAACTTCAAGGAATGGGCAAGAAAGTTGCAATGGTTGGAGACGGTATTAATGATGCACCAGCCCTTGCACAAGCAGATGTTGGTATTGCTATAGGCTCTGGTACAGATGTAGCTATAGAATCAGCTGATATAGTTTTAATGAGAAGTGACCTTATGGATGTTCCCACAGCAATTGAGCTAAGTAAAAAGACAATAAAAAATATTAAAGAGAATTTGTTCTGGGCTTTTGGTTATAATACTCTTGGTATTCCAATAGCTATGGGAATATGGTATATCTTTGGAGGCAAGCTTCTTGACCCAATGATAGCAGGTGCTGCAATGAGTTTTAGTTCAGTTTCAGTTCTTCTAAATGCTTTAAGACTCAAAGGTTTCAAACCACTTAATTAATTAAGCTTTAAAGGCGTGGAAGTAAAGGTTCTTAAAACTAGAATTCTAGGTGTATCAATTTTCACTGGAATAAGATACCCTTCCTAAGATAATCACTAAATGAAAATAATAACTATTTAATTTAAAAAGTATGATAATATGGAGGAAAAACTTTAGTTAAAGCTTCCATGTTTCAAAAATAAAAGTATTTAATTGGAGGAGATTTAAAATGACAAAAAAAATATTAATCGAAGGAATGAGTTGTGGACATTGCGTTATGCACGCAACAAATGCATTAAAGGAAATAGGGCTTACAGATGTAAAGGTTGAGTTAGCTACAAAAACAGCAACAGCTAAAGGTGAGGCATCAGATGAGGCTATAAAGGCTGCAATTGAGGATGCAGGCTATGAAGTGGTTAAAATAGAAAATATTTAATGTAAATTGTCTATAAAAAATGCAGCCTTTTTAAATAGTAACATATTTAAAAAGGCTGCATTTTAATTTTTGAAAAGCATTTGAATTGAAATCTTCAGGATGTTATGTTAACGTATAAAATTAGTTCTAGCTCTTTCTTCTTTTTTTGGAAGTGCAATACCTGACTCTTTACCTGCATGAATACACTTTAAAAGCCAGGCCATATTTTTACCTAAAGTTCTCATAACCTGCATTCCTTCTAAATCTTGTTTTACCTCTTCTGGAGTATTTCCATGAACCATATTCCAATATTGAGAGGATACTATAGGCATTTGGGAAATAGTAAAGTATTTGTTTAGTTGGTCAAGAGCTGCTGTTGAACCTCCGCGACGACAACTTACAATTGCAGCACCAGGTTTATATTCAAAGCCACTTCCTGCATAGAAGAATCTATCTAAGAAAGAAGTTATTTCACCAGAGGCTCCAGCGTAATGAACTGGGGAACCAAAAATAAATCCATCAGCTTCCTTTGCTTTCTCCAAAGCAATATTTACTACATCATCATTAAAAACACATTTATTATCATCATTTTTATAACAGCCACCACAAGCCATACAGCCACGAATAGGTTTGTTTCCTATGTGGAAAATTTCAGCTTCAATATTTTCTTTTTCAAGTTCCTTTGCTATTTCACATAAGGCAGTATAAGTACATCCTTTTGATTTAGGACTTCCGTTAATAAGTAATACTTTCATTTTTATACCTCGCTTTAGATAAAAGTTATTATTAAATTTGATACTTTTATTAATCTATGATAATATTCTAGAATATAAGTGTTATACATACAAGTACGTACTTTTTTGTGGTATAGTTCCTAAAAAGATACTTAAAAAGGAGGAAAGTGCAATCATGGAGAGATGTGTTTTAAATATTAAGAATAAAGAGTATGCATGTACCTTTGAGATAGCAATGGATTTAATAGGAGGCAAGTGGAAACCTATTATAATATGGCATCTCGGAACTAAGGGAACAAAAAGATTTAATGAGCTAAAAAAACTTCTACCTCAAATAACTCAAAAAATGTTGACACAACAATTAAGGGAACTAGAAAGTGATTGTTTAGTTGAAAGAAAAGTATATCCTCAAGTACCTCCAAAGGTAGAATATTCTTTATCAGATTTAGGTGAAAGCTTAATGCCTATTTTAAGGATGATGTGTCAATGGGGGGAAGGTTATTATGAAAGAATGTGCAATTATGAAAGTGAATTAAATGCTAAATAAGATAATAGGTGTAAAGTTATAACTACAGATACTAATGTTTAATCTTTTGCAATATATTGAGTAGAAAAAACATGGGATAAAAGAAACAGTTACTTATAAAAATAAAAACTATGTAAGATTGCTTACATAGTTTTTGTTTTTATAAATTTTCTACAGGTTTTATAATACATTAACTTCATAACCCTAAATATAGAAAATCATTATATATCTACACTACTATTAATAAATTGATCTAAAAAAATAAAACAACTAGAAATAGCTGTTTTTTCATATAGCTTCATTATTTTAACTTTACTAATAACTTATATTAATATCATATAACAAAAACATCACATTGTCAAGAAAAAACTAGCAAATAAATGAAAAATAGACTTTTAATCTAATTCTCTTGTAACTTAGTATGAGCTCAAGAGAATTGGCTTTATTGAGAGTTTTATGTTTTTTGTTTAATACTGTAAAATGTAATAGTTGGCAGAAAAATTTGGTGATTGGAAAAGAAAATAATTTAAAAAGTTTCAATTTGCCTAAAAGAATGTGAGGTGTTAGAATGTCTGCACATAGTCATCCGGAATATAAAAACGAGGTTAAAAGATTAGCTTATACACTTGATTATTTAAAGAATTATAATAGTAATGTGCTAAAAGAAAAACTAAGAATCGATAAGGAAGTTGAGTATGGGTTAAGTCACTATAACTCAGACAATGCTGAGCAGTTCAATGAACTAGTGATAAATAAGAGCATCAATGAGTCCTTATCACAGAAATTGAAAAATCTTGATAAGAGTCTTTCAAAACCTTATTTTGCAAGAGTGGATTTTGTGGAAGAAGGGACAAAAATAAAACAAGATTTATATATTGGCAAAGTATCCTTAATGAGAGATAGTGATCAGGAACTAATTATAATTGATTGGAGAGCTCCTGTTGCAACTCTTTACTATGAAGGAAGGCTGGGTGAGGCATCTTACCAAAGTGCTGATGGGGAAATAAAAGGTGAAATAAAACTAAAAAGGCAATATGCCATTGAAAAAGCTGAACTACAAGAAATATATGATATAGATATAACTACCAATGATGATTTTCTTCAAGCTGCCTTAGGGTCAAGTAAAGATAATAGATTAAAGGATATAGTTTCAACCATTCAAGTAGAACAAAATAAAGTAATCAGAGCAGATATGTGGAAACCCTTAGTTGTCCAAGGTGCTGCAGGTGGAGGAAAAACCACAATAGCTCTCCATAGAATAGCATATCTTCTATATAACTACGAAAGTACTTTAAATCCTAAAAACTTCATGATAATCGCACCTAATAGATTCTTTTTAAGCTATATTTCAGAAGTGCTTCCTGACTTAGGTGTAGAAAATGTATTACAAACTACCTTTGAGGATTTTGCTCTTGGTATACTTGGAAAGAAGCTCAAATTAAAAAGTTCAAATGAAAAACTTTCTTTTTTAATAAATAATAATCATAAAGATTTCCAACAGAAAAACAATTTAATAAAGTCAAATTCTATGTTTAAGTCTTCCTTGGATTTTAAAGACTCTATAAATAGATACATTAAACTTATAGAAGATAACCTAATACCAACTGGAGATTTTACTATAGAAACTTTCACTTTAATCAAATATGAAAGAATAAGGGAAATGTTTTTAGTAGAATATAAACATCTACCAATGGTAAAAAGGATTAATGAAATTAAAAAAACTTTAGTAAATACCTTAAGAAAAAATAAAGAATCTATTATTGAAGAAGTAATAAGACAGTATGATGAGAAGATAGAAGCTATAAAGAATGAAATGGAGGATTGCGATAAAAGGCGAAAATCTATTATAAGAATTGCAGACACCAGAGATGCTCTTGTGGAGAAAATAAGAAAAAAATCTAAAACCATAGTAAGGGAATATTTAAATAAATTTAAAATACTAAGTCCAATAGAATATTATAAAAGGTTCCTTATGGATGAGATTATATTTAATAAATTTACTATGAACTATATTAAGGAAGAAGTAGCTAAGGATTTAAGAGTTGAAACACTGAAAAGCATAGAAAGTAATACAATTGAAATGGAGGATTTAGCTCCATTGATGTATATAAAGGAGCAAGTTCAAGGACTGGATGACAAAATTTCAGTAAGACATGTAGTAATAGATGAGGCTCAAGACTTTAGTGAATTCCAGCTATTTATATTAAAAAAATTAATTGGAGGAAATTCTTTCACAGTTCTGGGAGATTTATGTCAGGGTATATACTCCTATAGAGGAATAAGCAATTGGGAACAGGTATCAAAAAGAGTTTTTGGAGAAGATAACTTTCAAATGCTTACTTTAGAGCAAAGTTATAGAACTACCATTGAAATCATGGATGCAGCCAGTAAAGTTATAAACTCTTTAAAAGATCCAAACCTTCCTAATCCTAAACCAGTAATCAGACACGGAGAGCCTGTTACAATATTTGAAAAATATAGTCTAAGTGAGGTATCAAAAGGAATTGTAAGTAAGGTTAACGCTGTTCTAGAAGAAGGATTTAAATCGGTAGCGATAATTTGCAAGACTTTAGATGAGTGTAAAAATTTGAAAACAGAATTAAAAAAGTATGAGTTAAATGTTGAAGTAATTACAGGAAGTGAGAGTCAATACTCAGGTGGTGTTGTGTTAATACCTAGTTATTTAGTAAAAGGTCTAGAATTTGATGTTGTAATTATTGCTAATGCAAGTAAAAAAACTTTTACCAAAGATCCACTAGACGTAAAACTTCTTTATGTAGCAATGACAAGACCACTACACAGACTTTATATTTACTCAGTTGGAGAAAAAGCAGAGATGCTTCAGTTGTAATAAATTTACTAATAATAACAACTAATTAATATGTAATATTATTTAAATAAAATATATAACTAAAAACTTAATTCAAAATCATAATTAACCCCTTATGACGAAATCTCATAGGGGGTTAATTTTATTAATCAGTCATTTAATTGGTAGTTATTTAATTTAACTTCATATTTTAATAAAAACTTGGAAAAGATTATTGACATTTGGAAAATACAAGAATATAATTTAGTTAACGAAAATGATAATCAATATCAATTAATTGCGAAGAGGTGTTTAATATGAGTAAAGTTACTATAATCTATTGGAGTGGTACAGGAAATACAAAAACTATGGCAGAATTTATTGAAGCAGGAGCAAAAAGTAAGGGTTCAGAGGTTGTATTAAAAGAGGTAGGAGAGGCAACTATCCAAGATATAGAGCAAGGAGATGTTGTTGCTCTTGGTTGCCCATCGATGGGAGATGAAATTTTAGAGGAATCCGAAATGGAACCTTTTATTGAAGAAATAAAAAATTATGTTAAAAACAAGAAAATAGTGTTATTTGGCTCTTACGGATGGGGAGATGGACAGTGGATGAGAGATTGGGAAGAAAGAATGCTTAGTTATGGAGCAGTAATTCAATTAGATTGCATTATTGCAAACTATGAGCCAGATGAAGACAAAAAAGAAGAGTGTGTAGAACTGGGTAAAAAAATAGCCCAGTAAAAATTATGTAATTAAGTCTTAGAAGATAGAGCATTAACATAATCATACGCTTGAAAAGTCAGGTTAGTTCAATCAATAGTTTTTAAATTCAGTTTAAGAATATAAGTGAGATAACAATCAATGAGGAGTGGTTATAGTGAAATTAGCAGCAAAAGACTTTAGAGAGAATTTGCACCTATTAAATGATATAGATTATATGGTAAGTATCATTGCTTATAATATTGCACCAACTTTAAAAAAGCTAAAAGCTGCTACCACTGTAACCTTATGTGATAATCACAGAAATATGGCACACCTTTGGAAGGTTTATAGAACGGAAGTTACAAAAAAGCTAAATATATGTGCCTTTGATTTAAAAGAAACAGAGAAGGCAATAGTAGTGCTGTTCTATGATGAGAAGTTTTTACTAGAAAAAATTCAAGAGGAGTATAATGCAAAGTTTTTGATTGAGCTAGGGTATAGGCCAGATGAAAGTTTAGAAGAGAGTTTAAAAAAATTAAAAGTGAGATATAGCAAGTTGATCTGTCCTCATGAATTAGGGATATTCTTAGGGTTTCCTCTTGAGGATGTTAAGGAATTTATAACAAATCCTTATAAGGAATGTCTGTTATGTGGATATTGGAAAGTCTATCATAATAAAGAGCAGGCCTTGAAAACCTTTAAGTATTATGATGAAGCTAAAGTTGAAATTTCAAATATACTCTATGAAAGTATAGATAGATTAAGAACTATAGCTTTATAAAAGAATAACGTTGTTTAAATTATTAGCTACTTTTAAACAAAAAACATGCTGGAGATATCTAGCATGTTTTTTGCTTAAATAAAAGTTAGGGTAGTTGGAGGGCTATTACTTTACTAATGTAAGAATTACGAATAATTGCAAAATTAAAATAGAAAAAAGTACTAAAATATATAAAGCATTATTAAAATCAGACGATTAAGAAAGTAAAGTGATTTTAAAGTTAACAAGAAATTTTTAGCGTACTTGTTATTAAATACTATTAGAAGGGGATGAACTAATGAAAAGGTTAAAACAAAAGAGGGGCAATATTGGATTGCAAAGTAAATTAACTATTAAGATGAAGTTAGTAATTGGATTTCTTCTTATGTCTTTGCTTATAGGAGCAATAGGTACCTTAGGAACTTTAGCAATGAGGCAGGTTAATAACAATGGAAAGATGATATCAGATAGTAAATTAGCTTCTGTTGAGAAAGGTACTTACATAAGGCATAATATTTTAGCTATAAGAGTTAACATGGTTAGTATTTTAGATGAAAGTCAAAAAAATAAAATCCAAGATTACTTAGGAGATATTTCAGGTACTGTAGCCTTAAATGAAAAGCTTTTTAAAGAATTAGAGGCTATACCAAATAAGACAAAAGAGGAAGAAGAAATCTATAAGGAGCGAATTTTACCTGAGTTAACGAAATATGGTGAAACAAGAGAGAAAGTTATTGAAGCAGTTCAATCAAATAATTATGTAGAAGCTAGAAGATTATATGATTTTGAGTTGTTGGGTCAAAGTACATTATTGGAAAATGCTTTAACAAAAATGATATCAGCTAACTTAAAGGAGAGTGAAAGATTAAAGACCGTAAATAACTCTATTTATTTAAAATCCTTTTATTTTATGATAGTAGTTATAGCAGTTGGTGTCGTTGTTGCAATAGTTACTGGAGCTTACTTATCAACAAGTATAGATAAGAGATTAAAAAGAGTAGTTGGGTTTGTTAGAGAGTTCGGTGATGGAAACCTAACCCAAAACATAGAAATTAAATCTCATGATGAGATAGGTATGGTAGAAGTATCAATAAATAAGGCTATGGAAAGTGTTAGAAATCTCATTAAGGAAATTAATGTAGGAGCTCAGGAGGTTAGTTCTACAAGTGAAGAATTATCAGCAACCCTAGAAGAAGTTTCAGCAAAAATGGAGTTTGTAAATGAGGCAACATCAGAAATTGTGAGGGGTACTGAAGAAGTAAGCTCATCAACTGAGGAGATTAGTGCTTCTATGCAAGAAATCGGTGCTACAACTCAAGAGCTAGCTAATAGGGCGCAAGAGGGATATAAATCTTCTAAGGAAATACAAAACCGCGCAATTAATGTTAAGAATAATGGCGTGGATTCTATGGAAAGCTCAAAGTTAATATACAGAGAGAAGTTTAATAAGGTAAAAGAAGCAATTGAGGATGGAAAAGTAGTTGAAGAAATTACAGTGATGACAGAATCTATTGGAGCAATAGCAGAACAAACAAATCTACTTGCATTAAATGCGGCTATTGAAGCAGCAAGGGCAGGAGAACAAGGGAGAGGCTTTGCTGTTGTTGCTGAGGAAGTACGAAGGTTAGCAGAACAATCTTCTAGTACTGTGGCTAGTATTCAAAAAGTAGTAAATCAAGTTAGAATTGCTTTTGAAAAACTTTCTAATAGCGCTGAAGAAACTTTGATTTATATAGATAAAAATGTAATGAAGGACTATGAAACTATGGTGGAAACTGGAGGTCAGTATGAAGAGGATGCAAAGTTCCTGTACATAATGGCCCAAGAAATTGCAGTAGCAACAGATGAAATGTCAAACACAATTGATCAAATTAACTTGGCAATTCAAAATGTGTCGGCAACTACTGAAGAATCAGCTTCAAGCTCAGAAGGAATAATGGGCGGAGTAAGTGAAAGTACTGTAGCTATTGAGGAAATTGCAAAAGCTGCACAAAGTCAGGCACAGTTAGCTGAAAAATTAAATGAGTTGGTACAAGAATTCAAAGTATAAACATATTAAACAATCATTTAAGTGAGATAAGCGATACAGCAAAAGACTAATTAAAGGGCATAGAAATTTATATTAAACTAAAATTTCAATATAATGTAATATGTGTTTGTAAAAAAGATGTTGTCTTAAGATAGATAACATCTTTTTTATATGTGAATTTAACTATATAGTGTACCGTTTTTTCATATATAATGTATATAGGGGAAGTTAAAGAATAACTTATTCTAAGGAAACTATTATTGATGTGTAGAGTGTTTTAACATGAGAATAAAAAGCTTATTAATAACTTTATAAGGATAAATTCTTATAGGATAAGAGAAAATTGTTTATTATAGGGGGATAAAATGGAGAATTTAAATATTGTTGAAATTCAAGATAGAAATATTGGATAAGAACTCACTTAATGATGTAGTGATAGGAGTTCCACAGTGTAATTTTGATGATTATGAAGATGAGGAAATAAAGAAGATATTTATAACTGCTATAAAGGAATTAGAAAAACTTGGTGCGAAAATAACGGAGGTGAATATTCCGAAGGAAAATCACTTAATAAATGGTGATGTTTTATTCTATGAGTTTCCAAAAGCTTTAGAGGAATACTTTAAAACTTTAGGGGAGTTTGCTCCTGTGAAAACTTTAGAGGAGATAGTTAAATTTAATGAGGAAAATCTTCTAGAGAGAGTTCCTTATGACCAAAAAATATTTGAAAGATGCTTAGAAATGCAAAAGGATTATGATGAAAAGTACCAAGATACTCTAAGTAGTAGTATAAGCTACGGAAGGGAAATAGATTCTATAGTAAGAGAATATAATTTAGATGCGTTAGCTTTTTTAAATACAAGTGGGGTTGGTATTGCAGCAAAGGTTGGATATCCGTCAGTTACTGTCCCAGCTGGATATACAAAAGATAACAGACCTATAGGCTTAACCTTTACAGCTACTGGATTTACCGAAGATAAGTTGTTATCTTATGCTTATGCTTATGAGTGTGCATATAATAAGAGAAAAAGTCCATTAACTTAAGTTATAAATAAAAGCTTTTCAAATAAAAACCTCTATACAATCCGTTGTATAGAGGTTTTATCAGGTTTGTCTACAGTTTTCTAGAGGATATTTTTTCTTAATAGAGGAATAATAATTTTACTTGAAAGTTTTGGAGGGAGGTGAAAAGAATGAGGCATATTACTGCTTTGCTTATAAAGTTTGCAATGATTGCTATTGCTTTAGAAGTGGTTCTTGGTATGTCAACAACCCTAACTTTCACTGATATCTTATATATAGCTGCAACTGTAACAATTTTGGCTTATATTGTAGGAGATATTTTTGTGTTATCTATGACTAATAACACTATAGCAACTATAGCAGATGTCGGGCTAACTTTAGTTACTATTTATGCTTTTAATTATGCTTGGAATATTAGTAGAATATCACTAACAGATTCATTGATAGCAGCAGTAGTAGTAGGAGTAGGAGAATGGTTTTTTCACAAATACGTGGCTAATAACGTTTTTCTAAGTAGAGAACAATAATACAATGAGTTGATAAATATAATGTTAAAAGGCTAGGATTTATATTTTTTTTATAGTCCTAGCCTTTTAATTATTAAACCTCAAATGTCTTGATCCCTTTATAGTAAATATTACAACGATATATATGTTTCAATAAAGTTATCAAATAGAATTAGTTATATTAAAAAACATATACCCAATAAATATCAAAGAACAAAATTTAGTTATTTATTTTTAATAACTAAATTTTTCATTGAGAAATCTAAAATATCTGCGGAGTGAGTAAGCTCACCTACGGAAATGTAGTCTACTCCCGTTAATGCCATGTCTTTAATAGTTTTTAAGTTAACATTACCAGAACATTCGCTGATTGCTCTCTTAGCTATTATGCTTATAGCTTCTTTCATTGTTTCAATATCCATGTTATCTAGCATTATAATATCAGCCTTTGCATCCAAAGCTTCAACAACCATATCTAAACTTTCCACTTCCACTTCGATTTGCTTTCCATAGCACCCCTTAGATCTAACTAAGGCCACAGCCTTTTTAATTCCCCCTGCTGCTGCAATGTGGTTGTCTTTAAGCATAACTCCATCAGATAAGTTAAATCTGTGATTATAGCCACCGCCAATTTTAACTGCATATTTTTCAAGTATTCTAAGACCAGGAGTTGTTTTTCTGGTGTCTAAAAGCTTTGAACTTGTACCTTCTAATTGGGAGACAAATTTTGAAGTTAAGGTAGCAATACCACTCATTCGCTGTAAAAAGTTAAGAGCTGTACGTTCACCTGATAGTATGTTTGAAGTGCTGCCTGAAAGTTCAGCAATAAGTTCTCCATTATTAACCTTATCTCCATCTTCTTTATAGAACTTTATCTCAACTTTTCCTAGTAATTCAAATACTCTTTTGAATATCATAAGTCCAGCTATAATACCTGTATCTTTAGAGATTAATTGAACACTACATTGAGTATCTTCTTTTAAAATAGCTGAGGTGGATATATCATACCAAGGCATATCCTCCTCTAGTGCATTTAATATTATCTTGTCTATAACTGAATAATTCATCATTTAAATGTGGTGCCCTCCTTTTCAATTCTTCTATAACAGCTTTTCTAGAATAAATTTCGATGGTATCAATTTTTGATACTATCTTTGGTACCTTTTTTACCTTAACAGTAATACTAGAAGCCTGGGTATTAATTTTTATTGCAGCTCTTTTAGAAAAAACTAAAGCTTCAAGTAAGGAGTTGCTTGCTAATCTGTTACTACCATGTACTCCGGTGCATGCAGTTTCACCAACGGCATAAAGATTTGTCATTGAAGTTTCAGACAACATATTTACTTTAATTCCACCCATAAAATAATGTTGTGCTGGAGACACTGGAATTGGAGCTTTAGTTATATCAACTCCTTGAAGTAAACATTCTTTATAGATAGAAGGAAATCTGCTTTTAACATACTCTGAGGATAAATGAGATATGTCTAAATAGACATAAGGAATGCCCAGAGTATGGATTTCTTTTTCAATAGCCTTACTTACAACATCTCGAGGCAAAAGTTCATTAACAAAATGTTCTTTATTAAAGTTGTAAAGTTTGCCCCCTTCACCCCTTAAGGATTCAGAAATTAAAAATCTTCTTCCATTATGAGCAGCACTATATAGAGCAGTAGGGTGAAATTGAATATAGGAAATATCTTTTAATTCAATATGGTGCTTTAGCGCTAAAAATAAACCATCACCAGTAATGGATCTTTCGTTAGTAGAGTTTTTAAATAGGCCTCCAATGCCACCAGTTGCTAAAATAACTGACTTGCAAAAAATATTTAATTGCTTTGTACCCTGAATAAGAACAGCGCCTAAGCATAAATTACCTTCAGTGATTAGATCTACTACTTGACAATGCTCCATTAGAGATATGTTTTTTTTCTTTTTTACCTTGTTTAGTAGGGTATCAACTAAATGCTTTCCTGTGTTATCTTTGCAATAAACTATTCGGGGTCTACTATGAGCACCCTCTCGTGTATAGCATAACTTATTTTCCACTTTATTAAAGGGTGTACCAAAGCTAGTTAAGCTTTCCAAGATTTCTATAGATTCTCTACAAAGTATTTCTACACTTTCATGCTGATTTTTGTAATTACCTGCCTTCAGTGTATCTTCAATGAAGGGAGTAATATCTTCTTGGTCAACAGCTACAGAAATTCCGCCCTGAGCTAAATAAGAGTTACATTCAGTAGGAAGTCCTTTGCTAACCATAAGTATATTTAGTTTTTCATCTAGATTTAGAGCAGAGTAAAGTCCAGCAGCACCTGTTCCAATAATTAATACATCAGTACAAATGTCCATTTTATTACCTCGCATAATTGTGCATGTTAACTAAGGAATTGAGAGCTCTAATTCTAGTTTCCTCATCTACTTCAATAGAATTAGATAAATCTAGAAGACATTCATATACATCCTCTAGGGTGGTTTTTTTCATGTTTACACAGGTCATAGTGCTACCAGGAGTATAAAAGTTCTTATTAGGATTTCTCTTTTTTAGTTCATGGAGGACACCTTGTTCTGTTACGATGATAAAATCCCTTGAGTTGTTATTAGTTGCATACTCAATGATTTCGGAGGTGCTTCCAATAAAGTCAGATATATCTCTCACCTCTTTTTCACATTCAGGATGCGCAAGTGCCAAGGCTTCAGGCTTTATTCTTTTTATGTCCAGAATGTGAGAAGGATTTACCTTTCTATGAGTTATGCAAAAGCCAGGCCAGAGTATGAATTTTTTATCAGGCATTTGTTCTGCTAAATAAGAACCAAGGTTTTTATCCGGTAGAAATATAATTTCATCCTTGTCCAATTTTCTTAGAATTCTAACTGCATTTGAAGAAGTGACAGAAACATCACAGTGTGCTTTTACCTCTGCAGTAGAATTAATATAGCAAACAACAGCAGCATTAGGATAGTCCTTTTTCAATTCTAAAAGAGCTTCTCCATCAGCCATATCAGCCATAGGACAGCCAGCATCTAAAACGGGCAGAAGAATAGTTTTTTCAGGAGACAGAATTTTAGCGCTCTCGGCCATAAATCTCACACCACAAAATACTATTATTTGTTCTGGTGAATCTTTAGCAATTTTACTTAAATAGTAAGAATCACCCACATAATCTGCAATATCTTGGATTTCTGGCCGTTGATAATAATGGGCTAAAATTAGAGCTTTTTTTTCTTTCTTCAGTTTAATTATGTTTTCTAATAATGACATACATATCACTTCCATAACTTAGTTTACAAGTGTATATACACTTGTAAACATTATAACATCGATAAGTTAGTATAGCAACCTTGGTAAAAATATAAAAAGATTTTTAAAAAGAAAGGTTATGTTTACCAATAGAACAGTTTGAAAGGAGATAAGTTAAAAAATAAGTCAAATCAGTATAATTTTAAAATACGCAATATTAAAAAAAATAAAACTTAAAGTATTTTCAAAGTTGTTTATTTGAATATTTTAAATCTAATTAAATATATTCAAATATTTATGAATGTTAGTAATAAGTTTAGTTTCTTATTCTATAGTGAATTTAGAATTGAAATTATATATAATGTATAAAAATAGTAATAATATTAAATTTGTTTTAATTAAATTTATTGTTTATTAATAAATTCATAGGAATACCTATCAATTGAAGTTTGAAGATTTTATTCTGTCAAAAAATATAGAATAATATTAAAAAATAAAAAAACGTGTTCAAAATTGTCATTGTAAAGTAAAAAAAACCATGCTATGATATAAAACAACGAAATGATTGGTATAATTATTCGGTATTTTTAAAAAATATTTTTTTTGAGGAGGAGAATTCCATGTCAGACAACAGCAAAAAATTAAGTTGGAATAACCTTGCATTAATGGCTTTTGTAAGTGTTTGGGGATTTGGAAACGTTGTAAACGGTTTTGCAACCCAAGGTATGAAAGTAGTTATTTCATGGATACTAATGTTCGCATTGTACTTTGTACCATATGCTCTTATGGTAGGGGAAATGGGATCAACTTTTAAAGAGGGCAAAGGTGGAGTTAGTTCTTGGATTAGAACAACTTCTGGAGCTAAACTAGCTTTTTTAGCTGGATGGACATACTGGGTAGTTCACGTTCCTTACTTAGCTCAAAAACCACAGGGAGTATTAATTGCTCTAGGATGGGCTGTTAAACAAGATGGTAGTTTAGTAAAGAGTATGAATCCAATGGTATTACAGTTAATATGCTTAGTTATATTCCTAGCATTCTTATGGATATCATCTAAAGGAGTAAGCTCAATAAAAAGAATTGGTACTATAGCAGGAACATCAATGTTTGTTATGTCCCTCCTTTATGTAGTATTAGCAATAGCAGCACCTGCAATAACAGATGCTCAAACATTTAGTATTGATTTTAGTATGAAAAATTTAATGCCAGATTTTAATTTTGAGTACTTAACAAGTTTAGCAATATTAGTATTTGCAGTTGGTGGATGTGAAAAGATATCACCATATGTTAACAATATGAAAAATCCATCAAAAGATTTCCCAAAAGGAATGATAGCGCTTGCAGTAATGGTTGCTGTTACAGCTTTACTTGGAACTTTTGCAATGGGAATGATGTTTGACCCAAATAATATTCCAAAAGACTTAATGATGAACGGTGCATACTATTCATTCCAAAAGTTAGGTCAATATTATGGAGTAGGTAACTTATTCTTAGTTATATATGCACTTGCAAATATGATGGCGCAAATTTCTGCATTAGCTTTCTCAATCGATGCTCCAATAAAAGTTTTATTAGCTGATGTTGATAGCAAATTTATACCAAAATCTTTAACAAAAGTTAATGAGAATGGGACACCAATAAATGGTTATAAATTAACAGCAATTCTTGTTGGAATACTTATAGTAGTTCCAGCCTTCGGAATTGGTGATATGACATCATTATTTAACTGGTTATTAAGACTTAATGCTGTTGTTATGCCATTAAGATACTTATGGGTATTTTTCGCTTATATGGCATTAAAGAAGGCTGCAGAAGGCAGATTCGAGTCAACATATAAGTTTACTAAGAATAAAACAGTTGGTTTCATAATGGGATTATGGTGCTTTGTATTTACAGCTTTTGCTTGTATAATGGGAATGTTCCCTAAGGGAGTAGAAATGTTCTCAAGTCAATGGAAGTTCCAAATGACACTTAATGTGTTAACTCCAGTAGTATTATTAGGATTAGGATTAATACTTCCAGTGATTGCAAGGAAATCTAATAAAGAAGAATCTAAGAGTGAGGCAGTATAGTAGTTTAAATTAAAAATGTACAAGCTGCTTAGATATTAATTATTAATAATGAAACTCCACAGTGAAAAGAGTAAATGCTCTTAACTGTGGAGTTTTTAATAGTATTTTCTTTGGAAGACTCTATATGTAGCCTATCTTCTTTTTATAATATCTAGTAAATACAATAATAAAACTGGTGTTAATATGAAGTCTGTAGACGTGGTTCCCACAGTTGAAAAAAGTTTGTTGTTGTGAGAGAAGGAATTGTAATAAATATTTCAATTAAAATATATAGGTATATGAGAAAAAATACAATTAGATGACGACTATTGTTTAGTTTTAAAGCATAATATATAATAGATAACTAATTTTATCTGGAGGATATTGTGGAAAGAAAGCTTATGAATGGAAAAGTTTATAAGGAGATTGATTTTGAGGAAGTATTAAGCAACCATAGTGGGCAAAGTGATATATTTTATCACGTATTTTATGGTACTGTGGATTGGAACAAAGACGGTAATGAACAAAAGGCTATATGTATTTTCATGAAATATAACGGTAAGGTAAATGTATTATCTCCAGCTAATGTTCTAATTAGCGATTTATTCAAAGTTGAAGAGGCTATTGCAAAGGTTAAGCAAAGAAATTTGATTTTGAATTAACTCTAAATAAAATTGGAGTTAAAGTTAATACTGATAAAAGTAAACGAACAATTTCATTAGATAAAAGCTCTATGTAATTCTTAGTAATAAGATTATGTAGAGTTTTTGACTTTACAAGTGAATTAATATATTAACTAGAAAGTTAGTTTCACGTTAGTTGTGGAATAATATAGAAAAAATATGTTATAATTTTTATTGACATAAAAGAAAATAACTGCTGGAGTATGTAAACTTAATAATAGTACTGATAATACCTCTACGTTATTAAAAATTGTAGAGGCATTAGGAGGAAGAACTTGTGTTTTGCATAAAAATACACCACTAATAAACATACTAGTAGTTGGGGAAAATTTATGTTATTAGATACAAATTTATATTATCAACAATTAATATAGTTTAATAAAAGCAAAAGTAACAATAAAATTTTATAGGGGGAAAGACATGATAAATACAGTAAATATAAGCAATGAAGTGTATTACATAGGAGTAAATGATAGAGAAACCTATCTGTTTGAAAACTTATGGCCCTTAGATAAAGGAGTTTCATATAACTCATATTTAATAAGTGATGAAAAAATAGCAATCGTAGATACAGTTAAGAATACAAAAATTGATACTTTTATTGAGAAGATAGAAGGTCTTATTGATGGTAAGCCTGTTGATTATCTAATCATTAATCATATGGAGCCAGATCACTCTGGAGCTGTAAAAGAAGTAACTGAAAAATATCCGGACATTACTATAGTTGGTAATAAGAAAACCTTTGAAATTTTAGAGAGCTTTTATGGTACAATGGAAAATTACCTTATAGTAGAAGATGGAGATACCTTAAGCCTAGGGACTCATGTGCTAAAGTTTTATTTAACACCCATGATTCACTGGCCAGAAACTATGATGACATATGACATGAAAGATAATATTGTTTTTTCTGGGGATGCTTTTGGTGGATTCGGAACCTTAGATGGTGGGATTTTCGATGATGAAATAAATCTAGAGTTTTACACAGATGAGATTAGACGTTATTATTCTAATATTGTTGGAAAGTATGGAGCTATGGTTCAAAAAGCTTTAAAAAAGTTAAGAGATGCAGATATTGATATTAAAGTTGTTGCACCTACTCATGGTCCTGTATGGAGGAACAACCCAGCTACTATTATAGAATATTATGATTTATGGTCAAAGGGAGAAGCTGAAGAGGGTGTTGTTATCGTATATGGTTCTATGTATGGCAACACTCAAAAAATGGCGGATTTTATGGCGAGGGAACTTTCGAAGCTTGGGATTAAGAATATCCGTATATATGATGCTTCTAAAACTCATGTCTCATATATAATTAGTGATATTTGGAGGTTTAAAGGTGTAATATTAGGAAGTTGTGCTTACAATACAGGACTATTTCCCTCTATGGAAACTGTAATACATAAGATTGAAAGTTCTCAACTTAAAAATAGATATCTAGGCATTTTTGGAACCTCTACCTGGAGTGGAGGTGGTGTCTCTAATTTGAATTTGTTTGCTCAAAGAATAAAATGGCAACAAGTAGGGATTTCTGTTGAGGCAAAATCATCTCCTAAGGAGGAAAATTATCAGGCATGCACTGATATTGCAGCTGAAATGGCCCAAAAACTCATAATTGGGAGAGTTTAGTCCCTTAAAAGTAAAGCTACTAAAAATTTTACAAAAGAGCTATTGGCTTCAATAGCTCTTTTATTAATTTTCAGATTATTGTAGCCAGTGGCATAAGTTTAATAAAATAATCCTATAATATATAAGCGTCAGGCAATAATTAATATATTATAATAACTAATGTGATGTTATAATAATTAAGCGGAGATTTATCTAATAAAAAACTATTTATGTAGTGAGTATAAAAGTACAGGGGGGATAAGGAGTATATTATGGTATGTAGAAAAGTTACAAAAGTAAAATTTGCTGTATTGTTGATAGCAACACTTACAATCTTGTTATTAATAATTAAAAATAGTGCAAATGTTAATAGTACAAGCAAAGATGTACCTACAGCTGAAAATGGGGTGCTAGATTTACGGCAATGGAGCTTTAAAGTAGATGGAATGTTGAGAGTTGATGGTCAGTGGGAGTTCTATGAAAATCAAATTCTTTGGCCAAAGGATTTTGAAAATAATGGGTTAAGGGATTTTAAATATGCTAATATTCCAGGGGTATTCCCGAATCAAGGTTATGGTACATATAGAGTTAAATTGCTTTTTAGTGATGAGGATGAACTCTTTTCTATCAAAATAGACTTTATTCAAAGTGCATATAAACTTTGGGCTAATAATCATGAAGTAATGTTGGCGGGAAAAGTAGGAAAAGATAAAGAGGAAATGGTGCCGGAACTAGCTCCAAAGTTAGGTTTTTTCCATACTGAAAAGGGTGAGGCATATCTTACCTTACAAGTAAGTAATTTTTATAATAAGTATGGTTTTATAGATACTATACTGTTAGGAACTTCAAATCAAATAAAAGCTTATGGAGATAAAAAATTAGCCTTTGATTTATTCCTTTTTGGGTGCTCAGTGATAGCTGCAATTTATAGTCTAGGAATATTTCATATAAGAAGAAAAGATAAAGCTTCCCTATATTTCGCTGTAGTATGTATAATAGTTGCCATTAGAACTATTTTTGTAGGTGAGGGCTTTTTATTATCCTTATTTCCTAGTTTTGAATATGTGATTTCAGGGAAAATAAAGGTGCTAACCTTTTATTTATATATTCCATTCATAGTTTTATTTATAAACTACTGTTATGGAGGTCTCTTGTCAGAAAAGCTTATGAAATTATCTAATTGGTCCATTACTATATACACGGCTATAGTAATATTTTTACCCTATGGTGTGTACTTGGATTATATAATTCCTTTTGAAATATTTGCATTATTTATGCTTGGTTATATGATTATTAAGATTTCTAAATTATATTTTAAAAATGAACAAAGTGAATACATAGCTGTAGCAGGGCTTTTTGCTTTGTTTATAGTAAGAATTAATGATATTTTATACGAGTATAGCATTATAATAACAGGGTCCTTTGCAGCGTTAGGAATTTTGGCTTTTATACTAGCAAATTACTTTGTTCTAGCAGAAAGTCAAGGTATGGCATTTTCAAAAGTTGAAGATACAAGTGAAAATCTTAAAACATTAAATAAATTAAAAGATGAATTTTTAGCAGTAACTTCTCATGAATTAAAAACACCTTTAAATGGAATTATAGGTCTTTCAGAAACACTTGTAAGTAATGATAGTGCTGGGCTCGATTACAATGGAATATCTGATTTGAATCTGATAAATTCTAGTGCAAAGAGGCTATCGAATTTGGTAAATGACATGTTATTATTTTCTAGCCTTAAAAACAATGAAATAAAGCTACAAAGAAAACCAGTAAATGTTAGAAAAATTGTAGATATGGTCATTAAGTTTTCAGAGGCTTATAGTAACAACAAAAATGTTTCTATATGGAATTTGATGGATATAAATACACCGAATGTATTTGGTGATGAAAATAGAATACAACAGATTTTTCATAACTTAATAGGCAATGCAGTGAAATTTACCCATGAAGGGGAAATTGCTATTGGATATAATATACAGGAGGAATTCTTGCAAATCTACGTTGAAGATACAGGAATCGGAATTGCAGAAGAAAAAGTTCATAAAATTTTTG
Organism: Clostridium sp. UBA4548; assembly: GCF_002387895.1. GTDB lineage: Bacteria > Bacillota > Clostridia > Clostridiales > Clostridiaceae > Clostridium_J. The sequence goes on from NZ_DGLI01000030.1 coordinate 45,896, forward strand.
ATCTTTATGAGCAAGTAGAAGGAATATCAGAAAAGTATGGTGGGACAGGATTGGGGCTATATATAACTAAAAAAATAGTAGAACTTCATGGAGGTACCATCACTGTAGCATCAAAGATTAAAAAGGGAACCAAGTTTGCTTTTACACTTCCTTTATATACACAGGAAAGTAAGGGTGAATATGTAGGCTGTAGAGAACTAGAAGATGTAGAAGTGAAAAATAGTGATAAAATACAAAAAACACATATGGATAAGGCGGCAAAGAAAGATAATAATGAGTATAATCAAATGTTATATCCAAGTTACCTAAAGGGCTTAGAAGAAGGTAATAATATTGATGATCACATAAACTATAAAGAAAAATATAACTTAAATACTGATACATTAAGGAAACATAAAATACTAATAGTTGATGATGAATATGTGAATATAAAAGTATTAAAAAATCACTTTTCAATGGATAAGTACATAATACTAGAAGCTTTTAACGGAAAAGAGGCACTTATATTAATAGAAGAACATAAGGATTTAGATTTAGTAATTCTTGATATGATGATGCCAGACTTTTTAGGTTATGAAGTTTGTGAGGTTATTAGGAAAAGTTACTCACTTTTCCAACTGCCTGTTTTAATAATGACTGCAGATAATAGTCTAGAGAATTTAGTGTTATCCTTCCAATGTGGAGCTAATGATTATTTAAAGAAACCTTTTAATAAATATGAACTAAACTCTAGAGTTAATACCTTGTTAACTTTAAAGGACTCCGTAGGAAAAGCCTTAAGTTTAACAGAAGAGATAACAATTGCTAATGAACAGGTAGAAAATTTAAGTCTTAATAATGAAAGAACAACTAAAAGAGTAGAGGAACTTATTGAGTATGAAAATTTGAGAACGGAATTCTTTGCCAATATATCTCATGAGCTAAGGACACCATTAAATGTAATTTCAAGCACCATACAATTATTATCATCATTAGATAAATCAAGAAGTCTGAAGGATGAAAAAATTCAGTATTATTTCTCTATAATGAACCAAAATTCTCTTAGATTACTAAGATTAATAAATAACCTTATAGATACAACAAAAGTGGAAGGTGGATATATTAATCTGAATTTATGCAATGGAGATATAGTTTATATAATAGAAGAAATATCACAATCTGTAGCAGAATATATAAAAACCCATGAGATAACACTTATTTTTGATACAGAAGTGGAAGAAAAAATCATAGCTTTTGATGAAGAGAAGATAGAGAGAATTATCTTAAATATCTTATCAAATTCAATAAAATTCACACCTAAAAATGGAACAATTTTTGTTAATATATATGATAAGGGTGACTTTATAGAAATATCTATAAAAGATACAGGGATAGGTATTCCTAAAGATAAATTAGAATTTATTTTTCAGCGATTTGCTCAAATAGATAAATCAACTACAAGGCAAAATGAAGGAAGCGGTATAGGCCTTGCTCTTGTAAAATCTTTAGTGGAAATGCACGGAGGAAAAATTTTTGTAAATAGCGAAATCAATAAAGGAAGTGAGTTCACAATTTCACTTCCAGTGAGGGTGTTAAGCCAGGATGAAGAAAAACATAATATAATTAGTAAAGAAGTAGCTAGATCAAAATATGAGGAACGATTGTATATAGAGTTTTCAGACATATATTCTAAATAAACTATTGTTTTTAACAAGGAGAGTATTTAATATATAAAATATTATAAATTATCGCTAACAAAAAC
>NZ_DGLI01000045.1 GCF_002387895.1 Clostridium sp. UBA4548
ATTATTTTACAGACTCAAAAATGAAGCTAGAACTTTTTAAGCAAAAGTTCTAGCCTTTATTCTACTTATTTCTCAAGAAACATTCATATTAGTAATTATTTAATCAACTTTCATAATTCTCATAGCATTTAAACTGCAATTAAAGTTACTCCTATATCTATAAATATACTTAGACAATGTTTAATTTATTTTAGTTCTCTGGAAAATACTTCACTTGCCCATTAGGTTCAATATAAATTCCATGACCTGCTTCAACATCATCCGTATACTGACCTATATACTTACCACCATCAGACCAAATATATATTCCATCTCCATGTTTTAAATCCTCTTTCCATTGCCCAGTATAACTTTCTCCATCTGGCCAAGTATATGTTCCGTATCCATGCTTTAAATCTTTACTCCATGAGCCAATATACTTTTCTCCACTATTCCATGTAAAGATTCCATCTCCGTCCATCATGTCATCTTTCCACTGTCCTACATATTTGCTTCCATCCTCATAAAAATAAGTTCCTTCTCCATGGGCTTTTCCATTTAACTTTTCTCCGACGTACTTGCCACCATGAATATGTTCAGTTTGTTTAACATTAATCTTAATTCCCTCAGCCTTATTTATTTCAAATTTCTTTATCTCCATAATATATTTCACCCTTACCTTTACAATGTGATTGAATATGATTTTCACTTTCATTATATTTGTATATTTTACTAGTGTCAATGCGTTTCTTATTAATAGTATATTTAAAATGTATTAATCAAGGACAATTTCCGTCTATTATTTTAACTTATCTATACTTATCATGAATTTATACTAACCTTACTATAATAGTATTTCATGTTCTTTCATAGTATGTGTAGAGTCTTTATTTTATAAACACTATCAAATGTGAAATAATCACTACCACTAATTGAATCCTGTTAACCTCCTGTAAATTTTACAGTTTCCTACTTTACTACTATATCATCAACAAACTCATTACAATCTTTGCAATAATACTTAACTTCAACATCCGTTTCACATTTCTCATGTTTCACATTTTTATCGCAACCATTTATATGCTTGTTTGACCAAATTATTATAGAATTAAATACATGTCTGAAATCGTGGCCCTTTGCTGTAAGTATATACTCATACCTAGGTGGATGCTCAGTGTATAGTTCAGATTTTATAAGTCCATTTTCTTCAAGAGTTTTCAATCTTTTAGATAATATATTCGTGGGTATAGGTGTAAGTGCTTCTTGTAGCTCCTTAAAGGTGCTTTTCCCATTTGAAATTCTATGCAAAACCAATAAGGTCCACTTATCTTCTACAATATTTAAAGTCTTTGCCAGATTGCACTTAAAGTCATAGTTTCCCTTCATATTAAACCATCTCCTGTAATACTAATTATTTTCTTAAGCTACACATATAAGTAACTGATTAAATAAAAAATATTTAATCAGTTACTAGTTGATACTTTTCCCCTTGATTAATTATAAGCTAAATTCCACACTTTCTATACAGAATTAAACTATTATTTTAACCCTTCTTTAATTACTGCCTCCATAACGTCCTTATCCATAGCTCCAGGTATATAATTAACTATTCTACCGTCTTTTCCAATAATATAAGTAGTAGGAAATGCATTAATAAAATAATCACTAATAAGTCTGCCGTCCTCATCAAAAACTACTGGGAAAGAATATCCTTCTTCTTTTAAAAACTTCTTTATACTTGCTACAGAACCTTCTCTACCAATGTTAGGCATAGCTACACCAAGAATTACAATCTCGTCTTTATTATTATTATACTTTTTATAAATCTCCTCAATATTAGGCATCTCCTCACGGCATGGAGGACACCAAGTTGCCCAAAAGTTTAAAAATACAACTTTTCCTTTATAGTCGCTCAAACTATGGGTCTTCCCATACTGATCTTTCAATTTAAAGTCTGGAGCAATCAAGGGATCTTTTGTGCTGTTTTCTGTGTTTATAGACGAATTGTTGCCTTCATTACTGTTTTGAGCACTTTCTTTACCTTCTTCACTGTTACTTTGAGATTCATTAACTTGAGCCTGGTCTTCTACTACCTTTGAAGGATTTGAAAACATTTCATACATATACCCTCGAACCTTATCCGCTCCCCCTAAAACCATGATAACCCCCGAAATTATTAAAATAATTCCACCTATTTTCTTAATTTCATTCATATATTTCTTAATCTTATCCAAATATTTAATCATAGTTTTATAAAATGCTGCAAAGATTATAAAAGGCATAGTGAATCCTAGGGCATATACCACTATCATTAAGTTCCCTGCTAGCGCACTTTTAGCTCCTGATGCCATAATAAGTACAGATGCAAGCATAGGTCCTACGCAAGGTGTCCAACCAAAACTAAATGTAAGTCCTAAAACATATGCTGTAATTGGATTCATATTGTTAGTATTCATACTAAATCTTTTTTCCCTTTGTAGAAAAGGAATATTCAAATACCCCATATAAAAAAGCCCCATAAGGATTATTATAATACCACCAATCCTTATAATATCTTCTTTATTTGACAAGAAAAATTGACTTAGTGCATTAATTGATGCACCTAAAATGAAAAAGGTAGATGAAATCCCTAAAATAAATAAAACTGTATTTTTAAACAAGGATGTTCTTACAAAGCTTAACTTTTTACCTTCAAAGTCCATTTCAGAGCTATTAGAAAGTATACTAATATACACCGGTAAAATTGGTACTATGCAAGGTGATAAGAAGGATAGTAATCCCTCTACAAAAACTAATAACAACTTTGAAAACTCCACTAAATAACCTCCTTTATAATTAGTTTAATTATAGTATACCAAAGTTACTTTACTTTATAAAGTTACTTTTTAAAATAAAGTAACTTTATTTATCTAATACTAATAACTAAAAAAGTAAAGTTTATTTTTTTATACATAAAAAAAAATAGAACTAATAATGTTGCTATTAGTTCTACAATAATTCAAACCTATTTTATTTGGATCACTTATCTTTTAGCCTTCATAAGAAATTCTTATCTTTTATTCCTTCCTTAATCTTTGTACACCTTCACTATCAATATAAAATCCATCTTTATATAATAGCTGATTTACTGTTACAAATTCATAGCCCTTACTTTGAATTTCAGGAATAAGCCTTTCTAAATTTTCTGGAGTATATTTACCATTATTATGAAATAGCAATATAGATCCTGGCTTTACATTTTTTATTACTCTATTATATTCTCTATCTAACCCTAGTTGCTTCCAATCTATACTATCTACATCCCATTGTATAGGCCTATACCCTAGTGAATTAGCTACCCTTACTCCATTTTCATTATAATGTCCGCTTGGAAATCTAAATAGCTCTGTCTTAACTCCAATGGTATCTTCTATTATTTTTTCAGCATCCTTTATTTCTTTAATCATTTTTTGTTCATTAATGTTTTTAAAGTCAGCATGACTGTAACTATGATTTCCTATTTCATGACCTCTTTTATGAATTTCTTTTAACTTATCTACATTCTCATTATCGGGATAAACAATCCACCTTCCCATTATGAAAAATGTAGCTTTCACGTTATGCTTATCTAAAATATTCAAAATCTTATAAAGCTGCTCCTCATCTGCCCAATTTACATCAAAAGTTAAAGATATCTTCTTCTCTTCTGTTGCTACCCTATATATAGCTTCCTTTTTAAAATTATAATCCTTTTCTTGTAACTCTGTAAAATTTAGAGAGCTATAATACTTTTCGTCAATAGCCATCGCTGGGTAGCTTATACAGGTAGTTATTCCAATTAGTATTGCTAAACCACGTGTTACTATCTGAATCAACCGCAATGATTTTTTTTTAGTGAGTTTCATCTTAAGTAAATTCATATTATCCTTCAGCTCCTTATCAATGATAGGATAGCATTAGAATTTCTCTATTGCTTATATTTATTCATAATCTTTTCTATACGTCTTAAATGATTATCATAATCTTTGACAACAGCCTTAACTTCTTTCATAATGCTATGATCTAAATTATTATTTTCTTCAATAAACTTTTCACCTTGATATATACCCATTTCCATAGCTTTAATAGCTCTTTCACAAACCTCTAAATCAGTATTTACAGGGATAAGTTTTATTTTCTCAAAAAACTCTGCCATTGTTCCCATAACTCCAAGTGTATCAACAGCATTTCCATCTAGGTGTTCTATTCTATTTGTTATTGCTTCCTCATGAGTTTTAAAGGATTCTATAATATGAACAAGTTCTTCTTTTAGCTCCATGTCCTCTGCCTTATCTAAATAATCCTTAAAAATGGCTCCACCCATATGAATTCCTCTTAAAAACTTATTAGTACTTTTAATATCAGTATTTGTTTCCATTTTAATATCACCTCAATTTATTTTTAACTTTTACACTTTCTATTATGCTACTTTTTGCAATTTTAAAAGATAGATTATCAATCTTATGCTATATTTCACTTAAAGTTTTAAATCCCCTTATTACTTAGTCCTTTAATGCCTTTAATTTCAGTATTATAAAATCTAAGTTAATCACTTCAATCTTTCAAAGTGATTTTTGTAAGTTATTTATGTTAATAACTAAATCCCTGTATTCCTATAATATTTTTGCTCCATTTATAGTTAATTGAAATTCACTATAAAGGAATTCTGCTGCCTTTCTGCATAAAATCATGCGATTTATAAATATCTCAAAATATTCCATAATTGAGCATATAGTGGGATCAATTACTAGGTCCAATTGTACAGTTCTTTCCTCTCCATCTACTCTTACAACCGCCTTTTTTACTGCATAGTTGACCCTATCATGAATGTCAAAGGTGGAAAAGTCATTATTTCTTACTCTCGACCTTCTTACATCAGCTTTGTCTCCTAGAATAAGTGCAGCAGAAATAGGGTTTATAGGATTTCCTGTTCCTTCATCATGATTTCCTATTGCAGACACTACAAGGGCTATTTCTTTTGGATCCATGCCTAAAGTCTTTAAAACATTAAAACTAAGACAAGCTCCTGTCTGTGCATGTTCGTCCCTATTCACCATATTTCCAATATCATGAATATATCCTGCAATTTTGGCAAGTTCCACCTCTCTATCACTATATCCGAGTTCTTTTAATATTTTCCCAGCTGTATCTGCTACTTTTCCAACATGACCAAAATCATGTTTTGTATAACCTATCACACCAAGATGTTCGTCACCCATTTCAATGTAAGTCCTAAATTCTTCATTACTCTTAATGTCCTCATAAGTTATTAATGGCATAGTTTCACATCCTTATAGTAAGTAATTAGTATTTACTAAATAGATTTATTATTCTTTATTTTTCTTATAGTTATTCTACTTCTATTATTTTTTATAAATTTCCCTTAATATCATTCCATATTTTTATATGTTTGTTCATTTATTTTATAATAATATCTTCTGCTGCTTGACTTAAGCTATACTTATTACATATAAAAAAACTAGCAAGTTTCAATTCTCGCTAGTTTTTCATTGTATTAGCCTATATTAGTTAAAATAAAAATTCTTATCTGCTAAATTTTCTTCTTTAAATCAAAATGTATTAAAGTAATTTCTCAGCTTATGCACTAAAAACTCCTATAGGAAGTCTCCACACTTCTTCATTAATTTTAATATATTTATAGTTAAAATTATAGCTGCAACCAATATTGTTATAGCGTAAATTAAATTTATAAATGGAATAAAAATCACTATAAAAGCACCAATTACCGCTACTTGTAACCAAATAAATTGCACCCATCTATCTTCTGCTTCAAAACTTATTTCTTGTGCTCCTCGCTGAAGGGATAATTCCCTAATCCCCTGAAAAATATCATATACAATGATTATGCTTATTACCAAGGAAGCAATGCCTATTAGTAAATTTAAGCCTAATATAGATCCTAAATTTGCACTATTGATTGCTATTTTTCTTTCATAAATTGCTGGAATGGACAAAACTATCATTGGTATAGTTAAAGTTTTAGCCCTTCTAAAATACTCGCTACTTAAGGCAAGTGTTCCAAGACCTATAAAAAATAATATATATCCAATTATATCTGGTAATATGTCAAAATGATTTATTCTAAAGTCTAGCATAGTAAAGAAAAATCCCCAATATAAATTATTAAAAGCATTTTTATACATTTTAAACCTCCACATATTGTTATTTTATTATATGAGAGATTATGGAAAGTGAGCACCCTATCTGCTTTTTTATTTCCACGTTTTTTCAAGAAATAATGACTTGTTTTTTATTTCAATAACATTTATATCTTATGCTAAATTATTTATTTAAGAAAATAAATAATTTATAATTCCTCAATACTCCTCTTCTTTAATGGTTTATTATAACTTAAACTTTTAATATTCCCCCTTAGCCTATACCATTATACGTTTTTAATAAAAATAAAAAACACTAAGTAAATACTTAGTGTTTTTTGTATGTATTATTCTTTCAAAATTGCACAG
>NZ_DGLI01000029.1 GCF_002387895.1 Clostridium sp. UBA4548
CAACTTTAACTTGACTCAAACTCTAGGGGACTTTTTTATACTGATTAACCAAATTTATGATATAATATAATAATTAAAAACTTATTACTTAAGCTTATGAGGAGAAGATATTATGAGTGGAATAGGTGAAAGAATAAAAAATGCCAGAAATGCTAAGGGTATGACACAAAAACAATTAGCTAAGAAACTAGGAGTTGCTGAAAGCTTTATTAATGAGGTAGAGAGTGGAAGAAAAGTTGTAAATGAAAACCTTATGGATAGAATAGGTAAAGTTTTAGGTGGAGACCTAGAAGATATGAGCTCCATGATGAATACTCTTATTATGGAAGAAGAAAAGGTAAAGACAGCACCTAAAAAGGTTAATAAGCCAGCGGAGGCAATTAATGATGTTTGGAATGATGCTTTAGGCTCAGTTTTAAAATCTGTTGGAATATATGGCTATGATTTAAGTAAATCATCAGGAAAAAAAGAGTTGCCTATAATTTCAAATAAGGTTGAAGGTTTTGCACAGGATAAGGTTCTATATCTTCAAATAGAAAATGATGATTTAATTGGATTTAGAATAGCTAAAGGAGACTTAGCTTTTGCAAATCTTACTTCAGAAATAGAAAACAATGCAATTTGCTTAATTGATCACAATGGAGAAAGAGTGTTAAGACAAATCAAAAAATTAGATGCTAATAAGATATTGTTAATTAGTAACAGAGGGTCTTTAAGAACAGAAACAGTAAGTCCCAAGGATATAAAGGTTATTGCAAAATTAAACAGACTAGAAATAAAGTTATAGATAAAGTAACTTAAGAAACATATTAATAAAACTATAAGAGTTATATAAAAATAAAATATAAATATAACCTAAAATTTCATAAAAATCATGCACAAATTTTCACTCCCTATGATAAACATATCATAGGGAGTTTTTTCGCTGGGAGGATTTTATGGAAGAGTTCAATCTAAATATAGAAGACTTAACACCAGGAACAATTGAAAGAGAGAGTTCAAATAGCCCAATATGTAATGAAGCCTATTATAGTGAAGATTATCTTAATTATCTAGTTGAATTTGAGGGAGATATATCAGGTCAAATAGAAAAGTTGGATTATGTTTGTGCCTTTAGATTCTCACCCTTTTATTATGTGGCAGCAGTTAGAAATGGCATGCTTCCAAGACTTTTTCAAGATGTTCCCGGGATTATTAATGCAGATACTAGTTTGCCCTACACACTAAGTGAAGTGGAGCCTGTGGTTGCAGCTAATATTACAAAGTTTCATGGAAATGCGTTCTTAAACCTAAGGGGCGGTGGCACAGTAGCAGCAATTATTGACACAGGAATAGATTATTTAAATCTACAGTTTAGAGATGACAATGGTAACACAAGAATAATGGCTATTTGGGATCAAAGTATTCCAGGAACGACTCCAAATCCAGATGTAGGTTATGGCACAGTATATACTAGGGAGCAGATTAATGAAGCAATTAGAACCTATGAGAATGGAGGAGATCCTTACACCATAGTTCCTCATAAGGATGATATTGGACATGGTACTCATATCGCAGGTTTAATTGGAGCAAAAGGGTTAAATGGAGTTGTTGGAGGGGCACCAGATTGCAGTTTTGTTGTTGTCAAGCTAAAGGAAGCAAAAACAGTGGCCTTAAAACTTGCTGGCATCGATGAGCGGAAGGGTGCTATATATGAAGGCTTAGATTATTTAGAAGGTGTTAGATATGTATCTAACTTTCAATCGAGAATAGATAGACCTATGGGAGTACTACTAAGTTTAGAAACCAACCTCTCTGGCCATGATGGAGTTTCTTCATTAGAGAGATTTATAAATTATTTTGCATCTAGAAAGGGGTTGGTTTTTATAGGAGGGTCAGGAAACCAAGGTGACAGTGATACTCATGCAGGTGGTATTTTCACTAAGAGTCAACAGTTAAGAACCGTAGAGATCTTTGTGGATGAAAATGAAAATAATTTAGTATTTGTTATTTGGGTAGGCAAGCCTGATAGAATTTCTGTGGGGTTGGTATCACCTAGCGGCGAAATTATAGCCCCAGTTTCCCCAAAGATAAAAACAGAGGAGAGCTTTAATTTAGTTTTTGAGGGAAGTACAGTGCTAATAACAAATAACATACCAGAGGACTCCACAGGAGATCAATATATCTTTGTAAATATACAAAGACCTAAAGGAGGAATATGGCAATTAAGACTCAGAGGAGAGTATATAGTTATAGGGGATTATAATATATGGCTACCACAAAGACAGCTTCTTCAACCATTAACTAGATTTTTAGATGCAAGTCCTTATATAACAGTAACTACCCCTGGTACTTCAAGGTCAGTAATAACAACTGCATTTTATAATCAAAATAGCAATACTATTCTTCCGGCTTCTGGAAGAGGGCCTACAAGATTAGGTGAAATGAAACCTGATATTGCGACAGGAGGATTTATGGCGACCACTGTAGGACTAAGTAATACTACAGTTAAAGTTAGTGGTTCTAGCGTAGGCTCCGCTGTACTTACTGGAGCAGTTTTGCTTCTATTAGAGTGGGGTATTATAAGGGGAAATGACCCTGCTATGTATGGACCAACAGTGAAGTCTTATCTTACAAGAGGAGCAAGAAGAAGGCCAGGGGATGTATATCCCAATAGGGAATGGGGGTATGGACTTCTAGATTTAGAAGGAACCCTTGAGAGCTTAAGAGGTGGAGATAGTATGGTAGCTTATAGGGAAACAGCAGAAAATCAAATGAAGTTATGGAACTTAAACAAAAATATTACTTATAGTTTAAACAAAGTTTATTATAGTGAAGAGTTATCTGTGGATATGTTTTTAAGTGTACCTATTAGCTTGTATTCAAGGGTTACTCATAAGTGAAATTCTTATATTTAGGGATCTAAGGGCATTATTCCATTTATAAAGGGATTCATATTTATACTCTTATAATTTTTGGTGGTGAATAAGATGGCTTTTATTCTGAAATTTATATACAAAATTAAGTACTATAAAGATTATTTTTTCATTAATAATAAGCAGGAGGTGAAAAATGAGTACACAGGAAAAATATAGTGGAGTTAGTAGCAGAGAAATATTTTTTAGCTCTCAACTAGGAAATCCTAAGGAAATTTTACTGTTAACAGTTGAATATATTGGCGATATTGAAGAAGAACTTGCAAGGCTTGGTTTTGCGCGAGCACTACCCATAAGTGATTTTAGTGCTATTGTATTTGTGGAGGCTGGTAGAGTTCAGGAGTTAATAAGATTAAGTGAAACTATACAATATGTAGATCCATTAGCACCATATACATTAACTCAAATATCACCTATAGAAGCCGCTAATATTCTTGAGTTTAGTCAGGGAGGAACCTTAGATTTAAGGGGTACTGGAGTAGTAGTAGGGATAATTGATACTGGAATAGACTATCTTAATAGGGAGTTTATGACTGAGGATGAAAGAACTAGAATAGATAGAATCTGGGATCAAACCATAGAAGGTGGAAGGGCACCCTTTAATATTGGGTACGGTAGTGAATATACTAGGGAGGATATAAATAGGGCTATTGAAACTCAAAAAAGTGGAGGAGATCCATACTCCATAGTTCCTTCTAAAGATGACAATGGTCATGGCACTGCAAATGCTGGAATCATTGGGGCAAGAGGTTATAGTGATATGGTAGGAGCTGCTCCCGATTGTGAATTTATAGTAGTTAAACTAAGAGAAACTACAAGTCCATATCTTCAAAATTTAGGAATATATGATGAACCAGGTGTATATAGAAGTTCAGATATAATAACAGCTATGTATTATTTAACTGAGGTCCAAAGAAGTTTATTAAAACCTATGGTAGTTTTTATACCATTAGGTAGCAATTTTGGTGGTCATGATGGAAGCTCTGCAATAGAAAGACTAATTGACTTACTGTCTATAAGAAGGGGATTAGTTTTTGTAACTGGCACAGGAAATCAAGGGAATACTGAAACCCATACAGCAGGGGTTATAGCTAGAACAGGAGATACAGCTATCATAGAAATAGATGTGGACCCAAATCAAAGAGGATTAGCGCTTAATATTTGGTGTAGTTATCCTGAACGAATATCTATTGGAGTTACTTCCCCTACGGGAGAAGTTATGGAAAGAATACCAGCCAGATTAAATGGAAGAGGAAGAAAAACCTTTCTTTATGAAAAAACCGTAGTGAATGTGATATATTATTTTCCAGAAAACACCACTGGGGATGAATTAATTTTAGTAATATTTAATGATTTGAAGCCCGGTATATGGAGGATAATCCTATATGGTGACTATATTGTTAATGGCAAGTATGATATTTGGATGCCTCAAAGGCCAATTGCAAAGCCAGGAACTAGATTTCTAAGTCCTACAAATGCAATGACTTTGACAATTCCATCCACTAGTGGAAGTGTTATTGCTACTGGGTATTATGATCAGAGCAATAATGTACTTGGACCTTCTTCAGGAATAGGATATACAAGAGATAATAGAATTAAACCAGATTTAGTAAGTGGGGGAGTAGAAGTGCTCACTACAGCGGTAGGTGGAGGAACAACAATAGTTACAGGGTCTAGTGCTGCGGCAGCAGTATTATCAGGAGCTGTAGCTTTGTTATTACAATGGGGTATAGTAAATGGAAATGATCCCAAAATGTATGGAGAAGAAATAAGAAATTATCTTATAAGAGGAACAAGGAAAAGACCAGGAGATGTGTATCCAAATCCAGAGTGGGGATTTGGAATGCTGGATCTCGCTGGAGCCTTTGATGCTATAGCAGGACAGGAAAATACTAACTTAGCTAGATTAAAGCATTATGAGAAGGAAAAGATTCATTTAAATGGTAGAGTAAATGGTGAAGAAATTTTCCAGGGCCAACAGGAAAAAGAGATAAAGGAATCGTATACTAATGTGTTATCCTCTCAAATATACAAAAGAATTCCGAGGGAATTATATAATAGATTAAAACCTAGTAGGTTTTGAGGAGGTAATTAGGTGTGATAAGTAATCGAGAAATTACACAGCCTACTCAACAGGAATTGCCGATAACAAATGGGGTGGTAGAAACACCATTAATATCAAATGGAGGTATATCAGAAGTTCAAGGTGCTCCAGCTACGGCAAATCAAGGAGGCGAGGAAATTCCAGCGATACCAACTGAGCTATTACAACAGATTGAAACACAACAGGAAAACCAACAAGTTCAAACAGAAATTACAACTGAACCAATTCAAGTAGAAGGGCAGGGCCAAGCAATAACGGCACAGCCGGCAGAAATAACAGAAATACCGCAAACAACTCAGGTTCCAACTTCTATATTAGCAAGTTTAGATGAGCCACCAGCAGTAGAAGGCATACCATTACTTGGAGTAACAAAAGATGCTGAAGGAAATATAACTGAATGTGGAGATTTATTTCTAAGTGAGTACTATGAAAGTTATTTGGTGGAAATAGAGCCGGGATTTTATGAGAGTATGAAAAAAATAAGTTATGCCTGTGCTTTTTCCATAAGCACTTTGATGGCAGCACTTTCAGTACAAAAAGGGAGGTTGCAGCAACTTTTACAGGAAGTACAGGGGCTAGTTTATATTGAAAGAAGCTATCCTTATACATTATCAATTTTATCTCCAAGTTCTGTAGCTAATATAAATCAGTTCCATGAAAATCAGTTTTTTAGATTGACAGGCAAAGGTACAATTATCGGGATTGTAGATACAGGTATAGACTATTTAAATGAAGAATTTATGACCTTAGACAAGCAAAGTAGAATCCTAGAGCTTTGGGATCAAACAATACAGTCAGGAAATTCACCTGCAGGGTTTAACTTTGGAAGTGTTTATAACCAACAGCAAATTAATCAAGCTATACAGGCAAGAAGAGAGGGTGGAGATCCTTATACTATTGTCCCCCAAAGAGATACTATAGGTCATGGCACCTCTATGGCTGGGATTGCAGCAGCAACTGGGGTGAAAATTCCACGAGGAGCAGCTCCAGACTGTGAAATTATATCTGTAAAGCTAAAGTATGCGAAAGCTAGTACCCTCCTTAGGAGTGGGATTGTAGACCCTATGGTCCCAGTGTATGAAGCTGCAGATATAGCACTAGGGCTTAGATACTTAATTGAGGCACAAATCAAATATGGAAGACCTATGGTGATTTTAATTCCTTTAAGCAGTAATTTTGGAGGTGCAGAAGGAAACTCTGCATTAGAGAGATTTATCGATTACTATTCTGTTAGAAGAGGAATAGTATTTATAACAGGCAGTGGGAATCAGGGAGATACAGGCACACATTCCAGCGGGTTTTTTAGGAAATCAGGGGAAGTAAGAAGTATAGAGGTAAATATTGATGAGGTAGAGACTATAGTCCATTTGGAGTTTTACGGAAATTCACCAGATAGATTTGGTATTGGAATAGTATCCCCTAGTGGAGAAATAATTGAAAGAGTACCAATAAAATTAAAAGGTGAAGAGATTTACAAATTAGTTTTTGAAGGAAGCACCATAAGGATTGAATATGCCTTTCCCGAAGAAAGAACAGGAAATGAAGTGATTCATATCTTTATTGAAAATGCACGAGGTGGTATATGGCAAATTCGTGTTTATGGAGAATATATTGTGGACGGGAGATATGATTGTTGGCTACCTCAGAGAGAACTACTAAAGGGAGATACTAGATTCATAAACCCCAATGCCTACACAACCATTACAGCGCCAGGTACTGCCTACAACATTGTAACCACAGCCTTTTATAATCAAGGCAATAACTCTATAGAGCCAGATTCAGGTAGAGGGTTTACCAGGGATAATAGGGTTAAGCCAGAAGTTGCAACGGGAGGAGTAGATGTAGTTACTACTTTTTTAAATGATGAAACTATTACAATAAGCGGTTCCAGTGCAGCGGCTGCGATTCTAGCAGGAGCTTCTTCACTACTTTTAGAGTGGGGAGTGGTTCAGGGTAACGACCCATCCATGTATGGACCCACTGTGGCAGCGTACTTCATAGCTGGAGCAATTAGAAGGGCTGGTGATATTTATCCTAATAGGGAGTGGGGCTATGGGACTTTAAATTTATTGGGAACCTTTGAAAATTTAAGAAGTAATAACATGAATTATAGATATGGAAATAAGAGAAAATCTTTAGAGTATCATGGAGAATTATTAGGAAAAAGAAGTCAGGAAGTTGTTGAAAGTAGTATAAGAACTGAAAACTTAGGAATAGAGGTTTTTACAAAAACTCCAATGAGCATCTACAGAAGATTAAAGGTTTATGAAGAAAATAATGAAGATTAGGGAGGGAAAAAGAGTATGAACTGTGAGCATTCAGCAGAAAAAAGAGAAACTATAGATATAGAGCAAAGTGAATTTGCTACTGTAATTCAAACCTCCCAAGGTTGTTCAGAAAAATACTTAAGTGATGAATACGTAACTTTAATAACTCAGTTTAGTGGTGATATTGTAGAAGCATTTTCAAAAATAGATTATGCTTGTGCATACACGTTTTCTAGGTCTTATGCCATAGTGTCTGTTAGGAAGGGAATGGAACAGCAACTTTTTAATGATGTAAAAGTACTCATAGCCACTGAATATAGTGGGGCATTTTTCCCTAATGCATTATCTCCAATAAATACTGCCAATATTTCTTTATTTCATGAAAATCCTCTTTTAAATCTAAGGGGAAGTGGTGTACTTGTAGGGATACTAGACAGTGGAATAGATTACTTGAATATTGACTTTATGACAGAGGATGATAGGACTAGAATTGTAACCATATGGGATCAAAGTGTTCAGACAGGACCAGCACCAGGAAACTATGGTTTTGGAACAGAGTATAATAGGGAACAAATTAACCTAGCTATTCAGGCAAGTTTAACAGGAGGAGATCCATATGCTATAGTAAACCAGAGAGATGATACAGGACATGGAACAGCAGTAGCTTCTATTGTTGGGGGGAGGGGTCGAGGAGAAGTGGTTGGAGGAGCTCCAGATTGTGAATTTGTTATTGTAAAACTAAAACAAGCAAAAAAGTCATCTTTAGAAGTTGCTGGTATATATGAAACAGAAATTTCTACACCTGTTTATGAAACCTCAGATATATTACTTGGTATGAATTACTTAGCAGAGCTTAGAGAATCCATACAAAGACCCATGGTTATACTAATACCTTTAGGCTCTAATTACGGCGGTCATGATGGTGGTACTGCAGTTGAAAGATATATTGATGTTGTTTCCTTGAGAAGAGGGTTAATAGTGGTTACAGGTACGGGAAATGAAGGTGCAGGTGAAGGTCATGCCAGCGGTATACTACAGAAAACAGGGGATATACAAATTGTAGAGATAAATGTAGATCCAGCACAAAAGGGTCTTGCCATATTTTTCTGGGCAAAAAAGCCAGATAAGGTATCGGTAGGGATTATTGCTCCTAGCGGAGAATCAGTGGAGCGAATACCCATTAGAAGAGGTCAAAGTCAACAGTTTAAACTTTTATTTGAACAAAGTACTATAAATGTAGATTATTTTTATCCTGAAAATATAACTGGTGATATTTTTATTAGAATATTTATCAAAGATGTAAAGCCTGGAGTTTGGCAACTTAGAGTTATTGGGGAATTTATTGCAAATGGAAGATATGACTTGTGGCTACCTAGTAGAGTGCTTCTGAGCCCTCAAACCAGGTTTTTAAATCCGGATCCTCTTGTTACTCTTCAAATTCCAGCTACTGGGAAAAGTGCTATAGTAACTGCAACTTATAATCAAGATTTAAATATATTATATCCAGCCTCAGGAAAAGGTTTTACAAGAGATGGAAGAATAAAGCCTGATCTTACCTCAGGGGGGGTAGATGTTTTAGCAGCAACAGTAGGTGGTGGAACAGCTACTTATACAGGTTCCAGTATGGCCGCAGCTGTTCTTGCAAGTGCAGTAGCCTTAATACTTCAATGGGGTATTGTGGAGGGCAATGACCCTAACCTTTATGCTAGAAAAGTGAGAACTTATTTAATAAGGGGAACTAGAAAAAGACCAGGAGATGTTTATCCTAATGAGGAGTGGGGATATGGGATTTTAGACTTAGAGAACACTTTTAATGTAATTAGAAATATTCAAACCAATGTACCAGTGATAAGAGAAAATAAAGAGGAATATGTGGAAGTCTTTAACCATAATGTTCACAATAGAATACCACCAGAGATTATTAATAGATTATTGTAAGTATAACAATAAAGTAAATACTTTATGAGAAGTAAGAATTATATTTAATTATTTAATCATGGGATAAAGTACAGAAATTAAATTGGGTGTTGACCAAGGGCTTATTTCAAGAGAAAAAAATTTAGATATAAGAAAATTTAAAGTAATAAGATTAAACTTTATAAAAACTATAAGAATTTTTAGGATTCTTATAGTTTTTTAGTTATAAATTTAATCTTAAAACACAGTAGCTATAACAAAAACCGTTAAGTGGCATAAGATGTATATATAGAATATTGTGGGAGGGGTAACATTGGAAAAAAGTGATGGATTACTAAACCTGCTTTTAAATCTACCACAAGGGATAAAATCCAAGTTGGCACCAGTATTTGGGGAAGAAACCCTGGCATCACAACAGATCGAGCTAGCGATTTTGTATGGAGACAATAGGGAGGCTGTGAATGCCCAAGTTCAAGCCTTGGGAGGAACCTTTGAGGATTTAGGTTTTGGCTACGGAATTGTCACAGTAAATATTAATGTGGTAAGAGATGTTGCAAATATAAGGGAGATACTTTATATAGAGCTACCTAAAAATTTATTTCTTACCTTTGAGCCAAGTAATAGAGCAGCTTGTGTTACTGAAGCTGCACAAATTTATGGATTGAACGGAAATGGAATTTTAATTGGATTCATTGATTCTGGAATAGACTATACTCATCCTGCCTTTAGAGATGCCAATGGAGATACCAGGATAGATTATATTTATGATTTAGATGATAATGGAAAAGTTTATAACAGAGAACAAATTAATGCTGCCTTAAAATCACCAGATCCCTTTGCAATAGTACCTCATGTAGATAGGGCTGGGCATGGAACCCATGTAGCAGGTATTGCCTGTGCGGGTGGAAACATAGAAAGAAGATATATAGGTGTGGCACCTCAAAGCTCCATTGCCATGGTAAAGATGACGAGAGAAGGAAAAATGAATTATGCTAAAAGCACTCAGCTTATGAGAGGCATAAGGTTTCTTGTGACTAGAGCAGATGAACTTAATAAACCTCTTGTTATTAATATAAGCTTTAGTACTAACGACGGTGCTCATGATGGAAGAAGCCTTTTAGAGCAATACATTGAAACTATAGCTAACTTGGAACGAGTAACCATAGCTATTGCAGCTGGAAATGAAGGAGATAAGGCTCATCACAGTGGAGGAGATCTAAGAGAAGAATTAAGAATAAATGTTAATATTGCTAATGAAGAGAGAGGGATAATTTTCCAATTATATAAATCCTTTTTAAAAGATGTAAGTTTAGATATTGTGGCTCCCAATGGAAGTAGAACAGGGGTATTGAGGCTAACAAGACCTTTTACTGAGGGAAGTATTAGAACAGATGCTTACTACATCTATAATAGTGGTCCTACTCCCTTTAATATTAATGGGGAAATTGTTATAAGTCTTGTGGCTCAGGCAGAATTTTTAAGTGCTGGGGTGTGGACTTTAATTATGACTAGTCCAGGAACTAGAATAAGGGGCAGATATGATATGTGGCTTCCTATAGCAGAAGGATTAAATCCAAATACTAGGTTTTTAAATCCTAGTGTCTATAATACTGTAGGTATTCCAGGTACAGTACCAGCTGCAATTACTGTAGGAAGCTATAACTATATTAATGGAACAATATCAAGTTTTTCAGGAAGAGGAAATGAGATTTTAGTTCCTGTAAAGCCTGATGTCATTGCCCCAGGAGAAAATATTGAAGCTCCAATACCAGGTGGGGGATATGATTCTTTATCAGGAACCTCTATGGCAACTCCAGCGGTGGCAGGAGGAGCAGCTCTTCTTATGCAATGGGGATTAATTATGGGAAGAGATCCCTATCTTTATGGACAGAGACTAAAGTATTTTCTTTTGAAAGGTGCTAGAAGGACTAGAACAGATGTAGATTACCCAGGTCCAACTTGGGGCTATGGAACCCTATGTGTAAGAAATGCTATAGAGGT
Organism: Clostridium sp. UBA4548; assembly: GCF_002387895.1. Lineage (GTDB taxonomy): Bacteria > Bacillota > Clostridia > Clostridiales > Clostridiaceae > Clostridium_J. The sequence continues at coordinate 11,205 of NZ_DGLI01000029.1, forward strand.
TTGGAATGAGGAGGTTGCTTCAAGAAGTGTAGGAATTCAGCAGAGAACTACAACTTTAATAGATGAACCTTATAAGGAAGAAGAGGAAATAAAAGCTATAAATAGTACCCTAGAAAAGGAACTTATAGAGCTTGTTGATGAAAATAATAAAAAGAAAGATATGGTAATTAAGGATAAAAGACAACTGAAAAGTCCTAATAGTTTGTATTTAAGTATACCTCCTGAAATTTATACAACTTTTGTAGAAAGTATCAATGAAAAAGGAAGGAGTTTCCATGACAAATAGTTTAAGGAAAGAAGTTTATAGGGAAGTTGAAAATGGGGGCATGATTTTAAGCGAAGCTCTTGAAAAACAAGCCAGCAAGTTCTTTAAAGATTACTATGCTAATGAGGAGTATGAGAATTATTTTGTTGAATACTCAGGAAATATAGTAGAAGCTTTTGAAAAAATAAATTATGGAGCAGTGTTTGCAGAAAAATCTATGTTTGCAGCAGTATCAGTTAAAAAAGACATGCTTGGGAATCTAATTAGAGATGTTCCACAAATCGTAAATATAGAAAAAAGTAGCCCCTATAGTCTATCAGACCTAGTGCCATCTTTTAATGATCAAGGAAGAAATGTAGATAGTAGCAACAATTTAGGGCTAGATGGAGAGGGTGTAATAATTGGAATAATAAGCACAGGAATAGATTATTTAAATGAAAACTTTATGACACAAGATCGAAGAACAAGAATATCAGCAATTTGGGATCAAAGTTTAAGTTCAGGATCTCCACCAGTACCTTTTAGTTATGGATCCGAATTTGATAAAGAAGAAATAAATAAAGCAATCAGGACATATTTCTCAGGAGGTAATCCCTATGAAATTGTTCCACATAAAGATGATGTAGGGCATGGCACAGCCATTGCAGGAATTATAGGTGCAAGTAGAGTAAGAGCAACTGATGAAGTATTTGGTGTAGCTCCAAAATGCGAATTTGCCATAGTAAAGGTGAAAAGGGCCAAAAAAATCACCATGGAAGAGTATGGTATAGATCAAGGGTTGCCTAATGTATACGAATCAACAGATTTAGCATCTGCCATTAGTTACTTAGCTGAACTACAAAATACTTTGATGAAGCCAATGATAGTTTATTTAGCCCTTGGAAGTAACTTTGGAGCTCATACTGGAAGAGCTGCATTAGAAAGGTATATAGATTTTTTTTCACTTAAAAGAGGCTTTTCAATAATAACAGATACAGGCGATGAAGGTAATGGTAGCACTCACACTAGTGGAGAGGTATCAAGCACAGGAACTATGAAAACCATAGAAATTAATGTGGATAAGGAAGAGAAAAACTTATACTTATCAATTTGGTTTAGGAACCCAGATGTTTTTTCTGTTGGGGTAGCAGCGCCCAGTGGCGAGGGGATTAAGCGGATATCTATACCTGCCACTAATGGGTCTCAAGTGAAATTTACCTTGGGCAGTACTACAATTACCATTTTATACTCCATACAAGCTCAAGCTATGGCAGATAAAATGATTGGAATATTGATAGAAAATGTAAGCGGTGGAGTTTGGAAAATTGATTTGACTGGAGAATATGTAATTTATGGTGGCTATGACGTTTGGTTGCTTCAGAGGCCTCTTTTAAAGAAAGAAACTAGAGTATTAGTGCCTAATGAATATACTACTTTAACAATTCCCTCTACAGCTATAGGTACATTAACTACGGCTAATTATCAAGAACTAACTAATATTAGAACCCCTGAACCAGGGAAGGGATTTACAAAAGATGGAAGAGTAAAGCCCTCTGTTTCAACATTATCTAATAATATTATTACTGTAGGGTTAGAAAAAAAAATAGCAGTAGTAAGTGGGAGCGCAGCGGCAGGAGCAATATTGTCAGGATTATCAGTGCTTTTATTTGAATGGGGATTTGTACAGAGGAAGGATCTTAATATGTTTACTCAAAAACTTAACAGTTATATTATTCGTGGTACGGTAAAGGAACCTGGGGTTATTTACCCAAATCCTACCTCAGGTTTTGGATTGTTAAGTTTTAAAGCCGTATTTGAAAGCTTAAGCAACCATGGGGGAGAAGAGGTTGTAGCGGGACTTTGTGACCTCTTAAGGGGAGCGATATACCAGGAGAAAATCTACTGGAATATACCAACAGATTTATTTAAAAGGTTAATCTGGAGTTGTAATCAAGGAGAATTATAAGGAGGGGAAGCTGTGAAGGATAAAGATGGAGGTTATATTAGGAAAGAATATAAAGGACATAAAGATGAAGCTGATTTACTTAGGGAGAGAGAGAAAACTGGGGCCATAAAATGGGAGAGAACCTTTAATAGAGAGTTAAATCAGCAAGAAGGAACAGATACACAAAATACTCCAATTGAAGATTTATCTCCAACGGCAATAAATAAAAAAAGTGATAAAGAATATTACTTAAGTGAGGATTATGAAAGCTATTTTGTAGAATATATAGGAAATATTGAGGAGGCTATTGGTAAGCTAGACTATGCTGCGGTGTTCTTACCTGGAAAGTTCTTTGCGGTAGTTTTTGTGAAAAGAGGAATGCTAAATAGACTTCTACAGGATGTTAAGGAAATTGTAAATGTGCAAAGTAGTTTCCCCTATACCCTGTCGGAATTAAGGGTAGTTAATGATACTTATGACTTGAATGCTATTGATAAAGGAACTGTTACCTTAGAAGGAGATGGGGTAGTAGTTGGGATTATAAGTACAGGAATAGATTATTTAAATCCAAGGTTTATGACTAATCAAGGTGAAACTAGAATAGAGGTAATTTGGGATCAAAGTTTGCAACAGGGAGTTCCACCCGTTGGGTTTATTCAGGGTACTGAATTTACTACAGAAAAAATTAATGAAGCAATAAGATCTCAAGCAATAGGGAGAAATCCTTATGATATAGTCCAACAAAGAGATGAAGTTGGCCATGGAACTGCTATCGCAGGGATTATAGGCGGCAGAAGGCTTGATGAGAATGAGGAGTTTAAGAGTCTAGTGCCAAATTGCACCTTTGCCATTGTAAAGCTAAATAAGGCTTTAAATGTAGTGAAAGAAAGCGCAGGAATAAAGGCGGTAGATGTGGAGGTTTATGAAAGTATAGATTTAACTGCGGCCATTAGATACTTAGCAGAGTTACAAGAAAAATTAAAAAAACCTATGGTGGTTTATATAGCAATAGGAAGTAATTTAGGAGGACATGAAGGAGATACGGTTTCAGAAAGATATATAGATTTATTCTCCCAAAGAAGAAGTTTTTTAGTTGTAACAAACAGCGGAAGTCAAGGTGATAGTGATACTCATGTAGGTGGAAATCTTACTGAAAATGAGAAAACAGCAGTGATTAAATTACAAGTAGATGAGAAGGAGGGGGATTTACTTTTATCTGTTTATACCTTAAGGGTAGATACTTTTTCCTTTACCATCAAATCTCCTACTGGAGAAGTTAGTGAACCAATAGAAATTCCTAAGGAAAATCAGTTTCTTTCTTTTTCTATTGGTGAGACCCAAGTAAGTATTCAATTTTTTGTGGAAAGGCAAGGTTTTGGTGAAGAGCGAGGGGAAATTTTATTTAAAAATATAAAGGGAGGAATTTGGGAGTTTAATTTAACTGGTGAAATGATAACCACTGGAAGATATGACAGTTGGTTACTCCAAAGAGAACTTTTAGAACCTGGAACAAGGTTTTTAAATCCTGATCCTTATATAACAGTAATGTCCCCAGGAACTGCAAGAAATATTGTAACTTCTGCAGGGTATAATCAGCAGACCAATACTATACTTCCTCAATCAGGAAAAGGCTTTTCACGGGATGGGAGAGTTAAGCCTTCAGTGACTAATCCTGCAGTAAATGTTTTAACAACTGGATTAAATGACACTTTACAAGTGGTAAGTGGAATGGCAGTACCAGGGGCAATTTTAACAGGGATAGGTGCTCTTATAATGGAATGGGGAGTTGTGCAGGGAAATGATATTAATATGTATCCACAAAAACCAAGAAATTTCATGGTTGGAGCAACTACAAAGCAAGAGAAATTAGCTTATCCAAATCCAGAATGGGGATATGGTGTAGTAAATATAGAATTACTTTTTGAAAACTTACAGAAATCTATTAGTGATAGGGATTTTATTCAAGATAAGATAGAGGACAATTTATTCCTTGTACAAGAAGAGAGTGGATATAGAGAGAATTATAACATTGGGAAAATGTATGTAAACATTCCTATAGAAATCTATAAAAGGTTGGGATTACAACCAAAAGTAAGATAAGGGGATGAGGGAATTAATGTGGAAGGATAGTGTTATAACGCAGACTTTAAGTAACTATGGTGCTAAAACCTTAAGAGAAGAAGGTTCGATGAATGGAATACAGGAAGTAGTAACAATTCAACCAAATGGAGAAGACCAAGAGCAAATAAAAGAAAGTGTTAGTAATGCTGAAGGTTCTAGCAACAAGAAAACTCCTAGAGAGTACTACTTAAGTGAAGATTATGAGGTTTATTTTGTTGAATATATAGGAGATATCAAAAGCAGTATAGATAAAATTCCATATGCGGACATATATTCAACAGGAGAGTTTTATGGATTTTTATTTGTGGAGAATGGAAGACTTATGGAGGTTTTAGAGGCAGTACCTGAAATTGTTAGTACACAAAGAGGATTCCCATTTACACTTTCGGAGCTAAATGTAAGTAATAACTTGAACAATAGTATACCTTTAGATATACAACCTACAACTTTACAGGGGCAGGGGGTAATAGTTGGTATTATAAGCACAGGCATAGACTATTTAAATCCTAGATTTACAAACGCTGACGGAAGTACGCGAATTGTTGGGATTTGGGATGAAACTTTAAATGATGGAATACCGCCAGATACCTTTGTAAGAGGAACTGAGTTTAGTTCTGAACAGATTAATGAGGCATTAAAATTAGAGAGTGCAGGAGGCGATCCATATACTATAGTAAAGCATAAGGATGAAGTAGGACATGGCACTGCCATTGCTGGAGTTATCGGGGGAAGAAGACTGGGAGAAGAAGAGGGATTTGTTAGTGTTGTGCCTAAATGTGAATTTGCCATTGTGAAGCTTCAGGAGGCTAAAGAAAATACATTGAGGGCAGATGGTATAAAAAGAGGGGATAAGAATATATACCAAGATACAGATATATCAGCAGGAATAAGGTATCTTAGAATGGTTCAAACCAACTTAAGAAGGCCTATGGTAGTCTATGTAGCTCTAGGAAGCAACTCAGGTGGACATGGAGGGGAAACTGTAATAGAAAGGTATATAGATTTTGTATCACAAAGAAGGGACTTTGCAATAATTTGTAATACAGGAAATCAAGGAAATGCAGATGGGCACGCTAGTGGTACTTTTGAAGGTTCTGGTGATAGGGAGGTTGTACCTATAGGTGTTGCTAAAGGTCAGGGAAATTTGATATTTGCCATTTACATTAGTAAACCAGATAAAATAACTATTGGAATTACTTCACCTAATGGAGAAAGTGTAGAGCCTTTAACTATCCCTACAAAAAATGGAGAAAGTTTTTCTTCTGTTCTAGAAGGCAATAACCTCATAGTAAAGTATTCCGAAGAGAGTCAAAGTGGTGGGATTCAACGTGTAGATGTATTAATAGAGAATGCTGCAGAAGGAACTTGGAATATAAGTCTTAAGGCTGAAGTTATAACAAATGGAAGATATGATTTGTGGCTTTTGCAAAAGGAGTTATTAGAGAAAGAAGAACGATTTTTAAATCCAGACGAGGAAATAACTTTAATGACTCCCTCTACGGCACAAAGCTCCTTAACAACATCTTATTATAATCAAAGGGACAATAGTATAATACCTGAATCAGGAAAGGGTTTTACGAAATATGGATTGATTAAGCCATCCATAGCAGTTGGAACAGAAGGCATAATAACTCTAGGATTAAACAATGATTTAATTCTGGCTAGTGGAGCGGCTATGGCAGGGGCATTAATCACAGGGGCTGCAGCCATGATTTATCAGTGGGGAGTTGTAGAGAAAAATGATATAAATATTTACCCACCCAAGTTGAGGAGTTACGTTATTTCAGCAACTCTAAGGGAAGAGGAAGGAATATATCCTAACCCATCCTGGGGCTATGGAAGATTTAGTTTTAATAAGCTTTTGAATAATCTAAGTCAAGTAACTAAAAAAAACAAGAAAAGAAATATTTATCATGACTTAACCAAGAAAGCAAAAAATGAAACCTTTGAAGAAAGCTATGAAAACAACTTATATACAAATATCCCAGGGGAAGTATATAACAGGCTTATGAAATAGTTACTAGATGGAGTTAAGGGGGAAATAAGTTATGGTCAAGAATACTTTGGGATTAGTAGGTTTATCTAAGTATAAAGGAGAAGTTTTAAAGAAGGATAGTATACTTTCATCAGAGAAGTGTTTAAAAGAAAATATTAAGAGATATAGAGAAAATACAAATAACAGTATCACCATGAAAAGCCCTAGTGAATATTACTTAAGTGAGTATTATGAAGTTTATTTTGTTGAATATATAGGTGATGCTATTAGTAAAATAAAGAACATTAACTTTGCTAATATATTTTTAACAGGAAAGTTTTTTGCCCTTTTGTTTGTAGAGAATGGAAGACTTAATGAAGTTTTAAAATTAGTGCCAGAAATTACAAATATTCAAAAGGGCTTTCCTTATACCCTTTCAGAGCTGAGGATAAGTAGTAACTTATATAGCAGTAAGACAATTGATAAAGAAAATATTATGCTTCAAGGAGAGGGAGTAGTTGTTGGAATTATTAGCACAGGAATAGATTACCTAAATCCAAGGTTTATAAAGGCTAATGGAAACAGTAGAGTACTAAGTGTTTGGGATCAATCTTTAGACCAAGGACCAGTACCAAATGGGTTTCTTATAGGTACTGAGTTTACTGAAGAAATAATTAACGAAGCCTTGAGGAGAAGAAATATGGGGGAAAATCCCTATTCTATAGTTAATCATAAAGATATGGTTGGCCACGGTACTGCTATTGCTGGGATTATAGGGGGAGCAGCTATTGAACCGGGAGATGCCTTAGTTAGTGTAGTTCCTAAGTGTGATTTTGCAGTAGTAAAGTTAAAAGAAGCTAAGAGCAATACCTTAAGACTAAGTGGTATAGATAGACGGGACATTCCCATATATCAGGATTCTGATATAGCAGCAGCTATAAGATATTTAGCCGAGCTACAGGAAAAACTTAAAAGACCAATGACGGTCTACTTAGCTCTAGGAAGCAATTATGGAGGGCGTAATGGACAAACTGTGCTTGAGAGATATATAGATTACTTCACACAAAAAAGAGATTTTACTGTAGTTTCAAATACAGGAAGCCAAGGCAATGCTCAGGGGCATGCTAGTGGTATTATATCAAGAATTGGAGAAGAGAGGATTATTCCAATTAATGTAGATAATAGTGAGGGGAATTTATTCTTTTCTATTTATATCTTTAAGCCTGACAATATATCTATAGGAATATTAGCTCCAACGGGAGAAAGAATACAAACTTTAACAATTCCACAGGTAAATGGGGAAATTATAACCTTTAATTTGGGTAAAAGCACAATAATATTACAATACTTTAGTGATGGATATAGCAATGGGGATGAAAGAATTGATGTGTTAATTAGAAATGCAGTTGGAGGGGCATGGATAATTAATCTTTTAGGTGAATATATAGTTAAAGGGAAATATGATATGTGGCTAATTCAAAAGGAGTTATTACTGCAAGAAACTAGATTTTTAGAAGCAGATATGAATATAACCCTAATGACTCCAGCTACAGCAATAAATGCTTTAACTACCTCTTATTATAACCAAAAAAATAACACTATAGTTCCGGAGTCAGGGAGGGGTTTTACCAGAGAGGGAATTATTAAACCCTCCGTTGCAACGGCAGGAGTTGATATTTTAACTGTAGGGTTAAATAATCAGCTTATTGTAGCAACTGGAGCTGCTATGGCAGGTGCTTTACTTACTGGAGCAATAGCAATGATATATGAATGGGGAATTATAAGAGAAAATGATTTAGAGCTTTTCCCTCCAAAGATGAGAAGTTATATTATTTCTTCAGCTGTTAGAGACGAAGGGCAAATATACCCTAATCCAGAATGGGGCTTTGGAAGATTAAGTTTTAAAAAGCTTCATGAAAATTTAAGTCAGCTATCTAGAAGGAATGTAAAAGATATAGATTTTAAAGAAAAAGAAAAAGTTCAGACTATAAATATCGATAAACTAACGAAAAAATCCAATAGTAATGTTCAAGGAGAAGATGTTGATTATAAAGGAGTATACATTCATATACCCATAGAAATCTATGAAAGAATAGGTATGGATATAAAGCATATATAGATTAGTTGTTTCTTAGACTTATAGCTGATGAAAATATATAGAGTGTTAGTTGGATAAGTACTATGTAGATGCTACCAATAGAGGGGAGAGAGGTTATGGAGTTTAGGGAATTGGATTACTTAAATCATAGGGTTAGTCAGATTCAAGAAAAAGCTATTGAGAGTGGTGGGGATTTGTATCAGCTAAGCAAAGATAAAATACAGGAATTAAATAAGCTTTATCTTGATGAGGACTATGAAAGTTATTATGTTGAATATACAGGGAATATTAAAGAAGCAATAGACAAATTAGATTATGCAAAGATATTTTTTCCAGGTAAGTTTTTTGCAGTAGTTCTTGTAAGGTATGGAATGCTGGCTAGGCTCGTACAAGAGGTAAAGGAAATTACAAATATAATAAGATTCTTCCCTTTTACTTTGTCACAATTAAAGCCTTCAGACTTTCCACATGATCCAAAAGTGATAAATAAGGGAAGCATTGACTTAAATGGGGAAGGTGTAGTTGTTGGAATTATTAGTACAGGAATTGATTACTTAAATAAGAACTTTATAACATCAGGTGGTAAAAGTAGAGTGGTATCCATTTGGGACCAAACTTTAGATCAGGGGCCGATTCCTTATGGATTTGTTCAAGGGACAGAATTTAAAGTAGAGGAAATTAACAGAGCTATAGAAGAACAAAGGTTAGGAAGAAATCCATATGACATTGTAAACCATAGGGATGAAGTTGGGCATGGTACAGCTATTGCAGGAATTATTGGTGGAAGAAGTAATGAAAATCCAGAGGAACTTGTAAGTGTGGCTCCTACTTGTGAGTTTGCTATAGTTAAAATTAGGGAAGCTAAGAGAAGAACTTTGGAGACCATTGGTCTAGAAAACCCAAGGGAAAAAGTTTATGGATCCTATAACATAGCCTCTGCTATTAGGTACCTATCAGATTTGCAGCTAAGACTAAATAAACCAATGGTAATCTATGTTCCAGTAGGAAGTAATCTTGGAGGTCATGATGGAGGCACTATAATTGAAAGGTATATAGATTTATTTTCCCAAAGAAGAACTTTAGCTTTTGTAGGAGACAGTGGGAACCAAGGTAATACTGGTACTCATGCCAGTGGACAGTTAAACAGAAGTGGAGATAAAAAAAATATAGAAATTAATGTGGCTAATGAAGAGAAGAATTTAGAGGTTTCTCTCTACATCATCAGAGCAGATAAATTAAAAATTGGTATTACTTCTCCTACAGGAGAGCAACTGGAGAATATTAGTTTGCCAAATAACCTAGGAGAAGTAGCTTCAGCTAATTTAGGTGGAAGTAGCATTTCAGTGGAGTATTATCCTGAGAGTCAGGGAATACCAGATGGCAGATTAGATATTTTAATCAGGAATATAACAGGTGGAACTTGGAACTTAAGTCTTACTGGGGAATTTATTACCAATGGAAGATACGATGCCTGGCTTTACCAAAAAGAGTTATTGGCAGAGGGGACTAGATTCATTAATCCAGATCCTTTTACCACTATGATGACCCCATCTACAGCTATAAATATTATAACTACAGCCTCTTTTAATCAACAAACAGGTAAGATTCTAGAGGAGTCAGGGAGAGGTTACACTAGAGATGGAAGAATTAAACCTTCTGTTGCCACAGGGTGTGTTGATGTTTTAACTACAGGCTTAGACAATAAATTAATTGTAGCTAGTGGACCAGCCATGGCTGGAGGAATATTAACAGGCGCTGTGGCATTATTACTTCAATGGGCCTTAGTACAAGGAAATAACCCAGAAATGTATCCTCAACGACCTAGGAATTATATTGTTGGAGGAGCTATAAAACAACAAAACATGGCATACCCAACACCAGAACTCGGATATGGGCAGCTAGATATAGAAACTTTGTTTAGAAATTTAGTAGAATCATCTCTAAGAAATAATAAACAGGAAGAAAAAAAGGTTATTAGTGAAAAAAATATTACAGTGTTAGGCCTATATATAAATATACCTAAAGAAATATATAAGAAATTAAAAATTAATTAGTTATGCCTTATGCACGGAAAACACAGATGTATGAATCTTATCAATCCTTTGGGAGGTAAAGCCTTGTGAGTGTTAATAAAAATACATTTAAAAACATCTATAGAGAAGTTCAAGAGGGAAACCAACAAATAGGAGCTACAGTAGACCAGGCTAGTACTTACTACTCAGATGAGTCTTACGAAAGTTATTTTGTAGAATATACTGGTGATATAGGCGAAAATGTTAGAAAAACAGGCATAGGAGATATATTCTTTTTTAATAAATTCTTTGCACTTCTCTTTGTTAAGAAGGGGGAATTAAGTAATTTGTTGAAAATGGTTCCTGAAATTATAAATGTAGAAAAAAGTTTTATTTATACCTTATTACCTTTTAAAGTTGAAGAAGATCTTCCAGACTTAACCGTTATTAATAAGGAAAATACTTCATTAAATGGAGAGGGAGTTATAGTTGGCATTGTAGGCACAGGTATAGATTATTTGAATCCAAGGTTTCTTAATGAAAGAGGAGAAACACGAATCCTATCTATTTGGGATCAATCTTTAGATACAGGACCTAAGCCAGCAACTTTTTTTTATGGCACAGAAATTAATAGAGAAGATATAAATGATGCTATAAAAATAAAGGCAATTGGACAGAACCCTTATGGATTGGTTAATCATAAAGATGATGTAGGACATGGAACAGCTGTAGCTGGAATAATAGGAGGAAGAAATTTAGGCGGAAGAGATTTATTTAAGAGTGTAGCTCCAAATTGTGAGTTTGCAATTGTAAAGCTAAAAAAAGCTAAGAGAAGTAACTTACAATTAATAGGAGTTGAGGACTATGGTGGAAATGCATACGATTCAAATGATATAACAGCCTCAATGAGATACTTATCTGAATTACAACAGAGACTAAAAAGTCCAATGGTAGTTTATCTCACTGTTGGCACAAATTCTGGAGGACATGATGGAGGCACTGTTGCAGAACGATATATAGACTTCTTTACGAATAGAAGAGATTTTACCATAGTTACTAGCACTGGTGGAGAAGGGAATGCCGCCACTCATAGTAGCGGGAATCTCTTAGAGACAGGTGGAAGCAATATGGTAGAAGTGAAGGTGGCACAGGGAGAAAAAAACCTATTCATGTCTATCTATACTGCAAAATCTGACAGAGTTTATATTGGAATAACAAGCCCTAAGGGAAATACCATTGAGCGGATAGATATTCCCTTTATTAGTGGAGCAGAAGTAAATGTAGCACTAGAAGAAAGTAATATCTATATGCAATATTTTCTAGAGGAAGAAGGTATTGGAGACCAAAGAATCGATATACTCTTTAAAAATATATATGAGGGAATTTGGAAGATAAGTATTATTGGAGATACCTTAACAAGCGGGAGTTATAACTGTTGGCTGCAACAAAGAGAATTATTAGAAGCGGGCACTAGATTTCTTAAACCCAATGCAGCAATTACCTTAATGACTCCCTCTACAGCAAACAATAGTATAGTAAGCTCTTCTTATAACCAAATAGAAGGCACTATTTTACTTGAATCTGGGAGAGGTTTCACAAGAGATGGTAGAATTAAGCCTCAATTAGCCATAGAAGCTAAAAATATACTAACCCCAAGTTTAAATAATAGCACTATTGTTACTAGTGGACCTGCTGTGGCAGGGGCAATGCTTACAGGAGTGGTAGCATTACTTTTTCAGTGGGGTATTGTAAAAAGCAATGATATCAATCTTTTTCCACAGAAAATTGTAAGTTATCTAATAAAGGGAGTTGAAAGGAAAGAAGGGGCAACTTATCCTAATGAAAGAGAGGGGTTTGGTGTTTTTAATTTTCAAAAATTTTTTAATGGGCTGGGAATAGGGGCTAGAAGTGCTTTATTAGATAAGGGAAACAATAAGATGGGAACCAATGAAATAAAAGGTAATATGAGAGAAGTAAATACTAAGAATACTCAAGAGGATATATTTAAAAATTATTATCTTAACGAAGAGTATGAAAACTACATTGTGGATTACACTGGAAATATTTACGATAGTTTCAAGAATATAGATTATGGAGTAGTTTACTTTTCAGAAAATTTTGGGGCCATGGTATCTATAGAAAAGGGGATGGTTGGTAGACTTTTATCTGAAGTACCAGAAATAACAAATATACAAAATAGTTATTTATTCAATCTTTCCAATTTACAAACATCAAATGAACCTTATGTGCCATTAACCTTTGATAAAAGTGGATTAAACTTAGAGGGGCAGGAAGTTATAGTTGGAATTATAGGAACAGGTATTGATTATCTAAGGGAAAGGTTTATGACCCAGGACGGAAGAACTAGAATTTTAAATATTTGGGATCAAACTGTTGATACTGGAGAAGCACCTTTGGGAACTTTTGGAACGGAGTTTACTAGCGAAGAAATTAATAGGGCTATAAAGGTAAACAAGGATGGGGGTGACCCTTATTCTATAGTTAATCATAAGGATGATAATGGATATGGTACTGCCGTTGCCGGCGTTATTGGTGCAAGAAATTTAGGTGGAAATGATGACATAATAAGTTTGGTACCAAGATGTGAGTTTGCAATTGTTAAATTAAAGGAGGCAAAAACCAATACCTTAGAGTTAAGTGGTGTAATGGAGAGGAATGGTAAGATTTACGAGACTACAGATATTGCTATAGCCTTAAGATATTTAGCAGATATACAAGCTAAAGAAAATAAGCCCATGGCGGTATTTGTGCCTTTAGGAAGTAACTGTGGGGGTCATGATGGTTCAGATGCTTTAGAGAGATATATAAGTTTTTTAGTAAATCAAAGAGGGTTTGTAGTTGTAACCACTAGTGGAAATCAAGGTAATACTGATACTCATACTAGTGGAACACTGTTAGGTACTGGAGATGTAAAAACTATAGATGTAATTATTGCAGAGGAAGAAAAAAACTTTTGTATGGGGATTTATTTAAACTTAGCAGATAGAGTTTCAATAGGATTTATAACTCCTGACGGAACAATAGTAGAAAAAATACCAGCTCCTTTAGGTCAAGAAGATATAGTAATTATTAATGTGAAGGATACTTTGATTGAAATCCGCTATCTTATTCAGGAACAAAGTCAAGGAGATCAAGCCATAATCATTTCCATGAAAGGCGTAACAAGTGGAGTTTGGCAAATTCAACTTTTTGGTGATGCCATATTAGGGGGAAGATATGATGCATGGATGCATCAAAGAGAGTTATTAAAGCCAGATACAAAGTTTTTAAGATCAGATGAATATATAACCTTAATGACACCGTCAACATCAGAAGGAATTCTTGTGGGATCCTACTTTAACGAGATTAAAAATAAGATAGCACCAGAATCAGGAAGAGGCTATACAAGAGATGTAAGGATAAAACCTGGTATTGGTATAGGGGGCACAAACATACTTACTCTAAGCCTAAAGGGCGAAGCTGTGGTTGCAAGTGGAGATGCTATATCAGGAGGGATTTTAACAGGAGCTACTGCTATATTATTGCAGTGGGGAATTGTAGAAAAGAATGATATTAATATGTTTCCATCTAGAATAAGAAACTATTTAATTGCTGGAGTAGAAAGAGAAGAAGGAGTCACTTATCCAAACAGAGAAGTAGGTTATGGAGTTTTATCTATTAGTAAGTTATTTCAGATATTAAGTGAGATTTCCATAAAGCGTGGATCATTACATGAAAGTAAGAATGAAAATTTAACTTATCAGAATCTTTATATCAATATTCCCAAGGAAATATACCATAAAATAACAAAGGATTTAAGTAAGTGTTATAAATTAGAAGAATAAATTTTCACAAAGCATATTTTTTTTACAAAAACTTCAATTTATATGGTGAATGGATGAAAAATTTATTTAAGGTGACAAGTATCTAATTTAAGGTTTAAATCTATAATGATATTGAGAGGATAATGTAAGCACCAGGTTTACATTATGAATTATACGGGATTTGGAACTATTGTGAAAAGGTGTTGAGAGGATGATATTTGGGGAGGATAATTGGAAAAAAGATTACTTTGAAATCTTGTCAGAAGGTGAAGTAATAACTCACAATAAAAGGCAAATGGTTATAGTAGAAAATAAACAAAATTATTTGGATGAAAATTATGAAACTCATATTGTTGAATATTTTGGAGATATAAGAAAAGCTATTGAAAATTTAGATTATGCATCAGTAATTGAATCTGAAAGTTTTTATTCTACAATCTCTATAAAAAGAGGAATGTTACCAAATCTCCTTAAAGATGTAGAAGAGATAGTTAATGTAGAAAAAAATCATTTATATACTCTTTCAAAATTAGAAGTAGTGAATAATGCTTATGATAATAATGCTATTGACAATAAGAATGTGAATTTATATGGAGAGGGTGTAGTAGTAGGAATTGTTGGATCTGGAATAGATTACTTAAATGAAAGATTTATTACAGAAGATGGCGAGAGTAGAGTTATATCAATTTGGGATCAGACCTTAGAAGTAGGGACTGATTTATCTCAGTTAGCCATAGGATATGGAAGTTTGTTTAGTAAGGAAAAGATACAAGAGGCTATAGGAATAAAGAAACAGGGAGGTAATCCCTATGATATTGTGCCGCATAGAGATGAGGTAGGGCAAGGCACAGCTATTGCAGGAATAGTAGGGGCAAGAAATTTTGGAGCTTATGATGATATGAATAGTGTGGCTCCAAAATGTGAGTTTGCCATTGTTAAGTTAAAAGAGGCAAAAAAAATAAATTTAGAATTGAATGGTATAGGAGAAAGAACTACTCAAATCTATGAGGGAGCAGATATTGGCTTTGCTATAAAGTATTTAGCAAAGTTACAATTAGAGATAAAAAAACCAATGGTGGTATATTTGCCCTTAGGCACCAATTGTTCTGGCCATGATGGACATAGTGCTTTAGAAAGATATGCAGAGTTTTATGAAAGAAGAAGAGGTTTTATTTTAGTAACTGACTGTGGTGATGAAGGTAATAGTGAAACTCATACCAGTGGAACCTTAGCCCCTGTAGGAAAAAGTAAAGTAGTTGAATTATCTGTAGATGAGAAAGAGACAAATTTTTGTATATCTATTTGGATATCAAGACCCAATAAGGTTGGAGTTGGTATAATAGCGCCTTCAGGAGAAACTTTGGAAAAGCTTCCTATTCCAAGTTACCAAGAGGGTGAAGCCAATGTAAATATTGGTAGTTATCAAATAAGAATACAAACAGCTATACAGGAAGAAACAGGAGGAGAACAAGTAGTTTTTATTTATGGAAAAGGAAATGTTGGTGGCATTTGGCAATTTATAATCACTAGTGAATATGCAATTGATGGAAGATATAATTGTTGGATTCTTCAAAAAAAGTTATTAAAAGAAAATACCAAGTTTATAGTTCCAGACCCATATATAACTTTAACCATCCCATCTACTGGAGTGGCGATAGGAAGTACAGCTTATTATAATCAAAAAAACAATACTGTGGTAGCTGAATCTGGGAAGGGGTATACAAGAGATGGAAGAGTAAAACCCGGGGTGGCATCACCAGGGGTAGATATATTAACTGTAGGGAAAAACAACAGCATGATAGTGGCAAAGGGCGCCGCTGTAGCTGGTGGAATATTAACGGGAGCCACAGCGCTATTGTTAGAATGGGGAATTGTTCAAGGAAATGATGAAAATTTATTTGGCGCAAAAGCAGGTAATTATATAATTAGAGGCACGAAGACAATTGAAGGAGTAACCTTTCCAAATCCAGATTGGGGCTATGGGATATTATCTATTAGAAAGTTATATGAGGTTTTAATTAATACTTCAAATAATAAACTTATTGAAGCCACAGCTTCGAATAAAAGAGGTGAAAAGAAGGGGAACATTTATATAAGCATACCAGTAGAGCTATATGAAAGGTTAATATAACTCATTTATATATTGAAGTTTTTTTCTTAATAAAATTATATTCTTTATTTAATGGATGTTAATAACAAAAGCTTGAATATAAAAGTTAACCTATTATGAAGGTTTCAATGTTGCTAAAGAATAGTTTGATGAATGTTAAAGGCTTAGAACATCTGATTTAAAAATTTAATCAGTAAGGTATAAGGGGATGAAAGATATATGCACATTGACAACTTGAAGTACGAAGAAGAAAATTATGAGGGTTTAAATAAAAATATAGAAACTAAAGTAAGTCTGCTTAAAGATAGTATTTTAAATCGAGAAAATTACAGTACAGGTAAATCAAAATTTCTTGAGTTTTACATGAGTGAGGATTATGAAAATTATATTATTCAATACAATGGAGACATTTTAAAGGCTCTAGAACCCATAAGCTATGCTAGAGGGTATGCAGCAGGACAAAATTATTTTGCAGCTATAGCAGTAAGAAAGGGGAAACTTCAGGAGCTACTTAAGGCAGTACCACAAATTACTAATATAGAGAAAAGTTATCCCTTCACTCTTTCAGATTTAAAGATTATTAATGAAGGTAGTAGTACGAAAATTTTCACTAAAAAACCTGAATTTTTAAATGGGGAAGGGGTAATAGTTGGAGTAATTGGTACGGGTATAGATTATTTAAGTGATAGATTTATGACTCAAGATGGAAGGAGTAGGGTAATAACAATTTGGGACCAAACAATACAAACAGGACCTACCCCTGAAACTTTGAGATATGGAACTGTTTTTCTAAATGATAAAATACAAGAAGCAATAGAATTAAAAAAACAGGGAGCAAATCCCTATACTATAGTGAGTCATAAGGATGAAGTTGGGCACGGCACAGCCATAGCTGGAGTTATAGGTGCAACAAATTTAGGAACTAAAGATGAAATTGCAAGTATAGCCCATAAATGTGAGTTTGCAATTGTAAAGCTTAAGGAAGCTAAGAAATCTACTTTAGAAATGAATGGAGTTAGTGAGCGGTTAACAAATATCTATGAAAGTACTGATATAGCCGCAGCAATTGAATATTTAGCTTTACTACAAGAACGATTAAAGAAACCAATGGTGGTTTATTTACCCATTGAAAGTAATTGTGGTGGTCATGATGGTCAAACAGCAATAGAGAGGCATATAGATATTTATAATATGAGAAGAGGTTTTGTAGTAACTTGTAATACTGGTAATGAAGGAAATACAGCCACTCATACTAGTGGAACTTTAGCCCAAAAAGGGGACGTGGGTAAAGTAGGTGTAGAAATTGGAGAAAGAGAAAATAAATTTTGCTTATCTATTTGGATTACCAGACCAGACAAGATTTCCATGGAAATTATATCTCCAACAGGAGAAAAGTTAGAAAAAATTCAGGTCCCCAAATTAGATGAGGGACAAATAGAAATAAAACTAGGAGAAAGTACTATTGTTATTCAGTATTTCATACAGGAACAAAGTGGTGGAGAGCAGGTTATTATTCTTATGATGAAAAATATTAAGGGAGGAATTTGGCAGATAAATCTTATAGGAGATGTGGTGGTTAATGGGAGGTATGATGTATGGATGCATCAAAGAGAGTTATTAAAAGGAGATAGTAGATTTTTAAAACCAGATCCATATACGACTTTAACTATACCTTCCAGTGGAAGAAATATACTTTGTACGGGCTACTATGATAGAAAAGATACCACTTTGGTTGCTGAATCTGGCAAGGGATATACTAGAGATGGAAGAATAAAACCTACAGCGGTTATAGGAGGAACTAATATACTGACTACAGGGCTTAATAATAGCAATATTATTACTAGTGGAAGTGCAGTTGCGGGAGCTATCCTCACTGGTGCAGTAGCACTTTTGCTTCAGTGGGGAATTGTAAATAAAAATGACACTAACTTGTACGCTTCTAAGATTTATACTTATTTAATTCGCGGAACTATAAAAAAAGAAGGGATAGTTCATCCTAATCCAGACTGGGGATATGGAATATTAACCTGTGAGGAGTTGTTTAAGAATTTAGGAAGACTTCCAGACAATATTACTCTCGGGGAAAGCTTGAATTATTTTAAAAGTATAACCCTTGAGAATATGTATTTTAATATTCCTTGTGAAGTGTATAGAAGATTAATACTATAACAGAATGAAATTTAAGTTTCTTGTAGAGAATAAATGACTTAAGATAAGTTTATATATATTAAGATATTAAGATTTCAGGTAAAGAACCATATATATTATAAAAATCACTCACAGCTTTATAGGAAAGCTTAAGAGTGATTTTATTATTTTTATTATTGAACTTTTTTATATTAACACTCATATAATATTATGAAGCATTATGTTAAGGAGAATACTATGGCGGATGTTGGAAGACTTAAAGTTCAAGTTTTTCAAGGTAATACTTATGTTCCAATTAGGAATGCAAGGGTAACAGTTATTCCGAGAGAAAGATATAATAGGGAAACAGCTCAAATCCAAACGGATAATTCGGGGCAAACTCAAGTTATTGATTTAGTTGCACCACCGAAAGAACTTTCACTTGACCCAAACAATACTACTCAACAACCTTACAGCACTTGCGATGTAATTGTTGAGGCAGAGGGGTTTGAGAGATTTCAGGTTAATGGCTGTCAGATACTTCCTGATACTGTAGCACTACAAATTTGTAACTTAACACCACTTGGTGCTATAGGGGGAGCAGGTACAACTACTGGAGGAGCTGTAAATGGTGGAACAGGAGGAACAACTAGTGGTACAATACCAAATGGTGCTACTAATGCAATAGGCGGAAATGAAACTAATTTAGCAAGGAGTTGGTGGGGAAGAGAAATTCTTGAGCCTACCGAAATTATAGAAGTTCCAGCAAATCGGCTATTTGGAAACTTCCCACCTAAGATTCCAGAAGATCCAAATAAACCATTACCACCACCACCAAGCGGTTTTGTAGTACTTCCTGAACCAGTAGTTCCAGAATTTATTATTGTGCATGCTGGAGTGCCTACTAATACAGCAGCTCCTAACTATACAGTAAGGTTCAGAGATTATATAAAAAATGTGGCTAGCTCGGAGATTTATGCTACCTGGGATGAAAAAGCAATTAGAGCTAATATATATTGTATTTTGTCCTTTACTTTAAATAGAATTTATACGGAATGGTATAGAGGAAAAGGTTATAAGTTTGATATAACCAACTCAACTGCCTTTGATCATGCCTTTACTTATGGAAGAAATATATTCGATAACATTAGTAGAATAGTTGATGATCTATTCACCACTTATGTGCAAAGGACAGGGGCAAAACAGCCGTTACTTACGCAGTATTGTGATGGAAGGCAAGTGCAATGTCCGGGGTGGCTTACTCAATGGGGAAGCCAATCCTTAGCAGAACAAGGGAGGACACCATATCAAATACTAACTAACTTTTATGGAGCAAATATTCAGCTAGTTCAAGCAAAAGAAGTATCAGGAATACCACAATCCTATCCAGGATTTAATTTAAAGATTGGTAGCTCTGGAGCACCAGTAAGGACAATTCAAACCTTTTTAAACAAAATAGCTGAAAACTTTCCAGCTATTAAAAAAGTTGCAATAAGTGGAAATTATGATCAGGCTACCGCTGATTCAGTTAAAACATTCCAAAGTATATTTAACCTTCCACAAACAGGGATAGTAGATCTTGCGACTTGGTATAGCATTTCTAATATTTATGTTGGTGTAAGTAAAATAGCAGAACTTAGAAGAAGTGCACAGCCAACTATTGAAACCGCTAGATTTTATCCACCAGTGCCCTATGAAGGAATGATTAATGTTCCTAATATAAAGTATCCAATTTAATTGTGTTTTAAGATATAGCTTCTACAGCCTGTTCACCTGTGACTTTATGTAAAATTAGGGTTTGTAGAAGGAAAAGTTTTCTTTGAAAGTAATTAAATAAGTTTAATTTAGTCACTACTTAATATTCCTAAATATTACTAAGCAAGTCCCTTGAGGCAACAATGCCTTAGGGGATTTTTCGTGTATTAATTATGGGTAAGTGCAGAGAACTTTTGTGATAACTTGCAATTAAAAAAGCTAGACATGGGTAAGGTGGAATTGGGTTGTTCTGTGCTCCGACACAGAACTAAATAGAGGTGGGAAGGAATTGAATTATCTCGTGCGGAGACACGGGATTAAATATAGGTGAGAAGAATTAGGTTGTTCCGTGCTTTGACACGGGATATAGGTGGGGAGGAATTGGATTGTTCCGTGCTTTGACACGGAACGAGATATAAGTGAGAATTGAATTGGGTTGTTCTGTGCTCCGACACAGAACGGAATATAGGTGAGGATGAATTGAATTGTTCCGTGCTTAGACAGGTCACGGGATAGAGGTGAGAAGGAATTGAGTTATCCCGTGCGGAGACACGGGATTAAATATATGTGTATATTTTTTGTTTTTTTACTTATACTAAGTTTTGGATTTAATTTTTAGTAGTAATTGTATGAAGATATTCCACCAATTGGGGGTTTTAATCAAGAAACTTTTCCAGTATAATGTTATAGGAGTAGTTTATACAATTTTCAGTAGGCCTAATGCCATTTTGGCAAGGGAGGATTTTATTTTGGGGTGAATCCTAGAATTTGTAATGATAGTTTTAAGGTTAAACTTGGAGTCGGAGCTTTGTATACAATAAGCAAATACTCTTCAGTGGATAAGTTTAATTGTTTAACTTTGAACATTCTTTATAGATTTAGGTAGGGTATCTCTTTCCGAACCCGTCAACTAACTTCCTAGGCACTAAGAGAGGAGTAAGAAAAATGAAAAGAAATATTTTATGTGTTTTATTGGCTACATCACTATCCATAGGTGCAATGATTATGGCAGGTGAGAAAGCTTCTGAAAGAAAGGAAGTACAGCCGGTGGCACAGGTACAGGTGACTCAAGATAGAAGATTATCTAGAGGGGGAACCTTTAACGACAGTTTAAATGTTAACGCAGAAGAAAATATAGAGGCCGGAAAAACAGAACAAAGTTCACAGAAGGTTGAAACGCAACAAACAGAAAAAAATTCAAATGAGGCAGAAAGTGATGCAGCCTCGAAAGAGAAACAAAAACCTAAGATTGAAACTCTTGACTGGTGGGAAGAAGCTCAATACATATTTCCACGAGGTGCGGTAGCTGAAATCCAAGATGTTTATACTGGAAGAACTTTTAATATAAAGAGAACCTTTGGAACTAATCATGCAGATTGTGAAGCTTTGACCAGTGAAGATACTGAAGTAATTAAAGAAATCTGGGGAGGCTTCTCTTGGGAAAGAAGACCGATTATTGTTAATATAGAAGGTAGAAGAATTGCTGCATCTATGGCGGCTATGCCTCATGCAGGAAAGGATTCGGCACCAGCTCTAGCTGTAGCTACTAATTTATCAGCAGGTTATGGAACAGGTCAAAATCTTGACTTAGTTAAAGGTAATGGAATGGATGGAGTCTTTGATGTGCATTTCTTAGGAAGTAAGAGACATAAAGATGGTAAAGTTCAGGCAGTAGTTGACCCTCAGCATCAAGAAGCTATAGAAATTGCAGCAGGAACAAAGTAAAATCATTTTCTTATGTTTTAACCAAAAATAGCTTACTTAACTTTAAGAATGCTGTTTAGTGAAAGTATTAGCATAAAAAAAGTGTAAGATTTCAAATTTAATTTATATATAAACAAACAGAATACAACAAAAAATCCTCTGGAGACTTCAGGGGATTTTTTGTTGTATCTATATAGGTATAGGATGAAAGACAACTGTAGCAAATTATGCTGAAAATTCTTAATATATTAGTTCTATTTTTGTAATTTTGTAGTAAAATATGTTATATACGGTTAATATTTATATTTTATAGTAGATGCCATGGATTCTAGGCTTTTTTTGGGGGGGGACTATGAATAATATGGATTTAAAAAGGAAAGATATTCAAGAAATGCACAAAAAATCAGCAGTAATAATAACTTTTATAATTAGCTTTGCTTATATATTATCTTTAATCATATGGAAATTCTTATGGGTAGGAAATGAACACTTAATTCATTCTTTAATGGGGTTAACCTGTGTATTTGTAGGAATTTCTACTTTTTTGTTAAGCTGGAATACCTATGATTATGAAAATTTGAGTAATAGGATGATTGGGTTTGGATTTTTAATTATTTCTTCTTTTGATCTACTTCATATTTATTATTATGAGATTATCTATAAGTATAGCAATATTCCTAATGACTTGGCGCTGAAGTTTTGGATGATGAGTAGACTAGTTCAAGGATTAATTCTATTTATCCTTAGTTGTTTACTGGAATTACAGCAAAGTGTGAAATGTAGTTGTCTTGCTAGGCTAAGTAAAAGGCAGGCTAATCCTAATAAAGGAAAGCATATATCAGCTATCCTATCAATGGTATTTGTATTAGTTATTTGGTATTTGTTATATAATAAGCCTTTTTTTACTCTTTACACAGGAAATAGAGGTACTAGTACTAAAATTATTCTTGAAATAACAGTGATTGCTTTATTAATTTTAACTTTAATTAAGCTTCATAAAAATAAAGCCTTAGACGAAAGATTAAGTTTAAAGTATGTATTTTTGAGCTTATGTGTAATGATTGTCAATGAAGTGATATTTATATCAATGAATTCAGCAAATTCCTTTTTAATGTTATATGGACATGTTATAAAAATTGCAAGTTATCACTTCCTTTATAGGGGAATCTTTGAGAGTGCTGTAAAGTACCCTCACAGAAAAGTAGAAGAAGTAAATGACAAACTAATAGATATTTTGGATGCTATTCCCATAGCCTTAGTTACTTATGACGAAAGCAATAAATTATCTTTTGCAAATAAAAAGTTCCAGGAGGTAATTGGCTGGAGCCGTGATGAGCTTGTAGGATTAAGTCCAGAGGAGTTTTTTAAAGTTATTCCTAAGGATGAAAAAAATGAGGAACAAGCAATAGTTGAGCAAGTTCTGGAGAATGAGAGCAATATAAATGGAGTTATAAGAACCTATAGAAATTCTAAAGGAAATAATGTGAAGCTATTGGTTAATGCTCATAGAATAAATAGTGGGGCACTAGTATTCTTCAATGATGTAAAGGCAGAGCAACAAATTGCAAATTTAAACCTACAAACTCAAACAATTTTAAATTCTATAGGAATTCCTTCCGTGATATTAGATAATAAGAATAGAATCACTGCATATAATATGGCCTTCACAAATTTGATTCATAGAGAAGATATAGACATTATTAAAATGAGTATTGATGAACTTATAGAAATGCTAAATGGCAAGAAGAAATTATTGGATAGCAAGTATGAAAATAATATGTTAGTTGAAGAACTGTATGAAGGTTTTTTTGATTGTGAAAATGAATTACGAAAAAATATTTTAATCAAGGTCTCAATGATTTACAACATTGAAAAGGAAAAAGTTGGGGGAGCTTGTATAATTCACGATATAACTAACGAAAAGGAAAATCGACAAAAGTTAATTAACCAAGAGAAATTGGCTCTTTTAGGGCAAATGTCTGCCACCATAGTACATGAAACAAGAAATTTTCTAACCACAATAAAGGGCTGTAGCCAACTTATACAAGCCTATTCTAAAGAAGAGAAGATTAAAGAATATGCAGAAAAAATTAATAGCAATACAAATGAAGTTAATAAAATAATAAGTAATTTGTTAACTATGTCTAAGCCTAGTCAAGCTGTTATGGAGGAAGTCTCAATAAATGATTTAATAGTATCTTTAAAAAGTACTTTAGAGACTTCAACTATTACGAAGGGAATAGAGGTTAACTTTAATTTAAATTACGATGAAAGATATATACTTTGTGATGAAGGTCAGTTAAAGCAGGTAATGTTGAATTTGTGTAAAAATGCAGTGGACGCTATGTGCGGCAACGGAGAAGCTGTGTTAAACATAGAAATAGGATTAAAGGAAGAAAATGAAGAGTTGTTTATAAAAATATCAGATAATGGAGTAGGAATTTCTAAAAACAACTTATCGAAAATTGGTATGCCCTTTTTTACAACTAAAAAAAATGGCACAGGATTAGGACTAAATGCCTGTTATGAGATAATTAAAAATCACAAGGGCAAGATTAATGTGGAAAGCGAAATTGACAAGGGTACAATTTTTACCATTGTTATACCTTGTATAACACATGAAGATTTAGCAGAAATTATTTAGGTTAAAATGATTATAAGATAACTTTTATGGACGGTAAGGATTAATAAGAGTTAGGGAAGCTGTACAATTTTATTAATAATACAAAGAATAAATTCCAATAACTATAATATAGGGTACACTAGAGATTTTTTAACTCTAGTGTACTTTTTTATAACAAAAGTCTAAAGACCGCATAAAATAGATATATAGAATAAAGTGGGGGGATTGAAGTGTTTGTAGACCCTAGAAGTTTTAATAGAATGCAAGAACATAATTATACGAAGTCATACTGTAATAAATATAGAGAAAGTAATGATAAATTTACGGAATTTTATTTAAGCGATGATTATGAAACTTATATTATAGAGTATACAGGAGATATTTTAAAGGCCTTTGAAAAGATAGATTATGCTGCAATTACAGTTACAGGACCTGTATTTGCTTTAGTTGCTGTACCTAAAGGGGAACTAAATAGACTCCTTGATGATATTCCTGAAATTATTTATGTGGAAAATAGTTTTCCTTATACCCTATCTCCAAGTGAAGTCGTTGACACAAATAGCTACTATAATTTTATGGAGGGAACAAATTCAGGTTTAAACGGGGAAGGGGTTATTGTTGGAATTATTAGCACAGGAATAGACTATTTAAATCCTAGATTTACAGATGTTACTGGAAACACCAGGGTTATAGCTATATGGGATCAAACCTTGAAACAAGGACCTAAACCTAGCTCAATTGCTTATGGTACTGAATTTTCTAGTGAGAACATAAATGATGCAATAAAGTTAAAGAACAATGGAGGAGATCCTTATACAATTGTTAATCATAGAGATGAAAAGGGAAATGGTACTTCAATTGCAGGGATTATAGGAGGAAGAAAGCTAGACCCAAAAGATTTATTAGTAAGTGCAGCGCCAAAGTGTGAATTTGCTATTGTAAAATTAAAAAATGCCAAAAAGAGCACTTTGGAACTAAATGGAATAGATAAGGAGGGTGTAGACGTATATGAAAGTGCAGATATTCGCACCGCATTACTATACCTTTCAGAACTTCAAATCAAGGAGAATAAACCAATGGTAATATACACTCCCTTCGGAAGCAACATAGGGGGACATGATGGTGATGGTCCTATAGAAAGATTCATTGATTCTTTAATTCAAAGAAGAGGTTTAGAAGCAGTTGGAAATACTGGAGCTGAGGCTATGGCCCACACTCATACTAGTGGAGTGATATCGGCTACAGGAAAGGAACAGATAATTGAAATAAGTGTAGATCCAAGGCAAAAGAACCTTTACTTTATTATTTGGGCAAAGAGACCTGATAAGATAAGCATAGGACTTACACCACCAACTGGAAATGGAACAGGTAGAATCCCAGCAATTTTTACAGAAGGAGAAGAGGTAAGGATTCAAATCGGTAGTAGTGTGGCAACGGTAAGATACCAGGTATCATTTACAAATGGTGATCAGTATATTGGCGTATTGATTAGAAATGTACAAAGTGGAGTTTGGAAAGTAAATGTGTACGGTGATTATATAGTAAACGGAAGATATGATGTTTGGTTATTTCAAAGATATCTACTCTATGAAAATACAAAGTTTTTAATTAATGACCCATTTATAACTTTAAGGCTACCTTCTACTGCAGTAAATGTATTGGCTACTTCCTATTACGATAGCAAGACAAGAGTGCCAGTACCTATGTCAGGAAGAGGCTTTACTAGGGATGGAAGAATTAAACCGGATGTATGTACTGGAGGTACGGATATATTAACAACGGGATTAGAAGGAAAAGATATTGTAATTAGTGGAGCAGCAGCAGCGGGGGCTATTGTGTGTGGAGCAGTAGCTCTAGTTATGCAGTGGGGGCTTGTTCAAGGTAATGATAAAAATTTATTTACACCTAAAATAAGAAGTTACATTATAAAGAGTGTAATAGAAGTGGATGGAGTGATTTACCCTAATCCTCAGTGTGGGTATGGGATGTTAGATTTCAAAAAGTTATATGAGACTTTAGGGGTTTTATAAGATAAGTCCGACTTAATAATTTATCATAAGTACTCCATAGGTATACCTTTGGAGTACTTAATTTTTAGGTAATTATGAGTTAATAGGGGAAATGAGGATTTTGAAATACAATTTTATTAATTAACACGAATATGACATAAAAATAGTCTATAATTATAAGTGAAAATATTTAACTAAAAACTATATACTAATTTTAAAATACATTGATGTGTAAATGTTAGGAGACGTGGGGTCAATATAAGAGAATGGATAAAGTACTAATTAATTTATATTAATTATAATAGTAGAGGTGAGTTTATTGAATAAGTCAATTTTGATTGTGGATGATGAAGATAACATAAGAAATCTTTTAGCTGTGTACTTAAGAAAAGAAGGCTTTGAGATTTATCAGGCAGATAATGGAGTAGAAGCCTTAAATATAATTAAGAGTAATCAAATAGATTTTGTAGTGATGGATATAATGATGCCAGTAATGGATGGCTTCGAAACTTTAAAAATCTTAAGAAAAGATAGCAATGTTCCAGTAATGATGCTCAGTGCTAGGGCGGAAGATGAAGATAAGCTTTTTGCTCTTGGGTTTGGAGCAGATAATTATGAGACAAAACCTTTTAGTCCTAAGGTTTTGGTTGCTAAAGTTAAAGCACAAATTAAGCGGATTTATGAAAACGAAGATAAGGACCAGCATAAAAACTTAGAGGGTTTAATCTTTGGCAGTTTATACATTAGTGAAAAGGCTCACAAAGTGGTTTTGAATAAGGAAGAACTTAATTTATCACCAACGGAATTCTCCCTTCTTATTTACTTTGTAAATAATAAAGGTATAGTGCTCACAAGGGAGCAAATTTTAACTGCCATTTGGGGGTACGACTTTGAGGGTGATTTAAGAGTAGTAGATACCACAGTGAAAAGACTAAGAGAAAAATTAAAAGAAAGTGCTAATTTAATTACTACTGTGAGAGGGTTTGGGTATAAGTTTCAAGGGGACGGTGAAATATGAGACCAGAAATTACAGTTAAGAATAGCATAACAAGAAAGTTGTTCTTTATAACCATAATTATATTTATCTCTTTTTTAGCATTTACCCTTATTACTCAGAGAGTGTTTTTTGAAAAGATGTACTATAATAAGAAGAAAGCAGATATTGAAGCTAATGTGGGCAAATTTAAGCAAACTTTAGCCATGGCTAAAAGTGAAGAAGAAATTTTAATAGCCATGAAAGAATATGAAGATAAATACAATACTTTTATGGCTATAGTTGATACTGAAAATAATATTACCATAGTGTTTAATACAGGACATAAGAAAATAGATACTGATAAGCAAACAATGGTTAGAAACATTGTAAATGAATTTAAATATAATAGTGAATTACAACAAGAGTTAAGTAATAAAGGTAAAATTACTTTTGGAGTAACGGATCAAAAAACTGATACAAAGAGTTTAGTTTCAGTAATAATACAAGATTCCCAGATAATTCTAGGATTTACTTCTATGCAATCTATAAAGGAAGCAGTAGGAGTTATCGAAATATTTTATAAGTACTTTTATATAGCTGCAATAGTGGTAATAGTATTTTTGTCATTAGTTTTCACTAGAATGATAACTAGGCCTCTTAAAAGAATTAATAAGGTGGCAATGAAAATGGCTCACTTAGATTTTAGTGAAAAGTGCCTAGTGAATTCAGAAGATGAAATAGGAAGTCTTGCAAACTCCCTTAATTTTCTATCTTCAGAACTTCAACTTTCATTGAATTCGCTTCAAAGTGCTAACACAAAATTAAGAAGAGATATTGATAAAGAGAGAAAGCTAGAGACCATGCGGAAAGAGTTCATTGCTGACGTATCCCATGAATTGAAAACACCTATTACTTTGATTAAGGGTTATGCAGAGGGCATTAAGGACGATATGTTTTCTAAGGAAGAAGTGGATTACTCTCTAGATGTAATTATTAGTGAATCTGATAAAATGGGGAATTTAGTGAAGGATATGTTAGAGCTATCTACCCTTGAGAGTGAAAACATAATTTTTAAAACGGAAGTTTGTGATATCGGACAAATTATAGAGGGCACTATAAGAAGATTAATGCCTTCAATTCTAGAAAAAAACATAGATGTTCACATAGATTTGGCAGATAACTTAAGATTAAAGGGTGATTGCTTTAAACTAGAGCAAGTAGTTACAAATTTTTTAACTAATGCTATAAGGCACACAAACATAGGAGGACATATTTGGATAAGTACAAAGGTGAAGAAGGAAAAAGGCTTTGTGTATTTTGAAAATAGTGGGGGACATATTGAAGAAGAGGCTCTAAGTAAGATTTGGGATAAGTTTTATAAAGGAGATAAATCAAGAAGCCGAAAATTGGGGGGAACTGGTCTTGGGTTATCTATAGTTAAAAAAATTGTTGAGCTGCACAAGGGAACCTATGGAGTTAAAAATACTGAACAAGGAGTCATGTTTTATTTTTCTGTGGATAGAGAAGGATAAGTAAGACTAGTATTTAGAACAATTAATGAAGATAAGGTTCAAAGCTTAAATATTCTCTTGTTTTTTTAGGGGCTAGATAACTTAGTTTACAAGTAAATTTATTTTAAATAAATAATATACAATAGTGGAAAGTTTTGATAATATATTAATGAGTAATAATTATTATTAATTATAATTGATTATTGATTAATTTTGTTTATTTAAAGTTATTAATATAATTGAGCGATGAACTTATGTTAAAGTAATATTTTCAACCTATAAGCTTACTTATCAATAAGTATTAAACAGAAATTTTTAATTAATGAAATGAGGGGATAAAGATGAAAGGAACAGTAGTGTCCGTTTGGATGCAAACTTGTAGAAAACTGTATGGAGATTCCAGTGTGGATAGCACCATGGAATATGTTGGTTGGGGAAGTGGAAGAGTATTTTCTCCAGTAGAAGATGTAAATGATAGTGATATTAAAAAGTTTATGGAGAAGATGTCATCTAGTCAAAAGGTTAGCACAGAACAGCTATGGAGAGCTATTGGTAATGATAATATTAATTCCTTTGCTAAGGTTTATCCAGTATTTTTTAAACATGAAAGAACATATGGATTTTTAAAATCCCTTTATGATATACATACAGTTATGACACAAAAAATTCCTGGAGCAAAGCCTCCAGTGGTAGATATTAAGCCTGTGTCTTCAAGAGAAGCGGTGATGAAGTACCAATCTAAGAGAGGAATGTTCGATTATTTCTTAGGAATGCTGGAGGGGAGTTTTGCATACTTTAATGAAAAGTATGAATATAACATAGAGAAGAAAAATGAGGACTCTATGGAAATTAAAATAACCTTTAGTGAGGATATTTATCAAAAGAAATCTTATTTATTTAACAAAGTAACATCCTTAGGCTTTATTAAATCTATAGCAGGAAAAGCTACCTTAGTTACTTTCCTAGTAACTTTATTGGGTTCTTTAGGTGTTTTAGGAGTTGATAATATAGTTAAAGCACTGATTTTAACAGGAGTATCCTCAGTAGCTACTTTGGTTGGAGTGGGATTACTTCTTAAGCCAACAAAGGACTTAGTGAGATTAGGGGATAAACTAAATAATAATATATTCTTTGAAGATAGAGATATAAATACAAAGGATGTCTTTGAAGATATTTTTGCAAGTATTAAAACTCACATGAAGAGCATGAGTTCTGATTTTGTGGTATTTAATGGTATTACCGAGGAAATGAGAGACTTCTCTGAGAAGCTTGGAAAGATTTCAGATAATATGGACAAAACTTCTAATGAAATTTCTCAGGTAGTGGAGCAGGTGGCTAGTACTTCTGTAGATCAAGCTCAAAATACAGAACAAGCAGCGTCTATCTTAAATGATAATATAAATGCCCTTAAAGTTATTGTAGATAGTGAAAACAATAATAAAGAAGAGTTAGAAGGAACTATTGAAAAAATTAATTCAAGCTTTGATAAAGTTGAGTCTGTAAGCAACAATATAGAAAAAACTTTAAACAATTTCCAAGAAGTTAAGGTTAAAGGCGTTCAACTTGGGGACAAGGCTAAAGATATAACTAACATAGTTTCTATAGTTGCCCAAATTTCTGATCAAACAAATCTGTTAGCATTGAATGCGTCAATAGAGGCCGCAAGAGCTGGTGAGCAGGGTAGAGGCTTTGCTGTAGTTGCTGAGGAAGTAAGAAAACTTGCAGAGCAAACTAAGAATGCTGTAGAAGAAATTAATTCAAACCTAGTACAGTTTGTGCAAGATATTGATGGTTTAGTAGATAATATTGAAGAACAATATGATACTCTTCAACAGGAAACTAAAGGCTTAGAGGAAATTAGAAAAGTAAGCTATGAATCCACTATGTCTGTAAGGACAGTTTCTAAATCTATGATTGAAACTATAAATGATTTAGATAAAGAAGCAAAGTCTATTGCTACAATGTATGAAACTATAGAATCTCTTGCTGCTATAGCAGAAGAGAACTCAGCTTCTACAGAAGAAGTAAGTGCAAATGTAAGTTCTTACACAGAGGAAATTAGACATTTAATTCAGTCAGTTAATGAGTTTAAAAAGATTGCTCAGTACTTTAAAGAGGACTTAGATAAGTATAAGTTTTAATTAAAAGCTCCCCAGAGAAGATTTTCTGGGGAGCTTTGTTTATATAAAATAAGCATAGAGAATAAAGGTTTAAATACAATTGCATATGAACTAATTAATTTTTAAAATAATTTTCACAGAAATAAAATAAATAAGGACTTAGGGGCAAAATGTTTCCGAAAAGTTTGAGACTATACACCACTTAAGTTAAAGTCTGGCACATAAACTTCTGAGGAAGTACCACTTTCTTGTATAAAGGCATTTTTATAACCAAGTTCTAAACAGTAATCAATTAAGCTGTCATAATGCTTTGGATTTAAAGTCTTATCAATTTCAGGAAAGTCTTTAGCACCGTACATAGGAGTGTATTGATTCATTAGACTTAAGTACACAGAATCACCAAAGGTTTTATAGATGTAATCCACTACCTTTTTTGAGTCAAATAATAGATCTGGAAGCATCAAATGTCTTATTATAACTCCTTTTTTCATCATACCATTTTCATCAAATTGTGGCTCTCCTATTTGGGTTACCATTTCTTCTATGGCTTTTGAAGCTATATTAAAGTAGTTTGGAGCTTTTGAGTATTTTATTGCGTATTTGTCATTAAAATATTTTAAATCTGGAATATAAATTTGAATATAGCCTTCTAAGGCTTTGAGGGTTTCTACTTTTTCATAACCATTAGAATTATAAACAATAGGAACTTTTAAGCCCTTTTCTCTAGCTAATTCTATTCCTTCTATAATTTGAAGAGCATAGTGGGAAGGGTTAACTAAGTTGATGTTGTGGCAACCTCCTTCCTCAAGCTCAAGAAAAATTTCACTAAGTCTTTGGGTAGTAATTTCCTTACCCTTAGCCTCATGACTTATTTCATGGTTTTGGCAAAACACACAGTTTAAATTGCAGTTAGAGAAAAATACAGTTCCAGAACCTTTTTCACCAGAAACACATGGTTCTTCCCACATATGAGGGTAGGCTTTAGCAACTTTTAAGGTAAGAGAGCTTTTGCAAACTCCAAAGTTTGGAGAAGTTCTCTTAGCATTGCAGTTTCTAGGACATATATTGCAATAGTTTAAGTTGTCTACGATTATATTGTTAGGCATTTATAAGTTTTCTCCTTTTTTATCTTTATAATTATTGACTAATAAACTGTTAATAATATAGCTATTATTAACCATAATAAATTAACTACATAATATTTTATAAACAATAGGTAAATTGTTTTGGTATTATAATAACACATCTTTAGCATAAGGAAAATTATATATTATAGCATAGGATTTGATAAAGAGCCTGAAGATTGGATGCTGTAGAGTTTAGCACATAAATTTACAAAAGGCCAAAAATTAAACATAATATAAGGAAATAATAATATAATAGTATTAAGTTATATTTTTACATAAAACCACAGTATTGGTAACAATCTAATTGGAGGACACTGTATGTCAGGTTTATGGGAAAATTGCTTTTTACTTAGAATCGGAAACACTATTTTTATTATAATAGCTTTAGTTACATTTTTCTCTATTATAGTCAAGTTTTTTAAAAGCCTTTTTGGGAATCATTCTAGCAGTGAAAGTGTCTGGAAAAATATCGTTATATATATTTGTGGATTTTCTATAGTTTATCTTTCAGGAGTAGCATTAATATCAGCCGTAGGTAATGGATATATTATTTTAGAATTACAAGGAGCAATAGAGGCCTTGGAAAAAGGAGCTTCATATAAGGTAATGTTTATAAAGCAAGTTCAAGGAAATTTTCAATATATTATTAATAAGTTAATTCAATTAGGAGTGGTTTACTTCCTCTATATAAAAGTAGCTAAGTCAATAAATCTTGAAATTGAGAAGTTAAGGGAAAGAGTAGTGCGGTGGGATCTTAAAAATAAATTTTAATAAGGCATCTGAAAATGTCAATATAATACCCCCTGAGGAAAGTTTCCTCAGGGGGTAATGATTTAAATTATAGGTTTTTTTCGTAAGCTTCAACCATTCTCTTAACCATTTGGCCACCTATTGAACCCGCTTCTCTAGAAGTTATGTCTCCATTGTAACCTTCTTTTAAGTTTACTCCTACTTCTTTTGCAGCTTCCATTTTAAATCTGTTTAATCCTTCTCTAGCCTCTGGAACTAATACTCTATTGCTTCTGTTTGACATATTAAATTCCTCCTTTATTGTATAAATTTCTTAGTTATAAGCTAATGATAGAAATAGTTTTATCCCTACCCAAAAGCCCTGGAGAACCAAGTTACATTTAGTTATAAGCAAATATTAACTTTAGCTCTTTCTAACTAAGTGTTATTATTATATGCGAATATCTATCATTTAAACTATGAACCTTATGGAAAGTAAACCAAAATAATGCAACAAAAAGTTTTCAGAATATTAAAACAAATATAATGAAAAAGCTGATATAATAGTACAAATAATATAAGGTAAATACATTGTAATATTTATTAAGGGGTTGAATGGGGGAGATTTTATGTCAGGTATTTGGGGAAACTATTCTTTTATTAAAGGGTTTAATTCAGCTATAAGTATAATAGCATTGTTAGCATTTATAGCTATGACAGTGAGACTTTTTAAAGGGGCATTTATCAATCATTACAGTAGCGAAAGTTTTTGGAGAAATGCTAGAATACATTTTTATGGAATTGGTGTACTCTATATATGTGGAATTATATTAGCAGGAACCTTTGACAATGAAGGCGTTATTACACAATTAAACCTTGTAGGAAACTCTACATTTAATGGAGTACCTTATAAAGAAGTTTTACTAAAGAAGATTTCAACAAACTTCGAATATTTAATAAAATGGTTAGTAGCATCAGGAATATTTTACTTTTTATATGTTAGAATAGCTAAAAAAGTTAAGCTTGAGGTTGAAGAAATTAGAAGAAATGTTGTGCATAAAAGACTATAAGTAAACCCCTAAGGAAGTGTTCCTTAGGGGTTAAATAATTTTCGGCATATTCTGTAAATTCCATTGTAGTTATGTAAAAATATGGTATAATAAAAACATAAATAAAATTTCTTACATAGCTCATAATCTTATAAGTGTATAAAATAGGGGGGAAGTTTATGTCAGGTATTTGGGGAAATTATCTTTTACTTAAGATTTGTAACACTTTACTAATAATAATAGCTTTATTGATATTCGTCGTTATTGTAGTAAAGCTTTTTAAGAATGCTTTCATTAATCACTGCAACAGTGAAAAAGTGTGGAAAAATATTTTGCTATATATTTCAGCAATTGTTTCACTATACTTAGCGGGTAATTCAGCTATTATAGCCTTATATAATGGATACGCCATTGATGAATTAGAAACAATAGGAAGAGTAGGGCTAGAAGCAATTGGGATAGTAGGGGAAAATTTAGATGCTTATAGGGATATTTTATTAAGTCGCATTCAAAATAATTTCTACAATTTAGATAAGTACTTGTTAATAGCTGGAATATTATACTTTTTATATACTAGGATAGTTAAAGCAATCAGGCTTGAAATTGAGGAGCTTAGAAAAAACGTTGTACATTGGAACTTTAAAAATAAATCATAAAAAATAAATCCTCCGAGGAGTTTTTCTTCGGAGGATTTTATATATATTTAAGTATATAATTTTTATAGACTCTATCTAGTTCTTTTCATCTTTAAGTAGAACATAACACATTGCACAGAAAAAATTAAGCTAATGATCCCAAAGCCAGGATAAAGATAAGTTATCAAAGTTTTAAAGCCTATTTGAGATACTGGGATAGCTATTAACAATACTAGAAATATCCCCTTTTTATAAGGGATTTTATATTTGTTTTCAAGAGTTTTTCCTACACTGTAAATATTTGAAACCTCAGTTGAAAACATTTCACACCAGATTACTATAAGCAGAAGCACTTGAATCAGTGGACCGAATCTACTTGCTACATGAAGCAGTGGAATTTCATATTTAAATATACTTGGTATATTTACAAGTAGCATGGAATTAATTAATCCTGCAAGAAGTGTTAAAGTAAGGGCACCAATTATAAGTCCAGTGATTATAACTCTCTTCTTTTTCATTTCCTTTGTTAGTGGAACGATAACACCACTGGAAAATAACATATTAAAGCCGGCATATAAAAAGGATGAAATTATCCATTGATTAGGAATCAAAATTGTTTTATGCACAGGTACTCCCTTTAAATACTCTAGGGACATTGTTCCTTTAGAATAAACAAGATATAGTACAAATACTGTAATTATAATTGTTGTAAGAGAAGGAACTATAAAGGAGTTAATGGCTATAAGTCCTTTTGTATCATTAAGCAAGGTAACTAAGGCTACCACTACCATAATTAAGATCCCAATATATCGTGGAAGTCTAAAGTATTGATAAAGTAGGGCACCGCTTCCAGCTAGGATAATGGCAGCCCCAGAAATTAAAAAAAAGCTAGTTAAATAATCTGTTATTTTTCCCAAGAACCCTGGGCTAACAAGGTTTATAAAGTCTGTATAGGAATTTAAATTATATTTTACACTGATAGATACCATTATAGAGCTAAACACCATATAAAAGACTGCACAAATAAGAAGTCCCCAAAAGCTCATGTATCCATAGGTTGAAAAAAACTGAGTTATTTCTTGACCAGATGCAAGACCAGCACCTACTATTGTTCCAATAAACACTGTGGCTACTTGAAAAACATGTTTTATATCTCTTCCCAAAAAATCTCCCCCATAAATTTATATCTGTTACTAATATATAAGAGGAAGTGGACAAATATGAGAAATTAAGAGAATTTGTGGACAATAAAAAGAAGAATGAGGACAAAACTATAGAAAGGCTTAAAAAAAGACCTTTAAGTTTTTTTACTTAAGGGCCTTTTAGGAAATAATAATCTCAATAAAAAGGAGGTAAGATTTATTCTTTTGAATAGCAGTTTAATATTAAATTAATATATCTTTCTTAGTAAACACAAAGTGTGCTATTAAGTAGCAAACTACTGTCCATCCAAGGAATATCATTACAGCTAATCCTAAGGTGGAACTAGGATTGTTAAACATTAAGGCAGTATGTCCTTTAATAACAGCACCCATATCTACATAAGATGTAAATACGTAGATTGCAAATTTCTTTAGGAAACCTACTAGGTTGAAAATAATAGTCATGGCAATTAAAGAAACAGTAGCAAGTCCCATGGATACCATACTACTCTTGAATAGTGCTGATACAAGGAATACAAAAGATGTACATGCTAATATATATAGTCCTTGGGTCAATAATAGTTCTATAGTATATTTCCACATAGGAATTATTTGAGAACTACCAGCTATAAGAGCTAGTGGATGGCCACCATTTGGCAGAAATACTGATTGATCAAAGGCATATCTTGCTCCAACCATAACTGGATATGAAGAATTTCCGAAACCATAAATCAAACCAACTACAAGAAAAGAAATTACTTCTACAGACATAATTAATCCTATAGCAGCTAAAGTTACTGCGATAAATTTCGAGAAAATAACTTTTCCTCTAGATACAGGCTGAGTTAATAGAAGCTTTAAGGTTGGAGGAGTACACTCTCCAGATACCATATCAGATGCAAAAATTGCAATTCCTATTACTAAGAATACCTGACCTAGAATACTTATTAATTTTTCAAGATATGAAAAGGCATTGAAATCATACTCTTCCATAGGTTTAATATTGTTATCCTTCAAGTATTTTAATTGTTGAAGTTCTTGCTCCCAACTGCCTTTTAATTCTTTGGAATTACCTTGATCTTCTTTTAGAGTTGTTTCAAGTTCTTTTATTCTAGTGTTCAAGTTTTCTTTCCAATCTACTTCTTTTCCACTTAAAGCTTTAAGTTTAGAAAGCTGATCTTTTAAGTGAACAGTATTTTCATCAAGATTTTTTAAGTATTCTTCTTTTTTTGTGGCATCATTTCTTACTTCTGGGGGAAGATTATTTTTTTGTTCTTCATTGAACTTGATATTTTCTTCAATATTTTGAATTTTAAATTCTGGTGTATTATATCTCTTCATGTTTTCGGAGTCTTTATAAAGACCAAAGGCTAAAACAATAGTAAGCAGCATAAAAGCTATAACAACCACTAGGGTTTTAACTCTCTTAAATAGCTTAAATAATTCATATTTAATTAGTGTTAACATTATCTAATACCTCCTTCCACAAGTTCCATATATCTTTGCTCAAGTCCATTATGCTTTTTATACACTTCATAAATATCTATGTTTTCACCAACAAGAGCTTTGATAACTTCTGGTGAAGAGTTTTTCTCAGTTACAACGGTAAAGGTATTATCTAGAGCAGAACAGCCTCTTACCATCTTTATATTTTGAAGTGCGGCAGTAGCTTTAGAGGAATCACCTACAACAATGGTTAGAGTTTCTGTTTGGTTATTTATGTTTCCATCAGCAATACTTTCTATTGCTTTAATTTCTCCATGGTTGATAAAGGCTACTGTATCACAGAGTTGTTGAACTTCGCTAAGAATATGAGAGGATATAAGTACAGCTGCATTAGTTTCCTTAACAGCCCTTTTTACTATTTCTCTAAAATCAATAATTCCAGTGGGGTCAAGACCGTTAGTAGGCTCGTCCAAAATAAGTAGTTTTGGCTTTGATAAAAGAGATGACGCTAGTCCAAGTCGTTGTTTCATTCCAAGGGAATATTTTCCTACCTTATCATCTATTCTTCCAGATAAATTAACTAACTCAACAATTTCATCCACATTTTTTCTTGGGATCTTTTTTATGTCAGCAATCATATTTAGGTTTTGCCTTCCTGTAAGGTAAGTGTACATTTCAGGATTTTCAACTACAGCGCCTACATTAGTTAAGGCTTTAACCCTATTAGTTCCAATGCTATTATCGCATATGCTAATATTTCCTTTATCCGCAGCGATAAGCCCTACCAGCATTCTAATAGTAGTAGTTTTACCAGCACCATTGGGGCCAAGAAATCCAAAAATTTCACCTTCTTTAATAGAAAAACTAATGCCTTTTATAATTTCTCTTTTACCTAGTTTTTTATAGACATTATTTACTTCAAGTACATTCATCAATAATTCTCCTTTCGACCATAGAATTAAAAAGTTAATTACATTTTAATATGTGATATAGAATAATAGCATTTACATAAACAGGTTTAACTTATTCAACGACTTTGGAAGGAGAGTTAAATTTTTTTAGGGAGTTTTGGGGAATATCCTTCCAAAATGCCGTTAAATAATTTTTGTGGAAAATTTCTTTACATACTTCACTGGAAGTTTGCTTAACACTACAAGAATAATTATAGCACCTATTATCCAGCAATTACCTGAATATTTACATAAAGTTTTCTTAAGAATTCCTTAAGAAAAGGTTAAGTATGGAAAGAATTAAGAAGAGAGCTTCAGATTTATAATTGAAGAGGTATTCATAAAATCATAAGGAAAGTGGTATAATTAAATTATTACTATTGAAGAAGAATAATTTTAAGGAGATGTACATGGATAAGAAGAATTCAGAAAGATTTTTAAGTGCTTTCATAAAAATTGAAGCTAAGCTTAAAGAAATAGTTGGCAATGATGTACACAAGGCTTTTTATCAATTGGTTGATAGGGCTGCAGTAAAAAATCCTGGCATTGAAAAATATAGAGGGACATTAAAAGAGTATGCCGAATTACGTAATGCTATAGTTCATAAAAGGATTGAGGATGAAGCTATTGCTGAACCACATATAAAAGTAGTTGAGGATTTAGAATTTATATGTGAGATGCTTACTAAACCTCTTACTCTAGAAAGTGAATTTCTTCAAAAGGTAGTAAAGTGTAGCTCTTATGACAAACTTAGTGTAGCTACGAGAAAAATGTTTAAAAATAACTTTTCTAAAATTCCAGTGTATGAGAATAGAAAATTTGAAGGGTTACTTACCACTGATAGTATAGCTAGATGGGTGGCTTACAACTTAGAAAGTGGAGTTGTATTTACCGAAGATGTAGATGTAGGAACAATTTTAGAATTTAGTGCGAATAAGCAAAGTTATACCTTTATCTCAAAAACAGCTACAGTATTTGAAGCTATAGATGTGTTTGAACATTGGTATAAAAAAGGACTTCGACTTAATGCAATTATCATTACAGAGTCAGGAGATAAGAATGAACCTCCATTAGGGATATTAAGTTTGTTCGACCTTCCTAAATTATATGATAGAATTTCTAAATAGGCTTATATTAGAGCAAAACCTTATACCTCTTCTATTTAATGAGGTATAAGGTTTTTTATATTGTACTTTAATGTAGAAAAAAGTCGAATAGATCAAGCCTCATCTATTGAGATTTTCAATTATACAATTTATTCTTCATATAATATAATTTATAAAGATATTAATTCAATATATTTTATAAGATTCGTAAAAAATTTGTAATTGGTGAAAATTTACTTTTGTATTTTCAAAACAATAACTATAAGGTAGAGCTTTCTATCTATTATGAACCAGTAATATGTATGAATTTACCTGACAAGAATAAAACTATGATTATTAAAATAAAATTGAATTTTTAGGAAAAATTTTTTGTTAAATAAAGCTTTAGATTAATCTTTAGAAAAAGAAATACTGATTATATGGAGGAAAATTTTTATGAAAAAAGTAATAGCAGCAGTTCTTGCTGGATTAATGATGTTTTCAGTTACCGCTTGTGGAAAGGGTGGACAGACTGAAACTGCTAAAAAAGAAACACCTACCTTTAAAATAGGCGCAATTCCAGATCAGGCTTCTGCAGAGTTAAATAGAAATATGGATGAAATGGCGAAATACTTAAGCGAGAAAACAGGGCTTAAGGTAGAGTTTGTACCTTCAGTAGATTATGCAGCATTAGTTACAGGGTTTGAAAGAGGAGAAGTTCAAATGGCTTGGTTTGGTGGACTTACAGGAGTTCAAGCAAGAGCTGTAGCGCCAGGTTCAGAGGCTATTGCACAAAGACCAATGGATGCCAAGTTTAAATCAGTATTCATAGCCCAAAAAGATTTAGAAGTTACTAAACTTGAGGATTTAAAAGGAAAAACTTTTACTTTTGGTAGTGAAAGTTCAACATCTGGAAGCTTAATGCCACGTCACTTCTTAACTGAAGCAGGAATTGACCCAGAAAAGGACTTTAATGGAGGACCAAATTACTCAGGCAACCATGATAAAACTATTGCACTTGTGCAAAGTGGTTCCTTCCAAACAGGAGCGCTAAATATATCAGTTTGGGAAAAATCTCTTAAGGAAAATAAAGTAGACTTAACTAAGGTTAAAGCTTTCTATACAACTCCAGAGTACTTTGATTATCACTGGACAATTAATACTC
This sequence comes from Clostridium sp. UBA4548, assembly GCF_002387895.1. Lineage (GTDB taxonomy): Bacteria > Bacillota > Clostridia > Clostridiales > Clostridiaceae > Clostridium_J. Next base: position 51,687 of record NZ_DGLI01000029.1, read on the forward strand.
CAGAAAATATAGATAAAGTATATGGAGAAGGAACAAAAGAGAAGGTAAAGAAAGCAATAATAGACATGAAAGTTGATGGGGGCGGTTCACAAGCTGAGGTTTTAAAATTCTTCCAAACAGATAAGTTTGTAGAAACAAAAAATGAAAACTATAAAGCTATTGAAGAAGTAGGTAAAAAACTAGGAATGGTAAAGTAGTTTAATAGTATAGAATTATTTATATGAACTTGTTCAAAATGAACTTGTTCAAAATGAACTTGTTCATTAACTATAAGTAAATTACTCTTAATAAATGACTTTGGAGGGGCGCAAGCCTTGCCAAAGTTATTGTTTTAATATAGGTTTTTAGTTTGGCAGATTCTAGGTTTTCATGGTATATTATTTGAAGAAAAACAAGAGAATTTAAAATGAAAAACAGTCTAATTAGGACTAAAATTACTTGAATAAGCTACTTAATTTGGAGAAGCAAAAATTTAGTTTCTGATAATTTGGAGTTATAAGAAATGTAGGTAGATAGTGGGTGAAAAAATGAACACAAAAACTAATAATGTATTTGAAATTAATAATATATCAAAAAATTATGAAAGAAAAGTAGCACTAGAGTCACTTTCTATTAAGATAGAGAAGGGTGAGCTTATTGCTTTAATAGGACCTAGTGGAGCTGGAAAGACTACTTTATTAAACATTTTAGCTACAGTACTAAAGCCTGATAAGGGAGAAATATTTTTAGATGGTAGTAATATAAAAAGTTATAAAGGAGTAAAGGAGTTAGCAAAGAAGATAGGAATTATCCGTCAGCAATTTGATTTAGTAGGCTCCTTGCCTGTTATTCACAATGTGTTAGCAGGAAGACTTAAGGATTGGGGTTTTTTAAAATCTTTATTATCTTTATTGATTCCACAAGACAAGGAGTTAGCAATTAAGGCACTAGAAAGAGTGGGAATAGGAGAAAAGGCCTATGAGAGAACTTCCAAGTTATCGGGAGGAGAGCAACAAAGAGTAGCTATGGCAAGACTTTTAGTACAAAATCCTGAAGTAATTTTAGCTGATGAACCTGTATCCTCTCTAGATCCTGCTCGTGCTGAGGATATTTTATATACCTTAACAAAGCTTATAAGTGAAGAGGGGCAAACGCTTATAGCAAGTCTTCACTCTGTTGAATATGCAAAAAAGTATTTTAATAGAATAATTGCTCTGCGTGAAGGAAGGATATACTTTGACCTTCCGGCAGAAAAGGTAACAAGTGATATGCTTAAGGAATTATATGATTTGAAGGAGTTGAAGGAAGATGCGTAGTCTTAAATCAACCTTGGATTATCATAAGAAAAACATTTTAACTGTAATTCTTCTTTTAATGTTTATTTGGAGCCTTTTTTCGGTAACATGGAGCCCAGAGCTTATACATGCTGGTGGAAAGGCCACAATACTGCAGATTCTTAACGCTATTTTACATCCTAGGATAACTCCGGACCTAATAGAGCTTGCTATTGTTTCTACTTGGAGAACTCTAGCCTATGCAGTAGCAGGAATGACCTTAGCCTTTATATTTGCCTTTGTCTTTGGTATTTTAGCTTCTGGAGTTATGTCGGAAGGTGAAACTTCAAGAAAAATTTCTAAAAGTATATTCAGAGGGATTTTAGGCTTTATGAGAGCTATTCATGAATTAGTTTGGGCTTGGCTCTTTGTTGCAGCTATTGGACTGACACCCTATGCAGCCATTTTTGCCCTGGCTATTCCCTATGGAGGAACTTTAGGAAGGATTTATGCGGATATTTTAAATGATGTTTCTAAGGAGCCCATTAAAGCCCTAAGATCCTCAGGAGCTTCAAAACTTCAGCTTTTAATATATGGTTATCTACCTCTAGCTAAGGTAGATATGATTAGCTATACCATGTACAGATTCGAATGTGCAGTTCGTTCTTCAACTATTATGAGTTTTGTTGGCTTGGGAGGTCTTGGTTTCCAAATTCAGTTGTCTCTTCAAGACTTAAACTATAATGAGGTTTGGACTTTTATGTTCTTCCTAACAGCTTTAGTAGTTTTAATTGATCTTTGGAGTAATGTGCTTAGAAATAAACTAATTTCGGATAATCAGGGTAAAAGAAGAGTTAACTTTAGTAAGTTTTCACTAATTCTAGCTACAATAATAATTGTTGGTTCTTGGATATTTATAGTTGTAGTAGATAAGGCAGATTTTTTTGGACTATTTACAGAAAAAAATTATATGTATACTAAAAAATTCATAAGTGGCCTTCTTGGAGTTAGGGAAGCAAATCCAGCCTTTTTAAATAGTGAAAACTGGGGAAAAGCTCTGAAGCTTACATATGATACTCTTCAAATGAGTGTTATGGCTATTGGGTTTGCAACTATTGCAATGCTATTTACTGTAATTCCAGCGGCAAGAAATGTGGCTGATGGAACCTTAACTTTAAGTAAAAAGTGGTATAAATGGATTAGTTTTGGGGTAATACGATTTGTTTATATATTTTCAAGAGCAGTTCCAGAGTTAGTTTGGGCAATGATTATAGTATTTATATTTAAACCAGGGATTCTCCCAGGAGCCATAGCTCTTGCTATACACAATTTTGGTATCCTTGGAAAACTATGTGCAGAAGTTATAGAAGATTTAGATTTAAGGCCAGTTAGAAATATAGCGTCTTCTGGAGGAACACCATCACAAATGCTTTTTTATGGAGTAATTCCAGCGGCAATGCCTAAGTTTATAACCTACATTCTCTATCGTGGGGAAGTAATCCTTCGTACTACTATAGTAGTAGGTTTCGTGGGAGCAGGAGGCCTTGGACAGCAGTTTAAATTAAGCATGAGTTACTTTAAATATACAGAAATAACCTTACTATTACTTTGTTATTTATTACTTGTAATTCTTGCAGATTTATTATCTGAGGGATCAAGGAAGCTAAGTGAGTAAGAACACAAAACCGCAGAAATAAAAGTCTGCGGTTTTGTGTTTTACTTTTGTAGGTTAGTATAAACTATTTTATATGATCAGGAATAATTATCCATAGGGTTATTACAATGTAATATTACTGGTGATATAATTAATATAGGTATTAAAACTTTAGGGGTTTTAATGAATTTAGGAAAAGGGAAATGAAAAATTAAGAGATTCAACCATTGCAATGATTGCAGTTATGGCGGTAATTATTGTATTTTAAAATAAAGATGGGACATAAAATGGAATTAGGAGACATATTAGATGAGATAGGAGGGGTAAAATGAAGAAGTTAAGTATAAAGCGCAAGGAGGCAATTCAAACCTTAGGGCTTTTGATAGGTATACTATTAGTGAGAGTTTTTCTAATAGATAATGTAAGGGTAGAAGGACAGTCTATGTATCCTACTTTAAATATGGAAGAGTACAATGATAGGGTAGTTGTAGAAAGATATAAGCATTATACAAAGAATTACAAGAGGGGAGATGTTGTAATTCTAAAATCCCACAAAACTAATAATGATATATTTATAAAGAGAATCATAGGTCTCCCAGGAGAAACTGTAGAAATTAAACAAGGCAGGATATATATTAATAATAATTTATTAGAGGAAGATTACTTAAGTGATAATATGAATACTAATCCACAAATGAAGGTAATAGTTCCTCAAGACCATTTATTTGTTTTAGGAGATAATAGAGTAAATAGTACTGATAGTAGAATTATTGGCACAGTAGCTATAGACGATATTTTAGGAAAAGCAAGCTACAGATTTAACCTTATACACTTGGACTTTGAAAAATTAAAATAGGATATAGAGAAAAGGCCTATCTTTTATAGCGTAGTTAAGATATAAAGATTAAACTGGTTTAACTGTTACATATTAATTTTAAAAGTGAGGATGTATTTATGTTAGAGGGTAATAATAAGGTTCTAGTAATTTACAAATCAAAGTATGGAAGCACAAAACGTTATGCAACATGGATTGCTGAAGAGGTAAAAGGGGACTTGGTTGAAAGTGCTAAAGTTAAAATTGAAGACTTAGGAAAGTACCACACTATAGTTTTTGGAGGTTTTTTATATGCTGGAAGTATTAAAGGAATAAAGATAATTACTGATAACTTTCAAAGTATTAAGGACAAAAACGTAATAGTATTTGCTGTAGGGTCTTCCTCTGAAAAATCCAAGGAAGTAGAAAAGGTTTTTGCTACAAATCTTAATGGAGAACTTAGGGATGAAGTAAAGCATTTTTATCTTAGAGGGGCACTAAACTATAAAAATATGGGATTTATAGACAAAGTTATGATGGGGATGCTTAGAATAATGCTTAAAAAAGCTCTTAAAGGAGAAGTCTCCGCTGATGAGAGAGCTGAAATGGATGAAATACTAAAGGCTTATGATAATCCGGTAGATTGGACAGATAAGAAGGCTATTGAGCCTATGTTACAATGTATAAATAAAAATTTAAGCAAACACTAGAGGGGGATGTTTATGTCACAAGATGTTAACAAGGTACTTGTAATCTACAAATCAAAGTATGGAAGTACAAAACGTTACGCTAAGTGGATTGCTGAAGGGGTTAATGGAGATTTAATTGAGAGTTCTAAAGTTAAAAGTGAACATTTAAAGAAGTATGACACTATAGTTTTTGGTGGATTTTTACATGCGGTAGGAATTAGTGGAGTTAAGATAATTACTGAGAACTTCAAAAACATAGCAAATAAGAATCTTATAGTATTTGCTGTAGGTTGTACGCCAGAAAGAGAAAAGGACATAGAAAAAGTATTCTCAGCAAACCTTAAAGGTGAAATGAGAGGAAAAATCCAGTGTTTTTATTTAAGGGGAGCTTTTAACTATGAGAGTTTAGATTTTGTTGATAAGATGATGATGAATGCACTAAAAATAAAGCTTAAAAAGATCAAGGAAGAAGATTTGGACGAGGATGCTAAGGGTTTGTTAGAGTGCTATGATAATCCGGTAGATTGGACAGACAAGAAGTTTATTCAGCCCATAATAAAGTGTATAAATAAAAATTAAGATTTATTTTTTAGGTTATTTGAAAAATGGTTTCTTCATTGTATGAAGAAACCATTTTCTTTTGTAATATTTATACTAAAACTTTAAAAATCCTAAAGAACTATTACATTTTCTCAGGGGCCTCTATTCCAAGTAGGTCAAGACCAGCTTCTAATACCTTTTGAGTTAAGGTAATTAAGTTTAGCCAAGACATCTTCTTCTCCATATTTTCCTCTGCAATAATTCTATTATCATGGTAGAACTTATTAAATAAGTTAGATAAGTCATAGATGTAATCGCAAATTTTATTTGGAGATCTATCTTTAAAACTTAAGTTTACTACTTCATTGAATCTAGAAATTTTCAGCATTAAATCTCTTTCAGTGTTGCTGTAAGGGTTAAGAATTTCCTTAGAATTTGAAAGGGTTATTCCTTCAGCTTCAGCTTTTCTTAGAATAGATTTTATTCTAACTACTGTGTATAAAAGATAAGGGCCTGTATTTCCCTCAAAAGAAGAGAACTTATCCATATCAAAGATATAGTCTTTAGTAGCCTGGTTTGAAAGGTCACCATATTTAAGTGCTGCAAGACCTACTTTTCTTGAAATTTCTTCAACTTCTTCAGGTGTCATAGTATCAGTTTCTTTTAATTTATCTTTTACGTTATCTTTAATAATTTGAATTAAGTCTTGGAGTCTCATAACTCCACCTTCTCTTGTTTTGAAAGGTTTGCCGTCTTTTCCGTTCATAGTACCAAAGCCAATGAAGTCAAGAGTTGCATCTTCCTTTATAATATTAGTTTTCTTCGCACATCTAAATACTTGCTCAAAGTGTAGTCCTTGTCTTTTATCAACTACATAGATAATAGCATCAGGATTGTAATCCTTAACTCTCTCCACGATAGTAGCAAGGTCTGTAGTGCTATAAAGGGTAGCTCCATCAGATTTTAATATTATAATCGGAGGAACTGTATAAGTATCAGTTTCCTTAGCTACATCAATAACTAAAGCACCTTCACTTTCATAAGTAAAGCCTTTTTCCTTGAACAATTCTACCATTTCTGGAATGTATTTTTGGCAGTCACTTTCTCCCTTCCAAAGGTCGAATTCTACGTTTAAGTTTCCATAGTTTTTCTTTAAATCTGATATAGAAACATTTAAGATATGTCTCCAAAGAGCAACATAACCTCTGCGGCCGTTTTGAAGTTCAAAGGTAGCTTTTCTAGCAACTTCCATGGCCTTCTCATCAGATTTTGCAAGACTGCTAGCAGCAGGATAAATTTCTTCTAACTCGTCAATGGTAAAAGGTGCTATTTCAGGATACTCACCTACATAGTTTTCATCAAAGTAAGGTAGATCTGGATTACGTCTTTCTACTTCAGAAATTACCATGCCAATTTGAAGTCCCCAATCGCCTAAGTGAACGTCTCCAATCACCTTGTGGCCTAGATAGCGACCAATTCTTTTTATACTTTCTCCAATGATAGCAGCACGAAGATGCCCAACGTGTAGAGGTTTTGCAACATTAGCTCCGCCATAGTCAACAACTATAGTCATTGGATCCACATCACTAGAACAGCCAAGCTTTTCATCACCATACATATTATTTATGTAACTTGATATAAAGCTATCTTTTAAGTTTATATTTATAAATCCTGGGCCAGCGATAGACACATTTTCAAAGTTCTCTTCATTTTCAACTGCTGAAACAACTTCTTTAGCTATATCAATAGGAGACTTTTTATATTTTTTTGCAGCTGCCATTGCACCATTACATTGAAACTGGCAAAGGTCTGGTCTGTTTGATACAGTAACAGTACAAAGCTGCCTATCATAACCACATTCTTCAAATTTATCTTCCATTATAGTACTAATTTTTTTTATAAGTTTTTCCATAGTTTCCTCCTTATATAAGAATACTTATTATATTATATCTCTAAAGATAAGGGTTTTAGTCATTAAGTTTATAAAAGGCTAAAAATTTCTTAGTCTAGGCTTACTTGAAAAGGAGGGTTTACTAGATATCCTCCATATAAATAAATTATTTAACAAAGTTTGGGTGGTTAGTAGTAAATCTAACATATAAGAGATAGAATTACATAAACCTGTTTATCATTCATGCAAAAAATCTAAATGTTTTAAGGGAATAAGAATATTATCATATATTAGCAAAAATTAGAAGTTTATTCCAAGAAAAATACAAATAACCCCTTATTTAATGATGAATCCTTCGAATAATGTAAGGGATAATAGTATCAATAAAAATAATACACTAAAATTTACTAATAATACAACATAATATTTTTTCATAATATATAAGTATATTTTAGAAAATTCAATTAATTCCGTAAGAAAACTAGAAAAGATATGCTAATTAAGAGTAAACATTTTCAAGTGATTTGACATCCATTTCTAGTAGTGTAAAATATAACATGTATAGTTATGAGGGAAAACGGGGGATTAAAATGGTTAAAGAAGCTAATTACAGCATACTTATTGTGGATGATAACCATAATAATTTATTCACATTAAGAGAACTCATTAAGGAATATATAGATGCAGAAATCCTTGAGGCAGATTGTGGAGAGCAGGCCCTTACCATACTTTATGATAGAGCTGTAGATTTAATTATACTAGATATTCAGATGGAAGGTATGGATGGTTTTGAAATAGCCTCTTTAATTAAGAATAGAAAAAAGACTAAGGATATACCCATAGTATTTCTCACTGCTGCCTACAAAAATGATGAGTTCAGAAGTCGGGGATTTGAGCTTGGAGCAGTGGATTATTTAGTTAAACCAATTGATGAGTATCAACTCATAAATAGAATAAATGTATATCTTAAACTTATTGAAAAAGAAAGAAATTTAAATTTGCTTTTAGAACAAAGAGTTAGTGAGCAAGTAAAAGAACTTAGAAAAGCCAAGGAAGAGGCCGAGGCAGCAAATGAGGCTAAAAGTATGTTTTTAGCTAACATTTCTCATGAGCTTAGAACGCCTTTAAATATATTATTAAGCTCAGTACAGCTTATAGATCTTTATTTACATAATGACAAACCTTTAGTAAAAGAAAAACTAAGTGAGAAAATTGATATGCAAAGACAAAATTGTTACAGACTTTTAAGGCTTGTAAACAATTTAATTGATATTACAAAAATGGACGCAGGTTTCTTTTCTCTAAACTTTTGCAAGTGTAATATTGTTGAAGTGGTTGAGTCTATAACTATGTCTGTGGTTGATTATGTCAATAATAAGGGAATCAATTTGATTTTCGATACAGATATAGAAGAATTAATAATGTGCTGCGATTTAGATGCTATTGAGAGGATTGTACTTAATCTTTTATCAAATGCTATAAAGTTTACTCCAGTTGGAGGAGTTATTTTTGTTAACATCAGATCCTCTGAAGATAAAATAACTATCTCTGTAAAAGATACAGGAATAGGTATGGCTCAAGAAACCCTAGATAAAATTTTCGAAAGATTTAAACAAGGAGAAGAATTGCTTACAAGAAGAAGTGAGGGTAGTGGCATTGGACTAAGTTTAGTGAAGTATTTAGTAGAAATGCATAATGGACAAGTGTATGTAGAAAGCAAGTATAAGATGGGTAGTGAGTTTTTTGTGGATTTACCTATAAACAAGACTATACAAAGTGAATTTACTAGTAGCATACATAAGGAATGTAAGTTAAATAATAACGTAGTTGAGAAGATAAATATTGAATTCTCTGATATATACATATAAAAATGAGGAGAGGTAACATGAAAGTACTCGAAAAGATAAGTGTAAGAAAAAGACTTATGGCTGTATTAGCTATATGGATATCAACTTTTATTTTCTTTGGAGCTTTAGCTATTAGGGAAATGAACGTTTTAGGTAATGTAACTAGGGAATTATACTATCATTCTCTTCCAGTTGCTAATGCTGCAATAGAGGCAAGGGTAAATATCATTAAAGTTCAAAAGGATATTAGAGAGTTAATATTATCAAGAAATAGTATAGAACTAGAGATTCTAACAAAAAAGATTGAAGAAGCAGATAAAATAATTTTGGATAACTTAAACATAATTAAAGCTCAAACCCAAATAGAAAATACTAGAGACTTAGAAATAGAGGTAAGAGATACTTTTAGGCAATGGCAGGAATATAGAAAAAAAATTATTGCTACTGTTAGAGCAGGAAATGTAGGAGAAGCTAATGAGCTAATAAAGAGTGTTAATAATAACTTTGTGGGAACCCTTGAAAGTTTATTAGACTCTATAGATAATAACTCTACTATTAATGCAGAAAATTTAACAAATAAGTCAAAGGAAATAGAACAAAGGGAAGCTATACTGCTTATTTCAACTATATGTACACTTATCATAGTATTTATAATTATCTTCATCTTTGTAACTAAAAGTATTTTATTACCAATAGATAAATTGCAAAGTGTTATGAATACAGTGATTAATTCAGGGGAACTTATCACCGTAGATATAAAAGGTAATAATGAAATCTCATTAATGTCGAATTATTACAATGATTTGGTAAATAAGTTAAGGTATAGTTTTTTTATAAAGGATAATCAAAATCAGTTAAATGAAAAGGTTTCAGTTTGTGATACCATAGAGGAATTTGCTGAAACCACTATAAGTCACTTAGCTAGAGCTACTTCTTCGGCAAAGGGAGTTTTTTATGTATATAATAGAAGTAAGAAGCAGCTAGAACTAAAGGGTACATTTGCATTTTCTGAAGAAGATAAGCCTATAATAAAAATTATAAAAGGAGAAGGAATAATAGGACAAGTTGCTCTTGAGAAAAAGTCCATAATGCTAAAAAGTACAGACAATATAAACACACTTATCTCCACAGGAACATTTATGGAGAAAGTTAATAATATATATGCATTTCCATTAATGTATAAGGAAGAACTTTATGGAGTTATAGAACTTGCTTCCTTGAATAGCTATGAGGAGAAGACCATTGAATTCTTGGAATCTATAAGTAATGTCATTTCAATTAATTTATATTCAGCTATGCAGAGGGAAAGAATAAAAGAGCTTTTCAAAGTATCTGAAGATGCCAGAAGGGAAGCCAATGAAAAGTCAAGAGAGCTAGCTAAGGCAAATGAAACCCTATATAGGCATCAGGAATATTTACAGCAGCAAAGTGCAGAGCTACAGCAAAGCAATGCAGAATTAGAAGAACAACAACAACTTTTGCAACAGCAAAGTGAAGAGTTACAGCAAACTAATGCGGAGCTAGAAGAACAACAGCAATTGCTACAGCAGCAAAGTGAGGAAATGCAGCAAACTAATACAATATTAGAGGAGCAGCAGGAACAACTTAATGAGCAAAAAACTCTTTTGCAAGAGCAAAATAGAAGACTTGAGACCTACACTGTTGAACTCTCAAAGAAAACTCAAGAGTTAGAGCTCACTAACAAGTATAAATCAGAGTTTTTATCAAATATGTCCCATGAACTTAGAACTCCTTTAAATTCTATTATCCTATTGTCAAAGTTACTTTTAGATAAGAGTAAGGAAAGATTAAGTGTAGGAGATGAAGAGAAGATTGCTGTTATAAATAAGTCTGGACAGGAACTTTTAAGGTTAATAAATGATGTGCTAGATCTTTCTAAGGTAGAATCAGGAGTAATGAGTTTAGATAAGTATAATTTTCATTCTAGAAGCATCTCTAAAGAGATAAAGGATATGTTTGTAAATGTAGCCATAGAAAAAGGTCTAGAATTCCAAGTAAAGGATAAACTGATTAAAGATTTATATGGGGATGAACATAAGATATCCCAAATTTTAAGAAACTTAATTTCCAATGCAATAAAGTTCACTGAAAGGGGACAGGTAGAGCTTGAAATTCAAAAAGACACATTAGATAAAGACACAGTTCTATTTACTATTAGAGATACTGGAATAGGAATATCTAAGGAAAAACAAGCTATTATTTTTAATGAATTTCAGCAGGGTGATGGATCAGTATCTAGAAAGTACGGTGGCACAGGTCTTGGATTGTCTATATCCAGAAAGTTAGCAGAACTAATGGATGGAGAAATAAAAGTTAATAGCATACCGGGACAAGGTAGTGAATTCTTATTGAGAATTCCTAATTTAATTGTAAACAGTTATAAATCCAATAATACCTCAGGTAAGAAGCCTCACAAGGAAGATGCAGATGGTATTGGATTTTTACCAGTGAAGGATATTGAGACAGAAAAGTCTAAGTTTTATACAAGTAATGGTAATATTGAAAGTGAAAACTGTTATAAAGACTCTAAGAAATTATTACAGTCAGTAAAAGAAAGTAATTTAAGTCTTAAAGGTAAAACTATTCTTATTGTGGATGATGACCCAAGAAATATATTTACTTTAGCCTCAACTTTGGAGGAGTATGATGGAACTGTTATAGAAGCAAGTAGCGGAAGATCGGCACTAGATAAGCTTCATAAGAAGAAGATAGACTTGGTGCTGACGGATATTATGATGCCAGAAATGGACGGCTATGAAGTCATAACACATATAAGAAAAGATGAAAATTATAATAATATTCCAATCATAGCAGTTACAGCTAAGTCCTTAAAGGAAGAACGAGAAAAGTGCATAGCTGTAGGGGCTAGTGATTATGTATCTAAACCTGTAGATTATGATAGCTTGATAAGAATAATCAAGGCATGGATTGATAGATAGAAATAAAACTTATTAAGTGTAAATTTGGATATAATTGTATTATATGATAACAATAGTCTAGTATAAATAATGAATTACTAGACTATTATTATTGAGATAAATAAAAAATAAAAATATAATATAGCACTATATACTTTTAAACTTCCTTTTATCTATATATAATATAGCTTAGAAACTAAAAAATTAACTTGCAACTTATGGCTTAAATTATAATTTAGGAAAGAGCTAAAGTCTAAAATTTTTTAATTGTAAACTAAATCAAAACTTAGACTATAATAAATCTAAGTTGGTTTTCACAAGGTTTATGAAGGGAAGAAGGATTTGTCTTACCAGTTGTTAAGTCTTTTATTCTACTTTTTAGGGTGATAATTATGAAGATGCAGATAAGTATTAAGGAAAATAATATTAAAGAAGTTTTAGTTATGGGAAATATAAGCTCAAGAGATGAAATAGATGCACTAATTGGAGAATTAAATGAAGGAGAGTGTGAGAAATTTCATATTACCTTTTTTGATGCTAATATGATACATGTTGATATAGTTGAAAAGCTTAATTGTTTATATGAAAAAGCTTTATGTAATATATATATTTTTAAGAGATATTTATATTCCTACCTGTATAATCTAGGAATTAGAGCAAAGTATGTTGGCAATAAGCTCTTAAATAAGTGTTATGGAGAGAATGAAAACACGGAAAAACTAAAAGAAGCTGAAGTAAGAGAATTTCTAGAGGATATTAATAAGGCCTATGGATATGATTATAGAGGTTACCAAATTCAAAGTATAGTTAGAAGGATAAATATATCTATGATTAGATCTAATATAAAAAGTTTAAGTGAATTCCGTAAGGCCGTGATTTCGGACAGTAACATTTTAGAGCAGCTATTTCTAGATTTCTCCATAAATACAACAGAATTTTTTAGAGATCCAGAGGTGTTTAAGGTTCTAAGAGAACAGGTGCTTCCAAAGCTTAACACCTTTAATCATATTAAAATTTGGTGTGTAGGTTGTTCCATTGGAAAGGAACCCTACTCATTAGCTATTATGTTGCATGAGTTAGGCCTGCTTAATAAGACTCAAATTTATGCCACGGATATAAATCCCTATGTCATAGAAGAGGGAAAAAATGGTTTGTTTGCTAAGAGAGATTTAGAAAAGGAAATTATGAATTACAATAGTGCCCAAGGAGAAAAGAGTTTTCTCGACTACTTTGATGTAACGGATCAATATATCAAAATTAAAAGCTTTCTAAAGGAAAAAATATTATTTTTCTCTCATAGTCTTATAAGTAATGGAAACTTAAATGAATTTACTTTAATCCTTTGTAGAAATGTACTTATTTACTTTACACCAGAACTTCAAGGACAAGTTTTAGAGAATTTTTATAATTCTCTTGATAGAAGCGGATTTTTAGTGTTGGGAAAAAGTGAAGGTCTCATGCTAAATGATGGAGAGAGGTATTTTAAAGATTATATGGAAAGAGAAAAGATATTTATAGTAAAATAGATTATACTTAATTACTTTAAGAAATATAAGGAAATAGCGAAATTATTGGATTAAAAGGTCTGAGAATTAAATATAGAAATTTTATGAAATAACTTGAAGATAAGAGTCACCTCTCAATATTTTACAAATATTATGTTAGTAAAGATATTGAAAAAGGTGGCTTTTTTATTTTACAGGTTCATAGGAATTTCTGGGGGTGATATATGAGAAAGGGGTATAGCATAGTAATTTTAATTATAGTTACCGCAATTGCTTCAATGGGGATTACTAAATTAGTTTTAAACCATACTGAACCTAGTTTTTACAAAATTGATTATCTAGCAAGGGATATAAAAATTGAAGATTTCCAACTGGTCTCCATAGGTAAAAGTGTATATATTCCTATGGGACTTAAGATACAGTATAAGGGAAATAAAAACGTAAAGGTAAATTTTTTAATTATTGGGTTAAAAAAAGGTGAGGAATATCTTTTTAGTATGACTACGGGTAACTTTGAATTTACAACAGAAAATAGGGAAAAATACTTACCATCCAATACGTATCTAAGGAAAATAGATATATCTAAAGATGCAAATTTAGATTTAATGGTGGAATACGAAATTGGTATTGATGTAGTAAGAGAACATATAAAGATAAATTTAGAAGATTATAAGAACAAGGACATATTAAGGGATTGATATACTATATTAAAAAAGTAGTAGCCTCCAAAGGTCAGTGGAAGCTACTATTTCTGTGTTTTATCTATAATAGGGACTTAATCCATTGAATAGTATCTCTCATAACTTGCTCGTTATTGAGTTCATTAAGCATTTCATGTCTCCCCCCAGTGTATAGCTTATAGGTGACACTTTTAATATTTAAAGTTTTATAAGTGTTATATAAACTTATTATGCCTTTCCCGTAATTACCTACAGGGTCTGCATTTCCAGCGAAGATATAAATAGGCAAATCTACAGAGATGTTATTTAAGTTTTTTTCCTTATGAATGGTTTTCATACCTTTAAATAAATCATAGAAAAAGGATACAGGAAACAATGTGCCGCAGTAAGGGTCTGCTATATACTTCTTAACTTCTTCTTCATCCCTTGTAAGCCAATCAAAAGGAGTATTAGCAGCAGTAATCTTTTTATTATAACTACCAAAGGCAAGTTTATCTATAAACTTGCTTTTATGCTTTCTGCCTTTAGACTTCATAATAGATTTAGTAAGGAATATTCCTAAGTTTACAGCCGTTGGAGGCTTTCCATTAGTACCAGAGAGAATAACCCCAGCTAAGCCGTTTCCATAGAGCTCTATATACCTTTGAGCTAAAAAGGAACCCATGCTATGTGAAAAAAGTATTATTTTCATTTCAGGATTTTCTTCTCTTATAATATCCGTAAGCTTTTTCATATCTTCTACCATATCCTCAAAGCCGTCATTATCACTTATATATCCAAGTTCCTCCATGGAATTTGAGGATTTGCCATGACCTCTATGGTCATTTGCATAAACTAAAAAGCCTTCCTCGGTTAGTCTTTGGGCAAAGAGCTCATATCTTATAGCTCTTTCACTCATGCCATGAGCAATCTGTATTACAGCTTTTATTTTAATACTAGGAATCCATTTGTGGACGTTAATTTCTATTCCATCCTTATTTTTAAATGTAAAATCTTCTCTGATCATTTTAACACCTTCTAAATTAATTATTATGTGTATTTATAAGAAACTTAAAATTTAATGTCCTAAGTTTTACGTGGTATAGCATAGGTAAGTTAATAGTAACGTAAATAATTGTGTTGGTACTGAGTTTGTCAAAATTAGATTGATATTATTTTACCACATTTAGGTAAGAGTTTAAATTCAAAGTTCTAGATAGAGATAAAGATTGATATATATAACTTAGTAAGGAGCCTCTTGAAAATTTATACCTGAAGTTTTTCAAGATGTTTTGAGAAGAATGTTAACTTATTCTGTATACATATGTAATAAATTTACTTATAATATAATTAAAGGAATGTATGTTAAGGAGGAAATTATATGAGCTTTGCTATTAATATTTTATTACTAATATCAATGTTTTTTATTGGTTTTGGATTAGGACACACAACCTTTAAGAAAAAATCTTGGTACTATGATGTAATGCTTGTACTTTTAATAATTGTTTCTACTTTTATAGGGGTAAGCACTTACATTGTTGATGCGTGGGAAGTTCAATTAAGAATGCCACAAACTTTACAAATGATTTTTTTAGGAGTTTTAGTTAGAAGAATATTAGGTTTCCGCTTAAAATCTATTAAAGTTAATTAATATGTGTTTACAGGTGTATTCAAAGGAGGCTATAAATTGTGGGCTTTAATACTAATCATATTAAATATTCCTATATATAAATGGTTGTTTAAGAAGTTTTTTCCTAGTAGTGGGGAGTTTTCAGAGGCTTTAAACTATTATTTTACACCTGATATATTTTCACTATTTAAGGGCAATTACACAAAGGATGTGCTAGCAGAATTTAAACTAGGAGCTTTTGTGTTTTGTTGTATTATTTTAACTGCATTAGAATATGGCGTAATTAAATTTGTTTATAATATTTTCTAAGTAAATAAATTAAAATCCTCTAAACCATAGGGTGGGCTTCACCAAAGTAGTTTAAGGGGATTTTTTATTTCATCTTCTCAGCAAGAGTTAGTGAGGTTTCTGTTACTTTCATATCAACTTCAAACTGCTCTTTTAGATTGTAGGCGTGATAATATCCATTTTTCATCATATAGTTTGTAATAGTTGCATGGGTTGCAATGACATGTCTTAACTGGATTTTAAGAACTTCTCTTACCTTTGGAGACGTGGTTTCAGTTAATGCCATGGAATAGTTTATTACTCCGTTTTTAGCTGCTATTAAAAAGTCAGTGGCAATAACTTGGTCAGTAAGTTTATCCATGCCAGTAAGCATTTCAACTAGTGTATTCATAAATTCACCGCCCTGTATATCTTTTATTTATTCTCAGATTGTTTAACATTGTAAGTGTCTATATGTTAGGAAGTCTATCCCAGTCACTTCTAGCCTCTTCCATTAGAGTTTTTAATTCCTTTATATGCTCTTCCCCTAAGATAGCATCTTGGTTTAATATACCCTTTAGTTCTTCATCAGAAACCAACTTTGACATGGTGAGGGATTTTGTTAAGCATAAGTTTTTAAAGATTAACATCTCATGTAGTTTAAGGTTTATTGCGTTTTGTAGTTCAGTAAGCTTAGTAATAGAAAAATTTAAAACTATGGAAATTTTTATTTTATAGGGGTAAACTATTACTTAAAGAAGGAAAAAATGTAGAGTAGTGGGGACAATATAATAAAATGTGCATAACTAATTAAGTTATTTAAATTACTGTGGATTAATTTATCTATAAGGAGATATTATATTAAGTTTTAGCAATTATACTAAAAGTTTAGATGAGATAATAGATAATTATGAAGTTAGTTAAAGATAAATGAAGGGGTTAAAACTATAAAAGGTGAGGTTACATATGACAAAACAATGGAATAGTAAAAGATATCATAGCCTTAATTATTTTTTAAGGGAAAAGTTTGGGGAAAAGGTTTTTAAAATATCTTTGGATGCAGGATTTTCCTGTCCTAATAGGGATGGGACCATAAGCAAGGGTGGTTGTGTTTTTTGCTCTGAAAGAGGTTCTGGAGATTTTGCTGGAGATAGGTGTTTTTCTATAACTAAGCAGTTTGAGAATATAAAAACTATGATGAATAAGAAATGGAAGGATGGAAAGTATATTGCATATTTTCAAGCCTATACCAATACCTATGCACCAATAGAAGTGTTAAGGGCAAAATATGAAGAAGCAGTAACTCAAGATGATGTAGTAGGACTTGCTATTGCTACGAGACCAGATTGCTTAAAGGATGAAGTGTTGGACTTACTAGAAGAATACTCAAAGAAGGTATACACCTGGGTAGAACTTGGGCTACAGACCTTTAAGGATGATACTGCAAAGCTAATAAATAGAGGCTATAAGCTAGAGGTTTTTGAGGAAGCAGTAAAAAAGCTTAGAGAAAGAAATATAGATGTGGTGGTTCATGTGATTTTTGGTCTTCCAGGAGAAAGCAGAGAAGATATGCTTAATACTATAGAATATTTATCACAGATGGATGTGCAAGGAATTAAGCTTCACTTGCTTCATTTAATGAAAAATACTCCACTAGAAATCTTATATAATAAGGGTATGCTAAAGCTCCTAGAAATGGAGGAGTATCTAGAATTAATTACAACGGCTATAACTATGCTTCCAGAAGAAATTGTAGTTCATAGACTTACAGGGGATGCCCCAAGGGAACTTTTAATTGGTCCAATATGGAGTCTTAGAAAATGGGAAGTTTTAAATGCCATAGATAAAAAGCTTCAGGATGAGGATTTATATCAAGGAAAGAACTTTATAGGAGGTATCTAAATGAAAGTAGATATAATTATTTCAGCATCAGATATAAAGAAAGAAAAACTTAAGGAAAAAGTGGTAGTAGTAATAGATGTGCTTAGAGCTACCACTGTTATGGTGACAGCACTTAATAATGGCTGCACAGAAGTAATTCCAGCAAGAGAAATAGAAGAAGCTTTAGAAATAGTTGGGAATGAAAGAGAAAAATATATATTAGGTGGAGAAAGAAATGCCCTAAAAATAAAAGGTTTTGACTTTTCAAACTCTCCTTTAGATTATACAAGAGAAAACGTAGAGGGAAGAACTCTTGTGATGACTACTTCTAATGGAACAAAGGCTATTAAAAACAGCGAAGGGGCAGAGCATATTTTTATTGCTGCCATGATTAATGGAAAAGCTGTAGCTGAAAAACTTATAGAACTTAATAAAGATGTGATTTTTGTTAATGCAGGAACTGCTGGCGAGTTTTCTATAGACGATTTTTTAACTAGTGGATATATTATAAATTGTTTAAAGCATATAGCTAAAGAGGAAAATAGAGAAGAGCTAGTTTTAACAGATATAGCAACTACTTCTCATTATATTTATGAAAATAATCAAGACCTGTTTGGCTTTGTAAAATATGCAACTCATTATAAGAGAATAAAGGAGCTTGGACTTCAAGAGGATTTAAAATATTGCTTAACTAAGGATATTGTCCATATAGTACCTGAATATAAGGATAACAAGATAAAGGTGGATTAGAAATTATCAGTTTGAGTTACTTTTAATATTCTAAGGAGTTAAATTTATACATTACAATTCTGTATAAAAAGAAAAAGCCCTACTTGGAGGGCTTTTCCCCTATAAAGTTAGTAAAATATCTCTAGGTCCAAAGGATGGAAGGACTTAGAGTGGGAAAATGGGGATTTTCCCGAACTTATGTTCGATATGATTATAAAATAGAAAGTTTTGCTTGTCAAGAAGTTTTATCAAAGAACTTTTAAATTTCTCTATCAATTAATAATAAATTAAAATGAAAACAGATAAAGAAGGTGCTATAATATCTTTGGCATAGGTTTCAAAGAAAAAATTAGTATAGAGGCTATGTATAAGTGAAAAACTTTTTATTAAGGAGAAGATTTATGGAGGCAAAAAAAGTTTTAGAAATTGCACTTTCTGCAGGACAAATGCTCATTGGAAACGGTGCTGAAGCTTATAGAGTGGAGGAAACCATTGAAAGAATATGTAGAGCGTATAACTTAGAATGTGAGTGTATGGCTACGGCAAAGGGCGTATTTATTTCTGTTATAGATGAAAATGAGGAAAAGGTAACTTCTTTAAAAAAGGTTAGGACAAGAAGAGTAGATTTATATAGGATAGAATTAATTAATTCTTTTTCTAGAACCCTTCAACAGGGAAATATGTCCTTTGAAGAAGCGAAGAAAACCTTAAAGGATATTGAAGGGGCACCTTACTTTAGTTTTCCCTTGAGACTTTTTGCAGCTAGTATGACATCCTTTATTTATTCCTTGTTCTTCAATGGGACAATCTATGATTCTGCTATATCGGCAACCATAAGCATAGGAATTTATTATATGTTGGAAAAAGTATCTGGTATAGGCTTTTTTCAATTCTTTGAATTCTTCTTCTCAGGATTTTTTATTGGAATTGTAAGCTCCTTTATAGAGAGAATAATGCCTTTTGTAAATAAGGATAATATTATAACTGGAGCAATTATGATTCTCCTTCCAGGGGTGGCACTTACAAATGGAATCAAGGATATTATCTATGGAGATTTTACTTCAGGAATTGCAAAGTTTGGTGAGGCAATGCTGATTATTACTGCCATAGGAGCTGGAATTGGTACAGCACTATCGCTTAAAGTGGGGGTAGGGTTATGATTAAACAAATAATACTAGCTTTTCTGGGAAGTATATTCCCAGTAATACTATTTAACATTGATAGAAAAAAGATAATATGGACTGGATTTTCAGGTGCATTCGGATGGGCAGTTTATCTTATTGTGTACAATTATAATAATAGTCCAGTAATGGCTTCCTTTTGTGGGGCTTTCACTGTAGGTTTATATAGTGAGATATTAGCAAGAAGATTAAAAACTCCAACTATGCAGTTTTCTATTCCAGGGATTTTTCCCTTAGTACCAGGTATAACAGCTTATAATACTGTGAATTTTATTGTAGAACAAAGATATAATGAAGCTTTTTCAAAGGGTATGCAGGTGTTAGGGGTTGCAGGGGCTATAGCTTTTGGTATAATGCTTGCCACAACAACCTTTAACCTTATTATGAAAATAATAAAATTAACAACTAGGCAGAGGAACTTTTAGTTCTTCTGTCTTTTTTACTTTTTCTCATTAAAAGTATTTCATAAACTATAGTATAAAAAGTGAAGCTGCCCACGAAAATCCCTTGGGTCTTATTATCCATGCTAGAAGTTGCTAGAACCATAATAAAAGGAAAGCATAAGAATATTTGAAGAAAACGAAAAATAAAAAATTTATTCATATCATCACCTATATTAAATCATCTTTGTTATAAAGGAAATACAACCATATGTTATGAATTAGTTTATTTACAAAGTATGTATTAAGAAAAAGGACTTATTACTTATCAAATAATAAATCCCTTAGCAATGTAAAAAGTAAAAATATGGAAGTTTATATATCTTATTTTTACATTTTCCTATGCAAAATTCAATAAAAATATTACAACAAAATCTTATTATTTACTTATAAATTTTGACGATTAATATATTATCATGTCTTTATTGGTCATTTCTTAATCTAGCTTTCAAACACTTTATTTGATTGCTCTTTGTGCAAAACTACAAACTCATATTGCTTTATTATTTCTAATATTAAATTATATTTCATTTAATAGTCTTATAAGCTGACTCTCTTCATCTTCATCTTCATCTACTTGAGAAAGAGAGTTGATAATTAGTATGCACGTATTAATTCAAATTTCTACTGGTTAATGATATAATCTAAGTAAAAATTCTAAGATGGAGAATACAAATGGAGATTTTTAAATACGGAGATAAAGAAATAGAATACTTAAAAAAGAAAGATAAAAAGCTTGGTGCAGCTATTGAAAAAATTGGTATTATAGAACGTAAGATTACTCCTGATCCTTTTGAAGCCCTAGTTTCAAGTATTGTTAGTCAACAAATCTCAAGCAAGGCTGCGGAAACTGTTTGGAATAGATTTACTAATGTTATTGGAGTAGTTACACCAGAAAATATTGAAAAGGTGAGCCTTGAAGAGATTCAGGGTTGTGGTATGGGCTTAAGGAAAGTAGGATATATTAAAGGAATTGCTGAAGCTGCCATTTCTGGAGAGGTAAACTTTGGAGAGCTTAATAATTTAGCTGATGAGGAGATAGTAAAAAAGCTTTCTGCCTTAAAAGGTGTAGGTGTTTGGACCGCTGAAATGCTCTTGATTTTTTCTTTGTGTAGACCCGATGTAGTAAGCTATGGGGATTTGGCTATTCGCAGAGGAATGATGAATTTATATGGACATAAGGAGCTTTCAAAGGAAAGATTTGAAAGATATAGAAAAAGATATTCACCTTATGGTTCAGTAGCATCATTGTATTTATGGGCCCTTTCAGTATTATAGCATGAGATTAAGTTGATATAGCTTAATATAATAATGCCATTAAAGTAGCAGATGTTTTATAAGGGAATTCATCCATAAAAGCCTTAAGGGAACCAATCTAGGTTTAGGTATGCGTTATTTAGAATTTTGGTTCCCCATATTTGAAAATTCAAACCTGATTTATAATATGGTTAAGCTTTAAAGGTATATGATTGTATTTAATTATATTATGTGTTATTAGGTGTGAAAGTTACATTAGTAGTAAAATAGTCATAGGTTAGAAGTGATAGTTTGATTATATATACCAGAAGGAATTCTAAAAAATACCATAATAAAGTTTTAATACAGTGGTTGACATATTAGCACATATATCGTAATATTTGAATATAATGATTAATATAAATTACATGTGCTCTTGAAAAGATTTTAGGAAACCTTATCGCTAAGGTTAAACATAGTAGTTATACTAAGTTGACTTCGGTTTTTTTATGTAATAAATATATCAATTAATCTAATGGAGGTACATCATGGAGAAGAAAAAAAGAAAGTCGCATCAAGGTTGGTCATGGATACTCATGGTAACTTTTTTAACTTTATCAATACTAGACTATAGGTTCGGAATTTTAGGGGTGGTATGCATGGGAGCACCCATGTATCACGCTATTAGAGGACGTGGAAAGGTTCATTGTTCTTTTTATTGTCCAAGAGGGTCTATTCTAGGAAAGTTTCTAAAAAATATAAGTTTAAACAACAATTTACCTAAAGCTGCTAAATCAAATTTGGTAAAAAATCTTTTATTAACTATCATGATTACTTTACTTACGATAGCTTTATATCATGCTAATCATGATGGTTTTAATTTTTTAAAAACAAGCTTTGCGTTATTCAGATTTATGACTATATCTTTACTAGTAGGTACAATAATGGGGATTATTTTCAAACCAAGAAGTTGGTGCCAAGTCTGTCCTATGGGCCATGGTACAGCATTAATAGATAAGGTAGTAAAGAGTAAAACCTCTAATAGCAAAACATCGATTAATAAGGGGGAAGGTCTAAATGGTAAGAATAAAAAAGTTGCTAGCTAGTGGATTGGTGCTTTGTGCAGTGTATGGAATCTATGTGCTTATAAATTTAAAACCTATGTAAAGAGAAATATTGCAAAATAATTTTAGTGCGTGAAAAGTATCTTAAACGTATATAGTTATAATTAATAAGTTATAAAAACCTCCAGTTATGATAAAAGTAAATTATCGTAACTGGAGGTTTTATTTTTGGTGAAAAAGAAGTTCAGTATTTTAGAGTAGATAGTCTAGTATTATTACACTAATAATACTTTCTTCGTAATCCCTATATTACTGGATTAACTATGATATAGGTTCAACTTCTTCAGAAGCCTCCTCATTTGATATAGTGTTTTTAGAACTTGTTTCATGAGTAAGCTCTTCCTTAGGAGCCTCGCTGTTATTAAAGCTAACCTTCACAAGAGATTTGTTTTTCCATTTTCCAGATCTATAATAAATCACTGTGGCTATGGCTCCAAAAGTCCAACCAGCGGGTATGGACCACCAAATTCCATTACTTCCAAGGAAGGAAGAAAGAATATAAGCTATTGGGAGCCTTATAAGCCATAGGGATAATATAGAAATTATCATTGGGAAAATGGCTTCTCCGGCCCCTCTGTGGACGCCATTTATGATGAACATAGCACCTACTACAAAATAGAAGGGAGCAACTATATTTATATAATTAGCACCTTCAACGACAACTTGAGGCTCATTAGTGAAAATTTCCACTAAAGGTTTAGCAAATAATATTAATATTAAGGCTATACCAATAGACATTACAGTTGACATTATTAAAGTAGTATTCAGCCCTTTTTTTACTCTTTCTGGTTTATTCGCTCCAATATTCTGGCCTACAAAGGTGGAAATAGCTGCACCAAAGTTCATTATTGGCATAGATGCAAAAGAATCTATTTTTGAAGCAGCGGCATAAGCAGCCATAGTGTTTCCACCAAACCCATTAATAAGTCCTTGTAGCATCATCATTCCGAAAGAAAATACCATTTGTTGAATTCCTGAAGGAAGACCTATTCTAATACTATCTTTTAGAATAGCTTTATCAAATTCTAAGTGTCTTATATTAATTTTAAATACCTTATGACGTCTATTTAAGTAGATTACGGCTAAAACAAAGGATATAGCTTGGGAAATAATGGTGGCCCATGCAGCTCCACCTACCCCCATGTTAAATTCTAAAATGAATAGAAGATCTAAAACTATGTTTATTACTGAAGAGATAATTAAGAAGTATACCGGTGTTTTGGAATCTCCAAGTCCCCTTAAGATAGCACTTACAGAGTTGTAACCAAACATACCAATAAGTCCAATAAAAGTTATATCCAAATACTCCTTGGATTGAGCAAAGATTTCTTCAGGTACATTTATAAGCCTTAAAATAGGACCCCCAATTATAAGGCCTAGAATAGTTATAAAAATAGAAGCAAAAAATAAGGTTATATAAGCTGTGTCTATGGTTTTCTTAACCTTATCCATGTCTTTGGCTCCAAAGTATTGAGAAATTAAAATCGTTGATCCCATGGTTACTCCCATTATTAAAGAAATAAGTAAGAAAATTATAGGAAAGCTAGTGCCTACTGCTGCTAGTGCATCTTTACCTAAAAACTTTCCAACAATGATACTATCCACAGTGTTATAAAGTTGTTGGAATACGTTTCCCACCAGCATAGGAAGGGCAAAATAAAATATAAGTTTAGCTTCACTGCCTCTTGTCATATCTTTCATTTAGATGTCCCCCTTTTAAGTTATCAGATTTAAAAATATTTAACATGAGAAAAAAATTAAGGCTTTAAATAAGCCTGTGATTAGTTTCCTTAGTATTAGAATTTTCCTGTGTTTAATTCTAGTATTAAATTATAAAGCTTCAGATATTATAGTAGGTTTTCCTAAAGTGAAAAACCTTTAGGGAAACGAAATATATGTGACTATATTATTATACTATAAGAATGCTTGTTTACTCAATTTACAGTTGTGAATAAAATGTAAAATATGAAGAGGACTATGAAAAACTTTGCCAAACTTCATAGGGGTTTTAGAAACACATTCATGTGTTTTAATTCATTATACTTGTAGGTGTAATTTGAAACCTGTGAAAAGTTATGTTTAGGGAATTTGTGAAACTCGTGTATAAAATTTATTAACACGAAAATGGGTAGTTATCCACAACTAGCAAGACTATAAAACCCTGATTGTGGAGGAATTTTCATAATAATCACAAATTTAATCCACATTATCCACAAAGTTATTAACAATTGCTATCCACAATATTGTTCACAGCTTTTCCCGTGACAAGAATGTTTTATTAAATAAGATATTGTTAGACTATTAACTAAGACAAATTTGCTTTAAGCCACAAGACCGAGATATCCTACAAATAATAAAGATGTTTTAAAAATAAAAAAGTTTCAAAAATCCATGAAATCTCTCTTTAAACTGCATATCTAAATATTGAAAGGAGTTGGTAGTATGATAAATTCAATTAAAAAAACATCAGCAGTTATCTTAACTTACAAGGTGGGGGTTAATGGAAAGGGGGAAGATGTATTTACATCTCAAAGATTCGCAAAAGTAAATAAGGCAGCCACTGTAGAGGAAATACACAATTTTGCAAAGGCTATGGAAGCTTTATTAGCTTACCCACTATATGAGGTTAAAAAGGCAGAAGACTTCAGTATAGTAGAGGCTTAGTTATGAAAGGAGTAGTTTATCTAGTGAAGGAAGTTATAAAGTCATTTCTGGATAATCTACTTATAAGGGTAGTAGGTTTAGTTAAAAGCTCAAGGGTAAATCAACTTAAAAATATAAGCTTTGAATTTACCAATGGAGAAGAAACAAAATTTATTTTAATTTATAAGAGAAAATAAGGAGGAGATTATATGAGTAAGGATTTATTAATGGGATTTTCAGATATAAAGGGAGCAAAGGTTACCTTAAGATTAAGGAACGTAAAGGATATAATCACTGAGCAGGAGATTAGTACTGCTATGGATGCAGTGATGAATTCTAAGCTTTTCCAGGGGAAGAATGGAGAACTTAAAAACAAGGAATACGCTAGTATAGTTGAAACTAATAAAACTATATATGATGAGATTTAGTAAGGCTTCGATGTGACAAGCCTCCTAGGGGCTATGTGGAGGAATAAAATGAACAATGGATTTTGGTTATAGCCGAGTCTTTTAACAGAGAGGTGCATTTGCACCTCTTTTTTTTATGAGCAAAAGTAAGAGCCCTTTCATAAAAATAAAGGTTGTAGTTAGGAATATATAAATTTACAAAAATAATAGTACCTTTGTATAGTATGCAGATAAGAAGAGTTAAGGCTTAACTTCCGAATGAAGCTAATTGGTTTTCTTAAGACCTTTTGAAGTGAATAAGTTAAAGCTTGCTCTTTTTAAAACGAAAATATTAAGGTAGCAAAGCTTGGCGTGGGTATAATTTATGGTAACTTTTATTGGCTTTATGTAGAGATTCTGTTAATTGATTATGTACTAAGGGCATGCTATACTAAAATTGGAGGGGATCAATTATGAAAGAAGTGAATTTTGATAGTAAGAGTTTAGACAACCAGTCTGAGATTAAAGAAATATCTGACACCTTATTTGGTGCACTACAACAAACAAATGCAAGCTCAGAAGAGATATCTTCTACATCACAAGACTTGTCTTTAAGTATAGATAAAGTTATAGAACTTGTGAATCAAACTAGTGGAAAGATTGATGAGTCTAATAGCTTAATAACCCTTATTCAAGGAATTTCTAAAAACTCTAACTTATTAGGGTTGAATGCATCTATTGAAGCATCTAGAGCAGGATCTGAAGGAGCTGGCTTTAATATAATTGCAAAGGAAATGAGAAAGCTTGCTCAAAGCAGTACTGAATCTGCAGAGAAAATATCAAGAGCACTTTCAGACATAAAGGCAGCTATTGATTTAGTTGTAGAAGAAATCAATAAAGTAGGGTTAATAGCATCTTCTCAAGCAGCATCTACAGAAGAAATCACAGCGACTCTACAAGAAATTACCTCTACAGCTCAACTGCTAGTTAATAAGACTATCCACTAATTAATAGAAGTATTACTTAGTAATATAAATATATATAAATATTAGGGATTGTATATGATAAACTCATGTGCAATCTTATTTTTATGGACAGATAAGCAATTCATAGATAATAGCAGGAAAAATTAGTAAGGAAGAGGCTATAATTACAATAAAGCAATAGGAGAGATATTAGGACAAATTTGAGATGAGAAATATTTGAATAATTCTGAAAAATATCATATAATATAGTAAAGTATACTATTTAAGTAATTGGGGGGATTATAATGTCAATTGATGCATTTAAAAGGGCTGCGGCTAAGGATTCAGAGTTTAAGGGGCAAAACGCTGATGTAGAAAAATATAGTAGAAATAACTCATGGCTTGTTAATGCAGGAGCATGGGGAGTACTTTTATTAATTTGTCTTGCAGGATATTTTATTTTCTTTTAAAAATAAATAAACTTATTTACAATTTAAGATTTTCGTCTTTTCGTTGGATTCAGTTAAATATTTAAAGAATATTGGGAGATGGTATAATGTCAGCAGGCAATTTAAAAGCTCCAGAACTTTATAAGGAAGTTGAAGTCAAGGAAAATGGTACTACTATTAATAATCACAGAAAAAAACAGGGTAGTTGGAAGATTACAGCTATTGCAGGAGCTATAATTTTATTATTCTATCTCATAGTAACTGCTATGTAAGCAGCAATACAACTTTACGCACATGTGTATAAAGGGGCAATGGTAGTTAATGGGGAAATTCTATTTTAATCATATAATTTTATTATTCATTTAGAATTATAAGTGAGGATAAAAGTTAGCTAAGTGTTTCTATTCTAATATAATTAGATGTAGAAGCACTTAATTTTTTTGAAAATTAATTTGTTAAACGTGTTATGCAAGAAAACTGTAGATAAATGATAAATATTAGTCTAATTTACAGAAAAAAATGGAAATAATGAAGGAAATTTCATATTTTTGTCAAATATATCAAGTGAATTAAAGTGAAATGTATATGGAGGTTGTTTCCTTCGAGCATATTTTCTAAAATACATAGAAGGGCTTTGTGTAAAGTAAAAGGATAAGTTTTTTGCTAGTTCTATTTTGTTTAGTAATAAGTATAGCGATTTTAAGCTTATAAATCTCTATATAAACAACAATTACTAATTGTTATTACAATGGATAGGGTGATGACTATGGAATATGAAGATTTAACCAAGGATCAATTAATAAAATATATTAAGAATAAGGACGAGAAAATATCTCATCTAGAAAAACTTGTTAGAGAACAGGAGAAAACATTAAAAGTTCTCACCTTGAGTGAAAGTACTATGAGAGCTGTGATAGAATCAAGTATTGATGGAATTATAGTTAAAGATGAAAACTTCAATATCACTAATATAAACAGAAGCTTTATGAAGATATGGGAATTAGATGAAGATTTGTGCAATCAAACAGATAGATTTGAGTTAGTAGAACACTGTAAGAAGAAGGTAGTAAACCCAATAGAGTTTGCAGAAAATTTAGAGATTATAACAAGAGAAAATAAGGAACATTGGGATTATATATACTTTAAAAATGGTAGGGTTATTGAACAATTATTTGAACCTCTAATAATAAATGGGGAAACACGAGGTAATCTTTGGAGTTTTAGAGATATTACTAAGAGAAAAAAGCTAGAAAAAAGCCTTGAAACAAGTGAAGAGTTATATAAAAGACTTATTAATAAGCTGCCAGATGGCATACTTGTTTATGAAAATGGTAAAAGAATAGTAGCAAATGAGGCTGCACTAAATTTTTCAGCAAGAAAACTTAAAAGCTATAATATTGGAGACTCTTTGAAAATTCACCCTGACTATAGGCAGGTTGTAGATGAAAGAATAAGTAAGTTGTTGAACGAGGAAACTGAGGTGGATTTTCTAGAACAAAAAATTCTTTTAGATGATGGCACAGAAGGGGAAGTAGAAGTTGCAGGATTTTCCTTTAAGGAAGAGGACAGTTTATATGTAACAGCTATCATAAGGGATATAGCTGATAGGAAAAGAATTCATAAACTAGAAATGGATATTTTAGAAAAGTCCATACTTCTGAGTCATGCAGAGGAGTACAACAAATTAAAGACTCAGCTTTTTTCAACGGTATCTCATGAACTTAAAACTCCTCTCAATATTATTTTGGGAGGCATTCAATTACTACAAGATAAGTTAGAGAAAAACCCTAATGACATAAATAGCGGTTTTAGTATTAGCTCTGTAGGTAAATATTTAAAATCTATGAAGCAAAATTGTTACAGGTTATTAAGGCTTATCAATAATTTTATTGATATGAATAAAATAGAAAGTGGCTTTTTCAAGCTAGATTTAGAAAATAAAAACATTATAGAAATCATAGAAAATATTACTCTATCTGTTGTGAGCTATGTCGAAAGCAAGGGAATTAGTATAATCTTTGATACAGAGGTAGAAGAAAAAGTAATTGCTTGTGACGAAGATAAATTAGAAAGAGTCATACTTAATTTACTTTCAAATGCCATAAAATTTACAAACCCAGGAGGGAGTATACAGGTAAATATTTATGATAGGGGTAACAGTTTAATAATATCAGTGAAGGATAGCGGTTTTGGCATACCAAAGGATATGCATAGTAAAATATTTGAACCTTTTACACAGGGAGATTCGTTACTTAGAAGAAGGGCGGAGGGAAGTGGAATTGGGCTATCTCTTGTAAAGTCTCTTGTAGAACTTCATGGAGGAAAAGTTAGTATTAATAGTGAGCTAGGAAAAGGCAGTGAATTTATCATCGAACTACCTATAAACTTAATTGAAGAGAGCCAGGACTGTGTTGATAGAGGAGATTTTATAGATAGTAAGGTAGAAAAGATTACTGTAGAGTTTTCAGATATATATGTTTAGAGGACTTACCATTAAAATATTATTAAGTCTAGCAGGGCAATAGGGTTATAGAAACAATATAAGGGGATACACTGAATATATTGTGACTCAAATTTCATGGGGATGAGCCAAGATTTGGTGTTTTTGAATATAATAATCATATACTTTAAACTCTTGTAGGTCATTGGACGGAGTCAAAGCCTTTACATATTTGAGAAAATGTAAAGGCTATACTTCATGATTTTAAGGCTGCAAAGGAGTACTGTATTGATTTAAAATGTAAGAAGAAATAATGCTATAGATAAAAAAGGGAGTGTGCAAAACTATATGTTGTGGCTTTTACATAAAGAAAGTGGCTTTATATAGTTAATTCATTTTTACAATGAATTTAATGAATTCAAATAAAGATAAAATACTATATTTTACATTTATACCATGATATAATTAAAGTGTAATCATATATTTAACTAGAGTTTTTAATTTAAAAAACGGTTCTTAAAATGGATAAATTAACTATAAAATATTTACATACATTTATTAATAAAATATTATAAGAAGCTTGCATTAAGTCGCTGAATAGTCATAAGAAATTCAGCGACTTTTTTTATAGAGAATTTTACTGCTTTAACTTTGAAAAGTTCTTGAGGAGCCTTGAGGTTCAAGGTTTTTAGATTACATGTAAAAAAATAAAGATATTACAGGTAGCTAAAAAGGTGGCATAAATACATACTTTTGTTCTAATAGTTTTTGTAAATGTAAAAAAGTACTTAAGGAGAGAGGTGCTCAGCATGAATTTAGAAGAAATCATGAGACTAATAATTGGTATATTATTTGTGTTTATGCCAGGCATAGGAATTCCCTTAGTAGCAATAATTGTTTTGGTAACTACAATTGCAGACAAGAATCAAATACCTATTAAAGATACCTATTGTGAATTACCTAAAGATAAATATGAAATAGTTGATGAAAAGAAGTTTAACTTAATGATGAAGGTAAGAGGGTATTCCTTTTCTCTACTAATTTTCTTAACCTTATATCTTCAGGTATGGAGCTTAATTGCAATGATTTTAGCTGTACTTCATATGATGATATTTAATTATAGGCTAGAGAAGTATTATAAGTTAAGACAGGTTTAAATCATAGAAGTGAGTGAAATGGGATAAAGGGGAGAGAAAACATGAAGAAAAAAATCTATTATATATTAATTATATTAGTTTTGATTTATGGAGGATTTAGTTTATATTCAAGACCTTATACAATAGCCGAGGATAAGAAGCAGTTGGAAGAGAATATAGTAAAATTTATTAATAGACCTATAGTAATTACAGACAAAGTAGAAATAAAGCAGGAACTAAACCTTCACAATAAAAAATTTGTTCTATTCTTATATAATAATAAGTTAGCAAATGTAGAGTTAATAAAGGGTCTTAACAATAAGTATAAGATTGAGAAAGCTGAGCTTACTGACAAATACTTTTACGATGAGATAAGAACTACTAGTGATGGCAAGTACTTAATCTTAAAAGGTGAGAATTACAACAGTAAAATTGCTTACGTAAGAGTTTTATTAGACAACAATGAATATAAAATTGATATACCACAGCAGGCGTACTTTATAACATACTGCAAGGTTCCAATGGAAACAGAGAAAACCTTTATAGGGGCTGGAAATTTAAAAATCTATAATAACGAGGATATAGATATTACTAATGAAATGAACAAGATTTTATTTAAGTAATTCAGAGTAGTAAGAAAGGTTTTTGGGGGGGATAAACATGAAAATAAGATTATTAGCAATTGAAGATTATGAAAAGGTATATGATTTATGGACAAATACAAAGGACATGGGTATGAGGAGTTTGGATGATTCTTATGAAGGCATAGAAAGATTTCTAAAAAGAAATCCTACCACCAGCTTTGTGGCTGAGAAGGATAATGAAGTTGTAGGGGTAATCCTATGCGGTCATGATGGAAGAAGAGGGTACATTTATCATACGGCAGTTAATGCTGATTACCGTAGAAAGGGTCTCGGGGAAACCTTGGTGAATGCTGCCCTAGAAGCTTTAAAAAAGGAAGGAATAAATAAAGCTGCACTTGTGGTGTTTAGTACCAATGATGTAGGAAATAGGTTCTGGGAATCAATTGGCTTTGAAAAAAGAGAGGATTTAGTTTACAGAAACATAAGTATAAATAAGAATAACATTTAGTGGATTTTTGTTTAGTAGGTGCTGAGGGGAAGGGGCGAACTTGCATGGAAAAGAAATTATTCAAACATAATACAGGTTTAATTTTAATTATAACGGTTTGTATTGTAACAATAAGTTTTATTGGAATAAAGGTCTTTGCAAACAATAAAAACAATAGTAATTTAACTGCAGAGGAAGTTAAAAAGGTTGAAAAAAACCTAAACATAATAGTATCAGGACCACTTACCAAATCTTCAAATCCCTATGATCAAATTAAAGCACATAAACAAGAGTTTAATGAAATTGTAGAATTAGGAAAACCAGTTGTGAGTTACTTTATAGAACAATTTAAAAGTGGGAAATTAGATGGGAACAGTGAGTGGGTTACAGCATGGATATGCAATGAAGTTCTAGGAGAGGAAAATCCAATAAAGATATGGTCTGAGGATAATAAAAATGGTTGGGATTCAGGTAGGGATTGGTATGAAAAATATCTTTTACTAGAGGATTAGAGCCTTAAAGGGCAATGGCAGACTTTATAAGAATAAAATAAACAATTCAAATATGGAGGGAGAGAATTGAAAAGTAAAGAACCCAAAAGTCTTCTTGATGTATTTAAAATTTGTGCCGTTGGATTAGCCATTGTATTTTTAATAACCAAAGGAATCGAAGGCTATAGGGCAGATAAAAAAGAGAAAGAAAGTCGTATGCTATATATATTAACCTTCACAGATATGTATTATAACTACAAAACTGAACCAATAGAGGCTTGGTTGAAAGTAGATGAAAACTATATGCCAGACAGAGAAAAACTTAATACTTACTTTAAGGATGAAATTAAAGTAAATAAAGAAGTGTATAAGGATGAAAATACAACTATATATTTAGATACCATAAAAGGTGATGACAACAGCTTTTTAAGATTTTATTTTACTAAGGAAGACAAGGTTGAAAAAAACAA
This sequence comes from Clostridium sp. UBA4548, assembly GCF_002387895.1. GTDB lineage: Bacteria > Bacillota > Clostridia > Clostridiales > Clostridiaceae > Clostridium_J. The sequence goes on from NZ_DGLI01000029.1 coordinate 84,017, forward strand.
AGGTGAACTGGTTACTATTACCAAGGAATTAAAAGAAAATGAGCATACAATGTTCTATAATCATGAAAATTCACCCCAAGTTTATGACAAAGAAGGGAAAAGCATGGGCAATGTCAGTCTATATAATGAATTTGGAAAAGGCGAAGACTTTATTATTTCTGTAAAAAAGGAAGACTTAACAAATATGAATTGGCCCATTAGCTTTAAGATGAATTTAACTAAGGTTTCTTACGAGAGAAAGAAACAATAAGTCTTTCTAATAGTTTTACTAGTAATTAAGGGTGGGGGAGAGAAATGGAAGTAAATTATACTGTAATCCTTGTAACTATCATTAATGTAGTTCTTTTGACCGCAGTTGGAGTAGTTTTGTACAAGGCAGCGAAGAGCTTTAAAAGATTTGTAGAGAGAAACAGAGAAATAGATAAAAAGGTTGATATTATTTTAAAGAAGTTAGAGGAAAGTGACAGTAAGTAAGTTTTCATCTAATAATGTGAGTATAACAGCTTGCCAATTTAGGGAGATGAATTATGGATAAAAGATTTTATATTATTATTGGAACAATATTTTTAATTTCTAGTGGATTTATATACTCTATTGAAAAGTTAACCTCATATATTCATTGGTATTTATGGACAGGTCAGAAGATGATGGAAATTCCTATACCTGGAACTAATATTTTTATTTGGGCCTTTGTAATTATTGGGTTAGGATTTTTTGTGCTTGGCTTTAGAAAAAAAGAGTAGAAAAACAACATTTTATTCATATATAAAAGCAAGAGAATATATAAACACTGTGGATTTGTTTTTCAGAAGGCATGAAAATAGGCATGAATTAAGGTTGAAATAGAAAAAGTTGTGGAGTTAGGCATTTGAAAATAAATAACAAGTCAAAATAGACAAACATACTGATTTATTTATTTTTTAAAAATGCCTTAAGCAAAGGGAGTTGTAAAATGGGGGTTAAAAGAGGGGTTAGTGAAACAATAAATTCAGTAAAAAATCTAGATAACGAATTTCAAGACATATTAGAAATAGCCAGAGGATGTAAGCTTTCAAACTGCAGTCATACAACTGAAGCTGATTGTGCAATTAAGAAGGCGATTTGTGAAGGAGTTCTCTCAGAAGAAAGGTTTAATTACTATTATAGAGTAAAGCATGAAGCAGAATATGTTTCTGAGCAAAAGAATAAAACTAAGGCTATTGATTATATGAAGCAAAAAAAACTCTTTCAAAAGTCTTAATTAAAGAGAAGAATCCTTTGATATAACTTTTAATATTACAATTGAATAAGGGAGGAATTGCCTTGAAAAAACTTAGGGGTATTGTATTGTTTCTACTTTTAACCTCTTTGATTACAGGATGTTTTAGGTCAACAAAAAATAATGCTACTCCAGAAGAGATTTTGAAGGATGATCCAAATGCAGACTTTTTTATTATGGATAACACAGTGTACAAAAATGCAGAGGATGTTCAGTGGGTAAAGGACATATCTATTAAAGAAGAAAGTGCCTTAGGAAGAATAAATAAAACTAAGGTAAAGAGAAATTTTAAAAACTGGAATGCAACAGTGCTAAGCATTAGCACTGAAATTTATAAGTTTCAAGGCAGAGATGACATAGTTTTAGCTAAGAAAGATGATAAATATATACCATATATTAGATATGTAGAAGGATAGGTAAGATTATTCTAATAAGGTATTAAGTATTTAATAGAAAAGGGGGGAGTTTAAGGGAATGGAAACAAGTCACATTGGTTAATAGGTAATTTTTTTAACAAGTAAGCTCAGCTAGAAGGCATATTAAAATTACAATGAAGGGAGCTATAGACATGAAGAATTTTATTAGAGAGTACCTATTTAAATATATTTTTCTCTTCTTCTTTTATATTCTTTTAGGAGTCCTTATTAAGGCATTAGATATGAACACTGCAAAAGCGCTAGGCTTTGTATGTGGAATGATATTGTATGATGTATTAGCCTATATCTATAGAAGATTTAAAAAGATGAAACCTGAGGTTCAACAGTCGTAGGTTATATACTAAAGATGGTTTCTTATAAGTTGATAGTTATGTATTAAGGGGGAAATCATGAAAGAAAAAACAAAGAAACGTCTCGCTACAATATTCATCGTTGTCGCAGCAATGATTGGTGGGGTAGCTTATTTCATTAACTGGGCATTTTATGATATTCAAAGAATTCATGGTCAGGAGTATCTTACTGAATCAACCTCACCAAATGGAACATATACTGTAACTGCATCTTTAAATAATGGAGGGGCTACTACAGGGTATTCAGTTTTAGGTACATTAAAGAATAATAAAAGTGGTAAGTCGAAGAACATCTATTGGCAGTATCACTGTGAAAAAGCTGATATGGAATGGCTCAATGAGGACATCATACAGATAAATGGAGTAGAACTTAAAGTTAAAAATGAAGTTTATGACTATAGAAAAGATTAGTCTAAGCTTTGTTTTTCAAGGTATAGCAATATAATAAATTAAATTTTAAGGGTTATTATATAGATTAGGTAAAAGGGGTGATGTTGTGGTATGGTTTTGGATTTTTATGATGGTGATGAATTTATTAATTTCCTTTACAATGATTGGCTTTGGTAAGTATTTTACTAAAGGTGGACCCAAAGATGTTAATGGAGTTTTTGGATATAGAACTTCTATGTCTATGAAAAACAAGGAAACTTGGGAGTTTGCTCACCGTTATTGTGGAAGGCTGTGGTTAGTGTTAGGAACTGTTATGCTAATTGTTTCTATCATAGCTATGTGCTTTGTAATTGGAAAGGAAATAGATGTTATAGGAACCTTTGGGGCTATAGTTTGTGGTGTGCAACTTGTGTTTTTAGTTGGATCTATATTTCCTACAGAGATAGCTTTAAAGAAAGAATTTGATAAACAGGGAAATAGAAAACAAGCATAATTTTATTTAATAATGATTTTTAAAATAAAGTATTTTGGATAATTTGTGAGTTATAGCTATGTGATAAATAAACGTAATAAAGTAAGGGTTAAAATATAGAAGTTTCTTAGGAAATTTACCTATGATAAGTTATCATGTGAAAAACATTTACTAGGGGAGAAAAGGAGAGAACTATGAAGATAAAAATTAACTTATGGTCATTTATAGTTTCTTTTGTGTGTATAGCACTATTTTTTATAGCAACATCATCACAGTCAATAATTGATTTTACAACCACTTGGTTAAATATGCACCCATTAACTATAGTATTGGGTATAGCTATAGTTAATTGTGTGCTGGGGTTTATTGGGCTATCTGAGGCCACTAATTGGAAGAAGCTATTAAGAGGATTTTCAACTATAATAATTACTTTAGGGTTATCTGGCCTCATAATTTTAATTTTATTTATGGGATTTATGCTGTCATAAGCATTTATATAAGTAACATGATACAAAAGGAGGACTTTGATGAGTTTAGATAAAGATAATGACAATAAAAATATTACTGAAGATGAAAGTCAGTCCGATATGAAAAGCACTTACCTTGCTCTTGGCATAGCATTTGGTGCTTCCTTTGGAGTTATATTTAATAATATAGCTATAGGTGTGTCTTTAGGAATTATTATAGGAGTGGTGCTTGGTGCTAATATAGAGAATAATAAAAAGTAAATTAAAGTACAATTGTCAGTGAAGATGAAATTAAAGAGGGTTTAAAATCAAATTTGTTGGGGGAATAAAAATGCATAAACAGTACATTCAAATGCTTGTATGTCCAAGTTGTCATAAGGATTTGCAATGGTATATACAAGAGGAAAGTGAAGAGAGAATAATTAATGGAAAAGCTTGCTGCTCATGCTGTAATTCAGAGTATGAAGTAAAGGATGAAATAGCAGTATTTTTAACTAGTGAATTATCTAGAAATGACCTTTGGAATAAGGGTGAAAGTGCTCTAGAAAAGTTTTTCAATGAGAATACAGAGATTTATGACAAGTTAATGAATACACCAGAAGAAGAGCTGAATGGAGCTGATTATTGGTACAAGGCTACCTATTTTGAAATGAGAAGAGATTTTGCTACAAGCACTAAAATGTTTAAAAATGCTTTTAAAAAGATATACACTGAGGATTATATTAATGGTTGGGAAAGTCAAATGGATTTTGTGATTAAAGATCTTCAAGGGGATGAACCAATAATTGATATTGCAACAGGTAAAGGCTACCTTGTTGAAAAGATTCTTACTGAGACAAGAAATTACGTTGTTGTCACAGATTTTAGCCCTACAATACTAAAGAGAAATAAAGAGTATTATAAAGCTAAGGGGCTATACCAAAGGTTAAGCTTAATTGCTTTTGATGCAAGAAAAACTCCTTTTAGAGATAACTCCATTGTAAATATGACTAGTAATATGGGACTTCAGAACATTGATCAACCTGGAGAAGTAGTAAAGGAGCTAAATAGGATTACTAAAGATAAATTTATGTCTGTAATGTTTTTTATAGACAAAGAGGATAAAAAACACATGGATTTATTTAGAGAATGGAGTAACACTGCTTACGTAACAAAGGAAAATGCAATAAAAACTTTTAGAAATTCTGGATGGTATGTTGAAATTTGCAATTCCTTTTTAGCAAACATAAAACCAACACCTGAAAGTGAAATCATAAAAGGTGCAGGAATTGATGTATTCCCTATAGAAGACACTGAAGTTGAATTTTGTGTAATTAAAGCAAGGAAGCAGTATGCCTTATAACCTTAAGGATATAAGCAGATATCTTGTTTTGTGGGAATAGTTAATACTCAGTTATAAGATGAGTTTAATAAGGGTAAGAGCATTTAGTAGATAGGATATAATTATATAGTATGACTAATAAGTTAAATAATATAGGTAGGTAAAGTTTAATGAATAAGAAGATAAAGCTAGGTATTTTGGGCTTATCAATTGTTTTATTGGTTTTGGTAATTAATTTCAATAATGGTGCAAAAAGTCCAAAAGAAGCAATAAAACAGCGTAATTCTAAGCCTATAAGCATAATACATGAGGAGAAAACTAACAGAGGTTGCATAGTATTCTATGAAATTCCAGGTGAGGATAGCCTTTCAACAGCCTTTGTTAGAAAGAGCTTAGGTAGGCATAAAGTTGTTTATGATGGTGTTCAAGGAGATATAAGTTTAGCAGCTAAGAAGTTTGGCATAACTAATACGTATTTTCCAGCCATAGAGAAAACATCTTTACCCATATATTTTGGTGTAATTGGCAATTCAGAAGTTAATCAAGTGAAAGTAATGGAAGAGGGAAGAAATATTGAGAGGCAAGCAAAAATCATTGAGGTTAAAGGGAAGAGAATATGGCTAGTATATATGAACAGATTTCAAGGCTCAAACTTTGACATCCTGGGACTTTCAGCAGATGGTAAGGAGCTTATGAAAATAGATGGAAATATATCACCTTACTATGCAGAACAGAAGCCTTTTAAAAGCACTTACAAATAGTTGGCAAGGGCATTTTATCAGAAGAGCTGTTTTAAAAAACTAGATGGAAATTTCTATCTAGAACTTTAGCTCCCCTGAGCAAAGTGCCTATGATTAATTTAAGTTTACTTAATCATAAATATTGGGAGGGGTTAATATGGTAATTGAGCCTTTAAATGATGTTATGTCATACTTTCATTTTGTGTTTATAGCATATATAGTGCTATTTATAATTGTAGTGACTAATTTTTATAAAGCACTACATATTAGGAAGTTATCAGAGAATAAACCTAAGGGGAGCTTTGCTGAAAAGATTGACTTATTTATTGATATTCTTTGTGGGGCAGCAATGGCTGCAGGGCTTATGTTTCAAGGAGTATTAGCAGACAATAATGCCTTAGGTCATAATGGGTGGTTTAACTGGCTTTTAGGTATATCTATTGGAAGCCTTATCATTTTTATATTAAATGTAATTGTAGTTTTCAAAGAAAAAAAGTGATTTGAGAGTTATATGAAAGCTATAGCTGCATTGATCATATCTGTGTTTTAAAAATCAAAAGTTACTGGGGGAGAAAACATTGAAAAATAAGCCTATGAAAAAAAGAACTAAGTTTTTACTTTGGGTTTTATTTGTTATATATATATTAGTTCTTGTGAACGTAATTATTCTTAAAGATGGAAATGCTCTTATTGCAGCACAATATAGTGCTGATAGGTCCTTATGGGAGAGTATTGAGGCAATAAATTTTGTGCCTTTTAAGACAATTATTCCATATCTTAAAGGAGAGCCAACTATTCGTATTGCTGCTGAAAATATACTAGGAAATATCTTTGCTTTTAGCCCCCTTGGATTTTTATTGCCATTACTATTTAAAAAATTTTATAGGCTAAAAAGTATTTTTCTAACTTCTTTCGCAATAAGTCTTTTTATAGAGATAATACAACTAGTATTTTACTTGGGAAGTACGGATATAGATGACTTAATTCTAAATACTTTAGGCTCACTTATAGGTTTTGGAGTCCTTTGTTTACTTAAAAAGATTACTCAAAGAAAGAGCATTGGTCTTTCAGCGTATTCTAACTAAATTTAATCATGTATGTTTTAAAGTTCATAGAAATAACGAATATTTTATTGAAAATAAAGAAATGTCATGGAGATACAAGCAATTACTCTTAGAGAGGTAAGGTATCCATGACATTTAATGATGTAATAGTATTAAATTTTCACTGGTTAAATTTTATAGTAACATTTTTAGAAGCATCATTGCTTTTATAGAGTATCATAACTTCATCTTCACTTACCCAGGACATTTTATAGTTCTCATTATAAAATATTTTATATCCACTCAATGGAGAACAGGGTAGCTCTTTTTTAAAAATATAGTATTTTTGCTCATATATCCAGCTACTCCCATGGAGTAATGATGAACGCTCTTCAATAATTAATGCACTTTTTTCATCGGGAGAATAGAATACCATTTGAGTGCTTATTAAACTAGAGTATATATTCCATAGATTTAAACCCAAATATAGAAAAATAAGAATATGAATAAAGAAATAAAGGTTTTCTTTTTTTGCAACTATAAGTCCAATGATAACTATGATTAAAGTAACTATAGTTGTCAAATAATTGGTTATCAAACTAAGTCCATATTCGTGGTCTATTTTTAAAAGTACTAGCTTTACAATTATTAAAGTTATAAAGACTCCGTAAAGAACATGTTTCCTCTTCATTTACAACCTCCACAATAAGTTATATTAATTCACTGATTTAATCCAAGTTTATTCTCACATAGATACTATTCTCAGAAATTATGTTAGCTGAATATTCATTTATCCACTTGTTTTAGTCCTAAAAAATCTATTAAAACAGAGTAACCATAATTTCTTATGGCCAAAGTACCTTAATATAAATTTTACCAATGTAACTATACAAGTCAATAGAAACTAAATATAAACAAACAGTCTATGTAAAATATCTACAAAAATCTATCTGTAATGGTACAATTTTACTAGGAAAATAGTTGTTATATTAATCAATTCTTAATTATGACATAGTAAAGATATAAAAGGGAAAGTGCCATCCACTTATAGTTGTGGATGGCACTTTTTTTATAAATCTAGTTTCATATCTCCATATTTAATCCAGCCTTGTTTACGCATAAACTCTGAGATTAAAAGGCTGAGAAGTGCTGGAGCTATAATATGAAGAATTAATATTAATAAAAGAGAACTTGTTCCCATGGCCTCAATTGTAGCAAATTGCCCAACAAGTCCACTAGTTCCCATTCCTGCACCTACAGGAGTGTTTTTCATTTTGAATATGGCAGAGCCAATGGGGCCTAAGATGGCACTTGCAAGAGTTGGTGGAATCCATATCATGGGGCTTCTGATGATATTGGGTACTTGAAGCATGGAAGTTCCAAGGCCCTGAGCAATTAACCCACCAAAGCGGTTTTCTCTGTAGCTACAAACTGCAAAGCCCACCATTTGAGCACAACAGCCGATGGTTGCTGCACCAGCGGCAAGACCATCTAACTTTAAGGAAATTGCCAGAGCTGCACTACTGATTGGCAGGGTTAGAACCATTCCCATAATGGTAGAAACTAAAATCCCCATAGGAATAGGCTGAAGCTCTGTGGCATAGTTAATCATTGAGCCTAAAGTAGTCATTACTGAAGACATAAATGGACTTACAAAGGCAGCTGTAATTCCTCCAGCAATAATAGTAGTAGCTGGAACAACTATTATGTTTAGTTTTGTTTTCCCATAAACGAGTCTTCCAAGTTCTGCTCCAATTAATGCTGCAACTAGAGCACCAACAGGTTCACCCACTCTAACCCCATAAGCACCGTTAGCCCCTGCAATTAGGGTTTGAGCTCCAAGAGTTCCTGTAATGATAGAGGAAAAAATAGTTAGTACAGGAGCCTTAACACCATAAGCTACAGCAGCTCCAATAGCAGGCCCCATCATTAACTGAGCTATTTTACCAAACTCCACTAGCATTGGTATGCCAGCCTTTTCTCCAATTTGTTTTAGAATTAATCCAATAATAAGAGAGCCAAAAAGTCCCTGAGCCATATAGTTTAATACATTAATTATATAATCTTGTATTGAATGTTTTTTCTTTTCCATAAGTACTCCTTATTTAAGTAATTTTATTTTAATATGTGAAATCCAAATTTAAAAGGGAAAACTTCCTAGAATGTAGCCTTAGTATTCTCTAAAATTGTAAGTTTTAGCAAACTTAATTTCTACCTATTTCAAAGTTTGTAACTATTAAACTTGTTAATAAGAATGATCCAGAATTAAAGGTGCTTAATGAGTTTAAGGTGCCAATTGAATAGTGATTAGAATTTAATAAGCTTTTTATAGATTAAAAACAGCAGGAACTTAACCGTACCTGCTGTTTTACTATTCTTCTTTAATATGTTCATGACTAAATAAGTGATCTGTACAGTAAGCATGATGGCCTTCACATTTAGAGCAGTATCTAAACTCTAGGTTTGGATGAGACTTTTCCGTAGCACCGCAAATAGTACATCTGTAGATGTATATAACTTTTGGGCTGTTATTTTTAAAGTTACGCCTATTAGTAGTAACTTTTTTTCTGGTTTTAACTCTTGAAAATATATCCTTTCCAAAGAATAAAAAGAAGTTTGCAAGGGCTGCTATAATTACTACCTTATCAGTAAGATTTCCACTAAAGAATGAAGATAATAAAAGAAGTACATCAACTAAAGCTAAGTACTTTATCTTCATAGGAATAATGAAAAAAACCATTACCTGATAGTTAGGATAAAAATAAGCAAAGGCTAAGAATAAGGACATATTTAAGTACACTGCAGTAGTAACCCCACCAGTTATAAAGGCTGCAATTATAGTTCCAACTATTCCTGTAAGATAATAAATATTAAACTTAAAGCTACCCCATTCTTCTTCAAGAGAAGAACCGATCATATAGTAAAAATAAAGGGTAAACAATATCCAGAGAGTTGAAGTAGCTGGAGGTATTAAAACAAAGGTAAAAAGCCTCCAAATTTGTCCACTGATTACATGTCTAGGACTAAGAATTAACCAGCTTCTTAAATGTCCCTCAGGATACACTACATTGGCAATTAGGTATACTGCAAAGTTTAAAATTACAATATATTTCATCAAATCTCTTATTGCATATCTTCCATATTTTCTTTCTAATTTGTCTAAGAAACCCATAAATTACTCTCCTTTATAGTTTATTTACAATGAACAAGTTCATTGAAGTAAGTTTATTTCTCGTAACCATATCCATAAAGAAATTTTTACCCTAATACTAAATTTTAAATCAAATATTTAATAAGTAGAGTTTTTCTACAGGATAATTAGTGTACGGCATATTAAGAATATTTTAGCACTAATTGAAGGGTTTAGTAAGGGGATTAGATTTAATATTGATAGGATTAATTTATGTAATGATTTCTTAAAAGGAATTAACTTAAATAAAAAAACTAATAAGAAAGTGTACATAAAAATTAAGGAGCAACTTTTAAAATACAAGTAAACACGAATTTATCTACCTTTTTAAAAATATACTCTTAATATGGGGAGTTAAGGTTTAATATTTAATACTCACTTTAAGGCAATAAGAAATATTAGAAAGTAGGTAATTGAATGAATTTAAAAGCATTTTGGAAAAACAAGGCCTTTAAAATTGTAGTTAGCTTTGAGGCATTAGTATTAGTAATAATTTTAGGATTTACTGTGTACAACCATAGGAAGAGTCCTGCAAAAATGGTAATGGGGGGAGCATTCCAAAACCAGGTTATACATAGTGAGGGCGAGAAGTTAGAGAATAAGGAGCCTTCAATGGATCTGGAAAAGTTCTTTCGACCTTCAAAGCTACCTGCAATTAATGATAGGGCAAAAGACTTTAAGTTTTTTGATGAGTTTTATGGAAAAAGTCCAGACAAGATTAAAATACCAAGTGAGCTATTAAAAACTCCTGAGGATACAATTATAAATTACTTTAGCATTCTAAAAGAAGGGGCTGGAAGTTTTGAAGAGGGAAAATCTACAGGCTGTGGAACTTTAGGTACGGCAACGGCTCCTTATCCAATAGCTTACAACTTTTTAACCGCGGATTATAGAAAGAAGCTTAGCTATAAACAGTACTTAGAATCCTTTAAAAATATATTTCACATAAGCCTGTTAAAGGTAAGAGAAGTACCTAAAAGAGAAGATCATCCCGATAGTATCCCTTATTTTATTGAAATTGAAACTATTGAAGGCACTGATAAAGGTATGGGTCAATTTGCCTATTATTACGGATTTGTTTACTTAACAAAAGAAGGTAAGGATTATAAAATTTCTGATGTGGATTTTCGAGGAGAAAATTATCTTTGCGCACCTTATCATGGGTGGTCTTATGATGCTGAAGCAGTAGTGGATATCAAATATGGAAATTGGTGCTCTTTGGTTAAGGAAAGGCAGCCAATGGAGCAAGAAGGTTATGTAAAAAAGGTTCCTTTCAAGGGAACAGACGGAAATGAGTATCTTATAAAGTTCTTTACCTTAACTAATGGCACAGATGTAGAAGTTGGACAGTATAAGAAAAATTCTAAGGGAGAATGGGAAGAAATAATTCTTGACCCAGAAAAGTGTTTAGAGAAGAAAAATTGATTATATGACTATAATTTGCTCAAATAAAAAATCTAAATTTTAAACAATAATTTAGTATTATAAATTAAGAAAGTAGCCATACTCCTAATTGGAGGGCTACTTTTCTAATACATATCTATAAAGTTTGAGTTATTGCTTCAGGTCTTATTTCAAGCACTGCTCTCGCCCAAGGAAAGCTTTCTTTTGTCTTATTAAATCTAGCCCCCTCATAAAGCATTGATGCAGTTCCAGTAATTAAAAATCCAGTTCCCTTTGAATGAAACCCTTCAACTTCACGGCTACCTATAGTTACAAGTACTTTATTGTTTTCTTGAAGATTAGCTTCAGTAACCTTCATTCCACCAACAGGAATAAGTAAACTTTCATCTGTAGTGATTTTTATATAGCTATTCCAGCTGTTAACTAGATGGGCACCTTCTTTGCCCTCTGTAACAATTGCAACTACACTTTCCTTACTTAATACTTCTAACAACTTTGCAGGTATCATTTTAATAGTCCCCCTTTATGAATTAGGTAGCGTTATAATTTTAATGAAGCCACATAAAAATAGAGTAGCTCTAAAAACACTACCTTAATACATTCGTATTTTATATTATACAAATATGGTGTAAGCAGTGATAAATTTATGTAATTGTTGAACTTTTCACTTAAATATTATTTTATCCAATGAACACTATAAATATAGCACTGTAAATCTAAAAAGGAAAGTATTCTTACTTAAAATGAAGCTGACCCTAAATGTTAGCTATAACTAGAGAATAAGCATAACATTTAGGGTTCATTACTAAGTGAAGATATGCAGCAACCTGCATAAAGTTCCTAAGTAATAAGCTGGTTTAAAAGGTCTATTTTAATAATCAAGACCTTTTAATGTACCATTATAGAAAAATTCAGTGTGTCTACAGTTGGGACAAACATAAATGTTAAAAATCAAATGTTCTTCAACATCAAAAAATGCACTAAATAGTCCTCTGTTATTGTCTTGGGAATCAAATCTGTACTCCTTTAAGTACTCCATTTCACTTTTACATCTTAGACATTCAAAGTTTTTTTCCATTTCTAATTACCTCCTATATTTTACAAAGTTTCTTTTAAAGCAATGTGTTTTTCTCCTAGGTATTGCGTGAGGATAGTTTCCACTTCTTTTGCGGATTTATCGGATATTTTCATTTCAATCTCATGGAATTTAGTAGCGCTGATAGTATCCTTGTTGTCCTTAGAAATAACCTTAAGAACTATGATATTAAAAAAGTCTAACTTATAACTCCATTGAACTATTTCTCTCCAAGGGTATAGCTTTCCATTAATTATAACTCCATTAGAAGTAATAAAATTATAGTCATAATATGCTATAGAGGATACTAACCAGGGAAGGGCTTTTGAAAATGGGTCAAGAAATCCTTGGAAAGTAATATTTAAAAGATTTAATCCATTTAGATTAGTGAAAAACTCAGCTATTCCTATTATTAGAAATATGGCAGCAGGAATTCTTGAATTTATAATTCTTATGATTCCTTGGCAATCTTTAGTATATTTATAGGAATTAATATATCTGAAAATGGACAAAAGAATTGAAAATATGGCTATGGACATAATAAAATAATTCATGGCATACCTCCATACCTTACTTATAAAAAGAGCATAATCATAAGATTGAGCCCTTATACAGATCTCTAACTAGTATTTCGTGCTTGTTAAAAGTTTCAACAAGTATTTCATAATCCTGTTTATAAAGATAGTCTATGTGTATTAATAAATCTTTTTTAGAAAAATTTGATAAGGGCATAACATAAAATTTGTTTCCAGCAACTTCAGCATAATTAATTTCATCAAATCTAATTTCATAGGGTTTAGAGAGTACCCATTTATAAACACATATATAGTTTGATGAAATTTTTATATAAGCTTTTTTAGAAAAGGTAAGGTAATGTACAGCAAGTATAATATCTAAGACTATTGAGAGGGAGTAAAGCAAAGGCAATGGATGAAATTTTGCAAAAAATAATAACTGAATTGTATTCAATATACCTACCACTACCCATATAATTCCCGTTGCAAAGTAAGTCCTAGCATTCTTAAATTTTAAATTAATACTATTCACTGATAACCCCCTAAATCATTAATTTAAATTAATACTATGTAATTATTATATCATCAATTTAGAGGGGAATAGTTCGAAGATTCAAAATTATTCCTGTAATTGATTGGTGAAGTTTAATCGGATTTATTAATAGATGTCAATAACTATTGATATTTTAGAAAAGTGCCTTTATATTTTTATATGTATATAAAAGAAACGGGGGATAATTAAAATGGAATACACTTATAAGACAACAGGTTGCTGTGCAACTGAGATAAACTTTCAGGTGGAAGATGATATTTTGAAAAAGGTTTCCTTTGTTAAGGGATGCCCAGGAAATACTAAGGGATTAGCAAGTCTTCTTGAAGGTATGGAAGTAAAGGAAGTGATTAAAAGATTAAAAGGAACTCCATGCAAGACGGAAACTTCTTGTCCAGATCAGTTAGCTTGTGCCTTGGAAGAACTAGTTTTAAAAATTAGCTAACAAATACCTTGATATAAAAACACCCCCCATACTTAAAATGTATGGGGGGATAATTGATTTACTGTCCGCTACAGGTTAATTCTTACATTGTTCCATCCCACTCATGGTAAAATTGTGATAAGAACTCTTCCATATATTCATGTCTTTTTTTAGCTACCTTCTTAGCAGTTTCTGTATTCATTAAATCCTTTAAAAGAAGTAGCTTTTCATAAAAATGATTTACAGTGGTGCCTTTAGAATTCTTGTAAGCTTCAAAGGTTTCATGAAGCTCTGGGTTAATGTCTGGGTTATACATTTCATGACCTTTGTGGCCACCGTAGGCAAAGGTTCGAGCAATTCCGATAGCTCCAATAGCGTCAAGTCTATCGGCATCTTGAACTATCATGCCTTCAATAGTACTCATTTCTGAAGCTACCTTAGCACCTTTAAAAGAAATTGTAGCAATGATTTCGCATACGCCACTTATAACTTCTTCTTCAACTCCTAGTTTTTCTAGAAATTCTCTTGCAACTCTAGGTCCTACGGTTAAATCTCCACCATGAAACTTGTGATCTGCAATATCATGAAGCAGTGCTCCAAGTTCTACTATATAGTTATTACAAAGCTCACTTTGAGCTAAAGACTTAGCATTATTCCAAACTCTATAAACATGCCAATAATCATGACCAGATCCTTCTCCATATAGAGTTTCTTTTACAAAATCTAGGGTTTTAAGAATAACTTCATTTTGTGTTTCAGTATAATTCATTATCATAAGTTTTTCTCCTTATAAATACTTTTTATATTCCTCTTAACTATTCTATTTTATTCCTTTATGTAGAGTATAGCAAATATCATTCCAGTTGATACAAATTAAGGTGAGTTCATATTATGAACATATTAGCGAATTTTATATAAATAAAGAATTTTTTCAAAGAAAGTATTAGTATAACTTAAAAAATACGGAAAAGGAAACAATGCTAAGAAAACTTAGGTTGCTTAAATTTATATTTCATTGAAACTATGAACAAGTAAAAGGAAAATAGACTAGCAAAAGAATAAAAGTAAAAATCAAGCTTTAAATTAGATAATTCGTAACTATCTGATGTTTAATTTTTGTATGAAAAGTTATATAATTATTACATAATATGGTGAATTTTACCTTATTGGGGAGTTTAGATTAGTTGTGCAACAACAGTAGGAGTGACTATTAAAGTTTGGGTGAAAATAATGATTTTTAGGAGGGGGTCATAATTAGTTTATAGTGGAGGAAAAATAGTAATTTATTTGGAATCTAATGTAGCTATAAGTAGTTGTAACTTGATAATTAAAAAGGGGGATATAGTAAAATGAAAAAGGATAATAAAGAGTTCTATGAGAACTTACCTGAGGGGTATTTAGAACAAAGAAGAAAAAGAGATTTACGCTATCTGTGGAGCTTGTATGCATATTGTGTTTTTTCAATATTAGTTACCTATGGCATACTATCAACTGAAAGGGGGACTATTGGAAGTCTACTTTTCTATATAATCATGGGCATTAACGTAATAACCATGATGACAAGCTTCACAAATAAGAGAATTTATAACAATATTCCAATGCCTAACCATGGCGATATAAAAATATTTACTAAAAAACAAGTACTATTATATGCATTACCTGTAATAATATTGTTGCCCTTTATATTCGGAACAATGTTCAGATACTTGGCCTTTATTGTGCCGGCCTATGTTGCAGCTAGCGTGTTTACTAGGCCTATGGATGCTTTTGATAGGGCAAGAGAACGGCACTATAATTCTCATGGGAGGGAATAAAATGAAGTCAGGTAACAAAGAAGCATATGAAAGCTTGCCTGAGGGGTATTTAGAACAAAGAAGAAAAAGTGATTTGCGTTATGTGTGGAGCTTGTATGTGCTTGGCATATTTTTAATATTAAATTCTTATGACATAATATCTGTTGAAAAAACCACTTTCTTTATAGGTTTAGTTGTAATGATAGGTATAAACACATTTGCTATGATGATGAGTGTCAAGAGCAAAAGAATTTACAATAATATTCCAATACCTAAATATGGAGAGGTAAAAGTATTTACAAAAATAGAAGTGTTTTTATATGGGTTACCTATAATAGTAATGGTACCTTTTATAGTGCAGAGATTTCATGTACTGTTACTAGTATATTTGATTTGTTTTGTAAATGCATATCGTACAGCTGGGAGTATTAATAGGCCAAAGGATGCCTTTGATAAGGCGAGAGAAAGGCACTATTAATTATAAGGGGGTTATTTTAATGAGAACAACTATAGCTGTGATTTTTATAATGGTTATTGCAGTATTATGTTCAGGAAATTATATAAAGAAAAATAAATAGTAAAAATGATAAATAGATATAAAAAAAACTAACTTAAACTCATGTACTAAAGATTTAAGTTAGTTCTTTTAATTTATTTAACTTTTCCCACAGGACTTACATAAACCACGAATTCATCTTCTCCATCTAGGTTTAAAAAGCTGTCTATGGCTTCTTGGTCATAAGCTGCTACAGCACAAGTACCACAGCTAATTGCTTCACAAGCAAGGTAAAGGTTTTGGCAAACATGACCAGCATCTAGAAGCATTGGTTTATGAGCATAGATATTATATCTCCATTCCCCTCTATAAGGAATTGCACTCCAAATAAAAGTTACAGCACTTTTCCCTACAAACTTTTGATCTAGGGTAACTGTTGAAAGTCTTTCCTCTAGGTTTTCGTCTTCAAATAAAAGTAATAGCTCATGAGTTAAAGCTAAGTAACGGTATACTCCATTTTTTAGTCCTTCTACTCTTCTAACAGCAAGGTAGGTTTCAAAAGGATGTCTTGCTCCAGCAGAGGGCACAGGTCTTATGGTAGCATAATTATTGCCACGAACGTCCTTCACTCCTTGAGTAGCCCAAAGTAAGAAGGATAATTCCTTTAAGCTTAAGCTTTCATCAGTATAGCTTCTATTACTTCTTCTATCTCTCAAAATATCTAAAAAACTAGTTTTAGTAAAAACACTATGGTCTACTTCTGGTAGTGATATAATTTTCCCATTTTTATCATAAGGTTTTTCTAAAGGTGGCTGAGGTAGTTTAAGTTCTTGATCGGATTGAAAATCATCATCTTCTCTAAAGTTAGATTTCATCCAATTACGTTGTTCTTTTACTCTATCCATTCTTAATTCCCCACTTCCATTTGACTTTCTATATAAATACAAACTTAAGTAAACTATACCATATTTTAACTGTAAGTTAAAGAGCTCTTCCTTGGTAGTTTTCATATAGGCAACAACAGAATTCCCTTAGAATTTATCCTCTAAACAAAGCATATTATTAAGAGTATAGCAAAAATTAGGGGGCTTTATTATGTTAACAAGAAACTTAGAAAAGGCTAAGGAAGCTTATAAAGCTAGAAACGTGGAAGAGAGCAAGAAGGCGCACTTAGGAGCAGCAGGAGAAAATCATAAAATGGAGGGAAATTACATTAAAAGCTTAGTCTATGGGGGAATGGATGGAATAATTACAACCTTTGCAGTGGTGGCAGGAGTTGTGGGAGCTTCCTTATCCTCAGGAGTTATATTAATTTTAGGCATGGCAAATCTTCTTGCGGATGGATTTTCTATGGCTATTGGAGATTATTTAAGCACCAAGGCTGAAATGGAATTTAAAAAAGGAGAAAGAGCTAGAGAAGCTTGGGAAGTAGAAAATTATCCTCAGGGTGAAAGGTTAGAGCTTAAAGAAATATACATGGCAAAGGGAATAAGTGAAGAGGATAGCAAACAGATAGTAGATATCATATCTAAACATAAAAAAGCTTGGGTGGATATAATGATGGTGGAGGAACTAGGAATATTAGAAGACAATGAATCACCACTTAAAAATGCGTTGGTAACCTTCTTTTCTTTTGTAGTTTTTGGTTTTATACCAGTGTTGGCTTATATTATAGGAGTAAAAATAGACTTCATACAGAACAATGTTTTTGCTTTTGACTGTGTATTAACTGGAATAACTTTATTTGTACTTGGATCTGTTAAAGCCAAAATTACAGAATTAAGTTGGATTAAATCAGGAATTGAAACTTTGTTAGTTGGGGGAGTGGCAGCAGGAATCGCATATGGCGTTGGGATAGTATTGTCGTTAATTTAAATTGAAAAGCAGCATGAGAGAGAGATAATTTTAGATGGAGATTAATAATATTTTATTAGCGTAAATTTTTCAACCAGTAAAAGCTAGAGCCCTCAAGATTTAAGGAAAGCTCTAGCTTTATTTATAAGTTATTCAAAGTCCTTACCTTTATATATTTTCATAGAAATTAGAAGAGAAATAAGAAAAATTATAAGAACTATAAGAATTAAAAAAGTTTTAGAAACTAATGAAGGTGTATTCAAAATAAGCCCTTGAATATTTTTTACCATGGCACTATTAGGATGAGAACTCACATAGTCTGCTAGAAAGCTAGGGATAAACATAAAAGCCATAAACAAAACTATATTTGCAAACTTCATTTTAAGTATTCCAAACTTAAGGTAAAGAGGATAAAAAATTGATGCGAACAAAGCCCCTCCAGTTATAACAACTACAATATCCTCTAAGGAGATAAGTCTTTCAAAGTTTGGAAGTCCAATATAGAATCCTAGGGAGCCCAATAATATTGAACAGATAATACTATATGCGGCAAAGGCAAAAATAGCCAGATATTTTGAAATTACAATATCTTCACGTTTCAGTGGTAAGCTGTTAAATATAATATAGGTCTTGTTTTTATCATCATAGCCACAGGAATAGTTAATAAGAATATAAACTACAGCAAAGGGTGCAAGCGTGTATATAGCACCTCCATTAGGAACTATGCTTTGAAAAGCGTAGGCTGCAAAGATTACATAAATAAACCCATAAAGTAAAATCTTCTTTTGTACTAAAAATTCCTTTAGAATTAAATTATACATTAGGCATTCCCCCTTACTGTGTAAACTAAAATATCTTCTAAGGTAGGTTTTTCAATAATGACCTCTCCATTAAACAGTTTTCTTATATGATGAGTATTGTTTGTTAATCCTTCAAATCCAAAGCTATTCTCACGAAGTGAAATAAATTCCTTGCGGATATCAGAATCTAAAAGTTCTTTTTTACCTTTAACAATAGCGTAATCCTCAATTATCTTATCCTTTGATTCTGAGAATACAATCTCGCCATTATTTATGAAGGTTATATAATCTGCTATTTTTTCTAAGTCATTTGTAATATGGGTTGAAAAGAAAATACTTACATTTTCATCTTGGATTATTCAATAAAGGATATCTAGAAGTTCACTTCTAAACACTGGGTCTAATCCAGCTGTAGGCTCATCCATTATTATAAGTTCAGCTTTATGGGATAGTGCAATGGCTAAAGAAAACTTCATCTTCATTCCTTTAGAAAGATCTTTGATTTTCTTATTCGAAGGTAATTTAAAGTCCTTTATATATTTCTCATAAACTTTATTATCCCAATTCGCATAAAAGGGTGCTAAAATATTTTTCATATCTTTAATGGTTAAATCTTCATAGTAATAATTTTCATCATATACAAAGCCAATTTTGGATTTTACTTCTTTCTCATTATCAATATTGTCTTTACCAAAGATATTAATAATGCCACTATCTTTTTTTATTAAATTCATTATAAGTTTAATGGTAGTACTTTTCCCTGCACCATTAGGACCTATAAAGCCCATGACAAAACCGGGTTTTAAGGAAAAACTCACATTTTTCAAGGAAAACCCCTTATAGGATTTATTCAAATTATTGATTTCTAATATATTTTCCATGGTAATTCCTCCTTTAGGAAAAACTTAATATAACCTAAACAAAACTTAATATCTATAAACTTAGTTATCTTCATTGAAAAGCAGCCTAAGCATTTCTTCAAGCTCTAAAAGAGTTAGTCCAATTAGTTTACTTTCTGTAATTACTTCAATTAATTTGTTTTCTAGCTCTTTTAGTCTTTTTTCTTTCAATAGTTCTTTATTTTGACTTGATACATAAGAACCTTTTCCAGGTACAGTTTCGATAAATCCCTCTCTTTCAAGCTCTTCATAAGCACGCTTTGTTGTGATAACACTTATTTGAAGCTCTTTTGCTAAAAGTCTTATTGAGGGAAGAAGTTCCCCCTCTGAAAGTTCTCCTTTCATTATGGCACTTTTAACCTGGTTAGTTATTTGTTCGTATATGGGTTCCCCTGATGAATTTGAAATAATAATATTCATAGCTAGCTCCTTTACTAAAGAGTATATACTGTATATAAATTATATATACAGTATATACTCTTCGTTTATGCTTTGTCAATAACCTAAGTAATATGAAAATAAAAAGTACAATTAAAAACAAAAGGCAATCTATGCACACATACTTTCGCAGAGGAATATAATGTAATAGGGACAAGCATCTATTTTTGTCTCAAAAAGATAATGAGGTGTAATATATGAGTGAAAATACAAGAATAAATTCTTATGATTCAGATAACAACAATGGCTGTGGAAGGTACTACAATGACAGAAGATTCTTTAACTGCCCATTCAACAGTGAACTAATTAGTTATAGTGTGGCTCCAGATGTTGAGTGCCCACTAATCCATCAGCAATTTGCTTTAAATTTAGTAAGAACTAACAATACAGGACAACAAACTGCTGAGACTATTTATACTGGCACTGCTTTTAGAAATTGCTTGAATGCAGCTGATCCAATATTTCCTTTTGGTACTATTATAGTAAGAAACTTGTCATCATTTCCTGTAACAATTAATGTAGCTGGAGAAGGGCCAACTCAAACAATAATAGTTCAACCAAATTCAGAAGAAGCAATAACTTCAAACTCTATAGGACGTGTAGATGTGGTTATACCAGCTGGACAAACTGTAAGATTATCATTTTTATTCGATATCTTCTTCCCAGCTAATCCATTTATTTAGAGACTTTATAAAAGAAAAAACTGGACAGGCTTAATAGCATTAAAATAAATTTAAGATAAGGCTTTCCCGTGGGAATTAAAACTTTGAAGCAGTGGAAAATTGTAAGGAGAATATTTTTTCCTTATAGGCTATTGAACAAAATGAGTTGTTCACTTTTTAGTATATCTGGCAGAGCTTCGGCTCTGCCTTTATTTTTCACCATAAAACAATAAGGTAATTATAATTTTATTAATACATATGAAGACTTAATAAATGAAGTTTAATCATATTTTGGAGAAATAATTTGTACACCCTTTTAGATAGGCGTCAAGTTTTCATCTAAGGTTATTAAAGAAAGTAAAGTGCTTGTTATATAATCTTAGAAATATAAAAAGCGTGCTAGAGCACGCTTTTTCACATAAGTTTAATTAATAGTAAGAATTCCATCAAAAATCACAGCATTCTCACAAACAATTCTAAAGTCATAAATTTTCTGGTTTTCTAAATTACTAATATTTAATATATTTTTATAGGGAATCCATAAAGAAGTGCTTTCTTTTTCTGCCATTAGACTGTTATCTAAAACTTCTTCAATGTTTAAATAATAACTATACCTTTCTTTCTTTTGGGGTTTGAACATGATACTACAAGGACCTTGCTTCTTAAGGTTTATTTCTTCATCTTTAGCAAAAAGCTTGTATTCTTCATAATCTATGCCGTGATTTTCTTTTTTTTGTCCAGTAGCATTAAATTGAACCTTAATTCTTTCAGGAGCAGGTGTTATGGCTTTATTTTTATGAATCACATAAGCTACTCTTCCACTCCAGGCAGCTAAGAATTCCTCAAGTGCATATCTTAAAGAAACCCCAACATCAGTTTTAGCAGCAGGATCGTTAACTACAACATATTCCTTACCTTCTTCTATAACAAACCCTTTAACTACAATGATATGACCAAAAGTAAAGGAGCAAGCTGCGTTGGTTATTACAGGAAGGATTTTATCACAATCAGGTTGTTTATAACGGACACTTACAATCACAGGGTTTCCTTTAATAAGCTCTCTCTTTAAATCTTCTATAGAATGAAAGTAAGCCACATAGGATTCTAATCCAAAGGAGGAGATATAAGCTGTATTGAATATCCAATTACCAAAGCCTTTATAATGTGAATCATAAAGACCAAAGGCTACTTCCTCAGGGGTTATGTCCACACCGTGAAATCTTAAAACCATTGAGGTACTTGTGGCACTACACATTACATGAGCGATTTTAGGATCTTTTGTCATTTGAGAGTAGGGGTATACAGGAAGAACTCCCTCATAGTTATCTATTACTCCCTTTCTAACACTATCCTTATAAACTAGAGGAATATTTTGACCAGCTAAAGTGTTTTTAATAGTAGCTGCTACAAGGCTTAGAGATGGAGTGGTTTTTCCATCTTCAGAGAAGAATTCTATTTTATATTGGAGAGCAGAAGCAGTGCTTCCATCACCGTTAACCTTTAAGGTATCTGTGCTCACAGAGGCAAGCTCATCAGAAATATTTTCACAGCTACTAAATCTATCACTATTTGTAGCCCAAGTGCCTAAGGAAAGCCAGCTACTCCACGTATCATCTATGAAGACTCTTCCCCATACTCTAATTTTAGTATTCTTTGGAGTAATTACATTCCAAGAAATAATTAAGGATTCAAAGGGCGAAGTGTTTATAACTGTTGAGATATAACTCCCTTCCATTGAATAAACCCCGTGATTACACTGCAATTCTATAGTGCCTTTTTCTGTTAAAAGTGAAGTGTTTATAAAGTTTCCTTCCATAAAGGACTCAGAGTTATTATGGATTATTAAATTGGAACTTTTCATATTAAATCATCCCCCCTAAAGTTAGTAGCATTTTAGCTGATTTTGAATATTTATACAGTATATTTATGAAAAAAATAATAAATTCATTATTAAACTATTTAAAGTCAAGTTTTAAAAAAGTATAAAAAATTAATCTTTTATACATATTTTATCTTCTCACATAATATCTATGTGGTAAACAAGTATATTTGCAACATTTTAAAAGGTTTTTATTTGAGTCGCACAAAATACACAGGGCTCATTAAAATAAATTAATGGAAATTATAAGGAGGCCACTCATGAAAAGAAAGTTAATAGCATTAGTAATGGTTGCTACAATGTTGCTATCTGGTTGTGGCAAAGGGAAAGTTCCCACAAGTGCAGACTATTCAACAGTATACTCAGGAGAGTATACTACTTTAAACTACTTAATAACTGCCAGTGAAAATGAGTTTGCAGCAGCGGCCAATGTAGTTGATTGTCTAGTTGAATATGATAAAAACGGAGTTGTTCAGCCATCTTTAGCCAAGGAATGGAAGGTATCTGAAGATGGATTAACTTGGACCTTTAAACTTCGTGAAGGAGTTAAATGGTATACCAATGATGGTAAAGAATACGCTGAAGTTACAGCACAAGATTTTGTTGACGGAATGAAGTATGTGCTTAATTCAAAAAACAACTCAAGTACTGCAAACATAGCCTACGGAGCCTTGAAAAATGGAGAAAAGTATTTTAAAGGTGAAATCACTGATTTCTCTCAGGTAGGAATTAAAGCAGTTGATAAGAATACAATTGAGTACACTTTAGAATCACCAAAACCATACTTCTTATCTATGGTTACTTATGTTTGTTTTATGCCTGCAAATGGTAAGTTCTTAGAAGAAACCGGAGATAAGTTTGGAACAGATAATACTAAAATACTATATAATGGAGCCTATATTTTACAAACCTACGAACCACAGAGCAAGAGAGAATTTGTAGCTAATGAAAATTATTGGGACAAAGACCATGTTTATATTAAAAAGTTAAACTACATTTACAACAAAGAAGCTGCCACCTTATCACCAGAGCTTTATCTGCGTGGAGAAATTACAGATACAACTGTACCATCTTCTTCTATAGATGAGTGGATGAAGGATGCAACAAAAAAAGAACAGGTAAGACCTGCTAGTACAAGTTTTTATTCTTTCTTCTATACTTTTAACTTTAATCCAAAATTTGCACCAGAGCATGAGCCAGATAACTGGAAGAGAGTTGTTAACAATGCTAACTTCCGTAAGTCCCTTGCTGCTGCTTTAGATAAAAAGTCTGCAATGTTAACTTCTGAGCCTTATGAGCCTGAAAGAAGATTAAGTAATACTATAACTCCAAGGAACTTTGTAAGCTTGAAAGGAACAGATTACACAAAACTTGGAGATTTAAAGAAAATTTCTGAGAAGGACACCTTTGATACTAAGGCTGCTTTAGATTATAAAACTAAGGCAATGGAAGAGTTAAAGGATAAAGCAACCTTCCCTGTAAAAGTATTAATGCCGTATAACACAGGTTCTACTGAATGGACAAATCGTGCTCAAGTAGTAGAGCAGCAAATGGAAAAGGCTTTAGGAAAAGATTATATTGATATAGTTTTATTGCCACATCAACCAACAGGTTTCTTAAATGGAACAAGACGTGCTGGAAACTTTGCATTCATGGAAGTTAACTGGGGCCCAGACTACTTAGACCCAGAAACTTACACAGACCCATTTACACCAGATAGCAACTACTGCTGGCCACATATGGCTGAAGGCTATGCAGAAGCTAATGGGAAGAGTAAATATGAAAACCTAGTTAATGCAGCTAAAGCAGAAACCTTAGATATGAAAAAACGTTATGAAGGTTTTGCAAAAGCTGAAGCTTTCTTAATCAACGAAGCCTTCGTAGTTCCTTATGGCCTTGGTGGTGGTGGATTTATGGCATCAAAACTTGATCCATTTACATCTCAATATGCGCCATTTGGAGTATCTAACTACAAGTTCAAGGGTATGGTTATCATGGAAAAGGCAATGAACACTGAAACTTATAAGAAGAATTTTGAAGAATGGGAAAAAGAACGTGCTAAAGCTCTAAAATCAGCAGAGTAAAAAATATAGTTTTCTCCATATTACTTATGGAGGAGCAAAGTATTCTATTAAAGCCGTTGAATAAAGTGAACTTGTTTATTAGTTAATAGAAGCAGGGATTGCAATTAGTAGTCCTTGCTTCTTATAATAACAAGTTAAATTCAAATAACAGATAATTGAACTAGATTAAAGTGTTCATTATTTTAAGATGTGTTAATACTACCTGTAACAAAGGGAGCTGATGGGATGTTAAAATACCTATGTAAAAAAGTTGGTCAATCTATATTCACACTATTTTTCGTTATTACAGCAGTGTTTCTTTTAATGAGATTAATGCCTGAAGAAGGGTATTTCTCAGGAAATTATGATAAGTTAGACACAGAACAAAAAGAAATCATCTTAACTAATATGGGACTTAGAGACCCACTGCCTGTTCAACTTGGGAAGTTCTATGTAAAGCTAGCAAAGGGAGATTTGGGAGAATCTATAAAGTATAGGCCCAAGGTTCCTGTAGGAGAAATAATTAAAACAAAGCTACCATATTCCATAGCCTTTGGAGTAGGAGCAATGGCACTATCTTTAACTTGCGGATTATCCCTTGGGGTAATGATGGCAAGAAGTAAAAAGAAATTTTGGGACAAGATTGGTACGGGATACATAGTATTTATTAATGCTGTACCCGCTGCAGTTTATTATTTGTTCCTTCAGTTATATGTTACAGATGGATTAAACTTACCAATGCTTTTCAATAAGAGTAATCCTTCTAGTTGGATACTTCCTCTAATATCTATGTCTCTTGGAAGTACAGCAGGATATGCCATGTGGATGCGTAGATATATGGTAGATGAATTAAACAAGGATTATATTAGACTTGCAAGAGCAAAGGGACTTACAAGTACAGTAATTATGTTTAAGCATGTTATGAGAAATGCTTTTATACCTATGGCTCAATACTTACCTTCATCTTTACTTTTAACTATTTCAGGATCACTATATATCGAATCATTATACTCTATACCAGGAATGGGAGGCTTATTGGTTGATGCAATACAAAGGCAAGATAATCCTCTAGTTCAAGCTTTGGTATTAATATTTGCAACCATTAGCATTTTAGGGCTTTTCCTTGGAGATATAATGATGGCTGTAGTGGATCCACGTATTAAACTTGAGAAGAAGGAAGGTGCAAGATAATGAGTAAAAAGTTTGATAAAACTGTAGATAGTATTAATGATTCCTTATTTGAACTGGCTGAGTATGATGCAGATGCAGCAGAGCGTACAGGGTACTCAAACTATTCCTACTGGCGCTCAACCTGGCAGGTGTTTTTAAAGAATAAAACTGCAGCTGCTTTATTAATTTTAATGTTTGTAATAGTTGCCTTTACAATTATACAACCCTATCTTCCAAATCAGAAACTACCAACACAGATATACACTAATAATTCAGGAGTACAACTTAGAAATCAAGTGCCAGGTGGGGAGTTTTGGTTTGGAACAAACTCTATAGGACAAGATTTATGGTCCCGTATATGGAGTGGAACTCGTACATCTCTATTTATCGGGGTAGCTGTAGGAATCTGTGAAGCTATTATTGGAATTTTTGTTGGTGCACTTTGGGGTTATGTAAGAAGTTTAGATAAAATAATAACTCAAATTTATAATATTATAGATAACATACCTACCACCATACTCTTAGTTTTACTTGCCTATATTTTAAGACCAAGCGTATCTACTCTGATTTTTGCTATATGTATGACCAGTTGGGTTGGTATGGCAAGATTTATACGTAATCAAATTATTATAATAAGAGATAGAGAGTACAACCTAGCTTCAAGGTGTCTTGGAACCCCAACTAGAAGAATTATATTAAAGAATCTACTTCCATATTTAGTGTCCGTAATAATGCTAAGAATAGCATTAGCAATTCCAGGAGCTATTGGATATGAAGTGTTCTTAACTTATATAGGGTTAGGACTACCACTAGATACACCTTCCTTAGGTAATTTAATTAATGAAGGAAGACTTATAATGATGTCACCTTCTCTTCGTTATCAGTTAATTTTTCCAGCTATAGTACTTTCTATGGTTACTATATCCTTCTACATTCTAGGGAATGCCTTTGCAGATGCAGCAGACCCAAGAAACCACGTTTAGGAGGTGTAAAATGGAAAATGTAATTTTATCAGTAAAAGATTTAGTTATAAAGTTTAACCTTCGGGGTAAGGTGCTCACAGCAATTAGAGAGGCTTCTTTAGATTTAATAGAAGGAGAGAGCATTGCAATAGTTGGAGAATCAGGCTCTGGTAAGTCTGTTTTTACAAAAGCCTTTATGGGACTTTTAGATGGAAATGGATGGGTGGAGTCAGGAAGTATTTTATACAAGGGTGAAAACTTAGCAGCTTTTAAGACAGAAAAGCAATGGGTTAAAATTAGAGGAAAAGAAATTGCTATGGTATTTCAGGATCCAATGACTGCCTTAAATCCACTTAGAACCATAGGAAGTCAAGTCGAAGAATCTGTGGAGCTTCACCAAGGCTTAAAGGGTGAAGGGGCAAAAAAAGTAGTTATAGAAATTTTAAAGGATGTGGGAATTTATAATGCAGAGGAAAGATATGACCAATATCCACACGAATTTTCAGGTGGTATGCGTCAAAGAGTAGTAATTGCAGTAGCAGTTGCTTGTAATCCCAAAATTCTAATTTGTGATGAACCAACCACAGCCTTAGATGTAACCATTCAAGCTCAAATAATTCAGTTATTAAAAAAAATACAAGCTAAATATAATCTTACTATAGTATATATAACTCATGATTTAGGGGTAGTTGCTAAGGTAGCAGATAGAATTGCTGTTATGTATGCAGGAGACTTAGTAGAAATTGGTACAGCTGAGGAAGTTTTTTATAACCCTCAGCATCCATACACCTGGGCATTGCTTTCTTCTCTTCCACAGCTTGGGGTAAAGGGTCAGCCATTATATTCTATTAAAGGAACTCCTCCAAATTTATTCAATGAAATAAAAGGGGATGCCTTTGCACCTCGTAATCCAAAGGCTCTAAAAATTGACTTTGTAGAAAGACCACCTTACTTTGAAGTAAGTCCAACTCACAAGGCAAAGACCTGGCTTCTAGATCCTAGAGCACCAAAGATTGAGCCACCTGAATTAATTAAGTCTTTAAGAGAACAATGGGGGGAGGGAATAGCAAGTGGGGAAAAGTAAAGCAAATAGGCATAAGAATTTAAAAGCAGTTAGTGGAAAGAAGTATCATAAAAAGGAAGTTATAGCTTCCAATTCAAAGAAAAATGTAAGAATTACAAGGCAAGAGGAAGTTGGAGCTACAAATAATAAGGAAATCAAAAAAGAAAGTCACGGAATTAGTAATAAAAAAGAGGATTCCGCTATAAACATAAATAGTGGTATAAATAAAAATGACTCTAAGGAAAGAAAAGTAATCAACAGTAAAAAGGAAAAGGAAGTCCTCTTAGAGGTAAAGGATTTAATGGTAAAGTTTGGGGATAAAAAGAAACCCTTTATTGCGGTTAATGATGTGAACTTTCATATTTATAAAGGAGAAACCTTTGGACTAGTTGGGGAATCAGGTTCAGGAAAAACAACTATTGGAAGAGCAATTGTAAGAATTAATGAAACAAGCAATGGAACCATCCTTTTTAAGGGTGAAAAGATAAATGGAAAAATTAGCTCAAAGTTAGATAAGGAAGTTACAAGGAAAATTCAAATGATATTCCAGGACCCCATGGCTTCCTTAAATGAGAGAGCAAAGGTAGATTATATAGTGTCAGAGGGGCTTTATAACTTAAAGTGTTATAAGGATGAGGCAGACAGAAAGGCAAAAGTAGAAAAAGCACTTCTTGATGTGGGGCTACTTCCTGAGTTTGCAAGCAGGTTTCCTCATGAGTTTTCAGGGGGACAACGTCAACGTATTGGAATAGCTAGGGTTCTGGCTATGGAGCCAGAACTAGTCATTGCAGATGAGCCTATTTCAGCTCTTGATGTATCCATTCGTGCTCAAGTGCTAAATCTTCTTTCAGACCTTCAAAAGGAAAAAGGATTAACTTACTTATTTATAGCTCATGATTTAGCAGTGGTAAGGTTTATAACTGATAGAATCGCAGTTATTCACAAGGGAAAGATTGTGGAGTTAGCGGAAACAGAAAAACTTTTTGAGAATCCACTCCATCCATATACCAGAGCCTTACTTTCGGCCATACCACTACCAGATCCAAGGGTAGAGAGAAATAAGGAAATAGAAGTATATGATCCTGCCTGTCACGACTATGCAAAAAATCCGCCTTATTGGGCGGAGATTGAAGAAGGTCACTTTGTTCTAGCTAATGAGAAAGAGTTAGAGGAGTATCGGAAGCGTTTAGGAAAGTAGAAGTCATCACTGAAGGCTGGGATCAGGGGATTTATAAGCTGTCTTCCATTAAAACAGTAATGTTAATTTAGCTTTCCAAAAGCTCATTAACTTTTTTAAGTTAATTTTCCATATAAAAAGTGCTAAGAAGATTATAAATAATTTTCTTAGCACTTTCTTAATTTAAAGCAATTTATATTTTAGAGTAGAACTTTATTAATTGCATCCCTTATAAGGAACTTCATATAAATAGTGTAGACATTAAATATGAAGTTACTTAACAAGGGCTAGTTTATATATTTAGAAGCAACAACACCGTTTATTTCTATAGTTTCTATTTTTGCTATATAAAATTTCAAAATCATCATTGCGCATAGCAGCGCCACCCCTTCACTTAATAAACGATATTTGTTAAATTATGTTACACCACAGGTATGATTAATTTTTAAACTTCTTCGTTTTAGATAAAGATATCTTGATAAGTTTTTAACTCGTTAATGAACAATTGAACGAAAGTTGCAAAAATCATGCTATATTTTAAATGTTTACTACTATATAATGTAATTATATCGATATGTTGGGAGGATGGGGTATGAATAAACTTAATAAGTATATATCCATTGGGTTAGTTTTTAATAGTGTATTTTTAATTTCTTCAAGATTTAGCTTACTACCTGATGTAATCGAAGGATTTACAGTGGGAGTTGGTGTTTGTTTCATATTTATGGGATTATATGACTCTAAGTATGATATTTCAAAACTAAGAAACTCCAAGATGAAATTCCTTAAGAGTATTTTGGGAAGATAGGATATTAACATATTTATATATGAGTTTTCTAAGAGAGAAACTTTATTAAAACCAAAATATTATCTATAAAATTAAGATTGAGAATTAACCAATGAACCTTTATTAAACACTTATATTAGTAAATTTTTTTATTTCTTATCAGCACGCAAAGTGTATAATTTTAGCGAACTAAATGAACTTATTTAGCAATTAAGGAATACTTTAAATAAAGAATATAACTTATAAATGGTTAAAGGGGATAGGAAAATGAGGGCTGTATCAAGGGATAGGTTCAAATTACTTTTTATATCAATAGCATTATTGGCAGGCTTATTCATAATTGGAAATTTAGCTTTTGGTAAATCTAAGGCAACAGGAATGTACACAAGTGGAGTAAAAGTTGTAAAAGTAGATGATACTGAGGCAATAAATATGAGCAAGAAATATGGTACAGCTTATGCTCATAAGGTAAAAGAAAATGATAAGCTTTATTTAAAATATTTTGGCTTGGAAAATGGTCAACCTAAGAATGGTACTTTTACAATGACTAGTGAGCAATACGAAGAGCTAGTTGAAGGTAAGGAGTATTGGTTCAATATTCAATATGATAATCCTGATGATGATAGCCTTGGTAAAGTAAAAACAGTTTATAAAGAAGACCCTATGAAAAAATAAATATGGAACTTCTAAGAAATAGAGCTTAGTGTAGGTCACACTAAGCTTTTATTATAAGTTGGGTAAAGTTATAATCATCTAGTGAAAAGTGATACTTATATTATTAAGGCAAAAACTCCCTCAAAATGCGCTGATAACAAAGTTCTTCAATTTTAAATAAAGAATGTCCTTCTTCCTTATATTGAATTCCCCCATTTTCGACAAATATAATTCCCAAATCAAGGTCTTTGTTAAAGAACATACCACTTAAAATTCCATAAGCATCTCCAGAATGACCAATGAAGGAATAGTTAGGATATAGATCTTCATTAGAGTAAAAACAAAGCCCTATTTTTTTAGCCTTACCTGATGTTGTTTTGCCTTCCCAGTGGATAGCTTGCATTAATCTAGCAGTTTCAGGGGAGAGAATCCTTACTCCTTCATATTCACCCATATTCATATGAGCTCTCATAAATTTAGACAAATCTAAAAGGGAAGTTCTAAGTCCACCGGCAGGAGAAAACTTAATACAATTCCCAACAGTGTGTGGGTTACTATAATCAAAAGCTTTGGGTGAAGTTGAACTATAATCATCAAAGGAAATGTAGTGAGTATCCATAGAATCATCAAATCTATATATTTTTGTTAAATCTTCAAGATGTTTTAATTTTGTAACATCAAAACTAGAATCCTGCATACCTAAGGGTTTAAAAATATGCTTTATACAATAATCATTAAAAGCCATTCCAGAGATTTTTTCTATCAAACAACCTAAGATTGTGTAACCAATGTTTGAGTAATCATAGTGCTGACCTGGAGAGTAGTTTGCCCAAATTTCATCTCTATAAAAATCCCCATCAGCACAAACTAGCTGTGGTAAATATTTTAATTCAGAGTTATAAATATTGTCGTAGAAATAATCATCTCCAACTTCAGTTAGTCCAGAGGTATGAGTAAAAAGGTGAATAAAGCTAATTGGAATATGGGGATACTTTGGATTTCTTATTTTAAGACCTAGATAATCACTAATATCATCTTCTAGTTTAAATAATCCTTTTTCAAATAGTTGCATTAAAGCAGTGGTAATAACAGTTTTTGAAATTGATGCCACTCTAAAAATAGTATTTTCTTTAGTGCTTCCTAGAGCAGTGTGCCAATGGATATTGTTATTCTTAACTATAAGAGCAGATAAGCCGTGTACTTTAAACTGCTCCATATAGTTTAGCAAGTCACTATTTATAGATTGTGAGAAGTTCTCCATAGTTCAAATCCTTTCTTCAAATATTTATTAGAGCTTGTTTATCTATATAATACAATAAATGATTAAGTTATGCAGATTAGAACAAAAATATCCTCTAGTAATTTATAGGTTATGAGTTTATAAGGATTAATGTCAGCAAGGTGTAGTTACAATTAGGTTTATATTTAATAGTAGTAATTTGTACTTTATAATATGTTATTACAATAATTGCATGGTAAAATATAACTATGGGAATTTAAAACAATCTTTATTCAAGGTTGAAATAATAAAAGAGCTATTAATCAATCACTAGCAATAATATTATTATAAATAATTAGAAATATATTAAGGAAGTGAGTTTTATGAGGAGAATTAAAGATAGTAACTACTCGGTGCAGTTGAGATAATCTGATGACAGATTGTATCGAGAAGTAATAACTTGTTATCAGTGAACTGCACTGCTTTTCATCAATATAAATTATGAAAAGAGGGCGATTGTATGGATTGTATTAAATTAAAAGAATACTGGATAAAAGAAGAACAACATAGTTTTAAGGGTTGGAACTTCTCTTATATTGATGATAGGACAGAAGAAGAAACTTTACCTTGGGACTATGACAAAATAGTTAGGGAGCATTTAAATCCTAATTCTAAGTTGTTAGATATGGGAACGGGTGGCGGAGAATATTTATTAACTCTTAACCATACTTATTATAATACCTTTGCTACAGAAGCCTATGAACCTAATTTTAAACTTTGTAAAAATACACTAAAACCACTAGGAATTGAAGTTAGACAAGTCTTTAAGGATAGCTATTTACCCTTTGAAGATGAGATGTTTCACATAATAATAAATAGGCATGAAGCCTTTGATATAAGTGAAGTGTATCGTCTATTAAAACCTAACGGAGTGTTCATTACCCAGCAGGTTGGAGGGCTTAATAATAAGGAGTTATCAAAAATTTTACTTAATGATTTTAAAGAGGAGACAAGTAGTGACCATACTTTAAAGATTAATATAGAGTTATTAACAAACAAAGGCTTTACAATTATAAAGTCAGATGAATATTTTCCAAAGTTAAAGTTCTTTGATGTGGGAGCACTAGTTTACTTTGCAAAGATTATTCAGTGGGAATTTCCTAATTTCTCAGTTGAAAGTTGTTTTAAACAATTATGTGACTTGCAACAACTTATTAAAAAACAGGGCTTTGTTGAGAGCACAGAGCATAGATTTATTATTGTAGCTCAAAAGTTAGAGGGGAGAAACTAAAGCAAAGAGTTAAAAGTACTATAAAAGTTTTCTTTAAAGTGCATTATTGGCATTAATAAATTAATCGTTGTAGGGAAATGGGGAGAACAGATGAATAATAAAGAGATACATGAAATAAACAAAGATTATTGGAATACAAATGCAGAGCAGTGGTTTGGAGTTACAGCCTTACCTCAATACGGAACTCTCTTTGCTACAGAGGAAGAATTAAATTTGTTTGGAAATGTAAAAGGGGCTAAGCTACTTGAAATTGGTTGTGGCAGTGGACATTCTCTAAAATATCAAGGAGACCATGGTGCAGCAGAGTTATGGGGCTTGGATATGTCTATCAGTCAACTTGAAAATGCAAAGAAGTATTTAAGAGAAAATAATTATACAGCTAAATTAATATGCGCCCCCATGGAAGAGGAATGTGGTATACCTAAGGATTACTTTGATTTTGTATATTCAATTTATGCTATTGGATGGACAACTGATCTTGAAAATACCTTTGTAAAAATTGCTTCCTATTTAAAAAAAGGCGGTATTTTCATTTTTAGCTGGCAGCATCCTTTGCACAGTTGTGTTAGCATAGATGGAGATAAATTATTATTTAGAAAGTCTTACTTTGATGAAGCTTGGTTTACACAGCCTATGCCTGGGGTTAGTACAGCATTACTATGTAGCCGTAAAATTTCAACATACATTAATGCTTTATCAAAAGCAGGCTTTGTTATAGAGCAAATGGTTGAACAAACTCATAGTGATATATTAAATAAAATAGAGGAAGTTTCACCTAAAATAAAAAAGGCACAAATGCTGCCACTTTCCTTTGTGTTTAAGACTAGAAAGCTTTAATAGAATTGATAGTCAATAATCATAGTGATTTAATAAATATTTTTCAATATATAACCTCTTATGCATATAAGTAAAATAATAATAAAAATTATCATGTATCTTATAGGGGGTAGATGAGAGTGAAAATGCATATAATGGCTTATGCCTACCCAATAATACTACGAAGTGTTGTTAAAGAGCAGTTACGTAAATACTATTCTGAATATAGTATTAAGGATTTATTGAAAAAAACATGTGATGAATATAAAGAAATATTAACACGAGCTCCTGATATTGGAGGAAGTAAAAATATATTTATGGGTAGTTATCTAATGGGAGCATATCTTATAGCATTATATAGAAATACAATGGACACACTTAGCGCTGCTGACTTAGATTTAATAATTTTAGAGGGACTAGAAAATTTTAAATTTATGAAGAAACAAATGAGTAGGGTAGATTTACTCTCTGTAGAATACAAAAATAAAATTAAAGAAGCAGGAGAATGGTGTAAGAAAAATGAAGACAAGTATCCTGCTAACTGGCAAGTAGAAGTAAAGGAACTGGAGAATTCTGGTTTAACACACATTGTTTTTACTAAGTGCGGACTTTGTGATTTATGTAAAAGGGAGGGTGTTCCTGAGTTTATATCATCTTTGTGCGCAACAGATTATATAACAATGAGTTTTGCCCAATGCAAACTTGAGAGGCCTACTACTTTAGGTAAAGGGGATAGATGTTGTGACTTCTATATAACAAGGTCATGATTATATGTAGGTAGAATATATATGAAGTTAAAGGGTGAATAATTATTCACCCTTTCTACTATCCAAGGAACCTGTTTCCTTGTCGGCACAAGCTTGCTTGTGAACTGAAAATATCCTTCACATCTTTGAAATATTATTTATTTTCAGATGCCTTAATCTTTGTGTAATTTTAAAGCAAGGAATAAAATTGTGCTTATAATAAGCCAAATAACACTGTATTGAAGTGTCTGTATACTAACATACTGCTTCCCACCAGGTATTCCAAATAAGGCTGCTATTACATTGGATAAAAGTATAGAATCAAAAATAAATAGGAAAAACTTTATACCACTGTTAGATGATTTCTTTTCCATTGAATCACCTCAAATACTATTATTTTTGTAGTTAAAGTCCCCATAGGCCTTAACAGTTATAGTAGTATTTATATATTTTTAGTATCCAGATCGTTATCTACAGTTTTATTGAAACTCCCTTTTAAGCTCAAAACACATAAGATAATTAGTATTATGGAGATGCTCGTGAAAGAGTTACCTATACCAATTAAATTATATAGGGGTGTAGCAATTATTAGCCCTAAGATTGCAAAGAGAGTTAGTAGTATTTTATAAAAGGAGAATACCCTTCCAATATACTCTTTAGGTATAGTGTTTTGTATTATGGTACTAGAATATATGCCCTGAAGATTTTGAGCTAAGCCTAGGATGATTAAAACTCCAAAGGTAATTACAAGGTTTTTAGAATACCCAAAAAGTATATATCCAATGGCAATTATTACAGTTGAAAGAGTAAATAAAGTTACATGAGTTTTCTTAGATAAAGCTTTAACTACAAAAGGAACTAAAAGCCCTCCCACAGCCAAAGCATAAGAAAAATAAATAATGCCTTCAGGGTTTAGTTTTAATAACACATCAGAAACTGCTACTTTATAGGTTTCATAAAACCTTCCTAGAATTGCGAACATGCTCATGATAACAAACACAGTTTTAACACTAGAGTATCTTGAAAATATCTTATATCCTTCAACACCACTTTTTATTATTTCAGTTCTTGTTGCAGCTTTATCAGACTTTATAAAGCTATACTTTATTAGACTAAATAAAACTCCAGAGATTAAAAAGCTTATAGCATTAATAGTAAATAAAATATTACTGCCATAGAGTTTATAAAGGATTCCTCCAATAGCAGGAGAAATAAAAACACTGGTGGATTGGAAAAATGAGAAAATGGAATTAGCGTAAGGGAGCTCTTCCTTTGATACTATTTCAGGAAGGATAGCAGTTTCAGAACTTACATCAATGTCATTTAGAGATTGCAGGATAAATGCTAGAATATACACCAGCCATAACCTCTGATCATTGACTAAAGTAAAGAGAAAAGCAAAAATAACACTAGCTAAATTGGTAAAAATAATAACTTTTTTCTTATTATAGGAGTCAGCTATAAACCCAGATAAATAAAGCATAGGAATTCTTAAAACAGCCCTAGAAAGCCACATCAGTGCCACAGCACCTACAGATTTTGTTAAACTATACAAATATACCGTGATACCAATGTTATAGAGATAATCACCTATAGAAGATATAAAACCTCCAATAGATAATAAAGTGAAGCTCTTGTTTTTAAACAAATCTTTGTACAAAGCACCAACCCCTAAACTATTATTACTCTTAGTTTAATAGTAAAAAATGGAAAATGATAGTCTATATTTTACATTTTTTATGTGCTATAATTAAATTAGGGACATATGCGGAATTTAACACCAGTTTACCAATAATATGAAAGTGAATTTTATATTATATAAATATTAATTAGCGTATATTAAAACCTTTATATAATAAAATCTGCAATTTTAAAATTATTGCAAGGGACTGAGATAGCTTAAAATGCACTTTAAACTTTATGAAAGACCTTATAAATAATGATGTTATTGAACTTTAGATTTTTTAGTTTAATAGCATTTTTGTTTTTATATACATTCCATAGAGTTTTAAGGCATTGATTAAAGCAGGTTTAAGAAAAAATAGGAGACTCATTTATACATTAAAAGGAAATAAGTGAATTATGTGGAATAATATCCTTATAGTATGATATGGATATTTTATAACAAGTGACCAAGTTGCTATTGTTGCCATCTTTGAACAAATAAAGATTATAGGTATTCAATCTTTTAAATTCTAATGGCTTAATATATCTTAAATCCTGATGAAGAGTTTGGAATACCAGTAAGAAAATAATAATTTAAGGCATCGCTTTCTTGTATAATTTATTAGGAATATAAGATGGATAAACCATGGCAAAAGAATAAAGCAAATAAGTGAGGTGATAAAAATCAGTAATTTAAAGTTGAAAAATATAAATAATAAACTTTTTAGCAGCAAGTCCTATAAAAACTTAAATAGGTTGATAGCTTTAACATATATTTTCTTTATGCTTATATATGTTTTTAGAGATAATCTTTATAAGCTAGACAGTTCCTATATTACTATGCTTGCAGAAGTTGCACCAAATCTTATACCTAGCTTTCTATTCACTATTATTGGCATGTTCTATATAGTACCCCTTTTAAACGGAGCAAACTTAACAAATAAATCTAGGGTTATATGGATGATAAATTCTCTAAATATTTTGTGTTTTTTACTCATAGAGTATATCCACGTAGTTTTCAAATTAGGGTCATGGGATAATAATGATATAATTGCATCTTTAATAGGTATAGCAGTTGCTACAGTTATCTACTTTAAGTTAAGAAAGAATTTTGTAAAAGAATATGTTGAATAAAGCAGTAGTTAAGAGCATATTAGAAGTTATACTTTAATGCTATTTTCATATTGAGTCGTAAGGGTGAGATGTTGCGAAGTAGTGATACCTATTTAACAAACAGATAAACAGGAATCTTAATTATAAATTACTTATATAAATGGAGGTAAATGGATGAGTGTTGAGATACGCAAGTTAATACCAGAGCTTGCAGAAGAATACGTGCATTTTTTTGACACCACGCCACACGATAACAATGTGGATGAGCATAAATGTTATTGTGTGTGTTGGTGTAACGATGATTATGAGGGCAAAGATTTTTCAACAGTAGAGAAAAGAAGAGAATGTGCCTTACAATATGTTAAAGGCAATAACATTCAAGGTTATCTTGCTTATAGTGGTGATACGGTGGTTGGATGGTGCAACGCAAATACGAAATCAGATTGTTTGAAATGCGCTAGTTGGCGAAGATTTATGGATTATGTACCTTTAGAGGAATCTAACACGGGCATAAAGGTGAAATCCATATTCTGTTTCGTGATTGCACCGGAGATGAAAAGAAAAGGCATTGCCAAACTGCTATTGGAGCGTGTGTGTAAGGATGCCGTCCAGGATGGATTTGACTTTGTGGAGGCATACCCATACAAAGAATCTAGTTATCAATCATCAGATTTTGGCGGCCATTTTGAGATGTATAAAAAAAGTGGATTTAATGTGTCTTTTGAGACTGAACAAGGGCTTGTCATGAGGAAGCGGTTAAAGTAGTACTTTTCAAAATAAGCAATATATTAAGCTGACAGCTTCCAATTTATCGGTTAGCTTATTCGCATTTTCTTATAGGATGAAGTGATATCTAATTATAAAAGCAAGAATTAGTTAGCAAATGAAATTTTGCTTTACATGAATAAATGAAATTTAATTTTACTAGGAGTAGCGGTTATGGAAAATAAATATATTGAACGCATTAAGAAAATTAATTATAAAAAAATGGCACTTTTATTATAAAATATAAATTCCTTAGATTATATCGTTATAAAATTTTTATATTTAGATTATCTAGAAAATTAGAATGTTATTAAATATAGTGTGGTAAAAACAAGACTGCTATAATAGATATATTACTAATATACAAGTAGTTACATTTATATTTCAGTATAATAGACTTAATAAGGAGTGATATGATGAAAGAATTTAGGAATCCAGAAAATGTACATAGTCCTGTAGCAGCTTACTCCCATCAAATAGAAGTTTCAGGAGAAAAGCGCTGGTTAGTTTTATCTGGACAATTAGGAAAAGATGAAGCAGGAAATGTTCCCGAAGATCCAATTAAACAAATAGAATTAGCTATGGAGAACTTAGTTAAAAATCTTAATGCGGCCAATATGGAAGTTAAGGATATAGTGAAAATAGTGTTTTATATGGTGGGGAATATTGACAATGTTAAGCGACGTGAGGCTGTTTCTCAAGTATTAAAAGACCATGAACCATGTATGACTATGCTATATGTAGCTTCTTTGGCAGATCCTACATTTAAAGTTGAAATTGATGCTTGGGCATGTTCAGAATAATTTAATAAGAGTATGGTATAAACCTAATGCTGCTAGTAATGAATTCCTGCTAGCAGTTTTTGTTGTTATGATATTACTTTATCATATAGAGAGCTATAACTAACACTTAACTTGGTAATCAGTGTGAAATTGATTTTTAGTCTTTAAAAGTTAACAATTTGGAATATTTACACAACAATATTCGTAAGATATAATAAAACCATACAAATAAATATATGTGCTAGGGGTGCTGAAAAGCTGAGAGGGAGAAATCCTAACCCTTTGAACCTGATGTGATTAGAATCACCGTAGGAAAGCTGAATTTAAGTTTATTAAAACAGAGATTAGCTTGCCCTTGGCAAGCTTTTTTATTTATAGGAAACAAAATTCAAAGCTTCAACAATGGAAAAATTCTCCAAAGAATCTGTAGTTCTTTAAAAGAATTTAAACTTGAAGCCCTGTAAATACTTAAGAGTTTAGTATACTTACAATTTAAATATCAGGTCAAAGAACTCAGCCTCACCCTTAAAGGGTGGGGCTTATTTTATTTGTTTTAAGTAAAAGCATTTAAGAAAAAGGAGGGCCAAAATGATAGTTAATGGTAAGGAAATGAATTTTGAAGAAAACTTAACAGTACTAGAGTTACTTAAAAACCTTTCTATCTCAGAGAACAGGGTAGTTGTAGAAGTAAATTATAACATCATAACAAAGGAACAGTTTCTAGAAGTTATCTTAAATAAAGAAGATAAAGTAGAGATTGTAAGCTTTGTAGGAGGCGGTTAAGTTGAAGCTATATATCAATGAAAAGCTAATTGAAGTTCAAGAAGGAGAAACCGCTTTTTCCTTAAGAGATGAAAGAAAAAAAGAAGCAGATATTGTTATTCTTAATGGTTTTATTCTTAAGGAGGATACAGGACTTAAAGAAGGGGATAAACTGAGTTTTATAAAAAGAGGGGAAATCCCTTCAGAGGAGGACATGGAAGGGCTTTTAGTATCAAGGCATACTCCAGGGGTTCATGAGAAGTTGAAAAAGGCAACTGTAGGGATTGCAGGCCTTGGAGGCCTTGGATCTAATGTTGCTGTAGCCTTAGCAAGAGTAGGAGTAGGAAAACTAATACTTGTAGACTTTGATGTAGTAGAGCCAAGCAATTTAAATAGGCAGCAATATTTTATAAAGCATATTGGCATGAAAAAAACTGAGGCACTAAAGAAGCTTTTAGAGGATATAAATCCTTTTATAACAGTGGAAATAGTGGATATTTACTTAGATAAAACCAATATAGAACAGGTGTTTAGTGAGGCCCAAATAATAGTTGAGGCTTTTGATAATCCAGTCTGTAAAGCAGAACTCACAACTAAGGTGCTCACAAGGATGAAAGATAGGTATATTGTTGCAGCTTCAGGCATGGCAGGATATTTTTCAAATAATACAATTGTCACTAAAAAGCTAGGCGAGAGATTCTACCTAATTGGAGATGGGGTTTCAGAAGCTAAAGTAGGTTGTGGGCTTATGGCACCAAGGGTAAATATAGCAGCAAACCATCAGGCAAATACGGTGATGAGAATAATTTTAGGGGAAACAGAGGTTTAAGAAAATTGAACGAACTATTCAAGGTTAATTTTACAGTTACAAGTTATAAGAGCAACACAAAAGCTTAATTTGTATAAAAGTTACTGTATGAATAGAAAGAAAACTTCTTATCAGGCAATTAAAAAAACTAGGAAATTAAGTGATTGATTATAAAAATATAGAAAGAGGGGAATTGTATGGACAATCTTATTTTAGGTGGAGTAGAGCTGAAAAGTAGATTATTTATAGGTACGGGAAAATATAGCACCAATGCTATGATGCCAGATATCATTAAGTCCTGTAATACTCAGGTGGTTACCACTGCTGTTAGAAGAGTAGATTTAGATGACAGGGAGGAAAACATACTAGGGCACCTTCCTAAGGACATAGTGCTTTTACCTAACACTTCAGGAGCAAGAAATGCAGAAGAGGCAGTTAGAATTGCAAGACTTGCAAGGGCAATGGGTTGTGGAAACTGGGTAAAAATAGAGGTTATTTCTGATAATAAATACCTTTTACCAGACAACTTTGAAACCATTAAGGCAACAGAAATTCTTGCAAAGGAAGGATTTATAGTACTTCCTTATATGAGTCCAGATTTAATGTCAGCTAAAAGGCTTGTTGAGGCAGGAGCTGCTGCAGTTATGCCTCTTGGAGCACCAATTGGAACAAATAGAGGAATTAGAACTAAGGAACTTGTACAAATACTTATAGACGAAATAAAAGCACCAATCATAGTTGATGCAGGAATAGGAAGGCCATCAGCAGCAGCAGAGGCAATGGAGATG
Source organism: Clostridium sp. UBA4548 (assembly GCF_002387895.1). GTDB lineage: Bacteria > Bacillota > Clostridia > Clostridiales > Clostridiaceae > Clostridium_J. The sequence continues at coordinate 125,105 of NZ_DGLI01000029.1, forward strand.
GGGGCAGCTGCAGTGCTTGTTAATACTGCAATTGCTTCAGCTGAAAATCCAATTGCTATGGCAGAAGCCTTTTCACTAGCTGTTAGAGCAGGAAGAATTGCTTATAGAGCAAAGCTTGGGGAAGAGAAGAGATATGCAGACCCATCTTCACCATTAACAGGATTTTTATTTGAAGGTGATAAGTAATGAGTTTTTATGAAGAGTATGTTTCTTATAAGGGGTTTGACTTTGAAGATTTCTTTTCAAAGGTAACAAAGGAGCAGGTGTTAAGAGCTATTTATAAAGATAGATTAAGTCATATGGATTTTTTAACTTTGTTAGCTCCAGCGGCTGAACAGGTTATAGAGACTATGGCACAAAGGGCTCATATGCTTAATCTTCACCACTTTGGAAAGTCAATACTACTTTACACTCCAATATATATTGCAAATCATTGTGTAAATAAATGTGCCTATTGCAGCTATAACATAGAAAATCATATTGAAAGAAAGCAGCTTACTATGGCAGAAATTAAAAAAGAAGCTGAGGAGATTTCAAAAACGGGCTTAAAGCACATTCTGCTTTTAACTGGAGAATCAAAAAAGGATACTCCTCTTTCTTATATTATTGAAGCTATAGGGATATTAAAGAAGTATTTCCAGTCAGTTTCATTAGAAATATATCCTCTAAGTGAAGAGGAATATAGAGAGGTTGTAAAGGCGGGGGTAGATGGATTAACTGTATATCAGGAAGTATATGATGAAGAAATCTACGATAAAGTTCATTTGGCAGGACCAAAGAAAAACTATAAATTTAGATTAGATGCACCAGAAAGAGGATGCAAGGCTAACATGAGGGCAGTAAATATAGGAGCACTTTTAGGACTAAATAATTGGAGAGTTGAAGCCTTTATGTCAGGGCTTCATGGTAAGTATCTTCAGGATAACTACCCACAGGTAGAAGTTGGGCTATCTCTTCCAAGAATAAGACCCCATGTAGGAGTTTTTGAAGAAACTCAACCTGTTAGTGATGTGAGTTTAGTTCAAGCTTTGTTAGCTTATAGGATTTTTCTTCCACAAGCTGGGATCAACGTATCAACAAGAGAAAGAGAAGCTTTTAGAGATAGTCTTATACCACTAGGAGTTACCAAGATGTCTGCAGGGGTTTCTACCGAAGTTGGAGGCCATGGAAATTCTGATAAGGGAAGTGCGCAGTTTGAAATATCAGATAAAAGAACTGTAGTAGAAATGAGATTAGCTATTAAAGCTAAAGGGTATCAGCCAATATTAAAGGATTGGCTGAATTTAGAGGGTTAATGGCTTTACTCTTAATAAGGAAATAAATTTATAGGTAAAAGTCTGAAAATCAAGCATATTAGCGTGATAAAGAGGTCAAATTTGATTTGGATAAAGCAATAAAATTAAAGAAAGTTTTAAGGGGGATTTATTAATGAATTATACAACACAAATGGATGCAGCGAAAAAAGGCATCATAACTAAGGAAATAGACACAGTTGCCAAAAAGGAAGGTATGGAGGTTGAAGCCTTAAGAGAACTTGTTGCAAAGGGAAGAGTTGCAATACCTGCTAATAAAAATCATAAATCTTTAAATCCAGAAGGAGTAGGAGAAGGTCTAAAAACAAAAATTAATGTTAATCTTGGAATTTCTAAGGATTGTAAAAGCTTTGAAGTGGAAATGGAAAAGGTGAAAACTGCGCTAGAAATGAAAGCAGAAGCTATAATGGATTTAAGCTCCTATGGAAAAACTGCAGAGTTTAGAAAGGCTCTTATAGAAATGTCACCAGCTATGATAGGAACAGTGCCAATTTATGATGCAGTAGGTTTTTATGATAAAGAGTTAAGTGACATCACAGTGGATGAATTCTTTAAAGTAGTTGAAAAGCACGCAGAGGATGGAGTAGACTTTGTAACTATCCATGCAGGTTTGAATAGAGAAACTATTAATACTTTTAAAAGAAATAAAAGGCTTACAAATATAGTTTCAAGAGGGGGCTCTTTATTATATGCATGGATGGAACTTAACAATGCAGAAAACCCTTTCTATGAGCACTTTGATAGACTTTTAGATATATGTGAAAAATATGACTTAACCTTAAGTCTTGGAGATGCTTGTAGACCAGGCTCTATAAATGACTCTACAGATGCCTGTCAAATTAAAGAACTTATGGTCCTTGGAGAACTTACTTTAAGAGCTTGGGAGAGAAATGTGCAGGTTATTATAGAAGGACCAGGACATATGTCAATAAATGAAATTGCTTCAAATATGATACTTGAGAAGAAACTTTGTCATGGAGCACCTTTCTATGTTTTAGGACCGTTAGTTACAGATATAGCACCAGGTTATGATCATATAACAAGTGCTATAGGTGGAGCTATTGCAGCAGCAAATGGGGCAGACTTCCTATGCTATGTTACACCAGCTGAGCATTTAAGACTTCCAAACCTAGAAGATATGAAGGAAGGCATAATAGCAGCAAAAATTGCAGCTCATGCAGCAGACATTGCTAAAAACATAAAAGGGGCAAGGGACTGGGATAATGAAATGAGTCTTGCAAGACAAGAGCTTAATTGGAATAAGATGTTTCAACTTGCTATAGACCCAGAAAAAGCTAGAAGATATAGAAAGGAATCAACTCCAGAGCACGAGGATAGCTGTACTATGTGTGGAAAAATGTGTTCTATGAGAAATATGAATAAGATAATGAGTGGGAAAAACATAAATATTTTAAGAACAGACGAATAGTTAAATCTTCTTTTAAAGTGATTAATAAAAATAAATTTATTCATTACTTAAGGAGAAAAAATGATCTATCTAATAACGAATAGAAAGCTAATCACAAAGGGGAGTCTTTCAGAGGTAGCAGAGGCTGCTGCAAAAGGAGGCATTGGGGTAATAATTCTAAGAGAAAAGGATTTAAACTTCCATGAACTTTTACCCATTGCCTTAGATATAAAAGAAAGAATAAAAAATACAAATTGTAAGCTAATAATTAATAGTAATATAGAAGTAGCAAGGGAAGTAAAGGCCCATGGAATTCATTTTTCCTATGAATACTATGTAAAGGAGATGCCAAAGTTTCATGGTGAAATAGGGGTATCAATTCACTCTATTAAGGAAGCTATAGAGGCAGAGAAAATGGGGGCTAGCTACCTATTAGCTAGTCCAATCTTTGAAACCCAGTGCAAACCTGGGGCAGAGCCAAAGGGAATAGAGTTTATTAAAGCAATTAAAGAAATGGTTAAAATACCTGTTATGGCGCTAGGGGGCATTAGCTTAGAAAATGGAAAAAAAGTAATGGAAGCTGGAGCACAGGGGCTTGCAGTAATGTCTGCTATTATGGCAGCTAAAGATCCCTATGAGGTAACTTGTAGGTTTAAGGATATTTTGAAAGCATAAGTATTTAGCTACCTTGTAAGCTAGTAGAACCTCCTTTAAAGTCCTTGAGAGGGATTCACATATTTATATAGAGGCTTTGTTAAGATTTTAAATATTAATAGCTTAGTATTTTAATAATAAAGAAAACCAAGAATAGCTTGGTTTTCTTTATTATTAATTATTATTTATTTTATCAATTAATTTCTTATAACAAAAAAAGCCTTGCATAAGAACTCTATGCTCATTATATAAGAAATTTACACCTTAACCAAGAATTTATAGTACTTCAAATTTTTTTGTATCTAAATCTACAATACGTGCTCTAGTATCTGACTTTGATAGGTATATAGGTTCTCCAGTGCTGTCAATACAATAGGAAATAGGAAGAGATACCCCGCAATTTCTATAGGAACCATCTGCATGACTTGTACCCATTATAATTGTTTTATAGGTCTTAGCAATTTTTTTAGCTTCATTAGTCCATAGCTCAAATTGTTCATCACTAAACATCCCTACACCAATTGGGTGAGCAATAAAATTAATATTTTCCCCCACATTTTTCAAATCCCTCATACCTTTTAATATCTCCATACACAGCAGGTATCCAATGTTTATGCCATTATAATCAACTGTTAGTGGCTGAACTAATTCTTCACTATCTTCTGGCAGAGTCTTTGCTCTTTCTAAAATTATATTTCCAGCGTCACTAATTATTACAACTCTATTTTTATTGTCCTTCTTATAGGAGGTAATTATCATTACCTTATTTTCCTTTGCTATTTTACAAGCAGTTTCTAATACTTTTTCATTTAAAATATATCCTTCAGGATAGAGTACAATATCAATTCCAGTATTAGTTTTGATATCCTTCTCAAGTTGACTTAGTCCTTCTTCATGAATGGGTTGGCCTATTAAAACTCTCATATTTACCTCCAAACAAATGATATTTTACATAAGGATATTCCTAGGAAACCTCATGATTTATCATAAGATTTATTCCATAATTTTTGTGAATTAAGATAATTTAGAGTTAAGGGGAATAACACAATCATTTCTTTCCTTTAAACTCTTTTTTTATAATTAATAATTCTTCTTTTCCAACTAAATCTAATCCATGAAAATCAAGTCGTATAATATAGGGCATAAAGTCAATAATTCTTAAAAAGTCATTACAGTTATAGGCGGGAGTAAAATAATTAAGAATTGTACTTAAAGCTGTACCATGAGTTCCTATTACAATGTTCTCATCTTTATGAGTATTTAAAACTTCAAGGATTACTTCAATGTTACGTTTTTGAACCATGCTAAGGGATTCGCCCCCAGCTTCGCAAAAGTCTAAATCCTTCCATCTTTTATGAAACATTTCTGTGTTATTGCCACCTACACCTGACTTACGTTCTCTAAGTCTTTCATCTTCATAAATAGGTAACTCCTTTTCAACTGCACTTTCTCTTATTGTATCAATACTTCTTTTATAAGGGCTTGATATATAACAGTCTATTTTAAAAGGCTTAAAAAATTTAGTCACTTTTTTGCTATCTTCTAATCCTTCCTCACTTAAAGGACGTGTTTTATCATCCTCCCACCCATGATCTGGTTGAGCGTGCCTAACAAAATATATACTTGTCATAATTAGTAATTCCCCCCCCCTACTTAGTGCTATTTAGGCGTAGATTCCATATATGCCTAAGAATTATCTCAACATATTATTCTACACTTAAATTTTACCATATAATTACTGAAGTTGTATTTTTTATATTGAAGTTAATGTTATCGATTTAAAGAATCAGTGTATAAAATAAGTAAGTCAATACAGTATATGGTACAATAATTTCAGACAGAGGTTAAAAAAAGTCATAACTTAAGAGGATATACTTATTGCAATTATTTATTCCAATTACATATAGCAGGTATGCATATGATATGGAGCTAGATTTGTTCATAATGTGTGATAATGGAGATGGTCATTGAAGATCAAAAGATCTTCAAACACATATTATAACTATCGGGAGAATAAGGCAATAATTCAAAGGGTTTATGATGATATAGTTATAATTAATGGGATTAAATTAGGTGTTCCTAACGAAAAAATTGATTTTAGAAAAAAGTAATAATATTTTTCTAACTTTTAATAAGATATATTTTGATAATGTTCAGCATTAATCACTTGAAGGTTTTTATGAAGTTCCTTTGGTCTTTCGTAAATACATCCCCATGCCCTTCATAAAATCTGTGTGCATTCACTCTGCTTGGGTGGGATAGTAATTTAATACCAGAAAAACCATTGTTTTTTGCCCAACCTTCAAGACTCTCAATTAACCTGCTACCCACACCATTATTTCTATACTTTTCTTTGACTACAAACCCTAAAATGTTTATTAAAGAGTCAGTGAAAAGCAATTCAAATGGGCTTCCATGAATATAACCTACTATTTCATTGTTTTGTTCACAAACCAAAATGATATCTTTTGTATTTTCCATTATAAATTCAATGCGCTCTTTTATTTTTTCTGCTGAAAACAGACTAAGTTTTGGATTGAATTCTTGGATTAATAAATAAATATCATTATAATCAGTTAATTTTATCAATCTAACATTTATTTCTTTCATTTTTGCTCACCTTAACTTTCAGTATCTTACAAAGGAACACCAATTGTTATTAAGCAGTATTATACCAAATATTACATTAGTACAAAAGTTATCCTTTGATAATTAAGAGACTTAACTAATGAAAATTAGAGTAAAATAATGTACTTTGAAAACTGAATAATACGGTATGAAAAATAAAAGTTAACTGAAATATATTGGAAATTAATGAAATAAAATGGTAAGTATGATACGATTTTCTTATGAATTAAGTCATTGTTGTAAACTATGACGAAGTATTGATAATTTATATTAGTTTCTAGGGAGGGGTATTTTATGACTGAATGGTTAGAATTGTATGACAAGGCTTCAAAGCCACGTCTTGCTCAGATACGTGGGTTTATGAATCAAAGTGCCTTTGAAGCTTTTGAACAGTTCAACAAGATTTTACTTGATAAATATAATCTTGGATATGTTGTGCCAAAGTATACTAAAAAATACGGATGGATTTATACTTATGGAAGAAGTGGATATATTCTTGTAAACTCGGTAACGTTCCATAAGGGTTACTTTACAGTAGAAGATATAAACGTTTTTGATTTGAATGACTTGAACAAAGCTATTATGCTAGTCGATGAAATGTTTCATGATGGATTTTTGATACGTTATGCTACCTATGATGAAGCTAGGATTGCAAGGAGAAATCATAAAAAGCTTAATAATTCCACAGAAAATGATGGGAATAAATACAAGCAAAATTGCAAGTGGTGTCAAAAAGTTTCTCGAAACAGTTTGCGACAATTATATAAAAGTGACTCACTTGGGGCAATTAACGAGGACTTGCTTGATGATGTCGGATTAACAATTTATGTGCGTTGTAAGACGGCTCGAGAGGTTTATAACTTGATGGAAGTCGGCAAAATCAAATGTTTGGCATGTGGCGAAATTATATCATGCTCGTCGCTCACAGGTGTTGTTACGTCCAATTGTGGGCGTGAATATACATATCATTCATACAGGAAATCCTTCAGAGAAAATAACATGCCTCGTGGAGCCGCTTCATTGATATTTGATAAATTCGTAATGGATTGGGAAAAAGCAAACTCGACAAAGATGAAAATGCGACTGGTGGATAATCTAATTCACGAATTTCATGTTTCAGAAATTAGTGGAAAAAAGGGCAGGCCCGTCGGAGTAAATTTGATTGAAGGAACAAAGAAGCAAATTATTGAGCTAATTACTGAACTTGCCTATATATAGAATCCCGCACATAATAAGAATATTCTACAGAGAAGTTAATCGAAATCTTCTTATAGTGCTTCGCACTGGTAAAAATTCCGTTATAAATAGTTAAGTATAGGGGGAAGAATATATGAATTATAGTGATTATCTTAACAAGGTTTCACAACGTTATACTAGAACTGATGAAATTCAAATAAATTCACTTGAAGTAAAAAGTATGTATGAAGAAATTTTTCAAATGAAATGGCTAGCAACAAAATTAAAAATTTTTTCATTTATATCTTATACTAACAAAATTGATGCTAGCGATATTGTTATTTATTCATATGCTTGTGTAGATTACTCTTTGAAGAATTATAAAGGTTTACCTAGAGGAATACAAAACGGGATATCAATATTTAACGTACTTGTATCTGAAAATGTCTCAAAAGAAGCAATAAAATTTGCTACAGCAAGACCTAAAAAGCACTTTGCACTTTTTGAAATGCCAATTATTTTTGATTTGACTAATGAAAAAATTTACTATTATAATAATACTCCCATATGGGGCTTCATGTATTATAAATACTTTAGGAAGTATATTGAAACCCATTTTAATGTTTAGATTATTACTGCATAATTTTATTAAAGGACGTCTTAGTAATAAATACGAATCTATAGGAGGTAGCACATGGATATGCAGAGGTTACTATTTAATAACCTTAAAGATATAAAAGATTACTGGGTAAAAACAAGTATTGAAGGATTAACCATTAACACTGATTTAATATGGTCTGATGTTGAGGAAGAATATAAAATACTTAAAGATAAAATTGTATCTGATGATGAAAAGATTGCCTATGAGAAAATACTAAATGAAGTTATTAGAGGTGTTATTCATTCCATTTTGGTAATGATTGATGGTGGAGATAAATTAGCTGACAATTATACAATTGATTTAATTGAACAAAAAACAAGAATATCTTTAAAGAAAAATGATGCATTACATGAAAAATTTATTGACTATTTGCTTGATGTAGAAGAATAGACCATCTTACGCATTCTTTTTAAAATGGCGAAACCAATATACAATTTAATAATTTATCTATAATACCGTATTATTCAACGAGAATATGAGGTGTTTTTTATGTCACAATTCAAATATATTGTTGGTCAACTATGGTTATTAGCTAAGTAAAAATTATTTATATGCTATAGGAGGTATGTAATGGAGCAATTCGATATTCTTAATAAAAATGGAGAGCCAGCAGGCTTAACTGCTGATAAGGGAACAGAGCTTAAAGAAGGTCAATATTATCTTGGAGTTCATGCTTACATATATAACTCACCAAATGAATTCCTTTTTGCAACAGCGAGGCTTCAATAAATTCTTTCTCCCTGGTGGTTGGGATATTCACATGGGACATGTAGTTGCAGGAGAAACATCCAAAGAAAGGAAGATATTCTCTTTCATGATCTTGCCATGGAAACCCAATCATTGGAGTAGCTTTGAAGTTATCTATACTGATTTTAGAATCAGGTTCATTATTAATTAATACTTGAGTCTGTAAAATAAT
>NZ_DGLI01000010.1 GCF_002387895.1 Clostridium sp. UBA4548
GATATAATAGGATTAATAGATAAAGCAGGAACTCAAGTGGTAGCCTACAACTATGACAGTTGGGGTAAGATGACTCCATCTAAAGCAGAGATGGATGATGCTAGCGATACGAATAAAAATGGAATTACTGGTACATTGAAGGATACTGTAGGAGTTAAGAACCCTTATAGATATAGAGGGTATAGGTATGATACCGAGACTGGATTATATTATTTACAAAGTAGATATTACAATCCAGAGTGGGGAAGATTTATAAATGGTGATGCGTTAGGTGGAGTAGTAGGAGAATTGTTAAGTCATAATATCTTTGCATACTGTTCTAATGACCCTATAAATATGAAAGATGATAGTGGCTTTCTGCATAGCCAAGCACTTGATAATTTTGGAGGGGGCGGTGGCGGTGGTGCTGTAATCACTACAGGTGGGGCACTTCTAGAGTGTTTAAAAGGTTTATATTATGGTACTGTTGGAACAATAGGTGCTATTTTAGGAGCAGTTGTTCCTAAAAATAAGACAAAAACAAGTTCGCCAGGCATAGCAATATCAGGTGCTTTAGATATACCAATGGAAAAGCGGAAAAGCGGAAGTTATTATCCAGCAACTATTGACAAGTCAGCTAATAATGTGATGGTTAATTTTAATACACCTATGAATTTTTCAGACGCTCAATTACATGTAAGAGGTGGGAATGATATATATACATTTGCACAACATAATGCTGAAAAATTGGCTTTGAAAACAGGTGGAATAAAAAAATGGGAAAATCATATAGATGGCCCTAAAAGTGGGCCAGGTGTGTATTTTAATCATTACCATGGTGTAGGAATTAATGAGCCAAGAGTTCACATTTTCTTTGACTTGCCAAAAATAAAATAATAAGATGATTAAACTATAATAAATAGGCAACATTATTTATTCACTATATATGGTATGAGAAAGGATTATGTTAACATCATATGTTGCTACTTGAATCATGAATTGTCAAGAACAACTAGTTTTTGTGGCATAACCATAAGATATCTTTCATTTAATTTAAAGAATTAGAATAGCCTATTTTCAGTAAGACTCTGTGTGTTAAATATGTTTTTGAAAGGATGTGTATTATTTTGAATATTATGCATTTAAATTTAAGGAATACAGATGATGTTAGCTATATACCTATTTATAGATATGAGAATTACATTTATCTTATAAGAGAAAGCATGCAACAGTATGAGTTAGAAGGTCAAATAAGTGAGTATTGTACAATTTATGATGCTTTCTTAAAATATAATATAGAAAATCATACAATTGAATATATTAAGATATCTAAAAATATTATTAACTATTTCTTTGATAAAATTTCTAAAGTTTTATATTATATTGCATTAGAGAGTCCATATAAGGTTAATTATGTGAGTTTTTATAGGTTAGATATTAAAATGAGTACTTATGAAAAACAATTTCAAATTGGATTCGAGGATTTTATTGAAAATAACTCTTTGATAAATATAAATGAAACTGTAAAATCTCAAAATATTATATATCAAATCATGCCTTTTGTGTTAAGTGAAAGTTATATAGGTTATCAAATTGATAAGATTAACGTATTTAAAGGTCACTATAGTCATTTTCATGAAAATAATAAGTTTGATTTATACTTATATGATATTAATGAAAGCAAAAGATACCCAATAGTCGATAAAGCATTCTCTAATAAAGGTTTTCAACAAATTGTTTCACATGATGTTCATGGTAATGGCTATATCATTCTATATTCTGCATTATATAATGAAGTTGATAAATACGAGTATTTGTATAATTGTGATATAGATGCCAGTGCTGTTAGAGGTTGTGTAGACGGTATTTATATTCTTCCAGTAAACAATTTTACAAGTGAAGTAAAATGTAACTTAAAAAACATTTCTTATAAAATTGTTCAAGAGATAGGTAAAGATGGAGCGATACAGCTTATTAGTGTAAGTGATGCTAAAATATATTATAAGGTAAGTTATTTTGATAAAGGTTATTCGGAACTGATTATGTACGATATTGTTACATATAAGTATCACAAAATAAAACTATCTTATTTAAGTAATATTTTATGGATTTCCTCAAGTGGAGATGCAGTTTATATTTATGACACTAAACTAAATAGTACTATTGAGTTTAGTGGCTATGAATGGGAACATAGAAGAACAATAAATGTGAATGGCAAAATTATAGGTGTTTATCAGTCACAATATTTAATTACTGAAGATGCTAAAATAGATAATGATGAACTGATATATTATACTAATATATATAATTTAAAAGCATTAGAATTAATTAACATAATTCAAGGGCAACCATTCCTTATACAAGAAGATAGTCTAATAATAATATGATTAAACCGCAATATTGACTTAAGTCCAGTATTCAATTAATACGTTCAGCTTAAAACCTACTAAAGCTGAGTTTTAAAATATATATTATAGCATCATGTTTCAAATCTAACTAAGTTATTACGAAATTCTTTTTCAAATAGGTATATTTAGGATACTAAAACAATCATAATATAAAATTTTAAGAAACTTTTAGAAATCTGTAGCAATTGATTTTTCCTACGAGGCATTTTACAGATATATTGTTAAATGGTTTCCTAAATAAATTTTAAGCTGTACTCAAGAAATTTTTTCCACCATGTTATTGTGGTGGAATTTTTCTTTCTATAAATGTAAAATTAAGGGTATAGGTATGATACCGAGACAGGATTATATTATCTAGAATCAAGATACTATAACCCAGAGTGGGGAAGCTTTATAAATGCTGATGCTATAACTGGAGTTCAGGGTGAGTTATTATCTCATAATATGCTTGTGTAATGTAAGAATAATCCTGCCAATAGAAAGGATGATTAAGATTTTTATACACTCAAGCTTATGAAAAGGGAATGGCTCCAGAATACGAAGTGTTGGATTGTGATATTAAATAGGATTAATATAAAAACAAACTATAATTATTTATGGATTTGGGGTAGGGATTATGAAAAAAGTACCATTTAAAAACATTATGGAGGAATATGTTAATAAGTTTGATTTCGATCGAATTATTAATTTAGCAGTATTAATTTTATTCTCAAGTTTTATTATGTATCGTGTTTATGGAGGAACTTTTAGCTATACAGCAACATCTTTAACTTTTGTGATAGTTTCTGTAGTAATGAAAGTGTTTAGCAAAAAATATAAATCAAGTAAAATAATTAATTATACAGGATTGATATTAATATTTACTGGAGTTGCGATTATAATAACTGTATTTTTATTTCGACCTCAATACACACTAAAAGGTGCTCGTGAGATTGTAATAAAAGATGCTAAATCGAGGACAACAAATACAATTGAGATTAATCAGTCATATAAACAAAAAAAACAAGTGAATATAAATTACTTTGTCAAATATGACTATGTGATTAGAATAGAATATAATGAAAAGTGTTATGAGTGGGTATTTGATCCGATATCAGGACGATATTCTGTAAGAACGTTCGATCTTACACCTATTCAATTGGTTCATTAAATAGCTCTATAGTTCATCCAAGAGAAGTTTTTAAAGTAGCTATTTACGGAAATTCAGCATCAGTAATTCTATTTCATAATCATCCATCAGGAGATGTTACACCATCAACAGAGGATATTAATGTAACTAATAGGTTAAAAGAAGTATGAAAGAGCAGAGATTATCTGTTCTTTTTTTATTTAGCTTTAATTCAAATTTTTATTGAAAGTACTCTCACCATAGCCTTGTGCTTGCTGGCTGTTGAAGTTTATGTAAAAATTACAAGTGGATACTATTTTTAAAAAGAGCGTGTGAATGCATTAGTTAGTCTTCAAAAAAAAGAGCATATTTATACTGCTAATGATAATGGAGAACTCATACTTCTATGTAAGAAATGCCCAAGGTGATATAATTGGATTAATAGATAAAGCAGGAACTCAAGTTGTATCTTAAACCTATGATTCTTGGGGTAAGTTAATATTTATAAAGGATGCTGCTGGTGCGGATATAACAAACAATACAACCCATGTAGGATATAAGAACCCTTATAGATATAGAGGATACAGATATGATACCGAGACTGGTCTTTATTATCTGCAGAGTAAGGAAGGTTTATAAATGCGGATGCACTAGATGGACAAGTAGGAGAATTATTATCGCATAATATATTCACATATTGCTATAAGGAGCCCTTTAACCTAAAGGATGATACGGGGGTTGCCGCTACCCAAGCACAAGATGGCGGTGGGGTAAGTGACAGAAATACAGGAAATCAAACAGTAGGTGGCGCTATAAGTAGCAATAAGAGTATCTGGGGAAGGGTTAAGGAAACTGTTAATTATGGATCTGCGCGTTTAAAGAAGGGTCTTCAGTCTGGAGCTAAGTCAGTGCCAAATTCAAATGGTAAAAACGGTGGAATATTGCACCAAACAACAATTAGTAATATCAAGCCTACGAACACAAATGGCAGAATGTAAACCTAGTTTAGATACAATACTCCAAATGGAACAAAATCATATAGATATGCAGATAAAGTTGAAATTGTAGATGGAGAAGTAATTAAAATATACCAGTGTGACAAGTTAAGCAAAAATGGAATTTCGATAACTCGTGAAGCAAAAGCAATAGAAGATATTACGAATTCACCAGATTATAATGAAGCACCAATTTATTTTATGCCATATAATTCAGGGATTAGTCCAGTTATATATGAACCATAGCATGAAAGGGGTGGAAACTTTGGGAAATCAAGTAAGTTTTTATATAGAAAAAGAGTTAGAAGAAAAGTTTATTCAGCAGGTTTTTAAGCAAGGATTTATAATTCTTGCTGAGGATTTAGAAAGTAAAAAATTAGTTACTTTCAATGAGTTAAGAGAAGTAACCCCAAAAATTCATATTTTATATCTATATAAGGAAGAGTTTGGGAAGATAGTAACTGATGAGGAATTTGAGTATAGATTAGATTATTTAAGAAGCCCAGTAATAGAATTTACTAGAACCTTGGTCAAACATGAAAAAAAAACAATAACAAGAGGAAGGTTATGGGTAGAACCTAAATATTATGATGATAATGGCATTATAGTCAATAAAGATTTAAAAGTAACTAAAGAGTTTAATTCATTGGTAAAATGGATGAAAAGGAATGTAGAATTACAAGATGTAATAAAAGGGGATTATATTGTTAAAGAATATATTACTGACAACATAAAGGTTGTAGCAAATAATGGGTTTAAGTTAATGTAACATTATATTTAACAATATAAAAAATACGCAATACATTACTTAGTGGTTACTTTAGTTTAATACTCTTTAGGTTTGATTAAATACTGTTTATTATTTTAAACGTATATTAAAATCAAATTAATAATAAAAATGTTATTAGATTCTTACCAGTATATACAATGAGGAAGAGAAAAACGAAGTGAGAGAAACTAGTATTTCTCGTAATGTATAATGCTAGTAGGTGCTATAGGATTTGAGTTATGCGTTGGTCAAGGTATACTATAGATAAAGTTTCAAATGGAATAAAAGGCAAATATTATGGGAGATGATGAATGTGAAGAAAATCATGCCAATTTTAGGGGCTATTTTAGTCTTAATTACTATAATATTTACTAGATATGTTGTCTTTAAACTTGGAGAAGGCTCTAGATTAATAATTATAACATTTGCTTTAATTGTTTCAGTTGTTGGGTTTGTAGGAATAGTATACACAAAGAATTATTTAGCTATATTAGGAGCTCTTATGATGATTTTACCTCTAGTTGTGATGTCGATAGGAATATATATTAATAATATATATATTTCTGCTATAGGATTATTATTAATTTTTATACTAATACCCATGATGATAAAAGTTACTAAAGTGAAAAAGTAAATGCTAGTATAAATAACCATAGAATACTAAACTAAATTTTAAGTATGAATTATAAATAACTTACTATAAGAACAATTAGTTGTTATGTATCAAATGGTGGCTTTCTATAAGGGAAAAACATCTAATAAAATCCCGGGTTCAGATGAATATGACTTACTTGTTTTTCTTGTTAGTAGTTCAGCAAAGTTTGGGAGCAAGTATTTTTGTAAAATCTTAAAGTATGCAGGTACAGGGGTTTTAGCAGAAGTGGCATTTTGGGGTAGCGGTGCATATGGCGGATTAAAATATATGTCCGAACACAGCGGTTTATCGGGTGAAGAAATTATTTTTATTCAATATTAACTAATTTGGGGTGATTTATGGATAGCGTTATGTTTATATTAGATACTATTGTTTTCTTATGCATTATCATACAAATGTATGACAAGATTGCTGAAAAGTTAAAGATTCATACTGTGCCACTGGTAATTTTCAAAACATTAGTATATATTTTTTTGATAATAAAATTTGGTGCAGTGATAGTTTGGATAATATTTCATGCGGATATTTCACCTATAATTTCAAAGTATTGGATTGTCTATCCATTTGTTTCAATTTTAGTCATATTAGATTTATTTGAAAAAAAGCGCTAATGATAATACTTGTAGAAACAATTATCGAAATATAAAAAAAGTTTTAATTATTTTAAATAATACTTTAATAGAAAATAAGTAGATAGAACAAAAACTACCTGCCTATTTTTATATTTGCATTATACATTTGATAGGTATGATACCGAGACTGGATTATATTATTTACAAAGTAGATATTATAATCCAGAGTGGGGAAGGTTTATAAATGCTGATGGTATAGTAGGAGCTGCGGGAGAATTATTGTCCCATAATGCATATGCCTACTCAATGAATAATCCGATAAATAAGCAAGATGCAAATGCCAATATGCAACAGATGTTTTTGGCACTGAATTTACTATAAAAGAAGTAATAACTACAATAAGTGTTAATGAAAAAGGTTGGTACTTAACTCGATATGGAGTCGAGAAATATGAGTAATTTAATGATATATGGGATTTGCTTGAAAATGCTAGAGTTGATTCGATGTCTTTAAGAAGCATGTGGGACAAAGCAACATTTTGATATAGCGGTAAAATTATTTGAAGCAGAAGTAGGAGTAGGCATTGGAATAGGCGTCCAAGCTTCGGAGCAATATATGAGGGTTCCAGTATCTTTAAGTGCTGTTGCAAAAAATGATATGCTAAAATATAAAGGTAGTGGTGGAAAGAATGATATAGGCGCTGACTATTCAGCATCAATTGGATATGGAATTGGGTCTATATCAAAAGAATTTGGAACTGGAAAATTCCACTCATATATAAACAAATCAAATAAATGTTCATGTGATTTTTTAGAAGACACTATGGACTCAATTTATAATTGTGTAGACTCAAAATCAAAAGGTATAGAAAGTGACCTTAAAGTCCAATTTGGAGCGTCTCTATATTTCATATTAGGTGGAAATGTAAGTGGAGCATTCAATTTAGCTTATTTTGATAATGAATATCAACACATATGGAAGGAATAAAAAGCATGAAAAATGAGTCTGTAAAATAATTTGT
>NZ_DGLI01000048.1 GCF_002387895.1 Clostridium sp. UBA4548
ATTCGCCAAGGAACCCTATAAATAAATATTAATTAGGGGGATACTTATGAGTTATAAAAACTTTTATGAATTTGAACAATACTATTCAATACCATTCTCTGAAGAAAAGTATGAGGAGGTTTTAAATATACTTCTTCAGGCAAAGGAACTTTTACCAAAGGAGGAATATGAAGAAAATCTGTTTGAACTTATGGTAGATGAATCTAGGATATATACTCGAACCAATAATAGTGACAGTTGTATTAAGCTTATAAAAAGAGCACTTGAAAAAGATTATCCATTTCCATTACATTGGCCAAACTTTGATCTATTAAGAAATCATCCTGAATATGAGTCTCTTAATAATTTAAATGTAAAGCTACTTCAACAGGCTAAAGAAAATTCTAAGCTAAAATATGAAGTTCACCTTCCAAAATCCTATGATTCAACAAAAAAACATCCATTATTCTTTTGCCTACATGGTGATGGATTTCATTGCAATATGAGAAATAATAGCTGGTATTGGAAACCTGATGCACTTTTAGAAAAAGGGTACATAGTTGTATATCCTCAATCATCACAAATGTATTTTCATAACAGCTTTGGCTGGCTTAGGGATCCAGCTATATCAAGAAAAGAGCTAAAAGCTTGCTATGAACAGTTATTATTAGATTATTCCATTGATGAAACTTGTGTAATAATTGGAGGTTTCTCTGGTGGTGCAACTACTTCTATTAATATTGCTTTTGAAAACACTATGCCAATAAAAGGGGTTATTGCATTATGTCCTGGTGATTATTTAGATAACATGGGACTTGAAGACACAAAGAAATTTGCAGAAAGAAAAACAAAAATAGTTATTCTTGAAGGGGAAAAGGACACTGACCCAACTGTTCAGCATCTTTTAAAATTATTTAAAGAAGTTGGACTTGCCCATGAATACCATATTAATAAAGGAATTGGTCACTGGTATCCAGAAGATTTAGCTGAAAAAACTTTGAAGGCCGTGGAATTTATACTTAGCAACTAATTGAGGACATGTCAATGTCCTAAGGAGGCAATAATTTTGATTTAGAATACTTAATAGTCCATAAAGGCTCACTGCCAATGGCATTTTGAGTGGTAGGTAAGTATAAAACTATAATACTAGCAACTTTTTACATATGGTATAATTATAGAATTCAAGTGTTAATTGTTAGAAATATGGGGGGATTATCATTAAAAGAAAGAATTTATTTAAGACTATAGTTAGGACTTATATAATCATTGTAATAGTCACTATAATTCTTAGGCTGTTTTTTCAATTATCACCAATTGGCAATTATACAGATGCTGGATTAATTATAGTAGGTTCGTATTTATTTACTTCCTATGTAGTTAGAGAGAAAATATTAAATAAAATAATTGCTAATATTGTTTTTATTTTTATTTCAATTACTACTATAACGTATCCACTAATCTTTTTGGATCAAAAAGAAATTTACTTTACTTCACCAGAAAAAACTAATACAGTGGTGATTGTTGAAAGATCGTTCTTGCTTGGGGGATACAGTACCATATATGAACAAAAGCTCTGGTTATTTAAAAAGCCAGTGAACTGGAATAGAATTGATGGATTAAATAGTTTTTCCAGTGGGTATTTTACAATCCATTGGATTAGTGAGAAGGCAGCTATTATGAAACGTAATGGGGAACATTATGGTCAAATAAATTTAGATTAAATCAGGTTTTTATAAAATTAGAGTTGGATGCTGGTGGGAGATTAATACCACCGATATCCAACTCTAATTTCATTAAATAACCATTACTCAAGGTCTTAAGTTTTGTTTAGAACATGGTTTGAAGATCAAATTTATTTTATTCATCTTCAATATTTGCAGAAAAACAAGTATGAACTATGATTTCTTATTTAATGCATCAATTATTTTTCTAGATAATTTATAGGATTCACCTGCTCCAAAAACAATGATTATGTCTCCACTTTTAGCTTCATTAAGAATTTTATTACATATTTCATCAGAGGTTTTTATATGCTCTGCTTTATGATTACCTATTTTAGCACATAGTAGTTCAAAATCAACAGGCTCTAGATTTTTGTTTGCTTCTCTTCCTAAAAAGGGTTTTGTAATGATTACTCTGTCAGCTTTTTCAAGTGCTAGAGCAAACTCATTGAAAAATAGCTTTGCTCTTGAAAGTTGATGAGGCTCAAAAACAGCAAACACCTTCCTGTCAGGATAACTAAGTTTAATTGAAGATAAGGTAGTGGCTACTGCAGTAGGATGATGAGCATAGTCATCAAAAATCCTAATTCCATGAACTTCTCCTATTAATTCTAGTCTTCTACCTATTCCCTTGAAGTTTTCAAAGGAGTTCTTTATAGAATCCATATCAACACCTAGTTCTAAGGCTGCAATTAGAACTCCTAAAGAATTCTCTACATTATGCTTACCTATCAAGCCAAGGTTAAAATTATATTCTTTATGATTACTTAGGACTTTAAATGAAGAGTGGTTAGGAGCATTTAAAGTTAATTCTGCTTTATATTCTGAGTGGAAGGGGAAGTCTATCTTATTATCCATATAATAGCCAATGACCTTTATTCCTTCATCCCTTAGCCACTGCTTTAATTCAAATAATATTTCACCAATAGCTAAGCTATCTTCATTAACAATTAAAATTTTAGGACCTTTTAGTTTCTTTATAAAATTTTTGAAGGAAGTCTTAACTTCAGTTATATCTTTAAAAAACTCAGGATGATCCATTTCCACATTGTTTATTATTGCAATTGAAGAGCTATAATTTAAAAAATTATTATTGAATTCATCAGCTTCACATACAAAGTAATCAGATTTTCCAAGCCTATAGCCGCCACCCCATTTCTTAAAGGTGGTTCCAGCTTCCACAATTGGATCAAGTCCTCCATTTTCTAAAACAAGCCCCATTAAAACTGTAGTTGTAGATTTGCCATGGGTACCTGCAATGGAAATAAGAAACTTTTCATTTTGAATATATTTTGAAGAAAACTCCTGCCAGGTCATTAAAATTCCTCTTTTTCGAGCTTCCACTATTTCAGGATGATTAGGAGAAATGTCCAAAATAGCAGGTGATATAGCTAAGATATTGATATCTTCAATATGGCTTAAATCATGACCTTGTAAAATATCTATACCATTTTCTGAAAGAGCATCTTTATAATACCCTGATGCATTCAAGTCACAACCAGAAACTTGAAATCCACTATTTTTTGCTATGATTGCTATGGGTGCAGCACCGCTTCCGCATATTCCCATGAAATGTACTTTAATTTTGTTGTCCAATATAATTCACTCCCGTTATCATATTACTTAAACTAAGACTACGATTTATAAACCCTTTCAGCTACTACTTATTAGAAATAAAGCAGCCTTAATAGGAAATTACAATTATAAATCAATTATAACATTATTTTACTATTATTTCCATAAATAGCCTATAAAGATGGTACTTAGTAGCGATATGTTGAAGCGTACCACAAATAAATAATAAAAGAGGCCTTAATATATTAAGACCTCAGTTTGTTCGGATTTTCGATAATTGCGTAGATACATTTGAGAAAAAAATAAAGTTTGCATATTCCTAATCGAAGCAAAGATAAGAGAAATGGCCTCACATCTTTCAAAATAATCTATAGTATTCATGAAAAATTTCTGTGGTGTTTATTTAGTATTTTTTTGAGGGAATCTCAATCCATGTTTGATAAAAGTGGAGTAATAAACTTAACTTCTGGAAACTTATTGTTTGGCTCAGTTATCAAACTTCCATTTTCATTTTTTAAATACTTGTTAAAGAAATCTAGAATATATGAATTTACAATGGTATTGGCTCTTTGTGGATTAATATTTCCTGTTGCGCCGAATAATTTGAAAATCGGAGAAAAGAATTGTGAGTCAGTGAAATTTAAATGTGCTGAATTCCCAATATATATTGTTTGCCCTCCGATGTTCGCTGAGTTCCTCATAAGATTGAGTTCGGCTTTTTTGTCAGCAGTTTCTTCAGTTTTCCACTCCCTTGTGGTGCCAATTTCCTTAAGTTCTTGGTCGCTGTAGACATGGTTATCTATAACCATTTTAATATTTTTAAATTGCTCCTCTGAGTCAATGAACAAAAATGGCTTATTGGGGCCTGTTCTACTGTCAAGTCGGTATAAACCTCCATCAAGATCTATTCCAGCTATAATTCTAGGATCATATGAAGAATCATAAGCTGTTGCACCGCCTATGGAATGACCGAAAATGCCTATATGAGCCAAATCAAACTTTCCTTTAAGGCTGCTTTGAACTTGACCGGAATTGATTAATTGCAATTCATTAAGAACAAAAGTCACATCATCGGTTAAAACCTTTCCAATTTTGTCACGGTTATTCCTTGTAGTTCTATAATCATCATTTGAGGAAAAAAATTCATTTGTTTTGCAAGCTGTAATTTGACCCTCGGGAAATACAGTGGCAAATGTATTATATGTATGATCGATAGCTACAACGATATATCCATGGCTGGCAAGATTTTCGGCTTGAGACGTATGAAGAAATCTGGAAGAGCCGAAGCCGGGATTTATAATAATAAGAGGGTATGAATTTTTAGCAGTAGAGATATTGGCATCTTTATATGAATGGCTCAAAACATACTTTAGATATTGAAAAGTACACCATGGAAGACTATAATTTTCTGCCATTGGCTTCAAAATCTGAGTATCGGGGATAAAAGGCATTGGTCTTCCATGAGTATTTTCAGCAGGATACCATACCTGGATCATTAGTTCTCTCTTTCTGTTTGTCTCTTTATCTAATATTTCACTTCTTTGCTGATCAATTAGATGAAAAGCTTCTGTGCCCACCTTAAATGTTCCAGTTGGATTGGGCAAGGTGAACACGGGAAAGATATACATTAAGCTAGCAGTTACGAGAAGTGATGCAATAATAAAAGTGTTTCCGAGAATGCGTTTACCACGTGAGGCTTTGCTAGACACAGGTGCTTTGTGATAATTAAAAGTTGAATAGACAAATACAAGTACAGTAATACAGTATAAAAATATAAGCTGAAATCTATAACCTTCAACTAAGAGGTGAATAATGAGCATAGCTAGGCTGGCTACGCTTGTAAGCATAAATGCCGATTTGGGAAGGCGCTTTTTTAGTAAAAAGTTCTCCACTGAAAAAACTACATTTAGCAATAAAAGCAACATTTCAAAAAGTCTCATTTGAATACCTCCATAAGTACCACAATCTGATTGGGAATTATTTGTCGTGATTTGTTTTCTCATTTGATTATAATGAACATAGAGTTCATTATCCATTTCTTCACCTTACAAAGCCATATTTGTTACTTACATTTCTGTCACATTAGACTTCTTTATATTTTTAGGTTTATACAAGTAGAACGTATTATATAAGTAAAGACATGCTATAATTGTAATAATATAAATTTAAAATCTTATGAGCTAACTTATTGATGAGTAATGAAAAAATTCTAATAGTGGATGACCATAATGAAATAATTAATTCACCAGCTATAACCAATATAGAAAGTGCTTTTTCAACAAATATTACGAACGTGACAGTAATTCTGATAGGGTTTATAGTAATAATAAGATGAGCTCCGATGAAACTTCAAAGATATAGGAGCATATAGAACTTATCATGATAGTGCAAAAGGTACTATTTTTAAGTTTATAAGCTTTTTAGGGTCATTTGATAAAAATGAAGATTCATATACAACTAGAATATACTGGGTTTAAATACTTGTTATATTGATATTATGGAAAATTAGACAAAATAAATTAAAAGTCTATAGTATACCTGTTATGGTGAAACATACTATAAGTAAATGAGATTTTGCATAACATAATTTTGATAATTAATGGGTAGTGAAAGGAAGATTTTTTATGTTTAAAATTATGATAATAGAAGATGATCTTAAAATGAGAGAAATAATTTTAGAAAACATTGTAAGATGGGGATTTGAAGGATATATTGTGCAAGACCTTAACAAGGTGTTTGATGATTTTGTAAAGTATGAACCACATCTTGTCCTTATGGATATAAACTTACCCTCCTACGATGGTTTCTATTGGTGCGGTAAAATCAGAGAAGTATCAAAGGTCCCTATAATATTTATTTCCTCGAGAAATACTAATATGGACATAATCATGGCTATAAACATGGGTGGAGATGATTTTATACAAAAGCCCTTTTCTCTGGATGTACTGATGGCAAAGATAAATGGACTTTTGAGAAGGACTTATAATTATACAAATGCCTTTTCAAACATAATTGAACATAATGGGGCGGTGCTTAACATTAAGGATAACTCAATAATATTTAATAATAGAAAATTAGAGCTTACTAAGAATGAGTTTAGAATTCTATATACTCTTATGAAGGATAAGGGAGAAATAATAAGCAGGGATAATATAATGAGAGCATTATGGGAGGATGAGAGTTTCATAGATGACAATACTTTAACGGTAAATATTAATAGACTCAGAAAAAAGCTTGAGGATTTTGGACTTGTTGATTATATTCAGACGAAGAAGGGCCAGGGTTATGTAATATTATGAGGTTTACAAAATTTTTAGCAGATAAGAAAATTTCCATACTGTGCTTTTTCTTGCTCATGATATTTATATCACTAGTAATTTATCTAGATAAGGCATTTAAAGTAGGTGCAGCAAATGTATTATATATCAATTTAGTTTCAACTTCTTTTTTTGTACTTTATTTGATTGCTAAGTTTCTGTATTATAAAAGTTATTTTAAAGCCCTAAATCATATTGTTAGAAATGAAAGCGATGAAATAATAAACCGCCTGCCAAAGCCTAAAAGCTATGAACAAACTCTTTATAATCAGGTGCTTGAAGCTTCATACAATGAACAAAGTGCTAAGATACAAAGGCTTCAGGAACAAAAAAAGGACCATGAAGAGTTTATAACTTCTTGGGTACATCAAGTTAAGACTCCTATAGCAGTAGGTAAATTGCTCATAGAAAATGATTCAAGTTCTCCAAGTAAGGATACCTTGTATAGCATAGAAGAAGAACTAGGCAAAGTAGAAAACTACATAGAACAGGCGCTTTATTATTCTAAAATAGATGACTTTTCAAAAGATTATCTTATAAGTGAGGTTGAGTTAAATAGATTAGTGAAGGAAGCAGTAAAAAAGCAAGCTAAGACTTTTATTAATAAGAAAATAACTATAGAAATCAAAAATACAGATTTCATGGTAATAACAGATAAAAAGTGGCTGTTGTTTATTCTAGATCAAATGTTATCTAATTCTTTGAAGTATACTTCTATAGGTGGGAAAATCAAAATTTATGGGTTAATTGAGGCTAGAGTTCAAAAGCTTATTATAGAAGACAATGGTATAGGAATCAAGCCTGAAGATCTTGATAGAGTATTTGATAAAGGCTTTACTGGGTATAATGGCAGAGAAAATTATAAATCAACTGGTATAGGGCTTTATCTTTCTAAACGGTTATCAAGGAAGCTTGGGCACGACATGTCAATTGAATCAAAATATGGAGATTATACAAAAGTAGCTATTATATTTCCTAAGCATCTAGACTATTTTGCAGTATCAGGAGAGTAAAATCAGATATATATAATTATGTTTTAAAAGTGGTGCTGCCACTTTTTTCTTTTGTGACAAAAATGTAAGTTATAAATATGGTTTTGTAAGCTAAGAAAATGGTTTGATAGAAAGTAATTTTATACAATAAGACTGTAGATTAAAACGAAACATAGGACGGAATAATTAATAATTAGTTTGCGTTTTAAAGTAATACAGGAGGGGATCCAATGAGGATATTTGAAGTAGTATTAATTTTGGTAAACTTACTATCTATATGTCTTAGCTTTAGAAAGCAGTCAAAAGTAGTTAGGCTAGGGATGGCGGGGATAAATCTATTTCTATTCTTAATCCATGGCATATTTGAGGGATTTAGGTATCAGATGATTTTTTCCTATATCTTTGTTATTATTTTTGTATTATTTGCCTTAGTAAAGGCAAATAATAAGCTTTTTCAAGCTAAAATTCCAAAGATGTTTAAGGTAATAATATGTAGTTTGTCTACTATATTTCTTATAGTTACATTAGTATTAGCTTATGCTCTTCCAGTATTTAAGTTTCCAAAGCCAACAGGAAATTATGATGTAGGAATACAGTACTTTAATTTAATTGATGAAAATCGGCATGATCCTTTTCTGGAGGAGGGGTCTAATAAGAGAGAGCTGATGGTTAAGATTTATTACCCTGCAAAGAAAGATAACTCAAAACCATTTGATAGATATTTTCACAATTCATCTCAACTTTTAAAAGCTTTTGCTTCAGGCTATCATATGCCAGAATTTATGTTTAGCCATCTAAGATTAATAAATACAAACTCTAAAGAAAACTTACAAGTATCAGATAAAGAGCAAAGCTATCCAGTAATTCTGTTCTCTCATGGAGCAGGTACAACAATGGAGGTTCAAACTTCACAGTGCGAAGATTTGGCTAGTCAAGGATATATTGTAGCTGCTATAGACCATACTTATGTATCTTGGGCAACGATTTTTCCAGATAGAGTTGTTACAGCTCAAGAGGCTAAAACTGACTTTAAAGTAGCAGATCCTGCAGAGACGATTACTCAAATTATGGCTGATGATTCTAAGTTTGTAATTGACAGTTTAGTTAAAATCAATGGAGGACATATTGATTCTAATTTGAAAGGAAGGTTAAATATTGATAAAATTGGTGCTATTGGTCACTCAGTGGGAGGCGCAGTAGCATATAATTTGGCGATTAATGATAGCAGAATTAAGGCCGCAGTGGATTTAGATGGGATTGTTTTTGTTACTCCTAAAAATAAGTCGCAAGATATGACACCTTTTTTGATGATAGCAAATGATAAATATCATGTTCAAGGAATCCAGAGTAGAGAACCTTTAATAAAAAAGTTTGAGGATATGACGGAAGAGGATCGAAAAATAGCTATTTCAATGTATGGTAGTGAAGAGTTGTATAAGGAGGCTTACCAAAAAGCAGCTCAAAATATCATAGGACTTGCTGAAGTGCTTAAATCCTCAGGAAACCTATTTACCATTGAAGGTAGCGATCATATGAAGTTCACAGATTTAGGGTTTTTTATAGGTTTTAAACAGTTTAGAGAATTGATTGGCATAGGAGGAAATACTACTCCAACAAGGTGTCTTGAAATCACTAAGTCAGTAACAGTGACGTTTTTTAATAAACACTTGAAAAGTGAAGGAAAAGACACGTTACAATCTCAGCTTAATAAGTATCCAGAACTGAAAAAAGTTAATTTACAATAAGTTTACTAGGATTATTTTGCATGATAAAATTAATTCTATAAAAAATCAAGGAGGGTTTATTATGAACCAAGGACAAGAAAAGTTTTTAGTCTATATTTTAGAAAGAGTACAAGAAGATAAAATTGAAGAAGCAAGAAAACTGCTTGAAGACAACTTTAAGAAACAAGCAGAAGGTACTTTCACCCAGGAGGATGCTTTACAATTCATGCCTAAAATTATTTCCTTATTAAAACCTGAAAAGGTAAATGAAGTACAGGAAGTTATGAAGCAATTTGCTCAAAATATAAGACATTAGAAGATAGCAGGCTTAGTTTTAATTAAGCCTGTTTTTTATTTTGTGTTTTTTCCTAAATGTCTTAAATGGTTCTTATCAATAAAATAAGTAGTACATACCTGATATAAAAAATCGCTGTGTGACAAAAATGTAAGTTAGGAATATAGTTTTGTAAGCTAAGAAAATGGATTTAAAGAGCTTAATTTTATACAATAAGACTGTAAGATGAAATAAGAAAAACTGAAGCATAACAATTAATAATTTTTGCGGGCAGACTACGAGTGAGAGCAAGTAAGCTAGAGTAGCCCCCAGAAAAAAATTAGGAATACAGTAGGCATGAAGATTAATAATCTTCATGTACTTTTAAGGAATACAGGAGGGTAATATCAATGAAAGATGTTTTAGTAGCTAAGAATTTAAGGAAGGTTTACGGCTCAAGAGGCAATGTATACACTGCACTGCATGATATAGATTTAAATATTAAAGAAGGTGAATTTGTAGGCATAATGGGACCTTCAGGGGCAGGAAAAACAACACTTTTAAATATAATTTCAACTATAGATAAACCAAGTAGTGGTACTGTTACTATAGACGGTGAGGATATAGTAAAAATGAATGAAGATAAGTTGTCTGTGTTCAGAAGAAATAAACTAGGCTTTGTTTTTCAGGATTTTAATCTTTTAGATACCTTAACAGTAAAGGAAAATATAGTTTTACCATTATCTTTATCTAAAGTAGATTTAAATGAAATAAAACAAAGACTGAAGGAAGTTTCAGAAAGCTTAGGTATAGAAGATATCTTAAATAAGTATCCTTACGAAATTTCTGGAGGCCAAAAGCAGAGAACAGCAGCTGCTAGAGCCATTATAAGCAAACCTGCTTTAATTCTTGCAGATGAGCCTACAGGAGCTTTGGATTCAAAAGCATCTACTGAACTTCTGCAAGCTCTAAGTAATTTAAACGAAGAAAGTAAAGCTACTATTATGATGGTAACTCACGATGCTTTTGCAGCCAGCTATTGTAGAAGAATAATATTTATTAAGGATGGTCTATTATTTACAGAGCTTGTTCGTGGTGGGGGTCGAAAGGAGTTCTTCCAAAAGATACTAGATGTACTTAAGACTTTAGGCGGCGGTTTAGCTGATATGTAATAGATTTATCTAGATGGGAGAGTGAAAATTATGGGCTTATTTGATATTGCCTTTAAAAATATAAAAAGAAACTTTTATAACTATTTTTTATACTTTGTATCCATGGTATTCAGTATAATGATTTATTTTACCTTTACTTCGATACAATATAATACTCAGGTGCAAAAGATTGTTGGAGCTTCAATGAATTTTTCTGTTGTATTTAAAGCAGCGGCTATAGTTATTGCAATATTTGTTACTATTTTTATTTGGTATTCAAACGCCTTCTTTATAAAGAAAAGAAAAAAGGAAATCGGCCTATATTCTTTGCTTGGAATAAGAAAAAGGCAAATAGGTACAATGCTTTTTTATGAGAATATTTTTATGGGAATGGCTGCACTTATAGCAGGTATTATCATGGGAAGTCTCTTGTCAAAATTATTTATAATGTTACTTATTAGACTTATGGGCTTTTCAGCAAACATAAGCTTTATGATACCTTCAATGGCTGTGTTAAATACCGCCAGCGTATTTATTATATTGTTCTTAATAACATCGATACATGGTTACAGACTTATATATAAGTTTAAGCTTATAGAGCTTTTTAAAGCAGAGAGTCAAGGGGAGAGGGAACCAAAAACTTCTGTGTTTCGTTCAATATTATCTGTGTTGCTTATTGGTAGCGGTTATTTCATATATACAAAGAGCTTATCCAGTTTTGGTATTTTTGCAATACTAATAACTTTAATACTAACTGTAATAGGGACATTTTTGCTTTTTTCTTCATTAACTCTGCTTATTATAAAGCTTTCAAAGAAAAATGAAAGAACCTATTATAAAGGGATAAACATGATTGAAGTTTCTCAGCTTTTATATAGAATTAAAGGCAGTGCACGAACTTTAGCAACAATTGCAATCTTAGGTGCTGCTACACTTACGGCTATGGAAGTATCCTCAAGCTTTTACTACGATCTTTCAGTAGACTTGCAGAAAAACTATGGCTTTACTTATGCTTATGCTAGTAATGATAAGGCTTTAGATAAAAAGGTAGAAGCTGTGATTGAAAAATATCCTCAAAATAAACTTATTACTTCTTTAGATATGAATTTTACTAAAGTAAATGGACAGTGGCCGGACTTGGTTATGGAAGCTTCAACAAACCAAACCTATGATGCAAGCTTTTATATAATATCAGAGAGCAATTATAATGAAATTGCAAATATAAGGGACTTGAAGGATAGGATTAAATTAAAAAACAGCAGTGAAGCAGTTGTATTTAGTCAAAGTTTAAATTTTACCACTAACTATGATTATGCTGGGAGAACTATTACAATAAGTGAAAAAAACGAAAAGCAGACTATGAAGGTAACAGACTTTAAAAACTATTCACTTTCAAATTCCGGTATGATGAGAAATGCAGTAGTTGTTGCGGATGAGGTTTACAACAAATACAGCACAAAAAATAATGCATTCAGAATAAAAGGATATATTACTGATAATAAAAAAGACAGCGAAGAACTTACTTTTGATTTGACAAGCTTATTATCACAGGAACTTCAGGAGAGTGATGATGACTTTTTTAAAGTTACTTCATATTATTCACAATATAAAGGCGGACTTGCTTATTCAGGACTCATAATTTTTATCGGTGCTTTCTTAGGGCTATTATTCCTAGCAGCTACTGGAAGTATAATATTTTTTAAACAGCTGGCAGAGGCTAATGATGATAAAAGTAGGTATATAATTCTTAGAAATATAGGAGTAACAAATAAGGAGATAAAAAATTCTATAAGCAAGCAAATTTTTATTGTTTTTGCTTTGCCTTTGGTCATTGGAATAATGCATAGCGTAGCAGCCTCTACACTTTTATCAAAACTTATGAGAACAAATTTAACATTGCCTATAATTATAACAATAGGTACTTATACTCTTATATACATGATTTATTATTTCTTAACGGTAAACTCTTACTATAATATTGTTAGTTCGGATAATTAGTTTCGTTAATGGAGTAAATATATCCGCCCAATCCAGCTAAACTTTCCTGAGTATTTCTATTATTACTTTTAAAAATAAGTAGGATTAAATAATTTAATTAAAATAAAGGTTGAGAGTAAAGGATTATAATTAAAGTTTTAAACTTATTTGAAAGCCTCCATTAAGACACCAGACTTTTATTATGGTTTATTATTAAAGACAGAGGAAGGGGATGATATTATAGAAACCTATAAAACCTCAGAGGTAGCAAAAATAATTGGAATTCATCCAAATACTGTACGTCTTTATGAAGATTTAAAGCTAATTCCAAAGCCAGAGAGATTAGCTAATGGCTATAGAATATTTACTAAGGTGCATATTGAGCATTTTAAGCTGGTAAGAACTGCGCTACAAGTAGAAGTGTTGCAAAATGGACTAAGAAAGCAAGTAGTTAAGGTTATAAAGGTAGCAGCCTTGAAGGAGTATAGTAAGGCTATTGAGCTTACAGAGAAGTATATAGAAAGTATAAAGTATGAAAAAAATCAGGCAGAAGAGGCAATCAGCATCGTAGCAGGAATACTAGCTGATAATAATCAGGAAGAGAGTCCAACTCAGCTTACAAGAAAAGAAGCTGCTGAGTACTTGAATATTACAATGGATACTTTAAGGAATTGGGAACTTAACGGACTGATTACAATAAAGCGAAGAAGTAATTCTTATAGAGTGTATAGAGATTCAGATATGAAAATATTGAAAATTATTAGGGTTCTTAGGTGTGCTAATTACTCTCTAAACTCAATTTTACGTTTATTAAAGGAATTATCTCAAGGGAAAAAAGTTGATATAAAGGAAGTAATAAATACTCCAAAGCTGGAAGAGGACATAGTTTCTATTTGTGATAAACTGCTCACATCTTTACAGGCAGCTGAAGTAAATGCAAAAGTTATTCATGGTCAACTGAAAGAAATGCAAATTGAATATTTTAAAAACCCTCCACTTTAACACCAGTGTTTAACCTGGTGTTATTCTTTTATAAGAAAGTTATAGGAGGCATTACAATGGAGAAAATTATTAAGGTAAAAGGATTAAAAAAAAGCTATGGGGGTGTTACTGCTGTTTCAGACATAAGTTTTGAAGTGCAGAAAGGTCAGGTCTTTGGGCTTCTTGGAGCTAATGGAGCTGGTAAGAGTACAACTATAGAGTGTATTCTAGGAACTAAAAGTCTAGATGCTGGAGAAGTAGCTATATTGGGAATGGACCCTATAAAACACAGGAAAAAGCTATTTCAAAGGGTAGGCGTTCAATTTCAGGAAGGAAGTTATCAAGAAAAAATTACTGTTTCAGAGCTTTGTGAGACTACTCATGCTCTATATAAATCGCCTGAGGATTATCTGGAGCTAATAGAAACTTTCAAGCTTAAAGACAAATTGCAAAGACAGGTTAAAGATTTATCTGGAGGAGAAAGGCAAAGACTTTTTATTGTACTTGCATTAATACCTAGTCCACAGGTGGTATTTTTAGATGAATTGACTACAGGTCTTGATACAAAGGCAAGACGGGATTTATGGAAGTATATTTCTGGGTTAAAAAGTCAGGGGATCACTATTTTTCTAACCTCTCATTATATGGATGAGGTTCAGATTTTATGTGATAAAGTGGCCATTCTCAGAAAAGGCACAGTAGTATTTTATGGTACTGTTTCAGAGGCCATAGCTTCAAGTCCATTTGAAAACTTTGAAGATGCTTATCTTTGGTATGCAGGGGAGGAATAAGTAATGAAAACATTTATAACAATGCTTAAAACTGAAATGAAATTATCCTTGAGGGGAATGGATATGTTTATTTTTGCCATATGTTTACCTATTGTAATGGTATTTATTCTCGGAAGCACCTATGGAAGCAAGGCGGCCTTTGAAGGAGCTAACTATACCTTCTTTGAACAATCCTTTGGGGCAATAGCTGTTATAGCTATCTGTGCTGGAGGGGTTATGGGACTTCCACTGGTAGTATCCGATTATAGGAGCAGAAAAATACTAAAGAGATTTAAAGTTACACCAATAAGCCCAGTGTTAATACTAGCTGTTCAACTAGCAATTTACGTACTTTATGCTGTAACCTCACTTGTACTTATTTATCTCACATCATGGATTTTCTTTAATTTTAGCTTTAAAGGTTCCGTGGTAAGTTTTTTAGGTGCTTACCTTTTAGTTATGGTATCTATGTTCAGTATTGGACTCATGGTTGGAGGAATTTCAGCTAATGTGAAGATTGCAGGTACTATAGCAAGTTTACTATACTTTCCTATGCTAATTTTTTCTGGTGCAACTCTACCTTATGAAGTGATGCCTTCAGCATTGCAAAAGGTAGCAGGAGTTTTACCACTGACCTATGGAATAAAGCTGTTAAAAGCAGCCACTGTTGGTGTACCAATTAGTGAAACTCTGGTTCCTATAGTTATTATGATAGTTCTTACAATAATTTGCACTATAATATCTTTGAGGTTTTTCAGATGGGAATAATATTATCTATAGAAAATAGTGGATTTATGTTGACAAATTCCTTGAGTAAATGATATTATTTATCAATAGAGAATAAAATTCAGTATTATTAAAAGTGGGTGAAAAAATTATGTTATTATCAAAAGCAGGAATCGGTGAAACATTTAATATTAAACAGGTGGAAGGAAAGGAAAAAATACAAAAGTTTCTTTTTACCTTAGGTTGCTTTCAAGGGGAAGAAATTACTCTTATCTCTAAGCTAGCAGGGAATTATATTGTTAATATTAAAGATAGTAGATATGCACTTGATGAAATCATGGCAAAATCAATTGTTCTTGAGGCATAGCTCAAGTGCTTTAGGCGTAGTTCAAGTTTTTTAAAGCACGCTGAACACTTAGATGCCAGCTCTATTGCTAGACCTATAAATTTAGTTTTAGAATTCTGGTTCTATTATTAAAACATTGCCTTTGTGATAATGCATAATCTATAAGATAAAACTTTGTACTTAAGATTTTAATGTGCTATAGGAGTGAATAACTTTAACTCTGAAATTTTGGTGTTAAAGTTATTGCTCTGAAATAGATATTTTAGGCTATTATATTAAATTAAGTTAAACACCTTTTGGAAGAGGTGAACTTAAACAAAATGAACTTGTTCATTATTTAAGCCTGAATATCCATGAAAATAGCACCTTTTATTTTACATATTAAATGATAATGAGTATCAATATCGAATATAAAATTTTGAGGGGGAATTAAGATGAAAATTGCACTAGCGGGAAATCCTAACTGTGGTAAAACCACCTTGTATAATGCTATTACAGGAAAGACAGAGGCAGTAGGTAACTGGGCTGGGGTTACTGTAGCTAAAAAAGAGGCGGAACTTAAGAAAAAATATAATTCAAAGGGTAGAAACATAAAAATCGTTGATCTTCCAGGAGCTTATTCTATTTCACCTTTTAGTGGTGAGGAAAAAATCACAAGGGATTTCATTTTAGAAGAAGCACCAGATGTAATTATTAACATAGTAGATGGAGCTAATTTTAGTAGAAGCTTATTTTTTACAACTCAACTTTTAGAACTTGGAATTCCAGTGATTATTGCTGTAAATAAAAGTGATGTTCTTTCTAAAAGAGGGGACATAATTGATTTAAAAGCCTTAAGTAAATTACTAGGTTGTTCAGTAATTAATACCACTGCTACTTCAGAGGAAGGTTTATTAGATTTAATTAATGAAGCAGTAAAGGTCGGAGAAGAAAAGAAGCCACAAGGTAAACTAGAGCTTGCGGATCAACACTCGGATATTGCTAGACAAAAGTTAGTAGATAGTATTGTTAATAAGAGCTTAGATAAAAAAAGAGATGCGAAAAAGGTTAACTTTTCAGATAAAGTAGATAGAGTTGTGGCTCATGAGTGGTTTGGAATACCAATTTTCTTTGCAATAATGTGGGCTGTATTCTCTTTCTCAATTAATGGACTAGGAGGATTCTTATCAGACTACTTTAATGAGGTAGTATTTGCAGAAATTGTTCCAAATGCAGCCAATGGATTTTTAGAAAGCTTAGGAGTTGCTCCATTATTACAAGCCCTTATAGTTGACGGTGTTATTGGTGGAGTTGGAGCGGTTATAGGATTCTTACCTCTAGTTATGGTATTATTTTTCTGCTTATCACTACTTGAAGATTGTGGATATATGGCTAGAGTTGCCATAGTAATGGATAGATTCTTTAAGAAAATTGGACTTTCAGGAAAGTCTATTATACCTATGATTGTTGGTTCAGGCTGTGCAATCCCAGGGGTTATGGCTACTAGAACCATAGAAGACATTAACGAGAGAAGAATGACTACAATTCTTACTCCTTTTGTACCTTGTGGTGCAAAGCTTCCAATTATTGCACTTTTCACAGCAGTGTTCTTCCCAGATAATTCTTGGGTTGGAGCAAGTATATATTTACTAGCTATAGTTATGATTGTAATTGGCGGACTTTTACTTAAGAAAATTTTTGTTTGGGAGAGTTCTTCTTACTTCATAATGGAACTACCAGAATATAAGATGCCAAGTTTAAAATATGCTTTCCTGCAAATGATAGACAAAGCAAAAGGGTTTATTTATAAAGCTACTACTATTATTCTTGTTTGCAATACCTTTGTATGGTTTGCACAAGCTTATGGTTGGAATCTACAGCCAGTAGAGGATCAAAGCTTAAGCATTCTTGCTTCCCTTGGAACAATAATTGCTCCAATATTAGTTCCATTAGGAATGGTAGGATGGCAACTTGCAGCAGCAGCAATAACAGGCTTTATAGCAAAAGAAAATGTAGTTGCTACCATTGCAGTATTATTAGCTGTAGCTTCAGAGGAAGCATTGCATTTACCAGGAGGAGTTTTAACAGAATTCTTCACTCCAGTAACGGCTTTTGCATATCTTGCTTTTAACTTATTTACACCACCTTGCTTTGCGGCTATTGGAGCTATGAACTCAGAAATGGGTTCAAAGAAATGGTTATTTAGAGCTTTAGGTTTCCAATTTAGTGTGGGTTATCTTTTAGCAATGGTTATAGCTCAAGTAGGAACTTTAATAGTTTATGGAAAACCTGCAACAGGACTTGTACCGGCTATAATAATAGCTGTTGTAGCAGCAGTGTATGTTTTCATAACAATTAAAAAATCTGATTCAAAACGAATTCAGTTAGGAGTTGAAGCATAATATGGGAAATATAATAGTTGGATTAGTTTTTCTTGTCATCTTTGGCTTTGCCTTTAAAAAGGTTTATAGTGATACTAAAAATAACAAGTGCAGCTGTGGAAGTAGCTGCTCAGATAAAAGTAAGTGTAGTAGAGTTAAGCAATAAATATATAGAATATGTCATGACTTAAAGATTAAGAAAGACATAGAAATTGAGGATTAAATTTCTTGATTTGCACATAGGATTTATTGACTTAGACATAGGATTTATAAGTAACGAGATGAAAGTACCAATCTATATGATTAGGACTTTCATCTCTTATTTTTCTTGGAAAGGCTGTGAAAAGTGCTGAAACCCGCATGAACACTATATATTTATAACAATATAAGAATAAGTATTTATAATAAGATAACTTTTCACGCCTATATAAGTTTTATCAAAGAGCAGAAGTAAAGGCCAAGGATATAAATTAAAAAAGGACACCAATTTCAGTGTCCATCAAGATATGTATACTTCACCATTGCCTACTATAACTATTCTATAGGTTGGCTTTAGAG
Organism: Clostridium sp. UBA4548; assembly: GCF_002387895.1. Lineage (GTDB taxonomy): Bacteria > Bacillota > Clostridia > Clostridiales > Clostridiaceae > Clostridium_J. The sequence continues at coordinate 18,452 of NZ_DGLI01000048.1, forward strand.
AAATTAGATTAAACTTTTCAGACTTAGGAGACAATCTTATGGATTGTATTATTAGTTGATTTTCATCGAATAATTGTAAGTAAACATCATCTGTGGCAGAAATATTTTGAACAGAATAAAGATTTGCTGGTGAAAAGTTAAAGTCAGCTGCTTTATAAACACCTTCTTTAAAGGTATTAGCTGCGGATACTGGTATAACATTAATTGTATTAAGTGATAAAGAAAGTAGAATTACGAATATGGTAAAAAATTTCTTCATGTAAGACTCACCACCTCTCAACATTATTATGAGAAGATAGCTGGGTTAATATACAAATTTAAGTGAAGTAGAAGTCTAAATAAAAAGTAAAAATAATTACTACATCAAAGGTTTCATACAAAATATGTAACACGTGTTATAATTTTGATAATAGTAAGTTTAACTAGGGGTTAAATATAATTGGGGGGCAAATATGAAAAAAATAATGCTAACATCAACGGGGTTTACAAATAGAAATATTGAAAAAAAGTTTTTGGATTTGGTGAAGTTACCAAGTGATAAAATTAAAGCTATATTTATCCCAACAGCCGCAATAACTGAAGATGCTAAGGTATTTGTTCCTTTGTGCAAAGAGGATCTTTTAATTGCTGGTGTTTTACAAAGTAATATAGTTACCTATGATTTAGATAGAATTATAGGCTGTGATGAGATTTGTAATTTTAATGTTATATATGTTTGTGGGGGAACTACAGAATATTTATTAGACAGAATGAATGTCGTGAAATTCAGTGTTCCATTAAAAAAGTTTTTAGATAATGGTGGAGTATATGTAGGGGTGAGTGCTGGAAGCGTTGCTTTAGCTCAAAACTTACCTGAAAATTTAGGATATATAAATTGCACACTAAAGGTTCATCAAGAAGAAGGCACAGAATGTGGATGTATAGATACAAGGGATTGCCCTACTATCAAATTAACAGATAATCAAGCCATAATAATTGAAGATAATAGCATCATTATAATGGAGTGATTAGAGAAATACAAATTTCTTACTATAGTTTTTAGTTATTTTGAAAGGAAATATGTTAAATGGGGAATTATTAAACATTACTCATCTATGATTTTAGAAATAGAAAAATGGTTAAATAATGAATTAGTATAATTGTTAAAAGAATTTTGAAGTTTTCAATATAAAATAAAATTTATTGGATAAGTATAAGAATTACCTACGAATAATTACAAAGGTATAATAATATTGAAAAGGAGTGATTCTAAGAAATTAAAAGAAAATCATGTATTCTGAACGTTTAATATTCTTAGAACACTCCAAATTATGTATTTGCAATTATTGTAATTTTTCTCCACAGTTACTACAATGGGTAGGATTGCCTGATCTTCCCAAGTATTTATTGCATTTTGGACATCTCCAGTTGAATCTTGTAAATACTACAAGTCCTATAACTATTACTAATGCTATTGTTTGAAGGTTAGTAAAATACGATACCATTACCGCTAATGCTGCTACAATTGTAACAAGAATTTGCATTTTTTTTCTCTTTTTAAAAACGTTTTCAAAATCTCCCAAAATAAATTCATCTCCTTTATATAAACTATATATTATATCGTAAGTTATTCTGAAATCTTTACTATAAATGTCGTATTTTGTATAAAGTGGGGTGATTATAAGAGGTTTATGTTAATATCCATTCGTTAAGTATAACTATAAAATCTATGTTATGGTTGCAAGAGGGACAACAGTAATAAAGAAAAGCATTTTTATGTATGAGACAATTTATAATAAAAAACAGATACTAATTGAAAATAAGGTAAACATACTAAGAAGATTAATAAGTAATTGAATGAAATGCAAAAAAATACGCCAAATATATGTAAACATTGGCGTATAAGGAATTATTTAATTTTGAGGTTTTAAATTTAAAATAATCTCATCTACTGCTTCTATGATTTTATGCACTTCTTCCTCCGTCAAATTTGATCCTACTAAAGTTTTTACCTCCTTTGAAAATCCATTTAATATATCTACATAATTATCCTTGTCTTTTCGCATTGATTTCTCCGCATCATTAAGCTTTGTTAAAAGACTCTTCTTGAGATCTTTGCTCAAATGAGTTTCTTCTATAGAAGCTTGAAGGTTATTTATAGTATATTTATTTACTCCAAAGGGTTGGGTAAAGCTAATTCCGCCATTTCCTATAAGTTGTGCACGTACATAGGAATCAAATTTATCTTCAAAATCATTTAAATCAATAGTATTACCTGTTGCAATTATTTTCCCATCAGCAATCCATTGAACAGTATTATAATGAGAACCTTTAATAGTAATGGAGTTTTCCTCTTGATCTATTTTGATATTACGAATTACTGGAGTAGGGCCTTCAGCTTTAAAATTAGGTCCTAACTCTCTTTTGGCTATTTTTGCAACTGCATAGAAGGTTCCGTTTTTCATAGCATTGCGAAGGTTATCTACATTGTTTTTTGGCATTAACATCATATTATAACTGAAGCCGATTTTATCAACACTATGAGTATCATCATTTGAAAAACCCCATACAGGATTTCTCACATCCATTGTTTCTGAAAGAATACTATCCCAAAGGATTCTATCACTTAAGGAATCTACGTCTTTTTCATTAATAATTTCCATACCTACAAGTGTTTTATATTTCTTAAATAATTCAATATATTTTCCATATACAGTTGGATCTTTTGAAAGAGCTTCTCCTTTAACTATATCGCTACTTCCGCCAGTATAGCCGCCTGGATGATCGATGTGGGAAATTCCCCCCAATTCTTCTGTACGAGTTATAATATCTTCTAAAGTATCTCCAGATTTATTGTTATAGTCTGCAAAGAAAGTATTAAGATGATTTGCTATTGATTGTTCGTTAGAATATTTAACAGCTAACATACCTCTGCCATTTCTACCTATACCGGCATCAATTTCTTTTAAACGCTCTGAGGTTAAATAGGTTTTATTTTCTGGTCTGTCAGTTCTATCCCAAGTGGTGGTTGTAAAGTTATGGTCTGTAATTGCTAAAATATCAAAACCTTTTGCATAATGATCTTCAATCATTTCCTTTGGGGTGTTGCTTCCATCACTTTCAGTAGTATGAGCATGGAAACCTGCCTTATATTGACCATAGCTATTCCAGTCTACATATTTATATGGATCTAAGATAAAATAATCAGTATTTACCTTAGGAGACATAGCAAAACTTGTTTTCAGTGTAGATATAGCAGTAATTACCATAGCTGAAGCTAGAGTAATTAGGATTTCTTTGTTTTTCTTAAACAAAATAGCCACTTCCTTTTTTAAACAGTATAAATTTAAGTAACCTACCCAATAAAAGTGATGCATGGAAAAGTTAGCTACAAATGAAGTGAGAAAACGTCATTTAGAATGACTATGGAGAACCATGTCATAAGTAAGCTAGACTTCTTATAAGGTCTTGATACAACTAGCTTGAAAGGGTATAAATTGAATTATATATTATGTTATACCCAACTAAATTATAAAAAATACGGTATAGCTAGGTGGCTATACCGTATTTTTATTACGAAAAGTCTTTTTACGTTCTTTTATTTTTATTTAGATTACATATTAAATAGTAAGTAGGTTCATTTTGAAGAGCTGCTTCGGAAGATTTATTATAAAAACTCCACAGTTCTCATACGATTTATAGCAGCGGCTAATTCTATTTTTCTAGGAAGTTCAAGCCATCGTTGAGTTAAGAAGACATTTGGATAAATTGAGTCTAATCCATTGGCTTCAACTTCCTTGTATGCTTCTAAAATAGCTTCTTCAATATCAACATTTTCTGTGGTGGTTGACTTAAGTTCTATAAATCTTAGTAAATAAGCCAATGCATTTAGCTGTGCATGTGAGATTATTCCAGGTAGCATACGCAAATCAAGTTTTTCATCACCTAAAGCAATGGACTCTTTTTCTATGACATTAAACTTTTCAGTACCTTGGTCATTAGGATAGGGTGTAAAGCCCTTACTCTTTATTTTACGCTGATGGTACCAGTTTACAGTTTCTAAGGATTCTTCAACAGCAAGCTCACTAAAGTTTAAACACATTAACTTTGTTTCCTTTGTTATATTGTAAGCAGTAAAATCTTCCATAAGGATTACATTATCAGCTATTTCAAGATATTCACTGCTTCCACCAATAACAAGTATGGTTGAGGTTCCAGTTGAATAGAACATTTCGCGTATCCTATCAGTAAATGGAGTTATAGGCTCTTTTTTTATAAGTTTTTTCATTCTAGAATCCTTTATCATAAAGTTTGTAGCACTTCTATCTTCATCAATCAAAAATAGCTTTGAACCATAATTAATAGCTTCAATAATGTTAGCAGCTTGTGAGGTACTCCCACTTGCACGGTCTGTAGAGAAGGATTTTACATTTACCACAGACAAGGATTTTATGAAAGGAGATAAGTCTAAGTTTTGAATTGACCTGCCATCCTCAGCTGATATAGTTATAGCAGTTTCATCAGTTATTACAAATTCACGTCCATCTCCAGGAATATGATTATACACTCCAACAGAGATGGCATCCAACAAGGTGCTTTTTCCTGAGTATCCACCACCAGTAATAATAGTTACTCCTTTTTTCACTGCCATTCCAGCAATATAGCTGCCATCTCTAAGGAGAATTTTAACTTCATCTTCTACTGGACTCTTAAATGGTAAGGAATTTTCTTGTGGAAGCTCCGTTCCCTTGAAACGAGGCAAAATACTTCCATTAGCTACAAAAGAGCAGTAAGAGTTATCACTTAAGAATTTACGGATTTCCTCTTGGATTGAAGCTACTTTGAGACAGTTATTTAAGGTAACATCATCAAAGTTATCTACAAATTCATCAAGTATTAGGGGTAAGTCCCTAGTCATCATCTTTGCAGCCTTCTTGCCATTGATGGTTAACTTCTTTTCTTTATCTTTATATATAGGTAGTAAAGCTTGAATCATTATACATAAATACTCATCATCTATTGAAAAGTCAATAAGATCATTTTCTTCAACTTCATTATAAGGAGCTTCAACCTCCACAAAAGGCTTAGCTTTTTCTGAGGATTCCAAACTTGAAAGGTTTTGAGAACTATCCCTCCAAGGGGAGGTTAAAAAGGAGCAATTACGCTTTAGTACCTCCTGGCCTGGGTTATAAATATAAAGCATACCAGTAATTTTTGCTTCCTTGGTACGGTTATAGTATTCATCATTCTTCAAGTTAATATAGTAACCAAGTTTTCTAAGACAATAGTCTTCAATAGCTAATTTTTGAACTTCTGAATAAGAATTTATATCTTTAAGATTCAAATGAGATATAGGAATTTTAATTGTTATAGTTGGTTTTTCAAGTAAAAGCTTATGAGTAACATCAAATTTAAACTCTATATCCTTATGATAATAATAAGGTCCTTTAACAAGTGATTGCAAAGCTAATTTTCTTTTAAAACTACTAGCCTGTGGAGTACAGCCTAGTTTACGAGACATAATATGAGAGTTATCCTCGTAAATTTTACGATAATAAGATACATTGCAATCATCAATTTCTAATAATATTTTCTTTAAACGATCTATAGGTAACACCTCTTTCAATAATATAAATTGTTTTCGAATCCAAAAATAAATGACAATTAGGCATCTGAAAATAAANNGTGAAGGATATTTTGAGTTCACAAGCAAGCTTGTGCAGGCAAGGAAACAGGTTCCACAGATAGTAGCGCTATCTAAGGGTTCTGTTGACGCAGTATAACTTAAAATAGACAAACAAACTGACTTATTTATTTTTTGAAGATGCCTTATATTAAGAAAAAATAAAACACCTCTGATAAAATCAGAAGTGCTTAGTCTGCGAGAAGTTACCTAAATAATAGGGCATCTAAAGGTTAGAAAGTTCTTGTATATAGTAAATCAAAGTCAACACTTACTTATACAATACTTATACTTTGGGTTCATTAAGGCTTCTGGTGATGAAAAATATATTTCAACGGGGAAGCCTTAGGAAAATAAAGTTAAGACTTAACCTATACATGAACCTACCCTATATTTTTTAGACTTTTAGATATAATTATAAAAAATCACCTTGAAAGTCTATAGGCAGACAAAGAAAATCTGAAATTATCAGTTTTAACTTAACATTAATTGTCATATTGTCTACCTCGCTTTCTTAGTTTATATACATATATTAACAGGTAATAAATAACATGTCAATACTTGGGTTATGAGACTAATAATAGAATTGAGATTTTAAAGGGTAGCCTTAACAAGAGTTCTAGCTTATAGAACTTTATTACAAATTTGATAGTTTCATATAGTAATTTCTAACTTAGCATGGTGATGCTAATATTATTTTCAAATGAAGCGTGAAATAGCTAAAGAAACAATTGATGCTAAAGGGTTAATTGTAGCACCAGGTTTTATAGATATACATAGCCATTCTGATTGGCGCATATTTTCAACCTTGAAAACTGAGAATGTGATAAGGCAGGGGGTAACAACAGAGGTTGTAGGTCAATGTGGGGATTCCCCCTTTCCAGTTATAGACCATAAGGCCCATGAAATTTATGATTATTTTTTAAGTCAAAATATTAGTAGTGATTTACTCAAATGGTCAACACCAAGGGAGTTTTTTGACCTTGTTAATGAGGTCGGAATATCACATAATATAGTGCCATTAGTAGGTCATGGAACTATAAGAATGAATGTAATGGGATATGAAAATAGAAAGCCTACAGATAAGGAACTTGACGTGATGAAGACTCTAGTTGAAGATGCAATGAAAAGTGGAGTCTTTGGCATTTCAACTGGATTGCCTTATCCTCCGGGAGTTTTTGCAGATACACAGGAATTAATTGAACTTTGCAAGGTTGTTGCAGAATATAAAGGTGTGTATACAACTCATTTAAGGAGTCAAAGTACTCATTTTCTTGATGCAATTCAAGAGTCTATACAGATTGGGGAAGAATCAGGAATAAAGGTAAATATCTCTCATTTAAAAGCCTCAGATAAGGATAATTGGGGGAAGGTTGTTGAAGCAATAGAAATTATGAATAAAGCAAGAGAGAATGGACTTAGTATTATATGTGATGTGTATCCTTATATAGCGGCATCGAATCCTTTAAGCTCAGAATTGCCTTCATGGATTCATGAAGGGGGAACGGAAAAATTAATTGAAAAACTTAAGAATAGAAGTATTAGAGAAAAATTAAGAAAGGAATTGCCCAAGGATCAGGATGAATTGTGGAGTTTAATATATATTTGTGATGTTAGAGATGACAAGTATAAAAAATATATAGGTAAAAATATAAAGGAAATATCAGAAATCATTGGTGAGACACCACTTGATACAGTTTGTGAATTATTAATTAAAAATGAAGGAGTTATACAGGTAAATGTAATATGTATGAGTGAAGAAGATGTTCAATATGTCTTAGCATATAACTTTGCTAGTATAGGAGCAGATGGTGGGGCCTTTATTACAGAGGGCTATACAGGGCATCCAAGAGCATTTGGTACTTTTCCTACATTTATAGGAAAGTACATAAGAGATTCCAAGATAGTCTCCCTTGAGGAAGGAATAAGAAAAATGACCTCTCTTCCTGCAGAATTCATTGAAATTAAGGATAGAGGTGTAATTGGTGAAAAAATGTATGCAGATATAGTAATATTTGATTATGAAAAGATTGCTGATAAAGCAACTTATGACAAACCTGCAGAATATCCAGAGGGAATAGAGTATGTTGTAATAAATGGAAAGATACAACTTGTAAATGGTATGTATAATCGTATTGCGGCTGGAAGAATTATAAGGAAAAATGATATATAGATATGTAAATTAGAGAAGGTCTTCGTTATCACCATTACTGTAAAGTATAACATGGACCTTTCTAATGATAGAAATGTATTAATTCTATCTATGTGTGTGATTAAAAGGAATTTTCAGCGTGGGTGAATAATAGTATATATTATGTTAAATCCAGCTAATCTATAAAAAATGAGGTACAGCTAACCAGCTATACCTCATTTTTTATTTAAAGTTTATGCTAAAATTTCTAGAAATTCCTAAAATATTAACCATAGTATACTGCAAAAATCACAACTTGTAAATATATCCAATAATACAGAAAGAAATAGAAAGTAATTCCTAGTGTTTTCTGAACTAGAGTTAAACCACTGAACTTTACTGAATTTGATGTCCTATTTGTGCAGTTATATAATTTAAAACACAGTAACCAGTGCAGGGAAAGCATAATCAGAATTATGAGGGGTGAAAGCTATGGATAATAATATAAACCAGCAGACCGTATTATATAAACATATTACAGTTGAAGGAACATCCTATGAAGTAGGGAGAATTCTAGGGCAGCTTATTATAGCAAAGGCAGATTCATTTAGGAACATTGCAACTAATTTCCATGAAAAGGGCAAAGCTGTAAGAATTCATATAGAGAAAGCAATAGAGTATTTTGATAGATACTGCTCTGGGATTAATGATGAAATTAGGGGAGTGGCAGACACTTTAGGGGTTAGTGTAGAACAAATAATTTATTATATTAACACTTATAAAAGTAAAGGAGGTTGTAGTCAAATGGTAGTGCTTCCTGGAATAACAACAAATGGACATGTTTATGCTGCTCGAAATTATGATTACCGTCCTGAGGAATCAGATTTATGTCTTACGACAACAAAAGTGAAAGGTAAGGCTAGTCATATAGGATTTTCAGAATTAATCTTTGGTCGTGATGATGGTATTAATGAACATGGATTATTTATCAGTATGTCTAATGCAGCTCCAGGTATAACATCAGATTCCATAGGTGTAGATTTTTGGGCAGTAATTAGATCAGTATTGGATAATTGTAAGAATGTTGAAGAAGCCATAGAACAAATTTTATTGTTGCGGATAGAAATTCACAGGCTGCATTAATTGAGGTGGCAGGCTGTGATAAGAGAATTCACAAAATAAATAATAAGAACTCAAAAAAGTATCTTTGTGCTACTAATCATTTTATTTCAGATGAAATGTTATACCATGATAACTCCAGGTATTGGGATTCAGTAGCTAGATATACTGCAATGGAATTAGGTATAAACGAAGCTATTTCTAGGGTTAGCAAGGGGGTTTTAAAGGGGGTCTTAACAGATTTAATGCCTTTTGGAACATGCTGTCATTATTATACTGGTGGGCTTGGCACACTTTGGTCAGTTATATATGATGTCACTGATATAAACATGGAAGTATGTTTTGGTTCCCCTAGAGCAAATCATTGGTATACTTTTGATTTGAATTGCTTAACCAATAGAGAAGATTATTATGCAGTTCTGCCTAATGATAATAAGAAACCCTTATGGAAGAAGCTACCTCCAGGAGCTAATGATTGTTCAGAGTTCGAAATAGTTTATTAGAGAAATATTAGGTTTAGAAATGGTAGACCTAAAGGCTACAAAACATTGTTAAATATAGGGGAAATATTTAAGCATGGAATTAAAATCAGTGCTTATTATATTTTTCATATAATTTAGACTTAAAGCTTTATTATTAAGATATGTACAGAATTACCCAGAAAAGAACTGTCTATATATTTAATTTTAGGATGCAGATATAATTAAATTAAGAAATCGATGGATCCATTAATTTTTAAAATTTAAAAGTAATTTGGAGGTAAAAAAATGAAAAGAGATAAAAGGGTATTAGAAATAGTTAAAAATAAAATCATGAATGAATATAAAGAGGATATCTTATTACTTGTAGTATATGGAAACAAAAGGGAAGCTGAAGATGGGAACTTAGGAACAGGGTTTTACTTCATTCCTAAAGATGAAAGAGGGAAAAAACTTTCAACTCAATTTATTGTAGAAGGTGTAAGTTATGATCTATTTCCTATAAGTTGGGAAAGATTAGTTGCAAATGCTGCAATGGATAGCCCACAAGGATATTTACTTTTAGATACAGAAGTAGTTTATTGTTCAGATGAAGATGCTCTTAGTAGATTTGAAAATTTAAAAGACAGTCTTAAAGTTGTATTGAGTGGTCAGTATGATGAAGCATTGTTAAATAAAGCTTATGAGTACTTTAATGAGAGTTATATATATCTTTATAATATGTATAAGTATAGAGATAGTATAAGCAGTGTAAGGCTAGAAGCAGGAAAACTCCTTAAAAAAATCGCAAATGCCTTAGGCTTTGCAAACAGTCAGTATTATAAAAATGGAAATGGTTCTGTTTTAAAGGATTCTTTAAGTCTTGGAAGATTACCTAAGGATTATGAAGCACTAGTAAATCATATAATTTTTGCTACTTCTAGTGAAGAAATTCACGTGAAATCCTTAGGTCTTGTTGAAAATACTAGAGAGTTACTACTCAGTATGAAAAAAGAGAAAAAACAGGTTGAGTTGTTTGAAACACTTTTCACTGGCTATTACGAGGAATTGAAAAAAAGCATTAATAAATGCAAAAATGCTGTTAGTAAACAGGACTACTACAAATTATTTGAACTCTTCTCATATATTCAAGAAGAAGTTAGTGAGTTTATTGCTAAAGTTGAAGAGGGTATATGGTATGATGATAGAAATGCTTATGTAGAATACTCAAAACACTTTAACAATATATTTAAAGTAGATTTATTGGAACTAGTTTCTCAGAAAGATGATAAACAAATCCTTGTGGCAATTGATAAGTTTGAAAAAGAATTAATTTCATTAATTACCAAAAACCACATTAGATTACTCGATTTTAAATCGATAGATGATTTTGAAAGCTATTTTAGAGAGAAGTAGGAGATTTAGGTGAAATACAAAAATGCAAAGGAAATCTTGCCAAAAGCCTTGATGGATGAGGTTCAAAAGTATATAGAAGGTGAGTATCTATATATACCTAAAGCTGAAGGAACAAGAAAAAAATGGGGAGATAATTCTGGATATAGACGTAATCTTTCTATGAGAAATGATAGTATAAGAAAAGAATATATAAATGGAGCTACAATAAGTGAACTAGCTAATAAATACTATCTTTCTGAAAATACTATTAAAAAGATAGTTTATGTAAAAGACAAAGCAAGTGACTGATTTTAAAGTTGTTTATATTCTTAACAAGTATACTAGAAATAAAAATAAATAAAAATTATGTAAATGCTATAATTTCAAGTGAAATTATAGCATTTACTTTTGAAATAAAAAGTATAAGAAGAATCAAAAGAAACCTTTCACTAAGTGTAAGTGTTTTATCCAATGGATCCTTTGTATAATAGGAATATAAGCTATATGAATAAATTAATTTATTTAAATAATGAATAGATTCATTTTCAGGAGTTACTTTCTATGTTGACCTAAACTGCAATAAAATCCATTTTCTTAGTGGATTGAGCTGGCACTTATATAAGAGTGTGATGATCATAAATAATCAAGGGGTAAACTTGCATAAGTGGGAAACTAACACTTATAGAAGAGGGCAGATTTAAAACTTTGAAAAGGGTGTTAATTTTAGAAAGGTTTATTATTTAGTTATAAAGTCAAAGGTGAGAGGAGATAAAAATGAGTGATAAAATATTAGAGGTTAAGGATTTAAAAAAATATTATGGAAAAACTGCCTCCGTTACAAAGGCTTTGGATGGTATAAATTTTCAGGTTATAAATGGAGAGTTTATCGGAATTATGGGAAGTAGTGGTTCAGGGAAAACAACTTTACTTAATTGCATTGCAACCACTACTCATGGTACAGAGGGAAAAATTTTATTAAAAGGTGAAAATATTGAAGGCTTTAAGGGGAATAAATTAGCAGATTATAGAGGCAGTAGAATAGGTTATTTATTTCAAAACTTTGAGCTGCTTGAAAATTTAACTGCAAGAGAAAATATTTTACTTCCTGTGGCAATTCATAATAAATTAGAAAACAAGAGTAAAGCTGTACTAGAGAACTTAGCAGATTATATGGAAATTAGTGATGTTTTAGATAAATTTCCAAATGAAATGTCAGGGGGACAAAAGCAACGTGTGGCAGCTGCAAGAGCTCTTATTTTAAACCCAGAGATTGTTCTTGCAGATGAACCTACAGGGGCTTTAGATTCTAAAAATGCAAAGGCTTTAATGCAAAAGTTAGCTGATTTGAATGAAAAGCAAAGCACTACCATTTTAATGGTTACTCATGATGCTAATGCTGCCAGCTTCTGTACAAGAATTTTATTTATACAGGATGGAAAGCTTTTTCATGAGCTAAGACGGAAGCTACCAGAAGAATCTAGACAAGCCTTTTATGAAAGAATACTTCTAGTTATGGCACAGCTAGGAGGTGGTAGCGCTAATGTTCTATGATTTAGTAATGAAAAATAGTAAGCGAACCCGTAAAGAAAATGGATTGTTTTTCGCTTCTTTAATTGTGTCAATTATATCTTTTTATATTATTTTAGCTCTTGAAAAGCAGGATGCTATAATATTTTTAAAAACTATAGAAAGTCAGGCTGTAGATAAGTTATTTTTATTAATTCCAGTTTTATATGGCTTTTCTCTATTTATTTTATTTTTTCTTGTATATTTTGCAGGAAAATATCAACTGGACAGAAGAGGCCGTGAGTTAGGTATGTATTTAATGCTAGGAATGAAGCGTAGCAAGCTATTTTTAATGCTCGTTGCTGAGGAATTATGGAACAGCATCATATCACTAGCAATTGGTATTCCAGTAGCAATTTTTTTATCTGAGATAATTAGTTTAGTTACAGCTAAAGTAATAGGAATTGGAGTTATTGGACATGAATTTTCCTTTTCCCTTTCAGCAATTATAGGAACTATTATTGGATATTTTATAATTAGACTTATAGCACTTGGTATTTTAAGTGGTAAGTTTTTTAAAAAAGACGTTACAGAGCTACTTTCAGATTCACAGGTAGAAAAACATAGAAAATTAAACAAGACAGTTATAAGCATTCAATTATTTTTGGGTTTTATATTACTTGCAGTTGCTTATGCTAGGGCTATTATAGGAAATGCTTGGGAGCATACAACCTTTATGGGTATTACAGTGATTTTAGGGCTTTGTGGTACTTTTCTTATATTTCATGGCGTTGGAATTTTATTTGAAATGATTCTTACAAAGAAGAAGAATAGAAATGGATTGGTAATGTTCACCTTTAGGCAGCTTCAAGAGTTTGTTTTTTCAAAGCCAAATACTTTAGCAATTTCTTCTCTTTTAATCTTAATAGCACTTTGTTGCTTTGGATATGGCTTATCTGTAGGCTTTATATCTAATTCAAAGGAACCCCGTGTTATTGATTATACCTTTAATGTAGAGGAACAGGTGTTAAAGTCTGAGCTAAAAAGCCTTAATTTACAGGAGTATATTGATGAATTATCGCCTATGAAGGTAGGAATTTATTTTGAAAATGAGAGCACAAAAAGTTTTTCTATAGATGGGCTAATAAAGGCTGTAGAAAAACAAGCGGATGGAGAAAACAAGGAGATTTTACTAAATAATCTTCAGTATGTTACTAGGCCATATTTAATTTCTATAGATGGCTACAACAAGCTTTTACAGCTAGCAGGAAAGGAACCACTGGTACTAAAGGACAATGAAGTGGCTCTTTATAATGATCCAGAGTTTTGTAATTCAAATTTTATGGATATACTTGAAAAAGCTTTAAAAGATAAGCCTTCTTTAAAGATAGGAAATGAAAGCTATGAATTAGTAGACAAGTATTATAAGGATAGCATAGTAACAGATAGGCTAATAACTATTAGCTATGGATTAATCGTTCCAGAAAAGGTGTTTAATAAATTTACTGATAAAAATAATGTTACTACTTATTGGAATGCTACTTTAAAAGAGACCTTTGTTAAGGCTGAGGGGTTAATGCAGGCTATTAGTAAGGTTAATGAAAAACTAAATACTACTGATTTACATTATGAAAGCTATCTTCAAAACATGGGGAGAGAGCTATTTTATAGAGTAGCAGCAAGTTATACAACAATTTATCTTGCTATTATTTTTCTTATAATAGCAAATACAGTTATGGGAGTACAGTTTTTGATGCAGCAGCAAAAGGCAAGAAAGCATTATCAATCACTAATATATATTGGTGCAACCTATGAAATGCTTTGTAAATCAGCAAGAAGCCAAATTACTTGGTATTTTTCACTATCACTAGTTGTGGCTACCATAAGTAGTATATTTGGAGTAAGGTCATTATTTACAGGTGTTATGACCACAGCCATGAAAGGTCAAGTTAATAAGTTAATGCTTATTTCAATTCCTGTTATTATATTACTTTCTATGGTAGAATTTTCTTATATGGTTGCTGTAAAGAAAATCAGTGATAAAAGTATTTTAAAGCTTACAGATATAAAAAGAGAGGATAGTTAGAAGATTTATGGTGAAGAAGATAGTTATTGTTGAAGATGAGCAATTTATGAGAGAAGAGCTCGTTTATATATTAGAAAAGGAAGGCTATGAGACTTATTGCATAACTAGCTTTTTAAAGGCAACAGAGCAAATCTTTACTGCTTCACCAGACCTAGTCTTACTAGACCTAAATTTGTCAGGGGTTTCGGGATTTGAAATTTGTAAGGAAATTAGGCACAAAAGCACAGTTCCAATTCTTGTGCTAACAGGAAGAGAACAGCTAAGAGATGAACTTCACGCACTAGAAATTGGTGCTGATGAATATATAAATAAACCCTGTCATAAAAAGCGACTGCTAGCAAGGATATCAAATTTGCTTCGTCGCAGGGAAGATAGGAATAACTTTTTAGAAATAGGGGGCATTAGGCTAGATGTACAAACACATATGATTAATGTTAAGGGAAAAACTATGATTTTACCTGAAAATCAAGGGAAAATTATGGAGCTTTTACTTATACATTATCAGGATATAGTTACAAAGGATATGATTTTTGAGAAGCTTTGGGGGACTAAAGAGTATGTAGATGAAAATGCTCTTCATGTTAATATGACTCGGCTAAAGAAAACTATGAAGCACCTTGATACAGATTATAACATAGTTACCATTAGGGGGAAGGGTTACTTTTTAGAGTTTATTGGAGATAAGTGCAATGATTAAAACTTTAACAGAAATATTAAAAAAATATAGGCTATGGATCATTGTTATTATCATATTAAATATTATCTTTGGCTTTCTACTATGGCTAGTTGATGGCAAGGAATTTAGATATCTTTTTCCCACTATGGTCCTTGGTTCTCTACTTTTGTATTTTATTATAGCTCTTATTATTTATAAAAGGGACTTAGAAAAACAGGAAGCAATTCTAAGTTTTTTAGAGGAGCCAATTATAAGTAAAGAGAAGGAAATTATAGGCTTATTCAGTGAGAACGAAAAAAAGGTAATTGAAAAAATAGGGAATATAATACGAGAAAATCAAGCCACTATAAAAAGTCAAAATAGGAATATTGATGAGTATAAAGAGTATATAGAAGCTTGGGCCCATGAGATAAAAACTCCCTTAGGACTTATGACCTTTGTACTAGATAATCGAAGAGAAGAAATATCACCTGTAATATACAATAGGTTAGAGTATGCAAGAACAAAGATGCAAGAGGATATAGAAAGGATGCTATATTATGCAAGGCTTAAAGCTGCTCGTAATGATTATTTTTTTAGAGAACTATCTTTAAAAACCCTTTGCTATGAGGTACTAGAGGAATATGAAATTTTATTACAAGAGCAGGGAATAAAGGTAATAGTGGAACTTGAAGATTTTAATGTTGTTTCAGATAAAAAGGGTATTCAGTTTATAATAAGACAAGTAATTAGCAATGCTATAAAATATAAGAAACCTAATGAAATTTGTCCTCATATATTTATTTCCTCACAGGAGAATAAGAAAAGTATAAGCCTTATCATAAGGGACAATGGAATTGGTGTTAAAGCCTATGACTTACCCCTTATTTTTGAAAAGGGATTTACAGGGGAGCTTGGAGAGCAGAGAAAGAATTCCACAGGTATGGGTTTATACCTAGCAGGGCAAGTAGCAGAAAACTTGAAAATCACCCTAGAAGTCACGGAAGATTATACAGATGGCTTTGAAATTTCATTAGTATTTCCAAGAGTAGTTCGGTAGAAGTTCAATGAAAAAGAAGGCTACATATAAGGGTTGTTTTTTAGGAAAATTGCATTTAAAGTGAAGACTATTTTGAAGATGCCTTATAGAAAAAAATAAAAAGGCTTTAAATCAGGGTTTAATAGGAACTTAATAGAGGAATTAAGGTGTGCAACTTTAAGTTGCAGGAGTAACTGAAAAAGAACTTTATGCTTGATAGAAAGAGGCGTTATTAAAATATACAATTAAGGTATCAAGCTTAGGCAGCCGAAAACAAATAATAAGTCAAAGATGTAAAGGATATTTTGAGTTTACAAGAAAGCTTGTGCCGACAAGGAATCAGATTCAGCAGATAGCAAAGCTATCTACGGGTTCTGTTGACGCAGTACAACACAAAATAGACGAGTATACTTACTTATTTATTTTTGAAGATGCCTTAAAGGAGGATATGTATTATGTTTGGCAAAAATCTGCAATTTTTAAGAAAAATGCACAATGGTATGACTCAAGAGGAATTGGCTGAAAAAGTGGGCGTAAGTAGGCAAACCATTTCTAAATGGGAGTTGGATGCAACTTATCCTGAAATGGACAAAATCCTAGAACTTTGTCAGTTATTTTCATGCTCTATGGATCAGTTGATAAGGGAAGATATGAATGTATGTGGTGAGGCATACTCTCATATTAGAATTGAAGATGTTGGGGAGTTTCAATACATCAGATATGCTGTAATCAGTATGGAGCCTGAAGATGATGCTGTAAATCATGTAAAGAGCTGGGCAACCAACTTGGGAATAGAGAGGCCTGAAATTATAGGGTGGGATTTCCCTTTTGCATCTCAGGAGCAAGTGAATGTATTTCATATGCATGGTTATGCAGCTGCATGTATTTTACCATCAGGCATTAAGCTAGGCGATAACAATGCAGAAGTGATTACGCAGAAAAAACAAAAGTATGTAGCAATTACCATTAAGGAGCCCTTTAAAGCACCTTTTAGCATAATTCCTAACGCATATAAGACATTGATGTCATATATGCAAATAAATGGACTTCAAGGTAAAAATGATAAAGATATTATTTCATGTTTTGAGAAAGTATATATAATAAATGGTGTAGATTATATGGATGTATACATTGCAATAAAATAATAAATTTATAGCGCGGATTAAAAATAAACTTCAATATTATCTTTTACACAAAGTTATATATGCGTTCTATAAAATAGACGAGGATACTGGGTATTTATTTTTGAAGATGTCTTATATAGATATAAAAAGAGGACTTACTATAATGAGGTAAGTCCTTGATACATTCTAAAATTGTTCGTATTGCTCCAATTATAGCAACTCCAGATTGTATATATACATGGAGCTAATTCAAATCATAAAGATGTCATGAAACGGAAAGGTGAGTGGTGGTCTGATATGATAAACTGGTGATTAGGGGAATAATTATTATGATGTCGGCATTGTGATTTATGTAAAATGTTAAAAGAGAGAAGATGTAGATTATATGATAAGAAAGAAGTGATTTTATGATTTATAAAGCAGATATTAAAATAAGGGAACAGTTGAATTTTATATTTAAAGATATGAGTGACACTATGATTTTATCATATCTTCAAGGGTACATGGGAACAGCTTGGGTTAATGATCCTAGAAATCCTACTGCGGCACAAATAATAGTAGGTGTTTTTGTGTTTTATGCTGGAGATCCATATGCAAAGGGTACAGAGGAGTTACTTAAAAATTTACCTAAGGATAATCTAGTGATTGTTGAGAAGGATGAATGGAAAAATCGTATAGAAACTGTTTATAAAGGGTACGTAGATAAATTTCAGCGTTATGCCTTCAAGAAGAGTCCTGAATATCTAGATTGTAATCATATACAATCTTTTTTAGGGAAGCTACCAATAGGATATGAATTAAGGAAAATAGATAAGGTTCTATCATATGATCCATCCTTGCAGGAGGTTTCAGAGGATTTTACAAGTCAGTTTGATTCCATAGAGGATTATATTAATAAAGGTATAGGATATTGTATTTTGCATAAGGGGAAAATTGTTTGTGGGGCCTCATCCTATAGTGTTTATGATGATGGTATCGAGATTGAAATTGATACACATCCAAACCATAGAAGAAAAGGCTTAGCAACTGTAGCTGCTGCTGCCTTGATATTAGATTGTGTTGAAAACGGAAAATATCCTAGTTGGGATGCTGCAAATCCTGTTTCAGTTGCCCTTGCACAAAAATTCGGATATGTGCTGGAGGAACCTTATGATACATATCATATTCATTGTGAAAAATAGTTGATTTCTATATAATTAAAAATATATAATCATAATAGTTTTACTTAAACACAGATAATGGGTTGCGGGTTAGTTTAGAAATTATACAATATAATAATCTAATTATTTGATTACATAATGAAAAACAAAAGTTTTTTCAATGGAAAAGTTCCCAAACTCTCTAAAGAAGAGCCTGGGAACTTTTAAAAGTTTTGAGCGAAATCTATTGATTTTATGGTTAACTACGGATTAAGTAATCAAAAGCTCCTAAAGCTGCAGTTGCGCCTGAACCCATGGAGATGATAATTTGTTTGTAAGCACTGTCAGTACAATCACCAGCAGCAAATACTCCAGGTACACTTGTAGCACCATACTTATCTACAATTATTTCTCCAAATCGACTACGATTAACTTCTTCTCCTAACCAATCTGTGTTTGGCACAAGACCAATTTGAACAAATACTCCTTGAAGTTCAATATGATGAATTTCACCATTATCACGGTTGATATAAGAAATACCGTTAACTTTATCAGTACCTGTGATTTCTTTTATTTGAGCATTTTTTATAACAGTTACATTAGGTAAGCTGTAAAGGCGTTTTTGAAGTACAGCATCAGCCTTTAATTCTGGCATGAATTCAAGTACTGTTACATGTCTTACAATACCAGCAAGGTCAATAGCAGCTTCTATACCAGAATTACCACCACCAATAACTGCTACATCCTTTCCAGCAAATAATGGACCATCACAGTGAGGACAGTAGGCTACACCTTTAGTTATAAACTCCTCTTCACCAGGTACACCGACCTTACGCCAGCGAGCACCAGTTGAAATTATCACTGTTTTTCCTTTGAGGATAGCACCGCTTTCTAGTTCAACTTCAATATAATCCTTCTTTGTAAGGCGCTTTGCACGTTGTAATTTCATTACATCCACGTTGTATTGGTTAACGTGTTCTTCAAGGCTTGCTACAAGCTTTGGACCTTCTGTATATTTCATACTAATAAAGTTTTCTATGCCTAAAGTATCCATAACCTGACCACCAAAGCGTTCAGCAACTAAACCTGTACGAATACCCTTACGAGCTGAGTAGATAGCAGCACTTGCACCAGCAGGACCACCGCCAATGATTAATACATCATAAGGCTCTTTATTAGATAGTTCTGATACATCTTCATCAGTGCCTAATTTTCCTAGAATTTCTTCAATAGTCATACGTCCACTGCTGAAGAATTCTCCATTTAAATATACTGAAGGCACCGCCAAGATATTTTTACTTTCAACTTCATTTTTGAAAGCAGCCCCATCTATCATGGTATGGGTAATATTTGGATTAAGAATACTCATTAAGTTTAGACTTTGCACCACTTCAGGGCAGTTGTGGCAGCTAAGACTAATATAAGTTTCAAAATTGTATTTTCCACTAAGGTTTATGATTTGATTAATTACTTTTTCATGAACCTTTGGAGGTCTTCCACTGGTTTGTAGTAAGGCCAACACTAGTGAAGTAAATTCATGGCCTAAAGGAATTCCAGCGAAGGTTATTCCAGTATCCTCATTAGGGCGGTTTATGCTAAAGCTTGGAGTTCTTTCAAGCACTGCTTTTTCTACTGTGATTTTAGAGGACATTTCGGCTAGCTCCCTAACTAGGGCCACCATGTCTTTAGATATATCATCAGAGTCTGCATTTATTTTGATCAGCACATTGTTTTCCATTAATTCAAGGTATTGTGATAATTGAGCTTTTATATCTGCATCAAGCATCATAGGATTAAACTCCTTAAATTTTTCCTACAAGGTCTAAATGTGGTTTAAGAGTTGCAGCTCCTTCTTTCCACTTAGCTGGGCAAACTTCACCTGGATTATTTCTAACATATTGTGCTGCTTTAATTTTATTAACTACAGTGCTTGCATCACGGCCAATACCGCCTGCGTTAATTTCTACTGCTTGAATAACTCCATCAGGGTCAATGATGAAAGTTCCACGATCAGCAAGACCGTCTGCTTCAATTAGAACATCAAAGTTACGAGATAAAGTATGTGATGGGTCGCCAATCATAATGTATTGGATTTTCTTTATAGTTTCTGAGCTATCATGCCATGCCTTATGTGTAAAGTGAGTATCAGTCGAAACAGAGTAAACTTCTACTCCAAGTTTTTTTAAAGTTTCGTAATTATCTTGTAAATCCTCTAATTCTGTTGGGCAAACGAAGGTAAAATCTGCTGGATAGAAGCAAACTACACTCCAGTGTCCTTTGAAATCTTCTTCAGTAACATCTATGAAGTTACCATTTTGAAAAGCTGATGCTTTAAATTCTTTTACTTGAGTTCCGATTAATGACATAATTAATTCCTCCTAAAATTTAATTTACAAATTGAAATAGTAATTTTGAATGAAAAATCATTTATTTTCCCAGATTATTATGTGTTACTTACTATTTATAAATTCATATAACGATTACTAATTAATAATAATTATTACATGAGAAAGATTATATGTCAATAGGATATTGGAAAATTTTATAGGAGTAAGTAATGAATAGTAGAGAGTTAGCTTATATACTTACTTAATTATTGGGAAGATTTTATTAATGTTTTCTAAAGAACACTACGATAAATAACATTTCATTGAGATAAATTAGTTGTATTATTAGGTAATTTTGTTGAAAAACTTTAATATTCTTACAAATTATGCTATAATATGGTGTATCATAAAATTAAATGTCGAAATGGCAAACTCGTTGAAAAGCGGGGACGCAAAGCTATGGGTCTAAGGGAGAAATAATCCTATGATTGCCAGGTTGCCGAAGTATTTACTTAATTAAAGTACTTACATAATACCACGGGAGACGTATAACTATTTTTATAGAAGTCTTCTTCGGTATTTTTTTGAGCGCTTATTTATAGTCGCCACAAAAATACTATCGGAAATTTTAAAGCAAATGGGGTGAAGTTGTATTTGGATTAGTATAAAAATTGTATTCTTTAAGGCTTATTAAAAGTTGAACTATTTAGTAAAAGTAAAGAGTAAAATTTGGAGGCGATTTATATGTTTAAAAATGTATACATACAAGGGGTGGGAAGTTATCATCCTAAGAAAATAGTAGATAATCAGTATTATGTGAAACACTTTAAAAAATACAATTTAGAAGAACATGCTATTGGATTAATGGAGAAGGTTGGTAGAGAAAAGAGAACTTTAGCAGAGAAAAATGAGACAAGCATAACAATGGCTGTTGAAGCTTGCAAGACTGCACTTGTTAACGGAAATTTAAAACCAGAAGATATAGATGCAATTATATCAGTGTCAGATACTCCAGAGTATTTAACTCCCTGCTGTGCTTTAATATTAAAGAACAAGTTACAAGCTATAAATGTTACAAATGTATTTGATATTAACAATGATTGCATAGGAATGATTACAGGTATAGATATTGCATCAAGATATTTAAAGACTGATAAGAAGTATAAAAGAATTTTAGTAGTTGGAGCTATGAATATAAGTCCATTTGCAAAGGAAAATGACTTGGTGGTATATGGATGTATTTCAGATGGGGCAGCTGCAGTAATTTTAGAGGTAAGGGAAGAAGCTGAGGAAAGAGGAGTTTTAGGGTCTAGAATGTATACAGATGATACCTACAATGAAACTATTAGATTCCCTGCCTGTGGATTATCAAATATAGCAGATATAAACATAAATCCAGATCATAAAAAAATGCAGTGGAACCCCTTTGATTTTGGCTTTTTATCTGAAAAGTGGACAGAGTTAATAACGGGATTGTTAAAGGAAAATGGATATTCCTCAAAGGATGTTGCTCATTATTTTATGTCTCAATTTTCTAAAGCTGATTTAGAATTAACTATTGATATGCTAGGATCAGCTCCTGAGCAAGCTACATTTGTTGGAAACAAATATGGCTATACTGGATGTACAAGTCCGATTATGGCTCTGGATGATAAATTGAAAGAGGAGAAATTTAGTAAAGATGATATTACTATTTTTTGCTCAGTAGCTGGTGGGTATACTATGGCTGCTTTATTATACAAATGGTAGTAAGGAATGGGTAAGAGGATTTTAGAGAGGTTAAGATTTCTAACATAATAATTTAATAAGGAGTGTAATTATGGAGAATCCCGGAAGTATTATTGTAAATTATCAAAAAAGAACGCTAAAATTTGTATTAATTATATACTCAATAAGTGCTTTATTAGCAGGAGGCTTATTTTCAGTGATGAAGTATTTTGGCTTATATAGCGAAATGAAATGGAGTCATCTTGGTGTACTTATTGGTTTAATTATAATTGAATTAGTAATTTTTAGAACTATGTATAAAAAAACCACAAAAGATGAGGAGCATTGGGAAAAGAATTTAAGTATACTTAAGAAAGTTATATTAGTAATCTCCTATGTTAATTATTTATATATTGCGCTATTAGTTCCTTCAAAGGAGCTATGGATAAGTGTTTTTTATTTCATAATTCTTGGGGCTATATTTTTAGATGTTAAGATGAATATAATGTCTATAATCACAAGCATATTATGTCAGGTAGCAGTATTTTTCTTTAATCCTTTTGTGCTTCCAGATAAACAAGTATTTCTGAGGGAGTTAATTATTAGAATCGTAGATATCAGCCTTGTTTCTTTTGGAATTTTTATTTTCACCTTATTTGCTGCTAGATTACTCAAGGAAGTTGAGGCCAATGAAAAGAGTCTTAATGAAAAAAATAATAGTATATCCATATTATTTGGAAAAATATCAGAGTTTGCAGATGTGATGCGTAATTCCAGTGAAACTTTGTCAACTATTATTGAAGAAGAAAATAGTTCTATGCAAGAAATTGCTAGTACAAGCCAATCGATTAGTGCGGACGCTAACGAAATGTTAAATAAATCCTATAAAAGTAAAGAAATATTAGAAACCTTACTAGACATAAATAAGACAGTATCTTTAAAGATAAAAGATACTGAAACTGTATATGAAGAGTTAATGGAGGTTTCTAATTATAATGAAAAATCTTTAAATGATGTTTTAGGAATTATGGACGGAGCAATGAAAAGCATAAAAACAACTTCTGAAGCAACTAAAATTCTGAAGGAAAAATCAAGGCAGATGGATGAAATTTTAACTATGATAAGTAGTATTTCTGATCAAACCAATCTTTTAGCCTTAAATGCTAGCATTGAAGCGGCAAGAGCGGGAGAGGCAGGAAGAGGCTTTTCAGTAGTAGCAGAAGAGGTTAGAAAACTTGCTGAGAATAGCAAGAAGTCTTTAAATGATGTAGACATTATTGTTAAGGAATTTAAAGAGAAAACTCTACAGGTGGAAACGCTGATGGAAGATAATAATGAAAAAATAGAATTTGGAAATAAAATTTTAAGTGAAACCGTTTCAAAGGTAATAAACATGATAAATAAGCAAAAGTTATCAGGTGAAAACATCAGAGAAGTTAACGAACTAATGAATAACTTACTAGAGGAAACAGGAAACGTTGTTGTATTTAATTCTAACATAGTTGAAACTACAGAAAATACATTAAGTGGATTTGAAATTGTAGCAGACTCTGTTAGTAAGAGTGCTGAAGCCAGTGAAGAAATTGCTAGCAGTTCTGAAAAGTTAAAGCTTACTGCTATTGAAATGAATGAATTGGTAAGATAAGTAATAATACAAGTTTTATAAAAAGCTTATATGAAAAATCCTATTAAAGTTGAATTAGAAATTGTTTTATATAAGTTTTAATATGACTAAAGCCCTTCTTGGCATAGATTAGAATGCCTAAGAAGGGCTTTAAAGTTTTGATAAATATATAGTTTATTTTAGGAAGCAATGACTGTTAAACTGTTTACTTATTTAGTATTATAACAAGTATCTATTTGAATATTAATTAGTTTATGAGGCTATTTTTTGTAAAATTATTTAATTATTTATTATGCAGCTTTTTTGATTTTAATTTCTTTTCCTTCTTTTTTCCATTTTGAGAACTCAGCAGCTGCTGTAAAGAGTGCATCGGTAGATGAGTTTAATGCAGTTTCAGCTGAGTCTTGAATAACACCTACTATAAAGCCTACACCAACTACCTGCATTGCAACATCTCCAGGGATTCCAAACAAGCTACATGCAAGAGGAATAAGTAGTAGTGAACCTCCAGCAACTCCAGATGCACCACAGGCACTTACAGCAGATAGTACACTAAGAATTATCGCTGTTCCAAGATCTACATCAATTCCTAAAGTGTTAACGGCTGCAAGAGTTAATACAGAAATTGTAATAGATGCACCAGCCATGTTGATAGTAGCTCCTAGTGGAATTGATACTGAGTAAGTATCTTTATCTAAACCTAAATCTTCACATAAGCTCATGTTTACAGGAATGTTTGCAGCTGAGCTACGTGTAAAGAAAGCTGTAATGCCACTTTCTCTTAAGCATTTAAACACAAGTGGATATGGATTTTGACGAATACATACATATACCATGATTGGATTTACTACTAGAGCTACAAATATCATACATCCAAGCAGAAGTACAAGTAACTTTCCGTAGCTAAGTAGGGATGCAATTCCACTTGTAACAATGGTATCAATTACTAAGCCCATGATTCCAAGTGGTGCAAAGTTTATAACCCATATAACTATTTGAGATAAGGCATCTGAAATATTATTAACCAATGTTTTTGTTGAATCAGCAGCATTTTTTAAAGCAAAGCCTAAAAGTACAGCCCATGAAAGAATACCAATATAGTTAGCATTAAATAGTGCTTTTATTGGATTATCAACTAGATTTAAAAGTAAGGCTTTAAGAACATCTACTACACCACCAGGAGGAGTAACGTTTTCAACTCCAGCGGCAAGGGTCAAATTAACTGGGAACATAAAGCTTGCTACAACAGCTGCAGCTCCTGCTAAAAAAGTTCCTAAAAGATAAAGTATAATAACGGTTTTCATATTCGTTTCATGACCAGACTTGTGTTGGGAGATAGCACCAGTTACTATGAATAATACTAGAGCAGGGGCAACGGCTTTTAAAGCACCTACAAATAAAGAACCAAAAATAGTAATAGGTTTCGCTACACTTGGAGCAGTTACAGCTAAGATAATACCAATAACCAAACCTACAATAATTCTTTTTACTAGACTCAGTCGATTCCATGCATTCATTAAGTTTTTCATAAAGTTCCTCCTAATTATTATAATTTTGAAAAAATTGCATTTTTACACATATTATGAAACGTGAATTATAATTGGGGAGTTTGTCCCAAATAAAGAATATAAATGCATTTATGAAGTATTTGTGAACTTATTCTAACACGGATTTAATAAAAAGTGAAGTAAAATTTAAAATTATCTGAAAGTAATTTATGGTAAATATGAAAAGGATATCATATTAATTAACAAAAAGTCGAAATGTGACAATTTATATCATGAAAGTCATTTTTTTATTTGAGACAAAAATATAACAAAATAAAATATTATTTTGAAGCTTAAATGTTAAATTATGTTGAACATCTATTAGTGGTTTTAAAAGAAAGTATGGTAGTATCAAAATAAAACCTTAGAAATTTTAAAATTCATTTTGAACTTTTGTATGTAGACACCTTTTGCTAATTATTTTAGGCTTATAAACCGAATTTTATGCAATAAAAAAAGTATGCCAATGCATACTTTTTTATTGCATAATCTTTTATTTTAAGTTTTAAATTTAAATTCTTTTAAACAGGCCTTACAGGTAACAGTAATTTTCCCTTTGCCTCTTGGCAATCTAAGTTTTTGTTTACAATAAGGACATTTAGTTATTTTAAATTGACGTCTTTGATTTATTTTATATCTAAGCTTATTAATAAAGGGAGTAACTGCACTAAAATTTAATGGAGCTATATAATAAGGGATTTTTATACCTATTTTATTGAAGATTCTATTAGCATAATTATAGAATGTATCATATTCCTTCTGTCGCTTATAAGTATTCTTGGAGAATACTCTATATGCTGAGTATATAAAAAGGAATAAACTTAATGGGGTAGTTCTTTGCCAAAGACTAAAAAGAAAGCTTAAAAGAAATAAAAATATAGAAAGCAAATCAAAACCATAATATTTTCGATTATAATTCATTTAATCACTCCTAATATTGAAGTTTAATTGATACAATTATAGCTTAAAAATTTATTATATACAATGGACAGAACTTGAGGAATAAGAATAACATTTAATACTAATGTAGTTAAATTTCAAGGTCCAACCATAGAAAAATAAATTACCCATTGATATTAATATTTCACAAGTAAATCATAAAACCGTAAGGTTTATTAAGTGACTAATGTGTTGAAATAATTGAAATTAGACAAAAGGAAATAAAATCTTCATAACTAATGTATAAGTAAGAAAAATTTCATAACTAAAGCATAAATATAATAATTAAGATATAAATTTACTTATAATATAATAAAATTATTGACCACTAAATCAGATAAGAGGTATCATAATAAGTAACAACTATATATTAAAACTAAGTTGTAATTATATAAAGCTTTAAGGGGTAAGGGAGCTTGAATAAGGGGACTAATATGGAAGAAACTATTTTAGAAGAAGGTAAGAAATTCCTTGTTTCTTACTTAAGAGGTAGGATAATAAACTATGAAACTATTCATCCTTGGCGTAATACTTGGGAATTTGTTGTGTTACATTCACTAAGAGTGGAAGAATATGTTAAAAAACTTTTAAATAGAGAAAATCATCAGTTATCTTATGAGGAAGTTTTACTTACAAGATTAGCTACCATATTACATGATGTAGGTAGAATACATATAAGAGAAAACCATGCTACACTAGGAAAAGATATTGTTGAGCAATGGTTAGGTGAAAATAAAGACATAGCTAATGAGGTACATAATATAAATAGATTACTATATTTAATTGAAAAACATTCTGATAAAGAAACAGAAGATGATGATTATTGTTTAAAAATCTTACAGGATGCGGATATTTTAGATGAGATAGGGGCTATGTCTATATTCATGGCTTCAAACTGGATTGATAAAAATAATCCCTATTTTTTCAGATTGCTTTCGGATAGAGTTCAGGGTTTTGAAGTAAATTTTTGTAATGAAGGATTTAAATTGTTAAAAACAGTAGCAGCTAAGAAAATTATGGATGAGAAGAAAAGCTTCATAACTGATTTTAGTAAAGGACTAAAAGAAGAAATATATGGTACAGAGATTTTTGGGGAAGTTACTATAGAAGAGTATTTTGGGGATTATTAAGAATTTTTATGTGTAGATATGTTAATTTTGTGAATAATGAACTATAATGTAAATATAATGCAAAACAAATAAAGACCTTTAAGCAAATTAAATACACCATAAAGGGATGATGTGAATGGAGTTTCTAACACCTGGCCAAAGGTTAAAAAAAATTAGAAAAGAATTAAACATGACTCAAAATGATTTTACAGATGATACAATGACTAGAAGTTATTTTGGCATGATAGAAGTTGGAAAAAGAAACTTAAATAAGAATACTGCAAAGTTAATTATGGAAAAATTAAGATCAAAAGCAAAAGAACTTAATATTGAGATGAACATAGATGAAAACGATTTACTTATGTCAAGAGAAGAAGAAGCAGTAATTTACTGTAAGAGCAAAATGGAAAACAACCCAACTGAAGAAGATGTTAATTCTGTTATTGAAATTGGTTCGAAATATGGACTAAAAGAAGAAGAAGCCAATGCTTATAAGGTGCTTGGGGATATAAAATATGAAAGCTATCAGTTTTTAGATGCTTTTATAGCCTACAGTAATTCTTTAGAAATTTATAAGGAAATAAAAAACATAGATAAACAATGCTACTTAAATAATAGATTGGGTATGTGTAAATTAAGAGAATTAGACTATGTTGAGGCTCTTTTGTATTTTAATAGAGCCAATCATTATGCTGTTGAGTTTAAGGATAAAGTTGTTGAAATAAACTCTATATTTAATATAGCTCTTACTTATAAGAAAATGGGGAAAATAGAAGAAGCACTTAAATATATTGATATATATATATCTAAAATAAGTGATTTTAGTGATTACAGTGAAAGATGTCCTCAGGTTAATATTTTAAAAGCCAATTGTTTAAATGAAAAGGGATATATTGAGGAGTCCATATTAGTGCTAACAGAAACCCTGAACAACTTTACAAATTTAAAAGAAGAGATTAAAGGAACTATTTATAATAACTTAGGCAGTTTTTACTTAGATCTCGGTGATTATGATAGCAGTCTTATTGCTTTTAATAAGTCAGAAAGCATAAGAGTTGAGCATGATGAAGCATTATTGTCTCATACAATAATTAATAAGGCTGAATTATACATTGAAAAGGAGCTTTATACAGAGGCAACCTTACTGCTCAAAATGGGCTGCGATATTGCTAAAAAGTATAATGAGAATTATTATTTAATTGAAGGATATTACCTATTAATTGATGTTTATAAAAAATTATGTAAACTTGAAGAGGCAGAAGAACTATATCATAAAATCATAGAAATAGCTGATACAAAGTATAATTCTTCCCAGCTACTTAAAGCATATTTAAAACTGATAGAACTATATATTAACCAAAACAAGTTAAAAGAAGCTGGTGATATTATAAAAGTGTCACAAAAAATAGGTGGAAATTGGTGATAAGTTATTGTATAATAAAATCATAATGAATAATGGGGGGGATATATTATGAAAAAAATGAAAAAGTTAGTAGCAGGTACTCTAGTAGCGTTACTTCTTTCTGCTGGTTTTAATATTATGAATATTCATGGACCTTCAGATGATCCAAATCCTATAGGCAATAGTAATATTATTCATTTAGGGTAATAATAAATAGGCATCTATAAACAAAAGAGGAAATGTATATACTATAGTATATACATTTATGTTTTATAAGGAATTTATTATGACTCTATTTAGTTATGCTCAAGCAATAGTAATGCATTACTTAAGTAAAAAAATTCCTTTAATAATAATTTTAAGAATTTATGGAACAGCCCATATAGAAATATGTGGGCTGTTTTTTTGTTTCCCTATTTTAGTACTTTGTTCTATTAAAAGGTTACTTAATCAATAAAGTAGTTTTTAAACTAACTATCTATTAAATGTATTAACAAACTAGAAAACTATAAAGAATCTAAAATGTAAAAAAATCAATAAAAAATTAGCAACAAAAATATTTTAAAAAAGTGTTGCCAAGGGGGTGCTTTATATGTATAATAAATACAAGAAGTTAATAATTTGGAAACAAATTCAGATTATTATTCAGATAAAATTAATATTTGCATGATAAATTTGAAGTAAATTTATTATGTAAGTAATCAAGTTACATAAATTTTAACATAAATAATAAATAAACAAGAAAGGAGGGAGTGTAGGAGTTAAGATTAGGCAAATCAAGAATTGGGGAGTTTTATGACATGCCTTTTATTTAACTTTTACAAGATTTGGCGTTTAGCTTTTAACTTAGAATGGAGTGCTTTAAAGAGTACAAATCCAATTATAATTAAAAAGGGGGAAACTTTAATGAAAAAAGTATTAAGTTTAGTAATGGTAACAGCGCTTTCAATGAGTTCAGTTGCTTCTGCTGCATCATTAAACAATGAATCAAATGCACAAGGGTTAAGTCCTAAGAAAATGGAAACAATCGAAAAATTTAGAGAAAAATCAGAGAAGAAAGGGGACAAGTTTGAGGTAAAATGGGATAGCAAAAAGAATGTTCCAAACTTTATTACAGGAACTCTTTCTGAAAAAGGTGTAGATGATTCAAAAGATGCGGCAGCATTTATGAGCAAGAATAAAGATATGTTTGAGGTAAGTGTTGGAGAATTTGTGAATGAATCAGTTGAGGTTGATAGCCTAAACAAAAAACATTACAAAAATAAATTGGTTGTAGATGGTATTCCAGTATACGGAACAGAAGTTATAGTTCACACTAATGAAGATGGAACTGTATACGCTGTTAATGGTAATGTAGAAAGCAATGTAAGCGATAAGGCTTGGAAGAAAGAATTTAAACTTTCAAGTGAAAATGCTATTAAAAATGTATTAAAGGAATTAAATATTAAGGAAAATGAGATTAAATACTCTGCAGATCCTAAGGCTGAGCAATATATATATAATGATAATGGTAATTGGATACCTGTTTATTATGTGACAACTCAATTTATGGCACCTTACTATGGAAATGTAAAAAGTATTGTAAATGCAAACACTGGAGATGTAGTAAAGACCAGAAATGAAATAAAGAAGGTTGCAAGTACTGGTACTGGAACAGGTCTTTTAGCAACAAGAAATTTAAACCTTGACTTAGTAAGTGGAAGATACTATATGAGAGACTTAACTAAGGCGGCGAGAATCGAAACTTATGATGCTAATAGAACAGCTAGATTCCCAGGAACAATAGTTAGTGACGTGGATAATGTTTTTAACGCATCTACTCAATTAGACGCAGTAGATGTACATGCTAACATGGCTGTAACCTACGATTTCTTTAAAAATAAGTTTAATAGAAATAGCTTTGATAACCAAGGAGCAACTATTATAGCAACAGTAAACGGTAGAGATCCACAATATCCAAATGAACCAATGGATAATGCATTCTGGAATGGAACACAAATGGTATTTGGAGATTGTAGTGGTACAACCTTTGCTCATATTGGATCTTCTCTTGATGTTGTAGGACATGAATTCACTCATGCTGTTACAGAAAGAACAGCTGGATTAGAATATGAAAATCAATCTGGTGCTTTAAATGAATCTTTCTCAGATGTTTTTGGTTATTTAATTGAAGGACAAACTAGTGATTGGTTAATGGGGGAGGATTGCTACACACCAAATACACCAGGAGATGCTCTAAGAAGTTTATCTAACCCTACTTTATATAATCAACCAGCTCATATGAATCAGTATCAAAATCTTCCAAATACATCAAGTGGAGATTGGGGTGGAGTTCATATAAACAGTGGGATTCCAAATAAAGCATTCTATCTTGCAGCAACATCAATTAATGATAATAATAAAATGTCACAAATATATTACAGAGCATTAACTTCATATTTAACTCAATACTCTCAATTTACAGATGCCAAAAATGCTTTAGTACAAGCTGCTAAGGATTTATATCCAGCAGATACAACTGTTGCAACAAAAATTAGCGATGCTTTCACTAACGTAGGTATTGGCTCAACTACACCATCAGGAGATACTTACGAGCCAAATAATACAATGAGTGCAGCAGCAGCTTTAACAAGTGGAACAACTTATAGTTCATATATTTATTCTTCAACAGATGTAGATTACTATTATCTTAATTCTTATGCTGGAAGGACTATAACTATAAATTTAACAAATCTTCCAAAGGATTATGACTTATATTTAGTAAATTCAGCAGGAACAGTAGTTGCTAGATCAGAAAACGGAAGCACAACTAGCGAAAGTATATCTTACACAGTTCCTACAACAGGAAAATACTATGTAAAGATTTCAGGTTATAATGGAGTGTATAGCACAACTACACCTTATAGCTTAAAGGCTACATTCTAGTTTAAGTAGCAAACTATAGGGAACTAAAGTTGAGACAAGCTTATACAGGAGCTTGCTTTAGTTCCCAGAAGGCCTTCAAGGTGAATAAAAATAAAATTTCAGCTTGAAAGCCTAACCCATGCCTCTAACTTAAGTAAAGCTTTCACAAAATCCCTTATAATATCTTACCCATGGCCACATGAGAACAGTAGTAATACAACTCATGTGGTTATTTTTATTGTAAGTAAAGTAATCCCTATTATATACATTTTATTAGAGTTAATGGTACAATTGTAATATTAATACATTATATACTAATTATTCTTGTAAGAATTAGCAAGGATAATATAAAGTACGAGTAATTAATAAAAATATTTGATAATCAAGAAGGCTTAATGAATAGATAATGTGTATGCTCAAAGCTTTAAGGGGGAATAAAAATGGTAATTGATGAGATAACACAAGACAGGGAAGGCAAATACATAAAGAGATTTTTAATAGGACAATTTGAGACTTTTGACATAGATAAGCAAAACAGAGATTTTAGAGAATACTTTTTTGGTGTTGAGGCTACTCAAATGGAGTCCAAGGAGGAACTCAAGATACTTAGGCAGAACCTTAGGGACAGAAGGTTACAAATGGGAATTCATTTTCCACTATTAAAAAATCAGTGGAGAGCAAGAGATCCACAGTATCTTTCTAAAGATACTAGAACTTATGAAGAATCAATAAAGTATATGGAGGAAGATTTTAAAAGGTCACAGGAATTTAATCCAGATTATATTTTACTTCATTATCCAAAGCCAGTTATTTTAGACGATGAAGTAGATTGGTCATACTGGAGGTTTTATGATAAAACTGAGTATTACTATGAATCTGAAATATCTTATGAGTTTTTTGAAGAAAGAAGCAGAAATTTTTTTAAGATCTTATGTGACCAAGGAAGAAAATATAACTTTACTCCAGTTTTAGAGTTAGACGGATTAAATAAATTTATATATGGAACTAAACTTTTAGAAGAGCTATTAGAGGAATATCCTAGCATAAAACTATGTCTGGATTTTGGAAGAATACATATACAGGATTGCATAGACAAAAACTTTAAGGCCTTAGAAATAATCAAAAGGTTTGGAAAGTATACTCATTTAGTTCATCTTTGGAATGCTAAGGTTGATTCAAATGGTCACTATCCAGCATTGCCTTCACTTAAGGTGGGAGAAGGCTGGGGGGATATGGCTGTATATTTTAATACTTTAAATAGTGTGAACAATAGCTATAAAGTTTTGTTTGAACATAAATCAAATCTAATAAATGATGAAGAATTGGAAGAATGCTATAGATGGGTCAATGAACTTGTAAGTGAAGTAAAAAAATAGGAAATTTATGGTAAATGTAATTTATAAAATAAATATAAAAATTAAGGATATAAAAGTTTAGACTATTAACAGAAATATGGTACAACAAAGCAATGGGATTGTACCGCTCTTTAATAGGAGTAGGAGTATAAAATCATGGGAAACAGATTAGGAATGTCGGGAAGTATAATTTATTCAAACCCAGAGCTATATTCGGAATTGTTTATGAAAGGGATTAAGCATATAGAGATTGGGGAATTTTCTGAGGAAGAGGATTTTAATAAGTTTTTGGAAGTTTGCAGGGAAAAGGGTTGCACCTTTGGGATTCACTCCCCATTGTTACGAAGTGGAAGCAAATATGATTTAATTGAAAAGTTAAAGTATGAACCAAGTGAAGCTTGGGACATGCTTGAAGCTGAAGCAGAAAAATTATCAGCCTTAGGAACACAATATATTTTGGTTCATTTTCCTTACTTTAAGGGAGAAGTGGAAGTTAATACAGATGAGTTAATAGAAAAAGGGCTAAAAAAATTAAAGTGCATTCAGGAGAAGTATGGAATTAAGATAGTCTGTGAGCCTAAGTTAGGACTGAATCGCTGTAGTGAAGGAATAAACTATCTTCAAGAATTTCCTATAAACATATGGAGAAAGTATGATATACAATTATGCATAGATATTGGTGATTACATAATAGCTACAAGTGAAGAGCTGTTAAATTATTTAAAAAAGTGGAAGGAATTTATAGCAGAAGTTCATTTACATAATATACATTACGAAGAATGGGAATATATTTGGACACCGGTTCATCCATCACAGGAGCAAGATGAAAAATTTCATAAGGTTGAAGAGATAATTAAGTTTTTAGCTGGAGGTAAAGATGTAACCTTTGTTTTTGAGCATACTCCAGAAACTAATCCTAGCAGGGAATATGTTCAAGAGGGCATTGAATGGGTAAGTAAAATTATTAATGGTGATAAATGTGATTTGGGGGGAAGTTGTAATGGGATTTAATGATTTTTATAGATTTAGTGTACATGCTGTAATTACAAATAGTGAAGGGAAAGTTCTGCTGCTAAAGCAAACTTATAGTGATAAGCGATGGGGACTTCCAGGAGGTGGCATTGAGCCAGGGGAGACAATACATGAAGCTATTAAACGTGAGTGCAGGGAAGAATTAGGGATAGATATAATAGTAAAAGCTTTTACAGGCTTATATTATCATAAAAGCTTTAATTCTCAGGTTGGTATTTTTAAGTGTGAATTACCAGAAGAAGCAATCATAAGATTAAGTAGTGAGCATTCAGAATATAAATGGGAAGACATACAAGAGCTTAGTGAAGTTCAAAGGTTGAGAGTTGAAGATTCCATAAATTTTGCTGGTAATGTTGTTAGTAGAGCTTTTTAAAATATGTGTAAAGGCGAGTAATGTTAAGATCAAGTTTATTATTAACATGGCTTGTCCTCATTTATTTAAGACTTTGGGGATAAATTTAGAGATTTTTCACTATAGAGGGAATCAGTAAGAAGTTATATAAAGAGTTATTCTTGAAGGGGTTAAAGGGAGAGATTTTATGAGTATTAGATTAGAGCAAATTAAAAAAGAAGTTACCATGTTTTTGACAATTACTTTTGTAATAACATCTTTAATGGGAATAGTCATGTTTTCTATACTAAAGAGTAACAGTGGTATTAAAGCTGACACTTTTGGATTATTACAGATGTTGTACCCAGCTTTAGCAGCTATAATAGTGCAGCTTCGTTATAATAAGGAAAATGTATCTAGGGGGTTAATGAGATTTTTCAAAATTTATATTGTCACTTTTGTCTTGGCTATGGGAATTTTTATAGTTGGAGTATTTGTTTTTCCCACGAAGGTAGATGTTGTATTAAATGGATTAATAGTTGTAGCTAGCTTAATCACCTTTATTATGATTTGCAGTGGAAATCCTGCTGCATATGAGAAAATAAATATGGTGCTTACAAAGAATTTTAAGAAGGTGGTCATGTTAGGTTTATTATTTTTAATTCTTAAAATAATAACTATTATGTTTAGTGTAGTTATTTATGGTGGGTTAGGAGAAACATTCAAAGAACTTGTTCCTAAAATTATATTATCCATAGTTAATATACCTTTTGGGATTGCTTTATCTTACATAATATTCTTCGGTGAAGAACTGGGGTGGAGAGAATATTTACAAGTTAGACTTCAAATTCTTTTCGGCAAGAAAAAAGGGGTTATTATATTAGGTTTTATATGGGGGATATGGCATTTACCTCTTTGTTTTATGTTATATAGTCCAGAAACACCTATATTTTGTGTAATAAGTCATGTGTTTTACTGTATGTTTGCTGGTATATTCCTAGGATATGTATATATGAAAACTGAAAATCTTTGGTCAGTAATAATTATACACTTAATTAACAATACTTTAGCAGTTAGTTTTAATAACGGTGAGTATACCCAAGTTATTTCTCCAACAGACTTAGTTGCTGGAATAGTAATAAGTGCTATTGTATTCTTACCCTTTATCTTTACTAAAGAATACAGAGGAGAAATTCACGAGGGTAAAATAGGAAATTCAGCAAAGCTTTATAAAGAATACAATAATTTATAAGAAAACTTAAGTAATTAAAATAGAGAGGAAATTAATATGGGGATTATTCAAATGGTTGCCAATATATGTGCATTTGTAATAGTATTTCAGCTAACCACAATTATTCATGAGTTAGGACATGCTATACCTGCAAGAATTTTTAGCAAGGATAAGGTTACAATTTATCTTGGGGTAGGGGATAGTAAAAGAAATTTGAAAATTGGGGGCCTTCAAGTGGTGATTAGAGGTTTTGATTCTTTCACTGGATTTGCTCTTTGGAATGGAGATAAACTAACAAGGTTAGGAAAGCTTGTATCAACTATAGGTGGACCACTGATATCTTTAATGGTAGGAATTGGTTCACTTCTAATAGCTAGAAATATAGCAAATAATGCTTTAAATAATCTATTTACCTTTATAGCTTATTACAACTTGTTTCAATTTATTGTTACTGCAATCCCAGTTAAGTATCCAAGTTGGTGGGGTGCATATGGTGGAACTACAAGTGATGGGTATAAGGCCTTAGCAATTTTGAAAGAAAAAGCTCAACCAATTAATTAAGATAGTAGGTGATATAATGATTACTAATATTTATTTGGTTCGCCATGCTCATTCAACCTATACCCCAGAGGAGTTAAGTAGACCACTATCTAGCAAAGGGGCTGAAGCGGCTGAAAAAGTAACGGCTTTACTATTAGAGAAAAATATTAATCATATTATAGCTAGTCCTTACAAAAGAGCAATACAGACTGTAGAGGGGTTAGCACAAACTTTAAACTTAGATATTCAAATAGAGGAAGCCATTAGAGAAAGAAAATTATCAGAAGAACCAGTGGAGGATTTTGAGAATTCTATAATGAGAGTTTGGAAGGATTTCACCTTTAATTTTCAAGGTGGGGAGTCTGGTTTAGAAGCTCAATCAAGAGGAGTTAAAGCTATTTTAAGGATTATAAGTGAATATCGTGGACAAAATATTGCAGTTGGAACCCATGGAAATATAATGGTTTTGATAATGAACTATTTTAATAAAAGCTATGGTTACGATTTTTGGACTACCCTTAAGATGCCTGACATCTATAAACTTAGCTTTGATGGAGAAAAGTTAATGGAAGTCCAAAGAATTTGGAAAGAAGATTAATAGTAAAAAGGAGAAATAAAATGATAGTTTGGATAAATGGGGCTTTTGGATCAGGAAAAACTCAAACTGCTTTTGAACTTCATAGAAGAATTCCTAATTCTTATGTGTATGATCCAGAGAATGTGGGTTTCTTTATTAGAAAAAATATTCCTAAAGGACTAGAAAAAGGTGATTTTCAAGACTTTGAAATGTGGAGAACATTTAATTTTTCTATGCTGAAATATATTAATGATAACTACAAAGGAGTAGTAATTGTGCCCATGACAGTAGTAAATCCAGAGTATTTTAAAGATATTGCAGAGAAGTTAAGAGCAGAGGATATTGAAGTAAAGCATTTTGTTTTATGGGCTTCAAAGGAAACCTTACTTAAAAGGTTAAGAAGTAGGGCAGAGGGGAAGGATTCTTGGGCAGCAAAGCAAATAGACAGATGTATGGAGGGACTTTCAAAGGATATATTTAAGGAGCACATTCATACAGATAACTTATCTATTGAGGAAGTAGTGGAGATAATAGCCTCTTCATCAAATATAAAATTACTTCCAGACAATAGAGGAAAATTTGCAAAAGCATGCCAACGTGCTATGGTAAAATTGAAACATATAAGAGGTTAGATGCAGGACTAACATAGTAAACTAATATGATTAAATACCCCTGTAGAATGTATAAAATTGATACATCCTACAGGGGCATTTTAACTTTCTATATTAAACTGTTTTAGATTTTCAAGGCAAAATCTTTTGCTGTCATTTTTAGAACCATTAAGGGGATCGAGGTGAATTCGAATATAAGCTAAGTATGACGTTGAATCCTTGTAAAAAAGTATTATTAAAAATACAATATGGTATATTGTTACAGTAACTTTATGGTAAAATAGAATATAAAAGTATATTACAATGAGATTAAAGAGTAGGTGAGTAAAATGAGATTATTCCATGTAAGTGAAGAGGGTAATATTAAAATATTCCAGCCAAGGCTACCCTATAGAGATGATTTAGATAAGAGCAAGGGGCTTGTATGGGCAGTTAATGAAAAATGCCTACCAAATTTTTTAACTCCTAGGGATTGCCCAAGAGTTGCTTATCATTGGAGCTCCTTATCAACTAGTGAAGATAAGGACAAGTATTTCTCCTCAAAGGCTTGTAAGCATGTGGTAGCTATTGAATATAAATGGTTTGAAGTTATGAAAAATACAACCTTATACTTATATGAATTTAGCCCTTCGAAGTTTTATCTACAAGATGAAGCTGCCGGATATTATGTAAGTGAGGAAGTAGAAGTTCCAATTAATCAGATTATTATAAAGGATATATTTGAGGAACTATTTAAGAGAAATGTAGAACTGCGGGTGGTAGATAATTTATGGCATCTAAGCAGTGAAATTCAAAAGACTTCCTTAAATTGGTCAATGTGTAGAATGAAAAATGCTACTCCTCTATAGTATTGTAAGTGGAGTAGCATTGTAAAAAGTTACATATTATTTAGCTAGTTATAGAATTTCATAAAGAAGTTTTATTTCAAGCATATCAAAATTTTAAAAGGGAACCAAAGTAAGGCTTAGTTATAATACAAGGCTACATTTTATTTTCTAAATCATATAGTTTACTTAACAAATTTCTTTGCATCACCGTAGTTCACCTTAAAATAACCTTCGGGCAATTCACCTCTTAAACTAGTGTAAAGTTCATCGTTAAAGTATATAGCTACTTTATCAACTCCTAAGTTATAACCATAGGTGGAGAGTAGCATAGTAAGAAGTCCACTTTCTGTAGCATTTCCTAAAGTCATGTGGTTAACATAAGAATCTGAAAATACTACTGTAAGAAGTTTTTTATCTCTATCAACCTTTGCAGATTTAATTTGAACTTTATTTGTTAGAGTTAAAAAGTCCTTATTGTAATTTTGGTTTTGTAGTTCTTTGGTTAAAGCTTTAATTATGGCATTGTCTTCTACAGGAATAGTTGTATCTACATAATACATTGCAAGTTCACTGGTGTTAAAGAAATATAATCTGCAATTAGTATCTTTTATTGAAGGTTTATTTTCATTAGGAGTTACACTGCCTGGCTTTGGGTAATTTGGCTTTTCAGTAGTTGGTTTTTCTTGCTGATTATTGCTAGGAGTATTAGAGTTTGAATTATTGTTAGTTGAGTTATTAGTACCCTGATTGTTAGAGTTTTCGTTATTAAGATTTATATTGTTGTTATTTTCATTTTTTATCTGTGTATTACTTTTGCAACCACTTACAAGAAAAGTGAAAAATAATAGTACAGTTATAAGAATAAAATATTTTTTCAATTATAACCTCTCCTAAATTTTTAATATTTATATATTTATTATATTACAACAGGAGCTTAGGTTGACCTATTTTTATAAAGTACTTAAGGAGGGTATCATGGAATACAAATTTATTGTGGAAATATTTGAAGAGGGAGAGTTTAATTATGATTTTTAATTATGAATTAGGGGTTAAAAAAGAACATATGAAAAACAGCAAGGTAAATCATAGACAAGCAGTTAGAGGAATTATTTTCAGGGACAACAGAATTTTAATGGTGTATACCAATAAAGGTGATTATAAGTTTCCAGGGGGTGGAGTAAATAAGGAAGAAACCTTTGAAGCTGCTTTAATGAGAGAAGTTTGTGAGGAAACAGGGTATACAGTAAATAATATACAGGGAAAAATAGGGGCAATGGTTGAGAGAAAAATTGATGACTTTGATGGAATCTCAATGTTTGAAATGACCTCTCATTATTATTTATGTGAGGTATCTAATACAAAGACAGCTCAAAACTTAGATGATTATGAAGCAGATTTAGATTTTCAGCCTATATGGATACTTATTGATGAAGCAATAAAAATAAATGAAGAAATCCTTAAAAAGGATTCTAATGATAGAAACCCTTGGGTGGATAGAGATACTTTAGTTCTAAAAGAGCTGAGAAAAATAAGGGGTTAGAAAGAAGAGGGTAGATTATGAGGAAAATAAATCAATTAACCAATGAAATAAAACAGAGTATATTAGATTATCTATACAAAGATGAAATGTATAACTCAATATTAATAGAACTAATTGAAAATAACTTTGAAAACTTAGGAGAGCTATTTATAAGTGATGATAGTAAAGAAATAACAGGTATTCTTCATATAAAAAATGATGGAAATTCTGATTTCACAAGCTTTCATTATAGTACAGAACAGGCATTAAAAGCAATTGCAGAGGAAATTAAAGGTCTAAACTATAAAAAAATACTACTTGCAGGGACACTTGAGAAAGTTACTGACCTGCTTTCTCTTCTAGGCGATAAAAGAAAGCCAGAAGAAAATGTGTTTTATAAATTAAATCCTGAAAAATACAAAGAGATTTCTAAAAATTACAGAACTAAAATCAGACTGGCAGCATTAAACAAAGAAGATATAGAAAAGGTTAAAAAGTTTACAGCGGCTTTTTTAGAGGCGAAAACAGAAGAGGAAGTTAGAAGTATTACTGATGATGATAAAATACTGCCCAAAATGAAATCAGGTGTTTACCTATTAGAATGTGAAGGTAAAGCCATAGGAATGGCAAGGTTTATAGGAAAAACCAAGAATTATGCAGAAGTTACAAGTGTTTATATAGAGGAGAGTTATAGAAATAGAGGTTTTGGCAAGGAATTAATTGGCCATATGAGCCACATTGCTCTTAAAGAAAATAAAATACCAGTATTAGAGGCGTGGCAGACAAATATGGCAGCTAGAAAAACCTATGAAGCCATGGGCTTTGAAGAAAAAGGAAAATATGCCTTTGAGTTTCTTACTTAGATGAAAGTCTTAGCAGTAATTTAATAGTTTACAATGTAATGAAATGCTATTTAATATTGCCTTAACTTAAAGAGAGAGCAAATAAGATATATTTTAAATGCATCAGGGGGATACCAATGAAAAATAATATAATAAGATTACACAATTACCTTAAAGGATTAACACCAGTTAAATTTATTATTACTGTCCTCATTATGAAAGTTTTATTTAATTTACTCATGACGCCAATAGGTATTTTATATACTACAAATATTGGAGCAGTAGGTGGACCAATTGAGAATAGTGTGCTAAATTTGGAGATGTTTATAATCGCAGTGATTATAGCTCCTATTATTGAAAGTTTTATTTTTCAATTAGGAATTATAAGAATTCTTCAGGATTTACTAAAAGTAAAAAACAAAAAATTGTTAATATTAATATCAGCAATTATTTTTGCAGCCCAACACTGGTATAGTCCATTTTATATATTGCTAATGATTTTCCCAGGAATAATTTATGCATATACATTTCTTATCTATGATGATAAGAAGTATCATCCATATTTAATGATAGTTGTAATACATGCTTTAAATAATTTAGTTACGCTTTCATTGAGCTTAATTTAAGTTTTAACTCTGTGAAAAATTAAATAAATTGAATAGAGGGAAAAAGATGATTAATTTTAAAACTGAAAAAGGGATTTTTAACTTTAGAACTGCAGGAATTTTATTTCATGATAATAAAGTACTCATTCATCGTAGAATAAATGACGATTTTTATGCATTACCTGGAGGAAGAGTAGAAATCCTTGAAGATACTGAAACTACTATTATAAGAGAAATGGAAGAAGAGTTAGGAGTTTATGTTAAAATCGAGAGATTACTATGGGTATGTCAAAGCTTTTTTGGCAGCGATGATAGCAAATACCATGAAATTTGTTTTTATTATCTAATTAATTGTGAAGATAAAGAATTAATTACTAAAGAAGATGTATTTTTAGTATCAGAAAATGATAAAACCTTTGAATTTAAGTGGGTTCCAATAGATGAAATTGAAAAAGAACCTTTTTATCCTACTTTTATAAAAAACAGATTAGGGAATTTACCTACTACTATTGAAAGCATTATAGACTTCGAAGAATAAAAGAGTGATTATGAAATAAATTTAAGATTATTGGAACTTAAGAGGGATCATGATTATTATTTTATAAAGCAAGTGAATTTTATAAAGATGATATAAAAAGGCTGCCTCGTAGTGCATAGCTCTGCATTATGAGGCAACTGTTCAATTATAGGAACCAAAGTCTCCACTTAACTTATATAGTATATTTACCTTGATTTTATTAAAGATTTATAATTGCTTAGCAGGTTGGAATGCTTTTAAATTACCATCCCTAGTCATAACAGCAATAACTATAGAAATAGCTAAATTAAATGGACTATTTAATATTAACTTGATTGATTACTTCAAGAACTTTCTCTACTATTATTTCAGGGCAATATTGATGGATATTATGACCTGCACCATTGACTAAAGTAAATTCTCCCTTAGAGCTATAGGATGCTTTAGATTTATTTAATTCCTGTAATAAGTTTTCAAAAGTTATAGCTTCACTTTCTATTATTCCAGCATTAATTAAGTTATTTATTTCAGGGGTTCCATCTCTTCCTAAAACCTTCAACGGAATATCTAAGCCCATAGAACCTAAAGTTTCTACTTC
Organism: Clostridium sp. UBA4548; assembly: GCF_002387895.1. Lineage (GTDB taxonomy): Bacteria > Bacillota > Clostridia > Clostridiales > Clostridiaceae > Clostridium_J. The sequence continues at coordinate 60,910 of NZ_DGLI01000048.1, forward strand.
TTTTCCACTTTCAATCATATTTTCAAGTTCTGAGGCCGTTGCTTTGTACAAATCAGGTTTAATTATAAAGTTTTTTATTTTATCTTGTATGCACACTGGAAAGTTAAGTTGCCAAGGTGATAATTTAGGATTAACTTCTTCAATGAGCTGTTCATTACTCATACTTCCTATATGTCTCATTCTTTCTAAAGCCCTAGCTGTAGGGTAGGTAGACTGAATAGAAGGCAGAGATCTTTTTAGTTCTTCTACTTTGTACATTTCAATTGGACTTGAATCAACTAAAACTAAGCCAGAGACATAATTAGGAAATAGTTTAGTAAAATGTAAAGCACATATACCACCAAAAGAATGACCCACTAATATTATAGGTTCAGTTATATTTTCTTTTTCTAACAGGAGCTTTAAATTTTTAGAAATTCTTAAGCTTGTACACTTATTAGTTGTTAAAGCACTGTTACCATAACCTTCTCTATGGTACAAAATAACTCTTGCAACTTTTGAGATTTCATTAGCAATATTATTCCATTCATAAAAAGAGCAACCCATTCCAGTTTCCAAGACTACCACAGGACCATAATTTCCTAAAGTGCATAGCTCTATGCTTGTAGTTTCAATATTTATAATTTTTGTATTCATAACACATCTTTAGGTCAAATATTAAGTATATTTAACCTAAATACTCACCTCTTCCCCTTATACCTGTACTCAAATTTATATAAAAAATTTTAAACTTATGGATATATAATATCATGAAATGCAAATAATTCACACAATTGTGTATAATCTGATAAATAATCAGTGGGTTTATAGTTATCTGTAAGAATATAACTTATAATATAATAAAAGGATATGGTTGGAAGTTAAAGTTTCAAAGTTAACAGGTAAAAAGACTATAAGGAAAATGTATAAATTGGGGGTAGTATTATGACAAAACTTATACTAATAAGGCATGGGGAGCCGGACTACAGTGATGTAACAGAAAGAAGTTTTAAAGGGCATGGAATAGATCTAGGACACCTTACACCAGCAGGCATAGAACAAGCAAAGGCTGTGGCAAAAGATGAAAGGTTAATAGGGGCAAGTATTATTGTGTCTTCACCTTATACAAGAGCTTTGCAGACAGCTGCAATTATATCTAAAGAAACTTCACTGGATATAAGTATTGAACTTGATATCCATGAATGGTTACCAGATTTAACTTATAATTACGTTGATGATGAAATAGTTAAACAGGCTGCAAGAGAATGTACTCTTTGTAAGGGAGAGTATGATGAGAAAGATTCGAAAGGCTGGGAAAAGCTTAGTACTGTTGCGGACAGATCCTTTAAAGCTTTAGAAAAATATTTAGATTATGACAAGATAATCGTAGTAACTCATGGAGTTGTGATGAGGCAATTTAAATTTCAACCCTCAATACCATACTGTGGAATTGTGGAAGTAGAGTTTCATAAGGATTACAAATGGAGTGGATGGGTTGAGAATTAGTGATAAACTAAATGGAAGTTTTCGAGGGGGTGATTAGGTGAAAGAGGTTTATGTTTCTACTTTAAAAGATGAGTCAGAGAAAATTCTCAAGCTGGCTAAGGAGATGGGGTTAGGGTTTGAAGTCCAGAGTTTTATTCAGCCATACTCTATAGGTGATTATAATAGAAAACTTGAAACTATAAGGTGTAAGTTAGAACACATACAGCAGGTATCTTTACACGGACCTTTTGTTGATTTATTTACAGGAAGCAGAGACCCTAAAATAGTTGAAGTAGTGAAAAGTAGATTTTGGGATGCCTACTATACTGCTAGGAGCATTAAAGCTAAACACTTAATATTTCATGCAGGATATGTACCAAAGGCATTTTTTCCTATACAGTGGCTAGAAACTTCAGCAGAATTTTGGAAGGATTATTTAGAAAGTATCGACCATGATGTTGAAATACATATTGAAAATGTGTGTGAAGATCAATGGGGGACTATAGCAGAGCTAATAGAAGTAGTTGATAGTCCTAGGTTTTCTGCCTGTCTTGATATTGGACATGCTAATGTAAATTCATCAGTACCATTAGAACAATGGATTAAAGGGTTAAATAAACATATTAAGTATGTACACTTACATAATAATTATGGTATTTCGGATAATCACTATGGTTTGTGTAATGGAGATATTGATATTTTAAAAACTTTAGAATTACTTGAAATATATGCACCAGATGCTAAGTGGTCATTAGAAACTAAATTAGAAGAAACAGAAGAATCTATATTGTTTTTATCTAAAAATGGGTTTATTGAATAACGGCATTCTTACGGGCATTAACTTATTAGATAAGGAACTGGATAGAAAAGTAAAAGGTAATATATGGATTTAGGGATTATGTTCTCATACTAGATATGATTTTAGTGTGTTTTTAGAAAAAACTGTTTTAAAGCATTTGAAGGTATAGAATTTAGTTAGAAATCAATCAATAGGCGAGAATAAAAACAATTTCTAAAGTTTGATATTTATTAAAAAATCATGGAGGATAATATATGAAAGTATTAGTTATGGGAGGAACTGAATTTGTAAGCAGTTCTTTAGCAAAACATCTTATAGATAAAGGGTATACTGTGGACATTTTCACAAGAGGGATTAAGGAAATTAAATATGAGGGTATTAGAAAACATCTAAAAGGGGATAGAAAATTAATTGAAGACTTAGAAAGAAATCTTTTAGGAGAAAGTTATGACTATGTCTTTGATATTTCAGCCTATGTGAAAGAGGATGTGAAAAAGTTAGTTAAAGTTTTAAAGAGAGATAACTTAAAAAGATATGTATTTTGCAGCTCAGGAGCAGTATATGTACCCTCAGAAGAAATGATTACTGAAGACTTTACTAGGGGGGAGAACTTTAATTGGGGTAGTTATGGATACGATAAAAAGGAAGCAGAAGATTACCTCTTTGAAGTGTGCAAAAAAGAAAAGTTTCCGATAACTATATTTAGACCTACTTATATATATGGAGAAGAGAATAATTTATATAGAGAAACGTACTTCTTTGATAGGATAAGTGAAGGTTTAGATATTCCTATACCAAGTGGAGATAAAAGAACTCAATTTATTCATATCAGTGACTTAGTTCAAGTCTTTGAAAGCGCTGTAAAAGCAGAAAAATCTATAGGACAAGCATACAATGTAACTCACCCCGAAATTGTAACTTGGAATTACTTGGTAAAAACCGCTATGGGAATAGTGAACAGGAAGGTTAATACTATAGAAGTTGATGAGGAAAAAGAAAATATAAATACAAGAGAGTATTTTCCTTTTAGAAATGTTACCTATTTGCTAGCTACAAAAAAGGCAGAAGACCATGGACTATATGTGCCAAAACTTTCTCTGTCTGAAGGGATGGTGCTGGCTTATAATTACTACAGCAAAAACAAGTCAATATTAAAAGATATAAGAATGGATAAAATTGAATTAGTATTAAGAAAAAAATAATTTTAGAGCTATCTTTGCTTATGATTGAAGATAATAAGTCTTCATTTTATTAGCAAGGGTAGTTTTTATTTTGGAACTGCACTTCTCTTAGAAAATTGGATATTTGTTTTCAAAAGGGGACTCTTGTGTTACAAATGGGAATTTCGTGTTACAATTCACCCCAATTTTAACCTTTGGAAAAGATAATTTAATGTTATAGATATATTTTTTAATGATAAACGATAAAAAATGCTTGAAATACATTAAATACCATGCTATGATAAATATATGGTAAATAAAGGAGGTTGATTTTATGAGTCAAAACAGTATCAAAATTAAAAAAATTAGTAAGGCAATGCTAATGTTTGTCAGAGTGCTGACTTTAGTACTTGTAACTTTAGCAGTATATTTTACTGTTAAAAGCTTCTCTATTAATTATGATAATGGGTTATTTAGAGAATTTACTGCACTTCTTGTGTCTTCCATGGATGCATTGCTTATTATTGCTATTTTAGCAGTGGTATGCAACTTGTTAAAATCTATAGAGAAGGACTACACACCTTTTAATATCAGTAATGTTAAAAAGTTAAAAGTTTTATCTGCTCTTCTTCTTGCATTTGAACCAGTACATTTGATTTCAACAAAAGTTGTTCAATCAATACGTCCGCTAATTTTAGAAGGTGGAACAAGGGTTACTTCATTCACATCTTTTGGTGGTGTATTCTTTGCAGTAGGACTGGTTGTATTCTGTATTGCTTTAATATTTGAATACGGTATAGAACTTCAAAAGCAATCAGATGAAACCCTTTAAGGAGGATATGATATGGCTATTATTTTAAGACTTGACCGAATGATGGCACACCGTAAAATGTCATTAAATGAATTAGCTGAAAAAGTTGGAATTTCTAACGTTAATCTTTCGAATATTAAAACAGGAAAAGTAAGTGCAATACGATTTTCCACTCTTAATGCCATTTGTAGAATACTAGATTGCCAGCCAGGAGATATTTTAGAGTATAACCCTGATACTGAGGATTAAATTGTTAAATCCGTATCTATAGTTACCGAATTTTTTAAAAGTATATTTTATAATTAGATTAACTTAAAGATAAATGAAATTTTAAAAAAGTAATTTATTTTCAGATTTACCTATAAGGCAGGTTAGTCTAAGAATATTTTGCTAATTTAAATGGAAAATATAAATAAAGAGTATTTAGATAAAAGGAGATGTAACTATGAACGGAATTAATTTAATGGTTGAAGAACATAAATATATTAAAAGGATGCTTTTGGTATTAAGAAAAGCAAGCTATGGAATTTTAAAAAGGGCAGAAGTTAATTTTGAGGATTTCGAAAAGATGATTGACTTTGTTAGAAGTTATGCAGACAATCATCACCATGGAAAAGAGGAAAAAATTCTTTTCAATCGAATGGTAACCGAAATTGGAGGTCCTGCTGAAAAATTAGTTAACTTAGGAATGCTGGTAGAGCATGATTTAGGAAGACTTCATATGAAAGAACTAGAAGAAGCATTAGAAAGAGTAAGAGCTGGAGATGATGAAAGTAAGGTGGATGTAATTGCAAATGCAGTTTCTTACACTCATTTATTAACAAGGCACATAGACAAAGAAGACAGCACAGTTTACACTTTTGCTAATAGAAAACTAAGTGGAGAAACATTAAGCACTATTGATATTGAATGTGAAGCCTTTGAAAAAGAAATGGAAGAAAAGAATATTCAACAAAAATATATAAATATATTAGAAGAATTAGAAAAAAAATACGTACTATAATTTAGGCATTTTCAAAAAAATAATCCTTTGTGATTAAATTTAAAAATTCCTAAAGTAAAATAAGTTCATTCACTATTAAGTGGATGAACTTATTTTTGTGGTTAAATGTAAAAGAATAACTTATAATATAATTAGAGGGAAGATATTAAATAGGGAATAATTTAATATTCACTTATAATAGTTAAAGCGCATATATAGGTATTAATAAAAGGAAAGGGGTCTAATATGGGGAGATTAAAATCTAAAGCAATAGGAATTGTGCTTTTGCTAGCATTTTTTCTAGTAGGGTGTTCTGGGGGAGGTTACAGAACCGTCATGTCCTCAGAAAATAGTACAAATAATAGAACTGAAATGACCTATTCAAGTTTTAAGGGAAGTAAGTTCACTTCATTAAAACTTAAACAGGGAGACATACTAGATTTAGATGTTGAGGTAGTTACAAGGGAAGGGAATCTAACAATATCTTTAATTGATGAAGGTAATAAGGAATTGGTTAAGATTGAAAGCCCTAAAGAACCCGTGAAAAAAAATATAAAAGTTGATAAGGATGGAACCTATAAAATAAAAGTTGAAGGTAACCATAAAGGGAGCTATAAAATTAATTGGAATGTAAAAGCAGATGATTAATAAGGTATTTGAAAATGCCTAAGGGAAATCTCGATAAGATTGTATATTATCGAGATTTTAATTATTAAGATGTTAACTAAGTGTTTTTTACATAAAGAGTAAGGTGTTGATGGTAAATAGCAAACCTAAGTATAACTTTAATTTTCATAGTAGATATGTAAGGTGAAAGTTAATTTTTAAAATTTTAAAATAACTTGTTATTAAGGGCTTAATAAGTACTTTTAAAATTGTTATTTTTATGATTTTAATATATAATTAACTCATTAAATATATAAGTTGACACATTATTATTTATAAGTTACGAACTGTATAAAGTAGCTTACAATAAAAGGAAATATAAGTATGTTTTATATACATTTTTAATTATCTTCTATATAGGAACTTAAATTAAGATAATTTATACAGGATCTTATATTGGCACCCTTAAGGGTTTTAGGGATGAACAAAATAAGTTTTTACTAAGTAGGTCTATATTAGAAAGGTAAAAAGGTTACAGTAATTTATAATAAAAATTATTTTTTTGAAATAATTCTAAGATATAATTTGGAGGAATTAATATGGACAAGTGGGATTTTTCGAATTTAGGAGATGAAATTTGGTCTACAGTTCAAGATGCATTAAATACTAGAGATTTTACTAGATTAAAAGATGAAATTCGTTATACTGCAGAAAATACTTTAAATGAAGTAAGAAATAGCTTTGGATCAAATTATAATGGAACAATGGATAGAGGCAATTATACAGAGCAATGGTTTGATAAGCAACAAGTGATGAAAAATCAAAGTATTAATAATACACAAATTGCTAAAAAGCCTGCAGGAAATGTTTCTAGTATCTTATACATGGTATTTGGCTTTACTGGAACGGGATTATTTGGTGCAACTTCTTTAGTATATGGAATTATTAATCTTGCTTTGGGCACTTTTTCATCCATTGGTGCTATTGGGTTTGGAGCTTTATTTTTACTATCATTAGGAAGTTTATCCATGGCTTTAACAGGGGTTAAGTTAAGAAAGAGAGTTAAACGGTTTAAGAAATATGTAAGACAGCTTAGAGGGCGTAATTACTGTTCTATCAAGGAACTAGCTTCTCATATTGGAGAAACAGATAAGTTTGTGGTAAAGGATTTAAGAAAGATGATTGACTTAGGAATGTTTCCAGAAGGTCATATTGATAACAATGAAACCTATCTTTTATTAAATTATGAAATCTACGAGCATTATCAAAGAACTCAAGATGAGCAAAGGAAACAAAGTGAACAAGAAGCTAGTAAACAAAGGGAAGAGGCAGAAAAAAGAAATGATCCTTCTCAAAGAGAAATTAGAGAGGCAATTGAAGAAGGTAGAAGATATATTAAAAAAATTAGGGAAGCTAATGATGCTATACCAGGAGAGGAAATATCAAGGAAGCTTTATAGACTAGAGATAATTACAGAAAAGATATTTAATTATGTAGAGCAGCATCCAGAGCAGCTTCCAGCACTTCATAAGCTGATGAGCTATTATCTTCCGATTACACTTAAGCTAGTAACTAGTTATGAGCAGCTTGATGCTCAACCAGTTCAAGGGGAAAATATAATGACAGCTAAAAGTGAAATAGAGGATACCTTAGACACAATAAGTGGTGCTTTTGAAAAGTTATTAGATGATTTGTTTAGAGATATAGCTTTTGATATATCTTCAGATATTTCTGTGCTAGAAACCTTGCTTTCTCAAGAAGGCTTAACAGAAAAGGATTTTAAGAAGTAAAGGTATCTAACTATGTGGATACTTCATATATAAGGAGGATATTATGGTGGAGAATGAAATGAAAGATGGGATAGGTGAGGTTCCAACCTTAACCTTTGAACCCTTTGAAGAAGAAACTAAAATCGTGGAAGTACAGGAGAAAAAAGAAGAAGCTCCAGTACTTGATGATAGCTTCTTAACTGAAGAAGAAAAGAAAATGGTAGATGATTTTGCGGCTAAGATTGATATAACTAATTCAAATATGATTCTACAATTTGGAGTTGGATCTCAAAAGAAAATAGCTGATTTTTCGGAGACCGCTTTAAATAATGTAAAGACTAAAGATTTAGGGGAAATAGGAGGCATGCTTTCTGGTGTAGTATTAGAGCTAAAGAACTTTGATGCTAACGAAGAGAAAGAAGGCTTCTTCGGATTCTTTAAGAAAAGTGCAAATAAGCTAACTGCTATGAAAGCAAAGTATGATAAGGTTGATTTAAATATAAATAAGATTTGTACTGCCTTAGAAAATCATCAAATGCAACTTTTAAAAGATGTAGCAATTCTAGATAAAATGTATGAACTTAATAAGGTTTATTTCAAAGAACTTTCAATGTACATTTTAGCAGGAAAGAAGAAACTTGCAAAATTAGAAGAAGAGGAATTACCAGCACTAACAGAAAAGGCTAGAATAAGTGGACTTCCAGAGGATGCTCAGACAGCTAATGATTTTGCAGCTTTGTGCAATAGATTTGAAAAGAAAATTCATGACTTAGAACTAACAAGAATGATTTCCATTCAAATGGCTCCACAAATTCGACTTGTGCAAAATAATGACACTTTAATGTGTGAGAAGATCCAATCTACTATTGTGAATACTATTCCTCTTTGGAAAAGTCAAATGGTTTTGGCTCTAGGAGTTGCTCACTCAAACCAAGCAGCTAAAGCACAACGAGAAGTGTCAGATATGACTAATGAGCTTTTACGTAAAAACGCTGAAACTTTAAAAATGTCAACCATAGAAACTGCAAAAGAATCAGAAAGAGGAATTGTAGATATAGAGACAATAAGAGCAACAAATCAGTCATTAATTTCAACTCTTGATGAAGTAATGCGTATACAAACTGAAGGAAAGCAAAAACGTAAAGAAGCTGAAATGGAATTAAATCAAATTGAACAGGAATTAAAAAATAAGCTTCTTAGTTTAAGAGGATAAGAATAATTTTATTATAAAAATGCCACCATAATTCGATTTATGGTGGCATTTTTATGCGGAACAATACTTCCAATATTTACAAAGCTATCTTAAGGTGCTATAATTATTTTTTAAAATCAGGATATTTTTTATTAAAAAAAGAAAGGAGAGATATTATGAAGAAAATAATATATTTGTTTGGAGAAAACAAATCCTACGAAGATTACGTAAGACCACATAGTTTGAAACATTATGAACTAAGAATATTAGATAGAAGCTGCCAAGTAAAAGCACTAGATAGAAACACAGTTTTAATAAAGAGACATATATATAAGTTAATAGGATTTGGGGAATACCGTAAAACAGTAAGAAAGCTAAATTTATTGTTTTAGGGTATTTTTTTATGCTCTTAAGTAGGAATAAAAAAGCCAATAAGCATGAGTATTATTAATTATTAATTGGGGGGAAGGGTAAATGAAAGAGGGTATTATAAATAAGGAAAATCATAAAAGGGGATTAGGAAAGTCGAAGGATAATAAGAGAGAATATGAAAAAAGGGTGAGTGAAAAACTATGGAATAGAAACTTTACGCTATTACTTCAAGGGCAAGTGATATCTGTTTTTGGAGATAATATTTATGATATCGCACTTCGCTTTTGGATTCTTGCTGAAACTGGTTCAGTTGCTTTAATGGGGGTATTAATGGCAATTACAATTATACCCAAGATATTAATTTCACCCTTTGCTGGCACATTTATTGATAGGCATGATAGAAGGAAAATATTAATTGTTTGTGATGGTATTAGTGGTGTTACTATTCTTTTCATTGGGATAGCAGCAGTAATGAATTTTCTACAAATATGGATGATTCTTATAGCAGGAATTATTGTTGATGTATGCAGGTGCTTTTTTTATCCTACTATAAATTCATCTATACCTGATGTTGTTTCAAACTCTAAACTGATAAAAGCAAACTCTATGTTTGAGCTAGTAAGTTCGGTTAATGAAATGGCTGGATACGCATTAGGTGGTTTTTTAGTAAACCTTATTGCAGTACCTTTATTATTCATATTTAACGGAATAACTTTTTTATTATCAGGGATTGCAGAATATTTTACTAATATACCAAAAATTCAAGAGGTTTCGCAAAGGTTGAATTTTATGGAAGATATGAAAGAAGGAATAAGATATGTTAACAATTTAAAGGGCCTTAAATACCTTTATATAACCATAGCATTTTTGAATTTTTTCGCATCTGTGTCAATGACTCTAACATTACCTTGGTTTAAGGTAAATAATGAACTTGGGATTGAACTATATGGGGTTGCAATGGCTATAAATACCCTCGGTATGTTTATTGGTTTCACTATATTGTCCTTAGTTGAAATAAAAAAAGAAAAAAGATTTTTTGCTTTCATTACAAGTGGAATATTAGTATCTATCACTATGATTCTTTATTCTCTTACATTAAATCCTTACTTGATTTTTATCTTGTTTTTTATTGATGGATTAAGTTTAGCTATAATGGGGTCATTAATTCAATCAACTATGCAAAGCTGTGTATCTCCAAATATGAGATCTAAAGTCTTTGGATTTAAAAATGCTTTATCATCTGCATTAATGCCATTAGGTATGGCTCTTGCTGGTGTGTTAGGAGAAATAGTAAATATGAACCTTATTATACTTGCTGATTATGTGCTATTCCTTATATTCTTTATATATCTTAGTTTTTTATCAAGTGTAAAAGAAATAATTAATGGATAAATAATCTTAAAGGTAAATTAATTATCAAGTTGTATGTGCAAGGCTTCAATAGATATAAAATAAGTCTATTTTTATAGTTAAATGTAAAAAATAGATTATAATGTATATTATAGAAAATAAGGGTATCTTTATAAAGTTTATTTTTTATAGGATATAAAAAGGATGGGGAATAGATGATCTTAAGAAATATAAATAAAAATGAAATTGATTCAGTTATTAAGGCTACTACACCAGAGAAAAGCTCCTTTAAGGATATATTAGAATCCTGGATTAATGAAGGAATAACAAGGTTAGAATGGTGCTTTGTTGTTGAGGATCATGGTAACATCTTAGGAAGGCTAATATATGGTGTCTTTGACAATAGTTTAAAAATGTTAGATATATGGATGAAGAATTTTAATGATGAAACGAAGGAAAAATTACTAAGTGACAGTTTAAAAATAATGAAGGTAAAAGGATTTAATAATGTAGAATGCCATCTTTATTCTGATAAAAATAACTTTCAACAATATGTAAAGGCTTTAACATCAGTCGAGTTTAAAGTTACTCAAGAAAAGAAAAGCTTTGTTTGGGAAGAAGGAATTATTAACAGCTTATCAGGAGATTTATATTTCAGTACATTAGAACAAATTGGTTCAAATGAGTTTATTAATGCAATTGAAAAGGTTACAGTGGGAACTTTAGATGAAGACGATTTAGCATGGGTAAAAGAGTTTGGAAGTAAAGAAGCTGCAATAAAATATTTCAATCTACTGAAGGATATTGACTATACTGAAGGTTGGTGGAAATTAGCCTACAATCGGGAGCAAGAACTATTAGGTTTAGTAGTACCACAAAGATTGACAGAAGGTATTGGTGGTATTAACTACATTGGTGTAATTCCTGAAAAGAGGGGACAAGGCTATATAAACCATTTGGTTATAGAAGGAGTCAAAACTTTGAAGGATAACAATATAAAAAAGGTAATAGCAGATATTGATGTTAAGAATTACCCACTATACAAAGTTCTTCAAAAGCAAGGATTTAAATTAGATTGTACCATGTTAGTACTAAAATTGGATTTATAAGAATGATTTTATAAAAGTAAGTAGGGGGAAGTATTGCTGAAAAAAAGAAGTGAGCATGAGTATATAGGGGACTTCTAGCATAAAACATATTTCACTTTAAAAAAGCATAGCTTATATAGAAATCAATTTAAAAAGAAAAGGAAAAACTATGAATAACTTTATTTCAAATATATTCTATAGCTATTTTATTGCTTTTGGAGTTATGTTAGGTGCTTGCACTTTTGCAGGTGTTGCAGCAATGATAAACAACCACCCACCATTAAAAACTATGATGGATTTCGCAAGTTCTGTTAAGATATGGGCAATAGCTACTGCCTTAGGGGGAACTTTCACTTCCTTTCAAGTTTTGGATGAAGGCGTTTTTAAAGGTGAAGTACGATTAATGATCAAACAAATTGTATATGTTTTAGCGGCATTATTGGGAGCTAATCTTGGGTATTACACCTTGAAGCTTGTGGAGAGGTGTGGTGAGTTATGGACAAAGTAAAAAAAGAGAGGTACTTTTTCTTTCTTGTCACAGGATTTCTTCTAGGTGGACTTATAGGAATAATATCATTTAGCACTTTTATTAGTTATAGAATAGACCAATATCATCACAAGATTAAAACTTTAGAGTCAGAAATTGCAGACAAAGATGCTCGGTTAGAAAAACTTGAAGAAGTCATTAACAAAAAGAAACTAGTTGTAAAAGAGGTTGAAGTTACCTTAGAAAATGAAAATGATGAAATAGCTAAGATCACATTGCAAAAGCACATTAAAGAAAAGCTAGATAAGTTTATTGGTAAAGAAGTAAATAAACTAGATGGAGATATGCTTTGGGAAGTTGTAGATAAGAGAATTATGAAAATAAAAGATAAGGAATATAAGCTAAAGGTAAGTAAACTTATGATTTCTGAAACTATTCATATCTGGGTACAAGTTCAGTAGTAATAAAGCTGTGTGGATGGAAATTAAAGAGCAATAAAAAAGTAGGTTTAGATATATAGGAAATATTATAAAGAAAAATAATAGGGTCACACCCATATTTAAGGTATGAGATTTAGATATCACATATGAGAAGTAAAAAATTGTTAGAGAGGTATCAACGATGAGTTATATAGAAAAATTAAAAGTTGGTGATTCAATTGGAATTTTTTCACCATCAGCACCAATAACATATTTATGCCCTAAGAGGTTCCAAAGGGCAAAGAAATATTTAGAAGAAAAAGGCTTTAATATTATTGAAGGAAATCTCACAGAAAAGCACGATTTTTATAGATCTGGTGGAATAAAAGAAAGGGCAGAAGAGCTAAATAATTTAATTAGAAATCCAGAAGTAAAATGCATCATGTCTACAATTGGAGGAATGAACTCCAATTCTATTTTACCTTATATAGATTATGAAGCCTTTAAAAGGCATCCCAAAATAATTATTGGGTATTCTGATGTTACTGCAATTTTACTTGGCATATATGCACAAACTGGAATAAGTACCTATTATGGGCCTGCTTTAGTTGCTTCCTTTGGAGAATTACCACCATTTGTTGAAGATACATATAAATATTTTAAAGATATTGTTATTGATACAACAATGATTCCTTATAAGTTTAAGATTCCAGACTATTGGACTGAAGAGTTTATTAATTGGGAAACGCAAGATAGAGGTAAGGCAAAGAGAGAGAATCAATGGATAACAGTACATGAAGGTGTCACTCAAGGTAGAGTTATAGGTGGAAACTTAAATACAATGCAAGGAATATGGGGTAGTAAGTATATGCCTGAAATAATGGATGGAGATATACTCTTTATAGAAGATTGCTTAAAGGACATTGCAACCATAGAAAGAAGTTTTTCTCATTTAAAGGTAAATGGAGTTTTTGACAAGATTTCTGGAATAATTCTTGGTAAGCATGAATCTTTTAAAGATTTAAATACAGGCAGAAAACCTTATGAAGTATTATTAGAAGTTTTAGGGGATAAAAAATTGCCTTTTATTGCAGAGTTTGATTGCTGCCATACACATCCAATGATGACTTTACCAATTGGAGCAAATATTGAACTTGATGCTACAAATAGGAAAGTGTCTATTATAAAAGATTGGCATAAATAAATTATAACTAGGTAAGTTGTGGAGGAAATGTTATGAGAATTGCAGTAGTTAGTGATATACACAGTAACCATATTGCTTTTGAAGCAGTTCTAAAAGATATAAGCACTAAGGAAATAGATAAGATTTTCTTTTTAGGTGATTATGTTTTTGGAGGTTACGGATCCAATGAAACTGTGGATTTGTTGATGAGTTTATCAAAGGATAATAAAAAACACTTAATCATATCAGGTAATATTGATGAATTAATAGCTCCAATCGAGGAAGAGGCGGAGTGGATATATCCAGTAAATAAACAAATATATAAAGATTTAGGGAGCAACAGAGTGAATTTTCTTAAATCTCTTTCAAACAGTGCTTTATTTGAAGTGGAAGGAATTAAAATAAAGTTATGTCATAATCCATCGGAGATTGAAATGTTCATATCAGTTGATGAATTACGGAAAGAAAGAAATCAGCCTAATATAAAGGGCCTCGAAGAAATTGCAAAGTCCATGGATAGTGATGCTTGCATTTTTGGTCATTATCATTTGTTTATGGATGAGGAGATAAATGGGAAAAGAATTATATGTCCAAGCTCTGTTGGAATGCCATTTAATGGGGATTCAAGAGCACAATATATTATTTTAGATGTTTCTAAAGGAAGCATTACTACAACTAGTCAGTACGTTGACTATGATAGATTAAAATTAGTGAAAGATTTTGAGGAAAAGGGGTACTTTGAGAAATATTATAATTGGTCTACAGATATAGTTACAACTATATTAACAGCGCATAACTACATAGGTACAACACAACTTAGAAAGTAAGAAGGTGATGACAATATGTCGAAAGTTAAGTTAACAATTATAGAAAGTAATTGTAGATCTGGACATCATAAAAAAGATGATTCATATATAGTAGAGGATACTTGTGCACCAATATGTCATGAACTATGGAATAGCATTTATCCAAGTATATATGTATTATTAAACGGCGGAACTCTAGACTATGGCAATAGTAAAGCAACAAAATTTCAAGCGAAATGTCCAGATGGTGGTAGAGTAGTAATACTAGGTGAACTCTTATAGAAAGTTTAGATAATAACTGAAAGATATTTGGATTGTGAGAGTATTTTTGTGCAACGGGTTAAACGTTCTTTATAATAGAGCAGAAAGCGAGATTATATTGACTGAAAGAAGAGGGAGAAGTTTTATGGAGGCTTTAAGGCCTCCATTATTATACATATTCTAAGTATAGGTTTACTCACATAACTAGCATTTAAAATCCTTCCAATTTACTGGAGTAGTTTGCCTCTTTTGCCAATCCTCTTTTGTGATTCCATAGCCAATTGCATCATAAACACTGCCATCACTGCATTCCCAACCATTTCTATAGTGAGCTTCTTTCACAAATCCACATTTATGAAATACACATCTCATAGCATAGTTATCTTGTCTTGTAGTACCTTCTAGCCTTTTTTTCTCGGGATAATTAGTGAATATATAATCAACAAGCCATTTTATGGTAATTGTACCTATTCCCATACCTTTGTGAGTATTGGAAATTCTTATATCAAATAGCGGGTTACCATCTTCTAAATCAAAAACCCTAATGATTCCAATTTTCACACCTGAGTCTGAAAGAACCCAAAAGGTTTTAGCATCATCACTCGAGTAATACTGATTTTGGTAGCTGACTCGAATTCTATCTGGGTTTGGATTAGGTGTTCCATGGAACTCCCAAGTATTTGATGTCAAAAAGTTTATAAGGTCATCAATTTCATTTGTAAATTCTTCAAAGTATAGTTGCATTATTTTCTTCCCCCTAAATTAATATCAAAATACATCACAAGTCATACTGAATAGTTGTAATATTCAGTTATAAAGTATAACATTTTCTACTATAGAATTCAAATAATTCAGAAAATATTTCATGGAAGGCTAAATTTTTATTTTAAATTTCAATATGATAATTTTAGGAGTTTTAATAAGTTTTACTAATAAATATATAACTCTAAAGAAGTGATTAGTGCCAAAAAAGTTTTCTAATAAAATTGTGGGGTGAATACTTAGTTATATTTGTCAGGAAGGTAATAGAATTAAGAGTTAATTACAAATTATAGTTTTATGTAAAAATATAACTTATAATATAAATATAGTAAATAAACATTTATTATGAAACTAGTAGGCACTAGTTGATATAAAAATAGTATAATAATCTAACTTATAAAACAAAGACAATAAAGCAAATTTTAATTAGGAATGGTGATATAGTGGGGAGAGTAATAACTTTAGCTGATGGAAGAAGAGTAGAAGTTCAATGTTTAAGCTGTGCAATTACAAGTGGCTTAGTTGAGCCTACAGGAGGAGTCATTAAAGAAACTAAACATTTTCATGTGCATCAAGATGTAGCTTATCCAATACAAGGTTTAGTAATCTTAGCATCTAAGAGACATTTTTACTGCATGGATGAACTAACTGTTGAAGAGATGCATGAGTATATTGAATTGGTACATAATATTAGGGAAATACAGAGGAAGATTTTAGGTATAGAAAAAGTTTATTACTTTTATAATGAAGATACGACTCATCATTTTCACTTATGGATGGTTCCAAGATATGAATGGATGTATGAATTTGGACATTCAGTAGAATCATTAAGACCAGTACTACTATATGCTAGAAATAATTTAAATACTGAGGAAAATATGAGTAAAGTAATCCAGGCAATAGATAAATTACGCCAAGGGTTAAAGGAGTTGAGGTAATATAATGAAAGAGATTTTTAAAAGGCTACTTGATGGATTTGTATTTACTGGTGATTTACATAAGGATACTTATAATTTACTAATACTTCATAATAGACAAGTTGTAGCAGAGCATTCTAAAGCTGTAGCAGAGGAATGCAAGACTCTAGCTATTAAATTTGGAATAAATGAAGAGGCTGCTGAAATAGCAGGTCTTCTGCATGACATTAGTGCTATATTTCCCTTTCAGCAGCGATTAGAAATTTCAAGTTTATTGGGTATTCAAGTGTTAAAAGAAGAAGAAGATTTTCCTTTAATTCTTCATCAAAAAATTTCTCAAGTTATGGCAAAAGAAATTTGGAACATTAGCAATGAGGACATATTAAGTGCAATTGGTTGCCATACAACCTTAAAGAGGGAATATGCACAATTAGATTTACTATTATTTGTTGCTGATAAAATTAAATGGGATCAAAAGGGTGATCCTGAATACTTAGATGAGGTAATTAGTGGATTAGATATATCTTTAGAGCATGGAGCCTATGCCTACATAAAACATCTTATGGATAACAAATCTAACTTGAAAGTAGTACATCCTTGGCTTATAGAGGCTTATGATAGTTTAAGAGCAAAGCTTAATGAGATAGGTTTACAAAGAAATCATTATCTTATACAGTAAAGTAAAATTTATGGGGTGAAAAAATGATTAGTATGAATCCAGCATCTTCCTGTGACTGTGAGGAACTTACTAATTTAGCTATTAGGTCTGAAGCATATTGGGGATATGATTCTAATTATATGGACAGGTTTAAGGAAATTTATAAAGTAGACAAGGAATTTATAAACAATAACCCTACCTATATTATTAAAGAAAATGAAGATATAGTTGGATCCTATGGAATCTTAATTAGTGAAGAAGAAAGCGCCTTGGAATACTTTTTTATTGAGCCTAAGTATATAGGTAAAGGTTACGGGAGATTACTGTGGAATCACGCTATCGATATATGTAAAAGATTAAATATAAAGGAATTTGAAATAGTCACAAGTCCACAGGCAAAAGAATTTTATATAAAAATGGGAGCAAAGTATCAAGGAGAAATAGAATCACTTGTGGCTAAAGAACGTATAATCCCAAGATTAGTTTATAAAGTGATATAGGAACTAGGAATTAAAAATTTAGTAAAATGGGGGGAAGTTATGAAAGTAATAACACTATTTGAAAATAGAACCATATCAAAGAAATATAAAAGTAGTCATGGACTATCGTTGTATATAGAAACAAATAATCATAAGATACTTTTTGACACTGGTGCAGATGAATCCTTTGTGTATAATGCCTCAAAATTAGGAGTAAATTTAGAGGAGGTAGACATTGCTATAATATCTCATGGACATAATGACCATGGTGGAGGGCTAGAAGGATTTTTAAAGATAAATTCTAGGGCAAAGATTTATGTGGGTAAAGGTGCCTTTGATGATTACTTAACGAAAATATTTGGAATCATCAAGTTTAATATAGGCTTAAAGAAAGAACTACTAAGTGATAGATTTGAGTTTGTGGATGGAGTAACTTCTATTGATGAGGAATTAACCTTATTTAATAATATTGAGGATGATAAGCTGTTGCCCAAAGGTAATGACAGATTATTGAAAAGGTATAGCGATGGTACAATAAAAAAAGATGATTTTGCCCATGAAATAAACCTTTTAATTAATGAAAATCATAACTATAGTTTATTTTGTGGATGTTCTCACAAAGGCATTGTAAATATCGTAGAAAAGGCAAAAATCATTGCAAATACAAAGATTAGTACAGTTGTTGGTGGATTTCATCTAATGGGGATGAAGGTAAATAGTTCTAAGAATGCAGCTTACTTTCAAGAACTTGCAGCTAGTTTAAATAATAGTGGTGTTGATAAATATTACACTTGTCATTGCACTGGAGAAGAAGCATACAATTACTTAAGTAAACAGGTAGATGCTTTAGACGAAATAAAAACAGGGATGATTATAGAAATATGAAAGTGAAACAATTGTGGGTAATGATACCATAATATTACTTGAAGATGTGGATACTTTTAAGAGATAATTAGCAAAGTATTAACTAGAAGAGGATAGGATAGCCTATCCTCTTTTTACATTTCACAGTTTAATAATAGTTTTTCTTTAACAATATTTACGATTCAATCATATATTAAACCATGAACAACTTTATTTTTTATTTTAAAAGGGAAGGTTAAGGGGTAACTTGCCCTTTTAAGTGTTGATTTTGTTTTTATATAGGCTTCAAGAAGAAATTTTATTTAAACCCTTCCTAAAAGCCTTAGCAGAACCAAAGTAGGTTTAGGTATAAATTAAGTCCTACCTTTGGTTCTTTATACAAGAGTAAAAGGAGATGAGCAGATGAGCAAAGTAGAATTGAGAAATATTTATATGAACTATCATTCTCTAAAAGGAGAAACTTCTGCCCTAGAGAATATCAACCTTTCTATTGAAACAGGAGATTTTGTTAGTATAGTAGGACCTTCAGGTTGCGGTAAATCAACCCTTTTAAATATTATTGCGGGGCTTATTAAGCCTTCTAGGGGAGAAGTGTTATTAGATGGTGAAATCATAGATAGCTATTCTGAAAAGCTTGGTTATATGTTTCAAAGAGACCACCTTTTTGAGTGGCTTACCGTTTGGGATAATGTTTCTTTAGGTTTAAAAATTAAAAATCGTCTAAATGAGAATAGTAAGGACAAGTTACAACAACTACTTAAGAATTATGGACTATGGGATTTTAAAAACCACTACCCAAAGGAATTATCAGGTGGTATGAGACAAAGAGTAGCCTTAATCAGGACTTTGGCATTAGATCCAGAGGTGCTTCTTTTAGATGAGCCATTTTCAGCTCTAGATTATCAAAGTCGTTTAAATGTAAGTGATGAGATATACGACATTATAAAAAAAGAGGGTAAGACTGCTATAATGGTTACCCATGATATTTCAGAAGCTGTATCCATGTCTTCAAAGGTTGTAGTACTATCTAAAAGACCAGCTAAAATAAAAAAACAGCTAGGGATAGCGTTTACTTGTGATTGTAGAACACCATTAAAGTGCAGAGAAGAAGCAGAGTTTAGAACCTATTTCAATGAAATATGGAAGGAGATGGACTTTAATGATGAAACCTAATAAGAAAATAATTAAGGACAATATTAATATAGAAAAAAATAAGCATAATAATAATCAGCTTGTCAAGAGTCAGGATAGTCATATTAATAGTCAGCATGAGTTTTCTGATGAGCATCACTTTAGTGATGACCATATAGAATATATAAAAAAAGTTAAAAGAAGAAAAAATGAGATTTTATTTACTAGAATACTAATTCTTGTAGTATTTTTTGTTTTATGGGAAGTACTAGGTAGAATGAAGGTTATAGATCCATTCCTAACTAGTACCCCCTCTAGAATGGTTCAAAGTGCCATAAATATATATAATGAAGGAACGCTAGTTAGACATATTTTAGTCACTTGCTATGAAACCATTGTAGGTTTTACTTTAGGTACATTGCTTGGAACTGTAATTGCAGTAATTTTATGGTGGTCAGACTTTTTGTGTAAAGTTTTAGATCCTTATCTAGTGGTTTTAAATGCCCTTCCTAAGGTTGCGCTAGGACCAATAATTATATTTTGGGTAGGAAACGGCATGGAGGCTATTATTGTAATGGCTCTTTTAATATCAATTATCGTTACTATAATTAGTGTTCTTGCAGGCTTTAAAGAGGTGGATGAAGATAAGATTAAACTATTAAAAACCTTTGGA
Source organism: Clostridium sp. UBA4548 (assembly GCF_002387895.1). GTDB lineage: Bacteria > Bacillota > Clostridia > Clostridiales > Clostridiaceae > Clostridium_J. The sequence goes on from NZ_DGLI01000048.1 coordinate 81,143, forward strand.
GCTAGTAAGTTTCAAACTTTAAAACATCTTATTATCCCATCTACAGTCCCAACCCTTATATCAGCTTTAAAAATTAATGTTGGTCTTTCTTGGGTTGGAGTCATTATGGGAGAATTCCTTGTAGCTAAAGAAGGTCTTGGTTTCTTAATAGTTTATGGAGGTCAAGTTGCACAGCTTGATATGGTAATGATGAGTATAATTGTACTTTCAGTTATTGCTTATGCAATGTATGAAATAGTACATTACTTTGAGAAAAAATATAAGGTTTAAGAACATTTTGGAAAGCTAATTCTCACATATCCTTTAGTGCTTAAACAATTTTAAGGTGAGAGTTAAATTTCTTTGAAAAATCGTTAAAAAATGAACTGGTTCATTATAAAATATAAATGCAAAATAGTCTATGGGTAAGTAATTATCCATAGACTTTTATAAGTTTATAGGTTGATCAAATACAGTTCAGTAAAGTAATAAATAGAATCTTTTAGGAACAAATCTAAATATTAATTTTAAAACCTCATGGAGATTAAAATAAGTTAAACAATGCTAAAATTCACATAGGATTTTCTATTCAGGCTTTTAAGGTGTTTTTGAATTTTACTAATTTTAAAAAATTCTAAGGCAATAATTTAAGTTGATATAAGTATACTTACATTGTTAAAATTTTAAATATAGTTCCTTACTAATAGGAAAATGATTATAATATATTATTAAGGTGAAACAACTGATACTTTAAAGGTTTAAATTTCATATAAGTTATTTAAGCTATAATTAAAAACTATTTACGTATGAAATTATAGTAAAGCTATTGGATTTTTAGGAGTACATAACTAAGCTATAAATTTTAGCCCTATAAAAATTATAACTAGAAGCAGAGGGGGAGAAGTATGAGGGGAAAAATAATACTTATAGTAACTGTAATTATTTTAGTAATATTAGCAGTTTTTATTTTTGGGGGAATATACTTTTATAATTTCGGAGTTCTTCGTAGAAAAAAGAAATTTATGGAGGGAAATCCAGACTTATCAAGTGATGAATTTGAAAGCAATTGGAAAGAAAGCAAAGAGTGGTTTCAAGGAAAGGTTTGGGAAAGTATACAGATGAAATCCTATGACGGGTTAAATCTTTATGGAAACTATTTAAGAGCTGAAGTGCCTACGGATAAAACTGTAATATTAGTTCATGGCTATACAGGTAGGGGCAGCGGTATGGCCTTTTTAGCAAGGTATTATCATGAAGAACTAGGATATAATGTACTAATGCCTGATCTTCGTGGACATGGGGACAGTCAGGGAAATTATATTGGTTTTGGCTGGCATGATAGAAAGGATTTAATTCAATGGGTGAGTTATATTCTTGAAAAACAGGGTGATAATAGTGACATTGTACTTCATGGCATATCTATGGGTGGTGGTACCGTTCTTATGACTAGTGGGGAGAACTTACCTGAAAATGTGAGATGTATAGTATCGGATTGTGCCTATACTTCAGCAAAAGATATTTTAATATTTCAAATGAAGAAGATGTTTAACATACCATCCTTTCCATTAATTCAAATAACCAGTATTATATGCAAGCTTCGAGCAGGATATTTCTTTGGGGAAGCATCTGCATTAGAAGCTGTTAAAAGAAGCAAAAGACCCATACTTTTTATTCATGGTAGTGAAGATAAATTTGTTCCAACAAAAATGGTTTATCCTCTTTATGAAGCATTGAATGCAGAAAAAGAACTACTCATTGTTCCAAAGGCAGGGCATGGCTATGCTTTTTGGGTAGATGAACAAGGGTATAAAGATAAAGTACAAGGATTTTTAAATAGGTTTATGTAGACTTAATATACTAAAGGACTTTAATGGCAAACTAAAGTCACAAAGATTGCCATTGAAGTCCTTTAGTATTTTGTAGTTATAGGAGTAGTAAATTATCGAAAGTTATTGATGAAAATGACTTGTTCATTATTTAATAAGAAGTTTACTACTTATCAAAACTGGTTTGTATTGCTGAAAGTGTTTATGTTTATACATAAACGCATTACTTGGACACCTATGAAGACATCTTTGACAGCTAATGCAACTGTTGTTAAAGTATATATTGTTATTAAGCATCTTAATATTTTTAGTAGGGCAGTTTTTTACACACTTGCCGCATCTATTACATAACTTATCATCTATATTAATTTTTTTTCTTGCCCAACTATAAGAGTAGGATTTATATATAGGATAAAACAATTTAGCTACAATTAAATTCACACTCTTAGTTGAATCAAGAGTTCTATTGCCGTTGTGAAAGTCTTTAACAATCTTAGAAATTCTCTTTGGGGCATCACTTATGTATTTTTCAGCTTTTTCTTTTGGTGTACTTGGGAATAAAGTTAGATAATAATTATTAGGCATGGAGAAACAAACTTCTCCGTAAATTTTAAATCCAAGCTTTTTTAGTTTTTCTCCAAGTATTTTAGGACCTGAACCTGAGTTAGCAGTTTGAGTAGAAAATAATATAGTTTTCCGTCCTTTTCCTACTTTAAGATTATTCATAATAAAATTAATAAAATAATCAGGATAAGTCTCACAATAAATGGGAGCCCCCAATATTAGCATGTCATAAGTATCTTTAAATTCATTAACTTTATCAATTTCTATTAATTCACTGCTTATATTGTATTTTAGTAGTTCTTGTTTAAAGAGTTTTGCTACGTATTCAGTGTTGCCAGTAGCAGAAAAGTATAAAATTCCACACTTCATAAACATCCTCCAATGAAATTATATGACAATATAATTATATTAATTATATTGCAAAAACATGAAATAACTTTGATTTTAAGGTGAATATTTGAGATAATGAAGTTATTGGACTAAGGCAAGGCATATGAAAATAAATAATAGTTAAAAATGTGAAGGATATTTTGAGTTCACAAGCAAGCTTGTGCCGACAAGGAATCTGTTGACGCAGTATAACAAAAAATAGACGATCGTACTTACTTATTTTTCAAGATGCCTAAAGGAAAGTTCTATACACAAGGAGAGATGAAGATGGAAGATTTATGTTTTGCATATTATAATTCCCCCATTGGTGTTATAAGATTAGAAGGAAACCAAGAGGGAGTTTCTTTTATAGATTTTATAGATGATAAAATTGAAGTAGAAAAAAATCCTAAAAACATACCTGAGCCGTTGAAGCAGGCATTAATTCAACTAGAAGAATATTTTAGTGGAAAAAGAAAAGATTTTACAGTTAAGTTAACGTATAAAAAAGGCACAGAATTTCAGAAAAGTGTATGGAAAGCTCTTGAGAATATTCCCTATGGGAATACGGCTTCCTACAAAGATGTAGCCATAGCCATAAACAATCCAAAAGCAGTAAGAGCGGTTGGGGGAGCTAATAATAAGAACCCACACAGTCTATTTGTCCCATGACATAGGGTTATTGGTGCTAACGGTTCGTTAGTAGGCTTTGGTGGAGGACTTTGGAGAAAACAGTGGCTAATAAACTTTGAGAAAGAAAACTTGTAATAGGTTTTAGTGATAAATTTTAGCTTTATAGAAAATAGGAGTTAAAATAAAGTTAGGTTTTCAGAAGAAAAGCCTTTAAGACTTAAGATAAAGTTATTTAAATAATTGAGGCTAAGTAATATAAAAAATTCTTAGATATCTTTATTTGTAATATAAATAAACTATGAGATGAAAAGAAGGAGTTGGGAAGTTGAGTAAGACAAGGACAGTTGCGTACTTTGCTCTGATTGCAACTATTGTGGTATGGGGAATTTCCTTTATCAGCATGAAAATAGTATTAGAAGCATTTTCTCCAGTGGCTTTTGCCGTAGTGAGATTTCTAATAGCTACTAGTATTTTAATAGTTGTGAAAATGAAAACAAGCAAAGAGAGAGTTAAAAAGGAAGATTTAAAACTTATGGCACTTACAGGGTTTTTCGCCACCACTTTGTATTTTTGGTGTGAAAACAATGGAGTTATGAGAATTTCTGCTAACTCTTCCTCAATTATAGTGGCCACCTTACCTATAGGTGCACTAGTTGCTGATGCTATAGCTTATAAAAGCAAGATAAGTATGAGAAGCATTAGAAGTATTATTTTATCTGTCATAGGAGTTTACTTTGTTATTGGAAATGATGCTATAAGCGGTACAGCCTTGGGATATGTATTCATGTTCGGTAGTGTAATAGCTTGGTGTTTATATATGGTGTTTACAAAGCCCTTGTTTAAAAAATATTCAGATATTACAATAACTACCTATCAGGCAATTTTTGGGACACTAGGTTTATTTCCATTTTTACTTTTTGAAAAAGGGGAAGCTATAAGAGTTAATATGATAAGTGGTACTGTAGTTTTTAATTTACTATTTTTAGCTGTGATATGTTCTTCAGCAGCAAACTTTGCTTATACCTTTTCAATGAAAGAATTAGGAGTGGAAATCACTTCTCTGTTTATGAATTTACTTCCGGTGGTAACTTTTGTGTTTAGTTTTTTAGTACTAGGAGAAAAGCTAAGTATTATGCAACTTTTTGGAGCAATTATTATAATATATTCTGTATATGTAGTTACCAAACCACAAAACACTGTTAGTGAAGAAATTATAGAAGAAAAGGAATTGGAAGCATAAGGAATATGGTTTTTGCCTTCCAATCACTAAAGATTATAAATTATATACCGAATAATAAACATAAGTGTAATAATGCTTTATATAGAAGCAAAGGCTTCCAAGGTGAAGATGAATTTTAGTCATCATAAATAAAATTCATCTTCCAAAAGTCTTAAATGAACCAAAGTAGGAGTAGTGAATAAGTTAAGTCTTGACTTTGGTTCTTCAAAAAAACATATTAAGGTAGGATGGCAAAGTCTATGAGGAAGGTTATTTCTACAATTATGCTTTTAATTAGTATAGGCCTATTAGTTGGTGCCTTCTTATTTTATCAATTTCAAGATGAAAAGCTATTAGCTCTAAAGCAGCATATGAGTCTTACTGCCTTCAAAGGAAAAATAGAGTATGTAGATTCCGACGAAGAAGCAAAAAGGCTAAAGGAAGAAAAGAAACGCTTGGAAAAGGAAGAGAAGGCAAGGCTAAAGGCGGAAGCAGAAGCTAAAAAAATAGAAGAGAAAAAGAAAAGAGAAGAAGAAATTAGACTTGCAGCAGAAAAAAAGCAGCAAGAAGAATTGAAGAAGAAACAAGAGGAGGAGGCAAAGAAAAATCCTCCTAAATCTGTATTATTAGATATACCAGTAATTAGTCAACTTCCAGAACTGAAAAATGGATGTGAAGTAACCTCTATTGCTATGATGTTAAATTATAGTGGTATTTCAGTAGACAAAATGACTTTAGCAGAAAAAGTAAGAAAGGATACCACTCCTTTAACTTACAATGGATCAGCTATTGCATCTTGGGGTAATCCCAACGTAGGATTTGTGGGAGATATAACAGGAAAATCACCAGGGTACTCTATATATCCAGAACCATTAAAACCTTTAGTAGAAGAGTACATGCCTGGCAAGTCATTGATTTTAAATGGTGTAAATTATAATGATATTGAGAAAGTTTTGGCTGATAAGAGACCTGTAGTTGTATGGGTCACTGTAGACTTTAAGCAGCCATCAAGGAGAGCTCAGTGGGTTAGCAATGGTGAAAATATTAGTGTAAATCTATCACAACATGCAGTACTACTTACTGGATATGATGAAAGTAATCTTTATTATAATGACCCTTTAGATAATGGAAAAAACAAAAGTGTTTCAAAAGAAACTTTTAAGGCTATATGGGAAACAATGGGCAAGCATGCACTTTCATATTACAAATAATAATTTACAACTATAATATCATTGAATAATAAAGACTAGTATTTTGATTTAAGTACTAGTCTTTTTTGTGTCAAAATATAACTATGAAGAATTGTTATAATATCCTTTGTTAATCTCAAGAAAGTTTAAGGTAAGTTGATTAGGAGTAACAAAGTAACCTTCGTTTAGCCAAAAGCTGCTTCTAAAGCAGCCACACAACATGAACTTATTAATTATTTAATATAATATTGAATTTTTATAATTAATCCTCGTATATATAATAACAAGAATTAATAAAGAGTACAGTGTACAGTGATGGGAAATTAAGCTATGGCTTTGGAAGGTAGAAACTAAGTTTAAACATCATGGAAAAGCTTATGGCAAGTAAGAATTGAAATGTATAAGGAGAGAGAGTTATGAAAGGAAAAAGTTTGCGATTCAAGACGATTTCAGCTATTTTAATTTTTATGTTTGTTTTTGCTGGTTGTGGAAGTAAGAAAGATGGGGCAGCACAACAGTCACCATCAACAGCTTTAAATAAACAAGAGATTATGGATAAGGCTAAAAGTGAAGGTGTTCAAGTTAAACCTGAAGACTCTAAGATAGGTGAAAAGCCAGCTACTAATGAGGGGACAAATGCTAATAAAATACGTGCTATTGATAATGAAAGAAAGATTATTAAGGCTGGAAGTACAACTATAGAGACAGTAAAATTTGAGGAAAGTTTAAATGGTATACTAAAGGAAATTGAAGAAAAGGGAGGATATATTGAAAACTCAAATATTCATGGAAGTAGTGACAAAAACCAATTATATAACGAGAATGCAAAGAAGGGCTATAGCGAAAATAGAAGTGCTAGTATCATAGCTAGAATTCCTAAGGAAGTTTTTGATGGGTTTTTAAAGGATGCTAATAAGTTTGGTAATGTTATATCTAAAAGTGTAAATGGAGAAGATGTAACAGCTCAATATTTTGATACAGAAGCAAGATTAAAGACTCTTAAAATACAAGAAGAGAGGATACTAGAACTATTAAAAAAATCTGGAGAACTTAAGGATATAATCGAACTTGAAAAACGTTTATCAGAATTAAGGTTTGAAATAGAATCCCTCACTGGGACCTTAAAAAAGTGGGATAACATGGTGAGTTATTCTCAAGTTTCTATAAACCTTATAGAAGTTACAGAGCTTACACCCAATGAGAAGACTCCAATAACTTTAGGAGCTAAAATTATTGCAGCCTTGAAAAATTCAACTAAAGGATTAATCGATTTATGTAAGAGCTTTATAGTTTTTATAGCTTTAATATTACCTTATGTGGTAGTGATTGTTGCAGTAGCTTTCCTTATTAGTTTTTTTAAAAAGAAATTAAATATAAAAGGCTTTAAAATAAACCTACCCTTTAAAAAGAAAAAATAGTAGGCTGTAAAAATATAGGGAACCATAGAGAGGTTTAAATTGAACTTGGCTATGATTCCCTTAATAATTTTCTATAGGAGAAGAAGGAAGTTTAAACACCTAAAGTTTATGTGAAATTAAATAAAAGTTATTGCTTCTTTTGTGAAGTAGCAACGTGAATAAAATTAGTAATTTTAATGCTACCAAATTCATCAATTAAAGTAATTCTGTCTACACCATAAGGACCTTTATGATCTGGCTCACAAGTTACTACTTGAAGTGTTACTTCATAATATTTATTATCCTCACTTAAAGGTTTAAAATTTATAACTTTTGCATTTTCAAAATCTATATATCTATTTCGACCATAATAAGAATTAATGCCATCAGATATATAAGGAATTAAAGATTCAATAGTATTAAAAGTTAATAATTCATAGGCATCTACTGCGGGTTCTTCCTGCTTCACTGTAGCCACGGTTTCAATCATAGAATTTTGTAAATTAATATAATTTGAGCCTAAGAGATAAAGACCAAGTAGTACGCATACTAATTTCTTCATAAAAAGTCCTCCAATTTCAAGTAAATAAAACTCCCTTATATTTTGTTTATTTTATTGGGTTTTTATGTATAATTTTATATGAAAGGTAAAGTAAATTAGGAAGGTATTATAGGGCTCTCCAAATATAGACTTGGTTAAATAGCCTAAGATTTCCTGAAAGATATCTTTAGGTTGATGGAAAACAAGCTATTTAACTAATTTTGAATTTGGAATAACAAAAGAAATTCTAAGATATAGTAAATGAGCTATTGAAGAGAGGATGATGAAAGTGAGATATGAAGGAACAGTATATAGACCACCAAGTGAAGCTTATAGCTTAATAATTCAAGCCACCATTGGATGTTCACATAACAACTGTAGTTTTTGCAGCATGTATAAGGACAAAAGCTTTAGAATAAGAAGTGTAGAGCATATTCTTGAAGATTTAAGTGAAGCAAGAAGAAGATATGATAAAGTTGAAAAAGTTTTTTTAGCTGATGGTGATGCCTTAATTATGAGAACAGTAGATTTAATCACTATACTTAAAGCAATAAAAGAATTATTCCCAGAGTGTAAGCGAGTTGGGATATATGGGTCACCAAAGTCCATATTAAGTAAAAATCTAGAAGAGCTTAAGGAGCTTAAGAACCATGGAATAGGCATAATTTATTTAGGAATTGAAAGCGGAAGCGATAAAATATTAAAGGAAATAAATAAAGGGGTAACTGCGAAGGATATAATTGAAGCGGGCAGAAAAGCCAAAGGCTCAGAAATTGCTCTTTCTGTTACACTTATATCAGGACTTGGTGGAAAAGAAAACACTAAAGAGCATGCAATAGAAAGTGCTAAAGTAATTAGTGAAATAAATCCTGATTATTTAGGGATCTTAACCCTAATGATTGAAGAGGGTACAGAGTTAAAGCATAAAATAATGACAGGAGAGTTTTCTTTATTAACTCCAAGAGAAGTTATGGAAGAAATGAGGGAGTTTATTGAAAATATTAAAGTTCAGGGTACAATCTTTAGAAGTAATCATGCATCAAATTATATAAACTTTGCTGGAGTATTAAGCAAGGACAAAGAAAAAATTCTTCAGGAGATTAACTATGTTCTTAAAAATAATAGCTTATATAAGGATGAAAGATTTAGAGGATTATAGAAATATATAAATTATAACAAGGACAGTAACATGAAAAGACAAATTTTAAATAATTAATAACAGTGTAAAACTGAAATAAAAATTTCAAAAGTTAATTATCAAGAATAAAAAAACTGGGATATCCATAATATAGGGAACCAGAGTTAAAACTTAACTTATACATTAGTCCTACCCTGGTTCCCTTAAGGGTTAATGAAGATGAATAAGTTAAAATTCTATCATTGAACCCTATAGGATATCCCAATTCATTTAGTTTAAGCTATATTATTATAAATCTTTAGAAATTATTTTTCTTTAGTTTCAATTTCTTTTAATACTCTTTCTATGAAGCTATCTAGTGGAAGAGCACCTTCATCACCATTCTTACGGCTTCTTACTGCAACTTCTCTGTTTTCAGCTTCCTTTTCTCCAACTACTAGGATATAAGGAGCTCTTTCATTACGAGCTTCTCTAATTTTATAACCAATCTTTTCAGCTCTGTAGTCAGTTTCAACCCTAATCCCTTTATTTTTAAAGGCTTTAGTAACTTCCTCAGCATAATCATGGTATTTCTCAGAGATTGGAAGAATTTTAGCTTGAACAGGTGCAAGCCAAACTGGGAAAGCACCAGCATATTTTTCAATAAGCATTGCAAGAGTTCTTTCATAACATCCTATAGAAGTTCTATGAATAATGTAAGGATGCTTTTCTTTTCCATCCTTATCGATATAAGTCATTCCAAATCTTTCAGCTAGTGAGAAGTCAATTTGTACAGTAATTATTGTATCTTCTTTTCCATGAACGTTTTTGAACTGTAAGTCAAGTTTTGGTCCGTAGAAAGCAGCTTCTCCAATTGCTTCTTTATAATTAATACCAAGATTATCAAGGATTTGTCTCATCTTATCTTGAGTAGCATACCACTCTTCAGGTCTATCTATATATTTATCTTTTCTAGATTCATCCCATAGAGAGAATTGATAAGTGATGTCATCTTGAATTCCTAAAGTATTCATCATAAAGTTGATTAAATCAACTACTCCTCTGAATTCTTCTTCAAGTTGATCAGGAGTGCATACTAGATGTCCTTCAGAAATTGTAAATTGTCTAACACGGATTAAACCATGCATTTCTCCTGAGGACTCATTTCTAAATAAAGTAGAAGTTTCACCATATCTAATTGGTAAGTCTCTGTAACTCTTTTTATCATTTTTATAAATCATAAACTGGAATGGGCAAGTCATTGGACGAAGAGCAAATACTTCAGTATCAGTTTCTTCATGTCCAAGAACAAACATACCGTCTTTATAGTGATCCCAGTGTCCAGAAATTTTATAAAGGTCGCTCTTTGCAAGCATTGGAGTCTTAGTTAGAACATAGCCTCTTCTTTCTTCCTCATCCTCAACAAACCTTTGAAGAAGTTGAATTACCTTAGCTCCCTTTGGCATTAGTAGAGGAAGTCCTTGGCCTATTGCTTCTGCAGTTGTAAATAGCTTAAGCTCTCTTCCAAGTTTATTATGATCGCGTTTTTTAGCCTCTTCCATTGCTTCAAGATGTGCATCTAAATCAGATTTTTTAGTAAAGGAAGTTCCATAAATACGAGATAACATTTTGTTTTTCTCATTACCTCTCCAGTAAGCTCCAGCAAGCTTTGTTAATTTAAAAGCTTTTATATATTTTGTGGACATAAGGTGGGGTCCTGCACAAAGGTCAACAAATTCCCCTTGCTTGTAGAAAGTAATTTTTGCTCCTTCTGGTAGCTCTTGAATAAGTTCTACTTTATAAGGCTCTTCCTTTTCTTGCATGAAGGCTATAGCTTCTTCTCTTGGAAGTTCAAATAATTCTATTTTAAGATCTTCCTTAACTATTTTTTTCATTTCAGCTTCGATATGATCAATATCTTCGAAGGTAAATGGTCTTTCAGTATCAAAATCATAGTAGTAACCATTATCTATAGCAGGTCCTATAGCTAGTTTAGCTGTAGGGAAAAGTCTGCTTACTGCTTGAGCCAAGATGTGTGCTGATGTATGTCTAAAAGCTCTTCTACCTTCCTCATCATCAAAGGTTAATATACTAAGCTCGCAATCATTACTAACTATAAAACGTAAGTCTACTGTTTCTCCATTTACACTTCCAGCAGTTGCTACTCTAGCTAATCCTTCTGAAATGTCTTTAGCAATATCAAAAACTGATATTGGATTTTGGTATTCTTTTACTGATCCATCTTTAAGTGTTATTTTTATCATTTTTGTTCTCCTTTCATTTCTGTTTTAATATGAAGTAGACATATAGAGAAAATGTAATAATTGGGATAAGATTCTCTATAAATGTCTGTTAGTTTACAAATTAACTTTGTATTAATATTTATTTGTTTTAAACGTTGTGAATAAATATTAATAATAAAAAAACTCGTCTCTTTTCATTACTGAAAAGGGACGAGTTATACCCGCGGTTCCACCCAATTTACATAGAAATTCTATGTCAACTTTTATGACTATAACGTGGTCAACGAACTTTATTAAAGTTACTCAGAGGTGGTCTTCAGCAACAGTTCATTTAAAAGTACTTTCAGCTATTGCACTTTCTCTCTGTAAATGTTCTAGAGGCATACTCTTCTCTTCATCGCATTAAAAATATATAAGTATATTATATGACTATTATATTATGATTATTACACAAGATACAATATATTTCAAATAGATAATATATGGCAACAATAAATAATATAACAATTAAATTTTATATCATTATAACACTTATAAAATCACAGTCAAGGGTTTTTGTAGATTGAAGTGAATTATTTTGGTATAATCCTAGTATAGAACTAAAGGAAAATGTTGAGTAATCAAATATAACTTAGCTGATAAACATTTACATAGGAGGACCCTTACTATGAACCTAGATAGAAATGAACTAATAGGAGAAAATGCTTTTAGCATAGATGGAATCATATCCATACCAAATGGAATAGATCAAGAAGAGTTTTTTGATAACCTTATAGAGTACCTACAAGATAAAGGGGCTTATTTCTTTGGCTTTACTGAAACTCTTCAGGGAGAAGCAATGAAGGAAGGACGCTTGAAAGAACTTTTAACTGTTAACGGAATTCAGGAGTTTAAAGAGGATGAAATATAAGGACTAAGGAGATCGATATGAATAAGATTAAAATTATACCAATAATAGGTGAGAGACAAAAAGAATTTAAGTGTGAGGAATTTTAGATGGAGTTTTTGCACAGTATTGATAAGAGTATTGTAGACTTTGTTCATTATGGACTACAAAATTCATTGTTTGATTTTCTTATGCCTAAGATTACAGCTTTAGGTGAGGCGGGAATTATTTGGATAGTAATAAGTTTAACTCTTATAGCAACGAAGAAGCATAGAAAAACAGGCATTACCTGTCTTGTTGCCTTGTTTTTGAGTTTGCTGTTTACAGATTTAAGTATTAAACAAATTATTCAAAGGCCAAGACCAATAACTACATATCCAATAGAAAATTCACTAATTAAAATACCAACAAGTTACTCTTTTCCTTCAGGACACACCAGCTCCTCCTTTGCGGCAGCTTGGGTGCTTTATAGAACTATGGATAAATACAAATTAGGTTACTTAGCCTTAGCAGTGATTATGGCTTTTTCAAGAATGTACCTATATGTCCATTATTTATCAGATGTAGTAGGAGGAATAGTAGTTGGTATAATCAGTGCAACCTTAGCTATGATAATTGTAAATAAATATGTGAAAAGAAAAAATCAATTATAATATATAATTGTAGGAAATATGCTAAAGCTATGAATAAGTGGTAGCAAGGTGAAAAGTAGAACTACAAATTTATACTGTTACTAAGGTGAAATAATAAAAAGAAGTCAGAAAAAATCTGACTTCTTTTCTTATAAATTTATAAATTATCTACTATTAGTTAACTTCTGTAAATTGTGCCTTAGGTGAATCGTGAGTTAAAACATCAAACATAAAGCCTTGATTTTTAAGGCCTTCAATTATTTCAGGTAGTGCCTCTAGGGTAGTGTCTTTAGGATCCAAGTCATGCATTAATATATTAGCATGCTTAACATAGGTACAATCTTCTAACACCCTATTTACGATAATATGTTTTTCCTGTCTAAAGGTTGATGCATCTGTAGAGTCTACATTCCAATCAAAGAAAGTATAGCCTTTATTAGTCATTTCTTTAGCTAGTTCAGGCATAAAACGAGAAGAGCCGCTATAGTTCCAACTTATTGTGTTGTTTGACCCACCAGGAAACCTTAAAATTTTAGAGGGCTTTGCACCAGTAATTCTTTCAAGTTCCGTATCTAATTTTTCTACGTCAGCTATAAAGTTTTCTTTTGAAGAATAAACTTTTTTATAGTCATGACTATAAGTGTGGTTTGCAAGAACATGTCCACGTTTCACTATCTCTTTATATATATCATCTTTACCTTCCTTATAATTAACAAAGAAGGTAGCTTTTACTTTGTATGCATCTAAAGTGTCTAAGAGTTTACCAGTATGAGCTGATGGACCATCATCAAAGGTCAAGTAAGCAAATTTTAGATTTTCCATAGCTTTTTTATAGACAGTTTCTTTATCCATGATTTCAGCTTGCAAAGAAGTATTTTGCTGAGATAAATTACTTATAGAGGACTTAACTTCTTCTAGTTCAGATTGAAGTTTTTTGCTTTCAGACTTTGCCAAAATTGCCTGACTTTGAGTGAAAACTGTACCAATTAAAGTAAGAAACAGTATAACAAAAAATATTGTTTTACCAATTAATGATTTCAAATTAGATTTAGATTCAGATGTTTTCATAAATTCCCGTTCCCCTTATATCTATTAATTATTGTGATGATTTTGGAAGAGCATTGATTCTCTCTTCTAGCTGGTTTTTAGATTTATTAAGAGAATCATTTTTTTCTGTGAGCTCTGCATTTTCCTTTTTTAAAGTCTCTACTTGCTTTCTAAGTTCTTCATTTTTAGATTGATATTGAGAAATTTTAGACCTGGTATAAGGAACCGATGCAAGCACTGCAATACATAATATGCTTATAATTATATATTTATTAAAGAAACTATTTTTCTTTCTTTTTCTTTTTGTGCTAGATGACACTTCTAACATAGACAAATCCCCCCTTTAAGTAACTAATATCACTATTATCATATGTTTATTTCTAAATTTAGTTAATAAGTATATAATATAGCAATAAATTCAATGAATTTATTTGACTAATTTGGTAGAAAATATACTTATAACTTGTACATTTCAAGCCGTAACCATGAGAATATGATGTTTTTATAACTGGTTTATAATTAATAAACTATAAATCACGTATAAAATGGTTTTATAGCTATACATGCTTCAATATGACAAAAATTGTCACAAAATATGTATATGTACTATAATAAATATTATATTATAAAAGCATAACCTATTCAATGACAATGTTCATTACAAGCCTTTAATTTCTGACAAAAACAAAAGACACAACACCTTTAATTAGGCGTCGAGTCTTTTGTTTAACTTACTTATTAAAATCAAGTTTTAATTTCATAAAAAAATAATCTTAACATAGTTTAAAAAATGAATTATTTTCCTAATTCGAAGCTACCACAATCTGTACATTGCTTTGTGTCAGCATGCCCTTCATGTTTAACAACTTGAATTTGGTCTAGTGTGCAGTAGTTTTGCTCTTGAGCATGATATTTACACTCACTAACTATGCATCCTATGCTTTTATTTTTATCCATGTGAATCATCTCCTTTTCTTTTTGGTTTAGATTTTTTACTTAACCTTATAAAAGATTAGTTATAAAATTAATTTAGAACTAAATAAATTATATTTAGTTGTAATGAAATATTTTATTTTGTTAATTTTCATCACAAACTTATTATCTGCAAAGAATATAGTTTTATTCTTTGTAAATTTTGATAAAAGTTTTAAGAACAGGTTAATTTTCAAATATACAAGCTACAGAAAAAAGATTAATTCATATAAGTTAGTTAGTTCAATAAGAGGAGAAAATAGATATAATATAACCAAATAAATTTAATTTATATAGAGTGCAATAAAAATTCTAAATTAAAAATGAACCTACTTTTGCATTCTTTTTTATATAAGTTGCTTTTAATTTATTAAGCAATGTAGAAATATTGTTTGAACTTATATGTTTCAGTAAATTTGATGTACTAATAGATGAAGTAGAAGTAGGTAAACTATACTACAAGAGGAATAAAATTCAATAAAATAAAACTGCTAAAAAATAAAACATATTTTTCAGCAGTTTTTATATTTAAGAAATAAATATTTCTTATTAACACTATAAAGTGAAAGAACTATAATTAAACTTCCATTCTTCCTATATTTTCAGGAATAATTAAGTCAGCAAGAGTAGCATTTTTAACATCTTCAATTGATGATTCTGGTCCTAGTTCTCTTAATACTAAGCCTTCTGGAGTTACTTCCATAACAGCCATTTCAGTTACTATTAAATTAACTTGATGTGCAGCTGTTAAAGGTAAAGTACATTTTTTCAATATTTTTGGAGCACCTTTTGCAGTGTGTTCCATAGCAACAATAACCTTCTTAGCTCCAACAACTAAATCCATAGCTCCGCCCATTCCAGGAACTTTTTTACCAGGTATCATCCAGTTAGCAAGGTTTCCTTCTTGGTCAACTTCTAGAGCTCCTAAAACAGTAGCATCCACATGTCCACCTCTTATGATTCCAAAGGATACTGAAGAATCAAAGAAAGCAGCGCCAGGAAGTACTGTAACATGTAAGCCACCAGCATTAACTAAATCTTTATCTTCTTCACCAGCAGCAGGAGCAGGTCCAATGCCAACGAAACCGTTTTCGGATTGAAGAGTAACATCTATTCCTTCAGGAATATAGTTAGCTACTAAAGTTGGAAGACCTATACCAAGGTTAACAACGTCTCCATCCTTTAACTCTTTAGCAACTCTTTTAGCAATAACTTCTCTAACCATGTTCTTATCCATGTTATTTATCCCCCTTTACGATATAGTCTACAAATATTGAAGGTGTCATAACTTCATTTGGATTTATTTCTCCAACTTCAACTAATTCTTCAGCTTCAACTATAACTAAATCTGCAGCAGCCGCCATTAGTGGGTTAAAGTTTCTAGTTGCTTCGTTATAATAAACGTTTCCTTTTTTATCTACTTTTGAACCAAAAATTAAAGCTACATCAGCTCTTAATGGTTTTTCTAATAAGTATTCTTTTCCATCAACAGTGATTTTTTCTTTTCCTTCTTCAACCACTGTTCCAAGACCAGTTGGAGTTAAGAAACCACCAAGTCCTGAACCACCACATCTAACTCTTTCAGCAAGAGTTCCTTGTGGTACAAGTTCTACATCCATTTCTTTCTCATTCATTTGACGTCCAGTTTCAGGATTTGTACCTATATGAGAAGCAATTGTTTTCTTAGCTTGTTTGCTTACAATTAGCTTACCAATTCCCTTATCAACAAAGCCTGTATCATTTCCTATAATAGTTAAGTCCTTTACACCTTTTGCTATTAAGGCATCAATAAGTTTATCAGGTGTTCCCACTGCTAAGAAGCCACCAATCATAACACTCATGCCATCTTTAATGTGAGAAACAGCTTCTTCAATTGTAATAATCTTGTTCATAACTTTCCCTCCATATAAAACTAATTTATAAACAACTTCATTATACACCATTTTAAAAATATTTTCATAATAAATTAAAACTATTTTAATTAGTCTAATAAATTACTGTAGAAATTTAATTTATATGTAAATCTATATTTTAGGATTTCATAGTCAAGACTTAACTTATGCGTCGAATCTACCTGGGTCGTTTTAAGGCTTTTTCAAGGTGAGCAAAATATATTTTAGCCTTAGAAGCCTTTAGTCATATTAAAGCTTTAAAAATTAGTATGGAATTAAATTTAAGTTCTTTAAAAATATAGCTAGTTAATACTAAGTAGATTATTAGTTTGTTTATTAATAGGAGTTTAAGATATAATTATAGAAAGAATTACTTAAAAGGGTTACTTGCTATCTAATTTGGCTAGTGATTACGGTTTTTTAATTAAGCAGCTTTTAATAATAAGTATGACTTTAGATTAAAAGCATTAGAAGATAAACAATAAAAATTAGGATGTGAAATTGTAATGAGCATTAGATTTATATATGGCAGATCTGGTACAGGTAAGAGTTATACCTGTACTGAGGAAATTTATAATAGAGTAAAAGAGGGGGGAACTCATCCTTTAATTCTTGTAGTTCCAGAGCAACTTTCCTTTAGAGCAGAAAAATCATTAATACAAAGAATTGGAGCCACTGGAATTAACAATGTTCATGTGCTTAGTTTTAAGAGATTAGCCTTTACTGTATTTAGTGAAGTTGGGGGCATAGCTCATAATCACATGAACTCTACAGGAAAAGCTATGATAATCAATAAAATATTACAGGAAATCAGGGAGGATTTAAGCATCTTTGGTAAGATATCAAAACAAAGGGGCTTTGTAGATACTGTTTCAGAGGTAATTACAGAACTTAAAAGACATAATGTAACTCCTGAGGTTTTAGGGGAGCTAAAGGAAAAAGTTGTTGATAACACGCTTTTATTTCATAAACTTTCTGATATAGCTTTAATCTATAATAGCTTTCAAAAGAAACTTAATACAGGTTATTTTGATCCTGAGGATGACCTTAATCTTTTGTATGAAAAGTTGGAGGAGAGCAAATTTTTAAAGGGTGCGGAATTTTGGATTGATGAATTTAGTAGCTTTACACCTCAGCAATATAATGTTATTGGAAAGCTTTTTAAGGTAGGTAAAAATGTAAATATAACTCTTCCTTATAGCGGAAAGGAAATAAGAAATAAGGATGATGAAACTAATCCTTTTTACCCTATTTTTATTACTGAAAGTACCTTAACAAACATTGCACAGGACTATGGCTATTATCCTAAAAATCCTCTTTATTTAAAAGTAAATCATAGATTCGAAAACTCTAGTGAACTAGCCTTTCTGGAACGCAATTATTTTAATATTGGAGTTAAGGCTTTTGAAGAAAAAACAGAGGATATTAAGATTTTTAAGGCTCAAAATTCCTATGTTGAAATAGAGTACATAGCAAAGGATATTTTAAAGTTAGTTAGAGAAAAGGGTTTAAGATTTAATGATATTGCTGTAGTAACAAGAGATTTAGAAAGTTATGAGGAAATCACAAAAGTAATCTTTAATGAATATGAAATTCCTCACTTTATTGATAACAAAAAGGATGTATCAGGAAATCCTTTGGTCATATATATTACATCAATTCTTGAAGTGTTTATCAGAAGTTGGAGTGATGTGGCGGTTTTAAGGTATATTAAGGCTGGATTTAATAGGTTATCTATAGAAGAAGTAGACTTACTAGAAAACTATGTGTTGGAGTATGGAATAAAGAGTAAAAAACGATGGACTGAGGATAAGTTTTGGAGAGAAAGTGAAAAGTATCCTAAAATTATTGAACTAAGAGATAAAGCTGTAGGCTCTCTATTTTCCTTGCAAAAACTTTTAAAGGGAGAAAAAACTGTTAAAGGAATTACCACTAACCTTTTCAATTTCTTAAAGGAAGGTAATGTATATGAAAAGGTAGAGCAATATATAGAAGTATTTAAAGCTGAAGATAATTTACTTTTAGTTGAGGAATACAGTAGCATTTGGAATTTGATTATAGAAATTATGGACCAATTAGTAGAAGTATTAGGAGATGAGGAAGTAACTCTTGAAGAGTTTAACAGTATTTTCACCATGGGAATAATACAAAATCAAATGGGACTAATTCCACCCTCCTTAGATTCAGTTATAGTAGGAAGTGCAGAGCGTATAAGAACCCATGAAATAAAAGCTCTTTATGTAGTTGGAGTAAACGATGGAGTTTTTCCAAGAAGCAGTAATGATGAAGGATTATTTAATGATTCGGATAGACTGTTATTTCAAAGTAATGGAGTAAGCATGGCTGACAATAGCCTTCAGCAAGCCTTTGCAGAGCAGTTTTTAATTTATAATACGCTTACGTTGCCAAGAAAGTATCTTTGTATAACTTATCCAATAGCAGATACAGAAGGAAGGGCAAAGCGTTATTCTATAATAATTCCAAGGCTTAAAGCTATATTTAAAAGAATCACAGAAGAGAGTAGCATTGGAGTAGAATATAACAAAGAAGAAAACTACGAAGATTTGGTTGCTATAACACCAGCCTTTAATCACTTAATAAGTAAAATCAGAGAATATATAGAAGAAGATAGAATTCATCCTATTTGGCAGGAAGCTTATAGATATTTTAAAGAACACGAAAACTATAAGGAAATAACAAACAAGGTGCTTTCAGGATTTTCTTATACTAATGCTGTAGAAGAAATTAAAAGCGAAAAGATAAGAAAGCTCTATGGAAATAACTTTAGTGTGTCAAAAATAGAAAGATATGCTCATTGTCCTTTTGCATACTTTGTTCAATATGGGCTAAGAGCAAAAGAGAGAAAAGTGTACACCTTTGCTCCACCGGACTTAGGAAACTTTCTTCATAAGGGGTTAGAAAAGTTTTCAGAAATAGTGGAGCGAGAAAACAAGGTTTGGGGAAATTTAGAAGAGGAATTTTTTAACAAAGCTATTGATGAGGTAATAGAATATTTAGTTTCAATTGATGAAAACTTTATTTTAAGCAGTTCTAAAAGACATGAATATGTTATTAAAAGATTAAAAAGAGTTCTTCATAGAATGGTATTAATCATTGATGAACAAATGGACAGAGGAAACTTTAAGCCTCTAGGCTATGAAATTTCCTTTGGCTCAAGACCAGACAATGATTATCCACCAATTGAAATTACTTTATCTAACGGAGAAAGGCTAACTCTTGAAGGAAAGATAGATAGGGTAGACAAAGGAGAGGTAAATGGAGAAAGCTATTATAGGGTAGTGGATTACAAGTCAGGAAACACGGAGCTAAATTTACATGAGGTTTATAATGGACTTCAAATTCAATTGCTAACTTATCTTGATGCAATTTTAACTCTAGAGAAAACCTTTAAGAAAGAGAACACAAATCCAGCAGCCATGCTTTATTTATCCATAGATGATCCTTTAATTCAAGCTAAAAAGCAGTTATCTGATGAAGAACTTAAGGAAGAAATGTTAAAAAGTTTAAAAATGCATGGATTGATTATAAGAGATTTAGAGGTAGTTAGAGAAATGGATATGACCCTTGAAGAAGGTGGAGCTTCCTCAGTAATTCCTGTAACCCTTAAAAAGCCTAAAAAAGGAGAAGAAGAGCCCGAGTTTTCAGATAGAGGTACTTCTGCCATAACCTATGGAGGCTTTGAAGTTCTAAAAGCACATATGAAGGAAAATGTGGCTAAAATCTGCGAAGAAATGCTTAGCGGTAATATTAGTATTGAACCTTGTAAAAAGACTAGTACCACCCAATGTGATTTTTGTGACTTTTTATCCATATGTCAGTTTGATAGCACCTTAGGGTTAAACAAATATAATACCCCAAAACTAATGTCTAAAAAAGATATATTAGAAGTAATTGAAGAAGAAGCTAAAGTGAAGGGAGATGAGAGTGATGGAAAATAGAGGAGATTTACAAAAGGCAAAAGGAGAATCTACCTTAAATAGTAAGGAAGCTATAAAAGAGGCTTCTAATAGTGAAAATAAAGCCACAGCAGTTAAATGGACGGAAGACCAGCTAAAGGCAATTAACACTAGATATGCAGATGTGTTAGTCTCTGCAGCAGCAGGTTCAGGAAAAACAGCAGTATTAGTTGAGAGAATTATAAAAATAATCACAGACAGAGATAACCCAGTAGATATAGATAGACTTCTTATTGTAACTTTTACTAATGCAGCAGCTGCTGAAATGAGAGAGAGAATTGGAGAAGCAATATCAAAGGAACTTGAAAAAAATCCTAATAATAGCAATCTTCAAAAGCAGCTTACACTTTTGAATAAGGCTAATATCTCAACACTTCACTCCTTTTGCTTAAATCTAATAAGAAATAATTTTCATCAAATTGACTTAGACCCTAGCTTTAGAGTTGGAGATAGTACTGAAATTGCTTTGCTAAGAGGAGAAGCTCTAGATGAGGTCTTTGAAGAAAAATATAATGAGGAAAATGAAAGCTTCCATAAACTTGTTGAAAGCTATTGCAATAATAAAAGTGATAGAGCACTATATGATTTAATTCTAAGACTTTATAATTTTTCAATGAGTACACCAAATCCTAAAAGCTGGCTTTTACAAAAGGCAGAGGATTTTAATATAACTAATGGTTTTGATGGATTTTCTTTTAGAGATGAGTTCATAAGTGAAGTTATAGAAGATTTAACTCTTGGAGAAAAACTTCTTAATAGAGGATTAAGACTTATTGACGAAAATAATTTTTTAGAAAAATATAGAGATAACCTGAAAAGCGATCTGCAAATAATGGAAAGTTCAAAGGAGAAGGTTAAAACCTCCTTAGAAGAGTTAAGCAATTTTATAAAGGAAAATTCTTTTGGCAAATTAGCTACTGTAAGATTAAAAGAGGAAGAAGAGAAAATCCTTCAGGAGGAAGTGAAAAACTTAAGAAATAAGGCTAAGGATATTTACAAGGAAATAAGTGAAAAGATTCTTTCCTTTACCTCCCCTGAAAATGGTGAAATACTTAAAGAACTTTATCCTCTTATGTTAGAGCTTTCAAACTTAGTTCTAGAATTTAGAGATAAATTTGCTAAGAAAAAAAGAGAAAGAGGGATCATTGACTTTAATGACCAAGAGCACTTTGCCCTAGAAATCTTAAAAACTCTTAATGAAGAAGGAAAAGAAGTGCCTTCTCAAGTAGCACTAGATTTAAGGGATAAATTTGAAGAAATTTTAGTGGATGAATACCAAGACTCAAATGATGTACAAGAAGAAATAGTAAACCTTATTTCAAGGAAAGAGTCCGGATTTAGAAATAGATTCATGGTAGGAGATTTAAAGCAAAGTATTTACAGATTTAGAATGGCAAAACCAGAGCTATTTAAAGAAAAAAAAGATAGATACACTAAAGAAGCAGGTGGAGATAATAGATTAATTACCCTTCACAAAAATTTTAGGAGTAGAGAAGAAGTTATCAATGGAATTAACTACATTTTTAACTCTATTATGAGTGAAAAGGTAGGAGAACTTAATTACACTGAAGAAGAAGAACTAAAGCTTGGAGCTGAGTTTCAGCCTTTAGAAGAGGAAGGAATTGTTGGAGGAGCTGTAGAGCTACATATAATTTCCCTTGATAATGAGGTGAATTTGCCTGAGGGTGAAAACTTACTCCTTGAAGAGAAAGTGAGCTGTGATGGAGAGTTTAAGGCTGAAAGAAAAATTCTAGAGAAAATTAATAAAATAGAAGCTCCTAATGAATCAAAGGAACAGGAAAAATCAGAAGAAGACACAGAAGAAGAAATTGAGGAAGAAGAGTTAGATGCAATTCAAATTGAAGCAAGGGCCGTGGCTAAAAGGATTCAACAACTTATGGAGTATAAGGGTAAGGATACCTTTAAGGTCTATGATAAAAACTTAAAAAGCTATAGACAGCTTCAGTTTAGAGATATTGTTATACTTCTTCGTTCAGCAAACAAGTTTGCTCCAATTTATGTAGAGGAATTTAAAAATTTAAATCTTCCACTATATGCAGAAGGGGGCACAGGGTACTTTGATACCATTGAAGTAAAAACTATAATAAGTTTACTTCAAATTATAGATAATCCTCTTCAGGATATTCCTCTTATTGCAGTACTTCGTTCACCTATTGGAGGCTTTATATCAGAGGAACTAGCAGATATAAGGCTAGTTGATAAAAAATTAAACTTTTATGATGCTATGAGAAGATATGTAAGAGAACATAGTTTATTTAAGAATAATGAGGCAGAAGAACAGGGAGTCATAGATATTACTAAAGACTATGACTTAGAATTAAGGGGAAATCCTAAGGAAAACAATAGACCTGAGAATATAAATTTTCTAGAAGAAGATAATTATCTAGATATTATTAATAAAGATAATGAAAATCAGGATAATGAAGACCCTCTTACCAGAAAAATTAAAGAGTTTTTAAGAACTCTTCAAATGTGGAGAAACAGGGCAAGGTATACTCCAATAAATAATCTAATTTGGGAGCTCTGCATGGAAACAGGATATTATGGCTATGTGGGAGCTATGCCAGGAGGGATTCAAAGGCAGGCAAATTTAAGAATTCTCTTCCAGAGAGCTAAGGAATTTGAAAGAACTAGCTATAAAGGACTTTATAATTTTATAAACTTTATAAATAACCTTCAAAAAAATAGTGAAGATTTAGGAGCTGCAAAGGTCATTGGGGAGAATGAAGATGTAGTTAGGGTTATGAGTATTCACAAAAGTAAGGGCTTAGAGTTTCCAGTGGTGTTCTTATGTGGTATGAGTAAGCAATTTAATCAAAGTGATTTAAAAAGTAAAATTTTATTTCACAATGAATTAGGCTATGGACCCATGTATGTAGATTTAGAAAAAAGAGTAACTTCAAGTACTGCTCAAAGGGATTATATAGCTAAGAAAATCCAAGGAGAAAATAAATCAGAGGAAATGAGACT
Source organism: Clostridium sp. UBA4548 (assembly GCF_002387895.1). Classification (GTDB taxonomy): domain Bacteria; phylum Bacillota; class Clostridia; order Clostridiales; family Clostridiaceae; genus Clostridium_J. The sequence continues at coordinate 104,618 of NZ_DGLI01000048.1, forward strand.
TCTTTATGTAGCCCTTACTAGAGCTAAGGAAAAGTTAATTCTTGTTACTTCTCATAAAAAGCTGGATAAAAAAATAGAGGAATGGATAGAAGCGGCAAGGGATGAGGAGGAAGTAATAGGAGAAAGCTATATTTCAAAGCAAAAGAGTTATATAGATTGGGTGGCACCAGCTATAATGAAACATGTGGATGGAGAACCTTTAAGAGTTTATAAGGATGATACTAACATAGAATATCTAAATGAACATAACTCCAAGTGGGAAGTGATTTTTCATAATAGAATTCAGTTTTCTAAAGTTATTGAAGAAGAAGAGACTACTACTTCTGTAGAAGAAAAATTAGGAAAGTTAGAAGAAGGTCCTATAGATGAAGAGAGAAGAGCTTTTATAGAGAATAATTTAAATTACAAATATAAATTTGAAGAATCAACTAAGTTACCAACAGTAATCACAGTTTCAAAGCTAAAAGCTATGGATATTGTGGATGATTTCATTGAAGATGAAGAAAGATTACAAGATGACTATCATAGGGAATATAATAAGCCTTTAATGAAAGCCCCTCTATTTTTACAGGAGAAAAAAGGTCTCACCCCTGCAGAGATAGGAACGGCCCTTCATGGAATAATGCAAAGATTAGACTTAGAAAAGGTGAATACTTTAGAAGAAATAAAAACACAGATAAACCAAATGGAACTTAGAGAACTTTTAACCTCGGAAGAAGCTAAAGTAATTAAAGCAGAAAAGATTTATAACTTCTTCCAAAGTAATTTAGGGGTTAGAATGCTGCAAGCACATAAAAATGGTACCTTGAAAAGAGAGCTACCCTTCCGTATGGAAGTTAGCAGTACTCTATTAGATAATACTTTGAAAAAGGAAATCTATGGAGAGGAAAAAATAGTTCTTAGAGGGATTATAGATTGCTACTTTGAAGAGGAAGGAAAGGCTATAATCCTAGATTATAAGACAGATTATCTTCGTCAGGGTGAGGAAGCTGTAATTATAGACAGATACAAGACTCAGTTGAATTACTATGGAGAAGCAGTTGAGAAGCTCTTAGGTAAAAGAGTTGAAGATATGTACTTGTATTTATTCTCAATAGACAGGGATGTAAAAGTAAATTAAGACAAAACAAAGACTAGAAGCTTTAGTAATTCAGCTTCTAGTCTTTGTACTTAGTATGAATATTTTTTAGTTATCAATTAAATTAACTTTCATTAATAGAATGTATGTTAAATAAATAAGTTTCTCAAAAAAGCTAGAGGTATTTATTGAAAAATGTAGAATAATTAGTTTTAAGAAAAAACCAAAGGCAATTTGATTTAGGAGTTGAATTTCTATGGATAATGAAGAGAAATTACAGACTTCACTTTACAATAATATAAAATCTTATGTAGATGCCACTGAGCTTTTAGAGAATTTAATTCAAATATTCGAGAGCTACTTTGGTAGAAGCGAAAGTGAAGGAGATATTTTAACAGAAATACAACATATAGTTGAGCATAAAACCTATGACTTTTATAATTTTAAACATAAGATTCTGCAATTATTTCATTGTTCCTTAATAAAGGGTAAAGATAAGTTAGACTATAATATTCAACTAGATAAGAAAGAGCTTTTTGCCATAGGGGATGAAGTTAAAAAGGTATTAGAAAACAATTTATTTTTATATCAACATGAATTTATACTAGAATTCACTAGTTTTATTAATAAGGGGGAAGCCACCTTACAATTAAAGGAAGATTTTAAAGCTTTAACTAAGGAATGTTTTAGTGATAAGCTTCAAGAATTATATAGGGGTATTGAATTATCAGAAGAAAAGGTAAAGTTTGTGATAGAAGATAAGATTTATGACTATGAAGTTTTTTTATGGACTGTTAAGAAACTTTTACTAGATTTGCAAAAGGAAAGAGAGACTTTAGAGGAAAAGGTCTATGTTGATAAAGTATTAGCTATGAGGGAGACTTTTATCGCCACAACAGAAAACTTAAAGGAAGATTTGATAAAGGATATAACCTTCATTGTAATTTCTTACTTTGTGAAGAACTTGAGAGAAAACCTATTGGCAGGGATGGAGGACAGGCTTCATAACTACAGAAATACATTAAAGCAGTACTTGAATTTTAAAACAGAAGGTTATCAGGAAGTAGAAAATGTGAACTTAAATCATAAAAATTCTGAACCTGGTGAAGTAGAATTTCAAGTTTATAGTATATGTAGGGAACTTTTTATATGCCAATATAATTATCTATCCAAGATTTTTAGTCTTTGCAAAACCAAATTTGACACCTTAACTTCTGAAGTTAAATTTAATTTAGATATTATATTTAATGGGGAGTTTGAAGAACCCATATATTTTATTAACACTTATGAGGATTTTAATAATATTTGTGATATATTCAATGAAAAGTTACATGTGATTTTATATACTTTTACTATTAATACTTTTAATGAGTTTAAGAAGAGTTACTATGATTACCTTATGGAGAAGCTTTCTTACAAGAAGGAAAGTTTGGAAAAAATGTATTGCCATAAGTTGATTTTAGATGGAATTGATTATATTAATTGCTATAGCCAAGATGTTAAAATTAAGTTATGTAGCAAGTTAGAAGAACTGTATAAATCCTACAGTAGTGAGGAAATCCTTACGGACAACTCTCTTAATCTTATCATTAATTTTTATAAAGTTAGAGATGATATACCAAAGGTTTTCTTTAGGGAATATATATACAGTGATATAGATTACCAAACTCTATTTTCAAAAGAGAATTTTAATCAATGTGATTCCTTAGAAGATAAAAAGCAGCTTCTTTACAATAAAGTAGTAGGTTTTAAAAATAAGCTATGGGACACTTTATATAATGAATTAATAAATTACTTTGATTATATACTTCCTAACATAGGAAAGAATATGGATCATGCGAAAAAACAATCAGATTACTATAAGGTTAAAGCAGAAGAGCCCCTTTTATAAAAGATATAGTTATAAGAAATTAAAATAAACAAAGTATTAATTATACAATGTTACTTGTACTAAAAATAGAATATATGCTAAATCGTTCAATATTCAGTTGGACTAAGTTATAAATTAAGATATTAAAAAATATGATAGATAATTACCAAAGTGAGGCTTGTAAGTTGCATTTAGTAATATAGAATACCTATGTGCTTATAATGCTTATAATTAGAACTTAATATTTTCATTAGTAAAAGCACTACTTTTTATAGAGTAGTGTTTTTCATATTGTTGTTAACTTTCGCAAGTAAACATTGAAAGAAGTTTTAGTTTATAAACAACAAATACCTATTATGTTTAAGTAAATCAGAATAATACTAAAAAAATCATCTACATATAGAACTTATGTAGATTGAGCTTGATTTCATAATGTTTAAATTTATAAAGACCTTTGATTTTAAACTGGAAAAATCTTATAATAAGAGTAGACTTATTTGAAAATTTTTAACAAATCCAATATTCACTTAAATTTAAATTAGTAGAAAGTTTAGTTGGTTCTATGTTGAGATAGAACTATGTGTAAGGATTAGTTTTCTTATGAGGCTATATGGCTTCATTAAGGGGTTGTGAAATAAACCTTAGCTTAGGAGCTTTTGTAAAGAAAAAAAGTTCAGGACTAAAAATAACAATTTAATATTAAGGTCATATAGTTATTAAAACATTAAGGAGGAATCGCAATGGAGGAGAAGGAATTATTGAAAACACTTTGTGAGGGCCATGGTCCTAGCGGAAGGGAACATTGGTTACATGACGAAGTTAATAAGGCTTTTTCAGAATTTGGACATGTTTCTGTAGATAATTTAAACAATATTATTGTCTATAAAAGAGGAAAAGGTAAAGGTAAAATAATGCTTATGGCTCACTTGGACGAAATATTTATGTCTGTAACAGCCATAAAAGAAAGTGGATTTTTGGAGTTTAGAGGAAATGGAATAGATGTTAAAACACTAGTTTCACAAGAGGTAATTGTTCACGGAGAAAAGGACATACTAGGAATCATAGGAATTAAGCCACCACATCTAATGAAGGAAGAAGAAAGAGCAAAGGCTGTAACTTTAGAATCACTGCTTATTGATACAGGATATTCCAAGGAATCCTTAGAGAAAATAGTTAAGGTTGGAGATTATGTAACTGTAAAAAGAGACTTTAAAGAATTGCTTAATGGTAATGTAACTTGTAAGGCTCTTGATGATAGAGCTGGGGTAGTTTCTCTTTATACTTGTGCTAAGGAGCTTAAAAATGTAAATCACGATTTAGATGTGTATTTTGTATGTTCTGCTCAAGAAGAGGTAGGTCATAGAGGGGCAAAAACTGCAAGTAATGCCATCAATCCAGATATAGGTATTGCCGTGGATGTCACCTTTGATAGTGGTAAAATGGGAGATCAGGAAAGAGATAATAACCTAGGACAAGGTCCTGTAATTTGTATTGGACCAAATATTCATCCAAGGGTTAGGGAAAAGCTTATGGAAGTTGCAGAGGAATACAATATACCTTATCAGGTAGAAGTGGAACCAGGAGATACAGGAACAGATGCTTGGGATATTCAAATAGCAGGAGAGGGAATACCAACCCTATTAATTTGTATACCTCTTAAATACATGCACACTTCTGTAGAAGTTGTTAATATGAAGGATGTTAAAGATACAGGACGTATTATGGCTAAGCTTATCGAAAAGCTTAATGGTGAAGAATTGGAGGGATTACTATGCTATTAGACAACCTATTAGAAAAGGATGGACTATTAGATAAACTTTGTTCTCTTCCTGGTCCTTCAGGCTTTGAAGGCGATGTAAGAGAATTAATTAAAAGTGAAGTTGCCCCTTATGTAGATGAAATGAAAGTTGATAGATTGGGAAATATTATTGTTCATAAAAAGGGTAAGGGGAAAAAAGTATTAATAGATGCTCACATGGATGAGGTAGGTTTTATTGTCACTGGTTTTAATGAAGATGGGACTTTAAAGTTTAGAGCTCTTGGAGGAATAAATGAAAAAATTATTTCATCAAAGGTAGTTTTAATTGGTGAAAATAAAATTCCAGGAGTAATAGGGGGAAAACCTATTCATCTACAAGGTAAGGACGAAAGAGAAAAGGGTTTGTCTTATAAGGATTGTTGTATTGATATTGGAGCAAATTCTAGAGAAGAGTCTAAAAAGCTTATAAAAATGGGAGACTATGTAGTATTTGACATGGAGTATGATGGCTTTGGTGAAGGGTTAATTAAGGGAAAGGCTTTTGATGATAGAATTGGCTGCCTAATTCTTATGGAAATACTTAAGGAAAACTACGACATAGATTTATATGGAACCTTTAACATACAAGAGGAAGTTGGTGAAAGAGGGACCTTCATTTCTGCTTTAAATGTTAAAGCAGACTTAGGTATTGCTCTTGAAGGTACTATTTGTGCAGATATGCCAACAGTTCCAAAACACTTAAGCGCTACTGAAATAGGAAAAGGGCCAGCTATATCTATCATGGACTTAACAAGCATCTTTGATCAGGATATTGCAAGAGATATTATGGCTATTGGAGATGAAAAAAATATACCGTATCAAAGAAGAAAAGCCATAGCAGGAGGAAATGATGCTGGAGCAATTCATACTGTAGGTGAAGGAGCTAAAATTGCTACAGTTTCTGTGCCTTGCCGATATATTCACTCCTCAGTATCCGTAGCTTCGAAGGCAGATTTTAAAAATACAGTGTTACTTCTAAAAGAATATTTAAAAAGTCTTTAAGGATAAGAGATAAGCATAGTTTTTCATAGCAGTGCCTAGTTAATTTCAATGAGGTTCTTAATAAGAAGCTATGGAAGTAATAACTTTAAAGGAAGTTGTAAACATAAAGATATAAGAAATTATAAACAAAGCAATATATATAACAATATCACCATAAATCAATATAAAAATAGAAAAATATAAGAATATATAGGTTTATGTGAGTTCTAGGGAGTTATGACTTTAAAATAAGCTGTTTAGAATATTATAAATAAAAATTAATAGTTATTTTTGCGTTGGACAATTTGACCAATGCAAAATATACTTCGCATCTTTGACTTATTATTTATTTTCACATACTTAAGCTATTTGTAACCTTGAGAATAAGAATTTACACAGAAGTTTTGAACAGGAAAAATTCACGTGTGCAAATTATAATAAACGTTTAAAGATTTATAAAATAATTTAGTTTATAACAATTTTAAAAATAGGAGGAAGAATAAATGGATAGATTATTAGAATCACTACTAAGTGCTTTTGGGGTTAGTGGTCATGAAGAAGAAGTTAGACAAGTTATAATAGAAGAACTAAATAGATTAGAGTTATGTCATGAAGTAGATAAGATGGGTAATGTAATTGTAAAGATGGGTAAGAAAAGTGAGAAGGAAGAAGAAAGACTTATGATTACAGCTCATATGGATACCATGGGGGTAATAATAACTTATATTGATGACAAGGGTTTTGCAAGAGTAGGTAAAATTGGAGACTTTAAAGAACCCTCAATGATAAATACTATTGTAGAATTTGAAAATGGAAATAGTGGAAGGGTTTGTGCAACCAAAGATGACCCGAAGATAGATGATTTATATATAGATTTAGGAGTATCTTCAAGAGAAGAGGCCCTTGAGCTTATAGAAGAAGGAGATGTAGCTGTATTTAGTTCAAATATTATTGAAGAAAGAAATAATATTATAGCTCCATTTTTAGATGATAGAGTTGGTTGCTTTATGATGCTTAAAGTTATGGAGAACCTAGCTGAAAACAGAGAGATATTAAATAGTTTAGATAAAGAAATATATTTTGTGTTTTCTACACAAAATAAAGTAGGTGGAAGAGGAGTTAGAGCTGCAGCTTATAGTATAAACCCAATGTTTGCTATTGTTATAGATGGAGAAGAAGCAACAGATAACCTAGGTGGAAAAGGAAACTTTAAACTTGGTAATGGCCTTGGAATTAAATTTATGGACAGAAGTCTAATAATGCACCATGAAATAAAAGAAATGTTAGAAGAGACTTTCTCTACATTAAATAAAAAACCTCATTATATCTTTAATGAAAAAGGTGGTGATGGAGCCACCATTCATAAAGAAGGTAATGGAATAAAGACAGGAACTTTGGTGTATCCAGTAAGATACAAGGATACAAACTTAGAAATGGTAAACACTAAGGATGTAGGAGAGGGAATAGAGATTTTAAGTAAAGTGATTTTCTAATTTATAAAAAATTAGAAGACTATGCTGTTAGAGTAATTACAGACATCATTTCCTCTAAAACTAAAGGTAATGATTATAAATCAACACCTTTAACAGGAACAAAAAAAGAAGAGCTCAGAACTAAAATTAATAAACTTTTCTTTACCTTAGACTTTAAAGTTGCTGATGAATTTACAAAGTTAAATAAGAAAGAGGATAATAAATAGTTAAATACTAAAACCCGCAGGAATTATGAGAAATAATTTCTGTGGGTTTGTCAATTGGGTTAGTTATTTTATTTAGATATCCTTTTTATAAAAATGAACATGATAAATGCTTTGAATACTGTACTACATTTATATGAAGAATAAGTAGTATAAATCTTTTATTAAAAGAAACTAAATTAAAGGATACTATAGGCAATAAATCTAACTTAGTTCCTTGAAAAGTTATTAGTTCACATAGGGCTTTTTCACTTTCAACCTATACTACTTCAAAGAAAAAGTGGTATAATTTTTATCAGATAAAAATGAGGTGAGTAGATGAGTATTGCTAAGCTAAAGGAAATTATTGAAAGATCCAGTAATATTGTTTTTTTCGGAGGAGCAGGAGTGTCTACAGAAAGCAATATTCCTGATTTTAGAAGTGCCAATGGACTATATAGTGAAAGAATCAAAGATTATATTTCCCCAGAGGATATACTTTCCCATAGTTTTTTCGTAAATCGTACCAAAGAGTTTTACGAATTTTATAAAGAAAAAATGGTTTATAGGGATGCAAAGCCTAATGATGCACATTTAGCTTTAGCAGAACTTGAAAGAATAGGAAAATTAAAAGCTATAATAACTCAAAATATAGATGGTTTACACCAAAAGGCAGGAAATGATAAGGTTCTAGAACTTCATGGCTCCATTCATAGAAATCACTGCATGAAATGTAATAAAGCTTTTTCCTTAGATTTAATTATTGAGTCTAAAGATGTACCTAAATGTGATATTTGTGGTGGTATTATAAAACCAGATGTAGTTTTATATGAAGAAAGCTTAGATTTAAATGTTTTAAATGAAGCAATTTCATTTATTCAGCATGCAGAGGTGTTAATTGTTGGAGGAACTTCACTTACAGTTTATCCAGCAGCAGGGCTAATAAGGTATTATAAAGGAAATAATTTAATTCTTATCAATAAATCAGTAACTCAATATGATAATAGGGCAAACTTAATTATTTATGATAAAATCGGTGAAACTTTAAAGAAGGTTTTATAAGTAAAAAAGTAGTTTAAATAAACTTTTTTGTTATAATAGTGACTGTATAGAACTCAACTAATTTTTGCAGGATAATTCTCAATCATCTTTAGATTAAGGTTTTAGCAAAAAATAAACTTTGGCTGAATTAAATCTTCTTTCAAAGTAGCTAAATAAAATAGGATTAACACGCAATAAAATAGAGGGTAAGGAATATAATTATTTATAGTAAGCATAGGCTGAAAACTTGGGGGAATTTATATGAAAGATTATAAAATAGCTATAGCTATAGCAAACATTCCAATATTTATTGTTCTTGCTTTGTATGTTATTAGCAAAGACTTTCGAGATTTAGTTAACCATGGTATAAATGATAGAAGTAATAAGAGATATGTATCACTTAATAAAGTGTCTACGCCAGGTGTTGATATTAATATAAATGTAAATGGTATAGGTTATACTATTGGCGAAAAGAAATATAAATAGAAAAAAATAGGCTAATTATTAATCCTATTACGGAAGAGTAATTACCCATATTAAATAAGTGTGAGTTAAAGCTTCCAATAAAGGATACTTTATGAACTAGATTTTTACTAGTTCATAAAGATTTGAATGAAGTATTATAAGTTATTAAGGGAATAAAGATGAGTTTAGGATGTAAACTTCTTTTTATTCCCTATAATTTTTTCAACAAAAAGGCTTCTAAGGTGGAGTTTATTCTATTCGCTTTGAAAAAGCCTTAAAGGAACCAAGGGAGGCTCTTGTAGAAGTTGAGTTTTTATGATAGTTCACTAAACTTATTTAAAGGCTATGATTTACTGATTATTTTAATTTTAATCTCCTGTATTAATCATTTTTCATATTTATATTGAGTGCCGCAAAAAATACTAGTGAATACTTTCATTGATAGCTTCAATATTATCAATAAGAAGTTCTTTGTATAAGGATTCTCTCCTATCATTTTTAAGCGGGAAATCCCGTCTTAAGGAATGGACTAAATCTACATCTAATTCTGCCATAATTAATCCTTCTATATTTTCTAAAGAACTAGAAATAATATTTCCTAGAGGATCAATAATTAAAGAGTTTCCATTGTACTCTAAGCCATCACCAATACCAACTCTATTAATTCCAGCAATATAGCATTGATTTTCAATAGCTCTAGCCTTTAGAAGGTCAATCCAATGATTAATTCTTGCTTTAGGCCAACTTGCAGCAACTGTAATAAGCTCAGCTTCTTTTGAAGCAATTTGAAAAATTTCAGGAAACCTCAGATCATAGCAAATAAAAGTAGAAACATTAAAGTTATTTACTCTACAATGAGCTATTTTCTCTCCACCTAAATAATAGTGACTTTCTGTGCCAAAGGAAAAAGGGTGAATTTTACTATAGTTGCTCAGAATTTCTCCATCTTTACTCATAATAGCATAGTTGTTTCTTCCTTTTGTTTGATCTAGGACTTTTTCAATATAACCGAAACCAATGTTTATACCATGATTAATAGCAAGTGTTCTTACCAAGGTAATAGTGGTTTCAGATCTTGTTTTTAATGGAGTTTCGTTATTCTTATCATAGACTTCTCCACAATATTCCACATTCATAGTAAAGCCTGTAAAGCTCATTTCAGGAAATAGAATTAAATCAATGTTTTCTTCTGAGGCTTTGGCAATAAATTTTTCTGCTATATGTAAATTAGCCTTCTTGTCTTCCCAGATTATATCTGTTTGAGCTAATGCAATTTTCATAAAAATCTCTTCCTCTCTATATTTTGAAATAATAATATGTTAAAATATTACAATGTTGGATTTCAAGTGGTATAATTCAATAATATATATTATTTTAGATTGCTTAAAAGGAGACTGATTTGAGTTTTAAAGCAAAATAATCTAATGATAAATAGTATCTTAAGATATAGTTATAAGTACATACTAATTCCTATAAAAATATAGAATTTTGTTGCATCAAATTTATTTAAATATAGTTTTAAAGATGAGTTTTTATCTAATATAAACACTAATTATATTTTGAGCAAAAACACCTTTTTTCATGTTGGAATAAATTTGTTCTAAGTAAATACAATATATTATAATGAACTATTTAAATTATAGTACAATTTTGCTCATATTAATATTGACGGGAGAAAGAAAAATGAGATTAACTCAATATATAATTAAAATCATATTACGGTATAAGCATCATAATATATCAGCGCTTGCCTCTCAAATGGCTTTTGATATGATGTTTGCTTTTTTTCCTTTTTTAATATTTCTTCTAACTATGGTAGGGTTTACTAATGTAAATCCAAATGAAATATTAGTAATTCTGGCAACATTGATGCCATCGGAGTTACATGCTTCGGTATCCACTTTAGCTCTACAGTTATTGCAAACAAGAAATACTAACTTATTATCTATCTCATTATTATTTACCTTGTATACCGCGTCGAGAGGGTTTAGAGCTATTATTTATGGATTAAATGAAGCCTATGAAGAAAAAGAAACTAGAGGGTATATAAAGGTTATCTTTATTTCGGTATTTTTTATGATAGGAGTATCTTTAGTAATAATTTTCCTACTTTTATTTTTAGTTTTTGGAGAAATGTTAAGCAAATATCTGGTAGGATGGATTGGGCTAGATGGAAATGTTGTTAGATATATTGGACTAATAAGATATCCTGTAGGATTCTTAGGCATGATAGTGGTTTTTTCAGCTCTATACTACTTTATTCCTTGTAAAAAGGTAAGCTGGCTTGAGGTAATGCCAGGAGCAATTTTCACTAGTTTTTTGTGGATTATACTTTCAATGCTATTTGCTTACTATGTGAATAATTATGGAAACTACTCTGCTATATATGGGAGCATAGGAGCAATTATAATTTTGATGCTGTGGCTTCAAATAACGTCTACCACCATTTTATTAGGTGGGGAGTTAAATGCTCTTTTAGCACATGATAGAGAGCTAAAATATAGGTTAAGTGAAAACAAGAGATAAATTATCCTAAGATTCTAGAGAAATGCAAAAAAGTATAAAAGCCTATATGTTAGTTTATTGCTTTATAAGTAACTCTATAGATTAAAATCAAAACATTAGGTAACAGAAATAGGACCTAATCAATACTATATATTAATAGCTAAATAAACTATGAAGAACTCCTTCATAGTTTTTACTTTAAATTAAGTATTATAGATTTAATTATTAAGTGGGGTTTTATTAGAAATCCTTTAATTTAAAGCTTTAGCTCAGTAATACAAATAGGTGATAAGGTGTATCCATTGAAATTTAAGCCCATATATTTTGAAAAGATTTGGGGAGGTAGAGGATTAGAAGCTATAAAGGATAACTTACCACAGGGAGATATAGGCGAGAGTTGGGAAATTAGCTGTCATAAAAATGGATCCAGTATAATTTCAAATGGAAAGTATGAAGGAATTACCTTAAAAGAATTAATAACCTTATATAAAGATAAAGTTTTAGGTGAGAGGTTTCAGGAGGAAGAGTTTCCTTTACTATTAAAATTCATTAGTGCTAGTGATAATTTATCAGTTCAAGTACATCCCAATGACTATTATGCAAAGCTATTAGAAGAGGACAGGGGAAAAACAGAGGCTTGGTATGTATTAGAAGCTGAAGAAGGTGCTAATCTTATAATTGGAACAAAAGGATGCAATAAGAATGACTTTATGGAGGGAATTGAAAGAGGAACCTTAGAAAAATGTTTAAATATAATTCCAGTAAAAAAGGGTGATGTATTCTTTATTGAGAGTGGACTAATCCATGCTATTGGTAAAGGGGTAGTGCTTCTAGAGATTCAGCAAAGTAGTGATATTACTTACAGGGTATATGATTATAATAGGGGAAGAGAAATTCATGTAGATAAAGCTATGAAGGTAATAGACTTTAATTTAAGCAGTGAAAAACTTGAGGGGGAGCTTCAAGTTACAGAAGATTATCATAGAAGAAAATATATTTCTTGTAAGTACTTTGAATTTGAAGAGTATATCATTAGAAATAATTTTAAAGATGATACTAGGGGCGAAAAGTTTTTTCTGTATAGCTGCATAGAAGGTGAAGGGAAAATAGTATATTCTGAAGGAGAAGAGTCAATAATTAAAGGTGAAAGTATATTAATACCATGCTCCCTTGGGAAAGTTAAAATTTTGGGACAACTGAAACTAATTAAAGTTCATGTGCCATAAGGTATCTGAAAATAAATAACAAGTCAAAGATGTGAAGAATATTTTGAGTTCACAAGCAAGCTTGTGCATACAAGTAAATAGGTTTCTTAGATAGTAGAGCAGAGCTATCTAAGGGTTCTGTTGATGTAGCATAACTCAATATAGACGAGGATACTGACTTATTTATTTTATGAAGATGCCTAACTCATGATCCTAACTATCCTCCTAAAGATAGCGAGTTTGTCGCTATCTTTTACTTTTTATAGTGTTATATGTTAAAATAATCCTGTAAATGTTTAATAACATTGCAATTAATAAAAGGTTTTGATACGTTATGGAGATAATATAAAGTTGGAAATCCTAAATCTAGTTATACACACCTTCTATAGATCCTTAATAACAAAATTAGTAAGTTAATGTAAAAGGCATAAAGAAGCTACATTAGAATTAAGGATATTAAGACTTTAATTCCATATATATTAATTTTTATGAGGTGATATTATATGAAAGTTAAAAAAGCCATAATACCAGCAGCAGGACTTGGTACTAGATTTTTACCTGCTACAAAAGCAGTGCCTAAGGAAATGCTACCAATAGTAGATAAACCAACAATTCAGTACATAATCGAGGAGGCGGTAGCCTCTGGAATAGAAGAAATTCTTATCATAACTGGAAGAAATAAAAAGCCTATAGAAGATCACTTTGATAAAGCTATTGAATTAGAGTTAAACCTTGAAAAAGGTGGGAAACAAGATTTATTGGAGTTAGTACATGAAAGCACTAACTTAGCAAATATACATTATATAAGACAAAAGGAACCTAAGGGTCTTGGGCATGCCATAAGTTGTGCAAAAGCCTTTGTGGGAAATGAGCCCTTTGCAGTTATGTTAGGTGATGATATTGTTGATAGTGAGGTTCCTTGCTTAAAGCAGTTAATCGAAGCCTATGAAGAAAAAAATGCTACAATTTTGGGTGTTCAAGAAGTAAAGAGAGAAAATGTTAACAAGTATGGTATTGTTAAAGGAACAGAAATTTCTAATAGAGTTTACACTGTTGAAGACTTAGTAGAGAAACCAAAGGTTGAAGAAGCACCTTCTAATGTTGCCATATTAGGAAGATACATAATAACTCCTGAGATTTTTAATATCTTAGAACAGACTAAGCCAGGTAAAGGAGGAGAAATTCAACTAACTGATGCTCTTAAAACTTTGATTTCTAAGGAAGAAATGTATGCTTATGTCTTCGAAGGAAGAAGACATGATGTAGGAGATAAACTAGGATTCCTTCAAGCTACAGTTGAATATGCTTTTAAAAGAGAAGACTTAAAAGAAGACTTTAAGGAGTATTTAAAAGATATATTAAAATAATAGTCATAAAATCCCTGCACTTATAATAATATTTAATGAAATGAAGTTAAATAAAAGAAAGTTAGGTAATGAGTTTATTCTTATTGTCTATATTCTTTTATAGGATTTAAATTTGAAGCTTATAAAATCTTTAAATTTAAGCATCATACTAATTAAATGTAAAGTGGGGGATTTTTTATGTCAAAGCAAAACAGAGGGAAAGCACTATGGAACTTACCGGCAAGAGGAAGAGGGACTTGTCCAGTTTGTAAGGTTGAGAGAATTAAGGTTCTGTATGATAAGACCCTAGGAGATGGTAATAAATTAAAGGTATGTAAAAGGTGTAGGAATAAAAAGATTCAAAGCTTAGAAAAGTAATATAGGTTATACATTGTTTTTTACAATAAAGTTTTTGTAAACAATCTCTACTAAAGAAAATGTAAATAGTGAGAGTTTGATTATGAATTTTTTTAATTCAATGTATATAAATAAAGGTATGTTGAAAATGTAAAGGGAACAAAAATGGAGAAAGCGATTGTCATCCATTTTTGTTCTTTTTTATTTTATATAAAGAAACTATAAATTTTACTCTAATTTCGACATAGAGATTATTATGGAGTAATTTATAGAGAGTATAGAGTAAAGAATAATTAAATAATTAGTATACTAATTATTAGAGTGGCTAAATATAGTCATAATGCAAAATGTGGTAGTATATTTTTATATATAACTTTAATATGAAGGAATATATAAACAGTTTTCAAGATAAGGAAATAAGAAAAAATAGAACGATTTTAATTAGGATTATAATTATATTAAAAAATGTTTAAGGAATAAACGATATATGTAGAATTTGAAAGAAATTTAACGGAAAAAATTTGTAAAATACCTTTATATTATAGTGTAAAATATAAACTGCATGATTTATTTATAATGTAAATAAGTAGTAGATATTGTATAGGAGGATATCAATGATTTCAATTACTAATGTAGATGTTGAATTTTATGATATTCTTTCGGACCCTGTAATAATTATTGGTGAGAATAATAAAGTTTTGTACTGCAATGAAAGAGCTATAAGATTTTTAAGATTCTCTACTTTAATGGAGATAAAGAATTTGCCGTTAGATAACTTTGTACAGTTTATGGGTGATGAAGAAGTAAAATTTAATTATGAGTTTTTAAGCCAAAGAAAAATATTGAATAGAATAAGAACTAAGATAAGTACATCTTTTCATGAGAACATTAAAGTAGAGATAGTTGGAAAAGGTGTTGTTTTTGATGGGATGGAAGCCATACTACTTTTGTTCAAGTTAGATGACTTACTTCACGAAGAGCAAAAGCTTGTTAATGATTATTTTGCAGATATAACAAGTAATGGATATAAAGAAATTGAAACAGTAGAAGATAATATTCAGGTGGAAGGATTGAATCAACTTAGTGAAGGAACTTTAAAAACTATAATTACCCATACACCTAATTCTGTGATTTTAGTTAAAAAGGGAGCAATCATATTTGCTAATAAGGCAGGTGTTGAGCTTCTAGGCAAAAAAAGTGAGAAGGAAGTATTAGGGGAGGATTTCTTTGAGTTAGTTAAATTTGATTTGGATGCAAAAGAAAATGTCATATGTGATGCTAAAAAGCTAATGGTTAGTGATACAATGCTACCAGTAGTAGAAAGAAAACTTACAAGAAAAGATGGTTCACAAATTTATGCAGAATTAACGGCTATGTGTTTTAAAGAAAATGAAGAAATTTTCACCTTATTTATTGGTAAGAATATTACTAAAAAAGTAGTGGCTGAACAATGTCTTCAGCGCAATCAAGCAAACTACTCTAAAATACTTCAATTTATGCCTTTTGGGGTAGCTATTTATAATGAGGATAAAGTTACATTTTCTAATGATGCCTTGTTTAAAATACTTGGAGTTCAATCGCTGAATGAAATAAATAAAAAGAAAGTCTTTGATTTTGTTCATAAAGATAGTTTGAAAGAAGGTTTTCAAATGTATAGGACTGTATATAAAAATATACAGCAATCAGAATTTAAAGAAATGATTTTAAAAAGAAAAAATGGTACAAAAGTTCAAGTGGAGATGGGGGCAGTGCCCATATTTTTTGACAATAAAATGTCAGTGATTTTTGTAATTCATGATATAATGGAAAGAAAAAAAGCTGAAAAAGATAAATTTAAACTGGACCAAGCATTAAAGTATGACAAGCTAAAAACAGAATTTATCTCTAACGTATCACATGAGTTAAAAACCCCGTTAAATATAATATTAAGTATTGTTCAAGTATTAGAACTTAATCAAGGAAAAGAAGCAAAACATTTAGATAAGAATAAATATTTAGGTGTTATGAAGCAAAATTGTTATCGATTACTAAGACTCATAAATAATTTAATTGATATTACTCGAATTGATGTAGGATACTTAAAAATGGATTTTGGAAATTACGATATAGTGAAAGTTATTGAGGATATAACTTTATCTACAGTAGAATATATTGAGAACAAAGGAATGTCTATAATTTTTGATACAGATATTGAAGAGAAAATTATAGGTATAGATAGAGAAAACATGGAGAGAGTAATGCTCAACTTGCTTTCTAATGCAGTTAAATTTTCAAAGGAAAATGGTGAAATATACGTAAAACTATCGGACTTAGGAGAAAAGGTAAGGATATCTGTAAAGGATAACGGCATAGGTATACCTAAAAATATGCATAAGAAAATATTTGAAAGATTTGTACAAAGTGAATCTCTATTTACTAGATCCCATGAAGGCAGTGGAATAGGTTTATCTTTAGTTAAATCTATAATGCAAGCTCATGGTGGACAAGTTTATGTTAAGAGTAAGGAAAATAGAGGCAGTGAGTTTATATTAGAACTTCCTAACATACTTTCAAAAAAAGAAAGTATGTTAGCACAAAAAAAAGCTGCTAATGCAGGAAATGTACAGAAGATAGAATTAGAGTTTTCAGATATATACAGTTAGTATAGAACATTATTAGGACATAATAATCACAGGTTATTGCTAGGCTATAGAGGATATTTTTTATATCTAGCAACACTGGTTATAACTGTTTAATTACTAGGGATGTTTTTGTAAACAAGTATAATATAAACATAGGATTACTAAACAATAGAATTTGGGAAAAATATTTACAAAGTGTTAACACATATTTGTTGTTATTTTTTTCAAAGGATGATTATAAAGTTCTAGCATGGATAAAATCCTTAAAAGAAGAATATATATTTTGGAGGTAAACCATGAATAGAATTGTTTTAGTTGGAAGATTGACTAGAGATCCAGAAATGAAAGTTCTGGAGGATAATAACAAGGTATTAACTAGAATTATGTTAGCAGTAGACAGACCTTATAAAACCCCAGCGGGAGAAAAGCAAGTAGATTTTATACCAGTAGTGCTTTGGGGAAAGAAAGCAGAAATAGTTAGTGAATATTTAGTTAAGGGAAGTATAATAAGTGTTACTGGAAGACTTCAAACAAAAGTCTATGAAAATGCGGAAGGCCAAAGAAAGTTTATTTCTGAAGTAATCGCAGATGAGTTCCAATTTATGAGTAGTAAAAGGGCAAATGAGAAAATAGTTTAAATAACTTTACATATAACTTCATAAATAGGTTTAGTTAATTAGAGAAATGTGTTTAACGTTATTTCATAATGTTAAATTATTTCTCTTTATTTTTTTGTTCGTATTGATATAATTATATGAATCAAATATGGGGAAAGAGGTTTGCGTGTGATACAAATTTCATAAGTTTTAATATTTTGAAAACTATTTAAAAATATATAAATATGTACGATAAAGTTGGTATAATATATTCATATAGTTAGGAGGTTAATTTATGGAGATTACAAAATTTCAACAGTTTAGCGAAAAAGTTAGGGAAAATATTGGAAAGGTAATAATAGGAAAGAGGGAAAATATAGATAAGATAACAGTAGCCTTTATTACCTCAGGTCATGTACTGTTAGAAGATGTTCCAGGACTTGGAAAGACAAAACTATCAAGAAGTTTAGCTAAGACTATGAATTGTAGCTTTAAAAGAATTCAATTTACTCCAGATTTATTACCGTCAGACTTAACTGGGATTTATTTTTATAACCAACGTAGTCAAGAATTCGAGTTTAGAGAAGGTCCGCTTTTAAGCCAAATAGTATTGGCGGATGAAATAAATAGAGCTACTCCAAGAACTCAATCTGCTCTTTTAGAGTGTATGGAAGAAAGACAAATTACTGTAGAAGGAAACACTATTCCTTTAAAAAAACCTTTCTTTGTTATAGCAACGCAAAACCCTGTAGAGCAATTTGGAACCTTCCCATTACCAGAAGCACAGCTAGATAGATTTTTTATTAAGCTTTCTATGGGTTATCCGGATTATAATGAAGAAAAGCAAATGTTAGATAGATTTATGGAGTCAGACCCCTTAGATACCTTACAATCAGTAGTAACTATGGAAGAGATAGAGTATGTACAAGATAACTACAGTAAGGTTCATGTAAGTGAAGAAATTAAGAACTACATTTTGGATATTGTTAAAGCTACAAGAGTTCATAAGGAAATTGAACTTGGCTGCAGCCCTAGAGCATCCTTAAATATGATGAAGGGGTGTCAAGCTTTAGCAGCCATCAGAGGAAGAGATTATGTTATTCCAGAAGATGTGAAAGAACTTGCGGTACCAATTATGAGTCATAGAATTATAGTTAAAAATGAAATAAATATTGGAAATAATAAAGCACAAAGCGTAATTAATGATATATTGAACACTGTTGAAACTCCCTTAGAAAAAATATAGGGGTGATACCATGTTATTTCAATATTTATTCTTAATAGCTCTGGTTGCCTTGCTTGTGATATTTGCTGACTTTACTAGAAGAAAGGGCTTTGATAATCTTAAAATATATAGAACCATAGAAAAAAATAGGCTAGTAGAAGGTGAAACCTTTGAAATGACTATGGTACTAGAAAATAATAAGCGATTACCCTTATTTTTTCTGGCAATTGAAGAGAAAATCCCAGCAGGATTAAAATATGCTAATGATGCAACCATGTTTAGGGAAGGCAATGATATTTGGCATGTTAGTAAGTATTCGGTTAAATGGTATGAAAGAAAGAAAAGAATATATACTCTAGTAGGTGCTGAGAGAGGTACTTATTTAATAAAAAATATGAGAATAAATGTAGGAGATATATTTGGATTTTCTGCTAATAGCAAAGAGGAAGAAGATTATGTAGAAATTTTAGTTTATCCAAGAATTCATGGTATTAATAAGTATGAGTTTGATATCACTAATTTTCAGGGAGAAGATGCTGTTAGAAGGTGGATACACAAGGACCCTCTTTTTATTAAAGGTATAAGAGAATATAATGTTGAAGATAGAATGAAGGATATCCATTGGAAGTCCAGTTTAAAAATGAATAAGCTTATGGTTAAAGACTATGACTATACCTCAGAACGAGAGCTAGTTATAATTTTAAACCTTCAATGTGGAGATCCGTACTGGACAAACATTCAAAAAGATGCTATTGACTCAGGAGCTAGGATTGCAGCTTCTTTAGCAGCTAAAGCCTTAAAGGAAGGAATTCCTACTGGACTTTGGACAAACGCTCAGTTAGTAACCTTTGACACTAAAGTTCCAAATGAAATAAAGCCAGCTATGAATAGTTTTACTAGCATTATGGAGATGTGTGCAAGAGTTGATTTAGCTATAAAGTGTGATTTTAATGAGTATTTAGCTAGCAGACTTCAACACTTAAATCCTAATTGCACCTATGTAATTATATCATCATACTTTAATGACAAGGATATAAACCTAATAACTAAGATGAGAAAAAATGGGTATAGGTTAAAAATTATAGATGTTTCTTTAAAATCCTCCTTGCCTAATATAGAAGGTATAGAAAAAATAGTATATAAAGGGGGAGTAAGATAATGAGTTGGTTTAGGCAAATAAAAACTCTGTACTCTTCAACTTATGTGCTAATGATATATATTATCTGGACAATGTTAACTTGTACCTTCATAGCTAATGAAGTATCCTTTAACCTTTATTTAATTACTTTGTTTAATGTGTTTTTAATGGAGTATTTATATGATAAGGAATATAAAAAGCACATAATTCTTTTGGTTCCTTTAATAATTGGAGCAGTAATATTATGGATTATTTACGACCCATATAAAGCGATACTAAATTATTTATTCTTTACAGCTTCAATAATTGTAGTTTATAGAGAAGAACCTAATCAAATAAATTATTATGAATATAAGCAAAGATGGATTGCAGGAGCTTATCTCATGGTAGGAGTCGCTGTATTTATTTTCATCTTTTCCTATCCATTGTTAGAGAAAATGTTTAGAGTATTTGTTATGTATCTGATTTTAGTGGTTATTAACTTAAGAGAAAGTTTAAGATATAGCTATAATATCAGAAGCAAGCATTCTAAATATATAAACCTAGGAATCATAGGGTTCATGGTTATTATCTTTCAAGAGCACACCTATAGGATATTCTCAGCTATTGTTAAGTCCATATATGGAGGAATAAACTATATTTTAAATATAATTTTAGGCGTTATTATTATTATAGTACGTTATCCTGTTGCTTATGGAGTAGAACTTTTAGGTAAGCTATTTGCAAACAGGGAAATGAATGCTGAAGCAGTACTTGAAGGATTTGCTAAGGTTAATGTACCAATAGAAGAACTTTTTAAGCAGGATACTTTTAGAGATGAAGCTTCTATAGCTTACGTAGCTGTAATATTAAAAATTATACTAGCTGCAGCTATTATAATAATAATTGTGAGAAGTCTTTCAGCTTTAATTAAAGTAGAGAAAAGAGAAGAAGGTTACGTTGAGCTCAGGGAAAAACTTAATGACAAGAAAAAGAATAAAGAAGGGCTTATACAAAAACTTAAAAAAACTATATTTAGGAAAAGAGGAAATCTTAGAGAAGAAATTCTTTACAGCTACAGTGAGTTTGAAAGAGTTACGGAAAAGGCAGAAATTTTCAAACCATATATGACTGCTTCACAACTAAAAAATGTAACAAAAATTAAAGTTGATAATATAGATAAGCTGGATGAAATGACGGACATATATAATAAAGCTAAATTTTCAAAAAAAGAACTTAAGGGAGAAAACCTAGAAGTAGTAAAGAAGGCAGTGGATAATATAAAATCACAATTATAACTATAAATTATATAATAAATATTATATAATTTTAGTTATAAAATATTATGAACAAAATGAAAACCTAGGCTTCGGACACCACTTTGTTTTAGGTAAAACTTCTTCTAGAGAGTTTGTTTAAAATAAAGGTGATGATTATTTAGGAGTCTAGTTTTTTTTCGACAAATGTAGAATTCTCAAATTGATTAATGCAACCTTTAGTTAAAATATTTTACAAAAAGGTTGACAATTAGTTGATAAAACATAGGGTTTTACAAAAAGGTTGAAGAGCTAAAAGAATGATTTTTACAAAAAGGTAGCGACTATTTTACAAAAAAGCTTCAACAAATTTAGTATTTTCCGACACAAAAAGAACTATAATGACCACTTAAATGTAAATATAAGGAAAAATATCTGATTGATACTACATTAAGATATCAATTTCATGATGATTGTGTCATTTTTAAGGGAGAATCTTTAAAAACTCCCACCATTAAGTGACACAATTTTCGTTTTCTTAGTGTTAAAATTTATTCATAGAGTTAGTAATAACAAGGGGGTTATCTAAGTGGTAGTTGAAACTTTAATGAATAAGGTATTAGAAGAGGGACGAGAGTTTACATACGTATATAAACTTCTAAAAAATGATTTTCTTATGGAAGTTGATGGTAACCAAAGAAATGTACAAGCATATGGTATTGAAATAGAAACACAAGGCGTAGTTAACGGAGAAGTAGAAAAAATTTATAGTGACTGCGAAAAATATATTAGTCCTCAAAGACATAAGGTGAAAGCATTGTTAAAGTTATTAAGTGATAATGCTGTATCACCAATCCATTTCATAGATATTGCTGGAGAATATATAGATGAATATATAAGTGATTTTGATGAAGAGTTTAAAGGAATAGCTAGTTGCTAAGGGAGATTTTACTCCCTTATTTTTTATACAAAATTAAATTTCATGGTTGAAGTCTATACAATAAGATTAAGTTTTATGGTAATATATTTAAAAGAACCTAAATTTTGAAAGGGTATTTTAAATGCAAATAGAAGGCTTGTATGGAGGGTTATTGCATATAAGGTATCTATGTCCTAGGATTAGCAATGTAGGTTTTAAGTAATTACAGAATCTTTTGCTAAATACAGGTTCTTTAAATTTATTTTATAACTGTTAGTGAAAATGAATATGCTCCTTTAGGAACTTTTTCATTATTTAATGAAAGAAGGGGGTGGTGTTGTGATAGTAGGTGTAGGAGTAGATATAATTGAGATTAGAAGAATAAGATCTGCATTAGATAAGGGTGAAGGATTTTTACAAAGGATTTTTACTAGTGAAGAAATAGAATATCTCAAAGGTAGAAATCTAAGACCAGAGTACATAGCAGGAAGATTTGCAGCAAAGGAAGCTGTGTCTAAAGCTTTAGGCACAGGTTTTAGGGGCTTCGAGTTTAAGGATATTATAATTGAGAGTACTACTCTAGGAAAGCCTATTGTTATATTGAAGGGAAAGGCAAAATTAATTGCTGAAAAACAAGGGGAATATAATTTGCATTTAAGCATTTCTCATGGAGAGGATAGTGCAATAGCTTATGCTGTTTTGGAGGTGAATTCCCATGGAAAGGACCTTGAATATACTAAAGAAGAATAAATTAAGCTCCCTCATATTTAATAGTAGGGAGATAAAGATAGATGAAACTATGATACAAAATGTAATAAGACCTAGGAGTGAGGAGGGATATAAGGGGGATTATGGAAGAGTTTTCATAATTGCAGGCTCTAAAGGGTATGCAGGCGCAGCTTATTTAACAGCTCAAGCAGCAGTAAGAAGTGGGGCTGGACTTGTAACTCTTTGTACTCCAAAGGAACTTCAGGATATTATGAGTGTAAAGCTTACGGAAGCTATGACTTTAAGTTATGAGGATACAGAAAAAATAAATAATATTATAGCTAAAAGCAATGTTATAGCAATTGGCCCTGGCATGGGTAATAGTAGACTGACTTATAATATTTTAAGTGAAACTATTTTAAAAAGTGATTGTCCAATAGTAATAGATGCAGATGGTTTAAATGTTTTACAAAACAATTTAGAACTTTTACAGTGCAAAAATCATGAAGTGATACTTACTCCGCACTATGGTGAAATGGCAAGACTTACAGGGCTTACTGTGGATGAGGTAAAAGAAGATAAGTTGAAAATTGCTAAGAAGTTTGCAAAGGACAATGATATAATTTTATTACTTAAGGGCCATAGGACTATAATTACAGATGGTGAGTATGTATTCATAAATACTACAGGGAATAGTGCAATGGCTTCTGGAGGAATGGGGGACACTTTAACAGGAATTATTGCATCCTTCATTGCTCAGGGATATGAACCTTTAGTAGCTACTTACTTAGCAACTTATGTTCATGGATATTGCGGGGACAAGCTAGCTGAAGATATGTTTTGTGTTAATGCATCTCATTTAATACAAGAGTTACCATTCATAATAAAAGATATTATGAGAAATAAATAAAAAGCATATATTTTGCAAGTAAAATCCAATAAACTTCAGGAAGTTCATAAAACAACTTAAGTTATTTCATCAAGGTATAATTGTCACAATACCAGTAATTGCTGGTTATAGAATGTTACTTTTTATAATAAATATAGTAGTGTATAAATTACTTGGAGGACAGTTATGAGAAAAAAGATTACTTTTACACTACTAGGGATCATGGCAATTTTTATAGTTTTAGCAATTATAGGAGTTGGGATTAGTAAGATATCAAAACCACAAGATCCAGAAGATATAATTACTACTTTATCTAAAAAACAAGGGTATAAAAGTGATGTAACCATAGAAGTGGTTAATGATATGCAAACTCTTGTTTATAAAGGACATCAGGTTTATAAGAAGGATGTAGCTTATAAATTAGATCTTAATGAGGGAAGAACCTTTACTTTTAGGGGTGATGAGGTAACAGTAGTAGATAAAGAAAACAAACGAGACTATAAAGTTGACAAAGCTTTTGATGAAGTATTAAAATATGGTTTTATTGGAGAATACATAGGATTAATATACACAAATGAAGATATAGGTTATAAAAAAGAAACCATTAATGATGAAGAACTATTACTTATAGAGGTTTTAATTCCAGGAAGCAATAGAAATTTGTTTAAAGGAATTATGTACGTAAGTATAAAGGACAACTTACCTAAGAAGCTAGTGATTTACGATGAAAAAGAAAAAGAGAGAGTAAGATACACTTATGACAACTTCAATTGGACTGAGAAAATTAATAATGAGGAATTATAACCTAATTCCTCTAAGTGACTAGTGGGGTGAATAAGTTGTTTAAAGATTTAAGGCCTGTATGGGCAGAAATAAATTTAGATGTACTTGCAGAAAATATGAAGGAAATTAGAAGAGTATCGACTAGTGAAAATATAATAGCAATAATAAAAGCAGATGGTTATGGTCATGGAGCGGTAGATATAGCACCTGTGCTTTTAGAGAATGGTGCTAATAGGTTTGGTGTGGCAATTATAACTGAAGCCATTGAGTTAAGGAAAAATGGTATTAACGTACCTATTATGATATTGGGCTTTACACCACCTACCTTATACGGAAGCATACTTGACTATGAAATTGAGCAAACTATTTATACTTATAGTGATGCAGAAGCTTTGTCTGAAGTTGCAGTTCATGCGAATAAGATTGCTAAAATTCATATAGCAGTGGATACAGGTATGGGAAGAATAGGATTTTTACCTCATGAGGAAAGTGCTTTGGAGGTATATAAAATAAGCAAGTTACCTAATGTAGAAATAGTAGGACTTTTTACTCATTTTTCTTGCTCAGATGATTTTGATAAAACTTATTCGTTATTGCAAGTTAAAAGGTATAATGAGTTTAATGAGAAACTATTAGAATTAGGCGTAAATATTCCAATAAAGCACTTAAGCAATAGTGCTGCAGTGTTAGATTTACCAACAGTTCATTATAATGCAGTGAGACCTGGAATTATACTTTATGGGTATTATCCATCTCAGGAAGTAGCTATGGAAAAAGTAAAGGTAAAACCTGTAATGTCCATAAAGGCAAATATAGTGCACATAAAAACCTTAGGAAAAGGTGAGTATATTAGTTATGGAAGAACTTTTATAACCGAGAGAGAAAGTGTAATTGCTACTTTGCCTATTGGGTACGCAGACGGTTTTACCAGATTGCTGTTTGAAAAAGCAAAAGTTATTGTTGGGGGCAAAATGGCGCCAGTAGTAGGAAGAATTTGCATGGATCAGTGTATGATAGATATTACTGATATTCAAGGAGTAAAAGTAGGAGATGAGGTTATACTTATAGGTGAAGATGAGTATAACAACGTCATTACCGCCGATGATATCGCCAATAAGTTAGGAACTATAAGTTACGAGGTAGTTTGTGCAGTAAGTAAAAGAGTTCCAAGAGTTTACAAAAAGCAAGGTAAAATCATAAAAATAAGGAATTATGTATAAATAAGTCCTAATTATAGAAGAAAAGTGTTAAAAAAATGTTGGAAAAAGTAGAAATATGATTTAATTTCTTTGACATAATGACAGTTGTTGAATTATAATTAATCTGTACATATAGTTGTTATTGTTAACAGGAGGTATTAAATTTCCATGTCTAATTCAAAGAAATTGATCGCTGAACTCTCAAAGACTTTTTGCCAAGAATTTAATGAAGCTTTTCAAAAAGAAAGTAAAAAAAATAGTAGATTTATTGATAAGGGTTTAATACTATATATAGAAGAGAGAAAATCTTCAACCTTTTTGGAGGATATGAAGCATGGCTATTTAGCTATGGCGGAGTTGAATCTAGAGAGTGCGGAAATTGGTTTTGAAAATGATATGTATGATTTAATTGAATATGAAGCTAGGCTTTAGGAGAGTGAATGCCTCATGACAACTGTTGTGAAGAGGGGAGATATCTTTTATGCTGACCTGAGTCCAGTAGTTGGCTCAGAGCAAGGTGGGATTAGACCAGTAATCATTATTCAAAATGATATTGGAAATAGATATAGTCCTACTGTAATTGTTGCAGCAATAACTTCTCAGATAAATAAGGCGAAACTCCCTACTCATGTGGAAATATCTTCAGAAGAGTATGGTTTGAATAAAGATTCAGTAGTTTTGCTAGAGCAAGTGAGAACCTTAGATAAAAGAAGGCTTAAGGAAAAAATTGGTCACATGACCGATGATGACATGGAAAAAGTAGATGTTGCATTGATGATCAGTTTAGACTTAAAGGTTAAAAGTAAAAGTTAATACAAAAAAAATTGGACTGTTAGATTATTAGCTAGCAGTCTTTCTATTTTTTAACTATGTAATTAAGAAGGATTATAATTACTTAAATTCTTGTAACTAAATAAATTGGTTATATAAAAGAAAATAATTTGCCACACTTTAAAAGAAAAAATATTGTGGCAATAATAAAAACTAAATCACAATAGTGAGAAAAAACTAATTAAAGTATCACAAATATCATTAATATAAGTAAAAAACAGCATAATTCAATAATAAAGCATTATTAGAGTATCATAAATTTTCTTTTTTTATGAGAATTTGTCCACTTATTTATAATAAAATGTTGTTAAATTACAACAAACTGTTGTTAAAAAGAAGAAAATTGTTATAATAAACTATAGAAGTAAATCTAGGAGGTATACTATGAAAAAATCGCTAGAGTCATTAAAAGATATTACTAAGAATATAAGACAGGACATAATTAAAATGTTAACAGAGTCAGGTTCAGGACACCCAGGTGGCTCCTTATCAGCAGTAGAAATTATGACTACATTATATTTTAATGAAATGAATGTGGATCCTAAAAATCCAAAAGATCCTAACAGAGATAGATTTGTACTTTCAAAGGGACACGCTGCTCCAGTATTATATAGTGTTCTTGCTGAAAAAGGATTTTTCAATAAAGAAGAGTTAATGGGATTAAGAAAATTAGGATCAATGTTACAAGGACATCCTAATATGAATTACATACCAGGTGTAGATATGTCTACAGGATCCTTAGGTCAAGGGATTTCAGCAGCAGTAGGAATGGCTCTTGCTGGAAAGTTAGATAAAAAGGAATATAGAGTATACACTTTGCTAGGAGACGGTGAACTTGAAGAAGGTCAAGTTTGGGAAGCTTCTATGGCAGCAGCACATTATAAATTAGATAATTTAACTGCTTTTGTTGATTTTAATGGCCTTCAAATTGATGGCGATGTAGAAGATGTAATGAATCCAAATCCAATTGCAGATAAGTTTGTTGCCTTTGGATGGAATGTGATTGCTCTTGAAGATGGTCATGATTTAGAGGCTATAAAAAATGCTATTGAAGAAGGTAAAAAGGTTAAGGATAAACCTACTATGGTAGTATGTAAAACTATAAAAGGTAAGGGTGTATCTTTCATGGAGAATGAAGCAGGGTGGCATGGTTCTACTCCTAATAAAGAGCAATGTGAACAAGCGTTAAGTGAAATTGGAGGGGAAGCATAATGAGTAAAATAGCAACAAGAGAAGCTTATGGAAAAGCACTTGCTAGAATAGGTCAAGAAAACGAAAATATAGTAGTGCTTGATGCGGATTTATCAAAATCTACTAAAACAGCAGATTTTAAAAAAGTTTGCCCTGATAGATTTATAAACATGGGGATTGCAGAAGGAAATATGATGACTGTAGCAGCGGGGCTTGCTGCTTGTGGTAAAATTCCATTTGCATCAACTTTTGCTATGTTTGCAGCAGGAAGAGCTTTCGAACAAATCAGAAACTCAATATGCTATCCAAAATTAAATGTAAAAGTTTGTGCAACTCATGCAGGAATTACAGTTGGTGAAGATGGAGCTTCTCACCAGTCAGTTGAAGATATATCTTTAATGAGAAGTATACCAAATATGGTTGTTATTAGTCCAAGTGATGCAGTGGAAACTGAAGCTGCTATTGAGGCAGTAGCAAAATATAATGGACCATGCTATGTGAGATTAGGTAGAAGTGGTGTACCAGTTATTAATGATAATGAAGGTTATAAATTCGAAATTGGTAAAGGCGTGATTTTAAGAGAAGGTAAAGATGTAGCTATAATTGCTACTGGAATAATGGTAGATGCTGCTCTTGAAGCGTGCAATATTTTAGCTGAAGAAGGAATTAAGGCTAGAGTTATTAACATTCACACAATAAAACCTATTGATGAAGAGTTAATTGGAAAAGCTGCTAGGGAAACAGGACTTATTATTACTGCAGAAGAACATAGTATAATAGGTGGACTTGGTTCAGCAGTTGCAGAGGTTGTTACCTCTTTACATGCTGTGCCAGTAATAAGAGTTGGAATAAAAGATACCTTTGGTGAAAGTGGAAAACCAGCAGAGCTTTTAAAAGCCTATGGATTAACTTCTGAAGACATAGTAAAAGCAGTTAAAAAAGGGCTTGAATTAAAATAAAATTTTTAAGCATAAAGCTAGTTTTTAAGGTTAATTTTAAAATAAGTTTAATAACTTCTAAAGGTGGATTTTAAAATCCACCTTTAATTTTATAAATGTTATGTAACTCTGCCTTGAAAGTTTTCACTACGAGTTATAATAACATGGTGTAAGGAGAAAAAGTTTATGGATAGAGATACTTTACTAAAAATGGATTCTTATATGGCTTTAAGTATAGTAAATATGAAATTAAGGGATGAGTTTAGTTCCTTAGAGGATTTTGCTCTGTATTGTAATATTGAAACAAAAGAAATTCAACATAAATTAAGTGAAATAGGCTATGAATATGATTGTATAACTAATAGATTTATATCTATGATTTAGTGATTTTTCAGACAAATTGTGATATAATTTTTACACTGATAAATTTTTTAAGAGTTGAAGAATTTTATCACAGTAAGGAGAGAAGTAATTATGAAAACAGCAATAGCTAATTTTTTTGAGGATTTCGTATACTGCATAAAGCTTTCTTTGAAAATAACTCTTCTTCCAATTTTGATTGGTTTGGTAGCTACAACTATATATTGCTTAATAAGCAAAAATCCAATATCTTTGTATGCTTTACTAAGAGGAGTTAGAAATACTGGTATAATTATGTCATGTTTTGGTTTGTTTATTTGCGCTTTAGCATTTTTGAAACCAGATACCCTTGGTCCTTTAAATTATCAAAAACAGTGGAGAATGTATTTTGTGAAGTTTAATTTAGTTGGAGCAATAATGTGTATTTGTACACTAATACTATTTTATTTTCTTATGTTTGATTTAGGATTGTGGTATATGTATTCCGCATAAAATAAAATTACAAGTAAATTTTGTCGAAGATGGAAATGTTATTACAACATTTCCATTAATTTTTATACAAAATAACATGTTTTTCACTATATTTTTTGTTTTTAATTATTTTATCTTGTATTTTTATGTTATAATGAACATATATTTTTACGCACATGGATTTGATTTGCACAAAAACAGATTAAATTAACTATATAATAAAAAAATATGGTTAAATTACTTAGGCTATGCATTGATTAAAGAAAAAATTTTAAGGAGAGTGAGAGTTTACATGATAGAATTTAAGAATGTAACTAAAGTTTATGATAATAATGTTCTTGCACTATCGAATTTAAATATAAATATAGACAAAGGTGAATTTGTTTTCCTTGTAGGGCCTAGTGGAGCAGGAAAATCAACTTTCATAAAAATGTTATTAAAGGAAGTAGATCCAACAGCAGGAGAAGTTATAATTGCAGGTACTAATATAACTAAACTTACCCATAAGGAAGTTCCTTTTTATAGAAGAAAGATTGGAGTGGTATTCCAAGATTTTAGATTGATACCAACTTTAAATATATACGAGAATGTAGCTTTTGCCCTAAGAGTTATAGGTGCTAGTGAAAGAGAAATTCAAAAGAAAGTTCCATCAGTTCTAGCAATGGTAGGACTAACAAAAAAGAGAAATGCATTTCCAAATCAATTGTCTGGTGGGGAACAGCAAAGAGTTTCTATTGCTAGATCTATAGTAAATAGTCCATCTCTTTTAATTGCGGACGAGCCTACAGGAAATCTTGACCCTGAAACTTCACTAGAGATTATGGATATTATCAGTGATATAAACAGAGCAGGAACTA
The DNA here is from genome assembly GCF_002387895.1 of Clostridium sp. UBA4548. Lineage (GTDB taxonomy): Bacteria > Bacillota > Clostridia > Clostridiales > Clostridiaceae > Clostridium_J. The sequence continues at coordinate 134,900 of NZ_DGLI01000048.1, forward strand.
CTATTGTTATGGCAACTCATGCTAAAGATATTGTTGATACCATGAAAAAGAGAGTTATAGCCATAGAAAAAGGTACAGTAGCGAGAGATGAAGAAAGGGGTAAATACGGATATGAAATTTGATTCAGTTAAGTATTTTTTTAATGATGCTTTTAAAAGTATAAGAAGAAATAGAACTTTGAGCATTGCTTCTGTTGCAACTGTAGCAGCTACACTATTTATTTTAGGGGTAATAACTTTAACCATGGTAAATGTTAATAAGGCAGTGGAACAGTTGGGTTCAAAGGTTGAAGTAAAGGTGTTTTTGAAAGATGACATCACAGAAGAACAAAAAACTTCTCTAAAGGATAAGTTAGATGGAATTGAAGGAGTAAGAGAAGTAAACATTGAAACTAAAGAACAAGCCTTAGAAAAAGTTAAAGAACAGTTCAAGGAAAATGCTGAAGTTTTAACAGCTGGCTTTGAAGATAAAAATCCTTTTCCAGGCTCTTATACTGTAAAAGTTAATAAGCCAGAGGTAGTAGATGCTATAATAGCAGCCGTAAAGGATACGGAAGGAATTGAAAGCATAAGAGATGCTAGAGAAATAATAGAAAAAATTTCAGCCCTAACTAATTCAGTAAAAGTAGTTGGAGCTGTATCATTTGTAGTATTCATAGTTGTGTCTCTTTTCTTAATTGGAAATACTATAAAAATTACTGTTTATTCAAGAAAACGTGAAATTGGGATAATGAAATATGTAGGGGCTACAGACTGGTTTATAAGATGGCCATTTATTATTGAAGGTGTTATGCTTGGTATAATTGGAGGTATAATTTCTACTATTATCCTAAGCGTAGTTTATAGTTTATTAATAAATAATTTACCTTCAGAGGCGCTAATGGGATTCTCTTTAATAGGGGTATCTTATGTTTGGAAAGTAGTAATTTGGGAGTTTATTCTAGCAGGTATGTTCATAGGAACTGTAGGAAGTATTATTTCAATGAGAAAGTTCTTAAAGGTTTAAGATCTTTTTAGATAAGAAATTTATTTGTTTCTAAGATTTACTGTGAGGCAAGAAAAAAATATTTTTTGAAGACATATTTTAAAATTATGTAGATTTTATTGCACATAGAATTCTATGCAAGTGTATTATAAAATAGATTTAACACAAAATAATATTAAGTTAAAGAGAGACTAAGAAAAATTTTCTTAGTCTCTCTTGCATACGTATAATAGATGTGTTAATGTTAATGTTGTAGAACGTGTGTTTGGGAGATTGCCATAGAGTTAAGAGGAACTTAATAATTATTTCTTTAAAATAATTATTAAAAATTACCTGAAAGTGTTATAATTATCTAGTATTTACATACATAATATATATGGACTATATAGAGAGGGTGGATTTCATGGACAATGGGAATATGAAAAGTGAAAAAAGAAAATGGATAAGAAGAACTGTGGCAATAGTGCTTTTTACCAATGTCCTTACCTTTGGCATTACCAATCTTATTTCTTTTAAAATGCCCAATGGAAAGGTATTAGTTAGCAGAAAAACTTACGAAAATATAATTGATTTTGAAAAGCTATATACCATAAAGGATAAGATAGATAAATATTATATTGGAGAAATTAATAAAGATAAGTTGGTTGAGGGAGCAGCAAAGGGAATGGCGGCAGCTTTACAGGATCCATACACTGTATTTATGAATGAAGCTGAGTTCTCAGATTTTGCCACTCAAACTGGTGGAACTTATGTAGGACTTGGATTACAGATTGGAGCTAAAGAAGATAAGATAGTAGTTATATCAACCTTTGAAAATTCTCCAGCTGAAAAGGCAGGAATTCTAAAAGGTGACATAATTGAAAGTGTTAATGATATTACTGTGACAGCTCAGGACATGGAAAAGGCTACTTCCATGATGAAGGGCAAAGCAGGCGAAGAGGTTAAACTAAGCCTTTCAAGACAGACTAGGGGGACCTTTGAGGTTAAAGCAAAAAGGGCAGAAATAGAAATGGTAACAGTTAAAAGTGAAATCCTTGAAAATGGTATTGGTTATATTCAAGTTTCAATGTTTGATGAACACACTGCAAGTAATTTCGACAATGCTTTAAAAAATTTAACTGCAAAAGGAATGAAGAGCCTAGTATTAGATTTAAGAGAAAACCCTGGTGGGCTATTAGATCAAACAGTAAAAATGACTTCTAATTTTGTGGCTAAAGGGAAGAATATAGTGTACACAGAGGATAAAGAAAAAAATAAAAAAAATTATGACTCTATAGGAGGAATTGCTGAGGGATTGCCTTTAACCATCTTAATTGATGGCGGCTCTGCTAGTGCCTCAGAAATTTTTGTCGGAGCAATTAAAGATTATGGCTTAGGAACTTTAGTAGGAGAAAAGACCTTTGGAAAAGGTGTCGTTCAAACTACTTTCTATAGAGATAAGGATGGCTTTGGAGATGGAACAGCTCTTAAAGTTACAATTTCTAAGTACTTTACTCCAAATGGGCAAAATATTCATGGTATAGGAATAGCACCAGATGTAGAGGTGCTTTACCCACAAGAGTTAAAAGAAAAACCTTATAATAGGGATTCAGATCCCCAATTCAAAAAGGCTTTAGAAGTAGCCAGAGAAAAGTTGAAATAAAATTTTATTAAGTATCTGCTGGGCACATAAAATGAATAACAAATAAGGATGCATAATAAACTTGCATTACATTGGTTATTTTTATGGGGAAAAGTGGATACTTAATTTCTATGGAATTTCAAGGTGAATATTTCAGTTATAACACAAACCTGCTTCCAAAGTTGTTTAATAAAATGAACTTGTTCATTATATAACGAGCTTTTAGCTTGGCATTGAGTATTAAGCTTAATACTCAATAATTAAAGTGTTGAATTTAGTTGCTTATTGATATAATATATGTATATTTGTAGTTTAGCATAATGTGAGAGGAGGCATTAAACATGGAGCTACTTATTTATACCTTAACACAAGTTTCTTATGCTATCGTTGAGCCATCTTATGCTTTTGTTTTAATAATGATGGGAATTGTTTTTTATATTAAAAATAGAAAAACTGCTACCTTAGAAAAGTTAATTATGGGCGAAAATTCTACATCTCCCTTCGAACTTACCATTTCACAAATTGTTATGGGGATATTTGGTGGGGTTTTAGCTAGTATGATTTTTACATATTTAGGTGTAGTATTTCATATGAATTCCAATATTTACATAGTTTTCATGATATCTATTTTACTGATGTTTTTTAATCCTAGGTTTCTGTGCTTGTCTTATTCAGGCGCTGTATTAGGAGTAACGTCTATATTATTGAATATAGCTTCGAAATTCTTAAATAATCCAAGTCTAAATTTATTAAAAGTAGATATTACAAGTCTTTTGCTATTAATAGGAGTAATGCATGTAGTGGAAGGAATATTAGTAATATTAGATGGAAAAAGGGGAGCTATTCCAGTATTTGGGGGAAGAGATAGGAAAATTGTAGGTGGATTCGCCTTTAAAAGACAATGGATACTTCCAGTGGCAATACTAATGATGATGGAAGCCACTAGTGGAACTTTTATATCAGGAGAAGCTGTGGCGACACCACAGTGGTGGCCAATAGTAAATCACAGTGCAAATAAAGCCTTGTTTGAAACTATGATAATTGGAGCATTACCTTTATTTGCTGGAGTTGGATATTCTTCAGTAACTTTTACTAAGAGTAAAACAGCTAAAACTCTTTTTTCAGGAACCTTAATTATTGGGTTTGGAATTTTTGTTTCAGCATTATCTATATTTAGTAATTATGGTTTTGTTGTTCAATTATTATTACTTATAATTACACCTCTAGCTCATGAAGCAATGATAGCCTTTGAGAAGTATACTGAGAGAAATGATGAACCTATGTATTCTAGTAATGAAGAAGGCATAAGAATTCTTGAGGTAGCACCAAAGTCCTTGGCTAGTACCATGGGACTAAAGTCAGGAGATTTAATACTTGAAATTAACGATAATAAAATAACTACCGATGAAATGATGTTTAGTTTTCTAGAAACTATTCCTAATTATATTTGGATGAAGATTAAAAAGGCAAATGGTGAAATTAGAGAAATAAGTCATACAAAAGTAAGCAATGAGGGAAGAATAGGAATTGTCATCGTTCCTAGAAATATTCCATCTAAGTCAAGAATAATGAAAACAGAAGAGGGAAACTTTACTGATGTTTTAAATAAATTAAGAAAAAAAGAACAAGATGATGAAGATAAGGAAAATAAAGAATAATGAGGTGAATATATGACAGGATTTAAAATTCACTCAAAATTTAAACCTATGGGGGATCAACCACAGGCAATAGAGAGTATAGCAAGAGGTATTAGAGAAGATAAAAAGTTTCAAACCCTGCTAGGAGTTACTGGTTCAGGAAAAACCTTTACTATGGCAAATATTATTGAAAAGGTGCAAAGACCAACTTTGGTACTGGCACATAACAAAACTTTAGCGGCTCAGCTTTGTTCGGAATTTAAGGAGTTTTTTCCGGAGAATGCAGTAGAATATTTTGTGTCTTACTATGATTACTATCAACCAGAGGCCTATGTTGCTCAAACAGATACCTTTATCGAAAAGGATGCCTCAATTAATGACGAAATAGAAATGCTGAGACACTCTGCTACCTCTGCCTTAATTGAAAGGAGAGACGTAATAGTAGTTGCCTCTGTATCTTGTATTTATGGACTAGGTAATCCAGAGGAATATAAGAAGCTAACTGTATCTTTAAGAGAAGGTATGGAAAAAGATAGAAATGCGGTTATAAGACAACTTGTAGATATACAATATGAAAGAAATGATATTAACTTTGTACGTGGTACCTTTAGGGTTAGGGGAGATGTTTTAGATATTTTTCCTGCATCATCTACAAGTAAAGGTATAAGGGTAGAGTTTTTTGGAGATGAAATAGATAGAATTAGGGAATTTGACACATTGACAGGAGAAATAATTTCTGGCAGAAAACATGTTGCTATTTTCCCAGCCTCTCACTTTGCAACTTCCAAGGATAGGTTAGAAATTGCTATAAAGCAAATTGAAATGGAACTTGAACAAAGACTAGAGGACCTTAAGAATCAGGATAAACTTTTGGAAGCTCAAAGATTAAAACAAAGAACTAATTTTGATATAGAAATGATGAGAGAAGTAGGATATTGTTCGGGGATAGAAAACTATTCTAGAATTTTAGATGGAAGGCCAGCAGGAACATCACCACAGACCTTAATTGATTATTTTCCAAAGGATTTCTTATTATTTATAGACGAAAGTCATGTAACTCTTCCTCAGATTAGAGCTATGCATGGAGGAGATAAATCAAGAAAGACTTCCTTAGTGGAATATGGCTTTAGACTTCCTTCAGCCTATGATAATAGACCGCTACAATTTGATGAGTTTGAACAAAAGCTAAATCAAGTGCTATTTGTTAGTGCTACTCCAAGTAAGTATGAGGCTGAACATAGTGAAAATACAGCAGAACAAATCATTAGACCAACAGGACTTTTAGACCCAGAGGTAATTATACGTCCCATAAAGGGCCAAATTGATGATTTATATGGGGAAATTAATAATACTATTGAAAAAGGCTTTAGAATTCTTGTTACTACCCTTACAAAAAAGATGGCAGAGGATTTAACTAAGTATTTTAAAGAAATGGGAGTAAAAACTACATATTTACACTCAGATATAGATACCATTGAAAGAATGAAAATTATAAGGGATTTGAGAAAAGGCGAATTTGATGTTTTAGTGGGAATTAACCTTTTAAGAGAAGGATTAGACATACCAGAAGTAGCACTAGTAGCAATTTTAGATGCAGATAAGGAAGGATTTTTAAGAAGTGAAACCTCTCTTATACAAACTATTGGAAGAGCTGCTAGAAATTCCGCCAGCAAGGTTATAATGTATGCAGACAATATAACTAATTCAATGGATAAAGCCATATCAGAAACCAATAGAAGAAGAAAAATACAGTTGGAGTATAATGAAGAACATGGAATAACTCCTACAACTATAATGAAGGATATTAGAGATGTAATCGAAGTATCTACTGCCGTGGCAGAAGAGGTTGTAGAATATGGAAGTTTAGAGGAAGCACTAGAAGCTGATAGAGTAGATTTGGGAAAACATGTAGAGAAACTTGAGAAGGAAATGAAACAAGCTGCAAAGGATTTACAATTTGAAACAGCGGCTCGAATCAGAGACGAAGTTCTACGATTGAAAAAAAAGTATAAGTTATAAAATTAATGAAGGAGTAAACTATGAGAGATAAAATATTTATAAAAGGAGCAAAGGTACATAATTTAAAAAATGTAGATTTAGAGATACCTCGTGATAAGTTTGTTGTATTTACAGGCTTGTCGGGATCAGGTAAGTCTTCTTTAGCCTTTGATACCCTTTATGCTGAAGGACAAAGGAGATATGTGGAATCTCTTTCCGCCTATGCAAGACAATTCTTAGGGCAAATGAATAAACCAGAAGTGGAATATATAGAAGGATTATCCCCTGCAATTTCCATAGATCAAAAAACTACAAGTAGAAATCCTCGTTCAACGGTGGGAACTGTAACAGAAATATATGACTACCTAAGACTTTTATATGCAAGAATTGGAGTACCTCACTGCCCAAAGTGCGGTAAGGAAATTACCCAACAAACAGTTGATCAAATGGTAGACCAAGTCATGGGGTTACCTGAAAGAACTAAGCTTCAAGTTCTAGCTCCTGTAATTAGGGGTAAGAAAGGTGAGCATGTAAAGGTTATTGAAAGCATAAAAAAGAATGGGTATGTAAGAGCAAGAGTTGATGGGACTTTAGTTGATTTAGCTGAAGATGAAGTGAAGCTAGATAAAAACAAAAAGCATACTATTGAAATTGTTATAGATAGGATTGTGGTTAAGGAAGGTGTTGAGTCTAGACTTTCTGATTCACTTGAAGCAGCTTTAAAACTAGGCGAAGGATTAGCGATTGTCAGCATAATTGATGGAGAAGATATACTTTTTAGTGAGCAATTTGCTTGTGTTGAGTGTGGAATTAGTATTGGAGAATTGGCACCTAGAATGTTTTCCTTTAACTCTCCATTTGGAAAGTGTGACAAGTGTGATGGATTAGGAACACTTATGGAGATTGACGAAGACTTAATAGTTCCAGACAAAACTAAGAGCATAAGTGAAGGAGCTATAGTTACCTTTGGCGAAAGTAGCTTAAAAGATGATTCTTGGACCTTTTCAGTATTAACTGCCTTAGCTAATCATTACAATTTCAGTTTAGATACACCTTTTGAACAGTTAGAACCTAAGGTAAAAGATATAATCCTATATGGAACTAATGGAGAAAGAATCAGGGTGGAATATACAAAGGAATTTAAAACAGGGGTATACAATCATGCCTTTGAGGGAGTTATAAATAACTTAAAAAGAAGATATTTTGAAACCTCATCAGATTATATAAAAAAAGAAGTAGAAGAGTATATGAGTGACAACCCTTGTCCTAAGTGTAATGGAGCAAGACTTTCAAAAGAGGCCCTTTCAGTAACAATAGGAGAAAAAAATATTTCTCAGCTTTGTCAGTTATCAATTGTAGATGAAATTAAGTTTTTAGATACTTTGGTACTATCAGAAAAGAATGCTATTATTGCTGCACAAATTTTGAAAGAAATTAAGAGCAGATTAAACTTTTTAAAAGATGTAGGTCTTGATTACTTGAATCTGACTCGTTCAGCAGGAACTCTCTCTGGAGGGGAAGCTCAAAGAATTAGACTTGCTACTCAAATTGGCTCAAGTTTAATGGGCGTATTATATATATTAGATGAGCCAAGTATTGGATTACATCAAAGAGATAATGATAAGCTTATTGGAACATTACAACATTTAAGAGATTTAGGAAATACCTTAGTTGTTGTTGAGCATGATGAAGATACTATGAAAGCAGCAGACTTTATAGTAGACATTGGACCTAAAGCTGGTGAACATGGTGGAGAGATTGTTGTTGCTGGAACTATGGAAGATATTATGAATTGTGAAAAATCTATTACAGGACAATATTTAAGCGGCAAGATGAAGGTTCATCTACCAGATGAATACAGAAAAGTTGACTTAGAAAGATCAATTACTGTAAAGGGTGCAAGAGAAAACAACTTAAAAAATGTAACAGTATCTTTTCCATTAGGAGTATTTACTTCAGTTACAGGAGTTTCAGGCTCAGGAAAAAGTACTTTGGTAAATGAAATTTTATACAAAGGGCTTAATAAAAAAATAAATAATACCAAGAAGATTCCAGGAAAACATATAGATATTTTAGGAAGCGAAAATATAGATAAAATTATCAATATTGACCAAAGTCCAATTGGGAGAACTCCAAGAAGTAACCCAGCAACCTATACAGGAGTTTTTGATTTGATAAGAGATGTGTTTGCAACCACTTCAGAAGCTAAAATGAGAGGTTATAAACCAGGAAGATTTAGCTTTAATGTAAAGGGTGGAAGATGTGAAGCTTGTAAAGGTGATGGAATAATAAAAATTGAAATGCAATTTTTATCTGATGTTTATGTACCTTGTGAGGTTTGTAAAGGAAAAAGATATAATAGAGAAACCTTAGAAGTAAGATATAAGGGTAAAAATATTGATGAAGTTCTTGAAATGACAGTAGAAGAAGCTCTTAAGTTCTTTGAAAATCTACCAAGAATAAGTGGTAGATTACAAACACTAATGGATGTAGGACTTGGATATGTTAGACTAGGTCAGCCATCTACAACCTTATCTGGAGGAGAGGCACAAAGAATTAAACTTGCCTATGAACTATCTAAGAGAAGTACAGGAAAAACACTGTATATTCTAGATGAGCCTACGACTGGACTGCATATTGATGATGTGAATAAATTAATTTCTATACTTCAAAGGCTTGTAGAAGGTGGAAATACAGTAGTTGTTATTGAACATAACTTAGACGTAATAAAATGTTCTGATCATATCATAGATTTAGGGCCAGAAGGCGGAGATAAAGGTGGTACTATATTATGTGTTGGTACACCAAGAGATATATGTCGTTGTGAAAAGTCTTATACAGGACAGTATCTTAAAAAAATGTTATAATAATGTAGAATTAGAAGTTAAAGACTTGAAGTTCGGAAAATATTATGTTAAAAATGCCTTAGGGAAACCGTCAGACGGAGGTTCTTATGGTTTCCTAAAGCTTTTAACTATAAAAAATTAGCTTTCAAGTCCTATGACATTTTAAACCTTGGTCAATACCATAATAAAAATTAACTTATTCATTCAATGACCTCACCTTAAATATTTAAGTTACGTATATTATAAAGGGTAACTAGGAAATATAACTAGAAGGTTGTTTGAAATGAAATTGTTGATTATTAAAAGGAGTTTTGTTATGAATAGTTTTAAATTCATATTCAATTTGGTGATAATAGCTATTATTTATTTTATTATAATCTATGCTTTAAAGATTATGTATAATGACACTAAATCTGTAGGAAAGAAAAAGAAGAAAAAAACTGTAGATTTCGGATTGGAAGTAGTAGATAAAGGAGATAATCATAATCTTAGAAGTGGCGGAGTAATTCCAGTAAATGAAGTTCTAACTATGGGCAGAAATGAAGATAATATGGTTGTTTTAGAAGATAGATACGTATCTTCTCATCATTTAAAGATATATTTTAGAAACACGGATTATATTTTAGAGGACTTAAATAGTACTAATGGAACCTTTGTTAATGAAGTCAGAATAAAAAATAAAGTGACTTTAAATAAAGGAGATAAGATAAGAGTAGGGACTTCTACCTTTAAAGTTCTTTAATAGGAATTAAGTTTCATTATAAGAAGACTAGTTCTAGGAACCGAGTTACTTTAACTATTAAGAGTTTATTTAACTAAAAAATATTTAATAATAGTTAAAGCAATATAGTTAAGGTATCTTAAGAGTTAACAGTCACATGAAAGGATGAAATTATGGATACTTTAAAAGAAGAAAAGCGAGTGCTATGGCTCACTTATTTATTAATAGCTACCATATTTGTAAATGTAGCCTTTATATCTCCCACTTTTGATAAAGGTGCAGTAATTATGGGGGTTATATTATGTGGACTTTTAGCTTATTCTCACTTTATAATAAGAAAGTTTTTCCCAGACGGAGATAAGTATATTTTAATATTTTCAAATATATTAGCAGTTATTGGACTTGCTATGCTTTATAGATTAGATTTACCAGTTTCAGGAGGAACCTATGTAACAGATGAAGCAAGAACTTTTTTAGCTACAAAGCAAATCATATTTTTCACTTTAGGAGTAGCTGCTTTTATTCTTGTAGTAGTAATACTTCCGGATTTAAAAAGCTTTAGCAAGTATAAGTACTTTTACTTAGTGGTAACTCTTGTTTTTATGGCAATGGGAAGCCTTCTGGGAAAGGAAACCTTTGGAGCGAAAAACTGGGTTTCTATAGCAGGATTTTCTTTTCAGCCATCTGAGTTTGGAAAAGTAGCTCTGGTGGCATATTTAGCTTCAGCTCTCAAGGATTATGGTAATCCTTCTAATTTATCAAAGAAGCTTGGAGGTAAAATATTTAAAGATAACCCTAAGTTTAATAATGTAATTAGCTTAATTGAGCCAGCTATAGTAGTAATGATATCCTTAGCATTTATGCTATTACAGACAGATTTAGGTTCTGCACTGATTTTCTTTTCAATCTCCCTTACTATGTTATACATAGCAACTTCTAAAGGAAAGTATGTGGTTATTGCTCTAGTATTATTTATAGTTGGAGCTGTGGCAGGGTATTTTCTTTTTGGTCATGTTAGAACCAGGGTAATGATTTGGCAAGATCCTTGGAAGTATGGTTATGATGCAGGCCTTCAGTTAGTCCAATCTTTGATAGCTATTGCAAATGGAGGTTTTTTTGGAAAGGGTTTAGGCATGGGATATCCTGGGTTCATACCAGTTATTGAAAGTGACTTTATATTTTCTGGGATTTGTGAGGAACTAGGATTATTAACAGGCCTTGCAATAATTATTTTGTATTTTTTAATTTTCTATAGATGTATTAGAGCTGCTATTTATGCTAAGGATAATTTTTCGAGACTACTTGCAGTTGGATATAGTACTATGATAGTTTCACAAGTATTAGTAATTATAGGTGGCGTTACAGGTGCAATTCCGTTAACTGGAATTACTCTTCCACTAGTGAGCTATGGTGGAAGTTCAGTGCTTATAACTTACATTTCTTTAGGAATAATACAAAAAATTTCAGAGGAGGGGAATAGCTATGAATAATCTTTCAAACAATGTAAAAAAAGTCATGGTTATATTTCTCTTGTTATTTGTAGCACTAATTACCCACATAAATTATACTGTGCTTTTTAAAAGTGATGCTGCTGTACAAAGTGTTTATAACAAAAGAAACGCAGCAGAAAAAAGTAAAATTTTAAGAGGAAGTATATTTGACAGAGACAATAACCTTATAGTAAAGGGTGAAAAAACAGGTGAGTTCACACAAAATAGAGAATATATTGGTGGAGTTCCTTTTGCTCATGTAATAGGTTATTATGATGAAGTATATGGAATGAGTGGTATAGAAAAGAAATTAGATGAGGAATTAAGCGGTAAGTCTATAAATGGAATAAAAGATTTTCTTAGTTTCTTTAAGTTCTCAAAGGAAGAAACTAAAGAAGGAAATAATGTAATTACTACCATAAATTCAGACCTTCAAAAGAAGGCCTATGATTTATTAGGAAACAAACGAGGTTCAGTAGTGGCATTGGATCCAACTACTGGAGAAGTATTAGCAATGGTATCCAAACCAGGATTTAACCCTAATACTCTAAAAGAGGATTGGGAAAAGCTGAGTACAGACACTAACACTCCCTTCTTAAATAGGGCAGTTTCTGGTCTCTATCCACCTGGTTCAACCTTTAAGGCAGTAACTGCTATAAGTGCATTAGAAAATATTAGTGGAGTTACAAATAAAACCTTTAAAGATGAAGGCAGAATACAGTTTAATAAAAGTCAATACTTAGAAAACTATAAAGGTAAAGCCTTTGGCAGTATTAACTTGGAGCAAGGGTTTACTGTGTCTAGCAATGTGGTTTTTGGTTCTTTAGCTATGGATCTAGGAAATGATACTTTAAGAGCTACAGCAGAAAAATTTCTTTTCAACAAGGACATTCCTTCAAGAACTTTAACTATAGATAATAGCAAATTTCCAACTTATAAGAAAGAAGAAATAGGAAATATTGCACAAAGTGGTATTGGTCAAAGTGGAGTTCTTGCAAGCCCAATAGAGATGGCGTTAGTTGCTGGAACCATAGCAAACAATGGGATTATGATGGAGCCAAATGTAGTAAAGCAAATTGTAACTGCTAATGGAGAGGTAGTTAAGAGTTATGAGCCTAAGGAAATAGGAACAATAACCTCTTCAGACAATGCTGAATTATTGAAAAAGTATATGAGATCAGTAGTAACCAAAGGAACAGGTAAGGATAGTGAAGTATATGGAGTTCAAGTCAGTGGCAAAACAGGTACTGCGGACCAAGATACTGGAAAGAAAATTCCACATTCTTGGTATATAGGTTTTGCACCTTATGAAAATCCAAAGATAGCTTTTGCTATTATTGTAGAAGAAGGTGGAAATGATTCTTATAATGCAACAGATATGGCTGGAGCATTAATGAAGAGTTATTTCGGGAAATAAGACAAAATAAACCCTTGGAGCATCTGGGGTTTATTTTTATGCATAATTTCAAGTATGTTATAATAGGGTAATAAAGTTCAAGGAAAGTATAATTATGAGCAATAAGGTCCACTTTAAACCTGATTAAGGTTAATTTTTATAACAGATTTTAAGAAGGAGTAAGTTATGAAAGGGAAAACTCATGCAGCAGTTGGAACATCAGTTTTTGTATTTTTGTGTAATATATTACCCGGGAAATTCGGACTAATTAACTTAGTTTTCGCCATAGTTGGTTCTCTTTTACCAGATATAGACCATCCTAAAAGTTTTGTAAATAGATATTTATTGCCTTTTAGAAATCAGGCCACTAAGGTAACTTTATTTTGTTCTTTGGGCATATTAATGTTGTACTTAGATAGTATTTTTAATAATGTTACCATTTTAAAAATCATAGGAATTTCACTAATACTAATAGGGGTATCTACTCATAGGATGGGTCTAACTCATAGCTTACTGGGATTAATAATATTTTCAGTAGTCCTCAGTTTTTTTGCTAATATTTACGAATTAATATATGTGGAGTTTTACTTCTTTTTCAGCTTTTTTCTACATTTAATTTGTGATATGTGTACCAAAAGAGGTGTACCTTTATTTTATCCCTTTAGTAATAAGAAATATAAACTTCCCCTTACCTTTACAACAGGAAGTTTTATCGGTAACTTTTTAGAGGGAGCTATTATTGTGCTATCCATAGGCTATGCAGGTTATAATATAGGGATATTGTTTGACATATTCAGATAATCTTAAAATTAGTTTTATAGTTGATTTTTAGTATCTGTGATAAATAAGAAGGTTTATGATAGTATATAAATTGTAGCAATTTCTACATTACTCAATAAATTAAAAGCAACTTGTATAAAAAAAGCAAAAGTATATTTATTGTTAGTGTAGTCTCTTTATTGCAATCTAAATATTACAAATAGTTGTAGAAATATATAAATCAGTTTTTATGGAGGTGAAACTATGTTTGATTTTGAATTTCATTTAAAGAATCTGCCTGATAGCCCAGGCGTTTATCTTATGAGAAATTCTTTAGGTGAAGTTATATATGTAGGTAAAGCAAAGAATCTAAAAAATAGGGTAAGGCAGTACTTTCAAAGTTCTAAAAATCATAGTGAAAAGGTTAAGGCTATGGTTAAGAACATTGATGAATTTGAATATATAGTTACAGACTCTGAAATTGAAGCTTTAATATTAGAGTGTAATTTAATTAAAAAATATAGTCCAAGATATAATATTTTGTTAAAAGATGATAAGTACTTTCCTTTTATAAAAATCACTGTAAATGAAGAGTTTCCTAGGGTCATTGTTACAAGAAATCACGCCAAGGATGGCGCAAGATATTTTGGGCCTTATACAGATGCCAGTGCAGTTTATACTGTTTACGAGCTAATTAAAAAAATATTTCCTCTTAGAACTTGTAGAAGAATTATAAAAGAAGATGGACCTAAAACTAGACCTTGTTTAAATTATCATATAAATTTGTGTAAAGCCCCTTGTGATGGATTAATATCAAGAACTGAGTATGGGAAAATTGTCAATGAAATCATAGACCTTCTAACAGGGAAAGATAAGGATATAACTGATAAACTAAGAAGAGAAATGGAAGAAGCCTCAGAAAATCTAGACTTTGAAAAGGCAGCTACCCTAAGGGATAAGTTATTAGCTATTGAAAAGATAAATGAAAAACAAAAAATTATCAGTGGAAACTTTGAAAATGAAGACTTTATAGCTATATCCCAAGATGAAAAAGATAGTTGTATTCAAATCTTTTTCTTAAGAGATGGGAAAATGGTTGGACGAGAAGACTTTATTTTAGATGATACAGGAAGTGAAAGCCCTGACAGTGTGGTTTCAAATTTCATAAAGAGTTTTTATGGAGGAACTGCCTTTGTGCCAAAGCATATTTATGTTACTCATTGTGAAGACATAGAAATTCTTGAGCAGTGGCTTACAATGAAAAAGGAATATAAAGTTTTAATTAAAACACCTCAAAAGGGAGAAAAGCGTAAGGTTTTAGATATGGTTCAGAAAAATGCAAGTCATGCCTTAGAGATGTTTAAAATTAAACATAAAGTAAATAAAGAACTTCATACTATTGCATTAACTGAACTTGTAGAAACTCTTAACTTAGATGAAATACCAAGTAGAATTGAAGCCTATGATATTTCTAATATAATGGGAATGGATTCCGTTGGTACCATGGTAGTATTTCAAGATGGGGTAAGCAAGAATAGTGATTATAGAAGATTTAAAATAAAAACTGTACAAGGTGCTAATGACTATGAATCTATGAGGGAAATTTTATACAGAAGGTTTAAACATGGCCTTGAAGAAGTTGAAAAAATAAAAAATAATGAAATTGCTTTAAGTGCAGGAAAGTTTTCTGTTTTTCCTGATTTAATTATGATGGATGGTGGGAGAGGACAGGTAAATGTAGCTTTAGAAGTACTCCAAGACTTGAAGATAAATATTCCTGTTTGTGGTATGGTTAAAGATGACAAGCACAAAACCCGAGGACTTATATATGATAATATTGAAGTGCCTATAAAACCTAGCTCTCAATGTATGCACTTAATAACTAGAATACAAGATGAAGTTCATCGCTTTGCCATAACTTATCATAGAACCTTAAGAGATAAGAGGACTCTTTATTCAATTTTAGAAGAGATTCCTAAGATTGGAGAAAAGCGAAGAAGAGAACTACTTAAAAAGTTTGGAAGTATTGAGAATATAAAAAATGCTACCTATGAAGAGTTAATAGACACTCCTTCTATGGATAGTAAAGCAGCTGAGAGTATAATAGAATACTTTAATCATACTACGGAAGGATAGTTTGTCTATAAAGAAGAACAGGTATAAAGGAGGAAGATAAATGAAAAATTTTATAGATGTACACACTCATACAATAGCTAGTGGCCATGCCTACACAACGTTATTAGAAAATGCAAAGGAAGCAGCTAATAAAGGAATCAAGGTCTTAGGAGTATCAGATCATGGACCTAATATGCCAGGAGGACCTCATTTGTTTTATTTTGGTAACTTAAGAGTAATTCCTAGAGAATTATACGGTGTGAAAATATTAAAAGGCTGTGAAGCTAACATCATAGACTTTCAAGGAAATATAGATATACCAGAAAGAATACAAAATAACCTAGACTACATTATAGCTAGTCTTCATGATGTATGTATTGAGCCAGGTACTGTTGAAGAACATACTAATGCCTATCTAAAGGTTATGGATAATCAAAATGTAATGATTATTGGCCACCCTGGGAATCCTAGTTTTCCGATGGATAATGAAGCCTTTGTAAAAAAAGCTAAAGAAAAGGATATTATTATTGAAATAAATAGTAGTTCCTTTAAAGGAGCAAGAAAAGGTTGTGAGGCTACTTGTTATAACATTGCTAGGTTATGTAAGGAACATAGGGTTAAAATAATCTTTGGAAGTGATGCACATACTTGTTTTCAAATTGGAGAATTTAAGGAAGCTGAGGAACTTATAAAAGATTTAAATATGCCAGAAGAGTTAATAATGAACAGTGATGAACATAAATTTGTAAATTATTTAAGAGAAAAGGGAAAAAATATGTAATAATCCTTGATATGGCAATGCAAATTAATTTATACTAAGTATATAATAATGATTAAGAAGAGGTATAGAATGAGCTTGAATATGAATTTTATAAAAGAGTTAAAAGAAATTGTAGGAGTGGAAAATGTAGCACTTGATGAACCTATGAAAAATCATACTTCTTTTAAAGTTGGAGGACCAGCAGATGCATTAGTATATCCAACTAATTATGATATGGTAAAAAGGACAATTTCACTTTGCAAAGAGAGTAATGTGAGTTACTTTATTTTAGGTAATGGCTCAAACCTTTTAGTTAAGGATGGAGGCATAAGAGGAGTTGTAATTAAGTTTTGTAAGTTAAATAAAATTACAGTAGAAGATAATAAAATTATTGCAGAGAGTGGAGCAAAACTTAATGATGTTTCTACAGCTGCCTTAAACTCAAGCCTTGCAGGTTTTGAGTTTGCTAGCGGAATACCAGGAAGCATTGGAGGAGCAACCACAATGAATGCTGGTGCTTATGATGGTGAAATGTCAAAGGTACTTTACAGTGCTTTAGTTATAGACAATAAAGGTGAAATAAGAAGCCTTTCTAAGGAAGAATTAGAACTTTCCTATAGAATGAGTGCAATTTTAAAACATGGATATATAGTACTTCAAGTAACCTTGGAGTTAGTAAATGGAGATAAAGACAAGATTAAGACTAGAATTGATGAACTTACACAAAGAAGATGCGAAAAACAACCACTTGAGTATGCTTCAGCAGGAAGTACTTTTAAAAGACCAGAGGGATATTTTGCAAGCAAGTTAATACAAGATGCTGGGCTAAAGGGGTTCCACGTAGGGGCTGCAGAAGTCTCACAAAAACATTCTGGATTCCTTATAAATAAGGGAGGCGCTAGTGCAAAGGATGTTTTAGAGTTAATTTCATTAGTTAAAGCTAAGGTGTATGAAAAGTTTGGGGTAGAACTACACACCGAAGTTAGAATCATTGGGGAAGATAACTAAATTATAAAGGCTAAAAATATATAGACTTTATAATTTTAAAATTACAGTATTTCTTAGTTTAAAAATTTAGGCATCTGAAAATAAATAATATGTCGAAGATGCCAAGGATATTTTGAGTAAACCAAGGACACAGAACCTATTTATAGTTGAGCTATTAATAGGTTTTGTGAACGTAGTATTACGCAAAATAGGAGAGTAGACTGATTAGCTATTCTTTCACCATGCTTTGACAAGTA
The DNA here is from genome assembly GCF_002387895.1 of Clostridium sp. UBA4548. Lineage (GTDB taxonomy): Bacteria > Bacillota > Clostridia > Clostridiales > Clostridiaceae > Clostridium_J. The sequence continues at coordinate 152,471 of NZ_DGLI01000048.1, forward strand.
ACAAGTTCCTTAGATAGCAGAGCTAACTAAGGGTTCTGTTGGAGTAGTATAACAAAAAATAGATGAGGACGCTGACTTACTTATTTTTGGAAGATGCCATAAGGGAAGAAACATAAACTTAATATGTAAGAAATAATTCTTGTATAGTAAGTTTATAAAGTATTCCCTTAAAAAACGCAAAGAAAATTCATAATTTTTAAACTTTTAAATATTGTAGTTATATAGATAAATAAATAAGGGGGAAAAACAAATGGGGTATGCTATTAGAGCAGAAATTCTTGACCTAGGGGTTTATAAGGCAGGAAAGCCAATTGATGAGGTTAAGAGAGAGTTAGGACTTGAGGAGGTTATTAAGCTTGCTTCCAATGAAAATCCATTAGGATGTTCACCAAAGGTTAAGGAAGCACTTAATGATATTATCAATGAAACTCATATGTATCCAGATGCATCTAATTTCGAACTAAAGGAAGCAATAGGTAAAAGATTGGGAATATCACCAGAACAAGTATTTTGCGGCACAGGATCAGACTCTCTTATAAGAGTTATTTGTAATACTTTTATAAATCCTGGAGATGAAAGTATCATGGCTGAAATTACATTTCCAAGGTATGAAGCTTCAGTTAAGTTAATGGGAGGAAAGGTAATTTCAATTCCTATGAAAAATAATGGGTTAGATATAGAGGAAATGGTAAACGCCATTACTGAAAGAACTAAAATTATTTGGTTCTGTAACCCAAACAATCCAACTGGAACTATTTTTACAAGAGAAGAATTAGATAAGGTATTAGGTAAAATTCCACCTAATGTGGTAATTATAATGGATGAAGCTTATATAGAATATGTTACTGATAAGAATTTTCCAGATTCCTTAGAATTACTTCCTAAGTATCCTAACATGGTAATACTGAGAACCTTTTCAAAAGCTTATGGTCTTGCAGCTTTAAGATGCGGATATGGTATTGTTCATAAGGAGTTAGGAGAATATTTTAATAGAATTATTGGACCATTTGATGTAAATCTATTTGCTCAAAAAGCAGCCATAGCAGCATTAGAGGATGAAGCCTTCTTAAGGTTAGTTCATGATACTAATGTTAAAGGCAGAGACTACTTATATGAGGAACTAGACAAAATGAGATTACCTTATGCTAGGACTAATGCTAACTTTATTATGATGAACACTTTAGTGGATGATAAAGTAGTTTTTGATAAATTATTAAGAGCTGGAATTATAGTAAGACCTGGTTATTTATTAGGAATGCCAGGTTGGATGAGAGTAACCATTGGAACAGAAGTACAAAATCATAAATTTATAAAAGCACTTAAGGAAATCTTGGCTACTGTTTAAAGTTCACATATCATAAAAATACACATTGAATTTCAATGTGTATTTTTATTATTTATGTATGTTATTAACAAGATGTTAAATATAATATATTATGTGGTATAATAATTAAAAGTAATATAAATATACTAATGGACTTATGTGTAAGTTTGAACACTATTTTTCAAGTAGAAAATTATTGTAAAACAACTTCTATTAAATAGGGTGTAAAAAGAATAGATGTTATTTTAGTTCCTTTACAGCAATCCAGGTAGCATAGAAAACTTCAAGAAAAATTTTAATAAGCAATACTTCAATTTATAATAAAATTGTCTTATAAGTTTATTATGAATTTAAGATAATAATAATGAATACAAATTTGCAAAGGGGTGTATTAAATGAGATTTGTAATAGTGACGGGAATGTCAGGCGCTGGAAAAACACAAGCTATCAGAAGTCTTGAAGATTTAGGATACTTTTGTGTTGACAATTTACCACCCACATTAATTCCAAAATTTGCAGAGGCTTGTTTTCAAACTGAAGGTAAAATTGATAAAATAGCTATAGTTGTTGATATCCGTGGTAGAAGATTTTTTGATGATTTATTTGAAAGTTTAAATCTACTTAATGAGGATGGATATTTATATGAAGTATTGTTTTTAGAAGCAACAGATGAAGTGTTAGTAAAGCGCTATAAGGAAAGTAGAAGAAAACACCCATTAGCACCCGATGGTAGAGTTATAAATGGTATTAGTATTGAGAGAAAAAAGCTCAGAGCTATAAGAGATAAAGCTAATAAAATTATTAATACTACAAAACTCTCCAATAAGGAGCTAAATGAAGAAATCATAAATTATTTTGGAGAGCAGGGGCAAATAGAAACCCAACTTCTTATAAATGTAGTTTCCTTTGGTTTTAAATACGGAATTCCACTAGACTCCGATTTAGTATTTGATGTAAGATTTTTGCCAAATCCCTTCTACATCCCTGAACTTAAGCCATTTTCAGGATTAGATAAGCCAGTGAGAGATTATGTGCTTACTAAAAATGAAACTAAAGATTTTGTAGATAAACTAATTGATATGTTGTTATTTTTAATACCAAACTATAAAAATGAGGGAAAAAGACAATTGATTATTTCAATAGGATGTACAGGTGGAAGGCATCGTTCAGTGGCAATTGCCAATAAAATTTATGAGCTTCTTTGCCATAATGGTCATAATGTTACTGTTGACCACAGGGATATTAATGAGGATGTAAATCGAGGAGCAGGTAAGATATGAAGCTTAGGTACTGGCTAAGGCCAGGAATTGGAATTAAGCGGTGGCTTGCGAAATCAGTCTTTGGCATTGCACTTATAGTTTATGCCGTTATGGAACTTATAAATAAGTTTTATTTTGGATTAGATTATATTCTGTTTTGGATTTTAATTATTTTCATCGGTGTTTTTGCTGTTTATTATGGATTTTCTAATTATACTGAAAGAATGTTTGCACTTTTAAACTTAGAAGTAGTAAATCTATCACTAAGTAAGAAGAATATAGGAGAACTAATCTATGAAAAGAAAATCCTGGTTAAGGGACCTAAAATAGTTGTTATCGGTGGAGGGACAGGGCTTTCAAATATGCTAAGTGGCCTCAAAAAGTTCACTAGTAATATTACAGCCATTGTTACAGTAGCTGATGATGGTGGAGGTTCCGGGGTTTTAAGACAAGACCTGGGAATTCTGCCTCCAGGAGATATAAGAAACTGTATCATTGCCCTTGCAGATACTGAGCCTATAATGGAAGATTTATTTAGGTATAGGTTTAAAGATGGAAGACTTGAGAACCAGAACTTTGGTAACCTATTCTTAGCAGCAATGGATGGCATATCAGATAATTTTCTAGAGGCTATAAAAAAAACCTGTTCTGTACTTGCAGTTACCGGAAGGGTATTGCCAGTAACCTTAGAAAATCTTCAACTTTTTGCAAGGCTTAAAAATGGTTCCTTGGTAAGAGGGGAATCTGTAATACCTATAGAAGCAGTAAGAAGAAATTCACCCATTGAAAGTGTGTTTATAGAGCCTAAAGAAGCTAAAGCAGTAGAGGAAGCTATAACTGCAATTTTAGAGGCGGATGCTGTTATTTTAGGACCAGGAAGTCTTTATACTAGTATAATCCCTAATCTATTAGTAAGGGATATAAAAGAAGCCTTAAATGATACTAGAGGAATTAAAATTTATGTATCTAATATAATGACTCAGCCTGGAGAAACTGATAATTTTACAGTTCAAGATCACATTAAAGCAATTCATGATCATTGTGGCAGTATAATTATAGACTACGCAATAGTAAATGGTGAAAATATTGGTGAAGATTTAAAAAAGAAATATTTAGAGGAAGGTTCCATTCCGGTAGTTTTGGAAAAGTCTAAAAGTGATAATCTGGATGTGGAATATATTAAAGCAAACATTGTTAGAATTAAGAATGGATATGTAAGACACAACGAAGATAAACTTGCAGAAATATTAGTTGAAACAGTAATGAGAAAAAAATTATTCTATGATGAAAAAAGAATATTAGAGTTCTTTTATCTATCACAAAAATTAAAAGAAGCTAAAAGAAATAGGGAGTAAAGAAATGTCATTTTCACTAAAGGTTAAGAATGAAATTTGCAGATATACAAATTTATCAAAAGAAGAAGCTATAGCAGAATTATCTGCCATAATGAAGGCAAGTGGGACTTTAGGACTTGGAACAAATAAGTCTGTTAGTTTTAAGGTAGTAACAGAAAACCCTGCTATAGCTAGATTAATTTTTAAGATATTAAAAGAGCACTTTAATGTGCACACAAAACTTCTTGTAAAGAGAAGTAATTCATTAAAGAAAAATAATGTTTATGTAGTTATAATACCTGAGGATATCGATGTAAGAACTCTCTTGGAAGAAGTAGGAGTTTTGGAAAGAGAAGAATTACTAACAATTAATTATGGAATACCAGAAAATATGATTAATGATGAATTAAAGAAAAGAGCATATATAAGAGGGGCATTTTTAGGTGGAGGAAGCATAAGTAATCCAGAAAAGACTTATCACTTAGAATTCGTGACTCATAACTTTGATTATGCTACAGAACTAAGCAAGTTAATAAATACCTATGGTCTTTCTTCAAAAGTTATTCAAAGAAAAAATAGCTTTGTAATTTACATTAAAGAAGGAGAACAAATAGTTGATTTGCTAAACATCATTAGCGCTCATAGTTCACTTCTCCAACTAGAAAATATAAGAATCATGAAGGAAATGAGAAATAATGTGAATAGGTTAGTTAACTGTGAAACTGCAAACTTGAGTAAAACAGTAAATGCTGCTGTCCGCCAGGTAGAGAGTATAAAATTAATTGAAGAAGAAATCGGATTAGATAGGTTGCCAAAAAACTTAAGGGAAGTAGCAGAGTTAAGATTAGAATTTCCTGATGAGTCACTAAAGGAGCTTGGGGCAATGCTTAATCCTCCAGTAGGTAAATCTGGGGTAAACCATAGATTAAGAAGAATAGAAAAAATTGCAGAGGAGCTACATAAAGAAGGTAGGTAGAGTATGTCAAAGCATGAGGATATTATTAAGTATATACTTTCTCTAGATATTGGTACGAAAATTTCAGTAAGAGGTGTTAGTAGTGATTTAGGTGTAAGTGAAGGTACTGCCTATAGAGCTATTAAAGAGTGTGAATCCATTGGTATTGTTAACACAGTTCCAAGGGTTGGAACTGTAAGGGTAGAAAAACTTGAAAAAAGAAATATAGACAAAATTACCTTTGGTGAAGTAGTAAACATTGTTGATGGAACTCTTCTAGGAGGAAAACAAGGAGCTCATAAGAACTTGGAAAAGTTTGTTATTGGAGCTATGGAAGTTGAAACAATAAAAAAATATATCAGTCCTGGAGCCCTTCTTATTGTAGGAAACAGAGAGGAGGCCCAAAGGCTTGCCCTTGAAAATGGTTGTGCTGTTTTAATAACGGGAGGATTTTCCTGTAGTGAGGAAATTGAAGAATTAGCAGATGAAAATGAACTTCCTCTAATCTCTTGCACCTATGACACTTTTACTGTAGCGAGTATGATTAATAAAGCAATTTTTGAAAATAACGTTAAAAAAGAAATAATATTAGTAGAAGATATAATGGAAAAAAATCCAAAGTATTTGACCAGCTATGATAAAGTAAAAAAACTTAAAGAATTAATTGATAAAACAAAGCATGAAAGATATCCTGTTGTGGATGAAAACCAAAAAGTAATTGGAATAGTTACCTTAAATGATATTAAGGATAATAAGGATGATGAAATTATCGCTAGTATAATGATAAAGGACCCGATTGTAGTGATGCCAACAACTACTGTAGCTTATGCTGCACATATTATGGCTTGGGAAGGAATAAAACTTTGCCCTGTAGTCGTGAAAAAGAAGTTGGTAGGGGTTATATCAAGAGAAGATGTAATTAAAGCTATGCAACTAGTTCTAAGACAACCACATGTAGGTGAAACCATGGATGATTTAATTCTTAAGAATTTTGAATTTGAAACTAATAAGGATACCATGCATTTTTGGGGAGAGATAATTCCTGAAATGCTAGATTCTATAGGAACTGCTTCCTGGAACTCATTAAATATGTTATTATCTACTATGGGAACTATAGCTTTAAGGCAAAATACAAGTACTAATGTAGCCATAGATAGTTTTACTTCCTACTTTATGAAGCCTGTACAAATGGGAAGGGTAATAGATATTTATTCAGAGGTTCTAGACAGAGGAAGATACTATTCAAAAGTTGAGGTAACCATGTATAATGCCAACAAGGAACTTATTGCAAAAGCTTTACTTTCTGCTAAAGTTTTAAAGCGATAAAATCTGTAAAAATAATTTTTCGCAATTTACATAATACTGAAAGATGAAACCTAATTTACTCATCTCGTAGAAGTTAATGAAAATAAGGTATAAGTTACACTTGTTTTATTAATTCCATGGGAAAAAAACAAAGATTTAAATAAACAAACAGTAAATTAAACCTGTTAATCTTAGCTTAATAAATTTAATGTAGTTACAAATGTAATTAATATATTTAACATAACTAACCTTTAGGAGTTAATACTTCTAAAGGTTTTTTATTTTAATTATAGGTACAAGATAAAAGTGTTATATTTAAAAGAATAAGTGTCGAAAAAAGTAGCATAAATTTTAAATTAGTAAAGATATATAACATTTTATTTTAATTACTGTAGTGGTATAATTTGTATTATCCACAAATGTTTTACAATGTAGAACTTTGTGAGAAAGTATATAATTGGGGGGAAAGTTATGAAACTTTTTAAGTCAAAAAGATATGGTGCATTACTACTAGCTTTTGCTTTAGTAATTAATTTCATATCTCCAGTAAACTTAATAACGGCTTATGCTGAAACGCAAGATACTAAAATTCAAGTTCTTGCAACTTCAGACTTGCACGGCAGATTCTATCCATGGGAATATGCCTCAGATGCTGCAATAACTTCAGGTAGTATGACTAAGGTTGCTACTTTGGTAAAGCAATTAAGAGCGCTAAATCCAAACACAATTCTAGTAGATAATGGGGACACAATTCAGGACAATTCGTCATCTTTATTCCTAAATGAGAATGTACATCCAATGATGTTAGGAATGAATGAAATGGGTTACGATACATTTACCCTTGGAAACCATGAATTTAACTATGGAGTTCCAGCCCTTGAAAAGGTTGTAAAGGGATTAACAACTACAACTATGTTGTGTGGAAATGTATACAAACCAAGTGGAGAAAGATTAGGACAACCATACAAAATTGTTGAAAAGAATGGTATTAAAATAGCTATTATAGGTATGGTAACTCCACACATTACTAAGTGGGATGGTCCAAACCTAAAAGACTATGTTGTTAAAAATCCAGTAGAAGAAACTAAAGCTGTAATAAAAGAACTTAAGGATGGAAATAAAGCAGATGTATTTATAGCTTCAATGCATATGGGAATAGACAGTGAATATGGCAATGGGGATAGTGCAAGAGAAGTGGCTCAGGCTAACCCAGAACTTTCTTTAATAATTGCGGGACATGCTCATTCAAAAATTGTTGGGGAAAAAGTAAATAATGCTTATATAACAGAGCCAGGTAAATCAGGAGAGCAATTATCAGTTGCTGAACTAACAGTTAAACAAGAAGGTGGAAAATATACTGTTACAGCGGCTACCTCTAAACTTATGGATACTAAAGAAGTTGCAGATGATGAGGCATTAAAAGCAAAGTTTCAACCTTACCATGAGAAAGCATTAGTAGATGCTAGACAAGTTATCGGTAAGCTTGAAGGTGGACAACTTGCACCAGCAGAGGAGTTTAAAGGAATAACTCAAGCTCAAGTTCAAGATTCAGCAGTAGTTGATTTAATCTTAAATACACAAATGCATTATGCTAAAAATGTTCCTACGGGGGCTCGTCATGTATCAGGAGCTGCTATATTTGAACCAGGAGCAAATATAGCTGAAGGTGATATCAAAAAGGCTGATACTTCTAAGGTTTATAAATTTGATAATACATTAATGACTTTAAAAGTTAATGGTGCTCAATTAAAGAAATATATGGAATGGTCAGCAAGTTACTATAATACTTTCAAACCAGGAGATTTAACAGTTTCCTTCAATGAAAAAGTTAGAATTTACAACTATGATATGTTTGGTGGAGTTAAGTATGAAGTTAACATAGCAAAAGAACCAGGCGCTAGAATAGAGAAGTTAACTTATAATGATGGAACAGTTGTAAAAGATAGTGATGAAATATATTTAACAGTTAATAACTATAGAGCAAATACCACTCTACTTAATTCTGAATCAGGATTATACAAGGGTGAAGGTGTACAAGTTGTATATGATTCCTCAGCAGAACCAATTTCAGCAGTAAGAGACTTCATCAGGGATTATATTGTTAAGGTTAAAGGTGGAACTATTACTCCAGTAGTTGATAACAACTGGAAGGTAACAGGATATACTTTTGATAATGAACTTAGAGAACAAGCTAAAAAACTTGTTTCAGAAGGAACGTTGACAATACCTAAATCAGCTGATGGTAGAACTCCAAACATTAAGAGTTTAACTACTATTGATGTGATTAAAGCTTTAGGTGGAAAAACAACTAATCTTATAACCTTTAATGACTTCCACGGAACAGTGGACAGTAAGGCAAGCAGCAAAAATCCAGGCATAGCTAAGTTTGCTGCTGCAGTTAAAAAATACACTGCATTAGAAGATTCTAACAATGGATATGCTGTTTTATCAGCTGGAGATAGTTATCAAGGAAGCGCTATGTCCAACTTAACTTATGGTTCAGTTATTACAGAAATGCTTAAGGAAATAAAAGTTGAAGCATCAGCATTAGGAAACCATGAGTTTGACTGGGGAACAAATAAAATAGAAACTTGGGCTAAAGATGGAGGTTTTGATTTCTTAGCTTCAAATATTTATGATAAGAAAACTGGAAAACCAGTTGAATTTGCAAAACCATATAAAATTATTACTGAAGCAGGAAAGAGAATTGGTTTAATTGGAATTGCAACTCCAGAAACTGCCTTTAAAACATTAGCAGCTAATGTTGAAAATCTTGAATTTAGAGATCCAATTACTGCTGCAAATGAGTGGGCAACTTATTTAAATGAAACTGAAAAAGTTGACGCAGTAGTGGTTTTATCTCACCTTGGAACTTTCCAAGATAAAAATACAAAAGTAATCACAGGTGAGGGAGCTGATTTTGCTAAAGCTGTTAAAGGTGTTGATGCCATAATCACAGCTCATTCACATCAAGTAGTAAATGGAGTAGTAAATGGAATACCTGTTATTCAAGCTGGAAATAATGGTAGAGCTATTGGACAAATCTCTTTAGGATTCTTAAATGATAAAGTTTATGGAATTTCAACTTTAGAGGATTTATCTGGAAAAGTTAAAGATTTACCAGAGGATCCAGCTACAAAAGCTATCTATGACAAATATAATGCAGAGTTAAGTCCAATTCTCGATGAAGTAGTTACAACTTTAGAGAATGACTTAGACCACGATAAAACTGCAGGACTTACAACTCTTGGACAATTTAATACAAAATTGATGATGGATATTACAGGAGCTCAAATTGGATTAACTAATGGTGGTGGTATAAGAGCACCACTTTCTAAAGGACCGCTAACAGTAGGACATATGTATACAGTATTCCCATTTGATAATACTTTAGTTACAATGGAACTTACAGGAGCAGACCTTAAGAAAAACTTAGAACATGGCATAAATCCAAATAACGGAGTAGGTTGGATTCAATACTATGGAATTAAAGTATTCTATGATGAGACTAAACCAGTAGGAGAAAAGATTACATCTATCAGATTAATGGATGGAACTAAGATAGAAGCAGATAAGTACTATAAAATAGTTACTAATGACTTCATGGCAACTAATGGAGATGGATATAACTTCTCAGGAAACAAGAACCTTACTGATACAAATATTGTTATGAGAGATGCAATGATTAAAGAACTTAAGAAGTCTAAATCAGTTGCTTTCGAGAAACAAGACTTACTAGTTAAAGGAGAAGATACAACTGTAGATGAAACTCCAGTTGAAGTTCCAACTATAGATAATGATACAGCTACAATAGTAAACAATATTAAAGATAATAATATAACTAAAATAATTGTAGATGCATCTAAGGATACTACAGTGGATAAAGAAGTTTTCGAAGCTTTAAAAGGAACAGATAAAGTTGTTACCTTTAAGGCTGGAAATGTAACTTGGACCTTTAATGGTAAGGATATAACTAAGGTTATGGATATAGATTTATCATTAAAAACTGTAGACGACTCACTAAAATCAAAAATCAATACTGTTGTTGAAGATATGTTAGATGCTAAAGTTCCAGTATTTATGCTTTCCTTTAAGCATGATGGAGAGCTTCCAGGAAAGGCTGAAATAAAAGTATTTATGGGAACTGAGTGGGCTAATAAAACAGTAACTTTCTTTAGATACTTCCCTGAAAAAGGAACTTATGAAAAGGTTCAAACAGATGTTAATGTTGATAAAGATGGTTACGCTGTAATAACTTTAGATCACTGTAGCGATTACTTTGCTCTTGAGCAAACAATAGCAGTTTCTAAATTACCTCAAGCAGGTTCTGTAGCAGGAACAAATAGCTTTATTTCAATGGGATTCTTAGTTGCTATAATGGGTGCAGCAATGTACATTGCAACAAGAAGAAAAGAAGAAGAGCAAGCTGCTTAATAGTAAGATTATTAAGTGAGTTAGAGAGGAGTGTCTATGTGGCACTCCTTTTTTGTGGTATTATAATAGAGGAAACATAGTATTAAATTAGGGTAAATTAAGGTATATGAAAATAAATAACAAGTCAAAGATGTGAAGGATATTTTGAGTTCACAAGCAAGCTTGTGCAGACAAGGAAAGAGGTTCCTTAGATAGTAGAGATATCTAAGGGGGCTGTTGACACAGTACAACTCAAAATAGACGAGGATACTGACTTAGTTATTTTTTGAAAATGCCTAAAGGGGGGGGGGATAACTTGAAAAACAAGATATTTCGAATCGTGGGGATTTTTTTATTAGTTGTGGGTTTAGGGTCAATAAGTTATGGATTATTTAACAAATGGAAAACTTCAAAAGTACAGGATAATTTGATTAAGGACTTTGAAACAGTAATGAAGAATATGGAAGAGGGAAAAATTGCTGCTCCTGAAGAAAAAGCTACCACTGTGGAAGGGGCTAGTGCTAATAAGGTGAACATTACACCTATTGCACTTCTAGAAATTCCTAAAATAAATCTAAAGGTGGCCGTGGCAGAAGGGACTAAGGACGAGATAATTAGTCAGGCAGTTGGTCACTTTAAAGGCACAGCAAAACCCGGAGAAATCGGAAATTTTGCATTGGTTGGCCATAGGAATTTTACTACAGGAGAGTTCTTTCTAAAAATTGATAAACTAAAACCAGGAGATGATATAATAGTAACCACCCTTGACAAGACTTATACATATAAGGTTACTGGACAAGAAACTGTAAATCCTGAAGAAGTTCATGTGTTAAATCCTACAAAAACTCCAACCATTACTTTAGTAACTTGTAGCTTAAGTGGCAAACAAAGATTAATTGTCAAAGGGGAATTAGCTCAATAGGAGGTGATTCAGTAAAATGGAAAAAACTATACTAGAAAAACAGAGCCCTGGTAACTTTGTACATCTACATGTTCACACAGAATATAGCTTATTAGATGGATCAGGCAAGATATCAAAGCTTATTAAGAAAACCAAGGAACTTGGAATGAAGAGTATCGCAATTACAGACCATGGTACTATGTATGGAGCAGTAGATTTTTATAAGGCAGCTATAGAGGAAGGGATTAAACCAATTATAGGATGTGAAATATACGTGGCTGGAAAGTCTATGCATATTAAGCAACCTGACTTAGATAATGAAACCTATCACTTGGTATTGCTAGTCCAGAATAAAAAGGGCTATGAAAACTTGATGAAAATTGTTTCAACAGCTTCAATTGAAGGTTTTTATTATAAACCGAGGGTAGACCATGAGTTCTTAAAAGCTCATAGTGAGGGCCTTATTGCAACTAGTGCCTGTCTTGGAGGAGAAGTTCAATCAAATTTACTGAAGGGCAATAAAGAAAAAGCTAAGAAACTTGCATTAATGTATAAGGAAATCTTTAATGGGGAGTTTTATTTAGAACTTCAGTATCATGGAATGTCAGAGCAACTACAAGTAAACGAACTTATAGTTCAGTTGGCTAAAGAATGTGATATACCTGTTATTTGTACCAATGATGTTCATTATATAAATAAGAAGGATAGTCACTCCCATGAAATATTATTATGTATTCAAACAGGAAAAACCATGGAAGATGAGAAAAGAATGAAATATCCTTCTGATGAATTTTACCTAAAATCACCAGAAGAAATGGAGAAAATCTTTTCTTATGTTCCTGAAGCTTTAGAGAATACAGTGAAGATTGCAGAAAAGTGTAATTTTGATTACGAATTTCATGTATCTAAGCTACCAAAGTTTCCACTGCCTGAGGGGGTAGATTCCTATGATTACCTTAGGGAGACTTGTTATAGGGGACTTATTGAAAGATATGACTGCTTTAAAGAACTAAGAGAAAAAGATTTAGATTTCAATAGGATTAATACTCTTTGTGATGAGGAGTGCAATGTAAAAGAAATTTGTGACAGGTTAGAATATGAGCTTAATATCATAAAGCAAATGGGTTATGTAGACTACTTTTTAATTGTTTGGGATTTCATAAGATTTGCAAATGAAAATGGGATTCCCACAGGACCAGGAAGAGGTTCAGCAGCAGGATCAGTAGTTGCCTACACCTTGGGAATAACAAAGATAGATTCAATAAAATACAGCTTACTCTTTGAGAGATTTTTAAATCCTGAGAGAATAAGTATGCCGGACATAGATTCGGATTTCTGCTACGAAAGAAGACAAGAAATTATTGACTACGTAGTTGATAAGTATGGAGTAAATAATGTATCACAAATAATAACCTTTGGAACCATGGCAGCTAGAGCTTGTATTAGAGATGTGGGAAGGGCTATGAACTATCCATATTCAGAAGTTGATAGAATAGCTAAAATGATTCCTACAGTTCTTGGAATTACCATTGATAAAGCTTTGGATATGAATCCTGAGTTAAAGGCAGCGTATGATGATGATGAAAGAGTTAAGGAACTAATAGATGTAGCTAGAGACCTAGAGGGGTTGCCTCGTCATAGTTCTACTCACGCAGCAGGAGTGGTTATAGCTTCAAACCCATTAGTTGAGTATGTTCCCCTTCAGAAAAATGAAGATATGATTGTAACTCAATTTACTATGGGAACTCTAGAAGAGCTTGGGCTTTTAAAGATGGATTTCCTTGGACTTCGTACGTTAACAGTTATGCAAGATACAATTAAAAATATAGAAGATAATCTGGGAATTCACATTGATCTTGATAAAATAGACTTTGAAGATGAAAAAGTCTATAGAATGATCGGAGAAGGGAAAACCGTTGGTGTATTCCAATTAGAATCAGCTGGAATGACTTCCTTCATGAAGGAACTAAGACCAGACAATCTAGAGGATATAATTGCGGGAATAAGTCTTTACAGGCCAGGTCCTATGGCAGAAATTCCAAGATATGTTGAAAGTAAAAATAACCCAGATAAGGTTCAATACATTACACCAGAACTTGAACCAATTCTAGGGGTGACCTATGGGGTAATGGTTTACCAAGGTGCGAAACGTTGCTAAATGAATATTTAACAGAAATGTTAAACCAAGTTTAGCGGAATGATTAAATCATTCTAACTATCTATCTGAGTTGTTGGGGGGAAGCACTCAACTGGACTAGGGGCTAATAGTCTAACTCTAATACTCCGTTATGCAAAGTATATAGTCGTATTTTTGTATAAAGCACGGTGAAGACGGTGAAAATCAGACCTGAGAAGTGGTTAGAGAAGTAATCGGGAGGCCATAAGGTTGCTATGTATACTATAAGAAACCTTTAATAAGCTCAAAACCAATAATATCTAAAAAGAAGATATTAGCTGTAGCAACAGTTAAGTAGAGATATTTATATTCTTGGTTATGAATATCTTAAGTGCATATTTACTGCATTTGTCCTTAATCTAATTAGCCTTGGTTAGGGATTGCTTGTGAGTTTAGAAGGATGCTAAGGCAACAGTGTAAGGCTAGGGTAGATGGAACGTTTGAACTTGAGAAGATAATGTTAATGATGACTAATATCAGAGGTATCTAATAGAGAGGAAATGCTCTATGAGTCTCAAGGGCAGCAGCTCGTAGTAATGATGAAGTAAGGTAACTCTTATGGAGTGAAGGGGCATAGTTAATCAGAACAAAAGTTTGCATATAATCTCTCATTAAGGATATATTAAAATTGGGAGGTTATGTTATGAAACCTTATAGTTGTGAAGTTAAAAATAAAGCATATGATTTATATAACCAGGGATTATCGGCAATAGCAATTAGCAAGATAATTGGAGCAAATGAGGCTACCATAAGAACTTGGTTAAGAAGAGAACAAATAGATATAAGAGATGGTGGATATTATAATAAAAAATATCCTGATGAAATTATTAATCAAATAAAAAAGATGTATGAATCGGGAATTAATACACCTAATATAGATAAAATATTAGATCTAAGAAGAGGTGCAGCTTCAGAGTTGTTAAGAAGTATTAGATATACTTTGAAACATAGAGGACCTAAATCCATGATTGAATATGAGGATTATTTTGATGTCATTGACACCGAGGCAAAGGCTTATTTTCTAGGTTGGATAATGGCTGATGGAAATATAAGTGTTTATAATAAGCAATATAGTTTAAAAATCCATATTGCTTTAAAAGATAAAGAAATTATCAATAAATTTCTTAAAGCTATTAATTCAACTAATAAAACAAAAGTAAAAGAGGGGGCACATAGTTCTTATTATGTAAGTTTAACATCAATACACATGTGCAAAATGCTAATAAGTCATGGAGTTTTACCACAAAAAAGTGGTAAAGAGATTTATCCAGGGGGGATACCAGAGCATCTTAATAAACATTTTATTAGAGGTGTTTTTGATGGGGATGGTATTACTGATATAGTGGGAAAGCGTAGTGGATTTGTGGGTAGTAAGAATATGTTAACTAGTATTTTACAAAAATTAAATAAGAGTGAAATCAAAATAATTCAAAATAAAAAGAGCAATAATATTTATTACTTTTTAGGTGGGAAAAAGTTCTCTAAATATCTATTTGAATTTCTTTATAAGGATTCTACAATATGGCTTGAAAGAAAAAAGGAAAGACTTCGTAAAATTTGTTCTGATTAATGGAACGCCGTGTGCGGTGAAAGTCGCATGCACGGTGTGAAGTGGGGGAAAAACATTACTGACCGTTAAGACGAAGATGATGTTTACCTATCACTATAACAAGTTATGCAAATCGTAAGAGATTTAGCAGGATACTCCTTAGGACGTTCGGACTTAGTTAGACGTGCAATGTCTAAGAAGAAACATAAGGTTATGGAAGAAGAAAGACGTAACTTTATATATGGAATAGTTGATGAAACTGGAAATGTAGAAGTTCCAGGCTGTTTGAGAAATGGTATAAGCGAAGAGGCTGCAAATAAGATATTTGACCAGATGATGGACTTTGCCTCATATGCTTTTAACAAGAGCCATGCTGCAGCCTACGCAGTTGTAGGCTATCAAACAGCGTATTTAATGTGTTATTATCCAGCAGAGTACATTGCAGCAATGCTTAATAGCATTATGGGTAGTAATGAAAAAGTTGCCTATTATATAAGATTTGCTGAGCAGTTAGGAATTCAAGTTCTGCCTCCAGATATTAATGAAAGTAACTCAGGCTTTACAGTAAAGGGAAATACCATTAGATTTGGACTTTCTGCAATAAAAAATGTAGGAGTGCCAGTTATTCATTCTATTGTAAGAGATAGAGTGAAGAAAGGTAAATTTAAAAACTTCAATGACTTTTGCAATAAAATTGATACCTCTGCAGTTAATAAGAGAGCTGTTGAGAGTTTAATAAAAGCTGGAGCCTTTGATTCTTTAGGAGTTTATCGTTCAAAACTCATGGCAGTGTTCGAAAAGCTTTTAGATGGTGTAGCCAATGAAAGAAAGAGAAATATTGCAGGTCAAATCAACTTATTTGGAGATTTAACTGAAGAAGAAACTAGTATTCAAATACAATATCCTAATATTGAAGAGTTTAATAAAAAATACCTTTTAGCCATGGAAAAGGAAATGACAGGAATATATCTTTCAGGTCATCCCTTAGACGATTATGAAAAATCCCTAAAAGTCCTTACAAGTCATAAGGTTTCAGATATTATTGTAAGTGATGTGTTAGAAGAGGGAGTAACGGTTGGAGAAGAGATTTCTAATATAAAGGATGGAACTAAGGTAATTTTAGGAGGATTAATTTCTTCCGTTACAAGAAAAATTACTAAAAACAATTCTATGATGGCATTCCTAACTCTAGAGGATTTATTTGGAACCATTGAAGTTATTGTGTTCCCTAAAACCTATGATAATTATAGGAATTTAATTAATGAAGATGAAATGGTTATAATAAATGGAAGGGTTAGTGTGAGAGAAGAGGAGCAAACAAAAGTACTCTGTGAAGAAATATCACCACTTATCAATGTGAGCAATGAGAAGATTTTTATTTTAATTAAGGATAAATCAATGCTTAATCCATCCATGAAGGAGATAAAAATAACCTTTAAGGATAACTTGGGAGCAACCCCAGTATACCTTTGCACTGCTAATGATAGAAAGAGGTATTTACTAGATAGGCAGGCCTGGCTAAAAAATGATTTTGACACTATCTCCATGTTGAAAGATATGTTTGGAGATAGTAATGTAAAAATAATGTAAGAAGCATCTTCAAGGTTTCTATTGCCTTGGAGGTGCTTTTTTCTGTAATAAAAATCTGAATTTATCACTAACCTAAAGATAAAAAATCAAATTATTTATAGAAGTTGAATTATTATCAGTGGATAAGGAAATTCTATAAATAGCTATGAAAACTATGGAAACAGTTACATTTAGATAATAAAAAAAAGTGGAAACCATTACATGAAAATTTATGTTAAAATGGGTTTAATTTTTAGATAAATACGTTGATATTATTATAGGTAAATATTAGAATTAATATATAGTATGAATTTTAAAGGGGGCATAATAATGAAGACTATAGCAGTTTTAACAAGTGGAGGAGATTCTCCAGCAATGAATGCAGCAATTAGAGCAGTAGTAAGAATAGGGAATGATAGAGGACTTAGGGTTCTTGGGGTACATAGAGGATATAATGGCCTTATCAATGGGGAAGTAGAAGAAATGGGCAGAAGCTCTGTTTCGGATATTATCCATAGAGGAGGAACCATTCTTAGAACTGCTCGTAGTGAAGAATTTAAGACCCCTCAAGGAAGAGAAAAAGCATTAAATGTAATAAAAGTTTTAAAAATAGATGGAGTAGTAGTTATAGGTGGAGATGGTTCCTTCAGAGGAGCCCAGCTTCTATCAGAACTTGGAGTACCAACAGTTGGAATACCAGGAACCATAGATAATGATCTTGCTTATACTGATTATACTGTAGGCTTTGATACTGCTCTTAATACGGCTTTAGATGCTATAAATAAGATTAGAGACACTTCAAGCTCCCATGAAAGAGTTAGTGTTATAGAGGTAATGGGAAGAAATTGCGGGGATTTAGCGCTATTTGCAGGAATTGCAGGAGGAGCTGAAAATGTAATTGTTCCTGAAAAAGAGTTCAGCTTTGAAGATATATGTAGAAGTATTTTTCAAGGAAAGAGCAGAGGAAAATTACACAATATAATAATTTTAGCTGAGGGCGTAGGCGGTGCTCATAAACTAGTTAAAAAAATTGAAGAGGTTACAGGGATTGAAAGTAGGGCTACGGTGCTTGGGTATATACAAAGAGGAGGAATACCAAGTGCTTTTGATAGAATTCTTGCCTCTCGATTAGGAGCAAAAGCAGTAGAAGTACTACTAGAAGGAAAATCTTCAAGAGTAGTTGGCACCAAAAATGGCGAAATCATAGATATGGATATTACAGAAGCTCTAGCTATAGAAAAACATTTTAATCAAGAATTATATGACATATCCATAGCCTTATCTAACTAAAATTAAAGTGATTTAAATTGAACTTAGATTTGAATTCTTATAATTAAGCTTATAATTTATCACAAGTATAATAGATACCTAGGAGGAAATTTATGAAAAAGACTAAAATAATATGTACAATAGGACCTACCACTGATGACAAGGAAATTGTTAAAAAACTTATAAAATTAGGTATGAATGCGGCAAGGCTTAACTTTTCTCATGGGTCCCATGAAGAACATAAGAAAAGAATAGATATGGTAAAGGAAGTAAGAAAAGAATTAGACAGGCATACAGCAATAATTTTAGACACAAAAGGACCAGAAATAAGAACAGGGAATTTTGAAGGTGGAACTGTAGAACTTAAAGAAGGAACTATATTCACAGTGTTTTCAGGGGAGGAAATATTAGGAGATGAAACTAAGTGTTCTGTTACCTATAATAAACTTCATGAAGATGTGGAGCCTAAGGACACAATTCTTATAAATGATGGATTAGTAGCACTTGAAGTTCAGAGCATTGAAGGAAATAAGATTCACACTATGGTAAAAAATACAGGTGTAATTGGAAACCATAAGGGAGTTAATGTTCCTGGAGTTGCAATAAATCTACCATCTCTTACAGATAAAGATATTGCAGATTTAAAATTTGGTATAGAAAATGAAGTTGATATAGTAGCAGCATCCTTTATTAGAAAAGCATCGGATGTACTTGACATAAGAAAAGTTCTAAGCAGAAATGGTGGAAAAGACATACAGATTTTTTCTAAAATAGAAAACAGACAGGGTGTAAATAATATAGATGAAATAATAAAATACTCAGATGGAATAATGGTAGCAAGAGGAGATTTGGGGGTTGAAATACCACCAGAAGAAGTGCCAGTAGTTCAGAAAATTATCATTGAAAAATGTAATGAAGCTGGTAAACCAGTAATTACAGCAACTCAAATGTTAGATTCAATGATAAGAAATCCAAGACCTACAAGGGCAGAGGCATCTGATGTAGCCAATGCTATTTTTGATGGTACAGATGCTATAATGCTAAGTGGTGAAACTGCTAATGGTAAGTATCCAGTAGAAGTAGTTAATACTATGGCACAAATTGCTATAACTGCTGAGCATCATATAAACTATGAAGCAAACTTAAAGAAAAAAAGAAAGTCCCATATACCAAACGTTCCAAATGCAATAAGCCTTGCAACTTGTAACACCGCAATGGATCTTAAAGCTTCAGCTATAATTACAGCAACTCAAAGCGGTCATACTGCAAGACAGGTATCTAAATATAGACCTGAATGTAATATAATAGCATGTACTCCATATGAAAAGGTTGCAAGAAGTCTTGCTTTAAATTGGGGAGTATATCCAATCCTAACACCAAAAACAGAAACTACTGATGAGTTAATTCAAAACTCAGCTGAGATTGCATTATCAGCAGGGTATGTTAAAAAAGGTGACTTAGTAGTAATCGCTGCAGGTATCCCAATGAACTATGTGGGAAGTACCAACATGATGAAAGTTCATATCATTGGAGATATACTACTTCAAGGTAAGGGAACTAATGATGTATCTGCCTGTGGAACTGCATTACATGTAAAAGATGCAAAAGATGCATTAAACAAACTAGAAGATGGAGAAATTATAGTTGTAAGAAGACTTGGAAGAGAATTTATGGAAGTTCTTGATAAAGTTACAGGGATAATTGTTGAAGAGGATGAAATGAGTTCTAGTGTAGTAATTGAATGTGCTGCGAAAGATATTCCAATAATCTATAATGCAACAGGAGCTTCAACTATAATTAAGTCTGGATGCTTTATAACCATGGATCCAAAACGAGGAATTGTTTATAGTGGAAGGGCTAATTTAAGCTATTAGTTATGATATTAGTTCTAAAAATATGAATTAAAAAATAATTTTGTATAATTTTGGTAAAACTATTGAGTTATTCATAATATTTATGTATAATATTGGAACAAGTGGCTAAAAATTTAAAAGATAACATATGGCAACTGATTTTATTATTGGCACCCTCTAGCGGGTGTCTTTTTTTGCACATTACTTGGTACATTTTAGTATTTAGTTATAGTACTTGTATAAAAACTTTAGAAACTCCATACACTAACCTTAAAAGTATGAAAGGAAGTGTTATTTATGACTAATGGAGCATTAACCTGTAGTGCACAATCTTGTGTACATAATATGACTGGACTATGTTCTGCTAATGTAATTCATGTTCATGGTGCTGGAGCACATTCAAGTGAGTATACAAACTGTGGAACCTTTGCAGAAAAAGGATTAAAAAATACTGTGACTCACATGTTAAACATGAATATACCAGGAGAAGTAAGACAGTTATTCAACAGTACAGAAATACAAATGAGCCCTAAAATCAAATGTGATGCAATAAAATGCAGATACAATGATAATAGGGATTGTCATGCTAACTTTGTTCAAATCCAAGGACCAGGAGCAATGACAAGCGCAAATACTGAGTGCGAAACCTTTATAGAGTAGTTGGCATAATATCTATTTAGTAATTTTATAGAACAATATAATTTATAGCATACTGCAAGAAATTGCAGTATGCGTTTTTATTGTACATAAGCTTTAACAACATTTTGGAAGCTTCAAGTCTGCCATCTTCTAAAGTGGCAGTTGCTCAGCCGATATAAGTTGCTTTGGTGGCAGCCTAAATCTGCTTCCAAAGTTGTTAACAAAATGAACTTGTTCATTATTTAATGAAATTCTTAAAGTCACAATGATGAGTTTATTTAGGTTAATGCTTAATGGGAAGAATCTTAATTCATGGAGTATATAAGAATATATAGTGTTTATGGAGTTTCAGCTTATTTATAAATTTTCTCCATAGGATAGTGGTTAAGTTATAGCTTATTTGGTAAAATACTAAGGTATGACAATGAAGCAATGTATTTTAAAAGGAGAAATTATGAATAAGGAAATGAATAATCTAGTTAATATAGAAAAAAATAAAGATTACATAGTAACAATAGAAAATTATGGACACGAAGGTGAAGGCGTAGCAAAGATTCAAGGCTTCACTGTATTTATTGCTGGGGTACTGAAAGGTGAAGTTGTTAAAGTAAAAATAATTAAAGTAAACAAAAACTATGGGGTTGGAAAACTTTTGGAAGTAATTGAGGCTTCAGAAAAAAGAGTTGAGCCAGTATGCGGTACCTATAAAAGATGTGGAGGATGTAATCTTCAACATTATTCCTATGAGGAGCAGTTAAACTTTAAAACAGAAAGAGTTAAGAATGTAATAAGTAGAATTGGTAAACTAGAAGATGTAATTATCCATAACACCTTAGGTATGGGGACCCCCTATAATTATAGAAATAAGGTGCAACTTCCAGTAGGAGCTACAGGAGAAGAAATTTTAGTTGGGTTCTATGCTCCAAGATCTCATGACATTATTAATATGGATAAATGCTACATTCAAGATGAAGTTGGAGATCAGGTTATTGCACTTACAAAACAATGGATGAAAAAGTTTAAAATATCCCCATATGATGAAAAATCTCATAGTGGAATAGTAAGACATATAATGGTGAGAAAAGGCTTTAAAACTGGAGAAATAATGGTGGTATTAGTAACTCGCAGTGAAGAACTTCCTCATAAGCAGGAATTTATAGATTTAATAAAAGAAAATATTACTAGAGTAGTTTCTATAATTCAAAACATAAATAAGGAAAAAACTAATGTAATTTTAGGACTTAAATCTCTAACTTTATGGGGACAGGACCACATAAGTGATTACATAGGAGAGTTTAAGTTTAATATATCACCACTTTCCTTCTTTCAAGTTAACCCAGTTCAAACAGAGGTATTGTATGGCAAAGCACTAGAATATGCAGGATTAACTGGAGAGGAAATGGTATTCGATGCTTACTGTGGAACTGGAACCATATCATTATTCTTATCTAAAAAAGCTAAGAAGGTATATGGGGTGGAAATAATTCCAGAGGCTATAGAAAATGCTAAGGAAAATGCAAGAGCTAATGGAGTTACAAATGCTGAATTCATAGTGGGAAAATCTGAAGAGGAAATTCCAAGATTAATTGCCCAAGGAATAAAAGCAGATGTGGTAGTGGTAGACCCTCCAAGAAAAGGCTGTGAAGAATCCTTATTAAAGGCTTTAGCAGAAATAAAGCCAAGAAGAATAGTTTATGTATCCTGTGATCCAGCAACTTTAGCTAGAGATTTAGGAGTGCTAGATGGTCTAGGATATAAGACACTACAGATTCAGCCTGTGGATATGTTTCCACAGACGGCACATGTGGAGTGTGTGGCATTAATAGAGAAAAAATAGACTGATATTAATGTTTCCATGGTTTTAAGTGAATATTCAAGTGTATTTCCCTCAGACTAAGCGGTTTGAGGGAATTTTGATTTTGGGCAATCTTTTATACAGACCTAAGGATATTTATGTTAAGATTTGAGTTTTGCAGGTTTGCTTAAATGAAAGTTGCTAAAGCATTAATTGTAATGGTAATTATCTAATTCATTAAAAATAATGGAGAATTTGGTGAGTTCAAGTGGGGGGGACTAATCCAAAAGAATCACATCTATATTGGCCAAGCATATAATATAATAAACAATAATAATCAAATAATAACAATCAAATAATAATTCACATTCAATAAAAGTGAGGTGACAAGGTATGTTTGCACCAGTTTTAATTTGCTTTAGGGAAGGTATAGAAATATTCTTAGTTATAATTCCCCTTGTGGTTTATTTTAATAAAAATAAACTATATAATATGACGAAAAGTGTGTTTATAGGAGGGACCTTGGGTGCATTCTTTGCAGCTGTAATTGCCAGTATAATATTCTCACAGGTTGCTTTATTAAATGGTCCTGCAGGAGAGTTATTTGACGGTTTGCTTGGAATTGTACTAGCTGCATTGGTATTGTACAGTGTGGTGCTTTTAAGAAAAAGTAAGACTTTTAACACCAATCCTGACGAAAAATTTATATCTTTAAGTCGCAAAGGAGTATCTATCATCGCAGGAATTACGCTTTTTAGAGAGATGCTTGAAGCTACGTTATTCATTTTAACAAGCTCTAGCACTTCACCTATCATAGTAGCAGGTATGTCTATATTAGGTTTGATCACTGCAGCGTTATTTGTATATTTAGTATCGAAAGGAATATCTAATTTTAATATAGGAGTTGTATTTTATATTCTCAATTTATTTCTAGTTGGACTTGGCGCATACTATTTTGGTGATGGACTAGAGGTTTTGTTTAGTAGTTATATCCCTGGAATTTTCACAATCGGTATACTTGTATATGCTATACCTAGCTATATAATTATAGTGAAAAAAGATTTAAAAAAGCTTATGAATCGTATCAAGTAGAAATGTATCAGTTGTGTAAAATGAATATAAATCTATCATATTACTGGACAAGCAGTTTTCCACACTGCTTGTCTTTTCTTATCCTAGTCCATTACTTTTTTTCAATTATATAATAACACTATTAATAAATTGATGGTGTTGACAAAAATTATAAACAAATATAATATATGTTTATATTAAACACAAACAAAAAGGAGAAATGAATATGGAGTTTGATAACCTTTCAGTAGAAGAACTCAAGAAGGGGTTTAGATTTGATATAGGTGATAATTCCTATATTTGCAATACTTGTGGAGAGGTATTTGAAGTAGGGGAAATTTTTTCTTTTAAAGGTAGATTTTTTGAAGCAACTCGCGCCGTTAAAATACATGTTGATATGGAACATGGAGATAATCTAAGGAATTTGATTTATACAGAGTCAAAATACAATACTCTTACAAGTAATCAGAAAGAATTATTAACTTTAATGTGTTCGGGAGTATCAGATAAAGAAATTGCAAAACAGATGGGAAACTCTCCTTCAACAGTAAGACATCAAAGGTTTATGTTTCGGGAAAAGGCAAAACAGGCAAAGTTATATTTAGCAATCTATGAAAAAGTAATGGAAAAAGGGTCATGGACTGATGAGGCAATCGTACCTGTTCATAGTAATGCAACTATGGTTGATCATCGTTATGTTATTACTGAAAAAGAAAAACAAGAAATATTGAAAACTTCATTTGAAAGTTTATCCCCTCTAAGGTTGAAAATATTTCCTAAAAAAGAAAAGAAAAAAGTTGTTGTTTTGACAAAAATATCTAAGCAATTGGAGACTGGAAAACGCTATACTGAAAAACAGTTAAATGAAATATTAAATGAGATTTATGATGATTATGTAGTGATTAGACGGTACTTGGTTGATTATGGATATGTAGAAAGAACTAAGGATTGTAAAGAATATTGGTTGAAATAAAAAATATATTAAATGTTGAAGGAAAAGAGGTATCATTTATGGATAGGAAAAAAGAACTTAAGGAAATGTACAAAAATATGAAGACAGATATGGGATTATTTATTATTAAATCTAACTTCAATGATATGTACTATATAGAAGGAACACAAGACTTGAAAGGTACCATAAACAGTACAAAATTTAAATTAGACTTCGGTAATCATCCTAATAAGGAACTCCAACAACAGTGGAAGGACCAGGGTGAATCAGGCTTTACAATTGAGATATTGGATAAGCTTGAATATGATAAAGATGAATCAAAAGTTGATTATACTGAGGAACTAAATATATTAACGATGATATGGGAAGAAAAGCTATCTAAAAAAGGCATGGAATTTTACGGAAAATAAGATAAACATGAGTTGTTTTCATTGAGGTTAGTTCAGTATCGTTATTTTGATTAAAGTATAATATTATTGCTGTTGAAAAAACAATTACATAATAAAGCAAATTTGAAGTGGGGTTATAATGGTGAATCATTTATTTAACTTTGAGATTAAGGATTGGGAAACCTGGGGAAAAGTGTACTGTTCGAAAAAGGAGTTTACACCTCTGATAAAAAAGATATTTTATAATGAGGGTTTGAATTTCAAGCCACTTGAGAATTGTAAGCCAGGTGCCAATGGTGTTTTTAGAGTAGGAAAATATATTGCAAAGGTATTTGTTCCATTAGAATCTGGTTATAACAGTTTAACTGACTATAAAGCTGAAGTTTTTGCCCTGGAAAGAGCAAATGAAATTGGTGTTTCTGTGCCAAATTTAGTTGCAAAAGGTCATATACAGGATAAATATCTTTTCCGATATCTTATTATGGATTTTGTAGAAGGGGATACCTTAGGTGATATCAAAAGCACCCTGAGTAGTGCAGAAAAAATTCATATTGGTAAGAATCTTCGTAGTATTGTACAGAGGTGGGCAACAAGGTGTGATAATTTCAATGGAATTAATGTTATGGAGCGAACCATGAACAGTAGGTGGTGGCAGGATGCACCTGAAGAAATAAAGGAAAAGCAGAAAAAATACCTGGAGAACTTGAAAGTTGAGCCATTGGTATATGTACATGGGGATTTGACTGAAGATAATCTGATTATTGGTAGTAATGGAAAAATTACAGTTATTGATTTTGCAGATTCCTTATGTGCTCCAGCAATCTATGAGGATATGACAGTGATTTGTGATGCTTTTAGTTTTGACAAGGATTTTTTAGAAGGATATTATGGGAATAGTAGTTCCGAAGAAATATTAGAAACTTGTATAAATTCTATACTATGTCATGAATATGGTTATCATGTTGTTAAAAATGTTTTTGGTCCAGTGAATAGCTTTAATGAACTAAAGGATAAAATAAGAGGAAAATTAGCAATTTAAAATCAATACATTTACTCTGTTACTACGCCTGTGAGGTCACCACATAATATGAAAGTTAGCAGGAATTTTATTAGAATGGAAAAATGATATGAGGTTATGTTTATTTTATTAATATAGAGAAAGTTACTTTAATGTTAAGAAAGCAGGGAATGAGATAATGACAGGAACGAAGAGGGAAAATATAAAGCCAGGTACAAGAGTGAGAGTTGTACAAAAACAAGACCAGCCCACAGGGAGATTAACGGAAGGTGTTGTTCTTAAAATTCTCACAAATTCACAGACTCACCCACATGGAATTAAGGTTATGCTTGAAGGTGGTATTGTAGGGAGAGTTAAGGATATTATAGATTAAAAAATCGCAGCCATATAAGTTATAATTTATTTAAAAGGGACACTTCTAATTTGTTGTTTTTACAATATTGAGAAGTGTCCTTTTGTGTTGTAAATATGATAATGGAATCATTTACTATGGATTCATTTTAGAGAGTGTCCAAATCTACAAATCTGTGATTTACCTATTCTCACCATGGAGCAGATGTAAAAAGGTTAAGTGCTCAAAAATTGGTAGTGAATATATTGAAACTCTCCACTATAGCACCAGAGTTTTAGTTGTATGCTATAATGAAAAATGCAATTTGGTTAACCAAAGAATAAGAAGCATATGATTTGGCTAGGGGTTATTATATTCCTTTACTCACGTGAAAGTGATACATAGAAATAATTAGTTAGGTATGAGATTTTATAAGTAAATAATAGAACATTAAAAATGGAAGGATGAATGCTATGAATAGAGAAAAACAAAACTGGAAAAAAATATTTGCGTTAATTTATACAGGACAGGCATTTTCGATTATTGGTTCAGCTGCGGTACAGTTTGCAATTATTTGGTGGCTAACTGAAAAAACTGGTTCTGCAATAGCTTTAACCAGTGCATCAATTGTCGGCTTCCTGCCACAAGCACTCATAGGTCCATTTGCCGGGGTATGGGTAGATAGATACAACAGAAAGATAGTAATGATTCTGGCAGATTTCCTGGTTGCTTTATCCAGTGTAGTACTTGGGGTAGCCTTCCTTCTAAAGGAACCGTCAGTTTCATTCATATATGGAATATTATTTATAAGAGCTCTGGGAAGTACCTTCCACGCACCCGCTTTTCAAGCTACCATTCCAATGCTTGTGCCGCCTGAAGATTTAGTAAAGGCGGGAGGTTTTGGGCAGATGATTAATTCCGTAACAGCCATGGCTGGACCAGTAATTGGAGCAGCATTAATGTCAGTAGCTAATATTCAAAGTATCATGCTGGTGGATATTCTTGGAGCAGCATTGGCAATAATAACACTTTTATTTGTTAAAATACCTGATATTAAAGAGATTAAGAGGAATTTGCATTTCATTGAAGATATGAAACAGGGGATAAAGGCAATAGGGAATAATAGACCACTAAGGGCACTTACCTTGCCGATAGTTTTAACCACAATAGCATATGTACCACTCAGTTCTCTCTTTCCACTTTTAATACGTGTTCACTTTAATGGAACGGCATGGCACAATGGAGTAACTCAGTTCTTTTTTGCAGCAGGTTTATTGGTGTCCTCACTGGTGATTGGTGTTTGGGGAGGACTTAAAAAACAATTTCTTATGATTTCACTTTCACTTATGTTCCTTGGAATTGTTGCTAGTCTTGGTGGTGGCCTACCCTCAAACTTTTTCATTGGTTTCCTAGGAGTTTCATTTCTTATAGGCTTTATAGGAACCTTCTTTTCAATTCCCTATATGGCCTATATGCAAAAATCTGTTGAGCAGGAAAAGCTTGGAAAGGTAATGTCCCTAATGATGAGCATAATGAGCTTAGCAACTCCGGTTGGACTTGCTATCTCTGGTCCAATCTCAGAACTCATTGGTGTTAATATATGGTTTGAAATATCAGGAGTTGTAATATTTTTTTCAGGGTTTATATGTTATTTTATGACTAGAAAATATGAGTAAATTCCATAGTAGAAGGAGGAAGAAATATGGAGGAACAATTTATTATACTAAAGGGATGTAGGGAGAATAACTTAAAAAGTGTCTCCTTAAGGATACCTAAGAAAAAGATAACTATTTTTACAGGGGTTTCTGGTTCAGGAAAATCATCTATTGTTTTTGAGACCATTGGCAGGGAAGCTCAGCGCCAATTAAATGAAAATTTTAGTGCCTTCGTTAGAACTTTTTTACCGAAATGTGGAGAGGTGAAGGCTGATCGCATAGAAAATCTTTCTACTCCAGTAATTATTGACCAAAAGAGAATTGGTTCCAACTCAAGGTCAACTCTGGGAACAATCACAGATATTAATTCCTTTATCAGAGTATTGTTCTCAAGAATAGGAGAGCCATATATTGGACTTGCAAACAAATTTTCCTTTAATGATATAGGTGGTATGTGTCCTGAGTGTGAAGGTCTTGGGAAGAAGTTAACTGTGGATTTGGATAGGATACTTGATAGGAGCAAATCCTTAAATGAAGGGGCTATTTTGCTATCAGGTTTTGGGGTTGGCTCCTGGCATTGGAAAATCTTCACTGATTCTGAGTTCTTTGATAATGATAAAAAGATATGTGACTATACAAAGGAAGAGTTAGATAAATTTCTATATGGTGCGCCTGAAAAGATAAAGTTGGTAGAAGGTGGAAATATGAATATAACTTATGAAGGGCTCATTGTAAAGTTTAATAGGTTGTATTTAAAGAAGGATGGAGAGATGTCTGAGGCTTCCATGAAAAAATTAAGTAGCTTGTTAGTTGAAGGAAAGTGCCCACTTTGTGGTGGTAAAAGGCTCAATCAGGAAGCGCTAAAACCTTTAATTAAAGGGTATAATATATCGGATTTTTTATCCATGCAAATCGATGAACTTATAAAAGTAATTGATGATATTGATATTAAGAAAGCTCAGCCAGTAATTGAAAGTATAAACGAAAAACTTAATAATATCATAGATATAGGCCTTGGATATTTAACTTTAGATAGGGAGACCTCCACACTTTCAGGTGGCGAGTCCCAGCGTATAAAAATGGTTAAGCATTTAAATAGCAGTCTGTCAGATTTGATGTATATCTTTGATGAACCTAGCATTGGGCTCCATCCTAGGGATGTCCACAGGTTAAATGAACTTTTACTTAAACTCAGGGATAAGGGAAACACAGTACTTGTAGTTGAGCATGACCCCGATGTTATTAAGATTGCAGATTATATTGTCGATGTTGGACCTTTAGCAGGTACAAAAGGAGGTAGCATAGTTTATGAGGGCAACTATGATAAACTATTGACCTCAGGCACACTTACAGGAAATGCTTTACGTAAGAATCTTCAAATAAAGAAAGAACCAAGAAAGCATAAAGGATATTTAGAAGTTAATAATTGTTGTTTGAATAATTTAAAAAATGTGTCAGCTAAAATTCCAAAGGGTGTTTTAACTGTTATTACTGGGGTTGCAGGTTCGGGCAAAAGTACACTAATGAAACATGAATTTTTAAGGCAAAACAGAGAAGCAGTTCTAATTGATCAGAGTGCTGTTTCAGCAAATTCTAGATCAAATATAGCTACTTTCAGTGGCATAATGGATAACATAAGAAAAGCTTTTGCCAAGGAGAATGGGGTCAGTGCATCTTTTTTTAGCTCTAACTCGGAAGGGGCTTGTGAAAACTGCAATGGCCTTGGAGTTATTGAAACAGAACTTGCCTTTATGGAAAGTTCTAAAAATACATGCGAAGTTTGTGAAGGAAATAGATTTAAAAAGGAAGTATTAGAATACACTTTTAAAGAGAAAAACGTTGTTGAGGTTCTTCAAATGTCGGTTTCAGAAGCTTCAGTATTTTTCAATGAAAAGCAAATAAAAACAAAGCTTAAATCCATAGAAGAAATGGGAATCGGATACTTAACTCTCGGACAGCCCTTGGATACCCTATCAGGTGGGGAATGTCAAAGACTAAAACTTGCTAATGAAATGCATAAAGATAGCTTAGTGTATGTTATGGATGAACCGTCTACGGGACTTCATATGTCTGATATAGAAAACTTTATTGGGATTGTTGAAAAGATTGTGGATAACGGAAACACAGTTATTATAATAGAACATAACATTGAAATTATCAGAAGTGCAGATTGGATTATTGACCTTGGACCAGAGGGTGGATCCAAGGGGGGAGAGATAATCTTTGAAGGGACTCCAAAGCAATTAGCTAACTGTAAAAAATCATTAACAGCAAAGTATATTTAATTTATAAGATTTGAATTAATGTACATGACTATTGGAATATTTATCTTCAAACTTTATAATTTAGGTAAGTAATATCTGTTAACAAAACTTTTTCTGGAGTATTTTGCATAAATTTACGATTTAATAAGCTGAACATGACAGTATGATCTTTTGTAGTTTTCATCCTTCTTATATGAGGATTAGCTTTTCTGATAGGGCTAAAATACTATACTTTTTCAATGGTAAAAGTAATTTAAAAAAATAAAGTATGCCTCATAATGGGCATACTTTATCTATATAATAACTCATAGTAAAGAAAAAGTCTATTATTTTATTTGGTTTTACCTTATAATTTCTATTGTCGCGACAATAGAAGATTTAGTGAGGAGAATAATTATGAATAAGAAGAAGATAGCAAATATTCCATTTGGTCCATACATTACGGTTTTAGCAGGATCAACTGTTAATGGAAAACCTAACTACACAACTATTGGAGCATACGGAGTTGTAAGTCAAAAACCTGTACTATATATTTCATTGAAAAACTCTCATTGTACAACTACTGGAGTATTAGAAAACGGATTTTTCACTGTAAATATTCCATCATCTGAGACTGTTGAAAAAACTGATTATTGCGGCACAGTTTCTGGTAATAAGGTAGATAAATCAGAGATTTTTGAATCCTTTTATGATGAAGTAGGAAATGCACCAATGATAAAAGAGTGTCCTGTAAATTATCTGTGTAAGGTAATACAAACAATACCAGTATTTGATTTCACAATGTTTCTAGGTGAAATTGTTGCTGCATATGGAGATGAAGAGTGTCTAGAAAATGGAAGACCTAATGCACTGAAAGTTAAACCAACAGTATTAATGGACTCAGGATATTTTGATTTGAATAATAGGGTAGGGTCCATATTCAAGGCATGTAAGGGTAGTAGATAAAAGATTATTTGATAAGAATACAGTACTTACTTATTGAAGAATTTTTATACCCGAATAAATATATTTTTTAAAGTAAGTATAATAAAGATACGTTTTTTGTTCTAAGCTTCTGTTATAGTATAAGTAATAATTAATGGAGGTAACGCAATGAATATAGTAAAAAGTAATATACCAAAATACATTGTAGAAAGTAATGGAATATTTGTTATAACTGGGATAATGGCCTCGGGAAAATCTACAATAGCTCAACTACTTGCAGAGAGCCTTGAAAAGGCAGTCCATGTACATGGAGATATATATAGAAAAATGATCATTACTGGACGGGAAGAAATGTCACCAAATCCTTCTGATGAAGCTTTAAAACAGCTTAATCTACGCTATAAGCTAGCAGCTTCTACTGCAGATGCATACTTTGAGGCAGGATTTAATGTGATTCTACAAGATAATATTATTGGGAAAATGCTTGAAGATTTTATAGAAATGGTTCGAAACAGACCATTATATGTTATAGCTCTATGCCCACGTCCTGAAGTGGTAGCTGAAAGAGAAAGTGCAAGGAATAAGAAAGGATATGGTGGATGGGGAGTTACAGAATTTGATAATCTTTTTCGCAGTGAGACACCTAAAATTGGGTTATGGTTAGATTCATCTGAATTAACACCAGAAGAAACTGTTAATGAAATTTTAAAAAGGGCTCATACAGAAGCTCGTATTGTTTAACACTGAAAGAGTTAAAGGATTTTTTATTTCATTACAATTAGACAAATTTAATAAACTAAAATGAAGTGATGAAGATGCTAACTTTCTTAACAGGTAAATAAATAGGAAAGTTAGTAATTTAGGGTCTATATAATTGAAAATATAAGCTTATAAGAAAAGCATAAAAAGCTAAAAAGAAGGGGAATTTATGATGGGACCAGATAAGAAAAAGCTATATCCAAACGAAAACATTAAAACGGTTTGCTACATAAGCAATTTACCTAAAAGAACAAATGTGGAAATAGGAGAATATACTTATTACAGTGATAATAAAAAGTCTCCAGAGAAATTTTATGATAATATAGAGCATCATTATGAATTTCTAGGAGATAAGCTAATAATAGGTAAATTCTGCGCAATAGCAGAGGGTGTTAAGTTTATTATGAACGGAGCAAATCATAGAATGGATGGTTTATCAACTTATCCATTTAATATTTTTGGTGGGGGTTGGGAAAAGGTTACTCCTACAATAGAACAGTTACCCTTTAAGGGTGATACGGTAATTGGAAATGATGTCTGGATTGGTGAAAATGTAACCATTATGCCTGGTGTTAAAATTGGTGATGGTGCCATTATTGCTACTAACTCAACAGTAGTAAAAAGTGTTGAACCATATGCAATATATGGTGGCAATCCAGCTAAACTTATTAAGAAACGTTTTAGTGAAGAAAAAATAGAATTATTGCTAAAGCTTAAATGGTGGAATTGGGACGAAGAGAAGATATTCAATAATCTTGAAAAGCTTACATCGGAAACTGGTTTAGAAGATTTAAGGGAGTAATATTTTATTATATTTATATTCATATTCTAAGGCCTCCTTGAATTCAAGGAGGTTTTTTTCATGAAATGAACTACATGCACATTTTAACATTATATATGAAAAACTACATTGAGTGTGTTGCTAAGATAAGAAAGAAATGAGCTGATGTCAAAGTTTTTGCTTTTTTAGAGAAAAATATATATTTGGAGGCTCTCACAGAAATCAAACAAACATATTAACAATTTAAAAAGTGTGCTTTTCTTTTATATGGGAATAAAGAATATTAAAACTCTCCACTATACTACCAGAGTTTTTGGAGTATGCTATAATGATAAATACAATTTGGTGATACAAGGAGGGAGGTATCAAATGAGAAACTATAGTACTTCTGAAGTTGCTAAATTAATGAGGGTACATCCTAATACTATTATGTTATATGAAAAATGGGGCTATATTATTTCTGTGGAAAGAAAGAAAAATGGATATAGGATTTATACCGAAGCACATCTGGATCAGATTAAACTTATAAGAATGGCCTTAAGAGGCGAATTAATTAAATGCTACATGAAGTTTGAAGTTCAAAATATTATAAGAAGTGCAGCTCAAGGAGAGTTATTAAAGGCATTAGAGCTAAGTCGTGAGTATTTAGCACATATAAAAAAGGAAAAGAATAGTGAACTTAAGGTTATGAAAGTAATTGGAGAAATATTAAATAGTGACTTGACGGAGGAAAGGAATGCTTCATTAAAAAGAAATGAAGTAGCAAAGCTACTTGGGGTGTCAATAAATGTAATTATAAACTGGGAGAGAAATGGATTTATTGAAGTGCCAAGAAGCAAAAATAGATATCGAACTTATGGACAGGGTGAAATAAAATTACTTAGAATTATTAAAGCTTTGAGGAAGGAAAACTACTGCACTCAGTGCATATCCACGATGGTAAAAAAGCTCAAGACTAAAAGTGCGGAAAAGGATATGTTTTTATCTGAAGAAAAAGAAGGGGAGAGTCACTGGTTGTTGTCTTCACTTCCTGAGGCTGAAAGCAATACAAAGGAATTGATTAGTTATATAGGTGAATTAATAATTAAGCGAAAAGGTTAAAGTCAAGGGATGAAAAGGAAACAAGCCTTTTCCAGCGTGTTTTGGCGGCACAGGTTTTAGTGTTGGTAGTTATGCCAATGTGAGTCTAAAAGGTGATGACGTAGGGCCTATATATAAAAATCTTCTTGTGTATAAAGCATTGTCTTATTTTATCTTTCATCAAACCTCATAAGCAACATGGTCCATAGTGGAGAGATTCTACTTATGAGGTATGGAGAGATTCTTTATAGTGGTTTCTGCATACTAGTAAAATATTTACTTATATTTTTAACTATATAAGTAATCCTATAACAATTAAAGTCTGTGCTGCAATATAAGTTTCCATTACAGCTGCGCCATTACTTTTTCTTTCCATTGAAAACATATCAAAAGCTAATATGGAATCAGAAATTAAAAAACATAATGATCCTAGGAAGGTTAAAATAAAGGAGAAGAATGAAGTAGACCAAATACGGGAAAAGCTCATAAAGCTCATGGTGCAGAGAATACACATATAAACTACTGTTGGTAATTTCATAGATTCCATTGTAGATATAAGTTTTTTAAACACTAAAAAAGATATACTAGCATAGGGAAGTAAAAATAATAGAAACCATAGGGGGATAGACTTTACCATATATGAATCTGAAATAAATACATAAATATAAAATATATGACCGATTAGAAAGGATATAATGCCAGCTAGAACATAGTGCTTCTTATGATTCTTTAATAAAAATACATCCCCAAGAAATCCAAAGCTTAAGGCTAGTACAATGTAGTAATTTATATGAGATGCATTTAATAAATATATGATAGCAAGAAGTGGCATTAGAAATGGTTTAGTAAAAGCAATTCCTTTTCTTTTATTGTTTTTTTCAAAAAAAATATTTAGAATACATAAGGTTGAAAATAGTATAAGTAAGGTTATTTTCATGATCATAATTTTATTACACTCCTATCTAAGCAGTAAAATTAATTTATAAAACCACTGTTATTAAATTTTATGATAGGATATTATGAAATATTAATTTATTGTTTCATATATATTAGCATAATGTATTATTAACTGAAATATAAAAAAGAAGATTTTAGTTTCTAAAGGTAGTGGAAGTTGTAGTAGCTAATCCATAAAGGGGTGCTTTCAAAAGGGAAAAGTGTGTAGATTTACATGAAAATTACATAAAGCTACAAGCAGTTATGTAGAAAATAGAATGAATGGGGGAAAATAAAGTTTATGAAATCTCTAATTATATATTGTTCTAGCTACAAAGGTAATACTGAAAAAATAGCAGAGGTATTTGCAGAAATAACTAAGGCTGAGTTAATAAATCTAAAAAATTATAAAGATATTAAAGTTGAAAATTATGACTTAATTGGATTCGGATCAGGGGTGTATAAAGAAAGTCTGTCACCACAGTTATTAAGTTATGTAGATAAATTAAACTTAAAAGATAAAAAGGTTTTTGTATTTTCAACAAGTGGAGTTGGATTAACCTTTTACAATAAAAAACTAATTAATCTTTTAGCCTCAAAAGGAGCAATATGTAAGGGGAGCTTTGCTTGTAAAGGAAGTTTTGTTAGCAAAGATTTTAGCAATAATAAAATCTTTGAGATTATGAGTAAGTTTGCAAATGGGCATCCAAATTATAAGGATTTTCAAAGAGCAAAAAACTTCATAAAAACTGTAATACTATAGGTAATATTGTAGTTCACTGCGAAAAGGAATAATATAAATTTTAAATCAAGTATTTTTATATGCCCTCTTTATGGTCGACAGTTAAAAGAAAACTGTTTTCATGAAGGGGGCGTGTTTTTGTTATAAGAAAAGAAAAAAATTACTTTTCATAAGAAGATAATTACAGTTACGGGGGATCCTATAGGAAAAGGAACTTTGAAAATTATCTTTAGCTAATATATGCAACATCATAGGCATTGTAATAAATAAGCTATGGAGTATTAAAATCATAAAAAAGAAGAAATGCAAAATAAACATTTTATAAAATTATATTGTATACAATTTAAATTGTGTTATAATTAATTGTAGTCAAGAAAAGAAAGAGTTATCACAGCATGTAAATTATAAAGTTATAAATAAAAGGGAGGATTTATAATGTCAATCTATGATATTCAATTAAAAACAATTGATGAAGAAATTATCAGCTTAAGAAAATATGAAGGAAAAGTATTGCTAATTGTTAATGTTGCCAGTAAGTGAGGCTTTACACCGCAATATAATGAGCTGGAAGCTCTGTACAAAAAATTTGGCAATGAAAAGTTTGAAATTTTAGGATTTCCTTGTAATCAATTTGGAAGTCAAGAACCAGGAGGAAATCAGGAAATAAAAAGTTTCTGTAAATCAAGCTTTGGGGTTGAGTTTCCAATGTTTGAAAAAGTGGATGTGAAAGGCCCTAATGCACATCCTTTATTCAAGCATCTATGTGAGGAAAAAAGAGGATTACTTGGTGAGGCAATAAAATGGAATTTCACTAAATTTCTTGTTGATGGGTCAGGTAAAGTTGTAGATAGATTTGCACCAGCTACAGCACCTTTAAAGCTTGAGAAAAAAATTGAAGAGCTTATTAAGAGTATTTAGACTTAAAAAAGAAAGTCTAGTCCAAGGATTATTATAATCATGGACTAGACTTATTTTTAATTTTTAAATTTAGTGCTTGCTAAAGTTTTGTAATAAAATAATTTGTTTTATTCATCCTCTAAATGAATAAAGAGAACCAAGGTAGTTTTATATAAGATGGATGTAAACTTTTATTCCCTCTAAATTAAATTGTAACGTTTTAGTAAATCAGGAATCACTGTTTTAGACGCTATTTGCATAACTCTGCCATCAAGTAAGCTAGGTGGAATTGGAAGGTGTAGGTCAGTAAGTTTTTTACCATCTAACATTTTTGAAGTAGAGTCTAATAGTACTCTAATATCGTAACAAGAACCAAATACTTCTGGTACTCCACGGTCTACATCAAGTAGGGTATAGACAGCTTCCATTGCTGTCCTAACAGAATACTCTGTTGTAAATACAGTATCACGAACTGTATCAGCAAATTGACCTATAAAGGCAAAGTTTACACTTCCCTCAGGAACAACCTTAGGTCTGTCACCTTTAGCTCTTGGCATGAAGAATGCAGTTATATATGGCATCATACATGGAATGCAATGAGCTGATTTTGTTGCTAGTTCATGGATTTCAGCTTCAGGTACGCCTAAATGATATAACCATTCTTCTGTAATTTCTATTCCTGTACATTCTCTCATTGGTTTCTTAATATAGTTACCAGGAATATCTACAAATAATCCATATACCCAAACTACAAGTTGATCCTTAGGTTGGCTTTTAAAGTGTGGTTGACGATTTAGAGTATAACTCATTAACCAATTTGAATCTTTAATAGTTATTATACCACCAGTAACAACTTTTCCACTGAAAGGATCTCTTTTACAGATTTTTTCTATATATGGTGGAATTTTTTCATCTAAGGTAGTAACTGTTGCTGATTCCCAAGTGGTTGCTTGTTTATTTCCACAGAATTTATCTGGATTACCAAAGGAAGGGTCTTGACTAGCAATGTTTTTCCAAAGCTCCCAGCAGCCGCCAACAGAATCATTAAATATTGGAGCATTATTGTCATCACCTAATGTTGAATTTTCTGTGCAACTACCATTTGTAATAAATACTAAATCATCTTCTAAAAGATCAATGAACTCCTCTTTGTCACCATGCTCACAGATTATTTTAGTTGCAACCTTTTTGCCGTTATTTATATCAAAAATAACATTGGTTACTTTAGTATCGTATTGGAAATGAACACCATGTTCTTCAAGGTATTTTATCATTGGAAGAATTAAGGATTCATATTGATTATATTTAGTAAATTTCAATGCTGAAAAGTCAGGAAGTCCTCCAATATGATGAATAAATCTTTGTATATAAAGCTTCATTTCTAATGCACTATGCCAATCCTCAAAGGCAAACATTGTTCTCCAGTATAACCAGAAGTTGGAAGCGAAAAACTCTTCTGTAAATACATCAGTAATCTTTTTATCATATAAGTCCTCGTCACGACTCATGAACAAGCTTATTATCTCCATAGAAGCTTTCGGAGTTAAAGTGAATTTGCCATCAGTATGAGCATCTTCACCTCTATTTACAGTAGCTCTCATAAGTGAGTAGTTTGGATCTTTCTTGTTTAACCAGTAAAACTCATCAAGAACAGAAGCGTCTTCAGTTTCAAGAGAAGGTATAGAACGGAATAAATCCCACAAGCATTCGAAATGGTTCTCCATTTCACGGCCTCCTCTAATTATAAACCCTTTTGAAGGGTCATTGATACCATCACAGGCACCCCCAGCAATATTAAGCTCTTCTAGGATGTGAATATGTTCACCTTTCATTTGACCATCACGGACTAAAAAACAAGCGGCAGCTAATGATGCAAGTCCTGAACCAACAAGATATGCTGATTTTTTATCTACATTAGCTGGTTTTTGTGGACGAGCAAATGCCTCATAATTTCCATTACTATAATACATTATAAATACCCCCTAAGTTTTATATTTACTTCATGTATATATAATAGAAATTTTTAGAGGCAGGAGCAATAGACAATACCAGGGCCTTGTTTAGAGTTTTGGCATAAAGTCGATATTGTAAAAACTTTATACACAAGGTACTGTTTGTCTAAATATTAGTATGAGCTTTGAAGTTTTCAAGAGATTTCATAATATCCCCATGAGTTACAATGCTTACTCGTTCAATGATAGTAGAAGGATCTTCCTTCATCCCCCTACCAATCCATTCAAGCATGAGCCCTACAAAAGCATACTTATAAAAATCGGCAATAAATGCTTTATCTTCCTCTCTTACATTCATCCCGACTGCTTTTTCTTCAATAACTCCAATTAAAAGATTATAAGTTTCATTATAAAGATAATTTTCAAGATGCTCCCTACTAAGGGAATGGTAAGTGTTTTTTACAAAGGATTTATTTTCAAGTACATATTTAAAAATATTCATGAACCCTTGTTGCCAGGTATCATAAGTTTTCTTATCACCAAGGGCTTTTGAAGCTTCCACGGTGTAAATCCATTCAACAAGATCATATATATCCTTAAAATGATAATAGAAGGTTTGTCTATTAACTTCACAGTCCTCAACAATATCAATGACAGTAATTTTATCCATAGATTTCTGGGATAACAATTTTTTTAGCGAGGCAGCCAGCGCCTTTTTAGTTGTTTGAGCCATAATCATTCCTCCATTCCAGGGTATATAAGTTAAAAACCATTATATTATACGTAAAAATTATTTCTATTTTTAATAGTTAGTAGAAGTTGTCTCTCATAAAGAAATGTATAAGCTTAGATATAGTACCCAATATTTATATATTTATCATAGAAATAATCCTTGAGTAATCAACAATAGATTATATAGTTTGGGCTTGTTTACCTATATTATATAGTCTTTACAAATTTCTAGCCACATAATTGAAGACTGGCCCTTTTAATATCATTTATTTTCAATAGTAATATCTATATAGAATAATAAATCACTAGACACATTTTTTACAGATAAACCTAAGGTTTTGTAAGCATAATCTCTTTATATTTGATAATATATTAAAAAAAATTACCATGATTAAGTAACAGGATATAGATTAACTTAATGGTATTTTAAGGGTGTTAAAAATGTTATATATAAGCCTTATATTCTACTATAGGTATATTTAATTGATAAAATTTATCTATCCTAAATCATTATTAGACTGCCTTGAGTTCAGGGGATACAATAGGAGTAATTATGTTTAAGTTTATATATTTAGAATAGTTATGAAATCTTTTTAAGTATATGCTAGGAAGTAAATTTAGTGGGGAGAGTTTTGATGAGTATAAATATAAATATTATTTCAGGGTTTTTAGGCTGTGGAAAGACCACATTTTTAAATAAGGTAATTCCAAATATGCAAGGGAAAAATGCTTTAATTGAAAATGAGTTTGGCAATATTGGCATTGATGGAGATTTAATAAATCACAGCCTTCCAATAAAAGAGATTTATTCTGGATGTATTTGTTGTACAGTATCAGAAAATTTTAAAAAAGCTTTTGAAGAGTTAGCTTTAGAGTATAATCCAGATAACATATTTATCGAGCCTTCTGGTGTAGGCAGTTTATCAGAAATATTAAAGGCTTGCAATAAAGTTTCTTCAAACTCAGCTTTAGATATAAAGGTTAACAATGTAATTACTATAGTAGACGTGAGTGCCTTTAAGGATTACTGCGAGATTTTTGGAAGCTTTTACTTAGACCAAATAGAAAATGCACACATAATTTTTCTTAGTCATTTTGACAATCTAGCGGATAGTGAAATTGAAGAGATAATTGGAAAAATAAGTTTAGTAAATCCTAAAGCTACTATTTTTAAAGAACCATGGATTTCTCTATCAGGAGAAGAAATTATTGAAACAATAAATAGTATAGAATCCTATGAAAATCAACTAAAGGATAAACCTGCCTTTTTGGCGGCTAATAAGAGGTTTGAAACTTTTTCTATAGATAAGCTAAGAACTTTTTCAAAAGAAGAAATAGATAAAATATTAATCTCTTTAAATCAAGAAGAATATGGTTTTATTGTTAGAGCCAAAGGAATTATTCAGCTTTATACAAAAGAACTTATTTATTTTGACTATACTCCGCACCATTATCATTGGGAGTATTTAGACATTGTGAAAACAACAAAAGTAACTGTGATTGGAACTAACCTACAGAAAAATAAAATATTGAGAAAGTTTGTTAATAAGTTGGGGGGAGTACCATGGGCAAAATAATTGACTACAAATGTACATATAGTAATGAACAGGGAATTAGTAAAGAAGTTATTGAAAAAACTGGTTTAAAATTTCCAGATGCTTATAAAGACAGGGATAGTATGGTGACACTTGCAAAGGAGTGTAAGGATTATTATAAGTCTAACCTTTGTGAATTACCCTTTTGTCATACTGTAGAAGGTGAGGCGCTTGGTGGGAAAGTTAATCTTGGAGACGAGAACATAGGACCAAGAGCAAAGGAGTATATTTGTACAACCACAGAAGAACTGTTGGCTTTGCCAAAAATTGATTTTTCAAGAGGAAGAATTTCAGAAACTTTAAAGGCCTGTATGGCATTAAGAGAACAAGGAGAAAATGTAGTCTTAAATGTTTCGGGACCTTTTACAATTATGAATGTACTAATTGAACCAACAGTTGTATTTAAAACCTTCAGAAAAAATCCGGAGCTAATTAGACAAGTCTTTGATAAGTTTCAGCATGAAATAATTGGATTTATAGAAGAAGCGCAAAAATCAGGTGTAAACATCATCAGCTATGCTGATTCCTCAGGAGGATTAAATATCCTTGGACCTAAATTTGCAGAGCAAGTAGTAGAAATGTTTACTTATCCATTATTAAAAAGAATGGATAAAATTTTAGATAAAGAAATGGTAGTAGTGCTTTGTCCTAAAACCACTTTTGCTTTGCTAGGAACTGAAAAAGCTGTGTGGAAGGATGTTTCTATAGGAGCACCTACAAATTATGAGAAAGGCTGCATAAAGGCTATCGGATTAGCAAAATTTATTGGTCAAACATGCATGAAGAATAAAGATTTTCAGTTAAAAGAGGGAATTATTAAAGCTATCCAATTGCTTTAAATAAAATAATAGACTTATAAAAGAAAAGGAGATGGTTGTATGCATAAGGATGATAAAATGACCCCAATTGAAAGGTTAACTGCTTTTATGACAGGAAAACCTATGGACAGAATAATGGCAATGCCTGTAGCTTGTTCTATGTCTGGACTAGCGTTAGGTATGACCCACAAAGAAAAAAGAAGCAGTGCTTTAAATGAGGCCAAAGCACAAATGGCTTGTTATGAAAGGTTTGGAAATGATTTATTAGTAGTTGAGTATGGATTACATGGTGTTGGTATGGCACTAGGAAGTAAGATGAATGATCCAGAGAATGATGTGCCAGCTATTATAAAATATGTTTTAGAAGACTTGAATGATATAGATAAGCTTGATATATCAAAGTTAGAACTGAAAAATGATAAAGCCTTTCAATTACATATTGAGGCTGCAGAAATATTAATTGATAAATTAGGAAAAGAAGTTCCAACAGGAGTTTTGATATCGGGACCTTTTACTGCAGCAGCAAGTATTTATAAAACTGAAAATCTTTTAAGAGCAACTAGAAAAAATCCAGAAAAGGTGCATGAGTTAGTTAAGTTCTGTACAGAAGCATTAAAGATGATATATAGAGAATTTATAAAACGTGGAGCCCTTATATTACTTTGTGATCCAATTGCATCTGGAACAATTTTAAATAGAAAACAATATTTGGAGTTTGTGCTACCTTACACTATAGATTTAATGAAGGATATTCATGAGGCAAAAGGAATGGTTTGTTACCATATTTGTGGAGATACCACATCAATTGTAGGGGACATGGTAAAATCGGGCTGCGATATGTTAAGTATAGATAATAGAGTTGATTTAGCTTATACAAAACAAGTAGTTGGTGATAAGGTTCCTATTCTTGGAAATGTAGACCCAGTGGAAGTTCTAATTTTAGGAAGCACTGAAGATGTAGATTTAGCAGTGAAAACTTGTATACAAAAGGCTTATGACAGTCCTTGTGGCTATATTTTAGCATCAGGCTGTGACCTTTCAGGAAGTGTTCCTTTAGAGAATATTGATCAATTTATGGACTCAGCTAGAAAATATGGAAAGTGGCCAGTAGATCCCAAAAATTTCATGTAAAAGTGTAAAATATGAGTTTTAAAATTATTTATTTAAATGGAGGGTAAGTAATGACAACATCAAAAGAACAGTTACTAAAAAGATTATCAGATGGTGTAGTAGAAATGGAAGAAGAGGAGGTAATAGAAGCTTGTGAGGAATACCTAGAGGCAAAATATCCAGCCTTTGATGGTATTATGGAAGGCCTTGTAGATGGAATGAACCGTGCAAGCCAATTATATGAAGATGAGGAGTATTTCGTAACGGATGTATTACTATGCTCAGATGCAATGTATGAAGGGCTATCTATATTAAGACCACATCTTCCCAAGGAAGAAGAAGGAAGTAGTAAGCCAAAGGCTGTAATTGGAGTTGTAGAAGGAGATACCCATGACATTGGGAAGAACCTAGTAAAAATCATGCTAGAGACTGCTGGTTTTGACATGATTGATTTAGGAAGGGATGTTTCACTTCAAAGTTTTGTAGATAAAGCTAAAGAAGTTAATGCTTCTCTTGTGTGTATGTCAACCTTAATGACAACAACTATGGCAGGTATGGGTAAGGTTATTGAATTATTAAAGGAAGCAGGAATTAGAGAAGAAGTTAAAGTCATTATAGGTGGGGGACCAATTTCACAAAAATTTGCAGATACTATAGGTGCAGATGGGTATTCGTCCAATGCAGTGGAGGCAGTAAAGTTAGCAAAAAAATTACTGAATATAGCTTAAAGGGGTGTAGCTTCAACCTATAATGCTAAACTATGATGAAGGAAAAGCAAAGCTTAATATAACTTAGAAAGAAGGATGTATTATGATATCGCCAAGAGAACGATTAAATAAGGTTTTCAACAGAGAACAGGTTGATAGGCTACCTTGTATTTGTCCTGGAGGCATGATGAATATGGTTACAACTGAAGTAATCGAGGAACTTGGAATAGATTTTTCAAAGGCTCACAGTAATCCGCAAATCATGGCTGATTTAGCTACTGCAGTATACGAAAAGGGTTGTTTTGAAAATTATGGAGTTCCCTTTTGCATGACCATTGAGGCAGAGGAGTTTGGAGCATCAGTGAATATGGGAACAAACATATATGAACCTCATGTAGTGGAGTATGCAATAGCTTCAGTAAAGGAATATAACAAACTTCCACAAATTAATTTTGAAGAAGGAAGAGCTAAAGTAGTTATTGATGCAATTAAATTATTAAAGTCAAAGAACAGCAATGTTCCTATTATAGG
Source organism: Clostridium sp. UBA4548 (assembly GCF_002387895.1). Taxonomy (GTDB): domain Bacteria; phylum Bacillota; class Clostridia; order Clostridiales; family Clostridiaceae; genus Clostridium_J. Next base: position 196,056 of record NZ_DGLI01000048.1, read on the forward strand.
AAACTTAACGGGCCCAATAAGTACTGCTAGCTCAGTTATGGAGCCGGTAGTATTTTATAAAGAGCTTAGAAAAAGCAATGCAGAAGCTCATAAATATCTTGATTTTGTTACAGAACAATTAATTTCCTTTGCAAAAAAGCAAATAGAAGCAGGAGCGGATATAATTGCCATTTCTGATCCAAGTGGAACTGGTGAAATATTAGGGCCAAAGTTTTTTGAAGAATTTGCAGTGAAATACCTTAATAAGCTTGTTGAGAGTATACAAGAGGAAAAGGTGAAAACTATTGTGCACATATGTGGACAAATGAAGAGCGTGTATAAAGAAGTGGATAAAATTAAAAGTGATGTGTTAAGCTTCGACTCTATTGTTAGCATAAGTGAAGCAAGAAAAAATCTAGGAGATAGATTACTTATGGGTAATGTAAGTACCTATGCAATCGAATTTGGAGAGTCAAATAAGGTTTCTGAGTTAACCCAAAAATGTGTTAGAGATGGAGTAAATATAATATCACCTGCCTGTGGTCTTGGAATGAAATCTCCCTTAACAAATGTTAAAGCAATGCTTCAGAGTTTAAAAAAGGAGATGCTATAAGCAATGGCTAAGATTTTTATTAAAGAGCTAGGTAAAAGCTTTGAATACACGCCAAAGAAAAACTTGCTACAGCTTTTATTAGAAAATGAAATTTTTGTGGATAATCCTTGTAATGGAAAAGGTTCCTGTGGAAAATGTAAGGTTAGACTAGTGGAAGGAAACCTTTCAGAACTTTCATCAACAGAAAGAAAGTTATTAAAAAAAGATGAAATAGAAGCAGGTATAAGGCTGTCTTGTCTAGTAGTACCAGAAGGAGATATTACAATAGAACTTCTGCAAAAAGAAAGAAAGCATAAAATACTTACCACTGGTTACATGCCTAAATTTCAGATTAAACCAGCAATTTACAAAAAAAGTTTTCATATAGAAAATCCTACTTTGGAAAACCAAAGTCCTTTTGAAGATTGTTTATGTCAGGTTCTTGGGACTAAAAAGGTTAACTGGCAGTTACTTAGAGACTATGAAAGCAGCTATGGAACTGTAACGGGAGTATTTAATCATAGTGAGTTAATTGCGCTTGAATCAGGGAATACTACTGAACTTCTCTATGGTGTTGCCATTGACATTGGGACCACAACAGTGGTAGCAGCTTTAATAGATATGAACAATGGTGAGGAGCTAGCCACTGCTTCAACAATTAATCCTCAAAAGAAGTTTGGGTTAGATGTATTAACTAGAATAACCTATGAATTGGAACATCCAGAGGGCTCTAAAGAAGCTTTACAGAAAACTATAGTAGAGGCTATCAATGAATTGATAGAAGAAGTATGTAGTGAAGCAAAAGTAAGAAAAGAAAATATTTATGAAATTTCAGTGGCTGCAAACTGTACTATGATGCATTTTCTATTAGGTATTGATGCAACATCAATTGGAAAATCTCCCTATGCTCCAGTATTTATAAAGGCAAAGAATATACTGGCAAAGGATCTTGGTATTAAAGCTGCAAAGGGGGCATGTGTATATTGCCTTCCTTCTGTATCTTCTTATATTGGAGCAGACATAGTAGCAGGTGCCTATGTTTGTGAATTGCATAAAGCTAAGGAAAACATACTATTTATAGATATAGGAACTAATGGAGAGATAGTTTTATCTAAGGGGGGAAGTTTGCTGTCCTGTTCTTGTGCAGCTGGACCAGCCTTAGAAGGGATGAATATAAGCTCGGGAATGAGAGCAGCAGAGGGAGCCATTGAAGATGTAATAATCACAGAAAATGGCATAGAATTTAAGGTGATAGGAGAAGAAGAACCTGTAGGAATATGTGGAAGTGGTATATTGGCCGCAGTTAAGGAACTACTTAAAACAGGAATTGTAAAAAAAGATGGAGCCTTTATAAAAAAGGAAAGCCTAGAAGAAACCGATTATCGATATCCCATGATACAATTAAATGGGAAAAAAAGAGAATTTGTTTTAAGAAGTACTCCAGAACAACTGTTAATAACCCAAGGGGATATTAGGCAAGTACAATTAGCCAAGGGAGCTCTTTTATCAGGTTTTTATGCCTTACTAAAACAAGCGGATATTGAAATGAAGGAACTACATAAGGTGATGATAGCTGGACAGTTTGGAGCTCATCTGCCAGCAGATAGTCTTGTAGGTACGGGCATTTTACCAGAAGAGGTAAAGGATAAACTAGTATATGTGGGGAATTCCTCCAAGACTGGAGCATATATGGCACTTATGTCCATTGATGTTAAGAAAGAGATAGAGGACTTAGCAGGTAAAATGAATTATATGGAGCTTGGAGCCTCAGAGGGTTATGAAAAATTATTTTCACAGTGTCTTATATTTGGAGATAAATAAAAAAATCATTGCCTATCATTATAATTGAAGCTAATTAAGTTTATAAAGATAGGATGAATTAAAGTGTTTTTATCTATTAAGTACAAGAAAAGGTTTGGAGAAATCCAAACCTTTTTCGTACACATTGAAAATAACTCTCATAAAGTGGAAGTTCACACTATAATATTAATTGAATCTTTGACTATAGGGTAAGTTTTAATTCAGTATAATATATTAACATACTATAGATTTACTTACTTTATTAATTAAGTTAGAGTTCTAATTTTAGTGTGAAAAGTATTTACCTATTTTTATAATAAAATACTGCAAGTTGTGTTCTATCTCTTAAACTTAATTTCTCTAAAATTATAGAAATATTATTTCTAACAGTGCCTTCACTTAAATATAATCTAGTAGCTATTTCTTTGTTACTTAGTCCCTCAGCTACAAGAGTAATTATATCTAATTCCTTTTCAGTAATTCCAGAGGCTGATAAATCAGTTTTATTGTTACTGGCAATTAGGGATGGAATTTTTGAAACAATATCATCACCAAAGACGCTTTGTCCCATAAATACAGCTCTAAGAGAAGGTACAATGGATTCGAAGTTCTGCTTTATAATATAGCCCTTAGCACCAATCCTCAATGCCTTAACTATATACTCATCATCTGAAAAAGTGGTAAGAAATAATATCTTTCCCTGTTTATCCTTGGTTAAAATAAATTCTGCTGCCTCAAGCCCCGTCATGGTTTCCATTCTTATATCAATTAATAAAATATCAGGCTTCAAATTATTATAAAGTTCTATAGCTTCTTTCCCATTGTGACCAGTGCCTACAACGGAAATATCTTTTTCAACTTCTAATATGGTTTTAAGAGCTACACATACTAATTTATCATCGTCTACAACAACTACTCTCATATTTTTATTTAATCCTTTCTAAATAATTATTTTTTTGGTATTGAGATGAAGATTCTAAAACCTTTATCTGTACTCACATTAACGTTGCCGCCTACTGCATTAACCCTGTCTGTAATATTCTTTAGCCCTATACCATTTTCACTATTACAACTGCAGTTAGAGCCATTATCTTGTATAACTAATTGGTAAAGTGCAGGATGCTCACGAATTATTAATGATACAGTAGTAGCGTTTGAATGTTTTATAATGTTTGATAAAGCTTCTTTGGTAACAGCAATAAAGCAATACTTAATATTATTTTCAAGATTTGCATTCATATCGTATTGGAACTTAATAGGGCAAAATTTAAAATTATCAACTAGTTTTTGTATCTCAGTACCTAAGGTAATTGATTCCTCATGCAAATTATGGACACTGTTGCGTATGCTATCCATAGCTTCTGACAGTGTGTTTTTTACAAGTGTTAAGCTTTCCTTTGTTTCTTCATTTTTATTGATGGCAAGAAGTGCCCCCACTTGTAAAATAGATCTTGAAAGTAAGTGCCCCACGTTATCATGGATATCTCTTGCTATTCTATTTCGTTCTGTTACCGTGGCAAGGTTTATTTCATAATCTTGTTTTTCCATAAGTTCTTTGTTTTGTTTTTCAAGCGTTATTCTCATTTCTTTAGTATCATCTTGAAGGTTATGAAAATGTTTTTCAAATTTTTCAAGGGAAACGCTACGATGTTTTAAAGTATAGGTAGCAATAATAACTGGCGCTAGTAACCACTTTGAAGTAAATAGGATTTCAGTGGAGTTTATAAAAAGTGGAAGAAAAGAGAATACCCATATCAGTTTTAGCTTAAAAAATATTACATCATAACATATCAGAGGAATAAAGAACAAGAAAGCTGGCTTAAAAAAACAAGCAACCAAATAGGCAGTAAACACTGACAAGGTTATACTGTCATTTTCTAAATAGCTTAAGAGAGCACTTAAGGCTATAGCAATTAAAATTGGAGCTATCATATATAGGTTATTAGCATTTGGCATATATAGAGTAAAACAAATAATAAAGATAACAAGTTTATCAATTAACCTCTTCATTTTATTTACCAACCTTTTTCAGTAATAGTTATTCCATAGTCTTTAACAGTTAATTTTCAAAATACAGGAAGTTATTCATTTATATATAAATTTTAACACCACATGGCTAGGTCCTCAAGTTGATTATTACATTTGTCATGGGTAACTAGGAGTTTAATCACTAACAAATTACAAATAAATGTATTATGATTAATATATAGACAAGGAAATAATTGCTTTTAGCAAATCTTTTCAAAGAATTTTATTGTATTAATAATTGGAGGTATTTATATGGTAATAAAGGTTAAAAACCTAGTAAAAAGATATAATGAGTTAATAGCACTAGATCATTTAAATTTAGAAGTAAATGAAGGGGAGATTTTTGGACTCTTAGGACCAAATGGTTCTGGTAAAACCACTGCAATAAATTGTATTTTATCTTTGCTTAAATATGATAAAGGCACTATAGAAATTTATAATAAACCTATGTCACCTGATGCATACGATATTAAGAGTGACATCGGTATTATTATGCAAAATGTAGCAGTTTTTGAAGAGTTAACGGTTTTTGAAAACATTGATTATTTTTGTGGAATGTATGTTAAAGATAAAAAGAAGCGCCGCCAGTTGGTGGAAGAAGCTATAGATTTTGTTGGGTTAAAAGAATTTAGAAAGTTTTATCCTAAAAAGTTAAGTGGAGGGTTACTTCGTAGATTAAACATTGCTTGTGGGATTGCTCATAAGCCAAAGCTAATTATATTAGATGAACCAACAGTTGCTGTTGACCCACAAAGTAGAAATAATATATTAGAAGGAATACAACGCCTTAATAAGGAAGGGGCAACAATTGTGTATACTTCTCACTATATGGAAGAGGTTGAGGAAATCTGCACTCGTATTGCAATTATGGATAAAGGAAAGATAATTGCTACGGGAACTAATGATGAACTTAAGGGTATGATAAACTCTGGGGAAAAGTTAACTATAGAAGTATTCAAAATGGATAATACCATATTAGAGGGAGTAAAAAATCTTCCTAATATAGTTTCTGCTGAATATAATGAAAACTTACTTGTTGCTAAGTCAAGCAGGGGTAAAAATAATTTAGTTGCTTTGCTAGACTATCTAAAATCAAAAAACATTGTAGTTGGAAAGATTTATTCAGAACCACCAACCTTAAATGATGTATTCTTAGAGATAACTGGTAAAGAGCTCAGAGATTAAAGGAGTGATATAATGATTTTTCATAATTATATATATAGACTTAAATGTATTTTAAGGGACAAGCAAAACATGTTTTGGACTTTATTATTCCCAATACTTTTAGCTACATTGTTTAATATGGCTTTTTCAAATCTTTCAAGTGCTGAAAATTTTTCGGAAATTAAAATTGGCATAATTGAAAATGAGGAATATAAAAGAAATGGGGATTTTATTAAAACTATTGAGTCACTTTCAACGGCAAATACGACCACAGAGAATAGTAAGCTCTTTCATGTGAGTTACACAGCAAAGGAAGAGGCAGATAGACTTCTAGAGGACAATAAAATTGAAGGGTATATATTGTTTGATAATGGGATAAACCTTGTTGTGAAAAATTCAGGTATAAAACAAACTATAATAAAGTCCTTCATAGAAGATTTTAAACAAACTTCCTCTACAGTGGTAACAATTATCAATAAAAATCCTTCTGCTATGGAGAAAGGGCTTTTAAATAGTGTTTCAAATAGAAATGACTATCTTAAGGAAGTTGTAGCAGGCAAAGCTGAACCAAATAATGTTGTAATCTATTTTTATAGTTTAATTGCCATGACTTGCTTATATGGAAGCTTTTGTGGACTTAAAGAAGTTACTGCCCTACAGGCTAATTTATCCCCACAAGGGGCAAGGGTTAACATGGCACCAACCCATAAACTAAAGGTATTTGTAGCTTCAATGCTTGCAGCAACAACAGTGCAGTTAGGAATAATGCTTATTTTGATAGGCTATTTAAATTTAATTTTAAAAGTAAAATTTGGTAGTCAATTAGGATATATTGCGTTAACTTGTTTAATTGGAACAATTACAGGGGTTACCTTTGGTACTTGTATTGCTTCAATAATTAAAAAAGGTGAAGGGATTAAAATTGCAATTCTAATCGGTGGCACTATGACCATGTCTTTTTTATCAGGTATGATGAATGACAAAATGAAATATATAATTAGCACTAAGGCGCCAATTATATCTTATCTTAATCCAGTAAATCTAATAACAGACTCATTTTATTCCTTATATTATTATAGTACCTATAAGCAATTTTTTATAAATATAGCTTTACTTTGTGGCTTCTCCGTAATTTTCAGTACAATTACCTACCTGGTATTAAGGAGGCAGAAATATGCAAGTTTATAAGGCTTTTTTCAAAATAATTCTTAAAAATTTATCTCAAATAATGATTTATGTTGTAGTATTTATATCCTTAGCAATAGCTCTAGCTAATACAAGTAATCAAACTGTAAATACTGATTTTACTGAAACAAAAGTTAATATAGCATTTATAAATTATGATGGAGACTCAAAACTAGTAGAGGGGCTAAAAAGCTATCTTGGAAAAAATGGTAAACTCATAGATATCCCAGATGATAACCAGAAGCTTCAAGATGCATTATTTTTCAGGCAAGTAGAATATATAGTAAAAGTACCAGAAGGGTTTACTGAAGAATTGCTAAGTGGTAAAACACCACAAATTGAAAAGACATCTCTACCTGGTTCAACAAGTGGAATATACGTTGATAGTATAATCAATAAATATTTAAATACGGCAAAAATTTATAGTTCCAATATGGAAAATTTATCAGAGGAACAGTTAATAAGTTATGTTGACAATGATTTGTTACAAAGGATTGAAGTGAAGGTAAATAATTCAGAAGAAGAAATTAGTAAAAATGAAAAGCGTGCCTTTTATTTTAATTATATGGCTTATGCATTATTTGCAGTATTAATTTTAGGTGTATGTTCAGTTATGCTTGTGTTTAACAATACAGACTTAAAAAAGAGAAATAATTGCTCACCTATAAAGCTTAGAAATATGAATTATCAAATGATACTAGCAAACTTTAGTTTTGCAATCCTTGCATGGGTAGCTATGATTTCAACAAGCTTTATTATGTATGGTAGTTATATGTTTACCGCAAAAGGCGCACTGTTTTTATTGAACTCCTTTGTGTTTACCCTTGCAGCTTTGAGTGTTAGCTATTTTATCGGTAATATTGTAAAAAGCAAGGGTGCCATGTCAGCAGCGGCAAATGTTTTTTCTTTAGGATCATGTTTTATCAGCGGAGTATTTGTTCCTCAGGAATTGTTAGGTAAAACAGTATTAAAAATAGCATCTTTTACACCAAACTATTGGTATGTTAAATCCAATAATATCATAGCTAACACCGTGAATTTTAATATGGAAAACCTTACTCCAGTATTTTTAAATATGCTTATAGTAGTTGGATTTGCTGTGGCTATACTTTCAGTAACTCTCGTAATAATAAAGCAACAAAGAGTTAGTAGTTAAACTGTAGAATATTATTCATTTAAAATCAACACCTACCTAGGTAATATTTAAAGCATCTATCTGTAAGCAAAAATAGACCTCCTTTGGTTCTTATGTAGTTTGCTAAGCGCACCAGAATCAAAGGAGGTCATTAAATTTTTATAAGTCTAGGTTATAAAACAGTCTTAAAGCTATTACATGTTTGATGGTGGGTCTATAGAATCTGCTTTAGCTCCAAAGCCAAAAATTTCTTTCTTTTGATAAATAAATAAAGCCATTAATAATGGTAGTATTAAACTAATAATAAGAGAAGCTTTGAATCCCGTCATAATTATAGCATAAATAATGTTAACAACTACACATGTAAAGTAAGTGTATACCCCTAAGGATTTTCTGAGTAGTATTAAGATAATTCCTATAACTAATATCAGTGACAATATCAAGCTTATAACTAAGCTACTTGTAGAAAGTACAGGTGCAGTTTGTCCTACTGATTGTAATTGTTGTTCAATTGTATCTTTCATCAATAGTAGTGGAATAAATCCAATAATACCCAATCCAGTAAAAACTAATTGGATGATTGATATTGTTAAGATACCCCCACCGAGTTTTGGTTTTTGGTTATTTTCCATAATAAACATCTCCTTATAAGTGTTTGTTAATTTTTTCCCATAATAATATTATAAGGTTTATATTATATTGATACAACTCCAGCAAATTTGTTCAAATTTCAGTTTACTTTTTATATTTAAAGCAATTCAATATAGCTTAAAAGAAAAAGTGAAGTTTGACAGTTAAATGTTTTCAAAATGTCGAAAAAGAAAGAATACTACATAAACCCACTAAAATAGGAATTTTACGTGTTAGAATTTGCGATAAATATTTATTGGCAATTAAAAATCCACATCTGTATAATGAAAATAAGGAACAAAGCATATACAGGTAAGCTAAAGTGAAAAGTAAGTAAGAGGATTTGAAGTTACATAATTATGAAAATAAGTGTAGTAAATTTCACAAAGGTAGTCTGCAATGTTTCTAGATACCCTATAACTCATGGCAATATAATATTAGGTAGTAAATCCGTATAAATAATATTAGAAGTAACAGGGTGTCTCATTTAAGTGGGGCACCCTGTTTAAAAAGTTATTTTTTATTACCTCGAAATATTAGAACACTTATCATAGACCATGAAGGAATAAAGAGAGGAGTTAAAATAAAAAAGTTTATTTATTAATTATGTATAACACCTTTAAAAGGTGTTAACTAATTTAATTTATTGAGGAGGATACTTTATGAAAAAGAAGTATATTATAATTTCTGTTATTTCCATGATTATAATCTTATCGACCTTAGGTTTTTATTTTTTGAAGAAAAGTACAAATAATACAGCTAAGGCTAAGAAGGTAGAGCTATTGACTATTGCACCAAAAGAAAAGATATTTATAAATGGAGTAATTTCTCCAGAGAAAAGTGAAGATATCTTTTTAGACCCTACTAAAGGAACTGTAGATAAAACTTCAGTGAAAAATGGACAAGTTGTTAAAAAGGATGAGGTATTATTTACTTATAAAAGCGAGGTAGTAAGTGAACAAATTAAACAAGTGAATAGACAACTTTCTTCAAGTAATGCTCAAAAAAAGCAGCTAGTTGCAAAACAGGGAGAAGCAAAAAAGCAGCTACTTGCTCAACAAGAACAAGCAAAGAAAAATCAAAGTTTATTAGCTGGTGGTAATGATAACTTGGCTTTAAATTCAGCTTTAGCTCCAAGTATGGATAGTCAACTAAGTGCCTATAAGGATCAAATAGATTCAGTTCAACTTCAAATTGAATCTTTTGAAAGTGAACTAAAAGGGCTAAAAGAAAAAGAATTTACTACAATTAAAGCACCTATGGATGGAAGGGTAATCTTACATGATACAAAGAGTAATCCAACATCACCATATATAACAATTGAAACCGCAACTTTTTATGTGAAGGGAAGCATTAATGAAAAGCAACAACCAAAGATAAAAGAAAATCAATCTGCAGAAATACTTATACTATCTACTAGTAAAGCTGTAAGTGGAAAAATAACTTCCATAGGAAATAGACCTACAGCACCTCAGGTTACTGCACAAGCCATAACTGGTGGTGGAGGAGACTCCAATATATCTTATTACTCTGTAAATATAGCTTTTGATTCACAAGAGGGGTTAACAAATGGATTTCACGTGCAAGCTAGTATTAAATTAGATGATGAAGCAATAAAGATACCTAAAACAGCTATTTTAAAGGAAAATGATAAGAGTTATGTTTTTAAAGCTGTGGATAATAAGCTAACTAAGCAAGAAATCACATATACTGAAAGCGATTCAAAGGAAGTAGTTATAAATTCAGGCTTGCAGGAAAATGATGTAGTAGTAACTAACCCAAGGGAAGATATGAAAGAAGGTAATCCTGTTGAGTAAAGTTATAGAGCTAAAAAGTATTAATAAATATTATAAACTAAGAGAGGGTAGACTACATGCCCTTAAAAATATTGATTTAACCATAGAACAAGGAGACTTTTTAATGATTATGGGGAAGTCTGGGAGTGGAAAAACTACTCTTTTAAATCTTCTTGGCTTTCTTGATAGCTTTGAGGAGGGTAATTATATATTTAATGGAGAAGATGTTACTCACTTAAATGAAAATCAGAGGTCTGAGCTAAGAAATAACTATATGGGCTTTATTTTCCAACAGTTTCACTTAATAGAATCTCTAACTATTGGTCAAAATGTGGAGCTTCCTTTAGTTTATAAGGGAAATGTGTCTCATAAGGAAAGAACAAGACTTACTGAGAAGTATTTAGATATTGTAGGATTATTGAACAAGAAACAACAAAGGCCTACAGAACTTTCAGGGGGACAGCAGCAACGTATTGCCATTGCTAGGGCCTTAATAAATGACCCTTATGTTATTTTTGCAGATGAGCCTACAGGAGCTTTGGATAGTGAAACAGGAGAAGATATTATGAACATACTAAAAAAGCTCAATGAGGAAAAGAAAACTATTATAATGGTTACCCATGATGAGGACTTAACGAAATATGCTAATAAAGTAATTCGTATAAAGGATGGGGTAATGGCAAAGGTGGAGTTAAAATGTCAATAATAGATTTATTAAAAACTTCTGTCTATAGCATGAAATCACACAAACTAAGAGTTTTCCTAACTATGATAGGTATAATTATTGGGATAAGCTCTGTAGTAACAATACTATCCATAGGTAATGGACTAAAGGCAGAGGTTAATAAATCAGTGGAGGATACTAGTTCAAATAAAGTAAATGTACTATTTCAACCGGAAAATATGGGAGCAGATATGACCCTGATGGAACCCTTCGAGGAGTCGGACATTTATTCTCTTCAAAAGATTGATGGGGTTCAAAAGGTAGAAAAAAGCAAAAGTGCCTTTGCAGGTTTTAGCTTTTCTACAGCACAAGGTACTTATTTTGACAAAACTGTAATGCTTGTGCTAAGTGAGTATAAGGATCAAAAGCTAAATATTGAACATGGACGTACTATTAAACCAGAAGAGAAATCTAGAAAGTTAATAGTTTTAGACAAGAGAAATGCAAAAGAGGTTTTTGGGAATCCTGAAAATGCAATTGGTAGAGGAATAACTCTTAATGGTATAACCCATGAAGTGGTAGGAGTATTGGGGGAAGAGAGTGCGTTTTCACTAACGGGGGGAACTAGTTATGTATCTAAGGAATCCATGGAAGATATGAGCGCTGATACTACAATTTCAAGCATAGATGTTTATATTAAGCCTGATGCAGATAGGGAAAAAGTCCTTACAGAGGTAAAAAAGGAACTTGCTTTAAGTCATCCTACTCTAAAAGGAAAATATGAAACTCAAGATCCTCAGGCAATAACAAAGGCTTTTGAAAAGATTATTGGAGGATTAACTACCTTCGTAGCTTTAGTAACAGGTATTTCTTTATTTGTTGGGGGAATTGGGGTTATGAACATCATGTATGTATCTGTTTCTGAGAGAAAGAGGGAAATTGGTATAAGAAGAGCCATTGGAGGAAAACCAATAAGCATACTACTTCAATTCTTATTTGAAGCTATTATGGTTACAGGAACAGGGGGACTAATTGGTATCTTATGCGGGTATTTATTTGGAAAGCTAGCAGGGGTTTTTATGCCTTTCAAACCAGTACTCACTGTAGGAAGCTTTGCAGGAGCAACACTTACTTCTGTTATAGTAGGGATTGTATTCGGTATAATACCAGCCTATAATGCTTCAAAACTAGACCCAATCAAGGCGATTTATAAGTAAAACTAAAATTTTTACTAGGCCTATAATCCCTAAGAGGACTGTAGTAAAACAAATATTAATTAACTTAATACTAATCAAGCCATGCATAATAGAAGAATTTGCCTTCTATTTATGCATGGCTTTCGTACTATTTAGGGCTTTATGTGCTATGCAACACCCTTTTTTATATCAAATTTTAAAGTTATAAAAACTTAACAAAAATTATAGGTTTATTTTCTCAGTTTTATGGATTTCACAAGCCTTGTCCTTAGGAAGCTTAGTTGAAACTATAAAAGCAATAGCAATAAAAATTATAATTAATCCTACAACTCCAACCCACCCATAATTTGTCCAGAAAGTACCTGCGGAGGTTCCCCCTACACTGGAGCCTATATAATAAAAGAAAAGATAAAGAGAAGAAGCTTGTGCTTTATCATGATTTGCAAGATGACCTACCCAACTGCTAGCAATAGAGTGACCACCAAAGAAACCAAAGGTTAGTAGAGCTATACCAAAAATTTTCAGGGCTAAATTCTTGGTTAAAGTTATTCCTATTCCACCAAGCATTATTAAAAGAGCTATTCTTAATATTTTTTGTTTTCCATAATTGTCTGCAAGGTGTCCCATCCAAGTTGAACTAAAGGTTCCACATAAATAAATTACAAAAATAAAGCTTACTAAAGTAGGACTTAGGGAGTAGGGTGGAGCAATTAACTGAAAGCCTATGTAATTATATAAAGATACTAAGCTGCCTAGTAATAAGAAGCCAGTGATAAAAAGGCAGAGCAAGTTAGAATTCTTTAAATGATTCACCATGGATTTAGTCAATTTCTTCAGGTTTAAAGTTCTTGGAGTAAAGTGTTTTGAAGGTGGAAGTTGAACATAGAACAATACACTAGAAATTAGACTTAATGCACCTATACTAAAAAGGGCGATACGCCAATTGAATAAATCAGTAAAAATTCCTATGGTTATACGTCCAAACATACCTCCTAGAGAATTACCACTAATGAACATTCCCATGGCAATGCCAAGACTTTTCTCTTCAATTTCTTCTCCTAAATAAGCCATGGCAATTGCAGATAATCCAGATAAAACAAAGCCTTGGAGTATACGCAAGACAATAAGGTAGTGAAAACTTGGAACAAAAGCCGTAAGCATGGCAAGGATAGAAGCTGAAAACATGGAAAAGGTCATCACTGATTTTCTTCCCAAGGCTTCAGATAAAGAACCTACTATAAGTAGACTTATTGCCAATGAAATTGTGGTAGCAGAGAGTGACAGGCTAGCTGTTGTGGGGGAAATATTAAATTCTTTAGAAAGGTATGGAAGTAGGGGTTGGGTACTATATAAAACTGCAAAGGTACAGAAACCACCAGCAAATAATGCCGCATTTGCCTTTCTAAATTCCTTTGAGCCTTTTTTTATATAACTCATAATTTTTTCACCTCTAGTTTTAAGTATAGGGATAAAAAGTGAAAACCTACCTTGTGTAAAAAGGTTATCTTTACAGCTCTAAGGCTTTTAAGATGAATAAAACTAATTTTCACCTTTATAAACTTACAATAAATTCATTTCATAGCTTTTATAATTTATAGAGAATCAAAACCACGACTTATCTAACAAAAGGTTCTTACTGTGGTTTAACAAGTTTTTGGTAAAATCCATCTTTATACTAAACCTATATATTCTTGAAGTCAAATGGCATATAGATGTAACTATCAGTATATTTAGTGATAGTTTACCATGTAGTTTAATCTAGTGATTTTCACACAAAAAGCTAAATGATTACTATTTATTATGTCTATTAGAAGTGCGGTAAGTATTTGAATTTATTATACATGACTAATTTTATACTATGTAAAATTATAGTGCTATATAATGGACATGATGATTTCAATATGGAGGTTGCTATGAATAAGCAGAAAATATTTTTTAATATAAAAAATAGTTTAGTAGAAATGGAAGAGGAGAAGGTAGTTGAGCTTTGTGAAGAAACCTTAACGCAAGACATACCAGCCTATGAAACTATAACAAAGGCACTAATACCTGGAATGGATGAGGTAAGCAAGCTTTTTGAAGAAGAAGAATATTTTCTTCCGGAGGTTTTGATTTGTGCAGATGCTATGAATGCAGGTTTAGAGGTAGTAAAGCCTTACTTAGATAAAAATAGTATAGAAAAGCCCATTAAAGTTGTCCTTGGTGTTGTTGAAGGGGATACCCACGATATTGGAAAGACCTTAGTAAAGATAATGATGGAATCAGGTGGGATAGAGGTATACGACCTAGGAAGAGATGTACCGCTTAATCAGTTTATTGAGAAAGCTGAAGAAGTTAGTGCAGATTTTATTGGCATGTCAACTTTAATGACCACTACCATGGGAGGTATGGAAACTGTAATTAATAAGTTGAAGGAGAAAAATATTAGAGATAAATACAAAGTGTTAATTGGTGGAGGTCCCATATCTCAAAACTATGCTAATAGAATTGGTGCAGATTTATACACAAAGGATGCCAATGAAGCTGTTAGAAAAATAAAAGAAATCATGAGTAATTAAAAACATGAATAAAGAGAATCTAAATTATTAAGTTGTAAAGGAGAGAGTCCTATTGTTTAAAGAAGAAATGACTCCAAGGGAAAGAATGGATGCTTTCTCAAAAGGTGAGGAAATTGATCGTGTAATTTGTGTGCCGGATATGGGAGTAACTATGGCACCTTTTATTGGAGCAAAAACTAGTGATTACTATTATTCAGCAGAGTTAATGGCAAACTTAGAAATTGCACTTTTTAATAAATTAGGCCATGATAGTGTGGGGATTTCCACAAGTCTTAGAGGCGTTGCAGAGGCTATGGGTTCTAAAATTGCCTATCCTGATTATAATATTTCATATCTCCTAGAACCTGCTGCTAAATCAGTTAATGAAATTGAAGGCTTAAAGGTAGCTAATCCTTTAACGGATGGAAGATTACCAATTTTACTACAAGCTTTAAGATTGACAAAAGATGCTTTGATAAAGCAAGTTGATGTAGGAGCTGCAATGTCTGGTCCTTTTAGTGTGGCTGCATCTGTGGTAGGAACTGAGAATTTGTTAAAGTGGATGATAAAGTATCCTAAAAAGGTACACACCTTAATGGAAATAGTAACAGAATCAAATAATAGATATATAGAAGAAGTAGCAAAACTAGGGTTATCCATTGGCTTTGCAGATCCAGTTTCATCAACAAGCCTAATTAGCCCAAGACTTTTTAGAGAGTTTTCACTGCCTTATCTTAAGAAGAATGCAGTGAAAATCAAAGAAACCACTGGAAGTGCTCCAGGTATACATATCTGTGGGCGAAGCAAAGAAATTTGGCAGGATGTAGTTGATATAGGTATATCAAACTTTAGTATAGATAATGTAGAAGACTTAGAAGAAGCTAAGAAAATAATGGGGCATAGAGTTATCATCACAGGTAACGTACCCCCAGTAGATGTGGTGCATTTAGGAACTAAAGAGGAGATATTTAACTCAGTAAAAGATTCTATAAGAAAAGGCCACAATTCCCCAAAGGGGTTTATCTTAAGTACAGGTTGTCAAATTCCAATGAATACACCGATTGAGAAAGTTGAAATGTTTATGGAAGCTGCTAAAACCTATGGCACATATCCATTGAATTTATAATAATTTGATATAGGAATATTTAACACTGATAATGGAAGAAAGAATAAAAGACAAGGTTAAGTAAGGTTCTTACTCTTACTTAATCTTGTCTTTTTCTTTGTAATTAATTTTATTTAATATAAAATTAACTGATTTTGGATAGCCTAAGTAAGTAGATTAATTTAGTAATGATTAAGGAGAATTTGTACAATATAATGAAACAGAATAAATTTATGTGGCTAAAAAAGATTAATTCACCAATGATATTCCAAGGGCATATTAAAAGAAAAAATTACTTTGAAGGTTGGTACTATAGACAGGTTTCAAAAGATAGAAAAAATGTAGCATGTTTTATACCCGGAATTAGCCTAACAGCTGAGGATCCTCACAGTTTTGTTCAATATATTTATGTGTATGAAAGTACCACGGGCGAAAAGAAAGTAAAAACAGGCTATGTAAAATATCCAATAGAATCTTTTAGATATAGTAACAATCCTTTTAAAGTAGAAATAGAAAACAATACTTTTACAGAAGCAAAGGTGGAAATTAATTTAGTTCATAAGGATGCAATTATAAGGGGAACTATTAATTTAGGAACCTATATGACTATTAAGAAATCAATTTTAATGCCTAATATAATGGGATATTTTGCTTACATACCTAATATGGAGTGCAATCATGGAGTTATTAGCATGAACCATAGAGTAAGTGGAAAGCTTAGAATTAATAGTGAGGAAATAGATTTTAATAATGGAAGAGGTTACTTAGAAAAAGATTGGGGAACTTCTTTTCCTAAAGAGTATATATGGATCCAGTGTAACAATTTCTGCAATGAGAGCACAAGCTTATTTTGCTCCATAGCACACATTCCATTTTTAAAGAGAAGTTTTACAGGATTTATATGTAATTTAGTAGTTGAAGACTCAGAATATAGATTTGCTACTTACAATAACAGTACTGCAATAATTAAAAAGGTAAGTAGTAATAAGGTGACAATATCATTAGAAAATCATAAGGCTAAACTAGAAATTCAGGCAATGGTTAAAGACTCAGGTGAACTTATTGCTCCTAAGCTAGGAAAAATGGGAGAAAAAATCAAAGAAGAGTCAGCTGGACAGGTAAAAATGAAACTATATGATAAGATGAATAATAGCAGCTTGGAGGAACAAGGGTACATGGCAGGTATTGAAATTGTAGGTTATGATAGTTGAGGCAATAATATACAAAGATGCTAAGTGCTGACTTTTGGTTAAAACCATAAAAACTATTTGATTTCTAGTAATTTTTATGGTTTTACTTTTATTGAAGATGATGAAATGAGTCAAAATTTGCTGAAATACAGAAAATAAACAAAAAATATATTACAATACAATTTAAACATGTTAAGTTTTCTTATTTTTTTTACGAGAATTAAATTTAATTAATAATATTACAGAACAATAAAAAGCCATGGCTTTAGAAAACATGTGAGAATAAGTGAAAGAAAGTGTTGTATAGAGGGTGTTCAAATGAATGTAAGAAATAAAGTAACATTAATATTAATTACCACTACAGTTTTTATTGTTTTATTTAGTAGATTTTCACTGAAGGAATTTTTTTCAAATTATCTTGAAAAGCAAGAGGAAATTCAAGTTAACTCAATAAGATGGAATATAGAGGCTTTTCTAAAAGAAAAAATGGACAAGTATAGCGGTGTCCTAAATGATTGGGCACATTGGGATGATACTTATGAATATATGAAAAATAAATACCCCACTTTTACAGAAGAAAATTTAAATGACGATACTTTTATAAATCTTGAAGTCAACTTTGTTATTATTGCTGAAAAGGATGATTTAATAAAGACCAAGAAGTATTATAATTTTAATAAAAAAGCTTTTGAGGATTTTCCAATTAGTATTGATAAAGAAATTGACAAGATTATGATAATGTCTAAAACTAAGGAAGATACTTCAGCCATTATGAAACTTGGGGATAAATTTTATTTTATTACTAGTTCAGAAATCACTGATTCTATGAAGATTAAGGAATCGGTGGGGAGGATGATTTTTGGAAGGCTTATTGATGAGGAAATGGTGAAAACCTTAGAGAAAATAACAGATAGTAAAATTTCCTTTTCCACAATGAACATAGATGATGAGTATTTAGTAAAAGGAAAAATTAAAGAGGATGTTGATAGTCAGTCGTTAGCTTTAATTGAATCCCAAAAATATAGAGATTTCATGGACATGGAATTTATGTTACAAAGTGACTTTCATGGAAATTCTCCCATTATAATAAAATTAAATATGGACAGAACTTTATTTTCAGGTGGTATGAAACAAATACATAAATTTATATTAAGTTACATAGAAATTATGTTACTAATTTCAGGAATAGTTTTTAGTCTTCTTGGAAGATATATATCTATGCCGTTTACAAAGCTAATTGATGAGGTTAAAGTTATAGAGCTTGGTAAAGGTGAAGTTAAAAAGCTAAAAGTTTCTGGCAAGGATGAATTTGCTTTTTTGAGAAGTTCAATAAATAACATGTTAAGCAGAATAGAAGCTGAACAATATAAAGTAAGAGAAAATAGAGAGAAGCTATATGCTACCTTGACTTCTGTAGGGGATGGGGTTATAGCTGTTGATAAAGACAGGAATGTAACCTTTATAAATCCAGTAGCAGAGGAACTTACAGGATGGTGCAATGAGGATGCAATGGGACATAATCTAGAAACCATTTTTAAGGTTATTTATGGAATCACAAGAGAAAAAGTAAAAATCCCTTCACAAGAAGGTACTGAAGAAGAATGTGCTACTGACTTAGACAATAATAAAATTTTAATTTCCAAGAACGGTTATGAAAGAGTTGTTGAAAATACCTTATCACCTATTAAGGATAAGTCAGGAAGCACTATAGGAATGGTGTTAGTTTTTAGAGATTGTAGCGAAAAAAATGAAAAGAGAAAGGAAGTAGAATTTTTAAGTTACCATGATCAATTAACAGGCTTGTATAATAGAAGATATTTCGAGAAGGATTTAAAACGACTAAATACCAAGGAAACCTTGCCTTTATCTATTATTTTTGCTGATGTGAATGGGTTAAAAACCATAAATGATGCTTTTGGGCATAAATATGGTGATATGCTTCTTCAACAGGTTGCAGAAGTACTTAAAAAAGAATTTAGGCAAGGGGATACTATATGTAGAACCGGGGGAGATGAATTTATTATCTTGCTTCCCAAAGCAGAAAAAGCATTGGCACAAAAATTAATAAATCAGGCTAAAGAGAAGCTAGAGGAAAAGGCCGTAATGAACATCATTATCACAGTCTCTTTTGGTTGCGATACGAAGATGTATGAAAATGAAGATATGTGGAAAGTTGTAAAAAATGCAGAGGATTTCATGTATCAGAAAAAGATTTTCTACAGTTCCAGCAGACGTAGTGAGGTTATAAAATCCATTCTTAATACACTTCACTTAAAAACCCCAAGGGAGGACGCTCACTCTAAAAGAGTTAGTGTAATATGTGAGGCTATGGGAAAAGCTTATAATTTGACAAATGATGAAATAAAAGAACTAAGGCTGGCGGGGGAGCTTCATGATATAGGTAAAATTGCAGTGGATGAGGTTATTTTAGACAAGCCTGACAAGTTATCTCAAGAGGAATGGGAGCAAATAAGAAGACATCCTGAAACAGGGTATAGACTTCTTGCTACCTCTAGTAGGTATTATGATATTGCTGAGTATGTTCTTGCTCACCATGAAAGATGGGATGGTACAGGTTATCCAAGGGGATTAAGAGGGGAAGAAATTCCCTGGAAGGCAAGAATAATTAGTATTGCAGATTCCTTTGATGCAATGACCTGTGAAAGACCCTATAGAAAGTCTTTCACCGAAGAAGAAGCTGTTATAGAAATTAAAAACAGTGCTGGAAAGCAATTTGATCCAGAAATTGCAAGAGTCTTTGTGGAAAAAGTTTTAGGTAATACTTGGTAACTCTTTTTTATATCATATTAGCATAGGATTTAATAAATTTTTTTATAAAAGGTTCTTTTTTAGAGAGAAATTAATATAAATATACAAATAGAAAGTTTTCAAAGTTGTAACAAATTTAAAAGAAAATTCAAAATTCTATTGAAAAAGGTGAAAATACTATATATAATTAATTTAAGATGTAAATTGGCTGAGAAAAGAGAGCCGTATTAAAGCAGGAGAAGCATATCTCTGCTTTAATGCGGCTTTTTATTCTAATTTAGTATACTTTTTTTATATAAAATTATTTTAGAAAAGTATACTAAATCCAGCAGAAAACACATATTATTTTTATTATAATTTACTACAAAGCGTAGAAAGCTTTTACATGTAAAAAATAAAATCACTACATAATCACTTCTATTTATGACTATTCATAAATGGAATATATATATTATAAGGGGGACTTATTATGGCAAAGTATATTATGGCCTTGGATCAAGGTACAACTAGCTCAAGAGCAATTTTATTCAATGAAAAGGGTGACATTGTTAGTGTGGCACAAAAGGAATTTAAACAGATTTATCCTAAGGGAGGCTGGGTAGAGCATGATCCAATGGAAATATGGTCAAGCCAGTTTAGTGTTGCGGCAGAAGCTATGGCTAGAATAAATGCAGAGGGAACAGACATAGCAGCTGTGGGAATTACAAACCAAAGGGAAACTACTGTAGTTTGGGACAAGAGGACTGGAATACCAGTTTATAATGCTATAGTTTGGCAGTGCAGAAGAACTTCTGGGACTTGCGATGAATTAAAGGCAAAGGGTTTTGACACTGTTGTTAAGGATAAAACAGGTCTTGTATTAGATGCTTATTTTTCAGGAACAAAAATTAAATGGATACTTGACAATGTACCAGGAGCTAGAGAAGAAGCTGAAAAAGGTAATCTTATATTTGGAAACATAGATACTTGGCTTATTTGGCAGTTAACTAAAGGTAAGGTTCATGTAACCGATTGCACCAATGCATCAAGAACAATGCTTTATAATATATACGACTTACAATGGGATGAAGAAATTTTAAAAGAATTAAATATACCTAAGTCAATGCTTCCAGAAGTTAAACCATCAAGTTATGTATATGGACATACAGACCCAGCTTTATTTGGAACTGAAGTTCCAATAGCAGGAGCAGCAGGAGATCAGCAGGCAGCTTTATTTGGTCAAACTTGTTTCCAACCAGGAACTGCTAAGAATACTTACGGTACAGGCTGTTTTATGCTTATGAATACTGGTGAAAAAGCAGTTAAATCTAAAAATGGGTTATTAACAACTATAGCTTGGGGTGTTGATGGCAAGGTTGAATATGCTCTTGAAGGAAGTATTTTCGCGGCTGGTGCTTCAATACAGTGGTTAAGAGATGAGCTAAGGATGATAAAAGATGCTGCTGATTCAGAAGCATATGCTACAGCAGTAGAAGATACTAATGGAGTTTATATGGTTCCAGCCTTCGTAGGACTTGGGGCTCCATACTGGGATCAATATGCAAGAGGAACAATTGTAGGACTTACAAGAGGAGCTAAGAAGGAGCACTTTATAAGAGCTACTCTTGAATCTTTAGCTTATCAAACCTATGACGTATTAAAAGCTATGCAAGAGGATTCAGGAATAACTTTAAAGGCGTTAAAAGTTGATGGTGGAGCTTGTGCAAACAACTTCTTAATGCAGTTCCAATCAGATATACTTGGAGTTCAAGTTGATAGACCACAGGTAATTGAAACTACAGCTTTAGGAGCAGCTTACCTTGCAGGACTTGCAGTTGGATACTGGTCAAGTAAAGAAGAGGTTGCAGAAAACTGGGCTATATCAAGAACCTTTAAACCAGAAATGACTAATGAAAAGAGCGAAACTTTGTTAGAAGGATGGCATGAAGCTGTTGGAAGATCTTTAGGTTGGGTAAAAGAAAGATAATAATTTGAGGGGATGGGGTTTATATGTCACATTTTTTAGCTGAAATTATAGGTACAATGATACTGATTATACTTGGGGATGGAGTTGTAGCAAACGTAGTTCTTAAGAAAACTAAAGGTGAAAACTCAGGGTGGATAGTTATTACAGCAGGTTGGGCTTTTGCAGTAATGATTCCTGCATTCATATTTGGGGGGATAAGTGGTGCTCACTTTAATCCTGCATTAACACTTGGTCTTGCAGCCATTGGAAAGTTTGCTTGGGCAGAAGTTCCAATTTATATAGCTGGTCAATTTATAGGTGCATTTTTAGGAGCAGTTGTAGTATGGCTTCATTATTTACCACATTGGGCAGCTACTGAAGATAAAGGTGCAAAATTAGCAGTATTTTCAACTGGACCTGCAATAAGAAATACCTTTGCAAACTGTATGGCAGAATTCATAGGAACCTTTATTCTTGTATTTGGAATTTTAGGTTTAGGTGAAGTTAGTTTAGCACCTGGAATAGGAACTTTAGCAGTAGGTTTCTTGATTTGGGTAATTGGACTTTCTCTTGGAGGAACTACAGGTTATGCTATTAACCCTGCAAGAGATTTAGGACCACGTATTGCTCATGCTGTTTTACCAATAGCAGGTAAAGGTGACTCTGACTGGGGATATGCTTGGATTCCAGTTGTGGCTCCAATACTAGGTGCTATAGTTGCAGCCTTGACTTTTGCAGCAATATTCTAGAAAGAATATATAGGAGAAGCTATACAGGAGTTAACATTGCATCACTTAAGGCATTAGGCAAAGAATAGAACAAATTATCAACCTATAGCCTATAGGTTGATAATTTGTTTATGAGTTTATATATGAACTGAAACAATTCATATTATAGTGAGTAAGAGCTTTAATTTGTTTAAATCGTACCCTCTATTGGGTTGAATAAGAGGTTTAAAAGGAAAAAATAAAACTTTTAGAATAAATCCATTAATAAATTTAAATCTTTAAACTCATAGATTTTCCAAGGGATTTATGATATAATTAAAATATAATTTAATAAAAACATTAACAGGCAGAGATATGAGAGCCATGATGTTAAGAAAGCTTATTCAGTAAGCTTCTTTCTTCATGGCTCTTTTTTTATAAATATTTTTGCTTTAACAAAAATGAGGATGTAAGAATAAGTAAATATATAAAGAAAATTTAAAGTAATGGATGGAGGGGCAATATGTTTGATGTAACAATTATTGGTGCTGGAGTTATTGGATGTGCAATTGCTAGGGAGTTATCAAGATACAAATTAAACACATGCGTGGTAGAGAAGAGTGCTGATGTAGCATCAAGTACTTCAAAGGCTAACAGTGGTATAGTTCATGCAGGGCACGATGCAAAACCAGGAACTTTAAAGAGCAAGCTAAATATAAAAGGAAATCCTATGTTCGATGAACTATCTAAGGAATTGGATTTTCCTTTTATAAGAAATGGTTCTATGGTTTTATGCTTTGATGAAAAGGATATAAGGGAGCTTGTTGAAATAAAAGAAAGAGGACACAAGAATGGAGTAGAGGATATTAGATTATTAACGGGAGAAGAGGTAAGAAATTTGGAGCCTAATGTGTCACAAGGGGTAGAGGCAGCATTGTATATACCAAGTGGAGGAATTGTATGTCCTTATGAAATGACTGTGGCCTTAGCAGAAAATGCTTACCATAATGGAGTGGAATTTAGATTTGAAACAGAGGTTAAAAAGGTTATAAAAAATAAGGACTCCTTCCTAATTAAAACTAATTTTGAAGATATAGAAACAAAAGTGGTAATAAATGCAGCAGGTTTGTTTGCAGATGATATAAATAATATGGTTAGCTCTAGGAAGATAACTATTGTTCCTAGAAAGGGAGAATACTGCTTATTAGATAAGGCTGTAGGAGAATTAGTTAAGAGCACCTTGTTCCAGCTTCCTACTAAAATGGGGAAGGGGGTATTAGTAACCCCAACAGCAGATGGAAATCTTTTAATAGGGCCTAATGCTATTGATTTAGAGGATAAAAATGATGTAACAACAACTCAGCAAGGTATGGAGGATATTATTTTGAGGGCAGGATTAACCTTAGATAGAGTTCCTACAAATCAGATAATCACAGCTTTTGCAGGACTTAGAGCTCATAGCATTGAGGATGATTTCATAATTGGTGAAGCAAAAGATGTTAAAAACTTTATAAATGTGGCAGGAATAGAATCACCTGGCTTAACTAGTGCACCAGCAATAGGAAAAATGGTAGAGGAAATGGTGGTTAATATATTAAACCCAGAGATAAACAAAAACTTTAATCCTGTAAGAAAAGGAATTCCTAAGTTTAGGGAAATGAGCAATGAAGAAAGAAATAAACTAATAGCAGAGAATCCTTCTTATGGAAAGATCATTTGTAGATGTGAAACTGTTACAGAAGGTGAAATAATTGATGCTATAAGAAGACCTCTTGGGGCAAGAACCTTGGATGGAATAAAGAGAAGAACAAGAGCCGGTATGGGAAGATGCCAATCAGGATTTTGCAGCACAAAAATCGTAGAAATCTTAGCTAAGGAGCTAAAGGTAGATCCAACAAGTATAACTAAGTTTGGAGGAAGTTCAAGAATATTAATAGGAAAAAACAAAGAGGTTTAGTTTCTATGTTATAGAGGAGGTTTATTTTATGCAATATTATGATCTAGTAGTAATTGGAGGGGGACCTGCAGGCCTTGCAGCAGCTATAAAGGCACGGGAAGAAGGAGTTCAGAATTTAATTATATTAGAAAGAGATAGTGTACTTGGAGGTATATTAAATCAATGTATTCACAATGGTTTTGGTCTTCACACCTTTAAGGAAGAGCTTACAGGTCCAGAGTATGCAGAAAGATTTGTTGAAAGAGTAGAAGAGCTAGAAATTACTTATAAATTAAATACTATGGTATTAGACTTAACAAAGGATAAAGTCATTACCATAGTAAATGAAGAGGATGGAGTAACTGAAATTCAAGCAAAGGCTGTAATCTTAGCGATGGGGTGCAGAGAAAGACCTAGAGGGGCAATTAACATCCCTGGAAGCAGATGCTCAGGAATATACACAGCTGGAGCTGCACAAAAGTTTGTTAACATTGAAGGGTATATGCCTGGAAAAGAAGTAGTTATATTAGGTTCAGGAGATATTGGACTTATAATGGCAAGAAGAATGACTCTGGAGGGAGCTAAGGTAAAAGCTGTAATAGAACTAATGCCTTATTCAGGAGGACTTAAAAGAAATATAGTGCAATGCCTCGATGATTTTGGAATTCCACTTAAGCTAGCTCACACCATAACAGATATAAAGGGTAAGGATAGAATAGAAGGGGTTACTGTAGCTAAGGTAGATGAAAGTAGAAA
The DNA here is from genome assembly GCF_002387895.1 of Clostridium sp. UBA4548. Lineage (GTDB taxonomy): Bacteria > Bacillota > Clostridia > Clostridiales > Clostridiaceae > Clostridium_J. The sequence goes on from NZ_DGLI01000048.1 coordinate 221,170, forward strand.
GCCTATACCAGGTACAGAAGAATATATTTCCTGTGATACCCTTCTTCTTTCAGTAGGTTTGTTACCTGAAAATGAACTTTCTAGGCAATCACAGGTGACACTTTCTTCAATAACAGGAGGACCAGAAGTGAATGAAAGTCTTCAAACTAATATTGAAGGAATATTTGCTTGTGGTAATGTGCTTCATGTTCATGATTTAGTTGATTTTGTTACTTTAGAAAGTTATAGTGCTGGAAAAAATGCAGCGGAGTATATAAAGGGTAAAAGATTTAATAAAAAAGGAATAGAAGTGGTAGCCACAGAAGGGGTAAGGTATACAGTTCCTAAGTATATCAATGCTGAAAATATAGAAGAGTTAATTGAGCTTAGATTTAGAGTAGGAAATGTCTATAAGAACAGCTATGTATCTGTATATTTTGATGAAGTAAGAGAAATTCAGCTAAAGAAAAGAATACTTGCTCCTGGAGAGATGGAAACAGTTAAAATTACTAAGGATATGCTAGCTAAGTATCCGCAGTGTAATAGGATTATTGTAAAAATCGAGGAGGCATAGTATCATGAGTATTATAAGGGAATTAATATGTATAGGATGTCCAATGGGATGTGCAATGCAAATAGAGTTAGAAGATGAAAAAGTGGTAAAGGTTACAGGTAATCTTTGTAAAAGAGGGGAAACCTATGGTGAGAAGGAATGTACTAACCCTACTAGAATAATCACCTCTTCTGTAGAAGTAGAAGATGGAGAGTTTAAAACAGTGCCAGTGAAAACTGAAAGAGATATACCAAAGGAAAAGATATATCAGTGCATTCAGCTTTTAAAAGGAATAAAGGTTAAAGCCCCAGTTAATATTGGAGATATAATTATTGAAAATATAGGAGATACTGGGGTAAATATTATTGCAACGAGAAAAGTAGAGGCAGTGTAGAGTTTTTATAGAAAGGGGATTTGGGGGTTGAGTAAAATAAGTGATTTAACTGAAATGCTAGTAGAAAATCCTGTTATTGCAGCTATCAGGAATAATGAAAACTTAGAGGATGTTTTAACTAGCAAAGCTCAAATAGTTTTTGTGCTTTATGGAAATATATTAAGCATAACTGACATTTGTGCAAAGCTAAAAAAAGCAGGTAAAACCATATTTGTACACGCAGATTTGATTGATGGACTTAGAGGGGATAAGGTAGGGATTGAATTTATAAATAAGTATTTAGCTCCAGACGGAATAATTACCACCAAGGTTAACTGCATTAAATATGCAAAACACTTGGGGCTTTACACCATACTAAGAATATTTATTATAGATTCTCTTTCAATAAAAACAGGAGTGAAAAATATACAGGAAACACAACCTAGTGCTATTGAAATTATGCCAGGGATAGCTGGTAAGGCTATTAGGAATTTGAAAAATGCAACAAATGTACCGATTATTGCAGGAGGGCTCATTGATAAGAAGAAAGATGTAATAGATGCACTTTCAGCAGGTGCTGTTGCAATTTCCACAACTGCAGAAGATTTATGGAAAATGTAAAAGAGTAGGTGCTTTGGGGTTCACCTACTCTAAAGGACTAAGGAGATAGTTTTGTTAAAGTACAACTTATTATGAATGGGTTTGTAATTACTATTATACAATAATTATTATTAATTACAAGTAGCAATTAATAAAGTTGCTGAAGTTAACAGTTTATTCATATATAAAAGTGAATTTGGTTAAACAGCTAGTACATGAAAAATTATACTTTCTATAGGGGACCAAAGAATAGACTTTAATTTATTTATGAGTTTATTTTGGTTCCTTTTAATTTTTTAAGCAATAAAATAAAAAGAAGAATATATTTCAATAAAAACCCTACCATTTCTACTTAACAGTGGAGATTAAGAAATTTTAATTAATTTTATTTAAAATCCTTAGGACCTAATTTAAAAAATCCTCAGTACAACCTTTCATTGAGGCTACTTCATAATTTCTAGGAAACAAATTATAAAACATTGAATAAGTTAATGTAAGGAAACTTTGGATTTAGAGATTAGGTATATAGATGGAGAAATACCTTAATACCTAGTTTTAAAGCTGAAGAATGAACCAATGCTATTGTTTTCTATTAATAAAATGGAGGAGAAATCGTGGATGGATTAAATTGTAAGTCTTTATACCATAATGGGGATGAAAGATTTCTTTTATTTCTTTATAAGAGAGAAAAAGCGCCGATTTATGATTTGTATTTTGTGAATAAAAGTGGTGAAAATCTAACAAAAGTAGAGGTCACAAGAAAACATTCAACTTATAACAATTTCCTAGAAGCTAATTTTGTTGACACAATTGGAACTAAAGTAATCAGAAACATAGGAATAGAAGAGCAAATACAAGTAGGGGATATTAAGGAGCAGGATAATAAGGTAGATGACTTTGAATTTATATTTAACATATATTTAGAGGATGAAATAGTAAGCTTTAGCAAGATTATAAATAGAAAGAAACTTTTACTAGGATTTATTGAAGTAGGAATTGAAAGTGCGAAAAATGGGTTTAATATTATGCAGGAAACCAAAGAAGTAAAAGATAGTAGTTTTTCTATGGATGTTATTGTAGATTATTTTGAGATAATGCTAAAAAGTAAATCCTCGTCAATGGCAGAAGAGGAGTGGTTAGAGCTAATGAAAGCTTTTAATTTGCTAAAGCCCTACATCTATGAATATGAAGATACAATTGAAACAGTAATAGACACTAGCCTAATAGATTGGCAGAATTACTTTAGTGGAGAGTAGGAAGAACTATATTATAGAACAGAAAAGGGTGAAAAATAAAAAGTTAAGTGATCTTAAATATTACCTTTAAGTTTTTATAAAATCTATAACATTAGTCTTCTTATGATTTGGTAAGAAGACTTTTATTATGATATACTAAGAATTGACAAATAATTTTAAGTATTTCTACAACAGTAATTGCTAGAAATTTAGAAGTATATTAAAGGAGATGCAGATAGTATGAAACAAATTACCTTAGAACAAGTTTTTCAAGTGCTTGATGAGAAGAAAAATTCAAATTTAGTGGTGATTGTTAATGCCTATGAGCTGGATACAGTTTATTGTATTGATGAATTTAACTACGAGATTTTAGAAGAAAGACATGGAAAAACCTTAAGATTAATAAGTAAAAATGGACATAGGGACTACTATGACTTTCATGGTGTCTATGTTAGCTTGAAAGATATAGCAAAGATTTCTACCACAGAGGATACAATTTACATATATTTAATTAACCAGTTAGTAAAGCTGAAATTTAAGTAGACTTTAATAAGATTATTAAGAATTAAAAATTAGGAAGTATGAATTATGCTAGGATGTGTTTAGGTGGAGCTTTTAAAAAGAATAATAGGTGCTGCAGCTATAGTTTCTATAGCATCACAAATTAACATTGGAATAATGGACACAGACTTTAGGGTTTCTGCAGGAATAATATTTCTTGCAGTTTTCCTTTATCAGTATAAAAATTTCAAACCCGTTTCTATGGGGATTTTATCAGGAGTAACGGTTTATATTCTTAGAGGAGCAATTCACTTTATAGGAACTGGAACTCTTAAGGGAGTTATATTTTCATATCAACTTGAGATACTTTTTTATACATTTTATGGAGCAATTTACGCTTTATTAATAAGAAAAACTGGGGAAGAAAATCTAAATAAGGTATTATTAGTCCTAATTGCTAGTGACATAGGAGCAAACCTAATTGAATTAGGTGCAAGAGTAATTATGGGGACTTCAAAGTTCCATGGAAGGATTATATTAACTTTATTACTAGTGGCAGTAGTAAGGTCTTTTATTGTGTGGCTAGCCCTAACTTGGATCAAATATTATAAGGTTCTTCTTATGAAAGAGGAACATGAAAAAAGATATACAAGACTTTTATGGCTCACTGCTCAACTCAAGTCAGAAATGTATTGGATGGAAAAGAATATGGATAACATTGAAAGAGTAATGGCTAATTCTTATTCATTATTTGAGGAAATAAGTAGTGAAGGACAGAAAGGAACTTTGGAAGATAAGTCCCTAGCTATTGCCAGAGATGTTCATGAAATAAAGAAAGAATATCAATTAGCTATTCGAGGAATAAGGGAACTTACTGAAGATAAACAGGTTGAAGGCGGTATGGATTTTAAGGATATAATTACTATTCTTCATGAAACTTTAAAAAGAGAAGTGAGTCGTAGGAATATGGACGTGAAATTATCTTTTGAACTTGGGGAGTCCTTTTATACTTCAAAGCATTACTATCTTATGTCCATATTCAGAAATTTACTAATTAACAGTTTAGATGCAATAGGGGATTCAGAAAAAAGAGAAAGTCTTAGCTTTCAGCATAAAGTTAAAGAACAACACCACATTTTTACAATATCTGATACTGGCTGTGGAATAGAAGAAAAGAGTTTAAGTTTAGTTTTTTCTCCTGGATTTTCTACTAAGATAAATTATACAACAGGAGAAATAAATAGGGGACTAGGTCTAAGTGTAGTTCAGCATATTGTAGAAAAAGAATTAAAAGGAACAATAACTGTAAACTCTACAAAGGGTAGGGGAGCCAACTTTGTAATTCATATACCCAGACATTCTTTAGAGGTGATATAAATGAACATATTTATTGTAGAAGATGACATTAACATAATAAGAGTATTAGAAAGAATAATAACAGATAGAGGACTTGGTAATTTATTTGGATATTCTAATGATGGAGCTAATGGAATGAAAGAAATTCAAAGGTTAATTCCTGATATTGTCTTAGTAGACTTATTAATGCCAGGAAAAGATGGAATTAGCCTAGTTAAAGAAGTAAAGACTATGTACCCTGAAATTCAGTTTATTATGATTTCTCAAGTATCTTCTAAGGATATGATCGGAAAGGCCTATCAGAGTGGCGTAGAGTATTTCATCTCTAAACCCATTAATGCAATAGAGGTAGAAAGTGTTATAGGCAAGGTAGGAGATAAGCTTAATGTAAACAGGAAGCTAAGCCAAATCCAAAGCTTATTTACCAATGATAGTAATGAAAATAAGGAAAAAGAGAAAAACAATAATAGAAGTGAAAAAATAAAGAGGATAATGAGGATAATTGGAATTTCAGGAGAAGCAGGAAGTCAGGATATACTTAATCTTATAGAACACTTAATTCAAAGCAAAGAAAGTGTTGAGGATTTTACTATAAGAGAGCTTTGTAGTAAATTTACAGATCAAACTAAAACCATGGAACAAAGAATTAGAAGAACTGCCATGGTTGGAATGATAAACCTTGCAAATCTTGGTATAGAAGATTATATGAATGAAGTGTTTATTGAATATTCCAATGGACTATATAACTTTGAACAAGTAAAAACAGAAATGGATTATATAAGAGGAAAAAGTAAAAAAAGAGGAAAAGTAAATCTTAAAAAGTTTATTGATGGAATGGTATTTTATAGTGGCAATAATGGTTAAAAAACTCCGCTAAGAGGGCTAGGCTCTAAGCGGAGTTTTTTTATTTATATTCTATTAATGAAGGTGAAGTTTCCACCCCCCCTAGTGAGCTTCAGGTATAAGTTCAATTGGGAAAATTGCATTGAAGATATATGAGTTGCAATATTATATATACATTGCAAAATAATTTTAGGTAACTTATATAAAATAGAATGAAAAATGGAATTAAATATATTCATGGAGTATCTTTATTGAGTTCTATATATTAAAAATATTTATAGGTTTTATTAAATAATAGAATAGATAAAAATAGAGAGCTTTATGAAACCTACTGAAGTTTTTCGAAACTTACTGAATATAATAAATTTACTAAATCTTAAGAAAGAAAGGGGATAATATATGGAATTAATTAATATTATTATTGAATTTGTGAATATGATTCTATGGGATTATGTATTAATTATTGCTCTTTTGGGCATTGGAATTTTTATGACAATAAAATTAAAGTTTCCGCAATTCACCAGACTGTTTCCAGCATTAAAGAAAATGCTTTCTGGTTTAACAAATAAAGAAAAGGGTGAAGAGGGGAAAATGACACCTGTTCAAGCTTTAGCAACTGCAGTAGCTGCACAAGTTGGTACTGGTAATATAGTAGGAGTTGCTACAGCCATTGCAGCAGGAGGTCCTGGAGCAGCCTTTTGGATGCTAATATCTGCCTTCTTTGGAATGGCTACAATATTTAGTGAAGCAGTGCTTGCACAAAAATATAGGGAAACTAAAGATGGAGAGTTGGTAGGGGGACCTGCTTATTACATTAAGAATGGGTTGAAATCTAAATGGCTATCAATGGTTTTTGCTGTAGCTTGTATTATAGCATTAGGAGTTGTAGGAATAATGGTACAATCTAACTCAGTAGCAGGCTCAGTTAGTAATGCTTTTGGTATTCCATCAATTAGTGTAACAATTGGTCTTGCTATAATAGTAACTTTAATATTAATGGGTGGTATGGGAAGAATAGCATCCTTTGCAGAAACAGTAGTACCAGTTATGGCACTTGCTTATATAGTAGGAAGTATTGTCATAATACTTATGAACCTTGGTAATTTTATACCAGCAATAAAAAGTATATTTATTGGAGCTTTTTCACCAAAGGCCATTGGTGGTGGAACTCTTGGAATAGCTCTTCAGCAAACTATAAGATATGGTCTAGCAAGAGGACTATTTTCAAATGAAGCTGGTATGGGTTCAACACCACACTCACATGCGGTTGCTGATGCTAAGCATCCAGCTGAGCAAGGTTTTACTGCAATGATAGGAGTATTTATATCTACTTTTTTAATTTGTTTATCTACAGTAATGGTAAACCTTGCCTCAGGGGCATACGACCCTAACATATCAGCAGTAGAAATGACTAAAACTGCAACTATAATGACTCAGAATGGTTTTGCCTCAGGGTTTGGGACCTTTGGAGGAATGTTCCTTTCAATATGTCTTTCCTTTTTCTCTCTAACAACAATAGTTGGATGGTACTTCTTTGCAGAATCCAACGTAAAAGCTGTATTTAATTCTAAAAAGATAACCCTAACTACTTTTAAAGTTGTTGCTATAGCAGCTTTAGTGGTTGGAACTTTAATAGATGCAACTTTTGTATGGAAGCTAGCAGATATGTTCATGGGTATCATGGCAGTACCAAACATAATAGCATTATTCTTATTATCGAAAGAAGTATGCAAGATACTTGAGGATTATGATACTGTTACAAAGAGAGAAAAAATTATTAAAGCTAACAAGATAGCCTCTTAAATTATAAAGGTTAGAATTACTAGTATGAAAATATTAGTAGTTCTAACCTTTTAAAATTATGTAAGGATTTATTAGAGAACCTTAATAAATATTAAGGTGAATTTAATAGCTAAGTACGGCTACAACCCGCATAAACACTATATATTTTTATAAATATGTATTCTTATGAAGAAATATTTATAAGAATATTACTTAAAATTAAGATTTATTAATTTATAAATATTTATTAATATCAATATATATACTTATAAAGTTGCACTTTATTAAGTTTTTGGGCAATAACTATAGGTTTATAGCAAATATAGTACATAAGTTATCTAAAATAATTTTGTTAGATTCATGCTAATGGAATCATTTTCAAAATTAAGGAATGTTTACTATGATATGATTAAATGATATAATTTACATAATTTGTATCCATAGTAATATTTATGGAGCCTGCGTTTTTTTCATGTAATTCATTATGAACAGTAAACAGTGACAAGTCAAAGAAATACATTGAAGATTTGGGTAGGGATATATGCTTAAGATTAAATATTTTATAAACGGTATATGGGGGAAGAGGTAATGAATAATAAAGTTTTAGTTAGTTCAACAAATACACTAGAGGGATATGAAATTAAAACCTACTATGGACTATGCTCTGAGCGTATAGTTGTAGGAGCCGGAGTATTCTCTGAATTTTTTGCTGGATTTACAGATTTATTTGGAGGAAGATCCAGACAGTTTGAGGAAAGATTAAAGGAATTATACGATATAGCTATGGAAAAGCTAACAAAGTCAGCAGCTTCAATGGGAGCTAATGCACTTTTAGGAGTAAGACTAGACATTGATGAAATTAATGGCAAAGGCACACAGATGTTTATGATCAATGCAGCGGGTACTGCTGTGCTAGTAAATAAAACCACTGATGATATAAATAATGAAGAGGCTTTACCTGAGGAAAAGGGAAAAATCCTAGGATATGATTTAAGAAAAGAGATAATAAGAAGAAATGCAATTAAAAGGTTGGATGAAAGTGACAATAGAGATGATGTTTTTGACGGATTAAAAACATTAATAGAAGAGGATATTTTACTTCCAATAGATTATGTTTTAAATCTTACTACTAAAGAAACTTACCGCTATGCAAGGCTCAGTGATACAAATTTTGCTGAGTATCTAGAACTATACTATGGTGAGGAATTTAACAAAGGACTAAATGAGTTTTTATTAAAGTGTAATGAGCACAGTTACTTATATTTTGAAATTTATAATTTATTTGCAACTCCAGATTATGCTTCCCTATTAGAGTTATTGGACAAATTGCAAGTACAAGTGATAATAAAGGTAGTATTACCTGTACTTTTAAAATATAAGAATTCCTATAGTGTTGAAGATATTGAAAACTTAGAGAAGATTTTTGAAAAACTTAAAAAGGTAAGAAATAATGAAATAGTTGAGGTATCAAAAGCTTCCTTTGGTAAGGAAGTTTGGGTATGTAGTTGCGGTAAAAGAGTAGATATTCATAATGACTATTGTGCTTGTACAAAAGGTAAAAATGGGTTAACAGCTAAAGAAAATGAATTAATTGAAAAAACAAAAAAACATATTGGAGATATCAAGGATGCTTTAGCGGTTGAGTTGTTATAGAGTAATGTATAACAACTACCAAGGTTGATGGAAATTAATTTTCAAACAAACTGAGGTATTCAACCATACACAAACAATCTATAATTTTTCCTGAACATACCCCAGTTTTTTACTGGAAAAATAAATTTATAACGAACATGTAAATTTAGAACATCTTTTGCAATGATTATTATCATATCTATTGAAATTTAAAAGCTAGAATATATTAAAAACACCAGTACATAAGCAACTGGTGTTTTTTAGAGTAGCATATTTTTTTTATTATATGCTAAGGATGTACGTAGAATTCTTCATATAAGAAACCACTCACAATATTTTAAGAGCTATTGGGAAAGCATACAGATATGGTTAAATAAAATTACTAGGCTATACTGAGATTTTATCAGCAAATGTAATAACCTATGAGTACATCAATAGTTCTGACTTTAGAGGAAAAGTTTAAAAACGTATGATATAATAAGTTATGAGAATATTCAATTTAAAAAAGGAGGGGATAGCATGAAAATAAAAGAAACATTGTTTGGTATTATTACAGGACTTAAAAATAGTTTAAAAAGATTCCCTTTAACAATAGGAGTCTCAACCATTTGTGTTATTTTAATGATTTATTACACAGAGGTGGGTCTAAAATCAAGTGAAAACTTTAGGGAAACCCTCAGCAGAGTTATTATGATTTATACCCTTGGAATACCACTTTCTCTTTCAATAAAAGTATTCTTTGAGAGAAAAGAAACTTATAAAAACTCGTTACTTTATACAGCCTTTATAATTGGAGGAATAATACTTGCACTGTATTATTATATTTTCCTTCCAGATTTACACATGGTCTCTATTACAAGATATATTGGCATAAATCTAATATTATATTTAACTTTTATATTTATACCATATCTTTCAAACAATGATAGTTTTGAATTATATGTTATAAGAATTTTAACTAGATTCTTTACCACAGTAGTTTATTCAATGGTTTTATTTCTTGGACTGGTAGCCATCTTATTTACTATTGATGAGTTATTAGGTGTTAATATTAGAGGAGAAATTTATATATATTTTTGGTTTACTGTAGTGGGAGTTTTTGCACCTTCCTTCTTTTTAGCAGGAGTGCCGGTAAAGAATGAAAAACTAGAACTAGAGCATTATCCAAAACTTTTTAGAGTTTTAATACTATATATTGTAATGCCTCTTATTTCAGTGTACACAATAATTCTATATATATATTTTGGGAAAATAATTATTACAACTCAGTGGCCACAAGGACTAGTTTCTCACTTAGTGCTTTGGTATTCGGTTATAAGTGTTTCAGTTTTATTCCTTATTACCACCTTATTGGCTAAAAATAATTGGGCAAAGAGATTTATGCAGGTATTTCCTAAAGTAATTATCCCACTTATAGTTATGATGTTTATTTCTATGGGAATTAGGATTAATGCTTATGGAGTAACTGAAAATAGATATTACGTTGTAGTCCTTGGCATATGGGTACTTTTAGTAATGGTATATTTTTCACTTGCTAAAAAAATGAGAAATATAATTTTACCTGTATCCCTAGCTATAATAGTCTTTATTTCTATCATGGGTCCTATAAGTGGTTATTCCATTTCTAAGTATAGTCAAAATAAGCGATTTGAACAAATTCTTGCTAGAAATAATATGTTAAAGGAAAATCAATTAGTTAAAGCCTCATCTACAATTTCTGAGGAAGATAAGCGTGAGTTAAGTAGTATACTTAGGTACTTTGACTTAAACCATAAGTTGAATAATATAAAGTGCTTACCTACGGATTTTAAACTTAACAATATAGAAGATGTTTTAGGCTTTAAATTAAGTGATGAATATAATAATTATAATGAAAAATATTTCAATTTTAACAGTTGGGGCTCTGGTGACCCCTTAGATATAAAGGGTTATGACTACCTTTTTGATGTTAGAAGTGTAAAAACTAGTGATTCTGAAGAAGGGCAATTAGCTATTAAGTATGACTATGAAACAAGTATAGTTAAAATTTATATGGATTCTAAAGAAGTATATTCAAAAGATTTAACAGACTATGTTAATACTCTTTTAGAAAAGTATGGAACAAAACAGATGGAAAAAGGTTTGTCTCCAGAAGAAATGTCCTTCGTTGATGAAAACAATAAGATAAAAGTTAAAATTCAGTTTTATAATATATCTGGAAGAGTAGATAGTTTTTCAGGTAAAATAGATTCAAAGGCTTTAGAATATAATATTTTGGTAAAAATAAAATAAAAAATAATAAATAATAAATGGTGTAGCATATTACATGTTACACCATTTATTTGTATATGTAGACTTTTATATCAAACCAAAATTATCGGAATTAATATGAGGTTTAATATAAAAATAATCATAAGCTTAATATTGAAAAGGTGGCCTTAAAGGTATATGATAACTTAAAAAGCAAGTAAATCACTAAATCTTTACAACTTATTTAGCTAAAATGTGGTATAAGTATGGGAGGAAACATGAAAAGGATGATTTTATATTTATTGATTTTTTTATTTATATTAATCGTAGTTGTTGTGTTGTTCTTAAGCTTGAACCCATCCTTTGGAGGAACACCAACTAGAGAAGAGAGAGAAGCTTATAATAACTTAGGCAATTATGCTGAGGGTAAGTTTATTAATTCTCTGCCTACAAAGTTACTTACAAGTTCATCAAGTTATTCTGAAGAAGGTAAGGATTCTAAAGAAAGACCTAAGGAGAGCAGTCCTAGTGTTGAAATTCCAATTGAAGAGATTAATTGGAACAAAATTAAAAGCAAACAAGATAGTTTCACTTGGTTTGGTCACTCTACATTTTTAATTAGTATTGATAATAAAAAGATATTACTGGACCCTATGCTTGGATCTATAGCATCACCAGTTTCATTTGTGGGTGTTAAAAGATATAAATATAGTGAAGATATGATGAATATTATTGATGAGATGCCAAACATAGATGCAGTTATTATTTCACATGATCATTATGATCACTTAGATTATAAATCCATCCTTAAGCTAAAGAATAAAGTATCGCATTTCCTTGTTCCTCTTGGGGTAGGCTCTCATTTAGTTTCATGGGGTATTCCTAAGGATAAGATTACAGAATACAATTGGTGGGAGGAAAAATCCTATGAAGGGTTAACACTTGCTTTGGCACCATCTAGACATTTTTCAGGAAGAGGACTGTTTAATCGAAATAGTACTTTATGGGGTGGATGGGTGATCCTTGGGAAAAACACACGGTTATATTACAGTGGGGATGGAGGTTATGGACCTCACTTTAAAGAAATAGGAGATAAGTACGGACCTTTTGATATAACCTTGATTGAAGGTGCTCAGTATGATAAGCGTTGGGCAAATTCTCATATGATGCCAGAACAAGCTATTCAAGCAAATTTAGATGTGCAGGGCAAGAATATGATGCTTATGCATTGGGGAGCATTTACCCTTGCCAATCATGGTTGGAAGGAGCCTATAGAACGAGGACTAAAAGAGGCTAATAAATCAGGGGTTAACCTTCTAGTGCCTAAAATTGGTGAAATCGTTTCTTTAGGTTCAAATCTTAAAAGTAATGATTCTACATGGTGGGATTTTTAGCTTGTTAATATAAGGGAAACTAAAACTTAATTAATTGATTCATAAAAAATCATTATAATTATTTAAGATAAACGTGGAGGAAAAAAGTGAACAATTTATTGGAGGTCGCAATAAAAATAGCAGTGCAGGCCCATAGTGGGCAACTAGATAAAGCTGGGCAGCCTTATGTACTACATCCTTTGAGGGTAATGCTTTTACTAAGTGACGAAAAAGATAGAATCGTAGGTGTGCTTCATGATGTAATTGAAGATACAGATATTACTTACGAATACTTAAAAGCAAATGGCTTTGAAGGTGAAACGGAAATCCTTGAAGCGTTAGAAAGTGTTACAAAAAAAGGAGGAGAGACCTATGATGAATTTATAGATAGAGTGTCACTAAACTATATTGGGAAAAGAGTAAAGCTTGCAGACTTGCAGGATAATATGGATTTAAGCAGAATACCAAAGCCTACAACAAAGGACTTTAAAAGATTAAAGAAATATGAGGAAGCTAAAGCAAAATTGAGTAAGTAGTTAATAGATATGAGTTCTCACTGACGAAGCTAGTGGGTAAAAAGATGCTCTTACTGAAGAAAAAGACAGTTTTAAGTTTTAAGTTTTAAGAAGATTTTAAACTATTAGGGGGGGGAACATAATGTGTTATTCAATTGAGTTAATTAGAAAAGAGGAACAAAAAACAACAAACTGGTCAGGGGGAACCACTACAGAATTAGCTATTTATCCTAAGGATTCAAAGTATAGTGAACGTAATTTTACGTGGAGATTAAGTTCAGCAGTAGTTAAGGATGAAAAGTCTACCTTTACTTCACTTAGAGGAATTTGGAGATTTATAATGGTGTTAGAGGGAGAAATGACATTAGAACATGAGGGAAAATACACTGTCCATTTAAAACCCTTTGAACGAGATAGTTTCAGTGGTGAATGGGTAACAAAAAGCACTGGTAAGGTGAAGGATTTTAATTTAATGATGTGTAGTGGGTGTGAAGGTAACATAAGTGCCGTTGAACTTAGAAAAAACGGGGTGTTTGAAGTTAAAGAAGAGGTTTCAAGAAGCAGTAATAAAGGTAAGAGATTAACAGAGGCTTTTTACTGCGCTAATGGAAATGCCTTAGTCAATATTGATGAAAGAAAGATTAATCTTAATGAGGGGGATTTTTTTCTTATTAATGTTGAAAATAATTTAGATTTCATAGATATAAAGGTTAGTTGTTTAGAAGAACAAGGAGCTAAAATTGTAAGAGCTAGAGTATTATATTAAAGAAAATCATTAAAAAGCTTTGATATTGTTTATTATAGGTATTTGGATTTACATAAGGGGTGTTATAAATACCTACACTATTGAAAGGTGGAATTTGTTATGGCAGAGATTAAATTTGAAATTAAAGAAACTCTAGGAGTTGTTTCTGAATCCTCAAGGGGGTGGAAGAAAGAGCTGAATCTTATTTCTTGGAATGATAAGGAGCCAAAGTTTGATTTAAGAGAATGGGATCCAAGTCATGAAAAGATGGGTAAGGGAGTAACATTATCTAGAGAAGAATTACAGAAGTTAAAAGAGCTTTTAAATAGTATGAGTATATAAAATGTTAGGAGGATCTATACTATGGATTCTCTTTGTTTTTTATTGAGAAAAATAGTCACCTTCAAAAGTCAATCTTTAAGATAAATTTATTCATCATTTAATAAAAATCTAGTAATCTCCTAATTGACAGTCACATTAAATTCTTGTAAACTTTAAAAGAGAACGGAGGTTTTCTAATGCAGTATCAAAAGGATGAAGTGAGAAAAAGAATAATTGAGGAAGCTTTAAGTGAGTTTAATGAAAAAGGCTACGAAGGAACGTCCATAAGAAACATAGCTAAAAAATCTAATACGTCTGTTGGGAATTTATACAAATATTTTAAATCAAAAGAAGAGTTACATGAAAATATTGTAGGCTCAATTTACGAAAGATTTGTAGATTATATCAAGCAGTTCCATAGAGTGGAGCTTAACGAAAAAGCAGAAGTTATATTTTACAAATTAGCTGATGAGATAATGGAGATCTTTAATAAAAATAACGTTGAAATTTCTGTGCTTCTTAATGAGAGTAAAGGGACTAAATATGAAAATTGTAAAAATATTTTTGTAGACTTTATAACAAGAATTGTCACAGAAAAAATGCAATATGAATTATCTTTACAAGGTAAAAAGCTAGAGGATAATTTTATTATATATCTTATTTCTCAGAGTCTTGTTGAGAGCATTGCAATTATTGTTAAGAAATGTAGTGATGGTGCAGAGGTTAGGAAACTCACAATAAATTTAATCCATATCTTTTATACTGATCTTATAAATAAATTACAAACTGAAGATATAAAATAACAATAAGCTTCTCTATATAAACTGAGTAGTTAAAAACAGCAATTTAAAATAGAGAAGAATTTTTTTAGGGTAAAAGAGAACCAAGGTTCATGATACTGATGAAAGAGGGAGCATAAGATGAACAGTTATGTTGAATTTAAAAATGTGAAAAAGAGCTATGACATGGGTGAAGTAGTTATCAAGGCCGTTGATGATGTTTCATTTTCTATAGACAAAGGAGAATTTGTTGTGATTCTTGGTGCCAGTGGTGCAGGAAAGTCAACAATACTAAATCTTTTAGGTGGTATGGATTATGTATCTGAAGGAAGTATCCATGTGGATGGTAATGAGGTAAGCAAGTATGATAAAAAGCAACTTACAAGATATAGACGTGATGATATAGGCTTTGTCTTTCAATTTTATAATTTAGTTCAAAATCTTAATGCAGTAGAGAATGTGGAGCTAGCAGTTGAAATATGCAAAGATTCTATGGAGCCAGTGGAGGTTCTAAAAAGCGTGGGACTTGAACACAGACTTTACAACTTTCCTTCACAGCTTTCAGGTGGGGAACAGCAAAGGGTATCTATAGCAAGGGCAATTGCGAAAAATCCAAAATTATTGCTTTGTGATGAGCCTACAGGAGCACTAGATTATAGTACTGGAAAGGCAATATTAAAATTACTTGCAAGTACTGCAAAAGAATATAACATGACAGTTATTGTTATCACTCATAACTCTGCCATAGCTCCAATAGCTGATAGAGTTATCACTGTAAAAAGTGGAAAGATTGCTAGTGTTAAAAAGAATGAAAATCCAGTGTCCATAGAAAGTATAGAGTGGTAATTATGAAAAAATCTTTTTTTAGAAATTTAATTAGAGATATAAAAAAGACCCTTTCCAGATTCTTATCAATTGTTGTAATCATTGCAGTAGGGGTAGCTTTTTATGCAGGAGTTAGAGCTACAAGTCCATCTATGAAAATATCAGCGGATACTTACTTTAATAAGAATAACTTTATGGACTATAAGCTTATATCTACCCTAGGACTTACTGAGGACGATGTTGATGAAATCAAGAAAATAAGAGAGGTAACAGGGGTAGAAGGAGCCTACTCTGTGGATGCAGTAGTAGAAAAGGACCAACGACAATTAGTGCTGAATATTAATTCACTGCCTGAAGAGAATGCCATTAATCAAATTAGATTGTTAAAAGGTAGAAGAGCTGAAACAGATAATGAAGCTGTGGTAGAGCACAGGTTTTTAGAGAATTATAAACTTAATTTAGGGGATACAATAGTGCTTAAATCAGGAGATGATAGCAGTTTAGAAGATAGTTTGAAAAATACTGAATTTAAGATTGTTGGAACTGCACAATCTCCCCTATATGTTTCAGAGCAAAGACAGGCAAGTTCTGTGGGAAATGGTTCAGTAAAAGGATTTGTATATATTCTTCCGCAGGTTTTCAAAAGTGAAGTTTATACTGAAGTTTATGTTAGGGCTGACAAACCTCAATCCCAAACTAGTCTGTTACAAAATGAGAGTTATAATAGGTATAATGAAACTTTAGAAAAAGCCCTTGAGGATATTGGAGTATTAAGAAATGAAGTAAGGTATGCTCAGGTTATAAAAGAAGGAAATCAGAAGCTAAATGAAGCAGAAACAGAACTGAATGCTTCTAAAAAGGAAGCCGAAGAGAAGTTTGCAGAGGCTTATAGAAAATTAGATGATGCAAAGAGCAAAGTCTCAAAAGGAAAAGAAGAACTATTGAAGAATGAGGCCCTTTTTAATAAAAAGATGGCAGAGGGGAGAAAGCAAATTCAAGATGGAAAGAGCCAAATTAAAGCTGGTGAAAATGAGATAAACTCAAAGCGTAAGGAAATAGAAGCAGGAAAGCTTCAAATTGCTGTTGGTAAAAAGCAACTACAGGATAGTGAAACTAGCTTAATAGTAGGGAAACAACAGGCAGCTACTGAAATTTCTTCAGCAATGAAACAGGAGGTGGAAAAAGCAGAAGAACTAGCGGAAGCTAATCCAGGTAATCCTGTATATTCTTATAAGTTTAAGGCTATAAAGGAGCTTTATGATAAGAATATTAAGGGAAAAGATTTTGATAGCATGTACACCTCTTTAAAAAATGATAATCAATTAGGAAATTTAAAAACTTACTTTGATATGGAGGCTTTAAAAAACAACTTTGATAAAGGTGCTGCTGAAATAAGCTATGGAAGACAACAGTTAGTTATTAATGAGAATAATCTTCTACAGGGGGAAATGGAACTTAATCAAGGTGCTGCAGAGCTAGAGAAGAATAAAGAGAAAATTACAGCAGCAGAAGTAGAGCTTAACAAAGGGAAACAGGAAGGATTAGCAAAGCTTAACAGTGGACGAAAAGAACTTAAAGATGGGGAGAAGGAAATTGCTACAAATTTAGAAAAGTTAAAAGCTGAAGAAGAAAAGGCAAATGTGAAAATAAAGGACGGGGAGTCTGAAATCCAAAAAAACAGGGAAAAACTCAGTGATATCAAAAAACCTGACTGGTATGTGCTAGGAAGATCTAAAAATGCCGGATATGAAACCTACAGGCAGGATAGTGACAGAATTGACAGTATCGGGAAGGTGTTTCCTTTAATATTTTTCCTAGTTGCATCCCTGGTAAGCCTTACTACTATGACTAGAATGGTTCAGGAAAAGAGAACAGAGATAGGTACCTTTAAAGCTTTAGGATATTCCAGTACTGCTATAGTATCTCATTATCTTATTTACGCACTTTCAGCTAGTATCCTTGGAAGTATTCTCGGTGTTTTTGTTGGATTTAAATTATTCCCTTCACTAATAATGAATGCCTATGCTACTCGTTATGATATAGGTGAAATGGTAGTACCTTTTAACATAAATCTTGCTCTTCAGGCAGCGTTAATTGCAATATTATTTACAGCTGTGGCGGCAGTAGCCTCTGCTCTAGATGAGTTAAGAGAAGTGCCAGCCTCTTTAATGAGACCCAAACCACCTAAATCAGGTAAAACTATATTTCTTGAGAGAGTTAATTTTATATGGAAAAGAATGAACTTTACAAAGAAGGTTACTGCAAGAAATATTTTCAGATATAAACAAAGGCTGTTTATGACAGTAATAGGTATTGCTGCATGTGCTGGATTAATGATTACAGGCTTTGGTTTAAAAGAAGGAATAATTGGAGCTACAGAAGCTCAATTTAGCAGTATTTATAAATTTGATATGCAAGGAACTTTAAGTAAAAATGTAAATGAAGATGAAAAGGATAGTCTAAAAGAAAAAACTTTAAACATCTCCAATGTTACAGATGTTATGTTCAGTTATTCAAAAAATGCTTCAGTAGCTATGGAAGATAATAAAAGTCAGGATGCCTATGTGGTTGTGCCTGAAAGTAAAGAAGAACTTAATAGTTACATCAATTTAAATAAAAAGGATGAAGAATTAAAACTTCAGGATGAGGGTGTTGTTATAACTAAGAAGTTAGCTAAGCTTTTAAATAAAAAAGCTGGAGAAACCATTGAAATAACCCTGGAGGATAAAGTTTTCCAAGTTAAAATCTCTGCTGTAACAGAACATTATCTTCAACATTATATTTATTTCAGTCCTGGATATTATGAAAAACTAACAGAAGATAAAATAATGTATAACAGTTTTTATGGACTTCTTAAGGAAATATCTGAGGAAGCTGAGGATAATACTTTAAATGCTTTAAAGGACTTAGAGGACATTAATTCTGTGGAATTCAAAAGCAACGTTCATATTAACTTTACTAAAATGTCTTCTGCTATTAATTCTGTAATTCCAGTGTTAATAATATCTGCTGGTGTATTGGCTTTTGTTGTAATATACAACCTGACCAACATAAATATATCAGAGAGAAAAAGAGAGCTTGCAACGATAAAGCTTTTAGGTTTCTTTAATCATGAACTAGCAGCTTATATATATAGGGAAAACATGATACTAACGGTGCTAGGAAGCCTAGCAGGAATACCTATGGGAATGTTTTTTAATAAGTTTATAATAGGTACTGCTGAAACTAATGATATATTATTCTTGCAAAAGATTCATCCAATTTACTACCTAATTTCAATTATACTTACACTTTTGTTTTCGGTAATTGTAAACTTAGCTATGTATAATAGGTTTGATAAAATAGACATGATAGAATCACTTAAGAGTGCCGAGTAAGCCGACACTACAAAAATGGTATGAACTTCAATTTGAAGTACATACCATTTTTATTTAAAGTAAGCTTTTTAAAAGAGTATAGTGAGAAATCTCTTAAGCTTCAAGAAAAGTACAATTAAGAGGAACTGCTCAAAGCGAATTTTAAGCATTGTGACGCAGTTCCTTTATTCTTACATTGAATTCTACTAATTAGCACAAAACAACAATTTCATAAGGGGTAGTTTGAGCAGGTATGCTTTTGGTTGATGGACCATAAATAACAATTAGGTTTCTTGCAGCAGGATTTCTATTAAAGGGCTGGCCATTTGGAAGTAACATCTCAGTATCTCTACTGATTCTTAATTTCAAGCTTCCATCACTGCTGACTAAATCCTCATCAAAATAGTCCACTTTCACATTCGCCTCATCTGTGTTCTTAACCATAATGAGGGCCCTATATTGGGGAGGATATATAAGAGGTACAGGTGCATTCACATCATAGTAGCCTGTTACTTCATCTCCAATAGCTACAACTTCATTATTTACAAAGTAAGTAGTAGGAGCAACTATAAAGTTTACTATGGATCCATCTTCATCTTCAATTTCCATCAACTTATAGCAACCTGAGGTTTCTTCATCTTGCCCTTGTCTAAGATCACTAATCCTTTTTATAATTCCAGAAAAGCCTTTAAAACTTACCATTTTTAATACCTCCTAATCTCTCCAAATATGCCACATAGCATTATTTGTACCTTTTACAAATACATCCGTTCTATTAGGGCCCCAAGATACTGCGCCAGGTTCGGAGGTTAGGGTTCCACCAATAGTTTGCCAGTCACTCCATCTAGAGCCGTTCCAAGTTTTAGTTATAAGTTCATTATTTCTTCCTTTGGCAAAAACTTCAAGTCTATTGTTGCCCCTAGAAGAAACAGCAGGAGCTGAGGTTATATTTCCACCAAGGTCTTCCCAATCACTCCAACGAGTACCATCCCACCATTTATGGTATAGACGGTTTCCTTGTCCCTGAACAAATACATCAATTCTATTATTGCCCCAGGAAACAGCCGCAGGAGCTGAGGTTAGGTTTCCACCAAGGTTTTCCCAGTTGCTCCAGCGAGTACCATCCCACCACTTATGGTAGAGGGCATTATCAGTACCGCGAACAAAGGTATCAATTCTGTTTGTACCCCAAGAAGCAGCAGCAGGGCTTGAGGCTAAAACTCCACCAAGGTTTTCCCATTCACTCCAACGAGAGCCGTCCCACCACTTATGGTACATAGCATTATCAGTACCACGAACAAAGGTATCAATTCTATTATTACCCCAAGAAACAGCACCAGGGCTTGAAGTTAAAACTCCACCAAGATTTTCCCAATTACTCCAACGAGAGCCATCCCACCACTTATGATACATAGCATTATCAGTACCACGAACAAAGGTGTCAATTCTATTAGGTCCCCAAGAAGCTGCGGCAGGACCGGAAGCTAAAACTCCACCAAGATCCTCCCATTGACTCCAACCACCCCCAGGAATTGGAGGTGGAGTTGGCGGTGGAACAGGAACTGTGGCACTGTTTCTAAGGGTAAATTCAATTACATCTCTAAAGGTGCTGTTAACTACATTGTTAGGCACGCCTCTTCGTCTAAGAGCGGCAAAAATATTGCCATATTGCCTTCTGAAATTATTAAAAATCACATTTGTTTTTCGATTTATATTACCTGAAACTTTTGAGGCGTTGTCTAAAGTGTAATTAATACAAGTTCTAAAGTATTCATCTACCTCACGTCTTGGTACTCCATATCTGGTAAAATTTCTAAATAATTCAGGTTGCTGCTGATTAAGTAAGTCTAAGATTCTATTTACTTCTCTTTGAGGAGCTCTATAGTTCCAGTTGAAATCTTCAAGCTCAAAGTATTCTCCATAGTTATCGACGTAGTCATAATCGTCATAGCCATCTATGAAGTCATTATGGTAGCCATACTTTCTCATTTGTGAATTGAAAAAGGGGCAGGTAGTTTGCTTAGTGCAATAAGGACAGTGGCAAAACTCATTATTATACATCTAAGTTCTCCTTATATTCTTGCTTTGGTTATAAACCTTACCACTATAGTATATGATTGAAATTCAACACTGACACAAATTTAGTAAGTAAGATGAAGGAGCTTATTAATAAGTAGCAGGATTTTTACTTTCATCATAATATATGATGAAAGCCTTTAATAACAAGGAGAGTATATGTATAACAGCTATAATAGAAATAAAATAATAAAGCCAAGGGTTGTTTTTCGTGCAGTAGGAGATGTAAATGGGGATAAAATTCCAGATAGGGTATTTTTAACTGGAGTGTATACTGCTGAAAGCCCCTTTGTGGATCAAATTACACTTGCAGTAAAGGATGGGAAAACAGGAAAAGTTTATAGGGTGCCTCTAAGTGAAAATTCAGGTTATAATCCTCGGATATTTATAGGGGATTTTAATGGAGATAATGTAGAGGATATTTTAATTAGCATAGATTCTGGGGGTAGTGGTGGAATAATGTATCATTATATTTATTCCTTTGTTGATGATATTCCTGAATTAATCTTTGATTTCAATCAATATAATGAAGAGTACCAATACCAAATTAACTATGAGAATAACTTTAAAGTTGAAGCTTTAAGTGAGATAAACAACGAGAAATATATTTTAGACATATCTCTTAGGGAGGAAGATTATTTAAGTGAAATATATGATAGTAACGGAAGATTAAAGGAGCCTATAGAGGGGTTTGTAAACCCATTAAGTGGGTTATATCCTGTGGATTTTGACTCCGATGGAGTATATGAACTATTAGCTTATCAAAAGATAGCTGGAAGGTATAATGCAGATTCCTTAGGATATTTTTTAAACACCTTAAAATGGGAAGAGGAAGGTTTTGTTTTAGACAATCAAAATATAGCTATATGGGGAACTGAAGTGGAAAATAATACAAGGTGGTAGTTTTTGTAAAACTCATGGATTAATATGACACCATTAACTATATTAGAGAATATTATGGTAATTGAAAGGAGTTGATTAATTATGAGTTCAGTAAAAAATCATTATAGCAGGGATCTACAGGCTTTACATGATAAGTGCCAAAGGAATATGTTCTTTCATATTGTTTTGAAATTAAAGGATGGAAGTGTCATTGATGGAATAATAGAAAAGGTAGAACCAGAGCGAATTATCATACTGGTTGGAGAAGATGTAATGGAGGAAGATGAAAACAGAGAAGACAGGCAAATTTTTGGAGGGGGAAGACCTAGAAGGAGATTTAGACGTTTTAGACGCAGAGGAATCCCTATTGGCGCTTTAGCAGCCTTATCTTTATTGCAGTACCCATACCCACCATATCATAATTATTACTACCCTCAGTATGGGAATTATGATTACGACTATGATGATGATCATGACCATGAACATGATGATTACGACGATAATGATAAACACCATCACTATTATGGACCATATGACTCTTATTATTAAAAGTACTTAATAGCATGTGAAGAAGGAGGAAAGTGCTGATTTATAAAATTTATTAGTTTATACAATTATATGTCAACAAAAATACAGTTAATCAATCTTTAAAAAATCATAATCCCTTCTAAGTATTCACAGAAATATTTTCAGTAAGTATTAGATTAAATCATGCATTATATATAAGTACATCCTTGTGACTAAAGCCCACAATGATGTACTTTTTTATTGGTTTTCTTCAAAGAGGTCTTCTACTCAACTTATAAAAGCTTTATCTAGATCCTTTGAATATTTTTCAAAGCTTTATTAAGGAAAAGGATATGAGTAATTGTAAGGCTATAAGAGTAAATTTGCACTAAAACAAATCATTAATAATATAATGGAGTAGGTATTAAGAATTTTACGTTTAGAGGAGGTTAATGTGAATAAATTAATTTATAAGGTTTTAAGAAAAATGAAAAGAGGGTTTCGTGGTACAGTAAGAACCTTAGGGAAAGCATTATTACCAAGGCAGATGCCTTATGAAATCAATGTTATTGCTGAAAACTTATTTGTACCTTGGGCTATAGACATAAGTAGTGAGGGGAAAATATATTTTACTGAGAGGTCTGGAACTATTAGGGTTATTGAAAATGGTAAGGTTAATTCTGAACCTATTATTACCTTTGAACCACCCTTTGTTAGCCGTGGTGAAGGTGGACTTCTAGGAATTGCTTTAGATCCAAATTTTATACAAAACCATTATATATATGCAATGCATACCTACTCTGAGGATAATAGGCTCTTTAATAGAGTAGTAAGATTAATAGAAAAAAACAACAAAGCCTCTGTGGATAAAGTTATTATAGATAAAATCCCAGGAGGGCAAGTGCATAATGGAGGAAGAATAAAGATAGGGCCAGATAAAAAACTTTATATAGCAACTGGAGATGGAGGAACCCCATCTTTAGCACAAAATCCAACAAGTACTGCAGGAAAAATACTAAGAATAGAATTAGATGGTAGTATTCCTAAGGATAACCCAATACCCAACTCACCAGTTTATAGTCTGGGATTTAGAAATCCTCAGGGACTAACATGGAATTCAACAAATATTTTATATGGAACAGATCATGGAGAAGTAGCTCAGGATGAAGTGAATATTATTGAGTCAGGGGCAAATTACGGGTGGCCCATTGTTCAAGGAAATCAGGCTTCTAGTGAAGTTGCATCTAAAAAACCTTTAGTACAAAGTGGAGGAGAAACTTGGGCACCTGCTGGAATTTCCTTTATAAATATAGGACCGTGGCAAGGAAAATTAGTAGTGGGCAATTTAAGAGGTAGTCAACTACTTGTAATTTCTTTAGGAGAAGATGGAAGGACTGTTGCAAATCAAGAATTTTTTTTAAAAAATGAGTTTGGTCGTATCCGTGATGTTATTCAAGGAAGTGATGGGTCAATTTATTTTACCACTAGCAATAGAGATGGCAGAGGAAATCCTACTTCAAAGGATGATAGAATTATTCAACTTACCCCTAAAGGGTAGGAACTAAAATATTAATTTGAAAGCTAAAACTAGAGGAGTGTTTATGCATAGAAATTAATATTTATACATGATATACAATTTGCAAAATAACTATCAAAGAAGAAAAGATTAAGTTATTCAATGTTTTACAAGGTTTAAAGAAAAGATTTTCAAAAATAACAGATAAGATAAATGAATATAATTTATAAAAAGTGCATAATAATTGTTGACACATTCACTTTAGTGTAGTAAACTGTGAATATAATTTAATAAGATCTCACTTTCATAAGTGAGGTAGAGGCGTGATATTTAACAGTCCCTATAGGAGCTTGAGGAAGCAAAGATTCTAGGGAGAAGGAAATGTTGCCGAAGCTTGTAATATCCTCAGTATTACTTGCTGGGTCTGCAGTTAAGAACTGCAGGACTGTCTCAATAGACGTCCCGGTTTATTGAGTTGTGCTATCTCATTTGGGAAGAGAGTGGGAATTAGGGTCAACTTAAGCATGTGACGACCTAAGTTTACCTTAGGTCTTTTTGTGTTTTTAATACCAAAAGATGAGATAGTGCCATCCTGAATGAAGGGGTGGCATTTTTGTTTTTATAATTTTAGTAGAATTTCTATCATGGGTATATAAGTTGAAAGTTTATACTCTTCAACTTTAGAAGCTTCAAGGAAGCCAAGGTAGTTAAAAAACAAGTAAAACTTTAAAACTAGCTTCCACATGAAGAGTTCCAAGGAAACATAAGACTATAGTAAAAAATAATCACAAAAATATTGAGAAACTTGCACTCAAACTGAAAGGTCTGAGTGTTTTTGGGTTAAACAGTAAAATTCTATGAAAAAGTGAATTTAAAGGTTATATTTTACAAATCTTAAGAAGTTCTTAAGATTTATATAAACAATATTTTAAGATTTCCTTGCTATTATTATGTTATAGAGAGTGCAGTAAGTTGCTAATCTGGAGGTAATAGTAAATGGAAAAACATTATTTATATATAGTTCTTACGAGAACTAATACAACAGTTTCAAGGCTTATTGGGTTATTCACCAATGATGAATATACTCATGCAGCAATTTCTTTAGATAAAGAATTAAGTAGAATGTATAGTTTTGCAAGAAAATATACATTTAATCCTTTTATCGGAAGGTTTAAACAGGAAGATTTAAATCAAGGGTTATACAAATTTAGCAATACTTTACCAGGTACCATAATAGAGGTTGAAGTTTCAAAAGAACAATATGAGAAAGCTGAGGAATTGATAAATAATTTTATAGATAATAGCAATAGCTATAAATATAACTATAAAGGACTTATACATAACCTACTAAATAAAGAAGTATGCTACCAAGATAGGTTTTTATGTTCAGAGTTTGTATATTATATTTTAAACAACAGTGGGGTTTTGGATTTTAATATGTCAAGAAACCTTGTTAGGCCTGAAACCTTGCTTCAAGCAAAGGGTGAGATAACTTATAAGGGAAATCTTAAAGAGATAAAATCAATTAGTAATAACTATGAGATGGAAGAAATAAAGTTTATGGAGTTGAAGGCGATTTATGAATAAGCATAGAGAAAAAATCAAATTATGTTTATGCTTATTTCTGACTATAGGGTTATTATTAGGCATATTCTTTTACATGAAGTCAAAAGGGATTTTTAGCACAATTAATTCAGTAGAAACCTTTAAAGCCTATATTCAGAGTTATGGTGATAAGGCTTATGGAATGTTTTTCTTCATTCAATTTATGTCTGTTATAATTGCACCAATACCTAGCAATATTAGTGCTGTGGTGGGGGGGAATGTATTTGGGTTGTGGCAATCCTTTTTCATTAGTTTGTTAGCTATTATAAGTGGTTCAGTAGTAGTATTTATTCTTGCAAGAAAACTTGGAAGACCTTTTACTGAGAAATTTGTTAGTCCTAAAATTTCAGAAAAATATGAGAAGCTTATTTCTTCAAAAAAGGGGGAGCTGTTAGTTGGAATATTGTTCTTACTACCCTTTTTACCAGATGATGCTATAGGCTTCTTGGTGGGGCTTAGTACAATGAGATTAGGTAGATACTTTATGATAATGATATTAACTAGGCCTTGGGAAATACTAGCTGCATCTGCATTGGGATCTTCAAATATTATAATGCCCTGGTGGGGCTGGGGTATTATTGCTATATTAGTTCTTTATGTAGTAAAGAATGGTAGTAAACTAGAAAACAAATTTGTTAGTGCATTTAAGGAAGGTTAATTATCAGCTTAAGACCATTATTCTTTATTTTAACTAAGAGTAGATATTATTGGGAACCTATATTTATTCATGAGGAACATAAATATAGGTTTCATATGGAAGTAGGTCCCCCACTCACTATAAACTGTAGACATAAGATAAAAAATCTATTTCAAGTAATAGAGAATTATGGTAAAATGGACAAAATAACAGGGGTTAATTAAAATGATATTGGGGGTTAGGAATGTGGAAAATATAAATAATTTTAATATAAAGATTAAAGGAAAATTAAACTTAGAGGACTATAAGGAGATAAATAAGCTTCAAAGTCTTTGTCATGAAGTAGATAAAGTTTCTTTAAAATTAGAACTTGATTATAAATTAAGTAGAAGTGAGGTTGAAGGGAAAAATATAGGTGACCTCAATGAATTCTTATACTATTATGAAAACATGTTAGTAGGTTATATTGGCATCTGTGAGTTTGGTGGGGCTGCTATGGAAATCAATGGAATGGTGCACCCAGACTTTAGGAGAAGAGGGATATTCAAGAAGTTATTTTCACTGGTTAAAGATGAAGGTGGTAAGAGAAACCCCAAAAAAATACTTTTACTTAGTGATAATAATTCTATTTCAGGGCTTGAATTTATTAAGAGTACAGGTGCAGAGCACCATCACTCAGAGTATGAGATGTTTTTAAGACGCAATAGTGAAACAAATTCTTCAGATAATAATGTAGTTTTAAGAAGCGCTACTAACGAAGATGGAAGAGAAATTGCATGGCAAAACTCTATATATTTCAATGAAGAATTTAAGGAAGAAAACATTCCAATGCCTGAAGAAGAAGAAAAGTGTGGAATACTCATGTTCATAGCTGAAGTTGATAATAAGGTAATAGGGAAAGTTAACATAGAAATAAGAGAAGGTGTAGGCGGAATTTATGGATTAGGAGTAATTCCAGAGTATCGAGGAAGAGGCTATGGAAGAGAAATATTAACTAAAGCTGTGAAAATAATGCAAGAAAAGGGTGCAAAAGATATAATGCTTCAAGTGGAAGCAAAAAATAAGAATGCACTAAATCTTTATAAGTCTTGTGGATTTGAGGAAACTTATACTATGGATTATTATAAACTATAGAACTCAAAGATAAAAACTCCTAGAAGATTAGGGTTATACAAGAATATAAAAATTTCAAAAACCAAGGCCAGGAGTTATTTAGTTACAACTTAAATTCATTCATAGATAGTGATAAATATAAAAGAGTAAATAAAGAGCTTCTAAGTAAATGTATTACATTTGTCTTAGAAGCTCTTTATTTGAGTTACAATTTTATATTAAGTTAAACTATTATGCTTCAAGCTTTTCATTTACTTGAGAGCTTTGCACTTTCTTTTTTGCAGCCATTAGGAACAGCACAAGGGCACCAATTGCAGCTAGTATTCCAACAGGATAAGCTATTGAAGAAGAAAGCTTAAACCCTTCAGGAGCCACAAGGATATAGGTTATAGAAACACCAGTCATGAATACTGCTGGCAATGTAGCTATCCAATGGATTTGCTTTCTTAAAGCTAAGTACATAGCTGAAGCCCAAAGTACAATCATTGCTAAGGTTTGATTAGACCATGCAAAGTATCTCCAAAGAATATTAAAGTCAATTCTTGTTAAAATGAAACCAATGATAAATAATGGAATAGTTATTATAAGTCTGTTTTTCATTGGTCCTTGTTTGAAGTTTAAAAAGTCTGCAATAGTAAGTCTTGCACTTCTAAAAGCTGTGTCTCCAGAAGTTACAGGGCAAGCTATTACACCAAGTATTGCAAGAGCTCCTCCAAATTTACCAAGTAGAGTTGTAGAAATTGTACTTACAACCCAACCTTGTCCACCGTTAGCAGTCATTTGTGCATTTAATTCTCCAGTGCTACCAAAGAAGGCTATTGCAGCAGCTGCCCAGATAAGAGCAACTATACCTTCAGCAATCATAGAACCATAGAATATTGCTCTACCTTGTTTTTCAGAAGTTATACATCTTGCCATCATAGGAGATTGTGTTGAGTGGAAGCCAGAGATAGCTCCACAAGCTATAGATATAAACATTAATGGCCAAATAGGTAGTTGTTTTGGGTGAAGGTTTGCTAATGTAATCTCAGGAATTTTATAGCCACCAAAGATTATGCCTCCTGATACCCCTAACGCCATAACTAAAAGGCAAATACCGAAGATTGGATAAATTTTTCCAATAAGCTTATCTATTGGAAGTAAAGTAGCTAAAATATAATAAGCGAAGATTACATAAACCCAAAACTTAGCATCAAGCTTTTCAGGTGTAAGTATAGCTAGAAGATTAGCTGGAGTTGTTATGAAAACTACACCTACAAGTATAAGAACTATAACTGAAAAACCTCTCATGAAGTTTTTAAAACCAGGTCCTAAATATTTTCCTACAACCTCAGGTATACTAGCACCATCATGTCTTACTGATAACATTCCAGATAAGTAGTCGTGCACTCCCCCTGCAAATATAGAACCAAGGACTATCCATAGAAAGGCAACAGGTCCCCATAACGCACCGGCAATAGCACCAAAGATTGGACCTGTCCCAGCAATGTTTAGGAATTGAATTAAGAAAATCTTCCAACCAGGCATTTTAACAAAATCTACACCATCTTCAAGTCTTACAGCTGGTGTTTGAATTTTTTCATCTGCGCCAAAAGCTTTTTCAACGATTTTACTGTATACAAAATAACCTACAATTAAGGCAACAATAGAAAGAAGAAAAGATATCATTGATAAATCCCCCCTGTATAATAGTATTTTATACATATATTATAAAATACATGTATATGTTTACATGGGAAAAATCTTTAAATAACAAAAAGAGCACATAAAATACATTTATATGCCCATGATTTGCTTAAACTTTGAAAGGTTATGCCTGCTAACAGGAATTTCTTCTTCCACGTCTTGGAGCTTTAATAAATATGTGTTATTAAACCAGGGAATTATTTCTTTTATCTTATCTAAATTTACAATGTAAGAACGATGGCATTTGAAAAAATTGTTTTGAGGAAGTTTTTTGTGAAAATCACTAATACTAGAATTAGTTTTAAATTCCTCTTCCTTGGTATAAATCAAAACCTCATGCTCATTGGCTCTACAATAGCATATTTCACTCATATTTAAAACAACTAATTTTTCATTTTTCCATAGAGTAATTCTATCATTATTACATTTGGTGATAGTATTATAGTTTTCCAGCTTTTTTAAAGTATCAACTATCCTATCCTCAGAATAAGGCTTTAATATGTAATCAAAGGCTGAAACTTCAAAAGCTTCAAGAGCATGCTCCCTATAAGCACTTATAAATACAATAATAGGATTATCTTTTAACGTGTTTATCACCCTGCTAAAGGTCATACCATCCAATTTAGGCATACTTATATCCAAGAAAATTACATCTACAGCATTATTTTGAACATATTCAAGAGCTTTTATGCTATCATCAAATTTATCAAGTATTTTAATTGAGCTAAAATTAGTAACAAAGTAACTTAACTCCTCTATGGCAGGAATTTCATCATCTATGATAATACAGTTCATAAATTTAGCCACCTTTCTCCTTTTCATTAAGTATAAAGCTTATTTTTGTACCCACACTAAGTCTTTCAATATTAAGTCCATTACCATATATATATTTAAGTCTATTGTTAACATTAGACATACCAATTTTGTTTTCCTTAGAAGTACCATTATATATGTTGTCAATTATATGTTGGGAAATTCCAACACCATCATCTTCTATTATAACGAGAACTTCATTTGAATTATAATTTTTCACAATGATTTTTACATTACCTGATCCAGAACCCTCTAAAATCCCATGCTTAATAGAGTTTTCTACCAAGGGTTGAATAACAAGTGATGGAATTTTAATATTTATATTTTCATCAACATCATAAGATACCTTTAATTTATCTCCAAAACGAGCTTTTTCTATTTCAACATAAGCTTTAACTTGTTCAAGTTCTTTGCTTATATCCACAAAGGTACTAGTGTTTTCAATGTTATATCTTAAATAGTTAGAAAGGTTTACTATAAGCTCTCTTGCTTTATTTGGATTAAATCTTAAAAAAGATACAATAGTATTTAAGGCATTAAAGAGAAAATGTGGATTGATTTGAGCTTGAAGAGCCTTTATTTCTGCCTTTGTAGCCATATCTTCAAGTCTCCCCAACTTACTAATTTCAAGTTGGGTGGAAATTAATTGAGATAACCCAACTGCCAGTTTTTCTGTGGTATAAGAAACACCATTTTCTATTGGGTAGTACAATTTTAAGGTTCCAATGACCTCTTGGTTTTCTTTAAGAGGGACAAGTATTGCAGATTTTAAAGGGCAGCTTCCGCAAAAGCATTGTATTTCTTCTGCAGAGTTTAAAATACTCATAGAACCATTATCAATTACCTGTTTTGTAGCTGTGGTTTGTATAGGGCTTCCTACAACATGATGATCTGATCCTAGGCCAGTATGAGCAAGAACTGTATTCCTATCAGTAATTGAAACTGCGGCAGCCCCAGTAGACTCTTTTATTATAGAGCAAATCTTAACTAAAGAATCATTGGTTACATCCCTAAAGTAGGGGAGCGTTTTATTAGCTATTTCTAGGGCTAGTTGAGCCTGAGATGCAGCTATTTGATCTTTTTCATTAAAGATTCTTTCTATAAGTAGTATAAGAATACTTATACCTAAAGCATTGGTAAAGGTCATAGGAAAGTAGATACTTTTTACTATAGAAACTGCACTGGTATAGGGCTTAGAGATAAGTAAAATAAGAAGCATTTCAATGCTTTCCATTACTAATCCACCAATGAATCCATAGAACCATTTGTTGTGCCCTGTACCTTTTTTGTACAGAATAGCAGAAATAAATCCAGCAATAATTGTGGCTATAGCGCAAGGAATAGAAGTTATTCCACCAATATCATAGGTAAATCTATGAATTCCAGCAAGAGTGCCAGCTACAATTCCAACAAAGGGACCGCAAAGAATTCCACCAGCCATTACTCCAATTATTCTGGTATTAGCTATGGCGCCGTTTACATCTGTACCAGAATAGGTTCCAATTATGCCAAAAATAGCAAAGGCTAAAGCAAGTATGGTAAGTTCTCTCTTTCTAAATTTGTCTCTTTGTATTATTTTTTTTACTATAGATATATTTGAAATAGTGAAAGCTAGTATTACAACATAACCTAAATTGTTTATAAGATTTCTAAATAAATTCATATAAATTACCTCTAGTTTTCAATTTAATATTTGTCCTTTAAAGTTTAACTATAACTTTAAAATAATACTGGTATTATAGATAGTTTATCACAAATTGCATATAATTTATAAATTTATAGCAAAGCAATCAAGTTAATTAATTATAACAAAAGTCAGGATTTAGAACTTTTTTGGCATGGATTAAATTTGCAAGAAAAATCTCTCAATTTTTACTAATGATACTAAGAAAAAAAATTTGATAAAGTTATTTTTTTATTTATATTATATGATATAATACTTCCATGAAAAAAATGTATAATTTGGTCGAAACATGTTTATAAATTACATTTATTTACTTTGAATTTTAACATATACGAAAGATATGAGGGGATGTAAAATGGATATTTTTTTGATTATTGGTGTTATTACAGGTCTTTTTGCAATAATAGTAGGTATGATTGTAAAGGGAGCAGATGTTACTGTACTTCTAAATCCAGCTGCGGCTATAATAATTCTAATTGGTACCATTGCAGCAGTAATGAACTCTTTTCCTAAGGAGGAATTTCTTAAAATTCCTAAAATACTAGGAGTTCTTTTTGGAAATAAGCAAAAAGAAAGGCCGGTAGCCATTGTAGAACAAATTATAGAAATGGCGCAAAGCACAAGAAAGAATGGGTTATTAAGTCTTGAAAATACTATTCAAGGACTAGAGAATAAATTTATGAAAAAAGGACTTGAGATGGTAGTTGACGGTGCAGACCCTGAATTTATCAACGAAGTTTTAACTATTGATATTGATGAGACTGAAGAAAGACACCGTGCTGGAGCTTCAATTTTTACAACTGCAGGAGGATCAGCTCCGACCCTGGGAGTTTTAGGAGCTGTTATTGGATTAATTGGAGCTCTTGGAAACCTAAATGATACAGAAAAACTTGGTCATATGATAGCTGCTGCCTTTGTGGCAACTCTATATGGAATTTTCTTTGGATACGTAATTTTCCATCCTTTTGCAACTAGATTAAAACGAAAATCCCATGAGGAAATAACTAATATGCGTATCATGTTAGAAGGTATTCTATCAATTCAGGAAGGGAAAAATCCAAAAAGCATAGAAAAAAAACTATTAGGTATGTTAGCGCCAAAGGATAGAGTAAGTTTTGAAAAAAACAATAAGGATATTTAAAGGAGATTTATCATGAGAAAGAAAAAAGTGCATCATGAAGAACACGTTGATGAAACATGGCTAATTCCTTATGCAGATATGCTTACTCTTTTGTTAGCCCTTTTTATTGTTATGTTTGCTATGAGTAAAGTTGATAACGAAAAATTTAAGAGTGTTCAGCAGAACTTTAATGCTATATTCTCAGGTGGAAGTGGTTTAATGGAAGAAGGAGGGCCAAGCCTTCCGGTACCACAACCAGGAAGTTCTGGAGTTGAAAATTCACCTATTTCAAATAATGTATTAGAAGATAATAAAATGAAAGAAGTTAAAGATAATTTGCAGGGTCAAATTGATAGTGGAGGATATGGAGATAAGGTTAAGGTAGATCTCAATGAGGGAGGCTTAGAAATATCTATTCAGGATGTTGTACTTTTTAATTCAGGCGATGCACAAGTATTACAAGGAGTGGAACCTTTGCTAAAGGAAATTTCTCGTATGCTCAAGGGATTAGATAATGAAGTTAAAATTGTAGGACATACAGATAATGTACCCATTAGTAATTCTAAGTTTCGCTCAAATTGGGACTTAAGTGCTATGAGAGCCATCAATGTAATGAATTTTATAGGTAGCACAGGTGAAGTGCAAATGGGAAGAATGTCAATTCAAGCTTATGCAGATCAAAAGCCTAAGTATGATAATTCAACAAGTGACGGTAGAGCTAAAAATAGAAGGGTAGAAATTTTTATTGTGCGTAAGTATTCAGCACCTACTAAGGTTAATGGAAATTAAAGTACTTATAAACTTAATACACATTAAAGAAGAGCAAATGAACCTTTGATTCAATTGCTCTTTTTTGTTTGAAGTAAAAGTATTTAGCTCATCATATTATTCTCTTTGCCTTTATTTATTGTAATTGTTTGGCGTTGTCGTAGCATCATATATACATAGAAAGGTATACCAACAAGCATTAAGATAAATCCATACATAACAACCTCTGCACCTGTTCCATATATTGCATATATAGAGTAAGCAAAGGCTAGCAAAGAAATAAAGGAGTTTTTAAGGAAATTCCAGAAGTTGAATTTCCCTGGGAATTTTTTAAGAAGCACTATTTCTGCAGCTGCAGCAAAGCTATAAGCAGGCAAAAATGCTAAGGTTCCAAGTAAAATCATAAAGTCAAAGGCTGATCTTAAACTTCCTACATAATTTAGAATCAGAAGAATATTAGCACATATTCCACTTATTATAAGAGAAGCTGTAGGCGTAGCAAATTTTTTGCTTACATGTGCAAAAATTGGTGGGAAAAGTTTTTCTTCTGCTGCTGCATAAGCACTTCTTCCAGTAGTTAAAATCCATCCAGAAGTTGCTCCAAGAGTAGAAATAATTGCACCTATAGCAATGAAGGTTCCACCCCAAGTTCCATTAGTTGAAGCATTTATTATATCTGCTAGTGGGGCATCAGACTTAGCTAATACGTCCTGACCCATTGCACCCATAGCAACTACTGATATTAAAATATAGATACATGCAGCAATTAGGGTACCCCAAATGGTGCTTTTTTTGATGTTTTTTTCTGGATTTTTAATTTCTCCAGCAGGTACAGTGGCACTTTCTAAGCCAACAAAAGCCCATAAAGCTACTGCTATAGCTGCAGGTAAGGTACTCATGCTGCTTACTTCACTGCTAGATACCGTAGATAAGTATTGAGGATCAAAATTTATTATAGCTATAACTAGGAAAACTAATAAAGCTGCTACTTTTAATATTGTAGTAATAATACCGATAATACCTGCATTCTTCACTCCTAAGATATTGATAATAGTAAAGAACCATAATACAAAGGATGTGATTAAAAATGCTGCCAGTGGAGTATTTGCTGAGGGAACAAAGTAAGTAAAATAACTCATGAAGGCAGTTATGATTGCTGCATTACCAACCCAAGCACCAATCCAATAAGTCCACCCAATTAGAAAGGCTGGAAACTCTCCAAAGGCTTTTCTTGTGTAGGCAATGGGACCACCAGTTACTGGAATTCTTGAAGATAAGTTTGCAAAACTAAGGGCTATGAGTAGAGAACCAACTGAAGTGATAAGCCAAGCTATAATCGCAGTGGTAGGATTAGAAATTCTTGCTAGTGAAGCTGGAGCCATGAAAACACCAGAACCGATGCAGTTACCTACAACAATTGCAATTGCAGCACCTAAGCCAAGCTCACGTCTTAGCTTTGATTCTGCAGGGTCCTTTAATAAATTTTGACTATCCATAAAAACACTTCCCTCTTAATTCAAATTAAGAGTATAAATTTAGATAATTTATACTATCTTATATTTAATTATATATCCATAAAATAGAAATTTGAATAAATAATGAATAAAATGTAAATATAAATTTGTTTAAATTTGCGATAAAATTCTTGGTTTAATGCCATAATACATCAAATGTCCTAGTTTTTATGGAGTCATAAAGTTATAATAATTATGCTGAAGTTTCCTAATCCTGTGAATGAATTATTAAAGTTCAAAGTAAAACAAATCAGTGTGGATTTATGTGTTAGTAAATGTTTAATTTTGCTACAAATATAATTTTATATAAGCTTATAAATGAAAACTAGGAGATGGTTACATGGAAATAATAAAAGTAAAAGGAAATACCTTTTGTATTGATACTGGAATGACTTATATTCCTTTTTATAAAATTAATGATGAAGAGATAATTATGTTGGATACGGGATGGAAGCAAGGAGAACGAGAAGGTATAGATAAACTTTTAGAAGAGAATAGTTTCAAGATATCGGGAATACTTTGCACTCATTCCCACATAGACCATATAGGAAACAATACACATTTTAAAGAAAAATATAATTCAATAATTGCTATGCCTGCTTATGAGGCTCATATTTGCAGCTCTACTATAAATCTAAAGGTATTTTATAGTAATCAAAACTTATCAGAGATAACTGAGCATTATGGACATATGGTTTGTGAAACGGATATTATGATTTCTGATGAGCAAGACAAAATATATTTGTGCGGGGTAAAGTTTAAAATAATTCATACACCAGGCCATAGTCCAGCTCACATATGTGTTACAACTCCTGATAATGTGGCTTATGTGGGGGATGCTTTAATAAGTTATGAGGTGATGAGGGGGTCAAAATTACCTTATTGCTTTATACTTAGGGAAGCTTTAGAAAGTAAAGAAAAACTTCGTAATTTGAATTGCAATAAATACATAGTAGCGCACAAGGGGATTTATGAGAATATTTCTAAGCTCATAGATGATAATAATGACTTTTTTAAGGAAATATCAGTTAGAGTATATAATGTGATAAATGGAACAATGACAATGGAGGAAATTATGAGGGCGGTTATTAAGGAATTCAAGATAGGTGTGAAAACTATCTATAAATATAATGTATTGGAGAGAATGCTAAGATCCTATGTTGAGTATTTGGATGAAACAGGGTCAATAAAGTTAATAATGGAAGATGGATTTCTTAAGTATATAAGAAATGAAGAAATCAGATAAAATTACTTTTACATTTTACAAAAAAATATGAAAAAACCTCTTGACCCTCACGTTGCGTAAAGGTGTAAATTAATATTAAGGCACCTCAGTAAATTAATTTTGGAGCCTGAGAGGAGATATGGATATGGAGTATACAGTGCAAAAGCTTAGTAACTTAGCAGGTGTTAGCACTAGAACACTTAGATATTATGATGAAATAGGAATTCTTAAGCCGGCAAGAATTAATTCCTCAGGATATCGAATTTATGGTGAAGCTGAAGTTGATATGTTACAACAAATATTGTTTTACAAGGAATTAGGTGTGGATTTAGATACAATAAAAACTATGGTTACTTCACCTTCCTTCGATGGAGCTACTGCACTTAAAAACCATCGACAAAAACTCCTTGAAAAAAGAGAGCAATTAGATAAATTAATTGCAAATGTAGATAAAACCATAGCATTAAGAGAGGGGAAATTTAAAATGACAAATAAAGAAAAATTTGAAGGTTTTAAACAAAAGCTTATAGATGACAATGAAAAGAAATACGGTAAGGAAATTAGAAAAAAATATGGTGAGGACACTGTTAATAAGTCTAATGCCAAAATGATGAATTTGACTGAAGAACAATACGAGAAAATGATAGAAATAGGAAGAGAATTAGAAGAAACCTTAGCAGAGGCTTTCAAAACAGGAGACCCAGCAGGTGAACTTGCACAAAAAGCTGCTGATCTTCATAAACAGTGGCTAGGCTTTTCATGGCCACAATATAATAAAGAAGCTCATGCGG
The DNA here is from genome assembly GCF_002387895.1 of Clostridium sp. UBA4548. Classification (GTDB taxonomy): domain Bacteria; phylum Bacillota; class Clostridia; order Clostridiales; family Clostridiaceae; genus Clostridium_J. The sequence continues at coordinate 258,104 of NZ_DGLI01000048.1, forward strand.
GACTTGCTCAAATGTATGTGGATGATGAAAGATTTACAGCTTATTACGATAAAGAGCAGCCTGGTACTGCAGAGTTTCTAAGGGATGCAATTTTTATTTATGCTGGTATGGAAAGATAAATAGTTGTAACCTCTTACTGCAATTTTAGTAGGAAGTTAAAAACAAGTTCTTTATAGAGTGTAACAACTTAGTAAGTATCTTAGTCTATTAAAGTAACAACAGCTTAGATAAATATTTTAATAATAAACTTACTATGAAAAACAAAGCCAGAGAAAACTCTGGCTTTGTTACATTTCATTAAGATAGTTCTGAAATCCATTAAAGAAAGCAAGCTCTATTATAAGTTAATATATATATAGATATTATTTATAAGCTATTGTGGATAAACATCAAAAAGAGGTGTTTTCAGCAATTTTTCTTTGAATATCTTCAACCTTATTTCTGTTAAGATTATAGCCTAATACGCTTAAAAGAGCTGCAATAAAACTTATAGCCGAGCCAATACTAAGTAATAAACCAAGAATGATTACTGTGCTTTCGGCTTGTATAGTTAAATTTGCATCAAATTTCACCCAGTCTAATATAAAGCCTATAAGTAGAAGGGTGATAGATTGAGACATCTTATAAAATAAAGTTAAACAACCATAATAGCTTCCTTCTGCTCTCTTTCCAGTATTAAGCTCATCTAAATCAATTACATCTGCAATCATTGATAGTGGTAGTGTGAAAAGTCCACCAGTACCAAAACCAGCTAAGATTCCAAAGGGGAAAAAGTAAAGCACATTACCGGTAACATGATCCTTCATGAATATTAAAAGAAGGAAAATAAAACTGCTTATGATGCAAAGTATAATTCCCAAAACCATAGAAGGCTTTTTGTCTAATCTTTTAGAGATTAGTGACCAGATAGGTTGAGATATAATTGAAATTAAAAATTGTACTCCAACTATAAGGGCAATTTGTTGACTATTCAATGAAAAAGTGTAAGTAAAAACATGTAGTCCCATATTTGTAACTAAGGCTGAAGCTATGTTGGTAAACATATAGGCAAAAGCTACATGCCTAAAGGTTTTATTAAGAAATATATTTTTAAAGGCTAAAAGTAAAGTAGACAACTTTGAATCACTTGTGCCAGTTTGAATATGTTCATTAAGAATAGGAATATATTTTTTAGTAGAGTAAAAACACCAAACTGCAAAAGCAATTATAAGTATTGAAGTAAATAGCCCCATGTTATTATAAGAGGCAGGGTTTAGCTGTCCAGAAGGAAATTCTGGCGTTGGCCTAAAGAATACAAACATACCAAATACGGATACAAAGGCTAGTCCAAGAAGGAAGAATATTGTTTTAATTCCTTGTATTGTTGTTCTTTCATTATAATCATTAGAAAGTTCTGCACCAAGGGCAGTGTAGGGAGTTACGTAAATTGTACTAAAGGTCTTAATTACAATTATTAAAATGAAAATAAAAGCAAATTTCAAATATTGAGAAATTCCAGAATTTATATTCCAAAGTATGAAGTTACATATTCCAAGACCTATGCCTCCAATTAAGAGGTACTGGTGACGTCTTCCAAAGGTTTGTGATTTAGTCATATCAGAAATATAACCCATTAGAGGATCGGTGATGGCATCCCAAATTATACTTAAGCTAACAGCAAGTCCAACTAAACTCCCTGGGATATTAAGAATGGCTGTGCAATAAAAAACTAAATAGGTTCCTATAACTTGATTTGAAACTCCAGTGGTGAAATTTCCAAGGCCATAACCCATTTTATCAAGAAAAGGAATTTTTCTGTGGCTACTATTTTTAAGTTTACTCAAAATAACACTACTCCTTATTTATCAACTTTGTTTTGTATATTTATAATATTATCATAGGGAAATATGACAGTATAGACTAGAGAAATAAAAAATAAATTTTACCTTTGATTTTATTCATCTTAAATTTGGTTTTAGTTCTGTAAAATAAACTATAAATCCTATATAATATACCTATTAACAACCCTTGAAGGAAGAAGGTGTATGTATTGGAGTTTATTCCTGCAAAACAAATCTTATCTCAAAGAACCTATAATGAGAATTGGTTTGGAACAAATTATAATATGAATATCTATAAAGGTTGCTCTCATGGGTGTATTTACTGTGACTCAAGGAGTGAGTGTTATGGTATAAAGGATTTTAGTTTGGTTAGAGGTAAGGAAAATGCTATTGAAATATTAACTAATGAGCTAAAATCAAAGAGAAAAAAAGGGGTTATAGCTACGGGTTCAATGTCTGATCCATACAATCCCTTAGAAAGGGAGGGTAAGCTAACTAGAAAAGCACTAGAAATTATAAATCTTTATGGGTTTGGTGTTGCAATAGCAACGAAAAGTGACTTAATTGTTAGGGATATAGATATACTAAAGAATATAAAAAAACACTCTCCAGTAATTGCTAAAGTAACAATTACTGCTGCTGAGGACGAGTTAAGTAAGAAAGTTGAACCCAATGTAGCTTCTTCTTCAAAGCGGTTTCGAGCAATAAGTGAGCTTTCAAAAAATGGAATTTTTTCTGGTATATTATTAATGCCTGTATTGCCTTTTATTCAGGACAATGATGAGAATATACTAAATATAATAGAAAAAGCAGCTGAAAGTGGGGCAAAGTTTATTTATCCTTATTTTGGAGTGACTCTTAGACCGGGTCAAAGAGAATTCTTTTATGAAAGGCTCAATGAGAAATTTTCAGGAATAAAGGACAAATATGTGAAGAAATATGGATTTTCCTATCAGTGTAATTCTATAAGGAATAAAGAATTGTGGAAGTTATTTAAAGAAGGATGCAATAGGAAAGGTATACTATACAAAATGCCAGATATAATAAAAGCTTATAGAACAGAGTATGAGGAGGAACAATTAAGTTTCTTCTAATTTACTTTGAAAGGTTGATGAAACTTAATTGTCAAGAAGTTCAATGAAAAGTTCTATGGTAAAATAGTAGTATTTTATAAGGAGGAAGACAAATGAGTAAGATATATGAATTTAATGCGGAAATTAAAAAAGTACCTGATATTGATGGAGCTTACATTGAAATTCCCTTTGATGTAAAGGCTGAATTTGGAAAGGGAAGAGTACCTGTTACTGCAACTTTTGATGGGGAAGTTTATGAAGGGAGCCTTGTTAAAATGAAAACTCCTTGCCATATTATTGGAATCAAGAAGGATATCAGAGCTAAGATTGGAAAGCAACCTGGGGACATAATAAAAGTTACTCTTGTGGAGAGAGTTGTAGAGAAAAAATCATCTAATAAAGGTTAACTCAAGGTTGTTAATTATGAAAAAGTTAGTCATTATTGCATAGAAGATCCATGAAGGTATGAAAAAATCATATCCGCAACTTTATTTTAAAAGTACGAAATATATTATTGTAGTGTATAGAATTGTATTTGAATATTTATATCTAATCTAAATTATCTTTAAAAATTTGATAATTTAGATTAGATATTACCTTTATAAAGAGGGTAATTCTACAATGAAAGTTGTACTTTGATTTACTACGCTTCTAGCGTAAATTTTTCCTCCATGATGCTCCACAATTGCTTTTGCAATTGAAAGTCCAAGTCCATAGCCACCGCTTTTTCTTTCACGAGATTTATCAATCCTATAAAACCTATCAAAAATTCTGCTTAAATGATCTTCACTTATTCCTTTTCCTGTATTGGTTATGGAAAGAGTTGCATTACTACTAATTTTTTTAAAACAAAGATTAATAGTACCCTTTGGTTCTGTGTATTTTAATGAGTTATCTAAAAGTATCATAACAACTTGTTTTATTTGCTCATTGTTTCCATGGATTGTTAGGCCTTCCTCAATATCATAATCAAATAAAATATTATTTTCAAAAATTACAGCCTCCATAGTTAAAATTACATTTTCAATAGTTTCACTAAGGTTAATGTTTGAAAATATCATTTTCACGTCAGAATAATCCATTTGAGTTAAGTAAAGTAAATCATTTGTTAGCTTCGACATTCTTTCAACTTCAGTCTTAATATAATTCAGCCACTTCTTTTGACTATTTATTGTGTCTTCACCATTAGATAAAAGCACATCTACATTAGTATTAATAACTGCTAGAGGTGTTTTTAACTCGTGAGAAGCATCTCCAATAAATTGCTTTTGCTTATCAAAAGCCTCTTTAATTGGTGCAATAGACTTATTAGCAAAAAATCTACTAATAAAGAAAATAACAACTAACATTAATGAGGCAACGGCTAGAAAGGTTAAGATGAGGTTTGTGAGAATTGACTGCTGCCTTGTTATATCTAAAAATACAAGTTTATACCCATTCATATAAGAAATTTTTACAAAAGCCCAATGGTTATCCTCTAATTTAAATCTTCCACTATCACTATTAAAGGATAATGCTTTTTCCTTAGCTTTCTCATAAAAATCTTCTTCCATATTAAAAATAGACAAAAGCGATACTGTTTTACCATCATTGTCTGTGATTAGTGTAAAGGAAAGTGAGCGATCCTGAGGAGGAGTCATGGTGTTAAAGTTTGGTATAGGTTCTTTCATATTATCCTTTTGCTTTTTATTAATATCAGATATTTTATGAAGCTCTAAATTTATATCTCTCTTAACATTATTATAAGTAATTAGATAAATAGTAGAAAAAGCAATTACCATCATTACTGAAATTATTACAAGGTTTAGCATTAAAAATTTGTTTCTAAGCTCCTTAAACATTTAACTTTCCTCCAGTATGTAGCCAACGCCACGAACCGTTGTTATTTTTACACTTGAGCATAAGTGGTTTAGCTTTTTTCTTAAAAAGGAAATATAAACCTCCACATGATTATGTTCTACCTCAGAATCAAAGCCCCAAAGCTTTTCAATGATGAGCTCTTTTGAACTAGTTGACTTTTTTCTGTTTATTAAAAGCTCTAAAAGTTCACTTTCTTTTAAAATAAGCTTAACTTCTTTGTCTTTACAACTTAATCTTAAAGTATCTGTGGTAAGCTGAATATCTCCAAATCTTAAAGTATTGTCCAGAGCTACTTCCCCTCTACGTCTAGCTATAGCTCTTGTTCTAGCTAGTAGCTCTTCTGTTGCAAAGGGCTTAGGCAAGTAATCATCAGCACCACTGTCAAGGCCTAAAACTTTATCTGAGATTTCTCCCTTAGCGGTAAGAAGTATTACTGGAGTAGAAAGTCCTTCTTTTCGAATTTCTTTTAAAGCACTTATACCATCCATCTTTGGCAGCATTATGTCTAGTATTATTAAATCATAAATATTGCTTAGGGCATTATCAACACCAGCTTCACCATCATTTACCGCATCTACAGTATAATTGTTTTTTCTTAGTATTTGAGTTAAAGCTTCTGCTAAATGAACTTCATCTTCTACGATTAATATTCTCATCTATTTCCTCCAAGTTTATAGTTATTTAAATTCACACCACTTTTAATATAATTAGTTTAACATTTTAAAATTTTATTAGGTGTTAATGCAATGTATTTTCACTTAATTTATTATAGCATGATAAACCTTAAATTAACCTTAACTCATAAGTAGTTAGAGCCACTAAGATACTTTTCTGATTTTATAGGTATTAATTATTTTACTCTTATTTTCCTTAAAGCATTTAAGGTTTCTTTAAGGTTGTCACTATAAAATAATATACATAAGAATAAGACAACCAGGTAAAGGAAGGGAGTAAGAGCATGGCCATTGAGGTTTTTAACAGGCATGAATGTAAGTATTTAATAGAAGAAGCTGTATTTGGAGAAATTCAAGAGAAGCTTATAAAGCATATGGAACTAGATGAATACAATAAGAGCAATGATTTATATACTATAAGCAATATTTATTATGATACAAAGGACAATCATTTAATAAGAACATCTTTATCTAAACCAAGGTACAAGGAAAAGCTTCGACTAAGGTCCTATGGAATTCCAGGAGATGATGAAAAAGTCTATTTAGAAATTAAAAAAAAGGTTTGTGATGTAGTAAATAAAAGAAGAACAAAATTAACATTAAAAGAAGCCTATAATTTTGTTGCTACAGGTGAAAAACCAGAAATCAAAGCTTATATGAATAAACAGGTTATAAATGAAATTCAGTATATTTTAAGTATTTATGATTTAGAACCAAAGCTTTATTTGGCTTACGATAGAAAAGCTCTTTTTAGCAAGGTAAATAGGGATTTAAGGATAACCTTCGATACTAATATAAGAACAAGAAGATATGATTTAGCTCTTGAAAAGGGAGATTATGGAGAAAGTTTATTAGATAAAGGTAAATGGCTTATGGAAATAAAGGCAGAAAAAAATATCCCTCTTTGGTTATCTAGTATGCTTTCAGAATATAAAGTATTTAAAACGAGTTTTTCAAAGTATGGAAAGGAATATGAGAAATTATTATTAAGAGAAAGAAGTTTGAAAGGAGAATTTGAACCATGTTTGAAGCAATGTCCAGCAGTTTATTCGGTGCAACCACAGTTAGTACATCAATATCTTTAATAAGTTCAATATTAACTATAGTAGTATCTTTTATCTTAGGAGGAATCATAAGCTTAACTTATATGAAAACCACTAATAAAAGTAAGGGATATTCTCAAAATTTCTCCCTTACCTTAGTTATTGTACCAACAGTTATCGCAATAATTGTACTTTTAATTGGTAGCAATGTAGCTAGAGCTTTTAGCTTAGCAGGTGCATTTTCAATGATTAAATTTAGAAGTGCTCCAGGGGAGCCAAAGGATATAGCTTATGTGCTATTTACTATGGCAGCAGGTCTAGCTTGTGGAGTTGGAGCTTTTGGGTATGCAGCATTGTTTACAACATTTCTTTGTATTCTTATGTTTCTTCTTAATTTAGTTAATTTTGGAGGACAAAAGCTAGAACAGAAGGTACTTAAAATTACTATTCCAGAGGACTTAGACTATGAGGGAGTTTTTGATAGTATTTTTATGGAGCATGTTGCAAACTATGAGCTTATAAAGGTAAAGACTACAGATTTAGGAAGTCTATTTCAACTCTCTTATATGATAACCATGAAAAAAGGCGTCAGTGAAAAAGAATTTTTAGATGAACTTAGATGCAGAAATGGTAATTTAAATATTGTTTTATCCAGGTATGTGGATAGACCTGAGTACTAAGAGGTATTTAGGAAGGTAGTTAATTTATTTAAATGTATAAATACATTTGCATTGCAAAAAATAGTGGGGATAAATACATAATAAGAGGTGGAATAAAATGAAAAAAGTATTATACATTAAAGCTAACCCAAAACCAGATTCCGAGTCAAACACTTTCAAGCTTGCTAATGAATTCATAGAAGAGTATAGAAAGAAAAACCCAGGTGATGAAATAATTGTTTTAGATTTATATAAGGAAAATATACGACCTTTGGATAATGAAATGATTACTAATATGTTTTCTGGAGTAAAGGATGAAGTTTATGAATATGCTGAGTTATTTGCATCAGCTGATAAATATATAATTGCTGCACCTATGTGGAATTTAAGCATTCCAGCAATTTTAAAAGTGTATTTTGATTATGTAAGCTATGTAGGAATAGCTTTTAAATATACAGAACAAGGTGCTGTTGGACTACTTGCTGAGAAAGGGAAAAAAGCAATTCATATTGTTTCAAGAGGTGGAGCATATAGTGAGGGTCCTGCTGCAGATTATGAAATGGGAGACAAATACATAAGAACTATACTAGGGTTCTTCGGCATCTGTGATGTAAAGACTTTAGCTCTTGAGCTTACAAATGTACTTCAAGGAGAAGACTTAGAAAAAGTTACAAATAAAAGTTATGAAGAAGGTAGAAGAATGGCGAGGGAGTTTTAACCTAATTTAAACTAATAACTTTGGAAAAGAATAAACTACTAATTAATATTCAAACTCATAAGTTCTCTAAGTTTCAACGTAATTTAAATAACACTTACTTTTAAGAGTTATTTAAATTAGCTTGTAAAATCCTCTTGTAAACTTAATTTTTGCAGGAGGTTTTTTAATTTGTTTTTCTCTAAAATTACTTGAGTATTTAGTAGATTTTACAAAAACAAAGTTTTCTGATATAATTATACAAGCATATTGTTACATATAAATTATCAGTTTTAATTACTATAGGCTTCCATGGGTAAAGAATATCTTATGTGCCACGAAAGGTCTTAAGGTAGCCAAGGTAGGGTCATATATAAATTAAGTATTGACTTTAGTTCACTATAGTAGCATTTCTTAAATTAAATTTCTAAAGGCTTCTAAAGAAAAACTATTAATTATATTAAGCCTTAAAAGAACCCAATTAGGATTCATATATAATTTTAGTTTTTAATTTATTTTGCATAAAATAATCAAGTCTTTATAACCAAAGAAAAAAAGATTTGAAATCACATATAAAGGGGAGGGCATATTTGTCTTTAAACAAAGTTTTAAAGATGAAGTAATATGATGAAAACCTATAAATTTACTGCATATGATGTTTGTGATGAAATTGCACTAAATATTATTGCACAGCATTTTAATCTTAACAAGAAATTAAAGTGGGAAGATACTATACTTTTAAAAGAGAATAACTTAAATGGAATAGTGTCAGATACTGAAAATAAGTATATATTTTTATATCACTTTGGAAGTATAGTATTTGTTAACTTCGAATACCATGAAGTTATGGATGCTATCAAGTATTTTAAAAACATTAGTAGTAAGTGTTTTAAAGATATGAACAAAAACTATTACACCGAAGAATTTACTCTTTTTGTAGATGAAAATAAGGAGTTAGAAATAAGCTTTGATTCTATGACTATTGGAACACTGAATGAAACCTATATGGCTACCTTATCCTTAGTTTTATCTAAATCTGTTTCTTTGGATAAAATTGAGCAGGATATAGAAATTCTTACTGATGAAGTGGAAAGTGTGATGGATTACTTAGATAGAGGTGCTTTTACTCTAAAAGATAAGGATCTTGCAAAGTTATCTTCAAAGATACTTCGTGGCAAATTTGATATAGTATCTTACTTAAGGCTTTTAGATAAACCAGATATTGCATGGAGAAATGAATTTGCTGAAGAGCTGTACCTAGAGCTAATTGATTTATTTGACATTGCAGAAAGATTCGAAAAAATTAAAAACAAAACTGAAGTTTTATTAAATGTTATAGAAGTATTTTCTACCATTATGCATTCAAAAAAAGGTAATACTTTAGAATGGATAGTTATAATCCTAATTGCTTTTGAACTTATACTTCCTATATTTGAAATGTTTTTTTAGTAAGTAAGTATAAAGCATAGACATAAGAGATATATAATTATTTTCAAAAAGTTTATAAAGTAACTTTACTTATTATTATTAATATAAAATCCTGTGATATTTGAAATATTGCAGGATTTTTTCATTTTACAAAATTATTTAAGAAAAAATTATATATACATGCATGGAAATAAGGTGGTAAACAAGTTGACTAAAGAAAATCACAGGAGTATGCTTTTATAGGGAATAAAACTAAACTTAGGAGTGATGGTTACATGAAACCAAAATTATTAAGGATGATAGAAAGAAAGGAGATTACTAAGGAAAGAGTTTTAAAAGATATAATTGCAGGAATTATAGTTGCTATTATAGCATTGCCACTGTCTGTAGCACTAGGAATTTCCTCAGGAGTATCTCCAGAAAAAGGACTTATAACGGCAATTATAGCAGGATTTTTAATTTCTTTTTTAGGGGGAAGCAGAGTTCAAATTGGTGGACCTACAGGAGCCTTCGTTGTAATTGTTTATGGTATTATTCAAAGTTATGGCATAGAGGGCCTTATTATCTCTACAATTATGGCAGGAATTATTTTAATAGTTTTAGGATTACTTAGATTTGGAAGTGTGATTAAGTTTGTACCTCACCCAATAACTGTTGGGTTTACTTCAGGAATAGCTATAACCTTACTTTCAACACAAGTAAAGGATTTTCTGGGACTAAGTATAGATAAAGTACCAGCAGAATTTATTGGGAAGTGGGAAGCATATTTTGCGCACCTTAATACCTTTAATTTAATAGCATTTTTAGTAGGATTTGGGTCATTACTTATTATGATTTTGTGGCCTAAAATTAACAAAACCATACCTGGTTCATTAGTTGCATTAATAGTAGCTACCTTGGTGGTTAATATATTTAACCTTCCAGTAGAGACTATAGGTAGTAGATTTAATAATATTTCATCTACAATTCCTGTTCCAATGTTACCAAAGGTAAGTTTTGACACTATAAAAAACTTGTTAAGTCCAGCCTTAACTATTGCAATACTTGCTGCCATAGAATCCCTACTTTCCGCAGTAGTAGCTGACGGAATGATAGGAGGAAAGCATGATTCAAACATGGAATTAATAGCTCAAGGTGTAGCCAATGTGGCTTCAGGTTTGTTTGGAGGAATCCCAGCTACAGGAGCTATTGCAAGAACTGCTGCCAATGTGAAAAATGGAGGAAGAAGTCCTATTTCAGGAATTGTCCATGCAGTAACTTTACTTTTAATAATGTTAGTGTTCATGCCTTTGGCAAAGTTAATACCAATGACTACCTTAGGAGCTATACTAATATTGGTATCTTATAATATGGGGGAATGGAAAACCTTCTATTCTCTTTTAAAGGCACCAAAAAGCGATGTAGCTATACTTTTAATAACATTCTTTTTAACAGTAGTATTTGACCTAGTGGTTGCTATTGAAATAGGAATGGTACTTGCTATGTTCCTTTTCATGAAACGAATTGCAGATACTACGAAGATAGAAACTATGGTATTATGCAGTGAAGGAGAAGATGAACAGGTAAGAGATGATAACTCTAAAGATAATATATTGGTGTATGAAATAAATGGACCTTTATTTTTTGGGATAGTTCATAATTTTATGGATGTAATGAAAGAGATTAATTCTTCCTATGAAGTGTTAATACTTGATATGAAAAATGCAAATGCTATAGACTCTACGGCCATGGAAGCTCTGGAGAATCTTTATAAAAGATGTGAAAAACATAATATCAAACTTTTACTAGCAAATATACAAGAACAGCCTCATAAGGTTTTAAAAGGTATGGGATTCTTGAAACTAGTGGGGGAAGAAGCTATATTCGATGATAGAGAAGAAGCTTTAAAATCAGTGGCTTAAAAATAGAGGACAAAAATGTGTTATTTAATGATGCATTTTTGTCCTTTTTTATAGAAATCTGTGTATTCTCATAGGATGTAGATTTCCTATTATTATAGGTTTATGAAGTAAAATAGCACAAGAATCTTGTTAAAGATTTTTAGCTCTACTTAAAAAACTTTAGAGAAAACTTCTATTTAAGAATAGTAGGAGAATTACCCTGTTAGAATTAGCTTAAAAGTTTATCTGATAAAAACTATAGTATTTCCGTTAGACATATCCTCAGAAAATTTATAACCCTCCAAATTGAAATCTTTAATTTTCGCTACTTCGCAAATTCCATTTTTCATAATATAGCTTGTCATAAGCCCTCTAGCTCTTTTAGCGTGAACTCCTATAATTTTATATTGATTATTTTTACTTTCCTTGAAAGAGATATTCATTATCTTAATTTTTTCAGAAAGTTGTTTTAAGTTAAGAGATTTAGAGTATTCTTCTGAGGCAAGGTTAATTAAAATCTTATCACCGCTGCTATTTAAAACCTCTTGCTCTATGTGGAAACTTAGCTTTTCTCCCCAGTATTCATATAGATTTTTTGAGCAATTAACCTGTAGTTTTGTGCCCATTTCAAGTCTATGTTCCTTTATTAAGTCTAAAGGTCTCAACACTCCATAAAGTCCAGATAATATTCTAAGGTTTTCTTGTGCAAAATGGATGTGCTCTTGAGAAAATTCTTCAATGTTTAAGCCTTTATATACATCACCTTTAAAGACGAATATTGCTTCCTTGGTCTTTTGGGATTTAACATCATTTAAAGTCTGAAACCTTTCATAATTTAATTTGGCTAAGTTCTCACTTATACTCATTAATTTACCAACTTCTTCTGCAGTTAACTTTCTTAATACTTCTCCTAATTCAAAGGCTTCCTTTAGAAAGATAGGTGACGTAAACTCTAAGTTTGATCTCGGACTTTCAAAGTCTAAGGTTTTTGCTGGTGAAATAATTGTAATCATTAAAAGCTCCTTTTATTTATAAAATTTAATCTGCATTATGGAAGCAAATTAGATTTAGTTTTTAAATATATTATATAAAAGTTGCCAAAAGTTTTCTATATTAAATAATAATTTTCAGTTGGGTCAATTTGTATCTCTAATGGACAAATTTCCATTTATAAAGAAGCTTAAGGGAAGTTAGTTACTTATTGACTAATATAGTAGTTTTATTAGGACTGATAGCAAGAAATTATATAGGTCTTAGTATAAACCCATTATCTTACAAAAAACAATAACCTTTTTTCTATAATTAAATATAATGAATATATATGGCGTTTTGACTCTGATTAATAATGCCAAACAATTTGAATAAGGAGAATATATGTTAGTTAGAGAACAACAACAATTAACAAGAAGAAGATTTGTAAACCAGTCTATTCAGTTGAATTTGTTTTTCTTAAGAATTGTAAAAGAACACTTAATCTTTGTAAAAGCTTCACTGACTCTGAAGGATGTAAATTATGGCAGACAAGCGGATATGCTAAGAAGCGAAGTTGAAAGATTACTTATGGAAACAGTAAGATTATCTCAAGGAGTTATTAGACCTAATCAGTTTAACTCTGGAGAGTTTGTGACTAAGTACACTTTAGATGCAGAAAAAGCAACTCAATTTTACACTGGAATTGAAATAGATACAAACATAACGCAAATGGAGATAAGTCTAGGTGGAAGCAACTTGCCTATAACTGAGGATATAGAGCCTGAAAATATACCTGAGGATGCACCTTTTGGACCGAATTTCGATGAACAGGCCAGTGCACAAAATATATTTGCATTAAATAGAAGAATTATACCAGTTATAAGAGAAGTAATAGGATTTAAAGAAACTTTGATAAAAAGGGTTGCTTCTTGCCAAATGTTCACCCTAGCTTATCCTCATTTAGTTGAACATATTTTAGATGAAACTAGATTCTATCTAACTATGTTAAGAAGACTTCAAAGAATGACCAATGTTGATATTGACATGGAAGCTGTTGAACAAGAGTCCTTCTGGAACGAAATCATGGGAGATCATGCAGAATTCATAAGAGGGATGTTAGACCCTACAGAGACAGAATTAATTAATGTTGCAAATGAATTTGCTGAGAGATATGATCAGCTTATTGAAGAAGCTGAAAATTTAAAAAGCAACATGAGTAATTTAGGTACTGTAACTCAACAAAGTTTAAGAACCACTAGGGAGTTTAGAAACTTCAAGACTCAAGGCGTACAGGGAATTTTGGGATGCAAGGTTAAATCTATTATTTTGCCACTACTTGCAGACCATGTATTAAGAGAAGCCAATCATTATCTAAGAATCTTAAGAAGGCTGAACAGACCAAATAGATATTAATTATAAGTAGGCGTACTCTAATTAGGGTACGCTTTATATACTTTGTGCCTCTAAGAAGTTAGATTATGATGCTAAAAAGCCCCTATAGAAAATGAATCTCCTCATTAGTTAAATTAATTTCAAGCTTAGAACCTCATAATTGTGGTATAATTAAGCTTATGCTTTAAGTACATATGGCAAGATTATTTGAAGTTTGAATAATTTCATATAACTGAGTTAGAAGTGTATTTGACAACACTTGGTGGATATAATTAAAAAGATAGTAGTTTCAAATTGAGGTGTAGTTTATGAATTTTAATATAAGCGAAGAGGGGATTAAAATCTCTTTTGGAGATATTATATATCTTCGTGGGCTTGATATGTATCTTAGAAATAAAATAAGAAAATTAGATGTGATAGAAAATAGTGCAAATATTTTATCTATAGCTTCCATAGTGGAATCAGCCGATAATTTGCAAGATTATAGAGTTAGAATAATTATGAATAGATTAAATGAACAGTTTTTTAGCTCCTGCACTTGCAAAGCCTTCTCAGATTTTAAAAAGTGCAAACATATTTCATCAGTTTTAATTAAACTAAGTAGAGAAGGAAACAATGGTTTTGGTGGTAAAAAAGCTGTTGTAAATTATGGAGATCAACTGCTAAATTATTATAAAAAAGTAACAAATGAAAATTACAAACCAAGCCAAGCTGTAAATATGAATGTGACTCTAGAATTTGCATCCTCTAATTATCAAAACCACCATTTGGAGTTGAAGGTTGGAATAGATAGGTTATATGTAGTGAAAAATGTGAAGGAATTTATCCAAGGCGGACTTATTCGAAGAGAATATATTGAATTTGGGAAAGGTTTTACCTTTCAACCAGAAAATCATTATTTTTTGAGGGAAGATCAAGAGGTAATTGATTTAATTAAGGAAATATATGATTTGAATGAAGCTATAAGTAGAAATATATACATTGATAGATCCTCAATACTTTTAAGCGGCAAAAAAGTACATTTCACTGATTCTCAATTAATTAAGTTTTTAAAGCTTAAAAATAAGAAATACATAAATGCAAGAATTCATGGTATGGAGCACAAGGATATAGAAGTGATTATTGAAGATATGCCTTTGGATTTTAATATTGCTTTAAACAAGGATAAGGTTAGACTTACTCTTGAACATGAATTACCAGAAACCATAGATAAAACCAATAGAGTTTATCTATATAATAATAAAATTTATGTGCCTTCTCAAAATCAAATAAGTGGATTTTTGCCCATATTAGATGTTTTAAGCAAAAGAAAAAATAATTCTATAGATTTTTCTAAAGAACACATTCAAGAGGTGGCTACATATGTGATTCCTAGTCTTAAGGCTATAAGTAAGAATATTAATCAAGATAAAAGTATCAGTAGTCTTGTAAAGGAAGAACCCTTAAGAATTAGATATTATCTAGACAAGGAAACTGAAGGGGTTAGTTGTGAGGTAGTGTTTAATTATGGAGAGGTAGATTTTCACTTAGAGGAAAGCAAAGGAAGTAAAGAAGGCATAGTTATAATAAGAAACCTAGAGGAAGAGAAGCAAGGTCTTAGAGCATTAGAGGATTTTGGATTTTCTAAGGAAAAGGGAAAGTTTTATTTAAAAGATGAAGAAGCTGTGATGGATTTTATCACTGCAGGCTTGGAGGAAATTAATGTACTTGGAGAAGTTTATTACTCTGATAGTTTTAAGGGAATAAGAGTGATTTCTTCAAAGAGTTTTAAATCTTCAATATCCTTAAATGAATCAAATTTGTTAGAGTTTGAATTCAGTATTGAAGGTGTAGATAAGGAAGAGTTAAAGGGGTTATTCAGCTCCTTAAAGCAGAAGAAAAAATATCATAAGCTTAAGAATGGTTTTATTGTGCCACTTCAAAATAATGAAGTAGAAGGTTTTCAATCTCTTGTGGAGAGTTTAGATATAGATGCAACTAAATTTGCAAAGGGAAATATTACTCTTCCTAAATATGCTTCTTTATATATAGATGATAAGATAAAGAATAATAATTTAGGGTTCATTGGACGGAACAGAGCCTTTAGAGAATTAGTTAATACTATTAAGGATATAAAGGATGCAGAATATGAACTGCCAAAGGGAATTACAGGAACCCTAAGGGATTACCAAAAAATTGGTTTCAAGTGGTTTAAAACCTTAGCTTATTGTGATTTTGGTGGAATATTAGGAGATGAAATGGGCCTTGGAAAGACCTTTCAAGGAATTACTTATATTCAATCAGAAAAGGAAGAGAAAAAACTTAAAAATCCTGCATTAATAGTTTGTCCAACATCCCTAGTTTATAATTGGCTTAGTGAATTTGAAAAGTTTGCACCTAATTTAAAGGTGCTAGTGGTATCAGGTAGTAAGAGTGAAAGAGAAGCTCAAAGAGATGAATTGTTGAGCCATGATGTAGTAATTACTTCTTATCCTCTTATAAGAAGAGATATTGAAGATTATAAGAAAATCAGGTTTTCCATTTGCATTTTAGATGAAGCCCAACACATTAAAAATCCAACATCCTTAAATGCTCAATCAGTTAAGGAAATAAATGCAGGAAAGAGATTTGCATTAACAGGAACTCCAATGGAGAACTCATTAACGGAGCTTTGGTCTATCTTTGATTTTATTATGCCGGGTTACCTAAAGACCCATGGTAGATTTACAAAAAACTTTGAAACTCCTATTGTTAAGGACAAGAATGAAAATGTATTAAATGAGCTGCTAAAGTTAATAAGACCTTTTATTTTAAGAAGATTTAAAAGGGATGTGGCTTTAGAACTTCCACCTAAAATTGAACATAAAGTGGTGGTAGAAATGACTGAGGAACAGAAAAAGCTTTATGCATCTTACGTGGAGTCCTTCAAAGAAGAAATCAAAGAAGAAATTAGAGAAAAGGGTTTTAATAGGAGTAAGCTTAAAATCCTATCACTATTAACTAGATTAAGACAAATATGCTGTGACCCTGGGAGCTTTTTAGAGAACTACAAAGGAGATAGCGGTAAATATATAGCTTTGGATGATATTTTAGAAGAAAGCATCGCCAATGGGCATAGAATACTTTTATTTTCTCAGTTCACTACTATTTTACATAATATTAAGGAAAGGCTTAATAAGGTTGGAATTAACTCTATGTATTTAGATGGGTCAACGCCTTCTTTAGAAAGAATGGCTATGGTAAAGGAATTCAATGAAGGCAGTGCAGAGGTGTTTTTAATTTCCCTAAAGGCAGGAGGAACTGGCCTTAATTTAACAGGAGCAGACCTGGTAATTCACTTTGACCCTTGGTGGAATCCAGCAGTAGAGGATCAAGCTGTAGATAGAGCACACAGAATAGGTCAAACAAAAACTGTAGAAGTAATTAAGCTTATAACTAAGGGAACCATTGAAGAGAAGATATATGCACTCCAAGAAAAGAAAAAGGAAATTATCCAGAGTGTGTTGGATGGTGAAAATCATAGTGATGTAGTTATAAGTAATATGACGGAAGAAGAAGTTGAAGATTTATTCAAGATCTAAGTCTAATTCCAGAAGGGAATTATTCCTTATTCAGAAATAGAGTAGATTATTATCCTTTGATAAGTCTAATGTAGAATTGTATTGATAGGTTATAACTATGGAATTCATAGCTAATCTTAAAGCACTATAAATCCTGAGATGTCTACTCTATTGGAAGACTTTCAAGGTTATAGTGCTTTCTAGATATTATTTGTATTTTTCTATACAAGCCTTACATATACAAGCTTTACCTTTTTTCTCCTCAGGAACCATGTCAATAACATGCTTTGGTACTATTACAGTATCGCACCAACAGCCACCTTGACCATGTTGGCACCCATTATCTTTTCCACAAAGAGGGCAAAGTCTTTCTTCTCCTGTTACGCTCATTATTATCACTCCTTCAATTTTAGTTTTGTAATTATTACTTTAATAGTTTTCTAACAAGATTAACTCTATCTCCATAAGGTGGAAATACTAATTTAATATTAAGTTTCGTACTTTTCTTAAGGATGCTCTTTCTATGGGAGAAGGTTTTAAAGCTTTCTTCCCCATGATAACCACCAATTCCAGAGTTACCTACACCACCGAAGGGCATAAACGGAGTAGCCACATGGGAAATAGTATCATTGACACAACCACCGCCAAAGGATATGGAATTTAAAACTTTATGCTCCACAGAAGAGTTTTCTGTAAATAGATATAGTGCTAAGGGTTTTGGTCTACTATTTACAGTGGTTATAGCTTCCTCAATAGTTGTAAATTCCAGGATTGGCAATATAGGGCCAAAAATTTCATCTTCCATAGAATTATCCTCAAAGGTTACATTGCTGATTAAGGTTGGTTCAATGTATAAGTCCTCTTCATTAACTTTTCCACCATATACTATTTTATCCCTATCTTTGTTTATTATATTAGCAAGTCTCTTAACTTGTCTACTGTTAACTATTCGACCATAGTCAGAACTTTGTGAGGCATCTTTCCCATAAAAATCAACAATTGCTTCTTTAAGCTTACAAATTAATTTGTCCATTATATTTTTATGAACTAATAAATAATCAGGAGCAATACAGGTTTGACCTACATTAATCAGCTTACCCCAAATAATTCTTTTTGCAGCTACATCTAAGTTTGCACTCTCCTCAACAATTACAGGGCTTTTTCCTCCAAGCTCAAGGGTTACAGGCACCAAGTTTTTCGCAGCTGCTTCCATAACAATTCTACCTACAGGCACACTACCAGTAAAGAAAATATAGTCAAAGGGAGCATTGATTAGTGCCGAAGTGGTTTCTTTTTCTCCTTCTATAACCCTTACATAGTTCTTATCAAAGGTTTCTTCAATAAGCTTTTTTATTAATGCTGAAATGTTAGGTGTACTTTCTGAGGGTTTTAATACTGCGCAATTTCCAGCAGCTAAAGCACCTACTAAGGGTTCAATAAGAAGCTGGAAAGGATAATTAAAAGGCCCCACAATAAGCACTGTACCATAGGGTTCGTACATCATATAGCTTTTTGAAGGTATTTGATGTATTGGAGTCTTAACCTTCTTAGGCTTTGACCATTTTTTAAGGTTTTTACTAATATAACCAATACTATCAAGAACAAACCCAATTTCTGTGCTATAGGCTTCAAATTCACTTTTCCTTAAATCTTTGTATAGGGCTTCTAATATTTCTTTTTCATATTTTTTTATTGAAGCTTTTAGTTTGTTAAGACTATCTATTCTAAAGGAGATATCCTTAGTTTTTCCACTGTGAAAAAATTCTTCATGTTCTTTAAGAAAGTTTATAACCTCTTCTTTGTCTAACACATTCATTTTTAGACCCCTTTCAAAATTCAATTTTAATACAAATTTTATAATTAAATCATAGCATATAGACTTTTAAGGTGAAACTTTATCTTATTAATGTCTATGTAACAACAAGCTAGTGATATATGATGGAGGTATCTGAGCCTTTATAGACTTTAACATTATTTTACTATATAATTAATGTGATTATAATAAAGAATTATTACTATAGTTACTTTTAATAATATTGTTTCATTAAAAACATTCATAGTCGAAGAATAATAATTTATAGATGTAAAATTTTACTTATATAACATATATTATATAATAGTATTAACGAAATGAAATTTATATAGGAATAAAAGCTTATATTTTTATTTAAATTCATATTAAATTATTTGCTTATAAGGTTAGTATGAATTTAAAAAGGGGGAGAATGTTTATGCATATGGCAGATGCACTAATTTCACCTATAGTTGGTGGAACTATGTGGGTAGCTACAGCGGGAGTAGCAACTTACTCTATAAAAAAACTAAAAGTAGATTTAGAAGAGGAGAAAATTCCTTTAATGGGGGTCATGGGAGCCTTTATTTTTGCAGCACAAATGATAAATTTCACCATACCAGGTACAGGCTCTAGTGGACATTTAGGTGGAGGCATGCTTTTAGCAGCAATTCTTGGACCTTATGCAGGTTTTATAGCTATGGCTTGTATTCTCACAATTCAAGCCTTGTTTTTCGCAGATGGAGGACTTATAGCGTTGGGTTGCAACATATTTAATTTAGGGTTCTATACTTGCTTTATAGCATATCCTTTAATTTATAAAAAAGTTTTAAGCAAAGGATATTCTAAAAAGAAAATTATTTATGCTGCTATATTATCATCTATTATTGGACTTCAGCTGGGAGCTTTAAGTGTAGTATTACAAACTTTCTTCTCAGGGAAAACAGAGTTACCTTTTGTAACCTTTGTAGCCTTAATGCAACCAATACACCTTGCTATTGGAGTAGTTGAGGGTATAATTTCTGCAACAGTAATATCCTTTGTTTGGACTGCAAGACCTAATACTATAGAGAAAGTCTCTAATGAGACTAGTACTATAATATCATTGAAAAAAGTTGTTATACCACTTTTGGTAGCTTCAGTATTTATAGGAGGAGTTTTATCCTTGGTTGCATCCTCTAACCCTGATGGATTAGAATGGGCCATGTTTAAAACCTCAGGAAAAGAAGAAATGGAAGCTAAGTATAGTACTCATGAAAAAGCGAAAGAGCTACAAGAGAACACAGGTATACTACCAGACTATGGTTTTAAAAAAGAATCAGAAGACTCAAAAAGTGAAGATAAAGGGACTGTACTTGGAGACAATATAGGTACAAGTATCTCTGGGGTCATTGGAGGAATGATTACTTTAGTACTGGCAGGAGCCATAGGAATAGGAATTAATATAGTTAAAAAGAAAAACAACAGGGAACAACAGGTTTAGTTTAGATACTAATGTTTTAAGGAATACTATAAGCTTTTGAAATGGAAGGTTATTTTATCATTCTCAAAAGCTTTAAAGAAACTAAGGTAGTCTCATATTTAAATCAAGTGTTAACTTTGGTTTCTTATATAGGGTTCCTTGGCGAA
>NZ_DGLI01000019.1:0-146 GCF_002387895.1 Clostridium sp. UBA4548
GGGTAGGTGGTCGCCAGGTAAATGTTCCGTGGTAGCTCAATGGTGGAGCACTCGGCTGTTAACCGATAGGTTGGAGGTTCGAATCCTCTCCACGGAGCCATTTAATTAAATAAGATGTAAATCTAGTGATGATGCGTTTAGAAGAT
>NZ_DGLI01000019.1:257-27102 GCF_002387895.1 Clostridium sp. UBA4548
TGTGGGAGGGTAGGTGGTCGCTAGGTAAATATTCCGTGGTAGCTCAATGGTGGAGCACTCGGCTGTTAACCGATAGGTTGGAGGTTCGAATCCTCTCCACGGAGCCATTTACATACTGAAGCTAAGGCAGTTCATTTGAACTGTTTTTTTATTGCGCAAAATTTTAACTTTCTAAAAACTAATAGAGGACTTAGAGCTTAAATCTAAGTCCAAATATGTTAAGTTTTAGAATGACATAGAAGCTATAAACAAGTAATTATATATGAATTAAAGAGCGTGTAAATACACGCTTTTGTTTATATAAAATATAAAGCAATTTACAATAAATCCAGTCTATAATGGTAGATATCCACAAATAATTGTAATAAGGTCCCAGGTTTATAAATATAATTTTTATATGTGAATAGTTAATCTAAACCAAAGATTGATAATAAAGCTATGTATTTATATTTATATTTATATGTAAATTTCTCAACAAAAACTAATTGTTAATATATTTTAAATATTATAAATATTGAAAATATTTAAAGGAAATTTGTGCAAAATATAGAATATATAGTTGTGTTAGATATTATGCAATGAAAAATGGGAGGTATACCATATGAAAGAGTATAAAATTAACAATCTAAGAAATGTTGGGATAATAGGGCATAGTGGCTCAGGAAAGACGAGTCTTATGGAGTCAATGATGTATCAAACTGGACAGACTGATAGATTAGGCAGAATTGAAGATGGAACAACAATTAGCGATTATGATGTGGAGGAAAAGAAAAGAAAAGTATCAATATCTACAGCTATAGCTAATTGTGAGTGGAAGGATATTAAGATTAACTTAGTTGATATGCCTGGTTACTTTGATTTTGAGGGAGAAATGATTGAAGGGCTAAGAGCCGTTGATATGGCTATGATAACTGTTTGTGGTGTTTCAGGCATAGAGGTTGGAACTGAGAAAGCATGGGATTATGTAAATGAACATAAATTACCAAGAGCAGTCTTCGTTAATAAACTTGATAGAGAAAATAGTAGCTTTGAAAAAGTTTTAAGTACCTTAAAAGAAAAGTTTGGTACATCAGTAGTTCCAATTCAATATCCAATAGGTTCAGAAAGTAACTTTAAAGGTGTTATAAATATTATTTCAAACAGAGCTAGATTGTTTAATCCCAAAACGCGTCAAATGGAGGAAAGTGATGTTCCTGAAGAACTAATAGATAAAGTTGAAGAATGCAAACAAATGCTTATGGAAGCGGTAGCTGAAACGGATGAAGTCTTACTAGATAAGTATTTCAGTGAGGGAGAATTAAGTAAAGAAGAAATTTATGAAGGCTTAATTAAAGGCGTCTCAACGGGAGATATAGCTCCTATAATCTGTGGTTCTGCCTTAACAGGAGTAGGAATTAATACATTACTTGAAGATATAGTTGAGTGTTTTCCATCACCTAAGGAAACAAATCTTTATATGGCTAAAGACCTAAAAACAAATGCATATACTAACATTAAAATAAATGAAAACCAACCATTTTCAGCTTTAGTATTTAAGACTATAGCCGATCCTTTTGTTGGAAAGCTCTCTATGTTTAGAGTTATTACAGGAGTAGCTAAATCTGATACTTTAGTTTATAACTCGTCAAAGGAAAAGGAAGAAAAGCTTGGAACAATGTATTTCTTAAAAGGAAAACAGCAGCTTCCAATAAGTGAAATAAAAGCTGGAGATATTGGTGCGGTAGCAAAGCTTCAGCACACTAATACAGGAGATACTCTATGCACGCAGAGTAATCCAGTTATTTTTGATAGAATGACTTTCCCATCACCAGTGTATTCAAGAGCTGTGGTGCCAAAAGCTAAAGGTGATGAAGACAAGATATCTAATGGACTAACTAAACTACTTGAAGAAGATCCAACTTTTTCAGTATCCAGGGATGTAGAAAATGCTGAAACTATAATTTCAGGTTTAGGATCATCTCACTTAGATGTTATTGTTAGTAAATTAAAAAATAAGTTTGGAGCAGATGTAACTCTTCAAGTTCCTAAGACACCATATAGAGAAACAATTAAGAAGTTCTCAGATGTTCAAGGAAAACATAAAAAGCAATCTGGAGGACATGGACAATATGGAGATGTTAAAATTAAGTTTGAGCCAAGGCAAGATGGAGCCGAAGAATTACAGTTTGTTGATGCAGTAGTAGGAGGGGTTGTACCAAGACAATATATACCAGCGGTTGAAAAAGGTCTAAAAGAATGCGTTCAACATGGAGTGCTAGCAGGATATCCAGTGATAAGGCTTAGAGCTACACTTCATGATGGATCGTTTCACCCTGTAGACTCTTCCGAAATGGCCTTCAAAATAGCAGCTTCACTGTCATATAAAAAAGGATTGCAAGAAGCTCAACCAGTACTTTTAGAACCAGTTATGTACATTGAAGTGGAGGTTCCTGATGATTACATGGGAGATGTTATTGCAGATATAAATAAAAAAAGAGGTAGAATTTTAGGTATGGAACCTGCGGTAAAAGGCCAAAAAATAATGGGTGAAGTACCGCAATCAGAACTATATGACTACGCTACAGATTTAAGAAGCTTAACTGGAGCTAGGGGGACTTTTAGAACTAGATTTGAGAGATACGATGAAGTTCCAAGTGATATAGTAAATAAGATAATAGCTGAAATTAAAAAAGAAGCTTAATTAGTAAAAGTGTTAAGATTTGATCTTGGCACTTTTTTTATGCATAAAATTCCTAAATATAGAAAAAATAATACTAAACCTATAAAGGGGGCCAAATATGTCGGATTATAGGATGGATATATCAGGAGAAATAAAGTTAAGTGATTATAGCAGCATTCATGACTATATGGGTATAGTAGGCCCAGAAGATAACTTTACTATAGTATTGAACGCAGTTAATGATGAAGATGCAAAGGTTTTATGCAGCATTTTAGAAAGTGATAAATTTACAATTGTATCAAGAGGAGGAAATTTAGATGGCAGATACTTCATACAAGCATACAGGAGGAAGTAGATTTGATTCAAATGATGAAAGACTTATTCAACAAGCTTACGGATCAGATTTATACCACTTTAAGAGAACAAATAATAAGTTACACCTATACACAGATTTTGCACCTGAATTTAGACCGTTTTTAGCAGCATTAGAAATGGATGCTGTGGAGAAGGTAGAAAACCCTATAGAAGATAAATTAACTGAATAGCTAAAAAGAGCCAAATTTCAATGGCTCTTTTTATTTGTCATAAATTCCAAGTAGGTAAATAGTTTAAGGATTTTAAGATTTTTTTAAAAAGTTAATTTGCATATTAATAGCATCTATATTATAATTGTCCTTGAATTTTAAATGGGAATTTACTTATTGTTTAAGGATATTCTATGGGGAGAAATCCCGTATACTAAGAGGTTTAAAGTGGGAGTCTATGTTAGAAAATTAAATTTTGCGGGAAGCTAATTTATTTCTAAAGTCTCTGAGCAAAGTGAATTTGTTCATAATTTAAAGGAGTGATAAGTTTGACAAGATTGTTTATTACAAGACATGGAGAAACCCTTTGGAACACAGAAGGAAGAATGCAAGGGTGGAATGATTCACCTCTAACTGAACTAGGGGTTAAACAGGCAGAGTGGTTAAGAGATAGGATTAAAGATACAAAGATTGATGCTATATACGCAAGTCCTTCAAATAGAGCCTTTAGAACTGCTGAAATTGTAAAAGGAAATAGGAATATTAATATTATAAAGCATGATGGATTAAGAGAAATTGGGCTTGGTGAATGGGAAGGACTAAACCAAGAAGAAATTAAAGCTTTAAGTGCTGAACAGCATTATAACTTTTGGAATGCACCTCATTTATATGCACCAACATCTAAGGGAGAAACTTTTGAAGATTTAACAGAAAGAGTTTCACCTGTAATTAAAGAAATTGTAAGTAAGCATCCAGATGAAAATGTACTAGTAGTTACTCATACCATGACTTTGAAGGCCATGATGAATTCCTTACATAACAAGCCAGTATCAACTATATGGGAGCCGCCATTTATTAAACAAACAAGCCTCACGATAGTTGACTTTGAAGATGAGAAATTTAATGTGTTAATGCATGGAGATGCTTCACATCATGAGTATTCCTTTAAAGAATATAATGAATAACTTATAGTAATTATTATAGTTACTATAGATTATTGACAAGGCAACTTAGATATTAAGTTACAGATGACAAAAATAACAACTAGTGCTCAAAACTGCTTGTTAATTTATAGGTTATTTTATATATCAATGGTATAATTTAGAATACACAGTTGTATATTAGGTACAAGGGTGTATTCTTTTATTATTTAGGGGGGAGTTTATGAACAGTTTTATACTGAAGGTTTTAGCTTGTATTTTTATGCTAATTGATCATGTTGGGGCAATATATTTCCCGAAGTTATGGGGATTAAGAGTTATAGGAAGGCTAGCCTTTCCAATCTTCTCATTTTTATTAGTTGAAGGTTATGTAAAAACTTCAAATTTAACAAAGTATGGTACTAGACTATTTTTGTTTGCATTAGTATCTCAGTATCCATTTATGTGGGCATTTAAAATTAGATCCTTTAACATTTTCTTTACTTTATTTGCAGGTTTAATGGCTTTATATGTATTGGATTATAAGTTTTATGAGGATGAAAGTAAAAATAGAGCTATAAAAATTTTAACTATCATAGCAATTTGTATTTTTGTTAAGCAAGTTCATACGGATTATGATTTTTATGGAGTACTTATGATAATCATCTTTAGAGTATTTAAGGACAAAGGACTTACAAAACTTTTTGGTGCATTAGTATTACTTAATTTTATTTATATTATGCCAATGTTGAAATACTTAGCTTACCCAAATGGCTTTAGAATTTTCATGCAAAGCTCAAGTTTGATGGCGTTAGTTTTTATTGCCTTTTATAATGGGAAGAGAGGGAAAAATCTAAAATATGCATTCTATGCCTTTTATCCTGTACACTTGACTATATTATATTTAATTAAGGAGTTTGTTGTTAAATAAAGATTTATTGTTTAATATACATTTATTATATAGATAACCTATAAAGTTTTCTAAGATAATTCATAATATTTATCTTAGAAAATTTATTTTATTGAAATTATCATTAGAGAGTGTTATTGTATAATTATGAAAATTTTTACTATATCAGGGTGAGGTGTTATGTATGAATAAAGAATTTTTTATTAAAAATAGAGAGAGACTTGGAGAAACATTAGAGAATAACTCAATGTTAGTTCTTTTTGCAGGCGAAGCTCCTTATAAATCAGCTGATGAAACCTATAATTTTACACCAAATAGAAATTTTTATTACATGACTGGTATAAATAGACCTAAAATGATATTAATGATGATAAAGAGAAATAATAAAGTTACTGAAACCTTGTATATCGAAAAAAATGATCCAGTTATGGCTAAGTGGGTTGGCGAAAAAATGAGTGAAGATACAGCAAGAGAGATTTCAGGTGTGGAAAGTATTTCTTTTATAGAAGAATTTGAAGATTATGCAGGTCTTATGTTTAGTAGAACAGAAATAGACAAGTTATACTTAGACTTAGAAAGACAGGAATTTGATATACCAATGACTAAGTCTCAAAGATTTGCAAAAGCTGTTATTGAAAGATATCCATATTTAACAATAAAAAATGTATATCATGAAATTTGCAAATTAAGATTAGTAAAAACTGAAGAAGAAATAGAGCTTATTAAAAAAGCTATAGATATTACGTATGAGGGCATAAAGGCAATGTGGAAAAATGCCAAACCTGGTATGATGGAATATGAAATAGAAGCAAATTTTGACTATGCCTTAAAGAAAAATGGAGTAATAGATTTTGCATTCCATACAATTGCAGCAGCAGGAAAAAATGCTACAGTATTACATTATGGAGATAATAATTGTGAGACTACAGATGGAGATTTGATGCTTTTAGATTTAGGCGCACAATATAAATATTATAATGCAGACATTAGTCGTACTTTCCCTGTTAACGGAAAGTTTACTGAAAGACAAAAGGCTGTATACAATGTAGTACTTAAAGCTAATGAAGAAGTTACTAAAAATGTTAAACCAGGAGTTCCATTCTCAAGATTAAATGAAATAGCTAGAGAAGTTTTAACTGAAGGATGTAAGGAATTAGGTTTAATAAAAGAAGATAAGGAGCTTTCAAAATATTATTATCATGGAGTTAGCCACTATTTAGGCTTAGATACTCATGATGTAGGAAGCCGCGATGTTGTTTTAGAGGAAGGCATGGTTTTAACTAATGAGCCAGGGCTTTATATTGAAGAAGAGAGCATAGGCATAAGAATTGAAGATGATATATTAGTAACAAAAGATGGATACGAAAATCTTTCAGCACATATCATAAAGTCAGTAAATGATATTGAAAAATTTATGGAAGAAAATAAATAGATAATGGAACTAAAGCTATCATGAAGGCTTCATGGTAGCTTTAGCTTTTAAGTTTTTATTAACTATTTACACTTTCTATATATTACTTTAAGATATTAATATAAATAAGTTTAAAGGTTCACTATAAAAAGAATACAGAGTAAAAGTTTAGTATTATGAATATGTAAAGAAGATAATCTAAAATAATAAGGGGTTAAGTTAAAGCCCTGTGAAAGTATTATTTATGAACCTTATAAGTAGCTAAAAAAAGGGGGAGAATTATGATAAAGAGATTTATTTCGTATTATGGGCCTCACAAGAAACTATTCTTTTTGGATATGTTTTGTGCATTTTTAGTAGCAGCACTGGATTTGGTATTTCCCATGTTTACTAATACACTATTAAAAAATGCTATACCAAATAAAGATTTAAGAACTATAGTTATCTTTGCAGTGGTATTGGCTCTTTTATATGTAGTAAAGCTTATTGCTAACTACATAGTGGATTACTGGGGTCATGTAATGGGGGTAAGATTGCAGTATGAGATGAGAAAAGACGTTTTTTCACATCTACAAACCTTACCTTTTAGATATTTTGATGATAATAAAACGGGACATATAATGTCCAGAATTATTAATGATTTAATGGAAATATCTGAACTTGCCCACCATGGACCAGAGGATGTATTTATTTCTATAATAATGTTACTTGGTTCTTTCATACTATTATGTAATATAAACTTGAAGCTAACCTTAATAGTATTTGCATTCATTCCTGTGATTCTTTGGTTTACAGCAACCCGTAGAGTAAAGATGTCTAACGCTTTTGATGAAGTTAGAAAAAAGATTGCTGTAGTAAATGCAAAGCTTGAGAATAGTATTTCAGGAATAAGAGTTGCTAAATCTTTTACAAATGAAGAATATGAAATGGAAAAGTTCGATGAAGGCAACAACCAATTTAAAGTTGCAAGATCTTCTGCTTATAAATACATGGCAGAATTTATGGCAGGTATGAGATTTCTTGTAGATATGCTTAATGTAGTTGTGCTAGGCTTTGGAGGATATTTTGTATACAAGGGATATATCGATATTATAGATTTAGTAACTTACTTCTTATATATTGCATACTTTATGCAACCTATTAGAAGATTGACTTCCTTCGTTGAACAGTATCAAAGTGGTATGTCTGGTTTTAAGAGATTTATTGAAATTATGGATACAAAGTCAGATATAACTGATAGTGCAGATGCTAAGGAGTTAAAAAATGTTAAAGGAAGTATCGAGTTTAAAAATGCCACCTTTAAGTACAATGAAAATACAGAAATATTATCTAATATAAATCTACAAATAGAAGCAGGCAAAACTTTAGCTCTTGTAGGACCATCTGGTGGAGGAAAAACAACTATATGTCACTTAATACCTAGGTTCTATGAGCTAAATGATGGTGAAATAAGTATTGATGGAGTAAATATTAAAGATGTAACCTTGAAGTCTCTTAGAAAAAATATTGGAATTGTTCAACAAGATGTATTCTTATTTACAGGTACTATAAAGGAAAATATACTTTATGGTAATCCAGAAGCTACAGATGAAGAGGTAGTAAAGGCAGCAAAAAATGCCAATATACATGATTTTATCGATTCTTTACCTGATGGCTATGATACCTATGTAGGGGAAAGAGGCGTAAAATTATCAGGTGGACAGAAACAGAGAATATCCATAGCAAGAGTTTTCCTGAAAAATCCTCCAATATTGATATTAGATGAGGCAACCTCTGCATTAGATAATACTTCAGAGCTTATAATTCAAAAGTCTTTAGAAGATTTATCTAAGGGAAGAACCACCCTAGTAGTAGCGCATAGATTATCAACAGTTAAAAATGCAGATGATATAGTAGTGTTAACTGATAAGGGAATTTTGGAGAAAGGTCCTCATGAGGAGCTTATGGCTAAGGAAGGAATCTATTCAAAGCTTTATAATGCACAGTTCAAAGGATTTATTCCAGATGAAGTGAATATTTAGTTTTTGTAACTATAGGCATCTAAGGTGAAAATTAATTTTATTCGTTTTCATAAGCCTTAAGAGAATAAGACGAAAGTTTATCTTATTTCCTTTAAACAGACTTATTATAGCTAAAGAATATTTATGTTTCAGGAAATACGAAGATAATTACAATAGTTTGTTGATTATATCTTTAATTTGTTATAAAATAAATGGGGGGTAGCCAAGGCTATCCCTATTATTTTTGACTTTAGGAAGATTTATGTTGAGGAGATAAAGTTTACATACTCAAATCAACAATTTTTTCCAAGAAAAGTTGACTAATATCTATATTACATATACACATGAAAAAGGAAAACTTCCTATTAAAAGATTTTATGTAAAAAAAAGGAAAAATAATATTTGTGTAGAATAAGTAATACATAAAGATTTTGGTATATGGAGGAGAAAAAAATGATAAAAAACAAAAGTGGTATTATTGAACTATTAAATGATCTAAAAAACTTTAGCTATTCTAAGGAAAGTACTGTAGTTGATGTGGAGTTAATCACTGAAGAGGATGTTAACATTAGATACTATGATGAAAAGTGCATTATTATTAATTATCATCACTATGAGGATGCAGTTTCAACTTTATATAAGGATAGAAAATATATAAATAAAGTGCTTTTCCAATAATAAAAAGCACTTTATCTATTAGGAAGCTATAGTGTAACTTGAATTAAACAATTCATTAATACAGAATTAGTATCATGAATTTTATATAAGAAAGTTAAAGTAAATTTAAGGAATCTTAAGTAAGATATAGCTAATTAAAGAATATAAGCAAATATTGCGTGTTTTTATTGTTTTTACGAATAATATAAGGTTGAAGAGAAAATTTAAAAGTATTATTATTTAATTAAGGTCAAAGAAAGTCAAAGTTGAGTTGTAATTATTATATTGGTAGAAGCCTATTGTAATTATTATGTTTTAACAGCTTTCTATAATCATTTTCTCGTAATAGAACTCTTCCAAAATAAATTAGTAATGCTAAATTGGTAAGAGTAGATTTATTTAAATGAACCTTACAAAAGTCAAAAGGTTTATTACTAATTCAAGGATAAGAGGTATTATTTATGGCAAGATTATCTGATGTGATAGAAGAGTTTATTAAAGAACTTTTAGAACAGGCAAAAGAACAGGAAATAGAAATACAGAGAAATGAATTAGCTAGCTATTTTAGTTGTGCACCTTCTCAGATAAACTACGTATTAACTACCAGATTTACTCAAGATAAGGGATATTATATTGAAAGCAGAAGAGGCGGAGGCGGATGCATAAGGATAATTAGAGTTCAGTATAAGGAACACACATCTTTAGCTGAAATTATTATTCATAAAATAGGAGATTATATTACTAGTGATAGTAGTAATAAAATAATTGATAGTTTAAAAGATAGTGGAATATTAACTGAAAGAGAAGCAAAGATAATAAAAGTAATGTTAAATGACAGAACTCTAACTTCAGCCTTAGATAATAAAAACAAGGTACGAGCGGACATGTTAAAAACAGTAATATTAAATATTTTGAAATAGGGGTGATATTATGATTTGTGAGATATGTCAAAAAAATGAGGCTAATTTTCATATCGCTAAAATTATAAATGGAGTTAAGGAAGAGAAACATGTATGTGAATATTGTGCTAAGAACTTAGAAGGAATTAATTTACTTCCAGACCTGAACTTTAGTTCTAATTTTTCTTTCCAAAATCTATTAAGTGGATTTTTAGATTATATGAATACCTCTACTCAAACAAATCTACCTAGTCAAGTAGTATGCAGTAATTGTGGAACTACTTATAGAGAGTTTAAAGAAAGTGGCCTTTTAGGGTGTAGTAGTTGCTATAGTATTTTTAATAATACTGTAATACCAATCTTAAAGAGAGTTCAACCTAGCACAGAACACCATGGTAAAATACCTGTTAAAGGTGGAAAAGAAATAATGCTAAAAAAAGAGCTTCAAAAACTAAAGGAAGATCTTCAAAGGGCCATTGCTATGGAAGAGTACGAAAAGGCTGCTGAAGTTAGAGATAAAATTAGAAATATAGAGCAGCAAGGCTAGGAGGAATAGGGCTATGGAGAATTGGATTAAAGCAGAAACTTCTCGTGAGGATATAGTAATAAGCAGCAGAGTTAGGCTAGCTAGGAACTTAAAAAATTATTCTTTCCCTAATAAACTAGATAGAGATAAAGGGAGGGAAGTTGTTAAAAGGGTTGAAGAAGCCTTTAATAAGTCTGCATATATTGAGGAAAACTTTAAGTCCGTTTATATGTGGGATAATGATGAAATAACAAGCAAGTCTTTTTTGGAAAGGCACCTTATAAGCGATAAATTAATTATTAATAAGGAAAAAGCTGCTTTCATAAAAGATAATAATGAAACAATAAGCATTATGATAAATGAGGAAGATCACTTAAGACTACAATGTATTGTAGGGGGATTAAATTTAAAAGAAGCTTATAATGAAATTAACAAGATTGATAATCTTTTAGAGGAATCACTAGATTTCGCATATGATAAGGATTTAGGCTATTTAACAACCTGTCCAACAAATGTAGGTACAGGGCTTAGAGCTTCTGTTATGATTCATCTGCCTGCACTTACAAAGTTAGGAGCCATTGATGGAATGGTAAATATGTTAAGTAAAATGGGACTTACAATTAGAGGTTTATTTGGAGAGGGTTCAAAGGGTTATGGAAACATATACCAGATATCCAATCAAGTAACTCTAGGACCAAGTGAAGAAGAAATAATAGATAATTTGTTAGCCGTTATAAACAATATAATTGGTGAAGAAAAGTTAGCAAGAGAAAAATATATCAAATCTTATGAGTATGAAACAAAAGATAGTATTATGAGATCTTTGGGTATTTTAAGATATGCGTTAGTCATAACTGCAAAAGAAGCACTAAATTTGCTTTCATATGTAAGATTAGGTACAGAGCTGGATATAATCAAAGATATTGATAAGAAAAAACTAAATTCACTTTTAGTAGAAATACTTTCAGCAACAATGCAGCTTAATGCAGGGGCTGTAATGAATGAAAGGGAAAGAGATATTAAAAGAGCAGAAATTATAAGAAGTAGCTTTAAATAATGTAGTTAAGAGGTGAAGATAAGATGTTTAATAGGTTCAATGAAAGAGCAAGAAAGGTTTTAATGTATGCTAATGAAGAAGCACAAAATTATAAACACGGATATGTTGGAACAGAGCACATGCTTCTTGGTATTTTAAAGGAGCAAGATGGAATAGCTTTTAATGCACTTAACAATATGGGAATTAGCTATGATAAGGTAAAGGCTTTGGTAAATCAGTATATAGGCAATGGAGATGTAGAAATGCCAAAGGATGAAATATATTTAACACCTAGAACTAAAAGACTTATAGAATTAAGCTTAGTTGAGGCAAGAGGGTTAAATCAAAATTATATTTCTCCTGAGCACATACTTTTAGCAATAATTAGGGAACCAGAAGGAGTAGCTTATACCATACTAGCTAACTTAGGAGCAGACTTTAATAAACTTAGAAATGAGCTAAAGGCTGCAGCTGGAGAAGCAGAAGGAGCAAATCAGCCAGTAGGAAGAGAAAAAACTAAAAATTCTAAAACACCTACTTTAGAGAAGTATGGTAAGGATTTAACAGCTCTCGCAAAGGAGGGAAAATTAGATCCAGTTATAGGGCGCGATAATGAGACTCAAAGAGTGCTTGAAATACTTTGTAGAAGAATTAAAAACAATCCTTGTTTAATTGGAGACCCTGGAGTTGGTAAAACAGCAATTGCAGAAGGGCTTGCTGAAAAAATAGCATCAGGTAATATTCCTGAATTATTAAGGGATAAAAGAGTTGTAACTTTAGATTTATCTTCTATGGTAGCAGGTTCAAAGTATAGAGGCGAATTTGAAGAAAGGCTTAAATCAGTAATGGAGGAAATATCAAAAGCTGGAGATGTAATCCTATTTATAGATGAGATCCACACTATAGTAGGAGCAGGTGGGGCTGAAGGAGCCATCGATGCCTCAAATATTTTAAAACCAGCTCTTGCTCGTGGAGAAATTCAATGTATAGGTGCAACTACAATTGATGAGTACAGAAAGCATATTGAAAAAGATGCAGCTTTAGAAAGAAGATTCCAACCAGTAACAGTAGAAGAGCCAAGCAAGGAAGAAACAGTACAAATTTTAAAAGGATTAAGAGATAAATACGAAGCTCATCATAGAGTTAAAATAACTGATGCAGCTATTGATGCCGCTGTAAATCTTTCAGATAGATATATAACTGACAGATATTTACCAGATAAGGCAATTGATCTAATTGATGAAGCTGGATCAAAGGTTAGAATTCAAAATCTTACAGCACCACCAGATTTAAAAGCAGTGGAAGCAGAACTTGAAAAGGTAACACAAGAAAAGTCTGATGCAATAACAGTTCAAGATTTTGAAAAAGCTGCAATGCTAAGAGACAAAGAAAAACAACTTAAAGGCAAGCTTGAAAATACCAAGAATAACTGGGTATCAAAAAGCAAAGATGCAGATTCAGTAGTAGATGAAAGTGATATAGCTAGGGTTATAGCAAGATGGACTAATATTCCTGTTGAAAAACTTACGGAAAAGGAATCAGAAAGGCTACTAAAGCTTGAAGAAATCCTTCATAAGAGAGTTATTGGGCAAGAGGAAGCAGTAGAATCAATAGCAAGAGCTGTAAGAAGAGCAAGGGTTGGGTTAAAAGATCCTAAGAGACCAATTGGTTCATTTATTTTCCTTGGACCAACAGGTGTAGGAAAAACTGAGCTTTCAAAGGCTTTAGCTGAAGCTATGTTTGGTGATGAAAATGCCATGTTAAGAATTGATATGTCCGAGTATATGGAAAAGCATACAGTGGCTAAACTTATTGGAGCTCCTCCTGGATATGTAGGATATGATGAAGGTGGTCAGTTAACAGATAAGGTAAGAAGACACCCTTATTCAGTGGTGTTGTTTGATGAAATCGAAAAGGCTCATCCGGATGTATTCAATATACTATTACAAATCCTTGAAGATGGTAGACTTACTGATGGGAAAGGTAAAACTGTAGACTTTAAAAATACTATTGTAATCATGACTTCAAATGCAGGAGCATCCACTATTAAAAAACAAAAATCTATTGGATTCGCTCAAAGCAAAGATGTAGCTAGAGATGAATATGATAAGATGAAGGATAATGTTATGGAAGAAATAAAACATACCTTCAGACCAGAATTCTTAAATAGAATCGATGATATTATAGTGTTCCATAAGCTTGAGGAAAAAGATTTAGTACAAATAGTTTCGCTTATGCTTAATTCTGTAAGTGAAAGATTAAAAGATCAAAATATAAGTATCTCCTTCACTGATGAAGCAAAAAATTATCTAGCAAAAGAAGGCTATGATTTAAATTATGGTGCAAGACCATTAAGAAGAGCAATTACAAAAACTATTGAAGATAAGCTTTCAGAAGAAATATTAAAGGGAAATGTAAGTCATAGTGATAATGTACAGGTTACTCTTGAAAATGGTGAGTTAAAGTTTAACGGAAAATAGTGAAAGATATCTTAAAAAAATACCTATAGAAATATGTGGAGTATAATATTAGAATTTACAAAGGGCATTGAATTAATAGTTTTAAATTTATTGTACTACACTCTTTATAGATATATAATTAATTATAACCTTTTAATAAGAAAACCACTTAGATAAAGTGGTTTTTTTATTATTTATGGATAGTATATATACCTTCAATAGATAAGGTAGTATATTATGGCGATAATTAGTTAAAATCTTAATAGTATAGTTTACGGAGGATATTATATGGCTAAAATAAAGAATACATATGTATGTAGTGAATGTGGTTATGAGTCACCGAAGTGGTATGGAAAATGCCCAGGTTGTAATAATTGGAACACCATGACAGAGGAGACTAAAACTCCAGTTAACACAGGATTTAAAAGGGCTGTAACCATGTCAGGGGGCAATAAACCCCAAAGCATTGTTAATATAAAATCAAGTCAATATGAGAGATTAGATACTGGCATCACTGAATTAAATAGAGTACTAGGAGGTGGATTAGTTCGGGGGTCACTAACCTTAATATCAGGTGACCCAGGAATTGGGAAATCAACTATACTATTACAAAGTGCAAGAAATATATCACGAAAATATGGTAAGGTTCTTTATGTGTCAGGAGAAGAATCAGAAGAACAAATCAAAATGAGAGGGGAAAGACTTGATTCCATATGTGATGACTTATTTATTGTATCAGAAACTAACATAGATATAATTGAGAGTCATATAGTAGATATTGAACCCGCTTTTGTAATTATTGACTCTATTCAAACTCTATTCAAAAGTGATATTTCGTCTGCACCTGGAAGTGTATCTCAGGTTAGGGAGTGTACAAATGAGCTAATGAGGATAGGAAAAACAAAGTCAATTCCTTTATTTATAGTAGCTCATGTTACTAAACAAGGTGAACTTGCAGGACCTAGAGTTCTTGAGCATATGGTAGATACTGTGCTGTACTTTGAAGGAGAGAGAACACAAGAGTTTAGAATACTAAGAACAATAAAAAATCGTTTTGGTACTACCAGTGAAATTGGTGTGTTTGAAATGAGACAAAGTGGACTTGAGGAAATACTAGACGCTTCTTCAGTTTTTTTACAGGAAACATCTTTTAAGCAAGAAGGAGCTGTAGTTATAGGAATTATTGAAGGCACTAGACCTTTATTAATAGAAATACAAGCTCTTGTAAGCGAGACTAAAGCCGTAATGCCAAGAAGAACTGCAGTAGGTGTTGATAATCAAAGATTAAGTCTAATTCTTGCAGTGTTAGAAAAGAAGCTAAAAATCCATTTTTATAACTCAGATGTATATGTGAACGTAGTTGGAGGACTAAATCTAGAAGGAACTTATGGAGACTTAGGATTAGCAGTGGCCTTAATTTCTAGTGCTAAAGGAAGAGAGATTAAATTAGATAGAACCTTGGTAGTTGGAGAAGTTGGACTTACAGGAGAAGTTAGGCCTATTGCCCAAGTTGAAAAAATTATTAATGAGGCTGCTAAAATGGGATTTTCCAATATAATTATGCCTATGAAAAACACAGAAAAGGTTAAGAGTAAAAACATAAATATTATAGGGGTAGCCTCTGTGAAGGAAGTTCTTAGCATAATTTTTTAAGCTGCACTTTTAAAATTTGTTGGTTAACTTCATATAGCTTCCACCTTAATTAATTTACAGGATATAGCTTTATCATACTGAGCTTAATAACTACAATTACAAAATAAAACTTGCAAAGTAATTACTACATGTTTTTAAAGTGCTACAAAGTTGTTTATGGAGGAAAAGATGAGAGAAGAGAAACAAAAAGAATTAATGAATATATTGAAAATGATGTCTCCAGGAACTCAACTTAGAGAGGGCTTAGATAATATTTTGAGAGCTAAAACAGGAGGCCTAGTAGTATTAAGCGATAGCGAACAAATATTGAATATTGTAGATGGTGGATTTTTCATAAATTCAGAATATACTCCAGCTTATATTTATGAGCTTGCCAAAATGGATGGAGCTATAATAGTGAGTAGTGACCTAAAAAAGATACTCTTTGCTAATACTCAACTTATTCCTAATTCGGCTATACCTACAGGAGAAACAGGAACTAGACATAGAACGGCTCAAAGAATTGCAAAACAAACAAGCTCTATAGTGGTTGCCATTTCCCAAAGAAGAAACGTAATTACAGTTTATAAAGATGATATAAAGTATGTGGTTAGAGATAGTAATGAGGTTTTAGCAAGGGCAAATCAGGCAATTCAAACTTTAGAAAAGTATGTGTTTGTGTTGGATAGAGTAACAAGCAATTTAAATCTATTAGAACTTCAGGATTTAGCTACCTTACTAGACGTTGTTACAGCAATACAGAGAACAGAAATGGTAATGAGGATTATATATGAAATTGAAACTTATATATGTGAGCTTGGAAATGAAGGAAGACTCATTTCTATGCAATTAGGAGAGCTTGTGAAGGGTATAGAACAGGAAGGTGTTTTTTTGATAAGAGATTATTGTTCTTCATCATCAAATTATCTACAGATATATAAAAACATTGAAAAACTTTCCTCAGAGGAACTCCTTGATTTGGATTTAATAGGAAAAGTTTTGGGTTACTCAGGAGTACCATTGGTAGATACATTAATATCCCCACGAGGATATAGAATTTTAAATAAAATTCCACGAATACCTTCAATTATTATAGAAAATCTAGCAAAGCATTTCAAAGAGCTACAAGGAGTAATGGAAGCTTCTTTGGAAGAACTGGATTCAGTAGAAGGAATAGGTGAAGCTAGAGCTAAAGCTATTAAAAATGGACTAAGAAGACTAAAAGAGCAATTCATATTAGATAAACACATATAGCACAAAATATTAGATATTTTGTGCTATATGCTTAAATTAATTGTCTTATATAAGATAATTAAAAAAACTAAATATTATTAGATAGTATATTATCATAGCAATAAATACAGTTTAAAAATATCAAAGACATAATAACCTTATTGAACCTTGGAAATAACTCTATCTAAAAGTAAATTTATCAAAGGTACTTATTTTATTATATTCTTTCAATAGTACGTCATATAAGTTTATATCTAAAGTATTACAAAGGGAGGTTATGTAGAATAAATTATTACCTAGTTCTCTTTCAATTACCTCTCTACAGCTGTCACAGATATTACCAACAAGGTGAGTATCAAGACATTCACTTAAATCTTCTAAATCTATATTTTCCTGAATACATTGTTTTTCAGCATTAATCTTTAAACAACCACAACTAGTTACTGACTTAATAACTGCTCTATTTACTCGAGCTTGAGATTCCTGAAGTTTTGTCATGATATCTAAAATACTTTTATGTCTTAGTAAACAACTATCAACTGCATTTTGAAACTCATCAAATATTAGGTCTTTCATCATGTTCAACTCCTTTAATTTATCTAGGTATTGCATACACCTGGTATGTTTATATAATATAACATAATTTATCTTAATAACAGGGGGTTAATAAAATTTTAAGGGAATGAAGAAAACATAGTAGATAAAGGTGGTTGGATCCTTATTACTAATTACATAAGAGGAGAAATTCAACTCATAACTCCTGAACAATAGATGGGGTTTACAACTTAATTATTATTATAAAGTTTCACTAATAGTGCAATAACTTGTTGAAATAACTTTCATCATAATATATAGTTATTATATAGGATACAAGAGTGGTTATTTGTCAATAATTATAATTGAATAAGCATAAATTTTTATTAGGAGGTGAAAATATGTTAAAAAGGATATTAAGAGGTCTTTTTACACTAGTTGGTGGTACTTTAGGGTACATATTAGGTGAGTGGGCTATTACCCATAACTTTTTATCTGCATTAAATATTTCAACTATAGTATCATTGCAAGGGGTATTTGTTATCATATTTTCGGTGATTTTCTGTGGACTTATATTTTATTTTATTTCACCATTCTTGAGCACAGCTATTATAAATTCAATGGAGTACCTAGAAAAAAGAGTTCAAAAAGTACCAGTTAGTGATGTGATTTTTACAGTTTTAGGAGCAGTAGTTGGATTGGTAATCTCAGTACTGATTTCAAGCTTAATTAGAGTTGAATCAATAATAATCACAATAATCACAATAATCCTTACTATTATCATAATGGTGTTATTCGCTGATATTTCACTTAGAAAAAAAGAGGAAATACTTACTATGGTTGGTAATATGAAAAAGTTACCTTCAGGTAGAGAGGGAAAAAATAAGAATAATGCAAAAGAAGGAGCAAAGGTTTTAGATACTTCAGTAATTATTGATGGAAGAATATTTGACCTTTGTCAAACTGGGTTTATTGAGGGGACTCTAATAATTCCAAACTTTGTTTTAGATGAACTAAGACATATTGCAGATTCAGGTGATGGATTAAAAAGGAATAGGGGAAGAAGAGGCCTTGATATTCTTAATAAAATTCAGAAGGAATTAAGCATAAAAGTGGAAATTTGGGAAGGTGACTTTAAAGATGTTAATGAGGTTGATAGCAAATTACTTAAGTTAGCTCAACTTCTAAATGGAAAAGTTATTACAAACGACTATAATTTAAATAAGGTTGCTGAGTTTCAGGGAGTTCCAGTGTTAAATATTAATGAACTTGCAAATGCCATTAAGCCTGTAGTTTTACCAGGAGAAGAAATGGAAATTCAGGTTGTCAAAGATGGCAAGGAATCAGGACAAGGGGTTGCATATTTGGATGATGGAACTATGATAGTAGTAGAAGAAGGAAGAAGGTACATAGGTGAAACTATTACAGTGGTTGTAACTTCAGTGCTTCAAACTGCTGCTGGAAGAATGATATTTGCAAAGCCTAAAGAAGCTTAAAACGTATAGGTCTATATATCTATAGACAGAGATATAACTTATGCATTTAGGGCACTTAAGAAGTTAATACTTAAGTGCCTTAACTTTTTATAAACTGCATATTGTCCAGCTAGAGAGCTCCATATAAAAAAATAATATTATAAGAAACATGTTGGTTAAAAATCTGATATTAAGGCTTGAGTTTACAGTATTATTAAAATTTATAAGTAAACGCGTAAGTTAAGCTTACGCCTCTAAACATTATAAATAATTATTTTGTTTGAATAATATTAGCAGTAAGTATTGACAAACACTTAACTAAGTTGTATATTACTTTTGATGAAAATTTAATATAAGGCATCTTAAAGAATAACTAGTTAGATTTTAATAATTTAGTAGCATATATTGATAATAAATCATTAATATTGCTAATTTATGGTCAACCTTCTTATAAGGGGAAATTTCAGTTGAGATTTTCATTAGTTATTTCATTTTAGATACCTAGTGCAATGATGGAGAATAGTAAAAATTAACTTACAGAGAGAAAATTCAAGGCTGAGAGATTTTCAACAATTTTGAACCCGCTTCTGAGCAGTAGTAAAACTACCGGTTATATACCGTTAAAACATTGAGTACAAATTTAGGTGGTACCGCGATAGAACTCGCCCTAAAAAAGGGTGGGTTTTCTTTTTTTGAAGTTTTTTAAATCTAAATACAGAAGGAGGACGAATATGAAACTTTCTAACATGTTAATTAGCACATTAAGAGAAGTTCCAGCAGAAGCAGAGATTCCAAGCCATCAATTAATGCTAAGAGCTGGAATGATGAGGAAAATGGCTTCAGGGGTATATAACTTTATGCCTACTGGTATTAGAGTGTTAAAGAAAATAGAGAACATTGTAAGAGAAGAAATGGATAACACTGGAGCACAGGAATTTTTAGCTTCTGCATTACTTCCAGCTGAACTATGGATGGAATCAGGTAGATGGGATGTTATGGGAGAAGAAATGTTTAGACTAAAGGATAGAAATGATAGGGATTTCTGTCTTGGGCCTACTCATGAAGAAGTTTTCACTGACATAGCAAGAAATGAAATAAAGTCTTACAAACAACTTCCATTAAATCTTTATCAAATTCAAACAAAATATAGGGATGAGAGAAGACCTAGATTCGGAGTTATGAGATCTAGAGAGTTTATAATGAAGGATGCTTATAGCTTTGACAAGGATCAAAGTGGATTAGATACTTCTTATATGAAAATGTATGAAGCTTACACCAATATATTTAAAAGATGTGGTTTAGATTGCAGTGCTGTAGAGGCAGATTCAGGAGCTATGGGTGGATCTGGTTCAGCTGAGTTTATGGTTAAATCTGAGGTTGGAGAAGATGAAGTAGTTTTCTGTTCTTGTTGCAATTATGCGGCTAATATGGAAAAGGCTCCAGCTATTCCACAAGAACAAATTAAGGAAGAGTACTTAACTTTAAATAAAGTGGAGACACCAGAAATTAGAAGTATTGAAGAATTAGTAAGTTTTTTTAACACTACAGAAGATAAATTTGCTAAAACACTTATATATAAAGCTGATGGAAAAACTATTGCTGTAATGGTAAGAGGCGATAGAGTGGTTAACGAAACAAAAGTAGTTAACGCTATTGGAGGCGCCATTGATTTTAATATGGCCGAGGCTGAAGCTGTAAAAGTGGCTACTTCAGCAGAAGTTGGCTTCGCAGGACCAATAGGTATAAATGCAGATATATTGTTAGTAGATGAGGAAGTTTCTAAAATGTATAACTTTATTGTAGGAGCCAATGAGACTGGATTTCATTATGAAAATGTGAATTATGGTAGAGATTTCACAGGTAAAGTTGGGGACTTTAGAAATGTTATCGAAGGAGATAAATGTCCAAAGTGTGGCGGCAGCTTAACAATAGCAAGAGGTGTAGAAGTAGGTCATATTTTTAAATTAGGGACTAAGTATTCACAGTCAATGGGTGCAACCTTCATTGATGAAAATGGAGAAGATAAACCACTAGTTATGGGTTGTTATGGTATTGGTATTAATAGAACCATGGCAGCAATAATAGAACAACATCATGATGATAATGGAATCACTTGGCCATTAGCTATTGCTCCATATCATGTAATTGTGGTACCAGTTGTTACTAAAGATGAAGAACAAATGAGAATAGCAGAAAATTTATATTTTGAGCTTAAAAAACTTGGAGTAGAAGTTTTAATGGATGATAGAAATGAGAGAGTAGGAGTTAAATTTAAAGACTCTGACTTAATAGGTATTCCAATGAGAATAACTGTTGGTAAAAAAATATCAGAGGGTAAAGTTGAATTTAAGTTAAGAACTAACTCTGAAAATGAAGTAATATCTATAGAAGAAGTAATAGATAAGGTAAAAGAAGAGTTTATAAAAAATAATTTAAAGTTATAATAGCATTTGGGGTTTTATGTTTGGGTTTTAATGACTTTTTAATAAAGGTAATTTTGTAATATAGCAAAGGTAGTCTTAAAAGATAGGAAAAATCAGTTGAGTTATTGTTTAATTTATGGCACTTGGGAATAATATATAAGATTAACTAGAGTTCTAGTGATTAAGGAGAGACACAGATGATAACTATTGAAGATATAAAAGTAGCACAAGAGAATTTAAAAGATGTAACAAGAAAAACACCATTATTTTATTCAAGTACTTTTTCAAGAGAATGTGGTTGTGAAGTATACCTAAAGTGTGAAAATAAGCAAAAGACAGGTGCTTTTAAATTAAGAGGTGCCTATAATAAAATTTGCTCTTTAAGTGAAGAAGAAAGAAGAAATGGAGTGGTAGCATCTTCCGCTGGAAACCATGCTCAAGGTGTAGCTTATGCAGCTACAGCTTTTGGGATTAAAGCTACCATTGTAATGCCTACAACTGCACCTTTAGCTAAAGTTCAAGCTACTAAAAATTACGGAGCACAAGTTATCCAACATGGAGAAGTGTATGATGAATGTTATTCAAAAGCAGTTGAAGTACAAAAGGAAACAGGAGCAACTTTTGTTCATCCTTTTAATGATGATGAGGTAATAGCTGGGCAAGGAACTATATCTCTTGAAATATTAGAGGACCTTCCAGATACTGATATTATAGTTGTACCAATTGGTGGTGGAGGATTAATTTCAGGTATGGCTGTTGCGGCAAAGGCTGTAAATCCTAATATAAAGGTAATAGGTGTTCAGGCTGAAATTATTGCTTCAAGTAAAATTTCTCTTATAAAAAATGAAATTGTTACACTACCAGGAGTGAAATCTTTAGCAGATGGAATATCAGTTAAGACCCCGGGAGATAATACATTCAAATACATGAAAAAGTATGTAGATGAAATAGTAACAGTTACAGAAGATGAAATAGCTTATGGAATCTTC
The DNA here is from genome assembly GCF_002387895.1 of Clostridium sp. UBA4548. Taxonomy (GTDB): domain Bacteria; phylum Bacillota; class Clostridia; order Clostridiales; family Clostridiaceae; genus Clostridium_J. Next base: position 22,545 of record NZ_DGLI01000019.1, read on the forward strand.
TCTCTAATGGAGAGGAATAAGCTAGTTGCTGAAGGTGCTGGAGCGGTATGTATAGCTGCACTATTAGCAGGCAAAATAGATGTTGAAGGCAAAAAGGTTGTGGCACTAGTTAGTGGAGGAAATATCGACATTGCTATGGTATCTAAAATTATAGACAGAGAGCTTGTAATGCTAAAGAGAAGAATTACTATATCTGTAGAGCTACAGGATAGAGTAGGACAGCTAGGGTCTATAATTACTGACATTGTTGCTTTAGGTGGAAATGTATACAAAGCAAGACAAGACAGAAACTGGAGCTCAAAAGGTCTTGAATATACAAATGTTATTTTTGAAATAGAAACACAATCTAAAGAACATGCAAAAAATATTATAAACAATTTAGAAGATAAGGGATATAATCTGCAAATTGTAGAAAAGTAAGGGAAATATAGAACAAGAAAGTAAAGTAGTAAGAATTAAGTTCTTACTACTTTATTTATAATAAATATTTAATGGTTTTTAATGATATATATAAAGGTTTAGTTATAAAAGGTATTTGAAGCAGTGGAATTTATGAAGAAAGTTTTTTTTGAAATAAAGAAAACTTTACTAGAATAAAGTTTTAATATTAAAATTAACTATGAAATAATTGAATTATTGTATATAATCAAATCATCGACTTTTAAAAAGATTGGTTTCCATACTCAATGTTGTAATTAGTTTGGTACAGAACTATATTATAAGGCTTTACTAGGATATATTTACTAGTATTATAAATAATACTAATAAGGGGGGATAAACCCAATATTTGTAATGGTAAAGCTTAAAGTTGGAACATAATCTGAATATGTATGTTTTTGTAACAGCTTACTTGCGTTAAATATTATACATTAGTGTACAACTTAATGGGAAGTAGCGTTACTAATAAAACATATGTTAAAAATCTTCTTAAGGAGAATTATTTATGGAATTTAATTTGCTTAAGGATAAGTTTACTGAGGAAGAAGCTAAATTTATAAATCCATTAGTACTTGCACTCATTGGAGATGGGGTTTATGAAGTTTTTATAAGAACTTATCTAGTAGAACAAAACAGAGAAGCCAATGTACAAAAAATACATTTAAAAGCTGTATCCTATGTAAAAGCAGAAGCGCAAAGTACATACATGAAGCAGATAGTAGATGAACTTACAGAGGAAGAGCTTGGTGTGTTTAAAAGGGCTAGAAACTCTAAATCCAATGCACCTAAAAATGCTGATGTTACAAACTACAGATGGGCTACAGGTTTTGAAGCTCTCATTGGATATTTATATATGTTAAATAGGATGGATAGGCTTAACTACATCTTAAATAAAATTGTTGAAGTGGGGGATAATAATGAAGGTAAAAGTTAAATTGGTACAGTTTACACCAGAACCAGAAAAGACTATTGCTTCCGCAGCAAAGCTTTGTTACAGTGCTGTAGGGGTAGAGGATATAGCAGAAGGATTAACAGAAGAGAAGACATCAAGTTTTATTAATATGCTTGCAAGTTATGGTCATTATTCACCAATGGAACATGTTAGTTTTACTTTTGCAATTGAAGGGGTATCTAGAAGTTTAACCCATCAACTAGTAAGACATAGAATTGCATCATATTCTCAGCAAAGCCAGAGATATGTAAAGTTAAAAGCATTTGAGTACATAATGCCGCCTGCTATAGAGCAAAATGAAGAAGCGAAAAAAATATTTGTAGAGGCTATGAAAAAAGATCAAGAGGATTATGATAAACTTGCAACGTTGCTTACTGAAGTAGCTTTTCAAGAATATATCGAACAACATAGAAAACATAGTGATTCAAAAGTTGATTTGGATGAGAAGACTCTGAAATCTTTAAGATCAAAAGCTGAGAAGAAAGCAATAGAAGATGCTAGATATGTATTCCCTAATGCTTGTGAAACTAAAATTATGGCAACTATGAATGCAAGAGAACTTATGAATTTCTTTAGCCACAGATGTTGTAACAGAGCACAATGGGAAATAAGGGAGTTAGCTGATGAAATGCTAAGATTAGTTAAATCTGTAGCACCGAATTTATTTAAGTACTGCGGACCTAATTGTATTAGAGAAAAATGCCCAGAGGGAACTATGACCTGTGGACAGATATTACAGGTAAGAGAAAAATATTCAAACTTATAAAAATTGGGATTTCAATAAATAATTACAAAAAGATAAGAGTGAGGTAAAGTATGAAAGAAAAAAGATCACAGAGAGAAAATTTTAGGGGTAAGGTAGAAAAGAAGGAAAGAAATTTTAACAATGTGAAAAAAGTTGAGCAAGCTCCACAGGTTGAGCAGATAATAAGAGAAGATTTAATCGAAGGAAGAAATGCGGTTATTGAAGCTCTAAGGTCTGACAGAACTATAGAGCAGATTTTAGTAGCAAAAGGTGATACTAAAGGTTCAATTAATGTTGTATTAGGTCTTGCTAAAGACAAAGGAACTGTTGTTAAGTATGTTGAAAGAGCTAAACTAGATGAAATGTCACAAACAGGAGCTCATCAGGGAGTTATAGCTATTGTTACTCCATATAAATATTTTGCATTAAGTGATATTATAGATCATGCGAAGTCTAAAAATGAGGATCCATTCATTTTAATACTAGATGAGTTAGAAGATCCACATAATTTTGGCTCTATCATTAGAACAGCTGAAACATGTGGTGTCCATGGAATCATAATTCCAAAAAGAAAAAACGTGGGAATGACTCCTACAGTGTATAAAACTTCCGCTGGAGCAGTAGAGTATATGAAAATAGCAAAGGTAACTAATATTAATGCTGCAATTGATGAACTTAAAAAATCTAACATATGGGTATATGGTGCTGATATGGATGGAGAAAGTTATTGTTACGATGTAAATTTAAAAGGTGCTGTAGCTTTAGTTATAGGAAGCGAGGGCAAGGGAATTTCTAAACTTACGAAGGAAAAATGTGATGTACTTATGAAAATACCGATGGTAGGAAATATTAGTTCCTTAAATGCCTCAGTGGCTAGTGGTATGATTATGTATGAAATTTTAAAACAAAAATTGAAATAGGTATATGACTCAAGAGGAATATTTTGAAAAAAGTGTTTGTTGATGGCTATAATGTAATAAATAGTTGGCCACAGCTGAGGGATATAAAAGATTATAGTTATGAAGCTGCAAGAATAAAACTAATTGATATGCTTCAAAACTATGCTGCATTTAAGGGCTGGAATATAATTATTGTTTTCGATGCACACATGGTTAAGGGGAGTTTAGAAAAGAAAGAAAGAGAAGGAAATTTAATTATAGTTTTCACGAGAGAGGGGGAAACGGCAGATTCCTATATTGAAAGAGCGGTAAACAATATAGGAAGAAGCTTTGAAGTCCACGTAGTTACTTCGGATTCTATGGAACAACAAGTTACCTTTCAAAGAGGAGCAGTAAGAATTTCCAGTTTAGAGTTTTATCACTCAATTATAAATGATAATAAAAGGTTAGAGAAAAGGTATGAAACTAGATATTCTTCCAATAGGAATTTGCTAGAAGAAAATATTGACAAAGAAAGTGCAGAAAAACTTGAAAAAATAAGGCGAAGTAAGTAATTTGGCTTGACTGTTAATTTTTAATTAATGTATAATTTAAGTTGAATCCGTTTGCACTTTGGAGGGGATATTGTTGGATAAAAGGGTTGGCTATGAGAGTTTGGGTTCACAATTTGAAGGAAAGACTGACGATGAAATCGTATTGGAAGCTAGAAATGGTGATGAAAGAGCATTAGAGTATCTACTTAGAAAGTACCAAAATTTTGTTAAATCAAAAGCGAAATCCTATTTTTTGATTGGTGCAGATAAGGAAGATATATATCAAGAAGGAATGATAGGGTTATTTAAGGCTATAAGAGATTTTAAAGACGACAAACTTGCGTCTTTTAAAGTGTTTGCTGAGTTATGCATTACAAGACAAATAATAACTGCTGTCAAAACTGCGACTCGTCAAAAGCATATCCCACTTAATACATACATATCTCTTAATAAACCAATTTATGATGAAGAATCAGATAGAACCTTATTAGATATTATTTCTGGAATAAAGGTTTCTGATCCAGAAGAGCTCATTATAGGGAAAGAAGAATTAAAAAATATAGAGTTTCAAATAGAAGAAGTGCTTTCTGACCTAGAGATGGAGGTGCTTATGTCCTATTTAGATGGAAAGTCTTATCAAGAAATAGCTTGTGATTTAGATAGGCAGGCAAAATCTATTGATAATGCGTTGCAAAGGGTGAAAAGAAAACTTGAAAAATGCTTAGAAAATAGAAAAGAATAGTGTTGACAAATAATTGGATATATACTATAATCAATAACTGATATATAGTGTTTTAACACTATAACAATGATTATAAAATGCCCATATAGCTCAGTAGGCAGAGCGTCACCTTGGTAAGGTGGAGGTCACCGGTTCAATCCCGGTTATGGGCTCCAAAATCGTTGGATAGTACAACACACGTGGATAAGTTTACTTTGGCAATAAAGTAAGATAAATTTAAAATTATATAAGGAGGAATTGAAAAATGGC
>NZ_DGLI01000042.1 GCF_002387895.1 Clostridium sp. UBA4548
CAAATTATTTTACAGACTCAAGTAAACTAAAAGCCTACATAGGCTCATAGAGCTTATGTAGGCTAAATTTTTAACTATTTATTCAACCGTTACTGATTTTGCAAGGTTTCTTGGCTTATCTACATCGCATCCTTTTTCTATTGCCATGTAGTAAGAGAATAATTGTAGTGGAATTATAGCTATTACTGGTGCTAATAGGTCCATTACTCTAGGAATATAAGATGCAGAGTTAACTGATTTTTCTATTTCAGTGTGTCCTTCTTGTGCAAAAGCATACACCTTAGCTCCTCTTGCTGAAACCTCTTTTATATTACTTACCATTTTGTCATATAATTCTTCTTGAGTTGCCATAGTCATTACTATAGTTCCCTCTTCGATTAATGCTATTGGACCATGTTTAAGTTCTCCAGCAGCATAAGCTTCTGAGTGAATGTATGATATTTCCTTAAGCTTTAATGATCCTTCCATTGCTACTGCATAGTCAAGTCCTCTTCCTAAGAAGAACATATCCTTATGCTTAGAAGTCTTTGTAGTGAACTTTTGAATTGTTTCTTTGTATTTTAAAACTTCTTCTGCTTTTTCTGGAAGTCTTAGCATTTCTTCTTTTATGCTTTCAATCTTTTCACTTGATAAAGTTTCTTTTTCTTGAGAGAAGAATAGAGCAATTATATACATTGCTATAAGCTGAGTTACATAAGCTTTTGTTGATGCAACTGCAATTTCTGGACCTGCCCAAGTGTATAGAACGTCATCTGCTTCTCTTGAAGCTGAGCTTCCTACTACGTTAGTTACAGCAATTACTCTAGCGCCTTTAGATTTTGCAAGTCTTAAGGCTGACATTGTATCTGCAGTTTCTCCAGATTGACTTATAATAATCATTAATGTGTTTTCATCAATAATTGGATCTCTATATTTAAACTCTGAAGCTATATCAATTTCTACTGGAATTCTTGCTAGTTTTTCTATAACATACTTACCAACAACTCCTGCATGATAAGCAGTTCCGCAAGCTACTATATATATTTTATTTAAATTCTTTATTTGTTCTTTAGTTATATGAATATCATCAAGGTTTATAGGCTGACCTAAAACTATTCTTGATGCCATTGTATCTTTTATTGCTTTTGGTTGTTCATGAATTTCTTTTATCATAAAATGCTCATATCCGCCTTTTTCAGCAGCATCAGCATCCCAAGTTACATGGAATACTTCTTTATTTATTTCTTCTTCTAATCTATTATAAAGTTTAACACCGTCTTTAGTCATTACAACAAATTCTTTATCTTCTAAAAGATAAACATTTCTTGTTTGATTTAACACTGCTGGAATATCAGAAGCTATGAAGTTTTCATTTTCTCCAAGTCCAACAACTAGTGGACTTTCATGTCTAACAGCAACTAGTTTGTCAGGCTCTTGAGTAGTTATTACTCCAATTGCGTAGCTACCTTCCATTTTTTCAGTTGCCTTAATAACAGCCTTTAATAAATCTCCTTCATAGAAGTAATCTACTAAGTTTGGTATTACTTCAGTATCTGTTTCAGAAGCAAACTCATATCCTTTAGATATTAACCATTCTCTTAATGAAATATAGTTTTCGATAATTCCGTTGTGAACAACGCTCACAGTTCCTTTAGCGTTAGTATGAGGATGTGAGTTTACATCAGATGGTGCTCCATGAGTTGCCCATCTTGTGTGACCTATACCTATATTTCCTATTACAGGTTTTTCCTCAAGCTTCTCCTCTAAACATGCAAGTCTACCTTTGCATTTTACAACCTCTAAGTTGCTCTGGTTTAGAATCGCTATACCAGCTGAGTCATAACCCCTGTACTCTAATTTGCTTAATCCTTCAATAAGAAGTGATGAAGCTTCTCTCTTTCCAAAATAACCTACTATTCCGCACATAAAAAATCTTCCTTTCAAATTTTGATTTTTGCTCACGAGAAAAATTCCAACACAAATACTACTTTCATTTGAAAGTTTAGTTCAGCATGAAAGGTATATTGATTGTTGGTTTTCACCCCATGAATAATAAAGGTTTTTACACCAGATTGTTTTGTCACAGAAATCACTCTCTGCTTTTATCAATCGTTAACGGTAGTGCGATACCGTGGGGCACCCGCCGAAGAATCGATACTCCCCATCCTCGTCAACTCACACTTTCACCTAATGCTAAAGATAGTTCCATACTCTTAAGTATTTATATTATTTGTAAATACTTATAATCATGTCCTTATCAATAAGCCTTCTAGTGAAACTCGCAAGTCCTGGCGCTTAGTTAAATATTAAACTGATATAATTTTCTATTTAACCTCAGTTTATTATATTCTGAAACTTCCAAATGGTCAATGTTATTTTTTTACATGTAATAAATAGCTTTTTACCTCTATGTTTTACTTTAAAAACTATGGTAACAATGGGTTAGTTTTTCTATAAATATTGCTCCTAACTTAGGGAGCCACATTAAAAAATGAACAAGTTCATTTTATTAACAACTTTCGAAGCAGATTTATACTGCCACCAAAGCAGCTTATCTAGACTGAGTAACTGCCACTTTAGAAGATGCCAGACTTGAAGCTTCCAAAATGTTTTTAAAACTTCATAAATTCACAGAAAAAAATAAGGAGTAAAATCACTACTCCTTATTTTATGTTAACTATTAGTTGTTAGCCTTCTTTTCAATGAGCTTAGCAAGTGAAGTAGCCATTTCATCAAGTTCGCTTTGAACTTTTCCTTCAAGCATAACTCTAACTAGTGGTTCAGTACCTGATGGTCTAATTAATACTCTTCCACTACCTGCTAGCTTTTCTTCCATTCTTATTATCTCTGCTGCTATTTCCTCATCTTTAACATGAATATCCTTTTTATCATTAGGAACCTTAGCATTTACAAGAACTTGTGGAAGCTCTGTCATCATAGCTGCAAGCTCACTTAAGGTCCTTCCTGATTTTTTAACCACAGTTGCAAGTTGTAATCCTGAAACTAATCCATCTCCTGTAGTGTTAAAATCTAAGAATATTACGTGTCCTGATTGTTCTCCCCCTATGCTGTAACTACCTTTTTGCATTTCTTCAAGAACATATCTATCTCCAACTTTTGTTTTTATAGTTTTAATATTTTCTTCTTTTAAAGCTATATCAAGTCCTAAATTACTCATTACAGTTACAACTACTGTATCATGATTTAATTTACCTATTTCTTTTAAATGTTTAGCTGCAATACACATCATAAAGTCACCATTGATAAGGTTACCCTTTTCATCAATGGCAAGACATCTATCTGCATCTCCATCAAAAGCAAGTCCTAAATCACACTTATTTTCCACTACAAATTTCATTAAATCCTCTGGATGAGTAGAGCCACATTTTTTATTAATGTTTACTCCATCTGGATTATTGTGAATTGCAAAAACTTCAGCTCCAAGCTCTTTTAAAGCTATTTCAGAAGATTTGTAGGATGCTCCGTTAGCACAATCTATGGCAATTTTAAGTCCAGCTAAGTCTCCATCTATAGTAGATTTTGCAAAGGCAATGTAATCTTCTAATCCATTTTCAACTATATGCTTCTTGCCTACCATTTCCCCTGTTGGTGTTGGAACTCCTTGAAAATTATTTTCTATTATACTTTGGATTCTATCTTCTAATTCATCACTTAGTTTAAAGCCATCTTTATTAAAAAACTTTATTCCATTGTACTCTACTGGATTATGAGAAGCTGAAATTACTACCCCAGCATCTGCTCCATATTTTCTTGTAAGGTATGCTACTGCTGGCGTTGGAACTACTCCAAGACATACTGCTTCTGCACCTACGGATAAAATCCCTGAAACTAATGCAGCTTCAAGCATATCACCTGAAATTCTTGTATCCATACCTACTAATATTTTAGGTCTGTGCGCTCCTTCTGTTAAAGCAAAAGCACCTGCTCTTCCTAAACTATATGCAAGCTGTACTGTTAGTTCTGTATTGGCTATACCCCTTACACCGTCAGTACCAAACATTCTACTCATGTCACTACCTCTTTTCTATTTTTAATATATAAAATATGTATTTTTCAAACGTACAACTTAAATTATACTATAAAACATAATCATTAACAATAATCACTAGTTTTCAGCCAAGAGCTACAATATACATACTATAGGAGAGGGTTTGCCATAACTTTTTTACTAATAGTTTACTAAATACTAAATACTTAGTACCCATGTTTATATATTATTCTTCATGATTTTACATAGTTTGTACTTAATTATTCTTAAGTTCAATGCCCATAATCTCAATATTTTTTCCCATTCTCATTTAAAAATAAAAAACCCGCAACTGCGGGCTTTCTTATTATACTATTGAAATTTTAACTACTTCATTATTAGAGCTTTTTAGTTCCACTAATTCCCCTACTATTTCTTTTTCTATTGCCATTAGAATAAGTTTTGATACCTGATCTGAATCTAATTGTTCCAATCCCTTAATATTAAGATTAGGGATTTTCCCAAAGTTTTTTAGTATCATTGAAACAAACTTTAAGGGCATAGTAATTTTTGTCGGTTTCTTTTCTTCCTCCGTAATTAATATATATAGTACCCTACCTTTTGATGGCTTATATAAACTATCAATCATACTAATGGCTTTATCAGTAGAAATCTTGCCATTTTTCAATGAGGTTAATATACTATTCAAATTATCCTTCAATAGAACCCTCCATTTTATAGTATTATATATCTATTATATGAAGGAAATATAAAATAAATTACTAGGACGAAAGGCCGTTAGTCCTTGCTATCAACACTTCAACCTCTTCTTCATCCTTATTGTATTCAATAAGTTCTTTAGCACCCTTTGTGTTTACACATATAACCATAAGTATAAAGGCTAAAACAAGTAATATTGTCATTGCTACATTAATGGGTAATATTTCTCCTAAAACTCCACCTACAACAGTGCCTATAGGAGTTAAGCCCATAGACATGGTTCCCATTAAAGCTGAAACCTTACCCCTTTTTTCACTAGGCACTACTAGCATCATTGTAGTGTTGAAAATAGTATTAAACACTACATTTCCTAAGAAAGATATAAATAATATCCCAACAAGTAGTGGATAACTTTTTATAAAGGTTATGGATATTAATAGTAATCCGTTAAGAATTATTGAAAAATAAAATACTTTAAATTTCATTTCTCTCTTTATGGTTATTATTGATAATATTATACTTCCCACTACCATACTACAAGATATGGATGCCATAGCAAAACCATACTTTTCTGGTCCTAAGAAAGGTGTTGCCTTAAAGTAAGGTAATATTAGTATAAACGCAGCATTTGCAAAAAAATTTATTCCTGAAGCTGCAAAAAACACATTTCTTAAGGTTTTGAAGCCCCACATAAATTTAAGCCCTTCTTTGAAATCTTCTTTAAAGGTAACTTCCTGCACTTTTCTCTCTATCTTTGGAACCTTTATAAATAGTTCTGTAAAGGCTGAAAAAATATAAGAAATTCCATTAAATAAGAACATATAAGGTGCCCCTATGGTGACAAATAATATCCCACCAATAGCATTACCAATCATATCCATACCAGAACTCGCAAGACTTGTAACTGAATTTGCTTGAACAAGCTTTGATTCATGAACTATATCTGGTTTTACCGATGCCATGGATGGATTGAAGAAAGCTGAACATAAACCTAATATTATTCCTGTTATAAATACCATCCAAACCTGTATAAATCCAAAAATCCCAGCAATCCCTACAAGGGTTACTAAAACTCCTCTTATAAAATCTGTAAGAACAATTATTTTCTTCCTATCCCACTTATCCACAAATACACCGGCGAAAGGTCCTAGCACTATTCTCGGAACCATAGTTAGAGCACTTAAAAGTCCCATTAACGCAGTTGAGCCAGTTACCTCTAAAACCCAAAAATCTAAAGCTATTAAATAAATAACATCTCCAAATACAGATACTAACTGACCTTGCCATAGTAAGAAAAAGTTTTTGTTCCAAAGTCGTATCTTTTCATTTTCTTTAATTTCCCTTTGTTTATTCCCCAAATTATTCTCTTGTACAGTTGTGTCTTTTAATTCTTCTTCCATTTTCCACCCCAAAAATCCCTTTTTATTTACTCTACTTATGCATTTATATGCATTTTTTCCTTTGTAGCTTAGGCATCTTTGACTTATTACTTATTTTCAGATACCTTATGGATTTTAAACTATCCCTTTTAGCTTTAGTTCTTCAATATACTTAGGAATTTTTAGCCTAATAATAACTCTTATTCCATTATCTAACACCAATTCCCCACTGTCAATAACTCCCATGCATATAGAGACTCCGAGCTTTCTTCCTAAATAAACTTCCCCCTTTTCCTTTAGACTTTCATAGTTATCCCTTATGGCTTCTATAACTAATTTTCCTTCTTCAATTGTAACCTCACCATTATGAAGTAGCTCTTCTAGGATTTGCATACACAATACTTCTTTAAAGCTATATATTTCCTTTTCTCCATATATATCTTTATATATTTTTAAGCCTGCCTTTGACACTAATTTATCTTCAATTATTTTCTCTTCATTTATATTATCCATCTGAATCTTTGTTGAAAACATATTTGCAAGATCATCTAAAGGCATATCATCCTTTAGAGAAATAATTTTATTTATCCTATCTAGTATTTTATCTTTCGGAAAATAGGTTTCCTGTCCTGTAAAGCTAGATTTTTTAATAAACCACTCTTCAGGAATAAGATTTTTCCTTTTCCATCTATAAAGTTGTCCATAGGATATTCCCGTGATGTTTAATATATCCTTTTTTGAAATTAGTTCTTCCTCCATAGCAACGTCTCCTTATAACAATATAGACCATATCTACTCACAGCCCTTCAACTACTTTCATAGAAGCTTCCTTCTCTTATTTTATTAGGATAAGAATAAAATTCGCTCCTCTTAAGCAGTAGTAAATGAAACAATGTTCTATAATCTATCTAAAGTTACATTTTTCTTTTTTCTTCTATAACAGCATTACCTTCTACTTTTAATTCACCTGAGTATTCTACAACCTTAATTCTACAGCCATTACCAATAGTAATATTCTGTCCTCTTACTACATCAGCTATAGTATTTTCCAAGAATATTTCATCTGCCTCAATAGTTTTAACATGCAAGTATCCATAATTACTTCCAAAGGTTTTAGCTATCCAGCCAATGATTCCATTTACATTAATAGGTCTTTCGCTAACAACGACCTTTGTTGCTCCTATTTCTTCTACATAGGAATTCCCTCCCACATAAATTTGAGCCTCTCCTGCATTTATCATGCCACCAACTCTGAAGCCTCCACTTAAATCTACTATTTCTGCTTCAATACTTTTTTCAATAGTTGCTGAACCAGATAATTTCATTTTCTCACAGTAGATTCCTCCTAGTACAGTACCAGAACCTGAGATACCAAATTCTTTTCCTTTAAAATCTCCCTCTATTTTACCACTGCCACTAATTCTAAAATCATCAGCTTTCACATTGGAAGTTATCTTTCCACTACCACTGATCTTTCCCTCTATACAATTTAGTTCACCAAGAATACTTCCACTACCACTAATTCTAAAATCTTTAGTTAATAAGTTTCCCTGTACTTTTCCACTTCCACTTATCTTAAAGCTATTGCATTCTATATCGCCAGTAATTTTCCCACTTCCACTGATGGAAACTTCATCATATCTTCCTCCACCAGCTTCTCCACTTCCTGAAATTTTTAATGAGCCTAATTCTTGATTATTAACCATAATACCCCTCCATCTGCGTAACATTGTTTTATTATAGTATAAGGATAACATAACATTGTTACGCTGTAAACACTTTTTTAATCATTATTGAAAATATTTGTATATTGTGAGCACACTTTTAGTAGCATCTTACTTATATACTCGCAATGTGTAAAGTAATAAATATTAGTTTCTTAATGAGGTGTAATAAAAATAAAGATAATAAAAAGGATAAGAAAATCTCTTACCCTTAAATCTTATGCGAGAATATGTAGTTTATTATAACTAAATGTATGATTATGAGCATTGGCACAAAAATTTTAAACTTTAAATGCTTTGTTTTATGTCTAAATATTAGCATTCCTCCATAAACCCCAAAACTACCAAATAATGCTGCCACTAGCATAAGTGTATTTTCACTAATTCTCCACTGATGCTTTATTGCCTTTTGCTTATCCACATACATTAATATAAATCCTAAAATATTCACAAATAATCCCACATAAATTAATACATTATAAAATTCCCTCATACTACACTTCCTTTCTACCAATTTATCATTCTCATATTAGACTATTACGTAATTGTTTTCTCTAATCTACTTACTAGCTTTATAATAACACACTAACTATGAATTTCACCTACAAAATTAAATAGAACTACTTATGCTGTTGCTTAGTTATTCCTAAAAGGTTGCCTATATATCATGTCATAAAAAAATTCTAACATTCTATTTTCCTAAACTTGCCGTCATATAAAAATAGGGGCTGTCGCACTAAATAA
>NZ_DGLI01000024.1 GCF_002387895.1 Clostridium sp. UBA4548
TTCTCTGCTGCACTGTTTGAACCTGAAAGTTGGATAGCTGTCTCACTACCTACTAACTCATAAAGATCATTACTATAACTATCAGGGGTTCTCAAATTCATTGATAAAAGCTTGCCATTAGCATCATAAGTATAATATACAGTGTAATCATTAAGTTTTTATCAACTTTGCTATTTTATGAAACGTACTATGATTCTCCCTCTAGCCACTGTATAAAAATTCCATAACATCTGAAATAACTTTATTATTAATTTAGTTTTACTAACTTTAGCAGAACTTAATTTATTTTGGCTAAAGTAAACTAAAGTTTCCATATGACTCTAATAAAAAATCCTACCATAACTTACATTATGATAGGATAATTAAACTATTAATTTTTAAGTATAGCGTTAACTTCATTTTCAAATCCGTATTTTTGAAAAAACTCTATCAATGCAGTTTGTATAATATCTTTTTGCAATATATTTTTTTCTCTACTAAACTCTTTAACTAGCCTGTCCATATCAACAGAAATAAAAAATCCTTTTGTCACTGGCATACCCTTTAGTAAGTATCTTGGAACTGCTTTGTTAGATTTATAAGATAAAAGTTCTATAAGTTTTCCCCTATTTGCTTGAAGATAACTTATTATATCTTCTTGCTTTTCTCTCTTATCATCATTACTTTTATAATCCAAGTAGTTTTCATTTGTGTCATTAAATATACTATTTTTTCTTACATAGTTACCCTTTTCAACTTGCCATACATATCCCTTGTTTTTCATGTATTCAGCAAGTTCTTCTGCATTTTTCATTCTAAAAAACTTTGCTACTTTATTTAATTCAATACCTTTTTCAATCATTGCTAATATTTTTCTTATTCTTTGAGGGTTAACCTGTGAACTGCTTATTTTGCCCCCTTCTTTTAATTCATAATTTTTAATGGCTACATTCCATGTATATCCTAAACCCTTTGCATATCTATCAAGACCATCTACACCCTTGTAGCCAACTGCTCTTGCTACTTCAAACCTTGTTTTTCCTTCATTTAACAACTTTTGTGCAAGATACATCTTTTCATCATATATATTATTTTGTGCTACTGCATTACTCATAACATCCCCACCACCTATATTGCAACTAACATTTTCAATGATTGGTCTAAATCTTCTATTCTGCAATGTGTATAAATTCCAGTTGTCACTAAACTTTCATGACCTAATAGTTTTTGCACTTGTACTACATTTACACCTTTTCTTATCAAATATGATGCAAATGTATGCCTAAATGAATGAGGTGTAATAGGCTTATCAATCTTTGCTAACATTAATGTTTTCTTTAATTCACTTGATATATATACTTGAGATATCCTCCCTGTTTTCGTACAAAATATATAGTCTGATTTTATATTTATCCTCCAACAGTTGATATATTCCTCTAATAGTTTTTTCAATTCATTGTGAAGTGGTATGGTTCTTTGTTTATCTCCTTTTCCTTGCCTTATATGCATTACATTTCCTTGAAAATCCACATCACTAACTTTTAACTCCGTCAATTCTCCAATCCTCATACCAGTGTAATACAATGTTTGAAGTGCAATCTTGATTATAGGCTTTTCTACCCCATTAAAGATACTGCGCACCTCATTTTCAGTCATAAAATATCTTTCTTTCTTTTGAGCATTAGCATATTCAATAGTTTCTGCTACATTTATAGCACAGTATTTTTTTATTGTACAAAACCTATAAAATAAATTGATGATTTTAAGAGCATCATTTCTTGTTCTTAATGAATTTTTTTTAACACTTATAAGGTAATATAGATACTCTTCAACTTCATTAGTGCTTACTTCCTCTAAACTTACAGGTCGATTATACTCTTCATAAAAGTATTTGCAAAAACGCTTTAAAGTCTCATTGTAAGTTTTTATAGTTCTTTCACTTCTACGCAGCATTTTTTGACTTTCTACAAATAATCTTATTGCTTCTTCAATGTGTAGATATTCTATACTCTTAATGCTACACTTCCTCTGAAAACTCATTTAATCACCTCGACTATAGTTTTATTTTTCTTAATATTAACATTCACTTTATATAATGTCAACATTATATAAAGTGTAAATTATATACTTTCTGTATTGTATTTGGTATATAATATATATTATAGAGGTGATATAATTGGCAACTATAATAAAAATTGCTGAAGTTTTAGAATCAAAAGGAAAAACAAAATATTGGCTATCTAAAGAAACAGGAATTACATATCCTAATCTTGATAAACTTATCAAAAATGAAACCTCAAGTATAAAATTTGACTTTCTAGAAAAGATATGTACCGCTCTTGACTGTGAATTAAGTGATATTATTGAGTTTGTAAAAGAGGATGATTTAGGAAAGTAATTGTTCTTATGAATCTTTTGCATAATGATGCCTTTGTTATAGAGAGTATTTTAGTTTTAAATAATAATTTTACTCTACAAAAAAAGATAATGACAAGTAGCCGTCCAAAACTCACGAGTGTGTAAATAAGTCTG
>NZ_DGLI01000027.1 GCF_002387895.1 Clostridium sp. UBA4548
GATTCCTGCTCGAGCCACCAAAACCTAGTACAAAAGTACTAGGTTTTTTAATTTATCTATTTATTATTTGTGTCTGTTTCTTAATTTTTCATATTCTTTATCTACAGCTTTAGAATTCATTGAAAAAAACACAGATATTCCATGACAGGCCACACCAATTCCCCAACCTATAGTAACCCATGTAGGATAGTAACCCATAATAAAACCAGTTAAAAATGCTCCAGAGCTTACCCATAAGCCAATGTTTACTAAGATATAAACTGCTAAATGAGTGTAAAATTCTCTCTTTTCTTTAACTCTTTTATAAGCCAACCTGTATAACTGTTCATCACTTAAATTACTCTTTGTTTGAAACTCTTCATTCATAAATATCCCCCCTATAAGTTAATAAAATAAAAAAATATTATAGTTAATTATATATGCTAACTAGATGGATATGATGTTGTGAAAAACTACTATACTAAAAAAATATCTGCAGCTAATTAGAAACATGCAGATATTTTCAGTATTAAACTAAGTTCTCTTTTATATAAGCTATTACACTATCTACATGACCGTCTACTTTTACTTTTCTAAATTCTTTTACTAAAATTCCTTTAGAATCAATTATAAAAGTACTTCTTTCAATGCCAATAGATTTTTTACCATACATGTTTTTTTCTTTAAGCACATCATATAGACTACAAACAATTTTTTCTTCATCCGATAATAGTATGTAATTTAAATCATGTTTCTCTATAAATTTGTCATGAGACTTAAGTGAGTCCTTACTAATTCCAAAAACTATAACATTTAACTCTTCCAGAGTTTTTAAGCTGTCCTTAAAAGAAATAGCTTCCTTAGTTCAGCCAGGAGTATTATCTTTAGGGTAAAAGAAGATAACTACGTTTTTTCCTATGTAGTTACTTAACATGTGAGTATTTCCATCACTTCCAGGCAAACTAAAATCTGGGGCTTTAATACCTTCTTGCAGTGTTTCCATTTTTTACACTCCTTTTAAAAATAATTATTAGTTAATAGTTATTATACTACAATAGCTAATTAATTATCAATTAATTAATGTGTTTATTATGTACCATACCACTAATCCATATAATTGCTCCTAATGTGGTTCTTACAAAATTATATATATGAGAATAAAATAATAGTATAAGTTTTAATTTTGTAAAGGAGTTTTTAAGATGAAAATTGGAGTTATTATGGGAGGAAGTTCTCATGAAAGAGAAATTTCATTATTAACAGGTCAAGAAATAATTAACAATTTAGATAGAAATAAATATGAAGTCATCCCTATAGAAATAAGTTGTAAAAGTGAATTAATAAAAAAAGCGAAAGAAATTGACTTTGCCTTTATAGCTTTGCATGGGAGTTTTGGGGAAGATGGAACTATACAAGGAACCTTGGAGACCATGGGAATACCCTATTCAGGGAGTGGGGTCTTAGCAAGCGCATTATGTATGGATAAAGATATAGCTAAAAGAATATTTATAGCAGAAAATATAACTACTCCAAGATGGACTGTAATTACAAAAGTTCAGGATTTAGATTATAATAAAGTTAAAAGTTTAGAATATCCCTTAGTAGTAAAGCCTAATAATGGGGGTTCTAGTGTAGGAACTTATATAGTGTATAAGAGAGAAGAGCTCGAAAATGCAATTATCAAATGCCTAAATTTCACCAGTGAGATTATTGTTGAGGAGTATATTAAGGGTGAAGAAATAACATGTCCTATTTTGGGGGGCAATATTTTGCCTATAATATCAATAAAGACTAAGGCAGAATTCTTTAATTATGAAGCAAAATACAGTGATAAAGATACCATAGAAGAAATAGCAATACTTCCTAAAAATCTTATGGAACAGGTAGAAAAAATATCTATTAAGATTTGGAAGATTTTTAAGTTAAAGTCTTATGCAAGAGTGGACATGATTATAAAAGATGAAAGGATATATGTATTAGAAATTAATACTCTTCCTGGAATGACAAAAAATAGTTTACTACCTAAAAGTGCAGCTATAGCAGATATAGAGTTTAAATGCTTACTAGATAAAATCATTGAGTATTCGTGGAGTTAGTTATGTAGGTATTTAGTAAGAGGTGAAATATGTTATACAATATAGAAATAGATAAGTCTAAACCAATATATATTCAAGTGTATAGTAAGATAAAAGAATTGATAGAGAGTGGCTTGCTTCCAAGTGGAAGCAAGCTTATCTCAACTAGAGAACTTGCAAAAATTGTGAAAGTTAGCAGGAGTACTATTATTACTGCATATGAAATGTTGGAAGAACAGGGGCTTGTATATATACAGGAAGGAAAGGGGACTTTCGTATCTCAAGTATATGTTATAAAAAATAATAAATGGAATATTAATTGGGATAATCATATTAGTGATTATGCTAGTAAAGCTACAAAGTTAGACATAATTAAGACTGAATTAAAAAATAAGCAAGGGATTATTTCATTTAAAAGTATAGCACCTGATGAAAGTTTATTTGATATGGATGAATTTAAAAGAGCATTTTTAAATACTGTTTCGGCAAAAGGAAATAAGTTGCTCAGCTACGGATATGCAAAGGGGTATGAGCCTCTCATTAAATACTTGTTAGGTTATATGTCTAGTAAGGGGGTTGACATAGAGAGTAAAGAGATACTAATAACAAATGGATTTACTGAGGGAATGGATATAGTTTTATCATCAATTACAGAGAAGGGGGATAAAATCATATGTGAAAACCCTACTCACAATACAGCATTAAAACTTATGAAACTTAACAATTTGGATATAATTGGGATTGGTTTTTGTGATGATGGTATTAATTTTAACGAGTTACAACGAGTGTTAAGTGAAAATACAATTAAAGCATCATATTTCATTCCATCATATCATAACCCAACAGGTAGAGTTATGTCATATGAAGATAGAAGTATCTTGTATAATACTTTAAAAAAATATAATGTGCCTATTATCGAGGATGGGTTTAATGAAGAATTACAACATCTTAGTGATCATATATCACCAATTGCCGCAGTAGGGGGAAAAGAAAATGGTGTTATATATATTGGTAGCCTATCTAAGATTTTATTTCCAGGATTAAGAATAGGATGGATTCTAGCAGATAAAAAATTAATACAAACCCTAGAAAGTGTAAAAAGAAGTAGAAATATTCATACATCAGTTATAGACCAGGCTGTATTACTAGAATATTTAAAGAATGGTGGATTTGAAAAATATGTTAGACGAATAAGAAATATATATAAAGATAAGTATAAATTAATAATTGAAATGATAAAAAGGTATATCCCTTATAAATGGATTAGCAAGGAAGTTGCTTTATATGTATTCCTTGAACTAGATGGAGTTAATTCTAGGGAACTATTAGAACAATGTTATAATAGAGGAGTTTCATTCACTCCTGGAGATACCTTTTTCGTTGATCAAAAGGGATATAATACTTTACGATTAGGATTTTCAAGGTTGTCAAAGGTAGAAATTGAAATAGGCATAAAAGTAATAGGAGAAGAGGTTAAAGAGTTATTAAATAAATCTATAAATAAATGATGTTAAATAGATTTTACCTATATACTATTCCTAGTGTATCAATATATAAAATAAGGAGAAAAATCTAGTTTTTTGTAGTATTTTGTACTTAACCATAAATAATGGCTTCATGAACAAGATAGGTGTAGAATATATATGATAAGATATGTCTTGTCCTTAAGAACGGACGAAAAACATTTAAAACTTAAAACAATTTTTAAATTATT
>NZ_DGLI01000015.1 GCF_002387895.1 Clostridium sp. UBA4548
TATTAAGCTTTTAAACTCAACCTTTAAAGTAAGAGAATAGAAATTAGTGACTTATAATAAAAAACTGGAGAATTAATCATATTAAATTAATTCTCCAGTTTTCTTTATTATATTGCTATTTCTTCAGTGTAATTTGAGGAGGTTTTCATTTCAGCAGCTATATAGTTTGTTAAATCTACAACTCTGCAAGCATATCCCCACTCATTGTCATACCAAGAAACCACTTTAACCATGTTTCCATCCATAACCATAGTTGATAGGGCATCGATAATAGAAGATCTTTCATCACCTCTATAATCTATTGATACAAGTGGTTCTTCTGAATAACCAAGTATACCTTTCATTTGACCTTCAGCAGCTTTCTTTAAAGCTTTATTAACCTCATCCACAGTTACATTTCTTGAAAGTTCACAAACTAAGTCAGTCATTGAAACAGTTGGAGTAGGAATTCTTACAGAAAATCCATTTAATTTTCCATTTAAATTAGGAAGAACTTTACCGACTGCTTTTGCAGCTCCAGTAGTGGTAGGAATTATTGATTCTGCAGCAGCTCTTCCTCTTCTTAAATCTTTATGATTTTTATCAAGAAGTTGTTGATCATTTGTATACGAATGTATAGTGGTCATTAAACCTTTTACTATACCAAATTCCTCATCTAAAACCTTTGCAAAAGGTGCTAAACAGTTTGTAGTACAAGAAGCATTAGATATAATAGTATGGTTATCAATATCTATCTTATCTTCATTTACACCCATAACTACAGTTATATCTTCATCTTTTCCAGGGCAGGTTAGAATTACTTTTTTTGCACCAGCTTTAACATGTTTCATAAGGCTTTCCTTATCTTTAAAAACCCCTGTAGAATCGATAACAATATCTACACCAAGAGCTTTCCATGGTAAGTTTTCAGGATCTCTTTCTCTACAAATTTTTATTGTTTTCCCATTTATAGTTATTGAATCTTCTGTAGTATCTATATCTCCTTTAAAGGTTCCATAACAAGAATCGTATTTAAAAAGATGAGCTAAAGTATCACTTTCTGCTCTAGCATTAATTGCAACTATTTCAACATCATTTTCTAATCTTTCTGACGCAATTCTTAGAACAGAACGTCCAATTCTTCCGAAACCGTTAATAGCAACTTTTGTACACATAAAATTTCCTCCCATAATCTTACAGATTGTTATATATGTATTTAAAGGTTATATTATTGTTATCATATAATGTGGCACATAAAAAATAAACCGATTTATGTGCTATACTATATATATACCATTAATACATCTATATGTCAAACCCTTAAATTATGTGATTATTAGCCTTTATATTAGGTTATAAAAGAATATATGACTTTTTCATGTAATATCTTTAAAATACATGATTACGTTTACTTTGGTAAAAAGCTTATAAAATTGCTAAAAAACTCAGAAAATTTCAATAATAAAGTGATATACTAATTAAATGATTAGTATATCACTTTAGTTTATATTTTATTGCATATTGCAGTTTAAAGAGTATTAATTATCCGTTATGAGCTTCAAATCCTGCTCCTACTTTAGTAACTTGAACTGCAACCATTTCGGATACAGTTCCATTAATTATTTCATGCCATTCTCCAGCAGGTACAAAAATTGAAGAACCTACTTGGATGTCAAAAGCGCCTTCTCCAACCATCATTCTACCTTCACCTTTAAGGATAAAAAATATCTGTTCTCCACTTGGGTGTCTATGTTTGTTCAATACTTGATTTGGCTTGAAGTAATAAACTTCAGATGTAATATCACTACCTGCAAATACAGGAATCTTAGGAACAGCCTTATCACCATATTGGTTTAGAGTTCCATCAAGTAAATTTTTAAGCTTTTCCATGGTTTAATCCTCCTTAGAATTTTATGACTTTAGTATTTGCTTAATAAAATAAAAAATTCAAAATTAGTCTGTAAGTTTTAATATTCTGCAAAAATTAAGGCAGTTAGAAAAGATTTAAAGTTGGTGTTATAATAGAAATATATTACATTTATAAAAAAGGAGGAGCTAACATGGCAAATATAGGTCTTGTTCTTGAAGGCGGTGGCATGAGAGGATTATATACATGTGGTGTATTGGAATACTTTATGGAAAAAGACTTATACTTTAACTATATCATAGGAGTATCTGCTGGAGCATGTAATGCAGTTTCTTACATATCAAGACAAAAGGGCAGAAATAAAAGGGTGAACATCGATTTTGCAAACCATTGGAAGTATGCAAGTTTTAGAAACCTTATAAAGGAAAAATCCTTTTTTGGAATGAATTATATTTTTGATGAGATACCAAATAAACACGTAGCCTTTGATTATGAAACTTTTCATAAATCACCCAGTAAGTTTCTTATAGGAGTTACCGATTGCAATACTGGGAAACCTCTGTATTTAAATAAGGATGATGTAACAGAAGGGTTTTATGCTTTAAGGGCTACAGCTTCATTGCCTCTTATTTCCCCTATGGTTAAGCTAAAAGGGTATGAGCTTTTAGATGGAGGAATTTCAGATTCTATTCCTATAAAAAAATCCATTGAGGATGGCAATGAAAAAAACATTATCATTTTAACAAGAAATAAAGAGTATAGAAAAAGCCCTATGAAGTTTGAAAAAGTAATAGAATTTAAGTATAAAAAATACCCAATGCTTGTGGAAACTATAATGAATAGATATAAAAAATACAATGAAACCTTAGATTATATTGAGGCTCTAGAGAGAGCAGGCAAGGCAATAGTTATTAGACCTTCAAAAGAAGTTAAGGTTGGAAGAATTGAAAAGAATAAGGAGAAACTCTACAATTTATTTGAAAATGGACATGAGGATGGAGAAAACTATTATGATAAAATAATAGACTTTATTAATGAGTAGACAAGTTTTATATGGTTTTGTAATTAAGCATTGAAAAGCCCACAATCGAAAATATAAAAAATCAAGTAAAATGAAAAAATCCCTAGGAGAATTAAAGTATGCCCTCTATAAAGGACAATTTTAAAATACCTATGGATTCTTTTTTATTAATGGTTATAATTTAGTCTACTATCTATTGATAGTAGCTTAATTTTCCATGTGCAAAGCTAAATTGACAATGACAAATAGAATAAAAGTTATTTATAGCCCAAGAATAGTACATATTCTTTCTCTATCAAACCCAAGAACCTCTTCACCATTAATAACTAATAATGGTACTGACATATACCCTTTTCTCATAAGAGTTTTTCTAGCATCTAAATCCCTAGAAATATTATACTCTAGATATTCAATATTATTGGCTTGTAAAAAATCCTTAGCTTGATGGCAGTAACCACAAGTATCACTAGTATAAATTTCAACTTTATTCATAAATGAAACCTCCTTTTAAATAGCAAAATAAATCTATTAAGTATCTATTATTTATCATATGATTTACTAATATTAATTTATGATTTATTTACATTTGTTTTTATGATTTTTATAGAAAGAATTATTTTTGTTATGCAAAAATTTAAAAGCTCGTGTAAAAAAACTCCTTATTCATAATATACGATAAATATTATTTTGACACTTAATGTACACAATATATGTTAATTTATAATTTATTTATGAGAATAATACTAATAATTTAGTGAGAAGATAAATTTATAGACTGAAGGGAGGAAGAAATATGAAAATAGTAAGTTATTTTAGTGGAATAAAAAACGCAAATAAAGCCGTAGAGGCATTGAAAGAAAATGGATTTCATAATACATACTCCGATTTAAATACCCATGAAATACTTGATTACACTAGAGGAGGAAATGAAGGAGGTGCAGTAAACTCACCAAATCTTTCTAGCTTAGTATTAAATTCTTCAAACTCCCTATATACAACAGAGCAAGGTCCTTTAGCAGCAGCAAGTCCAATGGCTAGTGGCATGGGGGGCTTCGAGGAAATTGTAGATGTAAATTATATTGTAGTTGTAAATGTTGAGGGAAAAGATAGAGAAAAGGTAAATTCTATAATAAAGAATATGGGCGGAGAGTTAGAAAATCCAAATTTTAAACTTCCAGAAGGTCTAGAGAATATTTCTTTTGAGGAAGTAGTAGAGAAATTAACACCTTAAGAAACACTACGGGAGGAAAGATGAGAAAGAATTTTAAAATGCCCAGTGCTTATACTATACTTTTTTTAATTATCATAGTAGTAGCTATCCTTACTTGGATAATACCAGCGGGTCAGTATAACTATGTAGATCCAAGTGCAGTTAAAAAGATACCAATTCCAGAAACTTATCATTTAGTGGAACGAAATCCTCAAGGAATTGCTGATGTGATAATGGCTCCTGTAAGTGGCTTCTATGAAGCAATAGAGGTAGCTTTATTCATAATAATAATTGGAGGATTTCTAGGGGTTGTTATGAATACTGGAGCCATTGATGCTGGGATTGCTAGAGTAATAGCAAGATTAAAAGGTAGGGAAAGGTTGATGATTCCCATATTAATGATAGTATTTTCTTTAGGAGGAACTTCTTTTGGTATGGCAGAAGAAACCTTAGCATTTTACCCTCTAATAGTACCAGTATTTATTGCAGCAGGTTATGATGCTCTCACTGCAGTATCTGTAATACTCTTAGGTGCAGGTTGTGGAGTACTAGGTTCAACTGTAAATCCTTTTGCTACTGGTATAGCTTCGGGTTTTGCTGGAGTTTCCATAGGAGAAGGCATAGTACTTAGACTGATGATTTTAGTAGTGCTGGAATTTGCAGCAATTATTTATACTATGAGGTATGCTAAAAGGATTAAAAGGAATCCATCTGCATCTCTAATCTATGAATTAAAAGAGGATAATGAGGCTCACTTTCTCCATTCCAAGGGAGATAGTGGATTCCCAGAGTTAACCGGAAAAAGAAAGTTAGCTTTAATTTTGTTTATTGTAACCTTTATGATTATGGTGTTTGGAGTAATTCCATTTTCAGACATGAATATTACCTTAATTCCAACTTTAGGTTGGTGGTTCGGAGAATTAACAACCTTATTTTTGGTTTTTGCAATAATAATTGGATTACTTTATGGGATGAAAGAACAGGAGCTAGTTTCTTCCTTTGTTAATGGAGCTAAGGATTTATTAGGAGTTGCTCTTATAATTGGACTTTCCAGAGGTATTACCATAATAATGAATGCTGGTATTATAACCGATACAATTCTAAATTATGGAGAAAATCTACTTAAAGGATTAGGTTCTTCAGGTCTTGTAATTATAACCTATTTGTTTTATATGCCTTTATCCTTTTTGATACCATCTACTTCTGGACTCGCAACTTTGACAATGCCAATTATGGCACCACTAGCAGACTTTGCTGGTGTAACTAGAGCTTTAATTATTACAGCTTACCAATCAGCTTCAGGGCTTATTAATTTACTAACCCCAACTTCTGCAGTGGTGATGGGAGGCCTTGCAATTGCTAGGGTACCTTATGGTAAATGGATTAAGTATTCATTAAAATTTTTGCTTATAGCTTTTATACTTGTATTATTAATGTTAATCTTAGGAA
Source organism: Clostridium sp. UBA4548 (assembly GCF_002387895.1). GTDB lineage: Bacteria > Bacillota > Clostridia > Clostridiales > Clostridiaceae > Clostridium_J. The sequence continues at coordinate 5,527 of NZ_DGLI01000015.1, forward strand.
TATATTTGTAGGAATCATAAGGTTCATGAGTTTTTAACTGAACCTATTTTGATTCCTTTTTCTGAACTTGAAATTGACTAGTTTTTCCCATGTTATAGGCTAGTTTGATCATAGACTGTTCCTCTTTGGTGAGCTCACGGTTAAACATTTTCTCAAATTGCATTAATAGTTTATGAGTATCTAATTTAGTGCTTTTGGATGGCTCCCTATTTGTGCTAATTTTATTGAGGTTATAAACTTTAGGCTCAATTTCCTTCTTATAAATCTTTTTAAAAACCTCAGTTGTGTAAAAAGCATCATTAAAGGCGTTGTGAAAATCTTCTTTAACAGGAATATTTAATAAGTCTACAGCTTTGCTTAAACCTATATTAGTTCCTTTAGGGTATTTAAAATGTTTCGAAGCATGATATTGAATGTCAATATACTTTTTAGAAATATCAGAGTGGTTTAATTCGTGATATGTTATATTTCTAAATAATTCCTTAATATCAGCAGCACCCCAAACACATAAAATATTATCACCTTTAAGAAAATTATAAAGACTAACATATAATTCCTTAAAAGTTTTAGCGGTACTTAATATTTCTGAGTTAAGACCTGTAATTTCCTGTATATGGGGTTTAATATCTGTATAGGCCTCAGGCTTTATTAGTTTATCAAATGTAGACAATGTATTAAATTTCTCATCTAGCTTTAAGGCACCAATTTGAATTATCTCAAAAGGGAAGCTTTTATTTATTTTATTTTGTTCTTCGTCTTGGGATTTAGAGGGATGATTAAATTCCAAATCCAATATAATATAATTCACTTTGCCACCTCCTAATATCTCTTGTTTATTACTTGGGATAGCATGTAATTTAGTTTAATTAACAAATACTATCTTTAGAAAAAATATAATCAACTATTTCATAAACAAACTCATTAATTATATTAATATCTTTATGAAAGTTACAAATAATTAATGAAAGTACTAAATATTAATTGAAAAAGAAGTTTAATAATTTGTTAAGTAATGCACTGTGAAATATACATAAATTATATTATAACCTATATTATTAAAATGGAAAACTACTAAAAAATTTAAGGGTATCAGCATTAGAACTTTATTTATTTACCATTAAACATAGACTTGCACGAATTACTCTTTCAGCGGTATCCTCTAAAAGTCGGTTTCCATTTTTCATGGCTTCCTCTAAGGTCATAGGCTTATTAGTGATAGAGAAGATACTATGGAATCCTTCCTCATACAAAATATTAGCTCCTACACCAATACCACCTGCTATAGCAATTACTGGGATATTATGTTTTTTAGCGATCTTTGCAACCCCATAGGGAGTCTTTCCGTATTGCGTTTGATAGTCAATGTTTCCCTCGCCAGTAATGACTAAATCTGCATTACATATATAATCCTCTAAATTTGTAGTTTTTATCACTATGTCTATGCCTTTTTTTAGTTGGGCATTTAAAAAGGCTACTAATCCGCCACCAAGTCCACCAGCTGCTCCAGAACCTGGAATTTCACCAATGGCTATTCCTAATTGTTTTTCAATTATATTTGAATAATGCTTTAGGTTGCTATCCAGAAATGAAATCATTTCTTGTGTAGCACCCTTTTGGGGGGCAAAGATACTAGAAGCACCCTTTGGACCATAGAGGGGGTTATCTACATCGCAGGCAACTGTAATTGAAGAACCTTTAAGTCGCTTATCTAACCCACTAGTATCAATTAAGCTTAAATTTTCTAAAGCTCCTCCCCCAAAGCCAATGTCATTTCCACCAGAATTTAAAAATTTAACTCCCAGTGCTTTCATCATTCCAAATCCACCATCATTTGTCGCACTACCACCAATACCAATTATGAAGTTTCTACAGCCTTGATCTAGGGCATGTAGTAAAAGTTCACCAGTTCCATAGGTAGTTGTGATAAGCGGTTTTTTTTCTTCTTTAGATAAAAGCGGAAGACCAGATGCTGCTGACATTTCTATTACAGCAGTTTTGTTATCACCAAGAATACCATAAAAAGAATTAATTTTCCTCATTAGTGGATCAAAGACCTTTGTTAAAATTATTTTTCCATTAGTTGCATCTACTAAGGATTGAACTGTACCTTCACCACCATCAGCCATGGGGACTTTTTCTATTTTAATATGACTATATGCTTTGTTTATTCCTTTTTCAATTGCATCAGCTACTTCTTTAGCAGTCAAGGAGCCCTTGAAAGAATCAGGAGCTATTACAATTTTCATTAAAATCACCACCATTTTCTAAAATGTTTAACTCTATGATTACTATTACTAAAATTATTATCATATTTTTCATTAGGCATTTTTTAGCTATCTGAAATTACAGATTTTTTTATTTATATTTTATATTATACAAGTAGAATTTAAAATAGGAATTCTTATATCTTTATTATAGTGTTGATTGTATAATCAATAATAATTCGATTTCTTATATAATAAATTGCCTTGTTGGGTGTAGTTAAAAAGCTTATAATTACAGTATAAGAAATAATTATTATTAATTGCATATTCTAATTAATAAATAATGAGGTGGGATTTTATGACAGAAGATAAATTAATGGAAATTATAGAAAGTAACCCAATTATCATAAAAAACATTCCTAATCCTAGCGAAAAGATAAAGATAGCAGCAATTAAAAGAGATGGAATGATGATAAGGTACATAGAAAACCCAACTGAGGAAATGAAAGAATTGGCATTGAAAAGTAGTATTAGAGCTATAGAATTCATAGATAATCCAACCTATGACATGAAAAAATATGCTGTATCAAGGGCATGGAATACTTTACAATATATTAAGAATCCTTGTGAAGACTTGCTTAACATAGGTATTAACCAAAAGGGATGGGCAATAAGATATGCTGAAAATCCAAGTTTAGAAATTCAAAAACTAGCTATCAAAAAAGACTATGATTCCATAAAATACATTAAAAACCCTTGTGAGGAGCTTCAGCTTTTAGCTATAAGCATAAATTATGAAGCTTTAAGGTATATAGATAAGCCTACTTTAAAGGCCGAAATCTTGGCCGTAAAAGAAAATGAATCAGCTATTAAGTTTATAACAAATATTGATGAAAATAAAAAGCTTATACTTTTGAAAAACAATCCTTCGGTAATGAAGTATTTTATTAAGGATATACCTAAGGAGAAAGTTGAAGAAGCTTTAAAAGAAGTCTTATCTAAAGAGCAGGTTGAGGAAAACTATGTGAGAGCTTTTATTAATTGTAATAGTATTAGTGAAAAACAAGGTAACATATCTATGGATAAAATTCTTTTTATTAATAAGTATGGTAGTAAGAAAGCAAGGAGAATAACTGTGGATGAAAAGTTGAAAGTTTACTAAAGGTACAAAGGAAAGGAAGTGAAACTTTGAGAAGAAAAAATTAACCTCTTCTCAAAGAAAATATATGAATTTTAAAGATACTTTAATCAGTGCAGAAATTATTATTGAAACGGGAGAAGTTCCTTTAATAGTTGGAGAAAGTGGAATAGGTAAAACTGCTTTAGCCAAAGAACTTAGCAAAAAACGAGGATGGAATTTAGTTATTATAGATGGAAATTTGCTTAAGGAGGGAGAAATTGGTGGCCTACCAACCATAGAAGAGTATAAAAGCATAGATGTTAATGGGAATTTAGTTAATAAAAAAAGAACTGTTTATGCTGTTCATACTAAACTTCAGGATATTGATGAGTTTGTAAAAAATGAAGGAGAAGTGCTTTTATTTATTGACGAGATTAATCGTTGTGAGCACACTGTTCAACAGGAACTTATGAATCTGATATTAAATAGAGAAATTAACGGATATAGTTTGGATAATAGGGTGAAAATTTTGGCCGCAATGAATCCTTCAAGTAAATACGGGGAAGATTTTGATTACCAAGTAGTAGATATGGACTCAGCACAGGAAAATAGGTTTGTTTGGCTTTATATGGAAAGTGATACTAAAGCATGGCTCCACTGGGCAATAGAAAAGGGTGTTGAAGATAAAGTAATAGAATTTATAGCTACCTTCCCAGAATACTTACATAGTAAGGATAGTAATGTTTATGCAAAAGCCACACCTAGAAGTTATGAGAGAGTTTCTAAAATTTATAAGCTATATAAGGAAAATAGCAGAGACATTCCTAAAAGAGTGCTTTTTAATATAGTAGCTGGAAACTTAGGCAATAAAATAGCAGAAGAATTTATTTCCTTTAGTGAGGAAAATAATAAACCTTTAATCTCCGCTGAGAAAGTGTTTGAGGGGACGGAGATATCTAAGGAAACTTTACTAAGGATAAAGACAGAAAGTCACACAAGATTATATTTAACTGCTAAAAATCTCCTACATATTTTAGAGTGTGGATATCCCATAGAAAAGCAAATAGAGAGGTTTATTAAGTTTATAGAACTTTACCCAGTAGACTTAAGACTTGCATTGATGCAGGAGATGAAGTTAAGTTACAACAAGGTTTATAGTTTATCCATAGAAAATGAAGATTTTATAAATATGTATTTTGCTGCTTATGATGAAATAAAAGGTTAGGTGGTATAATGGGGAATAAGTTTCATGAATTAAAAGAAGAGCTTTATGAAGTTATTTCAAATGTGCAGTCTGTAGAGGATATTCCTAGGGATTTTGATGAGAAATTTTTAAATCTCATAAACAAAGTAAATTTCTTACTTATGGAGGATAAGGATAATTTTTATGGTTACTTTCTTCTGCAAATGGGAAGAGCAGTTAAATATGATATTGCATCGCCAACTTCAATAGAATTTAAGCAAGCGAAATATGTTATTTATTTTAATCCTTTTATTTATTTAAGTCTTACTGCTGAGCAAATGCAAAGTACCATAAAGCATGAAATTCATCACATACTTAGCTTACACTTAATAAGGGCTAAACAACTTAAATATACTTATAGCACCCTAGCAATTAATATGGCCATGGATATAGTTGTAAATCAATACTTAGATTATTTACCTCCTTACGCTACAACCATTGAATGGGTTAATTTAAAATATAATTTAAACCTAAAACCTTATAATTCTATGGAATACTATGTAAATAGGATTCAAGAAGAGTTAAATTTATTAGAAGAGAATGAAGAAGATGATACAATGGAAAGTGACATTGAAAAGGAGTATGATATTTCTAAAACTCATAATCAGTGGGATAAGTCTTTAGAAATTGATGATAAAACTCTTAAGGAATTCACAGAAAAATTTGCAAGAGAAGCAGTAAAAGGTACAATACCAGTTTTTTTAAGTTCTATGATAGAGGCTTTATGTAGTGAAAAGGGAGAGATACCTTGGAATATATATTTAAAAAAACTAATGGGAACTTTGGAAAGTAAAAAAAAGAAGACTATAACAAGAAGAAATAGACGACAACCTAATAGATTAGATTTAAAAGGAGAATTGAGGAGTCACATAGCTAAAGTAACTGTAGCAATTGATATTAGTGGTAGTATTAGTGACGAAGAATTTCAGCAAGCAATGAAGGAAGTATTAAGTATTGTTAAGAATTATAATCATGAGATAACTATTTTAGAGTGTGATACAGAAATAAGAAGAAGTTATAAGATAAAATCAATAAAGGATATAAAGGAAAGAGAAGTAACTGGTGGTGGCACCAAGTTTAGTCCTGTATTCCAATATGTTAATGGTACAGACACTAATATTCTAATATATTTTACTGATGGCAAAGGCGAGGAAAGATTAAAAGCTCTTCCAAAGGCTTATAGTACTCTTTGGATAATTTCAGGAAGAGGCGACAAGCTTTCTTTAAATAATCCTTTTGGAATTGTTAAAAGGCTAAAGAAGGTGGATATCAGAACAGACAATGTAGATTTATTAGATATAAAAAATGAAGGGTGGTCAATGAATAGTCAACAACCTATGATTTAAAAATTATAATTATTTATTGTTTTGGAAGGGATACCTTCCTTTTTTTATTTTGTACAAAAATATGCTTTTAAATTATATATTCCAGACTCAATTCATATAATTAAATGAGTTTTTAAAATTTATTTAAGCTTGCAAAAAGGAGATGAAGTTATTGTGCTTAAAAGCAATATGCCTTTAAGGCTTAGGGATACTTGGGTAGAAATAAATTTAGATAATATAATTTGGAATTTAGATGAAGCTAAAAAACTTCTTTCAAAGGAAACAAAAATAGCGGCAGTGTTAAAGGCTAATGCTTATGGACATGGAGCAATTGAAGTTGCAAGAATACTTGTTGATAAAGGGGTAGACTATATAGCAGTTGCCTGTTTATTAGAAGCTATAGAACTAAGAAGAGAGTTTAAGGATATACCTATATTAGTTATGGGCTATACGTCAGATGAATATCTGCATATTGCTGTAGAAAACAATATAACCTTAACCATTTTTAGTGCTTTGCAAGGAGAGATACTTTCAAAGATAGCTTCATACTTAAAAACAATACAAAAAGTTCATATAAAAATTGATACAGGTTTTAATCGATTAGGTTTTAAATGGAGTAAAGATTTGAAAAATATTATAAAAAGCATTTATAAACTTAAAAATATTGAAGTTGAAGGTATATTTACACATCTTGCCCTGGTCAATAGCAAAGAAGATGAGAAACAATTTGCTTTATTTCAAAAAGTTATAGAAGAAATAGAAGAAGAGAAAATTCATATTCCTATTAAACATGTATGTGACAGTATTGGCATGGTTAGATATCCTGAGTTTCACATGAATATGATTAGACTTGGAGCATTTCTATATGGAATGAGTCCATCAAGAATTAGCGACAAGTTACCAGTTTTAAAAACCGCTTTAACATTTAAAACTAAAATTTCTCATATTAAGCATATACAAAAGGGTGAAGGGGTAGGTTATGATTACTCTTTTATAGCAAAGGAAAAGGTGAAAGTTGGTACTTTACCTGTGGGATATGCTGATGGTTACATGAGGTGTCTTTCTAATGTTGGGGAAGTAAGTATTAATGGTGAAAAGGCTAAAGTAATAGGAAAAATATGTATGGATCAAGCTATGATAGACTTGACTAGCATATCCAATGTAAAAGTTGGAGATGAAGTGGTTCTTTTAGGAGGACAAGGAGAAAACTCTGTAGGTGTGATAGAAGTAGCTGATAAATGTAATACAAATAGAAATGAGGTTTTAAGTGTAATAAGTAGAAGAGTTCCTAGAGTATATATAAAAGATGAAAAAAATATTGGGGAAGTTAATTATTTAATGACTTAGATGGGTTGGAGGTGAAATTTTGGATAAGGATTTATTAAAAAATCAGATAATGAATATGAAACCTTGGCTTATAAGTATTAGAAGAGATTTGCACATGCATCCTGAACTCGGTTTGGAAGAATATAGAACTAGTGATGTAATAAAAAAATATTTAAAAGAAATGAATATAGAATATGAAACTTATGAAGGTCAAACCGCTGTAGTTGGAATAATATATGGTAAGTTTCAGGGTAAAACCATTGGCATAAGAGCCGATATGGATGCATTACCTATAACTGAAAGTAATGAGGTATCATACAAATCTCAAAAAGAAGGAGCTATGCATGCCTGTGGACATGATGCTCATGTTACGATGCTTCTAGGAGCTGCAAAAATATTAAGTAATATGAAAGATGAGCTTCATGGAAACATAAAGTTATTTTTCCAACCTGCAGAAGAAACTGTTGGAGGAGCAGATAGAATGGTGAAGTCTGGATGCATGGAAAATCCAAAAGTAGACTATGTCATAGGTTTGCATGTAATGCCAAATCATCCTTGTGGAATTATTGAGACTAAGTATGGAGCATTAAATGGTGCGAGTGATGGAATTAGCATTACGCTAAAGGGGAAACAAGCTCATGGTGCATATCCTGATTTAGGCACAGATGCCATAGTAATTGCTGGGCATGTAATCACTGCTCTTCAAACTATAGTAAGTCGAAATGTATCTCCTTTAGATTCTGCGGTGCTAACCCTTGGAACAATAAATGGTGGAGTTAAAGGGAACGTAATAGCTCATGAGGTGAAAATTAGAGGAACTTTAAGAACAATTGATCCTGCTACAAGAGTTATGGTAAAAGAGCGGATAAAACATATAGTAGAGAGTGTGGCAAAATCCTTTGGCGGAGAAGGTCTTGTAGAAATTGAAGAAGGATATGCAGCACTTATAAATTCTTCAGAGGTTGTAGAGGTGATAATTAATACTGTTAAAGAGAACTTTGGTGAAAGTGCCTTAGTTATTAAGGATAAGCCTAGTCTTGGAGTAGAAGATTTTTCATATTTTATTGATGCTTCAAAAGGGGCTTTTTATCATTTGGGATGTGGAAATGTAGAAAAGAAAATTACTGCGCCTCTTCATAATTCTTACTTCGATATTGATGAGGAGTGTCTTCCACTAGGAGTGCTTGCACACACCTTAATTACTCTTAATCTTTTAAATAAGAAATAGTTATGGATTGAGCTCTTAACTCGTAGAGCTTAGCTATGAAGTTTTAATTAATATAAAAAGGAATAATCCACATTTTTAATATTAGGGGGACTTTTTATGAAAATATTTATTAGTGCAGACATTGAAGGAACTACAGGGGTTGTGAATTGGGATGAAACAGAAATTGATAAGGAATTCAGCAAATATTTTTGTGAGCAAATGACAAAAGAGGTTAATGCTGCTTGTGAAGGAGCTATATCAGGGGGAGCAGAAGAAGTTTTTATAAAAGATGCTCATGGACCAGCAAGAAATATTAATCCTTCTAATTTACCAGAGAATGTTAAAATTATGAGGGGATGGGCAAGAAATCCACTAATTATGATGGCAGGACTAGATGAGACCTTTCAAGGGGTTATATTTACTGGGTATCACTCAGCAGCTGGGGAAAATGGGAATCCATTAGCTCACACTCTAAATGGGAGCATACAACATATGTATATCAATGGAGAAGTTGCTAGTGAGTTTTTAATAAATGCATATACAGCAGCGTATTATAATGTTCCGGTGTTATTTTTAAGTGGAGACAAAGCCCTTTGTCAGTCGGTGAAAAAAATAAATAAGAATATAAAAACTGTTGCTGTTAGTGAAGGTATTGGACAGGGATCTATTTCAATCCATCCCAATCTAGCAATAAAAAAGATTAAAGAACAAGTATATGAAGCTGTTAAAGATGATTTATCAAAGTATATTGTTGAGCTTCCAAAGTTTTTTAGTGTAGAAGTTAAGTTCAAAGATCACTTTATTGCATACAAGGGTGGTTTTTATCCTGGAGCAACTCAGGTAGATGCTAAAACCATTAAGTATGAAGCAGAGGACTATATGGATGTGCTCAAGTTTATATTCTTTGCAGTGAACTAAGACAATCTCTTGAATTTGAAAAGGGGGGCAAAAGGTGATAAAACCTAAACAATTAAAAAAAGGTGATACCATAGGAATAGTAGCACCAGCAAGTCCAACAAGGAAACCTAATAGTATTGAAAAATCTATTAAGGTTTTAGAGAGTCAAGGATTTAATGTAGTAGTTGGACAGAGCTGTAGAGAAAAGTATGGGCATTTATCAGGTAGCGATGAAGTGAGAGCAAGAGATATTAATAACATGTTCAGGGATAAAAATATTAACGGGATTTTTTGCATTAGAGGGGGTTATGGCACACCTAGAATACTAGATATGCTAGATTATGATAATATAAGGAAAACTCCAAAAGTTTTTCTTGGTTATAGTGATATTACAGCTATTCATATAGCCTTAAATCAAATTTGTAATTTAATAACTTTCCACGGTCCAATGACGGTTTCTGATATGATAGAAGACTTTGATGATTTTTCAAAAGAAAGTTACTTAGAGGCAATAAGTTCTACATTGCCCTTAGGCAAACTCTTTAACCCTGAAGGAATAGAAATCAAAAGTTTAAATTCAGGAAATGCTAAGGGAAAAATAGTGGGTGGAAACTTATCTTTAATAGCTTGCACATTAGGAACACCTTTTGAAATAGATACAAAAGGAAAAATACTACTAATGGAAGATATAGGTGAGTTTACTTATTCAATAGATAGAATGCTTACCCAACTTAAATTAGCAGGGAAATTTGAGGATTGTAATGGTATAATTCTTGGAGACTTTAAAGATTGCAAACCAGAACACGAAGGTTATGGACTTTCCTTATTTCAAGTATTTAAGGATATTATAGCTTCTGCAAACAAACCAACAATATATAATCTTATGGCAGGGCACTGCTCTCCTAAAATAACTATACCACTAGGAGTTGAGGCTATTGTTGATGGAGATGCTTGTAGTTTAACTATAGTAGAAGCTGCAATGATACCATAATAAAATAATAACAGAATAAATTATTAGAAAAGGCTGCAGTTAATATTTGCAGCCTTTAAAATATGAATTATTAATGAGAAAATAATTATAAAATTATTTCATCCAAAAAAAGGTTATCGCAAAATATAGTTCTTATTATATCTAACTTAGCTCTATCAAATTTTTCAAAAGATTCTAGGGCTGAAGATTTATCATGATAAACCTTCCAATAACCACATAATAGAAATGGTTTGTTAGGATTATTTATAAAGGTTTTTACATCTTCAAGGGGGAAGTCTAAAAAAACACCTAGTTCATGGGGACAGTTCATAATATCATATCTGCTTTTTAAAGTTATAAGATAATCATTTAAAGAACCTTCAGGGTTATAGGTATACTGAGAAAGAAATTCTACTACCTCATCATTGCTAAGTTTCTTTTCAAGGAGTTTTTCGTCATAAAATAGTATTGCTATATAATTTTTTGCTTCTCTAAGTTCAAAAGCCTTTATACCTAGTTCCTTTAAAATTTCATCTTTATATATATACCAATTTTTCTTTGCATTTCTATCATAATTACATAGAGTAACAGTACTTGAAGCCTTAAAGCCTTTTAAAGTAGGGGCACAATTATAAGCAATTATACTTTTCATATAATCTTTTTCACTTAAAGTAGTTAAAGCACTTCTAAAAGCTTTTAAAATAGTACTCATAATAACCACTGCTCCTATAATTTGATTTTTAATTATTATAAATACAACATTGACAGAATCATTTATTTTAGAGTTAAAGCACTTTTTTCAAATCATTTAGGGAAATGAGCCACCTTTTAGTATGAAGTTTGTAAATTTTATTTCTTATAGGATATTAAAATCTCTTACACGTAGTATGTGTTTTTAATAGAATTTCTATGTTTTTTATAAAATTATGAGAACATAATTATAAATACTATAGGTAGAAAAGTTTGTTAGACTCCCAATAGTCTTGATAAGTTCTAATTATAAATAGTAAAATATAATGAGTATAACTATAAGATAGGATGGTGAAAATGGAGCGAGTGATTCTACATGTAGATATGGACGCTTTTTTTGCAGCGGTAGAAGTTATGGATAATCCCACTCTCAAAGGGAAGCCAGTTATAGTTGGAGGTACTTCAGAAAGAGGCGTTGTAGCCACTTGTTCCTACGAGGCTAGAAAATTTGGTGTAAGGTCTGCAATGCCTACTTATATAGCAAAAGAAAAATGTCCACATGGAATTTTTATACACCCAAGACATTATAGATATGAAGAAGTTTCTAATGAAGTATTTAAAATTCTTTATTCTATTACGAAAAAAATAGAGCCAGTTAGTATTGATGAGGCTTACTTAGATATAACTGATTTAAAAGAAAGCCCAGAAATAATAGCCACTAAGATAAAATATAAGGTAAAAAAGTCCTTAGGGCTAACCATTTCTATTGGAATTTCCTACAATAAGTTTTTAGCAAAGCTTGCTTCTGATTGGAATAAGCCTAATGGTCTTAAAATAATAAGTAGAGATATGGTTCCTAAGATTTTATTTCCATTGACCTTAAGCAAGGTTCATGGCTTAGGGCAAAAGTCAGTAAAAAAATTAAATAATATTGGAATATTCAATGTGGAGCAGCTATATAATCTTCCAAAAGAATTATTCTATGAATATTTTGGGAAGTTTGGTGGAGAAATATATGATAGAATTAGGGGAGAAGATAATCGACAAGTAGTAACCTTTAGGGAAAGAAAATCTGTAGGACGAGAAACTACATTAAAAAGAAATACTCAAGATAAGGAAGAACTAAAATTGTATATTAAAGCTTTTTCTTCCCATATTGAGGAGTATTTGCTGGAAAACAATCTTAGTGGAAAGACCCTGACCTTAAAACTTAAAACAGCTTCTTTTGAAAACCATACAAAGAGTAAAACCTTAAGTAAATATATTTCTTTAAAAGATGAAATTTATGAAGAAGGCTGTAAAATAATTGAAGAGTTTGAATTAAAAGAAGATATAAGGCTAATTGGTATTTCTATAACTTCATTAAAAACCAATGAAATTCAACAATTAACATTATTTTAAGTATGTATAAAAGTTGTAACAGTATTCCCACATTATTAAATAAATTAAAAACAACTTATATGAAATATAATGCAAAAGTAGGTTTATTAATAGTAGAGTTTCTTTATCACATTCTTATGTATATCAGAGGAGAAAGCATTTTATTAATTCATAAATAAGGGCTTTATCATTAAAAATGTAGGGAACATGAAAATCTCCACATATTTTTGGTGATAAAGCCTATAAATTTATTGGCTATTGATTGAAATCATTATGAATAGCATGTCTTTTAGAAAGTAAGGCGAATAATATAAGAGCAAAAACTCCTCCAGTAATGCCAGTTATAAGTTGGGGAGTGCTCATCATTATTGCAAGCTTAGCTAACACTTTTCCAGGAATGTTAACTCCAAACAAGGTAACTAACTTAGAAGCAGAAATACTTAGGAATAAATATTTACCAAATGAACCAAGAAGAATACCTATGTAATTACCAAACTTAAACTTTGAGACTGAATTAAATAAAATCACATAAATAATGTTACCCAAGATAATAAAGGGTATGAATGGTGCCATAGGTGGAAGCAATTGTCCAACTGTCCAAGCAAGAATGGGTGTAAGAACTCCTGTTAAAGCTCCCCACTTTATACCACACAATATAGTTGTAAGGATTAAGATTGAATTTATAATTGGGCCAACTAAGAATTGATTAATTTGTGGAAAATTTCTTCCTAAGAATTGAATAACTATAGCCACGGCTAAAAGCATTGATGTTATTACAAGATTTTTTGTCTGTAGTTTTGGCATGATTAACCCCCATTTAAAATTAATTATTTTATATAGTAATATTATACATAAAAGTGCTAAGTTTGGCTATTATGGGTATAACTAGATTTAACTTCATAAAATTTTAATTAAAGTAGATTTTTTATAAAGTTTATAATGGATGAAGTTAAAAGTAAAAATACTTATTCCAAATGTTAAATTTATACACTATAATAAGGTTATGTCGAAAATTAACATCATCCTCCAATGCTATATAGAGTTATAAATATAAGTTAACAGCTTGAGAATGGGAGTTAAGGATTCTGTGAATAGTTTTAATTCATGAAAATAAATCATAATTAGATTAATTTTTAAAGCAATAAAAATTATAGAACTTACTGGGTATGAAAGAGGGGAAGAATATGAAAAATAAAGCGAGATTTTACCAAATCCTATCGAGAATATTTATTGGATTTTTATTTATTGGTGGATTCTCTACTTTTGTAATTTATGATAAAGGAATAAGTAGTACAGCTTATTATTTCACTATCATATTAGCTTTGCTGTCAGCAGCTTTAGCTTACTATTTTCACAAGAAGCATAAAAGAACTATTAGTGTTATATTTCTTAAGGAGAATTGGCCAAATACCATAAAAAGAAAAGTTAATCTTGAAGATGTAAAAAAGTATTTTTCTTTTATTATGAAAGAAAAACTTGATACTTATTTTATAGATGATCAAACTTGGACAGATTTAGATATGAATGATGTGTTTTTAAAAGTTGATAATAGTATAACAACACCAGGACAACAATTGCTATATACCATTTTAAGGAGTCCATTATTTGAGGAAAGCAAACTTAAAGAAAGAGATAAGATAATTGAATATCTTAAAGCAAATACTAATATTAGAGAGGACCTTCAGGTTGCTTTATTAGATTTAGGAATGCAAAGAAATGGAAACATTTTAGAACTTTTTAATAAGGAAAAGGCTAATACAAAACTTAAGATTCTTTATGACTTTTTAGGAATAACGCCTTTATTAATTTTGCCTTTTTATTTTGTGTATGGCTCAGCAATACTGTTACCCTTTATAGCTATGTATTTTATTAATACCTATATTCATTATAATATAGGTAGAAAAATTGTTGATGGTGTTAACTCTATTTCCTATCTTGGAAATTTAATTGTAGTAAGTAAGGAGATAGCTAAAGATAATAATGAAGAACTGAAAAGTTATATTGAAGAGCTAAAACTTAACTTAAAAGATATAAAAGGAATTGGCAAGCATTCAGTCAATATCAATAGGGTAGAGGGCTTGGATGTTTTTGGAGATTATGTAAATGTACTGTTTTTAACTAAACTACGTTCATATTACAAAGTTGTAGATAAAATTTACGATTACAATGAGAACATAAAAAATATTTATAGGATTGTTGGAGAATTAGATAGTTTAATCTCTATCGCTTCTTATAGAGAAAGAATAAAAAGTTATTCAAAGCCTGAATTTGATTACAAAGAAAATTCTTTAAAGTTAATAGATGCAGTACATCCGCTTATTGAAAGTCCTGTTTCAAATTCAATTAGTATTAATAAAAGCGGTATTATTTTAACTGGGTCCAATATGTCAGGTAAATCTACTTTCTTAAGAACTGTAGCTATAAATGCACTCTTTGCTCAGACTATATATACTACCTTAACCAAAGAATATAAGGGAACCATGTTTAAGCTTTTAACCTCCTTAAGCCCAGAAGATAGCGTAAAAAAGGGAAAGAGTTATTATTTGGGGGAAGCAGAAGCCCTTCTTCGAATTTTAAATTCCTTTGAAGAAGATATAACTACTCTTGCCATGATTGATGAGATATTTAGAGGAACTAATCCAGTAGAGAGAATCAGTGCTTCTGCTGAAGTACTTCAGTATATATCTAAAAATAATGCTTTAGCCCTAGTTGCAACTCATGATTTAGAATTAACAGAGATGCCTAATGATAATTATCACTGTTATTACTTTAGCGAAGATGTAGATGATAAGGAAGGTTTAAAATTTGACTATACAATTAAATCAGGAGTTTCTCCTACGAGAAATGCAATTAAGTTATTAAAATTCATTGGTTATCCTAATGAAATTGTAGAAGGAGCTAATGAGAGAATTAATAATCTAGTAAATAAGAAAACTCAAATATAATAAATGCAAGAGGGATAATATGAAATTTAATAAAGAAGAATTAATAGAAATTTTAAATGACTTAAAATTAGAAGAGGAAATAGACTTATTGGATATACCTCAATTGGATTTGTATATGGATCAGGTTATACAATTATTTGAAAATAATCTTTCACATTCGAAGAGAAATAAGGAAGATAAACTTCTCACTAAAACCATGATTAACAATTATACGAAAGATAAGCTTTTAATGCCCGTTAAAAATAAAAAATATACTAGAAATCATGTGATTTTAATGATATTAATATATAACTTAAAACAAAGTCTTTCTATAAATGATATTAAAGTATTATTCAACAATATAGTAAATAATCTTCAACAAGAGGAAAATTCACAAATAGACCTGATAAAATTCTATAATAAATTTATGAAAGTTAAAAAAGAGCAAATTCTTAGTGAAGAGACTTTCTTGAATCAAATGATATGCAAAGTTGAGGAGGTATCAAGTGAAGGAGATAACAAGGATTATGAAAATATACTCTTAGCTGTGCTTACCTTAATAAATTCAGCAAATATTCAAAGAAGAGTTGCTGAGAAGATAATTGATAAGTATTTTATGTAGTTTTTATAAAATATAAGATTTCAAGAAAAAGGGTAATTTGTCCATTTTTAAAAAATTAAGAAGTTAAGGCAAATTAATAGAATAAGTTAATTTAAAACTTTAGTTTCCTATAGAGTAGTAAATAAGAAAAAATAAAGCTGTTTTAGTAAATAGGGCTCTTATATTAAGAGCTTAATGCTAAAGCAGCTTTTTATGTTAATTAGGTAAAAAAAGTTTTACAAGTTGTAAACGTAAAATTAAAACTAAAGACTTTTAACTAAAAAATTTTAATGAAAAATAAAAATAGTAATATTTTAATCTTTATTAAAATACTATTAATTATGGTAACAAAGTTTAGTGACCATAAAAAATAAGAATCCATATGTAATTTAAAGTTTTTGAATATAGCTCTTATAAGCTTAAGAGTTATATATATTTTAAAATTATAAGGGGGTAAAAAAATGAAATCAAAAAAGTGGCTTAGCATGCTGCTAATAGCAACTATGGTGGGGACATCATCTCTTGCATTTACAGGCTGTAAGAAGGACAAGGCTACAGAACCAAATTCCGGTACTGATAATAAACCAAGTCCAACAGAAACAGTAAAAAGAGATGAAAACCAATTCTTGAAATTAGTTTTCATTGAGCCAGAAACTCTTGATCCAAATGAAGCAGCAGATACAAGTTCTTTTACTGTAATCAATGCAACTCAAGAAGGTCTTGCAAGAGTTAAAGTTGTCAATGAAGAAGATAAAATAGAACCTGCTGGGGCTAAAAGTTGGGAAGTTTCTCCAGATGGATTGGTTTGGACTTTCCACTTAAGAGAAAACCATAAATGGAGTGACGGAGTACCAGTTACAGCACAACATTATGTAGACTCTTTCAAAAGACTGCTTGATAAAGATAAGGCTTTCCCTTATGCATATTTTGTATATGAAATAAAAGGTGCTAGAGCATACAACGAAGGCACAGGAAAGGCTGAGGATGTAGGGGTTGTTGCTAAGGATGATAAAACCTTACAGATAACGCTTGAAAGACCTACACCATATTTTGAGAAAAAACTAAACTTTACAGCCTTCTTCCCAATAAGACTTGATGTAATAGAAAAAGGTGGAGAGAATTGGAAGACCGATCATACAAAGCAAGTTTATTGTGGACCATATAAAATTAAAGATTGGGTAAGAAATAATAGTATTTCTTTTGAAAAGAATACAGACTATTGGGACGCTGAAAATGTTTACGTAAAAACAATAGAAATGAATGATATCCAAGAATTCTCAACTCAAGCTCAATTATTTGAATCTAAGGAATTAGATGTTACTGGAGCAAGACAAGAGTATATTGAAAAATGGACAGAAAAGGCTAAAAAGGGTGAATTCGTTGCGGGAGTTGGGGACGTAGCAACTTCTAACTATGTTGGTTTCAACAATGAAGGTGGACCAAGTGGAATAATGAAAAATAAAAAAGTAAGGCTTGCTTTCGCAATGGCTTTTGATAGAGAAGAGTATTTAAAAACATTACTTGGAAGATATACTCCAGCTTATGGGTGGGTACCAAAAGCTCTACACTCTGATAAAGATATCTATAGAGATGTTACTAAAGAACAGTTAAAGGATATGGCGACTGAGTATGTTAACAAGCCAGAAAAGATACAAACTTTACTTAAAGAAGGACTTAAAGAACTTGGAAAGGATACAAGTGACTTAAAGAACATAAAAGTTAAGTTTGTAACCTATGGTGATACTGCAGCTTCGAAACAATCTCAAGAGTGGTGGGAGCAACAGTTTGAAAAGAATTTAGGAATCGACTTACAAGTTGAAGTTTTGGGCAACTATACACTATGGAAACAAGCCATAGATGATATGAAATATGACATTATGACTTACGGTTGGGTTGGAGATTTTGACGATCCTATTAACTTCCTTGATATGTGGGTTTCTAATAGTGGAAATAATGGAGTTAAGTTTAGTAATGCTGAGTATGACAAGATTGTCAAAGAACTTGATAATGAGGCAGATCCTGCAAAGAGATTAAAAAAATATCAAAGACTTGAAGAAATATTAGTTAAGGAAGAGGCTGGTATAGCACCATTGTACTATGGCGATACAAGAAGATTCCTACAAAACTATGTTAAAGACTTTATGTATCCAAAGTTTGGGCCAACTTACGAGTGGAGATGGGCTTATACTGAGGGCAGATAGCAGCAATTGTATGCACATGGGTTCATTAGAAGCCATGTGCATTATTTAAAACAAGGGATTTACTTATTATAAAGGAGGGAAATTTATGGTTGGATATACAATCAGAAGATTTTTAGAAATGCTATTGACACTTTTTATCATAGCAACTGCTACTTTCTTTCTATTAGAAGCTGTACCTGGTGATCCGCTAACTCAAAAGGTCCAAAAACTACCCCCAAACATAAAGGCTGCAATGTATGAAAAATATGGATATGATAAACCAGTAAGTGATAGATATATGAAAGCTATGACAGGTATAATGAAGGGTGATTTTGGACAATCAATAGTTTATCCTGGTCAAACAATGAAAACTATAATAAAACAAAAGCTACCTGTATCTGCAAGACTTGGAATACAACAAATGGTGGTAGGATTAAGTCTTGGAATTTTACTAGGAATTTTAGCAGCTATGAAAAAAGGCACTTGGATAGATTACTCAATTATAACAACTGCAATATTGTTTATTTCCATTCCATCCTTTGTTTTTGCATTAGGACTTCAAAAAGTTTTTGCAGGAGAACTTGGATGGTTCCCAGTAATAGGTTGGCCAAAAGGTAAAGACTTATGGTTTGGTGGGTGGAAGTATACCGTATTACCAACTTTATCTGGTTGCTTTGGTTATATTGCAGGTTATTCTAGACTCTTAAAAACATCCATGCTAGACATTATTAATCAAGATTATGTGCTAACTGCAAAATCAAAAGGACTTTCAGGAAAAAGTATTATTTTTAAGCATATATTAAGAAACTCAATGATTCCAATAGTAACAAATCTTCCTTTAACTATAGCAATGTGTATAACAGGATCTTTCTTTATAGAGAGAGTATTTTCAATACCAGGTCTTGGACTTTATTATATTGGAGCGGTAAGTGGGCAAGATCTTCCAATAGTAATGGGTGAAACCATCATACTTACTGGGATTTATGTAATATGCTTATTTGTTACTGATATTTTATACCCAATAGTAGATCCAAGAATAAGAATTACAGGTGGAAAGAGATAGGAAGGGGGAAAGCTTACAATGGAAGAGTTAAAAAGAGAAGAATTTGAAGTTATTGGCTGTGATGATGCAGATGCAGACATGATTAATAGGCCCAATATAACTTATTTTCAAGATGCTTGGAGAAGGCTTAAGAAAAATCCAGTTGCAATGTTTGCTTTAGGATTATTAATTTTTTTAACTATTATGGTTATAGTGGGACCCTATATCAGCGGGAAAGAATTTCTAGTAGTGGATCCAAGTAAAAAAAATTTATCTCCCTCAAGTGAGTACTGGTTTGGTACTGACATACTAGGAAGAGATTTATTTTCAAGAATTTGGCTCGGTGGACGAATCTCTATAGCTATTGGGCTTGTGGCAACTGCAATACAAGTAATCATAGGCTGTTTCTATGGTGGAATAATGGCATACTTTGGAGGCTGGGTAGATGAAGTTATGATGAGAATCATAGAAGTTATCACTAGTATTCCTGGATTACTTTTAACCATATTAATGATGGTGGTTTTAGGAAATAGTATTGGAACTTTAATTATCGCACTAACTATTACTGCTTGGTGTGGAACTGCCAGAATGATAAGGGGACAATTAATGCAACTTAGAGAAAGTGAATATGTACTTGCGGCTCAAGTTTTAGGGGCTTCACCTACAAGAGTAATAGTTAAACACTTGATTCCTAATACAATTGGAGTACTTATACTAAATATTGCTTCAAGTATACCAGGTTATATTTTTGGAGAAGCTTCTTTAAGTTTCCTAGGTATAGGACTTCAACCTCCAAATACTAGCTGGGGTGTTTTAATATCCTATGGACAACAAGCTATGGAATTTTATCCATACCAATTAATATTCCCATGTATAGCGCTTTGTTTAACAGTTTTAGCCTTTAATATACTTGGAGATGGGTTAAGAGATGCCCTAGATCCAAGGCTTCGTCAATAATAGGAGGGATGAACTATGGAAAAACAATTAGTAGTAAATAATTTAAAAGTATCATATCATACCTATGCTGGTGAAGTACAATCTGTTAGGGGTATGTCCTTTGATGTAAACAAGGGAGAATGTGTTGCTATAGTTGGAGAATCAGGTTGTGGTAAAACCGTTACTTCAAAAGCCATAATGGGATTAATTCAATCTCCTCCAGGTGAAATAAAAAAAGGCAGTGAGATAATATTTAATGGAAAGAACTTATTGGAATTTTCTGAAAAGCAGTGGGAGGAATTTAGAGGTGGAGAGTGTAGTATGATTTTCCAAGATGCATTAACAGCTCTCAATCCTACTATGAAAGTTGGTAAACAAATTGCAGAAAACTTAATTATTCATAGAGGCATGAAAAAAGAAGAAGCTTTAAAAGAAGCTATAAAAATGTTGGATTTAGTTGGTATTCCTAATGCAGATAAAAGGGTGCAGCAATATCCTCACCAATTCTCTGGAGGTATGAGGCAAAGAGTTATGATTGCTATAGCTCTAGCATGTAATCCAAGTATACTTATTGCCGATGAGCCAACCACCGCCTTGGATGTAACAATCCAAGCTCAAATCATAGATATAATAAAAAATCTTCAGCAAAAAATGGGAACTGCAGTAATTCTTATAACTCATGACCTTGGGGTAGTAGCAGACTTAGCTAATAGAATATTTGTTATGTATGCTGGAAAACTTGTTGAAAAGGGAACCTTTGAAGAAATATTCTATAGTCCTAAGCATCCGTACACTTGGGCTCTTTTAAAAGCAGTTCCAAGGCTTGATAATGATGAAAAGGAACAATTAGTATCTATTCATGGAACTCCACCAGATTTGATTGCACCTCCAAAAGGATGTGGATTTGCCCAAAGATGCCAGTACTGTATGAAGATTTGTACAACTAAAGAACCACCAATTTTCAAATTTGGGGATGAGCATACTGCAGCATGTTGGCTTCATCACCCAATGACTCCGAAATTAGACTTACCTTTTGAAGTGGGAGGTGCTCTATAGTGGATAAAAATAACAATCCAGTAGTAATGGAAGTAAAGAATCTAAAAAAGTATTTTAAAATTGGGAAAAAAGGTATATTAAAAGCTGTAGATGATGTGAGTTTTATTATAAGAGAAGGAGAAACCTTAGGGCTTGTAGGAGAATCAGGTTGTGGTAAAACCACCTGTGGAAGGACTGCTATAGGAATGTATGCTAAAACTGAGGGATCAGTTATTTACAAGGGTAAGGAAGTTCATTCTTTAACAGGTAAAGAAAAAAAAATATTTTCTAAAGAAGTTCAGACAATATTTCAGGATCCATATGCATCTCTAAATCCAAGAATGACAGTAGGAGATATTATTGCAGAAGGTATTGATATTCATGGCCTGGCAAAAAACTCTAAAGAAAGAATAGAAAGAATAAATAACTTATTAAAACTTGTAGGACTTAATAAAGAGCATGCAAATAGATTTGTACATGAGTTTTCAGGAGGGCAAAGGCAAAGAATTGGAATAGCAAGAGCTCTTGCAGTAGAACCAAATTTTATAATGTGTGATGAACCAATTTCTGCCCTTGATGTATCTATACAGGCTCAAATTGTAAATCTTCTTATGAATTTACAGAAAGAAATGGGATTGACTTATCTATTTATTGCTCATGACCTTTCAATGGTTAAGCATATATCAGATAGAGTTGCGGTTATGTACCTTGGTGCTATGGCGGAACTTACTGAAAGTAAGGAACTCTATAAAAATCCACTTCATCCCTATACTCAAGCTTTATTATCAGCAATACCAATTCCTGACCCATATGTAGAGAGAGCGAGACAAAGAATTATGCTAGAAGGTGATGTTCCAAGTCCAATAAATCCACCACCAGGATGTAGGTTTAGAAAAAGATGTAAATATGCAACACCTAGATGTGCTGAAGAAATGCCACTTCTTAAAGAAGTTGGAGTGAATCATTTTGTAGCATGTCATTTATATTAATTAGTGTAACTACTTTAATAAAACCTCACAAATTTTACAATATAGGAAGGTATAGCAATGGATAAAATTATAGGTCTTATGAGGGATATAATAAAATCACTTATTGTAGGTTTCACTGTCTCTTTTGTTTTAGTAATACTATCCGGAATAGGCAGTTTCTTATTTAGTCATGGTAATATAATAACAATATTAGATACAATAAAGAATACTTTGTTTTTTATTGGTGCCATGGGGTTGTTTGTTTGCGCAGGATTTATTGCTAAAAGAGAAGCTAGAAGGCCCTTGAAAAATAAAAATGCATGGAAGGATCAATTTAGAGTAATCCACTTTCCTAGTGTCATTGGGATTATTGATATCACTATTTTATTTGCAGGAGTACTTTTTGATAGAGTAATATTTTATTTATAAAGTGGCTGACTAAAATACCCTAGAAATTCACAGGAAAATTTCTAGGGTATGTTACTATAAATATTACAAATTAGAATTTTTACGATTATATCTTAACTTATAAAATATTATATAAGTTTTATTAAGAAACGAGTTAGTGAACATTGTTTTTTAAAAATCCAGCACTATTTAGGAGTAATATTACAATTATATATTCAAGGATTGTAAATATATCAGAGATATGGTGATTATTCGTAAAAATATTTTACAATTAAAAACTAAAATAAATAAATCCTAAATATTTACTTTCTTTGCTGGTATTGCTATACTAAGGGTATTGACAAATAGAAAATTAACTTTTAAGGAGGAAATAGAATGATTAATAAGGAAAGAATTACTAATGAGTTCTTAAAGTATGTACAAATTGATAGCCCAACTCAAAAAGAAGGTAAATTTGCCAAGTTTATTTCTGAAGAACTTACAAAATTAGGATTAGAAGTTTACATAGATGGTGCTGGTGAAAAAGTAGGTTCTGATACAGGAAATGTTATTGCAAAACTTAAAGGTACTAAAAATGTACAACCTATATTATTTAGCTGTCATATGGATACAGTTTCTCCAGGTGAGGGAATTAAACCTATAATAAAAGATAATGTAATATATAGCGATGGAACCACAATCCTTGGTGGAGATGACAAAGCTGGAATAGCAGCTATTTTAGAAGCTATTAAAGTAATCAAAGAAAACAACATAGAGCATGGACCTATTGAAATAGTATTTAGTATTTATGAAGAAGGTGGCCTTTTCGGTGCTAAAAACCTTGAATATGATAAGATAGCTTCAAAACTTGCCTTTGTACTAGATAGTGGCGGAGACATTGGAGAAATAGTAATAAAAGGACCAGCACAAGATAAAATTGATGCAAAGATTATTGGTAAACCTGCTCATGCGGGAGTTGCACCTGAAGAAGGCATAAGTGCTATTCAAGTAGCTGCTTCTGCAATTAATAAAATGAACTTATTGAGAATTGATGAAGAAACTACGGCTAATATTGGAATGATTAATGGGGGAAAAGCAACTAATATTGTTTGTCCTGAAATCATTGTAAATGCTGAAGCAAGAAGTTTAAATAGTGAAAAGTTAGATAAGCAAACTGCTCATATGGTACAATGCTTTGAAGAAGCAGCAAGGGAATACGGTGCAAAAGTAGAAGTAACTACTGAAAGAATGTATGGACCATTTATAGTAGCTGAAGATGATGAAGTTGTAAAGCTTGCAAAAAAAGCTTGTTCAAATATGGGAGTACCAACAAGCCTTAAAGCAACTGGTGGTGGAAGTGATACTAACATTTTAAACGGAAATGGAATTAAAGCTGTAAATTTAGCAATCGGAGAAAGAAAACCACATACATTAGAAGAACATCTAAGAATTGAAGATCTTGTAAAAAGTGCTAACTTGGTTATGGAAATAATAAAAGTAGTTGAATAAGTTATAAGAAATGTAAAAGCGTAAAGAAAAAAGTTCTTTACGCTTTTTATAATGTGTGAAAATCTTCTATATTAATGTTTGGCAATATGATTTTTAGTTGAAGTTAGTAAATAAAAATTCATCCTTAATTGGATTAGATTTTTGAAGAAAGTTTCTGAAGAATAGTATGGTTGTTTTGTGAATAAACCTTTAGGGAGTCGAATATTTTTAGTCACGAAATAGTTTGTCATATTACCTAATAAGTGGTAATATAATAATGAAGTCAAAATATTAAATAAATAGTTTTTAAAAGGGGGAAGACTAATGTTGTTAAATCAATTGACACAGGCCTTTGGTGTTAGTGGCTATGAGAAGGAAGTAAGGGAAGTTATTAGAGAAGCTGTAAAGGAATATGCAGATGAAATAACTGTAGATCCACTTGGAAATCTTATAGTTTATAAAAAAGGTATTGGGGAAAATAAGAAAAAAATAATGGCAGCTGGACATATGGACGAAATAGGTTTTCAAGTTATCAAAGTTGATGATAAGGGTTTAATAAAGGTAAGAGGCTTAGGTGGAATTCCTGTTCCAGCAACAGTGATGAATAGAGTTCAATTTAGAAATGGTACAATTGGAATAGTTTCTAGTACTGTTAAAATCGAAGATATTAAGAATGACATTAAAAAGTTATATATAGATATTGGAGCTCAGTCCAAAGAAGAGGCATTAAAGTATGTAAAAGTAGGTGATGTAGCTTCATATGTTGGAGAGTACTTAGAATTAAAAGATAGTAATGTTACTGGGAAAGCGCTAGATGATAGAATTGGCTGTTATATCATGATTGAGGCTTTAAAGAAAATAGAAAAACCTTACAATGATTTATACTTTGTATTTACAGTACAAGAAGAAGTAGGACTAAGGGGCGCAACTGTAGCTGCTGAGAGAATAAACCCTGATTTAGGAATAGCCCTTGATGTTACTGTAGCAAGTGATTTCCCAAATGCTCCTGAAGTAAGCAATAGCTTAGGTGGAGGAACTGCTGTTAAGGTATCAGATGGATCAGTAATATGCAATGAATATTTAGTAGAAGAAATGGTGAAGTGTTGTGAAGAAAACAATATAAAGTACCAACTTGATGTAATTGATGGTGGTGGTACTGATGCAGGTGCAATAAACAGATCTAATTTTGGTGTAAGAGCAGCAGGCATATCAGTGGCTACTAGGTATGTGCATGGACCAAATTGTTTTGTAAATATGAAGGACACAGAAGCATCAATAGAACTTTTAAGTAAATATGTGAACAGAGAGTTTATATTTGAATAAAAAAATAAACTAAGTTTAAAAGGTTAGTAGGAAAACTACTAACCTTTTATTAATATTTGGAAGATGATAAAGTGAAAGCAGGGCAATTATATAGAGAAGATATCTTAATATAGTTAAAACTACAATAAGAAATGTTTTAGATAAATAAGTTTATTGTTTTGGTATAATCTTAAAAGAAAAGTAATAATATTATAATGTAGACAAAGATTACAGTATAAATGCTTATGTGGTACCAAGAAAATAGAGGTTAAAATTGTTATCAATGGAAATCTTAAAGCTGAAGTTAAATAATAGAATTACTAAGGAATAAATGCTCTTAAACTTAGAGTGTTTATTCCTTAACTGTTTTTAGGGTTTAGAATTTGATCTAGTTTTAATTTTAAGTTTAGGAGGATTACATGGAAAAAAATAATTATTTAAATTTGATAAATGAGAGATTTAAAAGACACTTTCAGGTGAAAAGTAATCAACTTATTTTAGGAGAAAATATTGATATTTGTGCAAGATACAGCGAGACTACAGGGAGAACCTTTATAACGCAAAAAGATATTATTGATAAATTTGAGGTAAATGAATATTGTTTCATTAAGATATTAGAAGGAGTTAATTTGGATACTCTTCAAAGCTTTACTGAGTTCTTAAAACTGTTAACAGTAGATTTTGTGAAACCACACAAGGATCATAGAAGTACAAATATAACAGGGGTGTTGGTTTGTGAAAAATCAATAAGTAAAGACATTGAGTTCTTTGTAAAGAAGTTTAAGTATAGTAAATATTATAAATTTTATTTGCAGGGATACAGTGATATTAGATTAATAGTAGTAGATTTAACTAATAAAATTGCTGTTGCAAATAAAAAAGGAGAAGTGGTGAAAAAGGTGTATTCACCTACACCTTAAAATAAATTTATAAGGGGGCAATTATATGAATTCATTACTACTTATTCTTGGAGCTGTGATAATTTTTATTGTGGCTTATGTTACCTATGGAGCTTGGCTTGCTAAAGAATGGGGCATAGACCTAAATAGAAAAACACCAGCTCATACAAAGTACGATAATGTGGACTACGTACCAGCAGATGCTAAAGTTCTTTTAGGACATCATTTTTCTTCAATTGCAGGAGCAGGGCCTATTACAGGACCAATCCTAGCATCTATCTTTGGGTGGCTACCAGTATATCTATGGATAGTTATTGGAAGTATTTTCGTTGGTGGAGTTCATGATTTTGGATCTTTATTTGCGTCTATAAGGCACGAAGGGAAATCCATTGGGGAAATCATTCATACAACTTTAGGAACAAAAGGAAAGAAGCTATTTAATATTTTTGCTTGGGCAACTTTAATTTTAGTTGTAGCTGCTTTTACGGATATTTGTGCTTCAACTTTTGCTTATGATCCTAATAATCTTACAGGAGCACAAGCAGGAACCGCATCTATATTGTTTATATTTTTAGCTATGTTATTTGGGTTCTTTGTCTACAGAAAGGGTGCTAAACTTAGTCTTGCTACAGTAGCAGGGGTTGTGCTATTATTCGTCTGTATTTGGATTGGATATAAATATCCATTTATCAAACTTTCAAAGATGGGATGGAATATTGTACTTATAATTTATATATCTTTAGCTTCTATACTACCAGTTTGGATACTACTACAACCTAGAGATTATCTATGCTCTTTTCTATTATATGCAATGCTTGCTGGTGGATTAGTTGGAATATTTATTACACACCCAACTATGGAAATACCTGCATTTGTAGGATTTACAGTTAAAAACCAGACACTATTCCCATTCCTATTTGTTACTGTAGCTTGTGGAGCGGTTTCTGGCTTCCATGCTCTTGTAGGTTCAGGCACTTCTTCTAAACAACTTAATAAAGAAGGGGATGCTAAGTTTGTAGGTTATGGAGCTATGCTTATAGAAGGAATTGTAGCTGTTGTTGCTCTTATTGCAGTGGGATATGTAGCCAAGGCAGAAGGTACTCCAGCTAATATATTTGCAAACGGATTAGCATATTTTATGAATAG
Source organism: Clostridium sp. UBA4548 (assembly GCF_002387895.1). GTDB lineage: Bacteria > Bacillota > Clostridia > Clostridiales > Clostridiaceae > Clostridium_J. The sequence goes on from NZ_DGLI01000015.1 coordinate 32,797, forward strand.
TTTTGGTCTTTCAGTAGAAATTGGAAAGGTTTTTGTTATTCTAGCTTTCTCAGCTTTTGCATTAACAAGTTTAGATACTGCTACAAGAATAGGAAGATATATATTCCAAGAGTTCTTTGATGAGGCTTCAGAGAAAACTAAAAAAGTAGGTCAAAATATATATGTATCTACAATCATTACTGTAGCTGCATCTTGTGTTATATTAGTATATGGATATTCAAAGATATGGCCAATTTTTGGCTCAGCTAACCAATTACTTGCAGCACTTGCATTATTAGCACTAACCTCTTGGTTAGTAAGCATGGGTAAGAAACATACCATGGTACTTTTGCCTATGATCTTAATGTTCTGCGTAACTCTATCTGCTCTAGTACTACTAATTAAGCAGTATATATTTGGAGCAACAACTAATTTTATTCTTGGTATATTTGCAATTGTGTTATTTGTATTAGCTATTATTCTTTTAATAGAGGCCTACAATGTGTTTATCCGAAAAAAGGCAATTAGGAAGTAGAATAATCTATATTATGACTGTATCTTTGAAAAAAATAAAGAATTCATTATAACATTTCACTATATTTAATCTAACTAGGATTAAATTGAAACTCTGTATATAAATCATAGCCCTATACTTCTAAGGTTAAGAAGTATAGGGCTTAAAAATTTGTAATATTTAATTTAAGAGAAATTATATTATGAGTTTTTATTATTAAATTTTACTGTGAAAACTTAAAATGCCCAATTTCCATTTTGGAATACATGAGTTTCGTTTCCATCTGCACTTATTCCTGTAATAGATAGATCCTCAGTTCCTATCATGAAGTCTACATGAGCTAGAGAATAGTTTCCACCAGCTTTTTCTAACTCTTCTTCACTCATTTTTTCTCCATCCTTCATGCAAAGGGAATAAGCTCTCCCTATAGCTAAGTGGCAAGAAGCATTTTCATCATATAGAGTATTGTAGAAGATAATTCCACTGTTAGAAATAGGAGAATTATAAGGAACTAATGCTACTTCACCAAGATAATGAGAACCCTCATCTGTGCTAATTAAGTGTTTAAGAGTGTCATAGCCGCTTTCAGCAGTAAAATCTACAATTCTACCCTCTTTAAAAGTTATAGAAAAGTTATCTATGAGATTTCCACCGTAGTTAAGGGGTTTTGAACTATAAACTATACCATTAACACCAGTTTTCTTTGGCATTGAAAATACTTCTTCAGTAGGCATGTTAGCAATAAATTCTACACCTTCCTCGTTATTTTCAGCTCCACCAACCCAAAGATGATTTTCAGGAAGCTCTAAATGAAGGTCAGTACCTTTTGCATTTTTGAAATGAAGGGTTTTGAAATTCTTAGAGTTCAAGTAATCCATTTTTTCTTTTAAGTTCTTTTTGTGATTTTCCCAAGCTAAAACTGGGTCTTCTTGATCTACTCTAACAATTTTAAATATAGCATTCCAAAGTTTTTCAATAGCTTCTTCCTTTGAAACCTCTGAGAATACTTTAGATGCCCATCCTTCTGTTGGAATTGAAACGATAGACCAAGAATTTTGATTGCTCATTAATCTTGCATTAAACTTCTTCAGTGCTAATGAACGAGTCTTTTGAGCTTTAGCAATTCTATCTGGATTTACATCCTTTAATAGCTCAGGATTTGATGCGGAAATACTTAAGAATCCTGCACCTTGCTCAGCATAATGCATGAAGGAGTCTACTTGCCACTGAGGCATAGTTTCAAATACTTCTTCCGGAGCATTAATGAATCTAATTTTAGCTGAAAGCTCATCACTCCAGTGAACTATAACTTCTTTTGCTCCTGCTCTATAAGCTTCTTCCATTATCATTCTTGTAAAAGGAGCACACTCAATAGGAGACATTATAACTAAAATTTGATTTTGTTGAAGATTAATTCCAGTTTTCACAGCTAATGTGGCATATTTTTTTAAAAAATCTTTATTCATAAATTATACCTACTTTCTATGTAATACTTTATATTTATATTTTCACATAAATTTCAATAATTTACTAGAATGTTTATAAAATATTATAAAAAAATAAATAATAAAATAATAAATGTATTGAAATTTATATTTTTAGTGTATAATATAAATATGATGAAATGTAGTTAACAAAACTATGTGTTGAAGTTTCTTAAAATGGAGGTAAAGTATATGAAAAAATTTAGAGAACCTGTTAGTGGATTTACACATTTATTTGGAGCAATTGTTTCTTTGGTAGGATTAATTGCTCTTTTGTACAAACAACTTACCTTAGGTAGATATACTAGTTTTAGCCTTGTATCTTCTATGATTTTTGGATTAAGCCTAATATTTCTTTACACAGCAAGCTCAACTTATCATTTAGTTATTTCAAAAGAAGGGGTAATTAGATTTTTAAGAAAATTAGATCATTCTATGATATTTGTTCTTATTGCTGGAACATACACCCCGATTTGCTTAATAGCTCTTCAGTCGTATTGGAGATGGGGAATTTTTTTCACAATTTGGGGCCTTGCTATTATGGGAATAATTTTTAAGTTGTTATGGATAGATTGTCCATCTTGGTTATCAGCAACATTATATGTAGGAATGGGGTGGCTTGCCATAGTTGCATTCTCTCCACTTTCAAAGGCTCTTGATCCAGCAGGGCTCTTGTATTTAGTGCTGGGAGGAATATTATATACCGTTGGTGCTGTAATATATTGCCTAGAGAAAAGAAACAAAAAAAGAACTTTCGGTGCTCATGAGATTTTTCATATATTTGTGTTGCTTGGAAGCTTAAGCCATTATTGGTTAGTATTTAGATATATTATTACACTAGTGTAAAATTATTATAATAGAAACTTTGCTTTTATATAGTGTACTTAAATAAATAAAAACTTCTAAGATTTTATATTTATATTTGAATCTTAGAAGTTTTTAGTGTAATATAATATAAAACATGTTGAAATATAATTGTAAATAGTGAATTTATTTATTGAAAATTATGGGGAAATCAATTATAATCATCTATACAGTAGACTTTAGAATATTTATAATTTGTTAGGATTAATTATGGCATATTTTAACTAAGATATGTACAGGCCTTTAATGGTCTTTTTTTATAACCTTTTTTACAGAAGTAATAATAATTTTTAAGTAATAAATAATTAAAGTTAAATTAAAATGAAAAATCGGTTTTTTGGTAATAATTATATAAAATATGGAAACTCTATTTATAAACTAATTAAATCTTTATGTTAACAGTGAGTACTACAGTTATAGGAGGGCATATATGGGAAAGGTAGATGAGAGATTATTAGAGTTAGAAAAGCGAATAGAAGAGGTAAGAGAAATATTAAATGAAGCCTGTATAACTTCAGAAGATGACAAAAAAACACTTTTTATTAGTCAACTTTTAGATGACCTAATTGTAGAATACTTCAAAGTTGTGGAAGAAGATAAGATACTAAGATATAAATAAATGATATATTTAAGTAAAACCGTATATCAATTTTAAATTTGATATACGGTTAATTTTTAAATTCTAGCTTTGTTGGTTAGAAGAATTTTGCTTGTCACTTGACATTCCTTGAGATTTAGTATTTTTAGAATCACCTTGCTGACCTTTTGATGAGCCTTGATTATTATTTTGATTCATCATTCCACCATTAGAAAAGCCTTGGCTTAAACTAGATATAGCATCTGGAAGTTTATTCATCAACTGTTCCATATTGTTTTTTTCATTAACAGGAAGCATTGATACTGAGTCATTTTCAATAACCATAACAGCATTAGTAGTAACTCTTGCACCTAACCCCATACCGTTAGTGGCATTATTTGCATTGTTAGAACTATTGTTTTGAACTTTAGTAGACATACCGGTGCTACCGTAGCCCATGGTTACTGACATAACTGGAACTAGGGTTTTGTTTTCTACTGAAAGGGGATTACCTAATACAGTATCAGTACTTACAAAATCGTGAAGATCTGTGAACAAGGTATCCATGTTATTTGTAAATGTTGTTTTTTCGTTCATATCAATATCCTCCTTTATTTTGCCCTTTGTAAAACAGAGTAATTTGACTCTTGTTTCCTAAAATTTAATACTTTCATTATTGTAGGGATGGCATTAAAAAGAGCTGTTGCCGTTACCTTCCCATAATCATAATCAGGATTAAAATTTGCATTGTTATTTAGTTCAACAACCTTTGATGACTGAGCCACTAACTCAATGGCTCCAAAAATCATTCCTGTTATGGAAGGATCTATAAAACCATAGTAAGCATCAAGTTTTAAAAAAGTTGGGGTTAATACTTTTAAGAATTTTAAAGTATTGATAAAACTCTTATAATTTTTTTCTGCACTTTTGTTTATAATTTTAATTTTAAATAAATAAACATTAACATAAGTGGTATGATCATTCTTAGCTATAACGCATTTAAATATTGGATTCATCCAATGAATACTCAGATGAAATTTTGAGTACTCTTCAAGATCAAATCTAAAAAAGGCCTTTATTGGCACTAGTGTTAATAATACTAAAGTCATGACTAAAAAGGTAACGGTAATTAATATTAACAATACTAAAATGATAGTTAATATGTACATAATAACATCTCCAATGCTAATTGAAATGTGATAAGAAACATGCTTCATCATTATTATGACACTGAATTAAAAAAGTATTAGATGTAATTTCTAGGGAAAATCTCATTACTTATGAGATTTGTAAATGCACTACTTAATTACATAATGCTAGGATAAATCGATTTTTTTAAAGCCATTAAAAAGATAAGTTTAATTTATTTAACTATCATTGAAAAATTATTTGCATATCAATAAACATAACACTTAATTGGAGTATTTAAATCAAGTTTGACAGGAAACTAAAGTTGTTGGTATTTTTTTTATTAATTTACATTGGCTTTGTTGTTACAAAGCTTTAATCTAGCACACTTTTCTGCATAAAAAAGATCCACCTTACACAGGTAGATCTTTTTTGTGATTTTTAATGTATGAAAAATTTTAATAAGAATAATCCGCTAATAACATAGGTAGCAAAGGATATTTCCTTAAACTTACCTGTAGCAACTTTTATTATAACGTAAGAAATCATTCCAAAGGCAATTCCGTCTGCAATACTATAAGTCACTGGCATTATTATTAAAGTAATGAATGCAGGGATAGCTTCAGAAAAGTTAACTAAATCTATATCTTTTATTGGTTCAAGCATAAATAATCCAACTAATACTAAAGCTGGTGAAGTTGCTGGAGAGGGAATCATTAAAAATAATGGTGATAAAAATAATGCAATAATAAACATTATTGAGGTAGATACTGCTGTAAGACCAGTTCTGCCACCTTCAGCCACTCCAGAAGCGCTTTCCACATATGCAGTTAGAGCACTAGTTCCTAAGCAAGCACCAACTGTAGTTCCAATTGCATCAGCAAGTAAAGCTTGTTTTGCTCTCGGTACATTTCCATTAACATCTAACATATTAGCCTTAGTTGCTACACCTACAAGAGTTCCTATAGTATCAAACATATCCATAAACAAAAGTGTGAATAAGACAACTGCCATATCTAAAGTAAATACATGAGTCCATTCAAAGTTAAAGAATGTAGGTGCAACAGATGGAGGCATACTTAAAATACTTTTTGGTATTTGAGTAATTCCCATTGGGATTCCAATAAGTGTAGTTGCAATAATGCCGATAAGTAGGGCACCTTTAACTTTTCTAGCAACTAGAATACTAGTTAAAATAATTCCAATGATAGCTAATATTGTATAAGGATCCTTCAAGTTTCCAAGGGCAAGAAGAGCACCGCCTTCAGGATGAACAACTATATGTGCATTATCTAGTCCAAGAATAGCAATAAATAGTCCTATTCCTACAGAGATTGCTCTTTTGATATTTAGGGGAAGACTATTTATAATAGCTTCACGAACATTAAATACAGTTAGAAGTATAAAAATTAATCCTTCTAAAAACACAGCAGTCATAGCAAATTGCCAAGAATATCCCATTACTTTACATACAGTAAAGGCAAGAAAAGCGTTAAGGCCCATTCCAGGTGCAGCAGCAAAGGGAAGTTTTGCATAAATTCCTATTAGTAAAGTTGCAACTATTGATGAAATGGCTGTTGCAGTAAATACTGCTCCAAAATCCATACCAGCTTGAGATAAAATACTTGGATTTACTACTAGTATGTAAGCCATAGTCATAAAAGTAGTTATACCTGCTAATACTTCAGTTTTAAAAGTAGTATTATTTTCTTTTAATTTAAAATATGATTCAAACATTTTCTAGTCTCCTTTTATGAGTTATGAAATTCAGTTATTACCATTGTCTATATTATCAAAAACCGTAAAGTTAATCAAGAGAGAATACGAACAATTTCGATAAAATTCTACAAAATGTTTTGCGATTTTTTTATTAATAAGGTTATTTAATAAAAAAATTAATTATATAAATAGTTTTGTATTTATGCAATTAAAATATTATAATAAAATAAATAAAAGGTTAGGAGGATAAGGATTGTGGCATTAGATAGTATTAAGGATTCGGTACAAGAGGTGGCTGAAGCTATTTCTGCAGTGCTTCATGTAGATGTTACCATAATTGATAATAGGTTTAAAAGAATCGCTGCCACGGGAGATTATAAGAAGCTTATAGGAAGTAAAATTCCATCGAAATGTTTATTTGAATATATATTGAAGGAGAAGAAACCTCTTTACATAAAAAGAAATCCCACAAGAGAGGATGAATACTTACCAGATTTAGTATGTAATACCTGCGAGGCAAAGGATACATGTACAGAATTTGCTACGGTAGGTTATCCCATAATGAAGAATGAGGAAGTTGTTGGAATAATAGGAATAAATGTTTTTGATGAAAAACAATGTGATATTATCTCAAAAGACTTTAATTCCATGATAGTATTTTTGAATAAATTAAGTACTTTATTAGTAGGCAATATAGTTTACAAGGACACTATTAAAAATTTAGAAATTCAAAAGGAAGAAACAAATCATATTATTGATAGTTTAAATGATGGAATTTTATGTATTGATAACAACGGATTTGTAAAGTATTTAAATAGAAAAGGTGAAAAACTTTTAGATGTATCTGAGGTGTCAATAAGGAATAATCATGTTAATACTGTACTTCCTGACTTAAATGTAGGGCTACTTGGAAGAGAATTTAAAGGAAAGACATTTAATTTTCATAGTAAAAAGCAAAGCTTTTTAGTGAAAAGTAGCCCAATCATTTGGAGTGGAGAGAGAGTTAGTAATATAGTTCAATTTAATAAAAAAAGCGATGAGGTTAGAGCAGCTTATAAATTGCTAGGTGGTAGCAACATTGTGAGATTTGAGGATATTATTGGAGAGAGTAATAGCATTAAAAATGTAAAAGTAATGGCTAAAAGTATTGCCAAAACTGATTCAACGGTAATCTTAAGAGGTGAAAGTGGAACTGGTAAGGAACTTTTTGCAAGATCTATTCATTATGAAAGTCATAGAGAAGAAGCCCCTTTTATAGCAGTAAACTGTGCATCCATTCCAGATAACCTACTAGAAAGTGAGTTTTTTGGATATGAAGGTGGAGCTTTTTCAGGGGCTAGAAGAGAAGGTCAAATTGGAAAGTTTGAATTGGCTAGTGGAGGAACCATATTTTTGGATGAAATAGGAGATCTTCCTTTACATCTTCAACCTAAAATTCTTAGAGTGCTTCAGGAGCATAGCTTTAGAAAAATTGGTGGAAAAGAAGAGATATACGTAGATGTAAGGGTAATTGCAGCAACGAATAAAAACTTAGAGGCAATGGTGAAAAATGGTGAGTTTCGAGAAGATTTATACTATAGATTAAACGTAATACCTATATACCTTCCAAGCCTTAAGGAAAGAGGAGAAGATATCTTTTTATTAAGCAAATACCTACTTAGCAAGTTTTGTTGTAGATTTAATATGAAAGCTAAGCAAATCTCACAGGAAGTTAAAGAAATTTTTAACACTTACTCTTGGCCAGGAAATATTAGAGAGTTAGAAAATGTAATTGAATATGCTGTTAATATTGCCAAAGAAGAGGTCATAGGCATCAAGAGTTTACCAGTAAACTTTATTAATAAAAAAAGATATTTACTAGAAGAAATAAATACTGATTCAATAAATCTTAGTAATTCAATGAATAATCTTCAAAAAGTAGAAAGGAATTTAAGCTTAGAAAGAGTCATTGAAACTAATATTAATGTAGTAGGCAACAATATTGGGTTAGAAGAAATAAAAAGTAAGGGGCTAAAATCCACGGTAGAAGAATTCGAAAAAAATATTTTAGTAGAAATGATTAATACTTATGGAAATCATAGCGAGGGAAAAAATAAAATAATAGAAGCTTTAGGTATAGATTTATCTACTTTATATAGAAAACTGAAAAAGCATAATTTGCAGTAATGCGAAAAATTTGCATTACTGCAAATAAATAAAGGTAATTTGAACTAGATTTAGATATAATTTTATTATAAATTCTAAATTTAGTTTATTTTTTTGCACTATTGCAAAAAAATGAATAAAAAATGTAAATTAATATTATTAAAGAATACAGTTAAAATTAATTACTATAAAATAACCTAAGATTAGGAAGGTATTTGTAAAAAATCTATTAATATTCCTTGAATTTTTGTTATGTTATGAAAAAATAATGAAAAAACCACTATATGTTCTTTATTGGCATGATTATTGCTATATAAATAATTGAGTACTTTGAATATATACGGAAGTATTTTTATTTTAAAAGGTTGAAACCTTTCAATCATAATTTAACTATTATTATTCGAGGAGTGGTAGACGTGAGTATTTTAAATAAAGAAGATGTAATACAACAATTATTAGAAATTGTTAAAAATGAAACAAAACCAGCAGTTGGTTGTACTGAACCTGTAGCAGTTGCACTAACTGTGGCTACAGCTAGAAAATACTTTAAAGGTGATGTTGTAAAGATTGATTTAAAGGTGAGCAGAAATATATATAAAAATGGCAAATCCGTTACTATTCCCAACACAGCGGAATGTGGAGTACATATGGCAGCAGCGTTAGGAGAAATCTGTGGAGATAGTGATGCTGGACTAATGGTATTTAAAAATGTGAATCAGGATCATGTAATTAAGGCCAAAGCCCTTATAGAAAACCAGATGGTAAGTGTTACTCCTGTTAGTGATGAAGATGCAGTTTTTGTACAGGTTACTATGCTAGGACATGAAGAAGAAGTTATAGTTACATTAAGGGGATCCCACACAAATATTGATCAGGTGGTAGTAAATGGAAAGATGATTTTTAAGGAGGAATTGGTTAAGGTTAACACAGAAAGCTATAGCTTTTTCAAAGCATTAACTTTAAAGGATCTAAGAATAATTGCTGAAGAAATTCCAAGTGAAAAGTTAGCATTTATAGATGAAGGAATAATTATGAATAAAGAAGCTGCTTATGAAGGGTTAAAAAGAAATAATGGACTTCATTGGGGAGCATCTCTTTTAAAACTTCAAGATCAGGGTAAAATAGGAAAGGATTCCGCTACTACGGCAAGGATTCTAACAGCGGCAGGATCTGATTTAAGAATGGGTGGAGGAATTTGTCCAATAATGACTAGTGGTGGAAGTGGAAATCAAGGATTATGTGTAATTCTACCTATCATGGTAGTGGCAGAAGACCTTGGTTTAGATAAAGATACCCTTAGAAGAGCTGTTTTTTTAGGTCATGCAGTTAATAATTTTGTTAAGAAGTATACAGGAAAATTATCAGCTATATGTGGATGTGCCATTGCAGCAGGCATAGGTGCAGGCGCTGGAGTTTCCTGGCTTTTAGGAGGAAAAGACAAAGAAATTCAGGGAACTATCCACAATATGCTAGCAAATCTTACGGGAATGGTATGTGATGGAGCTAAGGAAAGTTGTGCTATTAAGTTGTCAACATCAGCAGCGGAGGCAATTATTTGTGCTTACCTAGCACAAAGTGGGACTATTGTTCCAACTAAAACAGGAATTATTGGCAATACTGCAGAGGAAACCATAGAAAACTTAGGATTACTTTGTAGAGATGGTTTTAGTAGGGCAGATGATGTGATGATAGCTATAGCTTGCGAATAATATTTTTACTGTAAAAAGATAAAAGAGGTTTTCTATGGTTTAGCACATAGAAAACCTCTTTACATTAGGATTTAATTTCAGGTGATAAGCTGTCTAACACATATAAGTCGTCTATATAAGGACAATGACTATTTTCATTAGAGGAAATAACTTGTTTATAAGGTGGAGGAGGTAGTTTTGCATTAAGGTTTTCCTTAATTGGATAGTCAACAAAGCATAGGTTAGTATCACTTTGATTTATCAACTTTTCTACTACCAATTCTCCCACATATCTTCCTAAAGCTAATCCTTGTTCATTATCAATAGGATAATGGACCCCAGCATACAATCTAGATAGTGCACACTCTTCAGCTAATTCATGAAGACGGTGACTTTCACCTTCAAAAAAATAACTTAGAACAACTTCTGCACAACCTGCTACAACGCCATGGCCAGCAGGATAACTTGGGTGTTTTGGCATGGGTAAAAGTGAAGTAAAGCTTTGGTCTAATTGATTAGGCCTAGGAATTTTCCAAAGATATTTAAAATACCAAGTGACAGCAAAGGCATCATTAAGGGCTGCATACACTGCAGCCAATATACGTGCAGCTTTAAAGGCAGTTACTTTATAGGTATCTATTAATATATCAATAATAGGAGTCCATTGCTTGGTAGCAGGACCAGTACCCCAATATTTAGCTATATCAATTTGTTTTGGAGTTAATGTTTTCTGAACTTCCTTGATAACAGTAAGTTGCTTACCGTCAAAATCTATATTAGTATCTGGTTCCCTTATAGGGAAGGCTAATAAATTATCCTTATCATCAACAAATTGACCTTTATTATTTCGATGTAGAAAATAGGTTGGCCAAGTGCCTCCCATAGGGTCTTCAGAATAAGGGACACGTGGCTCATTACCATAAGATAACATAGACCAATTTCTTGGAAGATTACTATTTAAATAAGACATATATTTTACTCCTCTTTATTATAATTTAAACGTAAAATGATTCAGTTATAAGATTTCACTCTAGTATATATTATGAGTAATCATAGAATATTGTCATATTAGGGAGTAAATTTATAAATAAATATAATAAAAAAGTAGTTGATAAGTATTGGTATAGAAGGATTAAAATATAGATTAATATTTTAGTAAAGGTTCACCAGGTTTTAAGGAATAGTATATATAAGATATTAATTGCTTTAACATACATGATATGAATAAGATTAAACTAAATGAGATATTGATGATAATTATAGAAGACTGGTGCAAATCTATGTATCAAAAGAGCAGAAAATAAGCCCCCATACTCTCAGGTGAATATAGGGGCTTATTTTACACGTTAGGTAATCCTCTAACAGGTTTATGCATGTTTTTATCAGTTTCCATAGTGATTGGGTTTGCAGTTTTTGAATTTTTAGACTTATTATTGTTTTTATTTTGTTTTTGAGATTTTGTAGACATAATTAACACCTCCAATACTATTTTGATTTTTATTAAGTATTAAAATACACATGACTTATCCTCTAGGCTTAAATATTAAAGAACCTAAAAAGCCGAATATTATAGCAGCAGAAATCCCGGCACTAGTTATTTCAAAAATTCCAGTAAGGGCTCCAATTAGGCCGGTTTGTTCTACCTCCATCATAGCGCCTTTAACTAATGAGTTACCAAAGCTACTTATTGGTATTGTGGCACCTGCACCAGCAAACTTAACTAGAGGATCATACCAACCAAGGCCACCCAAAATTGCTCCCACCACCACCAGTGTACTCATTGTATGGGCAGGAGTAAGTTTAAATCCATCCATCATTATTTGTCCAATAACACATATGGTTCCACCAACTACAAAGGCCCAAATAAATTTTTCCATAATTTCTTTCACCCCACTTACATTTCGAAAGCTACTGCATGTGCAATAGAAGGAATGCTTTCTTTTTGCTGGTAAGATAATGGTGAAAGCAGTGCACCAGTAGCGATAATTAGTATTTTTTTAAGTTCACCCTTCTTCATTCGATTAAATAAATGTCCATAAGTCACTGTAGCAGTACAACCACATCCACTACCACCAGCCATTACAGGCTGGGTTTCTTTGTAAATTAAAAGGCCACAATCCGTGAATATTTCTTTAGGTATAATTAAACCATCTTTAGTCAATAAATCACCAGCAATTTGATGACCCACTCTACCTAAATCTCCTGTAGCAATTAAATCATAGTAGGAAGGATCGATATTTAAGTCCTTAAAATGTTTTTCAATGGTATCTACAGCAGCAGGGGCCATTGCAGCTCCCATATTATATGGATCTGAAATTCCCATATCTATGACTTTTCCTATAGTTGCTGAAGTAATTTTAGGTCCAGTGCCAGTTTTCCCTATTAAGGCTGCTCCGGCTCCAGTAACTGTCCACTGGGCCGTAGGAGGCTTTTGTGCTCCATATTCTGTTGGATATCTAAACTGCTTTTCTACGGCCACATTATGGCTAGATGCACCAGCAAGTACATAGTTAGCAGCGTTGCTATCTACTAGTTGAGCTGCTAGTGCAAGTCCTTCCATAGAACTTGAACAGGCACCAAAGATTCCTAGAAAGGGTATACCTAAGGTTCTAGCTGTAAAACTACTAGAAATGATTTGATTCATCAAATCCCCACTTATTAAAAATTGTATTTCTTTGCTACTAAGATTAGCTTTACTTAAGGCTGTTTGAAAGGATTGTTCTAACATTTTTTTTTCAGCTTTTTCATAACTATCTTCCCCAACCCAAATACTTTCATGAAGAATATCAAAATCATCAGCAATGGCACCAGCAGCTTCAAAAGGGCCGCCAACAGTTGCTGATGAAACAATAGTTGGTTTTGATTTAAAAATCCAAGTTTGTTCACCTTTAAGCATCTACATCCCACCTAACCATGCAAATATAATTTTTAAAAGAACTACTACAAAGGAGGAAAAAACTCCAAATGCAATTACTGAACCAGCTAATTTAAACATATTGCCTCCAACACCTAACACATAACCTTCAGTTCTATGTTCAATTGATGCTGAAGCGATAGTATTAGCAAATCCAGTAATTGGAACTGCTGTACCCGCTCCAGCCCACTGTGCTATATGATCAAAAACACCAAAACCTGTAAGTAATACGGAGGCTATGATTAAAATTGCCACAGTAGGATTGCCAGCAGTAGTCTCTGTAAAACCAAAATAATTAATAAAAAACCATTGGAGTCCTTGAGCTATTGTGCAAATTAAACCTCCAACTAAAAAAGCTCTAAAGCAGTTCTTTACTATTGGTCTTTTAGGTTCTCTAGCTTTAGCAAAAGATTGATACTCTTGTTGGACAGGGGTAAAGTTTTTACTATTAGACATCTATGTATCACCTTCTTTCAATAAACTCACTATATATGCCTATGTGAACTTATTAATTAACTAAATTTGTTCATAAATTATTGTAGGTTACTTTCATTAAATAATATAAGAAGTTATTTCTACTTATATATAATAATTTAATATAATCTAAAGCTTCACATTAAAAATGTAAGTTAAACACTATTATTATTAGTAGTTAAATTTTCTTTATTCAAAGGAGTAATAAAAATGTTGATATTTCTATAATAGGAAGCAAAGTTACAAATCAACCTCAGTATAGGAAATTAGCTTTTTTTTAATAAGGCTTCAAAAGGAGTAATAAAAAAATATTTTAAAAACTTATAGGGTTATATTCTATTTCACAATGTCAAATACTAATTTCAAATAGAATTATAAGAAGGTGGTTAAAACATGGGTATCAAAAATAAAGTCAAGGATATAAATACTGATTACGCCGTAGCAATGGGTATATCAATGAGGAAGGAAGATTTAGTTGCAGACATAAAGTCTACCAATGAAAAGGATATGACTAAAGAAGCCTTAAGGGAAAAGGAGGAAGATATGGCACGAAGTTTTAAATGATTTGGTGACTTTTTCCAAGTTATATAAAGATACAAGAAGCTATTGCTTATAAGAAAAATGAATAAATTGTGAATAATAAATAATTAAATTATGTTGGCTTAAACGTCTTAATATAATTATAAAAAGTATAATTATAAGGTGGGGTGTTTATGCAAATAACAAAATCGTGTCCAGTTTGCGGAAATGTAGAATTCAAGGTTAATTCTTCTTTTGAAAATTATACATTAATGTGTAGTGGTTGTGATGAAGTTATAAACAAGGTTCCTCTTGAACGGTATACTAAAATTGAAGATACTTGCAGCAGTTGTGGAAATAAACTTTTCAAGGCAAAAGTGAAGAGCTTTGGAGAGAGAGATTTATGGACTACAATTTGTGCTAACTGTGGTAACACACTAAGAAAGTACTGTTCTGATGAAGCTGGAAATGAGATAACCTATGACGAAAGAGATAAATATTTACTTAAAGATAGTGAAGATTTATATTTAGAATTCATGAATTTTAAGGATGAAAGATATGAAATTGAAGAGATAATTAATAATCTTGAAAGCGAAATTGATGAAGGAGAGGAAGAGATAAGACTTCTAAAAAGCGAAATACATTCTAAAGAAGATGAAATAAGAGTATTAAAAAATGAATTGGATGATAGGGATGATGAAATACAGGAGTTAAATAAGAGGCTTCTTAGATATATAAACAATATGAGCGAATTACAAGAAGAAATAGATAAATTAAGGAGTGAGTATTATTAATCCTTAGAGTTTATAGATATTTTTATTATAGTAAAATAAGAACTTCAGGTTTAAGTGGAGGATAAAATCAGATTATTTCCTATGTAGTTGTTGGCTAAGATTTCTATTTATAATATAGCATAATTATATTGTAACCTCGGTATAATTATGTTAGCATTACACCATAATGTTGTAAAATGAAAGAAAATGTCTAAATTAGATGAAAGGAAATAGTATATGAAAGATTTTGAAATATTCACGGACTCTTGTAGTGATTTACCAATAGAATTCGTTAAAGAAAAAAAACTACGATATGCAAGATTGACTTGTAATTACGGAGGAAACCAATATTTTGATGATTTCGGCCAAAGCTTAAGTCATAAACAATTTTTTAATGATTTAAGAATTGGAGTCACACCGCTAAGTTCACAACCAAGTGTAGAAGAATTTTATAAAGAGTTTAAAGCTATTGCAGAGGATAATAAGGATATATTATACATTTGTGTTTCCACTGGACTAAGTGGCACAGAAAATAGTGCTACAATTGCTAAAAATATGTTATTAGAGGAATTTCCTGAGATTAGGATAAGCATTGTAAATATTCTAACTGCTTCATTGGGACAAGGTCTTATGGTTATGAAGGCTTTTGAAATGAAAGAAATGGGAAAAACTCATGATGAAATAGTGAATTATCTTGAGGAGAAGAAACAAAAATTAAATACTTATATTACAGTTGATGACTTACATCATTTAAAAAGAGGTGGTAGGTTATCTTCAGCAGCTGCAATGATTGGGATAGTTCTTCATATAAAGCCTATACTTACAATAAATAACGAAGGAAAAGTAATGCCTGTATTTAAGGTTAAGGGAAGAAAAAGCTCTCTTAATAAGTTAGTTGAAATTATAAGTGAAAGAATTGAAAATCCTGAAGAGCAAGTTATAGCTATTTGCCATGGAGATTGTATAGATGAAGCATTAAAGCTTAAAGAAAATATCCTTAAATCTATTAAAGTAAAAGATGTAATAATTAATTTCACAGGTCCAGCTGTAGGAACTCATGGGGGGCCAGGAAATTTAGCAGTGTTTTTTATGGGAAAAGAAAGACAACACCACATGATTTAATTATAGAAGCTGTTAAAAGAAGTTAGAAAGCTATATTCTAACTTTTTTATATTATATAAAACTAATTTAAGTAGGGAAACCATGTAAGATGTGCTTACATATATGATGAAATTACCAAAATATCCTTTGAAACAAATTGTATAAAAATCTAAAAGAAGGTATAATTTATGATGATACTATAGTTAAAAAATTTTATCAATTTATAGTTTAAACTAACAAGTTTTTAGCCTGTAGATTTCCGAAGTAGTAATTTTTATTGGCTTTCCAAAAGATTTAGAGAAACCCATAAAAGTTAATGTGGATGTTAAATTACAGCTTTGGTTCATTATAGGTGTTAAAAGAAAAATACAATTAGAACGAGAAGAGTGTAGGGGGCAGAAAATGTTTCAATCAAATTATAAACCAATAGATAGTAGAAACTGGCAAGGTCGAGTAGATAGTGAAACTAATTTTGATGCATTTAGATGGCATCAATGGATTAAACCAATAGATTTAATGGATAAAACCTTACAGCCTTATAAGGGAAAGTTGGGATTTGCTTTTATTGGATTTTGTTGTCATGAAGGAGTAAAACTTAATAAGGGTAGAAGTGGAGCTGCTAATGGACCTGTAAGTATTAGAAAAGAATTAGCTAATCTTCCATGTGTTTTTACTAAGGAAGTAGAACTCTTTGATGCTGGTAATATATTTTGTGAACAAATTTCCTTAGAGGAGAGTCAAACTCTTCTTGCAAAAACCATAGAGAAAATATTAGACTTAAATCTTTTCCCAATAGTTTTAGGAGGTGGTCATGAGACTGCTTTAGGAAATTACAAAGGTGTACTTGCTAACTTAAAAAAGAAAAGTAAAGCCCCTAACATTGGAATAGTTAACTTCGATGCTCACTTTGATTTAAGACCATATCCAAATGGAGGGAGTTCAGGTACTATGTTTAGGCAAATAGCTGATATTTGCAAACAGGATGACTTAAATTACTCCTATTTTTGCATGGGGGTACAAAAACATTGCAACACTGTGGATCTATTTAAAACGGCAGATAGTTTAGGCGTTAAGTATATATTGGCAAAGGACATAATAGATAGAGATGCTTGGAGCATATTAGAGGAGCTGGATAATTTTATTAAGTTACAAGATTATATTTATGTGACAATATGTGCTGATGTTTTTTCTTCTGCCTACGCACCAGGAGTAAGTGCAGCTCAATCCTTAGGATTGGATCCAGAGAGGGTGCTAAAACTACTTAAGTATATATTAAAATCTGAAAAAGTTATAAGCTTTGATATATGTGAGGTGTCACCAAGATTTGATTTAGATAATACCACAGCAGACCTAGCATCAGTTGTAATTTTTTCACTAGTGAGTACTTTATGTCATATTAATAACTTGTCTGTGAATATATAAGTAGAGGTAAATAATTTTTTGTAGAAATAATCAACTATTTAGTACATATGTATTCTTATAAGCAAATAACTTTAAATGGTAGGGCTTACTTCTAATTGGATTAAATTATGTAAACAGGGGGAGAGAATTATGATAGAAATATTAGACGTAACCAAAACTTACAATAACATTAATAACGCAGTAGAAGAATTAAATTTAAAAATTAATAGTGGAGAAATATTTGGATTTTTAGGACCTAATGGAGCTGGGAAAACCACCACTCTTAAAATGATAACAGGAATAATAGAGCCTAATAAAGGTGATATAAAAGTAAATGGCATAAGCATTAAGGAGAATCCTCTAGAGGCTAAAAAAATGTTTGCTTATGTTCCCGACAATCCAGATATGTTCTTGAAGTTCAAAGGAGTAGAATATCTTAACTTTATGGCAGATGTGTATAATGTTTCAGGAGAGATAAGGAAAGACAAGATAGAAAGTCTTGCAAAAAGATTTGATATGGAAAATGCCTTAGGAGATAAAATTCAAACCTATTCCCATGGTATGAGACAAAAGATTGTTGTTATGGGAGCATTAATTCACAACCCAGAGGTTTGGATACTGGATGAACCTCTTACTGGATTAGACCCTAAGTCAGCATATATACTTAAAGAAATGATGAGAGAACATGCAGATAGTGGAAAGACTGTTTTCTTCTCTACTCATGTATTAGATGTTGCAGAGAAGGTTTGTGATAGGGTAGCTATAATTAATAAGGGCAAGATACTATTTTGTGGAACTTTGACTGAGATGAAAGAGCATTTTAAAACCAATGAATCCCTAGAAAAAATGTTCTTGGAGATGACTGAAAATGAATAGAGTAATATTATTAACTAAAGCTTTTCTAAGAAGTAATTTTGGAAGTGAAAACTCCGTAAAGCGAAAAGAAAAAAAAGGATGGGCTTATGCAAATATAATTGCTATTGCTTTTGCTTTCATTGTATTTACCATAAGTATTAGCGCTATGCTACTAGGTATTTATGATGCTTTAGAAACAATTAAGCAAACAGGACTTCTGGTTGCATTAGGTTATAATATTTATGCTTTAATGGTTTTCATATTTGGAATAATGTCAGTAATAACTGTATTTTATTTTGCTAAAGATGTAGAGTATGTATTGCCATTACCATTTAAGCCATGGCAAATATCTCTTGCAAAGTTTTTTTCAGTACTTGTATATGAATATATAGTAGGAATCTTTATAATGGTTCCCGTAACAGTTGCTTATGGGTATAAATCAGGAGCTGGAATAACATTTTATTTAATTTCTATTTTATGTTTTATAGCTATCCCGATTTTACCTTTAATATATAGTAGTTTAATTTCCATGATTCTCATGAGATTTACAGGTATTTCAAAGCATAAAGATGGTTTTAGAATTATTGCAGGTATTTTAGCTATGGTAATAGCACTTGGAATTAACTTTGTTACAAACAGTATGGCACAAAAGGGTGCGAAAAGCCTAGAAGCCTTACAGAGTATCTTAGCGCAAGGCGAAAATTCACTTATAAATACTATGTCCAATCTTTTCATAACCTCTAAGTTAGGGGCCTATGCAGCGGTTAGTAATGATATGGGAAAAACTCTTATGAATGTACTATTACTAGTAGTAATATCATTAATTGCAATAATTATATTTATTGTTATAGCAAATAGTTTCTACTTAAAAGGGGCTATTGGAGCATCAGAAAGTTATGGCAAGAAAAACAAGTTAACTACTAGGGAAATAGATAAAAATATTATACAAAGCTCACAGCTTAAAACTTGGGTAAAGAAGGAATTTATAATACTTTTAAGGACTCCAGCCTACTTGCTAAATTGTGTAGCTATAGTAGTGCTCTTACCAATTATTCTGGGTTTCTCTTTAATAGCTGAAGGTAACTCAGCCAATACATTAGATATGTTAAGGGGATTTTTAGCCAATAAAGAAACCTATACAATAGTTTTAGTGGCAACCTTTGGGGGAATACTATTTACTTGTGGCACTAATCCAGCGGCATCAACGTCTATTTCAAGAGAAGGAGATAAGGTGTTTATTTCAAAATACCTCCCAGTTAGCTATAAAACCCAAATTAACGCAAAAATTATTTCTAGCATTATGCTTAATAGTATCACTGTTGCTATTGTAATAGCTGGGTTAATGATTTTAAGGGCGGATTTTAATATTATAGCTATGGTAGCAGTAGTATCAATATTAGTTTTATACTTTAGTGGAGCTTCTGGTGTACTTATAGATTTGGCAGCACCTAAGCTTATATGGGACAATGAACAAAAGGCAGTAAAACAAAATCTTAACTCATTAAAGTCAATGCTACTTGCAATTATTTTAGGGGCAATAGTTATAGGTCCAATAATTATATTACAAGCCAATTTAAGTATAGCTTTCCTATTAATATTCTTTCTACTTTTAATTGCAGATATAGTTCTTTATAAATTAATAGGTACTTTGGGCGTAGAATGGTTTAAGAGGTTATCTGATTAAGTAGTATGTGAAGGGGATTTTATAAAAGTAATTGAAATCCTACCATTAGTAAAATGGAGAATAGGAAAAGGAAAATTTTATTTCTAGAGTTTTAGTTATAAAGTTCCATAACAAAGAAACACATTAAAAATAAAAAGAAAGTTTAAGTTGATTTTAATAGCAGACCTAGTACCTCTATACTTATATTAGTATAGAGGTTTGTTTATATAAAAATATGCAAAATGTTATAAATATTTGCTGTTAAGTATTAAAGACTTAATATTAAATAAGGCTAAAGACATTTACCTGTAGTAAATAATTTTACTATATAAGAGGATAAATAAAGTATGGATTTTAATTCAGTATTTGTAATATAACACTCTTTCTAAACATTTTAATAAAATAATTAGAATATATATTTAATATAGTAGAAAATATTAACAAAGATTATAAAATTATGTATAATTATTTTTATATAAGTTGAATAATAACTTCATTGAATATACAAGAAAGAGGAGAAGAAGATGAAAAATTTTAACTATTCAATTCCAACAGAAATATTTTTTGGTGAAGGGCAAATAAAGGTTTTACCAGAACAAATAAAAAAATATGGTTCTAAGGTACTAATTGTTTATGGCGGTGGAAGTATAAAGAAAAATGGAGTATACGATAAAGTTGTAGAACTTCTAAATTCAAATGAAATTAAATTTTGGGAGCTTTCAGGAGTAGATCCAAATCCTAGGATAACCAGTGTAAGAAAAGGCATAGAACTGTGTAGGGATAACAATATAGAATTTATATTGCCAGTAGGTGGTGGAAGCTCTATTGATTGCTCTAAGGTAATTGCAGCTGGATATTACTATGAAGGAGAACCTTGGGATATAGTTTTAGACTCTTCTAAAATAAGTAATGCTCTTCCGATAGGAACTATATTGACTCTTGCGGCTACAGGTTCAGAAATGAATGCAGGAGCAGTAATTACAAATATGGACACTAACCAAAAACTAGGAACAGGAAATCCTTCGATGAAGCCTAAGTTTTCTATATTAGATCCCACCTATACCTTTACGGTACCCAAAAATCAAACTGCTGCAGGCACTGTAGATATTATGAGTCACGTTTTTGAAAATTACTTTAGTAGTACTAAAGGTGCATATGTTCAAAACAGACTTTCGGAAGCTATAATTAAAACATGTATCCACTATGGAAAGATTGCTATGGATGAGCCTGAAAACTATGAGGCTAGAGCTAATTTAATGTGGTCATCCAGCCTTGCTTTAAATGGATTATTAGGATATGGTAAAGAATCTAGGTGGAGCGTTCACCCAATGGAACATGAGTTAAGCGCTTATTATGATATTACCCATGGGGTTGGACTTGGAATACTAACACCTTATTGGATGGAATATGTTTTAAATGAAAATACAGTGGAGAATTTTGTTGAATACGGAATAAATGTATGGGGGATAAATCCCAATGGTGATAAATTTTCTATAGCAAAGGCAGCTATAGAAAAAACTAAGGAGTTCTTTGTGTCTCTTGGAATACCAATGCATTTAAAAGAAGTTGGTATTGGAGAAGAAAAACTTCATATAATGGCTAAAGCAGCTACAAAGCATGGAAGTTTAGGGTTATTTAGACCTCTAGATGAAAATGATGTATTAAATATATATAAAGCTGCGCTATAAAATTATAGTGAGATGTCTAGTCATCTCACTATTTTTATTGTGTAACGAATACC
>NZ_DGLI01000017.1 GCF_002387895.1 Clostridium sp. UBA4548
TAAGTCGAGGGCTTGACCTAATTGATAAATTCTCAAATTTAATAGTAGCGAGCAGAACAAGGAAGTGAAGGAGTGAGGAGCAGAGTTTACATAGGCGTAAATGAGCACCGCAGTGACTGAAACTGACGTAGTAATGTGTAGTTAATATTAAATTTGAATCACTGTGCAATTTTGAAAGAACAATATAATTGTTCTTAAATTTTAATAGAATCAAGCAGAACAAGGAAGTAAAGGAATGAGGAGCAGGGTTTACATAGACGTAAATGAGCACCACAGTGGCTGAAACTGACGATGTAATGCAAAGATTATATGGAAATTTAATCTGGTGACGATGCTTCTGTTGGGTACACCCGTTCCCATACCGAACACGAAGGTTAAGCAACAGGAGGCCGATAGTACTGCAAGGGAGACTTTGTGGGAGGGTAGGAGGTCGCCAGGTATTAATGCAAAAGATGAAAAACATCAAGCTTTGCTTGGTGTTTTATTTTTTATTAGCAAAAAAATAAGAACAAATAATAACTGACTACTTTGTTCTTATTTTTATATAATAAAACAAGTATAAAATTAACTGTAGATTAGTGAAGGCTTTATACTAGGAGGATTTTATCCTAGGTTTCATAATAACTGCCGAAGCTTAACTAGATATTCATATAAAGAGGCTTAAAATTGTTTTATATGAATATATTAATTTGCAAATTTATGAACTTAATATAATAAATTGTAAACAGCAATTACCTTTAAAATCCTCTAGCTTCTTTTAAACTAGCATCAATTTTATTAATTTGTTGTTGTTTTTCAATCCAGTAGTCTTGGCACTTTTGAGCATTTAATTCTTCGACAGTTTTGCCTTGTTGCTCAACCCAAGTATAGTACTTCAAATTATGCCATCTCTTTTTATTTAACATAGTTCCTTCTTCTATATAATCTAGTTTAACTCCCTTTAAAATAGAATTAAATCTTACAGCAGCTTCCGTAGTTGTTAAAGGTCCAAAGGTTTCAGTAATTTGGTCCATAACAGAATAATATCTATCGAAGTTATCAGTAGCCATAGTAAAGATATTATCTTTTTCAGTTAACTCATAGTACTTAGCGGTTTTTATAGCACCTAATATATTGCAAATGCCTGATATGCCAAAAATTCTTGAAAGTTTTTCAATAATATCAGAACTTAGACCGATTTCCTCTAGTAAGTAATCTTTACCTACCTTATCAGTGAAAACCTGAAGCGCCTTTTTACAATCCATATCATCAATACACATCATAGCATCCATATTCATGACATTGTGAATCCAAGTTACATGTTTATCACCTATGCCTTGAATATCATGATCACCATAACCATTATTATATAAGGTTGGACATTGAATTGGTTCAAGGCCAACTATTTTTACCTCTGGAAACAGTTGTTTTACTCTATCACCAGATGCAATTGTTCCGGAAGAACCCATGGATGAGACTACAGCGGCTGCTCTTCCATTTCCAACACCTTTATTCTTTAATTCTTCAGATATTTTGCTAATAGTATTTCCAGTTACATAATAATGGAAAAGATAGTTTCCAAAACTTTCAAACTGATTTAATATATAATTAGTTTTACTAGCTTTTTTTAATTCCCAACACTTGTCATATATTTCTTTAACAGAACTTTCACATCCAGGGGTTTTAATATAACTTGCACCGTAGTAATGAATTTTATCAAATCTTTCTTGACTCATTAACTCAGGTAAAATAACTTTAGTATCATAGCCCATACGAGGACCTGTCCATGAACCACCTATACCATAGTTACCAGTAGAAGGATATACAATTGTATGCTCACCAGGAACTATTTCACCGCTTAATTGTTTTTCCATGGTAACAGAATAAGTAGCACCAACCTTATGGCTTCCAGTAGGAAAATTCATACCTAATAAACAAATTATATTCGCTTTTATACCGGTAACTTCTTTTGGTACAAGAAAATAACTTAAATTTCCTTTATGATCTGTAAAGTTAATATTGAATAAATTAATTGGATCCAAAGGATCCTCTTCTAGGGCCTTAAGGGCTTTTTCTCTGATATCAGGTTTTATTGTTTCAGGATTTAACATCTCATTAAAAGTTGGTCCCCATATTAGTTTTTGCATTAAAGTTACCTCCATTTTTATACATAAATTTGTTTTGTTACTGTAAATTAATATGATAAATTTCTTATATTATGACATTTCTCTTAAAGGTCAATGAAATAATATTAAAAATTTAATTATTTAACATAAGTAGCTGCAGATATATATGTTTTAACTATAAATTTAGTAGCTTGAGATACAAATTTAATGTAAGAAAATATAAGCTTGTTTTATGAATAAATATTTAAAGTCAGCATATGTATTTATTAATAATTCCCATAAAATGATGGAGATGAGCAAATGTCAGAAGTTACAAATAAGATTCAATTTATTCAAAACAAAAGATACAAACCTACAACAGATAAATGTCCAAAGTTTTTATCAGGAAAAGAGCTTAAAAAGGTAAGACATATACATGATTCAATTCCACAATGTAAAGCTACTCCTCTAGTACATCTTACAAATTTATCTGAATATCTAGGAGTAAAATCAATATTTGTTAAGAATGAATCAAAAAGAGGAAGTATAAACTCCTTTAAGATTTTAGGTGCCACCTATGGAATTTCCAAATTAATTTGTGATTTACTAGGAATTGAAGTGGACAAGATAACCTTTGATTTTTTAAAAACTGAAGAAATAAGAGAGAAAATTCAAGAAATAACCTTAGCCACTTGTTCAGATGGAAATCATGGCAGGGGTGTAGCTTGGACAGCTAACCAGCTAGGATTAAGAGCTATTATATACATGCCTAAGGGAACCACTCAAAGTAGAGTTAAAAATATAGAAGCCTTGGGAGCAGAGGTAATAGTAACTGATTTAAATTATGATGATACTGTAAGATATGTAAATAAAATAGCAAATAAAAACAATTGGTATATTGTTCAAGATACTTCATGGGAAGGATATGAGGAAGTTCCAAATTCAATAATTCAAGGATATTCAACCATGGGAATGGAAGCAATAGAGCAACTTCAAGATTTAGGTGTTCAAATACCAACTCATATTTTTGTTCAAGCTGGGGTTGGAGCCATGGCTGGTGGGGTTATTGGTGCCATAGCAAATTATTACAATGGTAAAATGCCAATCACAATAGTTATGGAGCCTACTAATGCAGCTTGTTATTTTAAATCTGCTGAGATAAATGATGGGATGCCACATAATGTTTCTGGAAATTTAGAAAGTATAATGGCAGGGCTTGCTTGCGGTGAGCCTGTAAAAGTTGGATGGAAAATAATAAGAGATTTTGTCTATGGTTTCTGTACATGTCCTGATTATATTACTGCAAATGGAATGCGGATACTAGGCAATCCCTTAGGAGAGGATGAAAGAATAATAGCTGGTGAGTCAGCGGGCATTGGAATAGGTCTTCTTTCAATGATTATGATAAATACTGATTATGGACATTTGAAGCAACTCTTAAACTTAAATAAAGAATCTGTGATACTAATATTTAGTACAGAGGGAGATACAGACCCTACAAATTATAGAAGAATAGTATGGGATGGGGCATTTTCTTTTATTGAGGGCTAATTAATGTACTAAAAATAGAAATTATATATTAAGGCATTAGTTATTATATCTAATAGAAATAATAATAAGGAAATTTTAACGAAGTTTTTGAAGGATAATTCTCCTATTCTCATCAGGTGGGAGTGAAATCTTCTTCCAAAGCCGCTCTACAAAATAAACTTGATCATTGCTTAATAAAAAAGTGTTAAATTAAATTTTATAAAACTACTTAAATATAAATGTTTGTAAGGAGAGGTAGAAATGAAAGTTGATTTTCAAAAAGTTTTGGAAAGGGCAAATAATTATAAGGAGGACATGTCTAAGTTTTTAAGGGATATGATTAGGATTCCAAGTGAAAGTTGTAATGAAAAAACAGTAGTTCTGCGAATAAAAGAAGAGATGGAAAAGGTAGGATTTGACAGAGTAGAAATTGATGCAATGGGTAATGTGCTTGGATTTATAGGGCATGGTAAACATGTTATTGCTATGGATGCCCACATAGACACCGTAGGAATAGGTGATATAAATTTATGGAAATACAATCCTTATGAGGGCTATGAGGATGAAAATATAATTTTAGGAAGAGGTGGAAGTGATCAAGAGGGTGGTATGGCTTCCATGGTATATGCAGGAAAAATAATTAAGGAATTAAATCTTGAGAATGATTACACTTTAATTGTTACAGGCACAGTGCAGGAAGAAGATTGTGATGGGCTTTGTTGGCAATATATAATTAATGAAGATAAAATCAAACCTGAATTTGTCGTAATCACTGAACCAACTTCCTGCAACATTTATAGGGGACATAGAGGAAGAATGGAGATTAAGGTAACAACTAATGGATTAAGTTGCCATGGTTCAGCACCTGAAAGAGGAGATAATGCTATATTTAAAATGGCGCCAATACTTAATGAATTAAAGGCACTTCATGAGAATCTAATTGACAATAAGTTCTTAGGGAAAGGTTCATTAACTGTTTCAGAAATATTTTTCACTTCTCCTTCTAGATGTGCAGTAGCTGATAGTTGTACCATATCTATAGACAGAAGACTTACTGATGGGGAAACCTTTGACTATGCATTAGAGCAAATAAGAAGACTGCCTGCAGTGAAGGCAGCTAATGCTAAAGTTGAGATGTATACTTATGAAAGACCAGCTTATACAGGATTAGTTTATCCAACTGAAAGTTATTTTCCTACTTGGGTAATTCCAGAGAACCACGAAATCTGTAAAAATGCAGTTCAGTGTTATGAAGAATTATTTGATAAAAAACCATTAGTAGATAAATGGACATTTTCCACAAACGGAGTTTCTATAATGGGGCGTTATGGAATACCATGTATAGGTTTTGGACCAGGTCATGAAGATGAAGCTCATGCACCAAATGAGAAGACCTTTAAGGGAGAATTAGTACAATGTGCTGCTATGTATGCAGTAATTCCATTTATGTACGTTGAAAACTATAAAAAGTAATTGAGAAAATATTGATTTTAAAGCAGTTGACTATAATAAGTCAGATTAGTTTAGTAATAGCCCAGGTAAGGTTTTAAAGGCTGATTATTGAAGTTAAATAACAATAAATATATAGATATTCTAGGTAACTAAATTTTGAATAAGAAGTTGGGGGAGTTATTAATGCAAAGTGTATTCAGAGGGAAACATTTAATTACACTACAAGAATGGACTAAAGAAGAGATTGACACAATACTTGACGTATCATTTGATTTAAAGAGAAAATTTGCTACTGGGGAACAAACAAATTATCTGCAAGGTCAGTCAATGTTTTTAATGTTCTTTGAACAATCAACAAGAACTAGAAATTCTATGGAAGCTGGTTTTTCGCAATTAGGAGGACATGCTAACTATTTAGATACTAGTACAATGCAAATATCTCATGGAGAAAGTGCAAAAGATACTGCTGTAATTTTATCAAGAATGGGTCATGCAATAGCTTGTAGAAACTGTTTTTGGGGTGTTGGAAATAAGTATTTAAGAGAAATGGCTGCCAATTCATCAGTGCCAATTATGAATCTTCAATGCGATTTATACCACCCAATGCAAGGTCTAGCAGATTTAATGACAATGAAAGAAAAGTTGGGAGATGTAAGACGTAAAAAGGTTTCTATAATATGGGCTTATGCTACTAGTCATAAAAAACCAATTTCTGTTCCCTTAACTCAAGTATTGTTATTCCCAAGGTATGGAATGGATGTTTGGCTTGCTTACCCAGAGGGATATGACTTACCAGAATGGGCAATTGAACAAGCAAGGGAAAATGCTGAAAAACATGGAGGAACATTAACAATAACTCATAATATGGAAGAAGCTTACAAAGATGCAGATGTAGTAATTCCTAAAAACTGGGGAAGTTGGGTTACTAATCAAAGTACTGCAGTAGTTGATGATTTATTAGAATCTTATAGAAACTGGAAATGTACAGAAGAAATCATGGCATTGACAAAAAGAAATTCAATCTATATGCATGCATTGCCTGCAGATAGGGGAAATGAGGTAGAGGATTCTGTTATAGATGGATCTCACTCAGTTGTTTATGATGAGGCTGAAAATAGATTGCATACAGCAAAGGCAGTAATGCTGCTAACTATGGGCGGAAAGTAATATTTAATTATAAACAAAGGTGCTTCATCTAATAGTGAAGTACCTTTATTTATAACTATAAGATAGTTTACTTAATTCTAAATTGAGCAATTAATTTGATTTTAGGGTAAATTTAAGGATAGTAGCTAAAAATTAATAAATAAAGAGACGCTGAACTTAAGGATTAATACTATTTAAAATAGTTTAAATAATCTATAATTAAGGTGTGGGATTAAAATTTGTATAATCCTATAAAAGTACTGTGTAATTTTTGAAAGAGAAAATTGACTATTGGAATATAGGTGAGATATGAAAAAGTACATTAGATTTGAAATAATAACTGAAGATAAGATTGGAGTTACTCTTAAAGTTTTAGAAAAGATATATAAAGCTAATATTAGCTTAACTTCTGTTGAAGTTTTTCCAACAAAGGTATGCGTAAAAATTGAAGATATTCATAAGTGCAAAAAAGAAGAATTAATTAATGAGTTCTATACTATAGAGGAAGTACTTAAGGTTGAAGAAATGGAACTTTTATATTATGAGCAAAATGAAAGAAAGTTGCTAGCAGTATTGGATTCAGTTGATGATGGCATAATTGTGGCTAATAAAAATGGAAAAGTTGAGATTTTTAATCGATATTGCGAGGAAATCTTTAGTTGTAAAAAGGAAAATATTATAGGTAATGATATTAAATCAATATTAAAAGATGAGGATATAATAAAACTAATTATAAACGGAAAGAGTTATAAAAATATTGAAATAAAGGTTAGTAATGACCAAAAGAAAAAACATTACATGATAAATGGAGCAGCTATAAAAGACGATGAGGATAATACTCTAGGAGGAGTATGTTCACTTAGAGACGTAAATAAAGCAATAGAGATGGTTAAGGTAATTTCTTCTACAGAGCAAGGTGCGTTTAAAGATGTTGTAGGTAATAGTAAAGCAATAAAAAAAGTAAAAAATCTAGCTACAACTGTGGCTAAGATAAATTCCACTGTGCTAATCAGAGGAGAAAGTGGTACTGGAAAGGAATTGTTTGCAAAAGCTATACATAACTTAAGCAGCAGAAGGGATAACCCTTTTGTGGCAATAAACTGTGCGGCTCTTCCAGAGAATCTAATTGAAAGCGAGCTTTTTGGATATGAGAAGGGAAGCTTTACAGGCGCATTGAGTAATGGAAAAGAGGGACTATTCAAGCAAGCTCATGAGGGAAGTATTTTTTTAGACGAAATTGGGGAGCTATCTTTGCCACTTCAAGCAAAGCTTTTAAGAGTATTACAAGAAGGCATAATAAGAAAAGTTGGGTCAAATAAAGAGGAGAAAATAAATATAAGAGTTATTGCAGCAACTAATAGAAATTTAGAAGAAATGATAAAAATCAAAAGCTTTAGGGAGGACTTATATTATAGATTAAATGTTATTCCTCTATACATTCCACCTTTAAGAGATAGAGTAGAAGATATACCAATACTAGTTATGCATTTTATTGAGAAACTAAACTTTATGTTGAGTAAAGATATTAAAGGTGCAGAAATGGAATTTATTAATAAACTTTTAGAATATCCTTGGCAGGGGAATATCAGGGAATTACAAAATGTTATGGAAAGAGCTATGATACTTTGTGAAGGGGACAGCTTAACTATAGAAAACCTTATATTTGACCTGGGTAGCAGTACAAGTGAAGAAATACTGGAAGTACATAAAAATGAACCTTTAAAAGTTACAATGGAAAGGGTAGAAGCTATAGAAATTAAGAAAGTGCTAAATAGTCATAAAAGTATTAGATCAGCAGCTAAAGCTCTTGGGATTTCTCACACTGCTTTAATTAATAAAATAAACAAGTATAAGCTATGATATAAATTGGAAAGTTTTAGAACCGAGTGGCAACATAAATTACCGCAAACTGAAACAAAGTGGTAATTTATATTGCCATTTTTCGAAATCTTAGTACCCTTCCTTCATTTTAAAGGTATAGGCATTAAAGTTGAAAAATGTATTCACAAAACCACAGACTAAGAAAATAACTATATATAAGTGGGAATTATATAGTGTAGCTATGCCTTTGCTAGACATAAGAAAAGGTGAAATGATTTAAAAGGTGAAAGAATATAGTATATTTAGTTCTTATTTTTAATATTGGCATAGAATTTGCTACATAATAAATTGAAACTATATGTATTAATCTTACGGGGGGAATTATTGTGGATAAAAATGTGTTAAAAAACATGGGATTTTCAACAAGAGCTGTTCATGGAGGTGCAGTAAAGGATCAATATGGTGCTTTAGCTACTCCAATACATCAAACAGCAACTTTTATATTTGATTCAGCAGAACAGGGGGGCAATAGGTTCGCATTAAAGGAAGAAGGTTACATTTATTCAAGACTTGGTAATCCTACTAATACTGTTCTAGAAGAGAAACTTGCACTTCTAGAAGGTGCAGAAGCTGCTGTGTCTATGAGCTCAGGAATGGGAGCGGTTTCATCAGCATTATGGTCTGCTTTAAGAGCTGGAGATCATGTGGTTGCAGCTAAAACTTTATATGGATGTACATTTGCATATTTAAGCCATGGTCTAACTAGATATGGAGTAGAAGTAACTTTTGTAGATACAAGAGATCCTGAAAATGTTAGAAAGGCCATGAGACCTAATACAAAAGTTGTATATTTGGAGAGCCCAGCCAACCCCAATTTAGATATAGCTGATATTGAAGGAATAAGTAAGATAGCTCATGAAAATGATGGTTGTTTAGTTATGGTAGATAATACTTTCTGCACACCATATATTACAAAGCCACTATCATTAGGTGCAGATGTGGTAATCCATTCAGGAACAAAATTTTTAAATGGTCATGGAGATGTAGTTTGCGGATTTGTAGCTGGATATAAAGAGTTTTTAACTCAAGTTAGATTATTTGGAGTTAAAGACATGACAGGTTCTGTAATGAGTCCTTTTGATGCATATCTAGTAATTAGGGGAATGAAAACCCTTGAAGTTAGAATGGAAAGACATTGTGCTAATGCTATGAAAGTAGCCGAGTTTTTAGAAAGTCATCCAGCAGTAGAAAAAGTATACTATCCGGGGTTAAAGAGCTTCCCACAATATGACTTAGCTAAAAAACAAATGGCTCTTCCAGGTGCAGTAATTGCCTTTGAAATAAAGGGTGGAGTTGAAGAAGGTAAAAAAATGATCAATAACACACATCTTTGTAGCTTGGCAGTAAGTTTAGGAGATTGTGAAACCTTAATACAACATCCAGCTTCAATGACTCATTCACCATATACTAGTGAGGAAAGATTAGAGGCAGGAATAAAGGATAACTTAGTTAGATTAGCTGTTGGTTTAGAAAATGTTGAAGATATAATTTCAGATTTAG
Source organism: Clostridium sp. UBA4548 (assembly GCF_002387895.1). Taxonomy (GTDB): domain Bacteria; phylum Bacillota; class Clostridia; order Clostridiales; family Clostridiaceae; genus Clostridium_J. The sequence continues at coordinate 9,594 of NZ_DGLI01000017.1, forward strand.
ACCAAGCACTTAATATAATTGTGTAAATATTATTAAAATAAATATGATGAACAAAATATAATTAGTTTAAAAGTAAGCTAAAGGCATCTATTTAAGTGTAATCTTAAGTGGGTGCCTTTTGTAATGAATAATAAGAATAAAATAACCTACACTATATTTAGTTTAATTTATGATTAGTTTGTTATTTAATATTAATATATTAACTTTAATTGGAGGAAAATTTGTGCTATGAAATTGAATATATCTTTTTATAGAAGGGACACATTACTAGTAGCAAAGGAATTGTTAGGAAAAAAGTTAGTACATAAAATAAATGGTAAAATATTATCTGGGGTTATAGTTGAAACAGAAGCTTATATGGGAATACAGGATAAAGCAGCACATTCCTATGGTGGAAGAAAAACAGAAAGAACTAAAGTTATGTTTGAAGCTGGTGGAGTAAGTTATATTTACTTTATATATGGGCTTTATTATTGTTTTAATGTTGTTACAGCGGAGGAAGGGATACCACAAGCTGTTCTTATTAGGGCTTTACAGCCAGTGGAAGGCATAGAAGATATGGCACTACTAAGAGTTAACAAAAATATAAAGGAACTTACTAAAAAGCAAATAATAAATATAGCAAATGGACCGGCTAAACTCTGTAGTGCTTTAAAACTTGATAAAACCTTAAATGCTGTTAACTTAACCTCTGATATATTATATATAGAAGATGTAAATTATAATAATTTTGAAATAGTTGAAACTACAAGAATAGGTATAGATTATGCTGAAGAAGCAAAGGATTATCCTTGGAGATTTTATATTAAAGATAACCCGTACATATCGAAAAAGTAACCAGTTTTGAATATTCTGTAAAAATAATATAACATTATGGTAAATAATGTATAATAGTCCTTCCTTTGGTATAAAATAAGAGTAGATAATATGATTTACTACCTTAAAAATGAGGATTATATAAGAGGGGCGATTACATGGAGAATAGTTTATTTAAACTAGAAGGAAGAATGAGTAGAAAAAAATATGGGATCTATATAACTGCTTTAATAATGGGATTTATAATTATGAATCTTTTATTTGACTTAATAATTAACTTAACTTCAACTTTTAATAATGATACATTAGGAATATTATTATTTGCTGGAAAGTTCACTTTAAAAGTGCTACTAAGCATCTTAATAGTTCTTAGTAGTTATAAAAGGGTTCAAGATATAAATATCTCTGGTATATTAGCAGTAGTATGTGGTATTCCTTATATACAAATACCTGCAATTTTAACATTACTTTTAATAAAAGGAACCGAAGGAGATAATAAATATGGAACTGCTCCTATAAAAACTAAGAATAAAAATAGAAGTGAAGTTGCTGTAGATGTATTTGAAAAATAATATGGAAAGTTGATGAAATATTAAATGGTGTAACTATAAAGGTTACACTATTTTTCTGTTTTAAGTATGTACGAATTTAAATTTATAACTTGAAGATGTGGAAGAATATGTTATATTGTGCTAGAATATATAATGATTATTAAAGTTTTACGTTTGAACGGAGGAGAGTGAATTTATGATTGAAGTAAATAGTTTGAGTAAAAGCTTTAAAGAAATAAAGGCTGTAGATAATATAAGTTTTTCAGTAAAATCTGGAGAAATTGTTGGCTTACTAGGAGAAAATGGAGCTGGAAAAACTACTACTCTAAGAATGCTAGCTACAATGCTTAAACCAACAGAGGGAACTGCTAAGATAAATGGTTACGACATCTTAACAGAAGATTCCAAAGTTCGTTCTCAAATTGGTATATTGTTTGGTGGAGAGGTAGGACTTTACGATAGACTTACTGCTAGAGAGAACATAAAATATTTCGCTATGTTAAACGGATTATCCAAAGAGGAAGCTAATAAAAATATTGAAAATTTAGCTAAAGCACTAGAAATGGAGGAGTACATCGATAGGAGAGTTGGAAAGTTTTCAAGAGGAATGAAGCAAAAGGTTGCTATAGCTAGGTCCATTGTTCACAACCCAAAAGTCATGCTTTTTGACGAACCTACAATGGGATTAGATGTAACAGCAGCGAGAATTGTTCAAAACTTCATTTTTAAGTGTAAAGAAGAAAATAAATCCATTATATTTTCCAGTCATAGCATGATGGAAGTTGAAAAGCTATGTGATAGGGTAATAATTATAAATAAAGGAAAAATAGTGGAACGTGGATCTATAACTGAGTTAAAGGAAAAATATAAAAATAATAACCTAGAAGAAGTGTTTGTTGCTTTAATTGGGGGTGATACTCATGAAAAATAATATAATAGGACTAGTTTTTAGGAAAGAAGTAATGGACATTTTTAGAGATAAGAAAACTATAATTGCCAGTATTCTAGTACCACTTTTAATATTTCCTATTATGTTTTTTGTGCTTGGGAAAGGCATGGCAAAAACCACAGAAGATGCAACAAAAGATATGAAAATTGCTATTGTTGATTCAGGTAACAGCTCTTTAAGAGAGTTTATTAAGGGGCAAGAAAATGTAATAGTAGTAGATTCTACAGAGGTTGATAGAGATATAAAGGATGGAAATCTTTCAGTTGCAATAGAAATTCCAAAGGAGTTTGATGAAAAAATTAAAGGTGAAGAGCAAATATCAGTGACTCTTATAATGGATAATGCAAGTCAAACCTCTTCAATTGTTGCTGGAACAGTTGAAAGGTTTATACAAGCCTATTCTCAAGGCATAGTAACTAATAGATTATCGGAACGAAATATAGATACCAAAATACTAACACCAATAAACATAGAACAAAAAACTGTTAAGGAAGAGGAAAGTGGAGCTTCAACTATGATTTTGTCAATGATGCTTCCATTATTACTTGTAATGTATTGTATTACAGGACCAATTCCTGCAGCAACAGATTTAGGAGCCGGTGAAAAGGAACGTGGAACCTTAGAACCTTTACTTACTACACAAGCTGGTAGAATGTCATTATTATATGGAAAGTTTTTTGCAATTACCTTACTTGGGATGATTACTGCATTAGCTTCCCTAGTAGGGCTTTATATATCCTTTGCTATAAATCCAGGAGTGTTTACTGGTGAAATGGGTGCAAACAGTGCCGCATCAGCTTTAAGTTTTGGGATAGATTACAAGGTCTTTTTATTTATATTTATTATAGCTGTGTTAACTACAATGGTGTTTGGTGCTTTAGAACTAGCTATTAGTATTTATGCTAGATCTTTTAAAGAAGCGCAAACTTATATTACTCCATTAACTGTAATAGGTATTATACCAATTTATGCAACCTACATGTTAGATGCTAAAAATATTGAGACTTTCTACTTTCATATACCTTTAGCTAATGTAGTATGTCTTCTCAAGGAATTGATATTTGGTATTTATAATTATACCCATATTGGAATCACATTAGGATGGACAGTGGTTTATATATTTATTTCTTTACTTATTGCAAGAACTATGTTCAAAAAGGAACAGGTCATTTTCAGAACTTAATATTTACTATGATGAATTCTATTTATGTATGTAAAAAAATCCCTCAATTTTGAGGGTTTTTTTTTTGAATATGCATATACGTTAATAAATATAAAAATTAAAAGGGTTTTTTATTACTGCGTTGAATATACATAATAGTATGAAAATAGAAAAGTTGAAAGGTGGATAGTGTTATGCTAGATTTAAAAAAAAGACTGAATTTTACTGAAAATATAAATGATCCAATTACAAAAGATGTAGTAAATATAGCATGGCCAGTGCTACTAGAGTCATTGTTAGGTTCATTGTTTTCCATGGTAGATATGATAATGCTGGGGAGAATCAATGATAACTTTATAGCAGCAGCATCAGTGGCGGCGGTAGGAATTACTAATCAGCCTCTATTTATTGGTCTTGCAATAGTGCAGGCTTTAAACATTGGTGGAACAGCTATGGTAGCTAGATACATAGGAAGAAAAGAAGAAGGAAAAGTAGAAAATACTGTTAAACATATTGTGTTAATTAATTTAGTTTTTTTAGTTGTTCCACTATTTATTCTAGCTCAAATATTTGCTGTAGATATTATGAGGTTTATGGGAGCAGAAGCTGATACAATTAACATTGGAATATGGTATTTTAGAATAATTATGTTTGGGTTCTTATTCCAGGGAATAAACAATTCACTGTTTGCAGTATTAAGGGGAGTTGGGGATACTAAAACTCCAATGAAAATAAATATAAAAGTTAATGCTTTGAATGTAGTTGGAAATGCACTACTTATTTATGGAGTATTTGGCTTACCAGCTCTAGGCGTTACTGGGGCTGCAATATCAACTTGTTTTTCTCAAATTGTGGCTACCTTCATGATTGTAAGATTATTTTTAAAAGGGAAAACTGGAATTAAAATTGATTTTAAGAAGAAATTTAAATATGATAAAGATATTGTAAGAAATTTTATAAGAATTGGGGTACCATCTTCTATAGAAATGATGATACTAAGAGTTGGTATTATGTTATTTACTAAAACCGTGGCCTCATTAGGTACTGTGATTTATGCTGCACATCAAATTTGCTTAAATATCTTAAGTTTTTCTTTTACTACGGGGCAATCCTTTTCAATAGCTGCTGCGTCCTTAACGGGAAGAACTTTAGGGGAAGGGGATCCTGCAAGAGCAGAAGCTTATGTTTCAAAGGCCCGTCAAATTGGATCTATACTAGCAACACTAATTGGAGTGGTTTTCTTCTTATTCGCACCTGAAATATTAGGACTTTATACTAAAGATGAGGTAATAATTAACTCAGGTGCAGATGCTTTGAAAATTGTTGCTGTAATGCAACCATTTCAATCTTCAGCTTTTATAATTGTAGGTTCCTTAAGAGGTGCAGGAGATACAACTTTTCCAATGCTATCCACTGGAATTGGAATTTTAGGTATAAGAGTTGTATTAGCATATGTGTTTATTAATATATTCAATCTGGAACTTATGGGGGCTTGGATTGCAGTATTTTTGGATCAAGTATTTAGGTGGATGATGGTTTATGCAAGATTTAAAACTGGTAAATGGAAGCATGTTAAAATTAGATAAGCAATGATAAAAAGCACCTATATTAAGGTGCTTTTCACATAATAAATTGAGCTTTTTTTAATACCACACAAAAATAAATTTGTATGAGCAAAATCTTTATAGAATAAGAGTTTTTTTGAAGTTATTAGGGAACATTAGAAAAATTAGTAATCTGGACATAAGAGTCTATACCACCCTTGAGGGAAAAAGCAAAGTGGACAAAATTCAGGAGCTTCTTTTCCTTCATGTAGATAACCACAGTTCATACATTGCCAAATTTGAACTGTCTCTCTATTATATAGAGTGCCATCCGCTAAACGAGTATATAAATCATTGAATTGTCTATAGTGAAGATTTGTTACTACTCTTGCCTCTCTATAAAAAGTAGCAATATCTTCTAAGCCTTCTTCTCTAGCAATTCTTTCATACTCTAAATAAATACTTAGTTCTGCATTCTCAGCCTTTGCAGTGGACTCCAGATTCTCTGGCAGCGATTTTATGTTTCCTAGAAAGCGTCCATATACTTGTCGTGCATGAGCTAAATTTTGTTCTGCCGCTTCTTCATATACTCTAGCAATAAATTCATAACCTTCTCTTCTAGCATTTTCAGCAAATAATTGATATTTTGTCACACTTCTGGCTTCAGCAGCAAAGGTTTTCCTTAGATTAGTTTGAGTTTGAGAACCTTCTAGTGGCATTAGATAACCTCCATAAAATGATTCTACTATAATATACTTTAAAACCTAGGTTAAGGTGACAAAATTAGCATAAAATATTGACAATAGCAAGACTTTAACATAATATACAAATAGTATCATGAATATAAAATCTATATATACAAATAATAATAAAGAGTTGGGAGGGATTAATATGGATATGAATTCTACAAGATATAATGAAGATGCAGAGATGCTTAAGGCTTTAGCACATCCTGTTAGATTATGTATAGTTAACGGATTGTTAGGAAAGGGAAATTGTAATGTTTCCTTTATGCAAAATTGTTTGGGGATGCCTCAATCTACAGTTTCTCAGCATTTGCAAAAACTAAGGGTAGCTGGAATAGTTAAAGGTGAAAGAACGGGAACAGAAATTACTTATTCAGTATGTAATCCAAAAGTAGAAAAAATATTAGAAATATTAAACACATAAATTCAGATATAAAAAATATCTGAGTCTATGTGTTTAATTTTAAAATGAAATAATATTTACAATATTATTCTTTATAATATTGTAAACCTTAATGAAAACTAATCCTCATAATAGCTAAAGCAATACCAGAGACAGTCTTTACCATAAGGTAAGTCACTTTCTATAATTACATGACCATTGTCAGGCATTTTATTATAGAATTTTTTTGTTCCATCATCAAATCTACACTCTATAGTTCTAAGCTTTTTAAACAGTTCATTAGCTAACTCGTATGGAATTGGTTTTACAATTCTCCATTTATCACTTAAGCTAACATGCTTATCCTTAGCCATTTTGATACGACGATGAATTATAAATTTTTCTTCTCCTCTTAGTTCCAAAGTATGACCTTCTGCATTAACAGCTCTATAGGTTGGATTCTCATCTAAGATTTGAAATGCTTCAATAGTTGATAGGTTATATTCTACCATCGAAACAACTCCTTTCTTATTTTAATAAATATTATAATTGGAAGTTTAAGCAATAACATAACCAATATATTATTAGCTAAAATATGACCAATTATGAAATGACATGAATAGTATACATATATAATAACATAATAATTATTAAAATTATATAAATATTTAGAAAATTTAAATAAATTATTGTGAATTTATAAATCCTCAATTTATATATATTATGAAGTATATATGTTATTTAGGACAAAATAATATTATATTAACTAAGGATCAGAATATATAAGATAGTGAGTATTACAAAAATATATTATCAAGTATATTATTAAGTATATGAATTTCCTGTTAAAAGTTGCATAATAGTGTATTAAGTTAAAAGAGTTCACTAATGTAAAATTTCAGTAGGACTAGAATTTTATAAGGATATAGGATGAAAAATACTTCCTAACACATCTAAACAACCTATCAAAACTATTATAGTTAAAGTATAGTAAATAGGAATCTTCTCTAATTATTGTAACAATGCAATCTAAAATAATATAGCTCCTTCTTGTCATTAAAGTGAGGGATTTTACATAGTATTTATTAAATTAAAAAAACTTAATAGGAGGAGAGAATTTGTCTAGTATTTTATTTAAAAATATAGGTTATCTAATTACCATGAATGATAATAATGATATTTTAGAAGGAGTAGATTTATTAATAAAGGATAATAAAATTATTTCTATGGGTAAAAACCTTTGTCCCTTTGAGGATAGTGAAATTATATCTTGCGACAACTTAGTAGTAATGCCTGGATTTGTAAACACACACCATCATCTATACCAAACTTTATTTAGAGGTATTCAAGAAGTACAAGATATGCCATTATTTCCATGGCTAGTTGGACTTTATGAATTTTGGAAGCACATAACACCAGAGGCAGTATATTATGGTGCCATGGTAGGATTTAGTGAATTGCTAAGAACAGGTTGTACAACTACTATGGATCACCATTATTTATTTCCAAAGTTTACATCAGGTAAACTTATAGATGATCAAATAAAAGCAGCTAGTGAAATTGGAATTAGATTTCATGCCACAAGGGGTTCAATGTCTTTAGGAAAAAGCGGTGGTGGATTGCCACCAGACTGTGTAGTCCAAAAGGAAGAAGATATATTAGTGGATTCGGAAAGATTGATAAATAAGTACCACAATTCTAAAGATTTTGCAATGACTAGAATTGCATTAGCACCTTGCTCCCCTTTTTCAGTAAGCACAAGACTAATGACGGATACAAAGGACTTAGCACGTAAAAGAGGAGTAATGATGCATACACATTTATGTGAGACTATTGATGAGGAGAAGTTTTGTATTGAAAGGTATGGAAGAAGACCTGTAGAATTAATGGAGGATTTAGAGTGGATCGGATCTGATGTATGGTTTGCCCATGGAATATATCTTAATGATAGAGAAATAAAGGCTATAAAAGGTGCTGGTATTGCACATTGTCCAAGCTCTAATATGAAGTTAGGTAGCGGTATTTGTAGAACCTCTGAACTTATAGAAGCAGAGGTTCCTTTAGGAATAGCAGTAGATGGTAGTGCATCCAACGATGGCTCTAATATGTGGGAAGAAGTAAGAAGAGCTTATTTATTAAACCACTTAAAATATGGAGATAAAGGGCTTACTGCCTACGAGACTTTGAGGATGGCAACCAGAGGAGGGGCTGAAGTTCTAGGAAGAACAGATACAGGTTATTTAGAGATTAATAAAGCAGCAGATATTATTGTATTAGACTTAAGTGATATTGCTTTTGCAGGGTGTCATGATCCCTTAGTTTCAATAATTTGCTGTGGAAATACTAGTTTTGTTAAACATACTATAGTAAATGGTAAAGTTTTAGTTAGAGATGGTGTGATATGTACTATAGATATAGATAAAACAAAAGAAATAGCACATGGTATTGCAAAAAATATTGTGGAAAAGGAAAGAAATTTAAAGCTTAAGTAAAATTTAAAAATGGATATTATTAATTTGAATAAAAGGATTTTAAGTGGATACTCTAAATTTAGAGAGGAGAGTGTTCATATGACAAAAATGAAAGATACTAAGGAAAATAGAAAGCATGATGGTAAGTTTAGGAAGAAACATATAAATCATGACCCAGCTGCTGAAAGTGCAAGAGCTACCTTTGGAGAACCTAGAGTAAATGATGATAATCCTAGAGACTTCAAGATTTAAGTTTGTTTTTGCAGATTAAAATTCTTTAATAATTAAATATATGATAAAATCCTTAGCCAATTTAGGCTAGGGATTTTTTATTAATTGTAGTAATTTAAACTATAGAATAAATTAATTTTTTGGAGGAAATAAGGTTACATTAACTATAACAGCGATAACAATACCAAGTAAAGTTTGAAGCAATCTTTCAATACCGCTTTGAATGGGTGAGACAACAGTAGGATCAACCATAATAGCTATTACTACAATACAAGCAATGTTAACTGCTCCCTTGCTATTTAATAAAGTGATAGTATATATAGCACAAAGTAAAGCAAGTGCAGTGAAGAAGGAGCTATTTTGACCAAAATAAGAAAAAATCACACCAAAAAAGGCACCAATAGCACTTCCAACCATTCTATCTCTTCCAACTACAAAGGAAGATTGGATAGAGGTTTGAATTGTTGATACTGCAGCAATACAGGAATAAAAAGGATCTATGCCAAACATAGCGGTTATAGTAATACAAAAATATACTGCTATTGAAGTTTTAATAGTTCTTAATCCTAATCTAGGCATATTAAACTCTCCTTTAGTTTAAATTAGGGTTATTGAATATTGTTGGTGCTATATTTTCAAGGGTATTTTAAAACTGAAATATTTGAAAGTTTTTGATTAAAGTATATAAAATACAAAGATACAACAAATGAAAGTTTATGTTAACGTGTGAATTAAATAATTTTGTGTAGTGGATAACTATAAATTAGTATGGATAATAAACGTGTAAATTATTAAGAAATAAATATAATTATTAGGTGTAGTTGAGATTTTCATGGGTAAACTAATTGTAAAATGGAAAGGGTGGTACCATGAGGAAAATAAAGATTTGGCTATTATTTATAATTTTTATGTCTAATTTATCTTATAATACCTATGCAATGGAAAATTCAATTTATTTAGGAGAGAATTTATGTCAAAAAGCAGGGGAAGTCACAAATAATAGTAAAGTAACTTCAAAGTTAGTTGAATATAGTAATGAATATATAGCGGTAAAATTGGATATCCCTGTAATCTCTGGTTTAAAAAATAGTGATGCTGAAAAAGCTATTAATGACAAAATTCAAAGTACTATACTAACTATCAAAGATTCTGTAGAAAAAATGGCTAAAGAAGATAGTGAGTTAAACAAAAAAACTGGATATGATGTAAGGCAATATAATGTTACTTCTGAATACAATATCTCTTATAATAAAGACAATTTATTATCTGTGGTACTAACCATATACCAGTATACTGGTGGTGCTCATGGTAGTACAAATAAAATAGCCTACAATTTTGATTTAAATACTGGGAAATATGGAGTGTTACAGGACTTCTTTGGGAACAATCCAGATTACAGAGCTACGATTTTAAAAGAAATAAAGACCCAAATGGAAAAAGATATACAGAAATACTTTCCTGATTCAATAAAGAATCTCAATGGTATTCCTTACAACCAAAATTTTTATTTAACTGACGATGGAGTTGTTATATATTTTGGGGAATATGCAATAGCGCCTTATGCTTCGGGAATTTCTGAGTTTAAGATTCCAGATAAAATATTCCCTAAGGGTTTGAATAAGAAGGTGAAGATTTTAAAAAATCCTTTAGAAATTCAAACTGAAACATATATATCAAGTGAAGATGGTTTTCAGTCTTATTTATCTTACCCTGTGATAAAGGATGATGATAATACAATAGTAAATAATATAAACAAGACTATAAAAGAACAAGTATTTAGCTTTAATAGCTTAATTAAAAGTAAGGCTAATGAAGATAAAGTTAAAATCAATGAGTCTGGTGAGGCAAAAGTATGGGGAGCTTCAACCTATTTTAAAAGTTACTACGTAAACAAAGATTTATTAAGCATAGTTATAACTTACTCCGGAAATAATGGAACCACTGAAAATTATGTTTTATATAATAAAGGATATAATATTAACCTTAGAGATGGAAGAATATATAAGTTAAAGGACGTATTTAAAGGAGACTTTAATTTCATTTCAGCAATAAATAAGGAAATAAAAGATCAAATAAAGAACTTAGAAATGACTTTAGGTCATAGTAATATATATAACTTTAACAGTGTAAATGCAGATACAGAATTTTATATTGAAAATGGAAATTTAATAATTACTTTTCCGCAAGGTGAAATTGCACCGAAGGAATATTATAATCCAGAATTTAAAATACCTTTAAGTAAATTTCAAGGTAATATTAATAAAGAATTCTTAGAAATATAGCTTTAAAAGTCCTTCAAAGAAAATTTACAAATATTTTTAGGGTTACAGAGCTGATTCAATGAAAATAATCATATACTTAAGTAAAAAGACTGATGTGAAAGCAGTTTTTTTACTAGCATATATTTCCAATATTTTACTATTGTGTTATAATAATACTACATTGCAGTAAATAAAATAGAGGGGGACAGGTTATGTACAAATTTAGAAATTCAATTTTTGTAAGAAAAAACATTAATGAGGTGTTCAGGTTCTGTAGTGATTTTAAGAGGTTTTGTACAGTATGGAATGATATCCTCTCTATTAATAAAATCACAGAAGGCCCAGTAGTTAATGGGAGTAAGTATGAAAATGTTATACTTCATAATGGCAGAGATTTTAAGTATGAAAGCGAGATCATAGAGATTATAAATAACAGAAGATTTATTTTTCATACCATTAAATATGGGGTGAAAGTAGTTTATAGTTACGAATTTGAACAGGTAGGAATGGGAACTACCATTAATTTTAAAGGGGAGGTAATGTTTAAGGATTATCCGGAAGATTTATCAAGGGATATTTTTAGTGTTATAGCAGAAGAAGATGAAAATCATCTAGAGATAATAAAAGCTTATTTAGAATCTGATGAGGAAATAGCAATATAGTGTTAAGTATATTGTTTCAAATTAATAAAGGGTAACTTTAATAGTTACCCTTTTAATTTATAGAAAAATCTGTTTTTAATTTAATTACCATGTTTCTTACAGAATTAACCTCATCAATCAAATCACTATTAGATGGAGAAATATTAGTTTTTAAAATACTTTGCAAATTTTCATCTCCAGTTTCAGTCCAGTGATTGTAATTTTTCTGAAGGGAATCAAAATGATACATTAAATCAATGATTTGACGAAGTTCTAATTCAGTTAAATAATCTCTAAGAATAAGTATATCGTTAAACCATTGATTATTTATAATTATATTACTGATACATATTCTTAAATTATTATTTAAATACAAGTGTATTTGTTGAATTATTTCAGTAGATTCTAGAACTTGAATCTCCAAAAGATTAATAACTTTAATAGATTGTTGTAGATCATTATATTTTCTTATCCTTAGAAATAGCCATAGTATGATTAAGGTAACAGTAGTTAAAGACACAAATATTGATAGTGCTAAATTTTCGTTCATATTAAACATTGATAGGATCAAGAATCCAACTATTACTAATAAAATATCTTGCGGAAAATAAAAAAGTTTTAAGCCATTCATTATACTTCACCTCATAAAAAATTTACTATTGTTTATATTCTACAAAACAATTGAAAATCCTCTATTAAAAGTAATATTTGTTATATTATGGATAAATAAACTGCGATTAGTATATTGAAGGAGACATAATTTACTAAAGATATTTCCTTATAATATAAGTTGTTTTGGGTTACATCTAGTCACATTTTATAGTTATGAAATTTCCGTTGTATTCATGTTAGTAAAGAGGTAATATATTATTAGAAATTTATTATAATACCATATAAATAATGTTTATTTTATAAAGACTATTTACAAGTGTAATTTGAAAGCTTAACGATGTTTTGGAAGGATAACTTTCTCATCCTCATCAGGTGGAAGCCAAATCTCCTTTCAAAGCTGCTATACAAAATGAACTTGTTCATTATTAAAAAGGAGATTTTATGGACGTAATTTTAGGTTTAATACTATCAGCTACTTTATTAATTTTTAGTGTGATTAAAGGCATAGATATTTTAGTGCCACTGACATTAGTTCTAGGTATATTTTTAATTTTATCTATGAAAAAGGGATTAACTCTCAAGGAAAGTTTAAAAGTTGCCTTTAAGGGAGGAAAAAAATCCTTTATCGTTCTTCAAATCTTTGTGCTTATTGGAGCCATTATTTCTTTATGGATGGTTTCAGGAACGGTGCCAGCAATAGTTTATTACGGAATAAAATTAATAAGTCCAAGTTACTTTATAATTAGTGCATTCCTTTTATCTTCATTAGTTTCATTACTTATTGGCACCTCTTTTGGGACTATTGGAACTGTAGGTATTTCACTAATGGTAATGGCTAGAGCAGGGGACGCAAATTTATTTGCTGTAGCAGGAGCAATATTATCTGGAGCTTATTTTGGAGATCGATGCTCACCTATGTCCTCAAGTGCAAATTTAGTAGCAAATATAACAGAAACAGAGTTATATAGAAATATTAGGAATATGATAAAGTCTTCGATTATACCTCTAATCTTAACTTGTATTATATATACTTTTTTATCTTTAAGGCACCCCTTAGATTATAGTAACTCAAACATTATTATAGAAATAGTAAACTATTTTGATGTAAGCATCATGGTTCTTTCTCCTGCTTTTATAATAATGGTATTATCCCTATTCAAGGTGAAAGTCAAAACTTCAATGTATATAAGCATGGCAACAGCTTCACTTATTGCATTCTCTATACAAGATTATAAAATAATAGATATAACTAAAACCTTAATTTGGGGCTTTAAGTTACAAGAAAATAATCCGCTTTTTCATATTATTAAAGGTGGAGGAGTTCTATCTATGGTGAAGCTTTCTCTTATTGTATTTATGTCATCAGCACTTAATGGAATTTTTGAGGGAGCTAATATGCTTCAATTTATTCAAGAACCAATAAATAAAATAAAGAGAAAAGATTTATTGTTTTTAGTAACTATAGTAGTAAGCATTGTGAGTGCTATGGTAGGCTGTACTCAAGTCCTAGCTGTGATGCTTACTAATATGACTATGAAAGGTTCTTACGAAAAAAATGGTATTAATAAGTATAATCTTGCTATGGACTTAGAAAACACGGCAATAGTCATAGCCCCGCTTATTCCTTGGAATGTAGCAGTTTTAGTTCCATTGACAAGTTTACAAGTTGGGCCAAAGGCAATATTATTTTCATTTTACTGTATTTTAGTTCCAGTAGTTAATTTAATCATTTTATACTTTAAATCAAAAGTTCATATAAAAAGTGTTATTAATAGCAAACTAGGTAGTTAGGACTAATAAGTTAATAGTAAAGAGTTAGTATAGTCTATAAGATTTTTAAAATAATTCTAATTTTTTAATTCCTATAATCAAAGTTGATCATGTTAATTTAACTTGTATAAATGCTTAAATTTGAATCACAAAATATTTTAAGAAGAATATAAATAAACTAGTGAGATATATAAACTTGCTAGTTTATTTTTTATATAAAATAACTTGTTATATTGTAACAAATTACCCATAAAATTAATAATATATTAAGTGAATTACTATTATTATGGAGGAGAGTATGCAACAGGCAACTTTTGCTAATATAATAGGTCCAGACATAAATGAATTTAGAGGTGAAGTTAATTATGCCTTGCTAGCAACAAAGACTAGTTATTGTTACGTACGTGGATCAAGCTCTGGCACTGGAAGATTTAGAGTGGATAGAAGATTTTTTGAGTATGTAAGAGGATTAAGATCAGTAGGAATACTTAGTGGAGCATATCATTATGCAGTGCCGTCAACAGATTTAACCACTGCAGATGCTCAGTGTGATGATTTTATACGAGTTCTTCAAGAAGCGTATGGTCCTGGAAATTTTGGGGACCTATTTCCAGTAGTTGACATAGAAAGCCCACAGGATAAATCCATATCTACTGACAATTTATTAGATTGGGTAGACAGATTTAGAAAAAGGTTTGAAAGAAGAACAAGAAGAAGATTAATGATTTATACAGGACTATTCTTCATTCAACTATACAATAACTTCCGTCATTCAACTAAGGGATATATTCTATCAAATATGCCTCTTTGGATTGCTATGTATAAGGAAATTCCAATTAATCCACCGTTCCCACCTGATGCTGGAGGATGGACTAGATGGAGATTATGGCAGTATACAGAAAGTGGAACTATGGCTGGGGTTAACCCACCGGTAGATCTAAACTATGGGCCAACGAACTTAGACTATTTGAAACCACCAGTAGCGGTTAAAAACTTTAAAGCTTATCCAAGAAAAAATGAAATAGTACTAAGTTGGTCTAAAAACCCTGATGTAGACCTAAATGGATATAACATTTTTATAAATTCTAATTATGTTACTACTGTGTCTAAGAATGCTACAAGCTATACATTAAAGCTTGCAAAAACTCCTAGACCTAATGAAAGATACGAAATGACAATTGAGGCCTTTGATGTTGATGGAGACTTCTCACCTACAAGGGCTAAGGCACAGGTTACTTTCAGAAGTGCTGATATAAAGTATGATGATGTGGAGGATACTATGGTCAAGGATAGGTTGACTCAAAACAATATTAATAAAAATACAGTTTCACCTAGGGTTACTACAAGGAAAAAATATAAAGATCCTGTAGACAATATGCAGCGTGAGTTTATTAGTAAGCAATCAGATAGAACAGAGTTCTTTGGGCAAGAGGAAGAATTTGATTTCTATAGTTTGCCCACAGAGGATTTAGATGAAAAAGAATTTAATGAATATAATTTTGAAGAAGATCAACAAATAGATATGGACAATGTTAATCCAAATGTTAAATACAGGGAAATAGAAGGAGATTTTAACCAATATGAGATTAAGCCTGTGTTTAAATATTATTTAGATGAAGAGGACGAAGAATTTGATGAGTTTGATGAGCTTGATGATTTAGATGAGTTTAATACTGTTCCAGTATTTAGTGATAGCACTGATGACTTGAATGAAGACAACTATGATATAAACTATGAAGATGAGGCATATTATCGTGAGGATGACCTTTATGAATATGATGATAAGCTTACAACTGAAGAGTATAACACCTTTAATGAGCAAAACTTTGGTGATTATAACTTAATGATTAATCCAAAATATAATAAGTATATTAAGGATAATAGACAGGAAAGTAATACCAAAGCATGGGAGCAAGAGAGTTATAATGAGGAAGAGGAATTTGAGAATAAGAAAGAAGAAAGTTTAGAAAAACCAATTTTCCAAACTTCATCCTTAAGCGATGAAGAGGAAAATAAAGATAAGGACAATAACTTTATAGTCTTTAACAATGATGTTGAAGATAAGATGCGCTATCGCAGAGTTGTTGAAAATCAAATAGATTCTAGAAATAAAAAATGTAAGAAGTGCAAGAAATATAAAAAGAGTAAAAAGTACTGTTATAATTGTAAGCACTATAACAATCAATATGGATTCCAGTCCTATTCTCATGACAAAGATGAACATCACCATGATTATGAAAAGCACAATGATGATTATTTATACCATCCTGACTATCTCCCTAAAGATCATCACAAAAACAAGAAGAAAAAGAAACATCATAGGGATTATTAGTTAAAATTATGAGATGAGTCTTAAAATATATAAAGAAAAATTGTTATAAGTAAATAAATATGTAAATGTTGAATCCAGGGCTAATAGAAATTTAACCCTGGATTTTTTATGAACTTTTATTTAAAACAATAACTATAAGGTATATAATACTATAAAGAAACCTAAAAATTATTAGTTCCTTGTTACATTGTCTTTGGATATCTTTTAATACAGAAATAATATTTGAACTTATATAAAATAATTATTTTCTACCAAGTTCGGCATGAACCTCTTTAAGTAATTGCCTAATAGGTAAGTTTTGAGGGCATTCTTCCTCACATTTTCCACACTCAGTACAGTTTGATGCAGTTTGATTTTTGGGCATGAAATTATTGTAGGAATTTGATGATGCTTCTAACATGTTAAACATATGGCCCTCATTGTACAATTCAAAGTTTCTTGGAATATCAACTTCGAAAGGACAAGGTTGACAATAGTTACAGCCTGTACAATTAACTTTAGTTAGTCTTAGATAAGCGTCTTTAGCTTTATCCATAATCTCAAGTTCTTCACTGTTCATTGAATTTGCACTATAAGTAGAAGCAATTTGTAAATTTTCCTTCAGCTGCTCCATGGTTGACATGCCACTTAAAATTGTTGTTACCTCTGGAAAATTGTACAACCATTTTAATGCCCAGTTTGCTGGAGTTCTTAAACTATCATAACTTTCAAATAACTCTTTAACTTCATTTGGTGGGTTTCCAGCTAATTTTCCACCCTTCAGAGGTTCCATAATAACCACTGCCATGCCTTTTTCAGCTGCATATTTTAACCCTCTAAGTCCAGCTTGATATTCTACATCCATATAGTTTAATTGAATTTGACAGAAAGTCCATGGATAGCTATCAGCTATTTCATAGAAAGCATCCTCTTCATCATGGAAGGAGAACCCGGCATACTTAATTTTCCCACTAGCAATGGCCTCATCTAGGAATTTAAAAACATTATTTTTCTTTAAGCTGTCAAATCGTTCCTTATTCAAAGCATGCATTAAATAAAAATCTATATAATCTGTTTGAAGTTTTTCTAGTTGCTCATTTAAGTACTTGTCAAAATCATTATATTCTTTTACTAGCCAAACAGGGGATTTAGTAGCAAGTCTTACTTTTTCTCTATAGCCATCTTTTAGTGCTTTTCCAACTACAATTTCAGAATTTTTACCATGATAAGGGTAAGCAGTATCAATATAATTTACACCATTATCGATAGCATGTCTTATCATTGCTATTGCTTTATCTTCATGAATTTTAGAAGAATCCTTATCAATAACAGGAAATCTCATGCAACCAAAGCCTAAAGCCGATACAGTAAAGTTACAGTTACCAAATTTTCTATATTCCATTTTATTCCTCCTAAACATTATAAAATTTAAGTATAACTTTACATTTTTAAAATAATATTAAATATATGGTAGATTTATTTCAGAAACATAAGGTTATATAAAAATAATTAACTCGTCTTTATATATTATAGCAGAAAAGCCTTTGAAATAAATGCACTAAATTCATAATTATGGTAAAATGTATTTAAATTTATTAATATGTAGGAGGACAATCATGGGAGAAGTAAAGAAATTAAAAACCAGAAAAGAAATTGAAGCTAAATATAAATGGAATGTAGAAAAAATGTATGCAACAGACGAGGTTTGGGAAGAAGATTTTAAAAAACTTCAGGAAATTGCACCTAGGTTAGGAGAATATAAAGGTAAGCTTAATGAAGCAAAGACTTTGTTACAATACCTTAATAATTATGTAGATGTATTAAGTTTGTTTGAAGACTTGGCAGTATATGCGCACTTAAGAGGGGACGAAGATACTGCAAACTCAAAATATCAAATTATGAAAGATAAAATTTCTACTTATGGAGCAGAGTTTAGTGCCATAACCTCTTTTTTCATACCAGAGGTTTTAAAAATGAAGGAAAATCAAATAAAAAAACTAATTGAAGAGGAAGATGGATTAAAACTATATGAGTTCTTCTTAGAGCAAATTATGGAGAAAAAACCTCATGTGCTTTCCGAAGAGGAGGAGAAGATATTAGCTTCAGTTAGTGATTGCTTAAGTGCTCCTGGAAATATATTCGGAATGTTTACTAATGCAGATATGACCTTCCCAGTGATTAGAGATGAAGAAGAAAATGAAGTTGAACTTACAGAGGGAAATTATACAGTATTTATTAGAAGCAAGGACAGGAGAGTTAGAAAAGAAGCTTTTGAGGCTTTATTTGGAACTTATGAGAAATTTAAAAATACAGTAGCAACTACCTATACAGCATCACATAAGAATTTTATATTTAAGGCTAAAACTAGAAAGTATAATTCCGCTTTAGAGAGTTCCTTAAAACCAGATAAAATTCCAGTAGAAGTATATCATAATGTAGTTGATACAATAAATAAAAACTTAGCTTCTCTTCATAGATATGTAGATATTAAGAAAAGACTTTTAGGTTTAGAAGAAATTCATATGTATGATTTATATGTTTCTGTTATAGATGCACCAGAATTTAACGTAGAATACGAAGATGGAGTAATCCTTTGTGAAAAGGCATTAGAGCCACTAGGAGCGGAGTATTTAGATATTTTTAGAGAAGGTATAGAAGAAGGTTGGATTGATGTATACGAGAATAAAGGAAAAAGAGGAGGAGCCTATTCTAGTGGAAGCTATAACTCCATGCCTTACGTTCTATTAAACTATAATAATCAAGTTAATGATGTTTCAACTTTAGCTCATGAAATGGGGCATAGTATTCATTCTTACTATGCAAGAAAGAATCAGCCATATATCTATGCAGATTATGTATTGTTTTGTGCAGAAGTGGCATCTACAACTAATGAATGCTTGTTAATGGATTACTTAATTAAAAATGAAAAGGATAAGGCTAGAAGGTTATTCTTAATAAATCAACAGCTTGAAGGCATTAGAACTACAGTATTTAGACAAACCATGTTCGCTGAGTTTGAATTATTAACTCATGAAAAAATGGAAGAGGGTGAGTCCCTATCAAGTGAAGAATTATGTAAAATATACCATGACTTAAATGAAAAATACTTTGGAAAATCCATGGTAGTAGATAAAGGCATTGATATGGAATGGTCAAGAATTCCACATTTCTATAGAGATTTTTATGTATATCAATATGTAACTGGTTTTGCAGCAGCGAACTCCTTCTCACAAATTATATTAAATGGTACAGAAGAAGATGTAGAAAAGTATAAAGGTTTCTTAAAAGCAGGTGGAAGTGATTATCCAATTAATATTCTTAAAAATGCTGGGGTAGATATGACAACTCCAAAACCATTAGAAGATACTATAAGAAGATTTGATGAGCTTTTAGATATGCTTGAGAAGGAACTAGCTCAATAATATTTATTTATATTGTGTAATATCTACTACTAGATAACTTTATATTTCAAATCTAGTATTGTTTAAAAATGCCTCAAAAATAAAGTAGAGTAAAATATAATAATATGAAAAAGTTTTAACTCACCTTTAAGTATTTAAATAATGCTTTTGATGAGTTAAAACTTTAAATATACAATTTGAATTAACATAAAATAGTACAAAACTGGAGATTCTTCGTATAATATTATGAAAGAATATTTATGCGAGGGGTAATAATGGGTTTTATTTCTACAAAAAAAGATATTAAGGCATTGTCTATTTCTGTGTATCAAAATAATTTTGGTTTAATTAGAGAAAAAAGGAGTATAAATCTATCTGGAGAGGAAGAAAAGATTTATTACTTAGATGTTTCAGAGTTAATAGAATTTAACTCAATTATTGTGGAAAACATAGACGCCTATGAAATAAATTATGATTACGATATTATAAATCCTAGGGATGTACTAGAAAAATTTATAGGAAAAGAAGTAACTCTTTTTGATCCAGATAGCGGTAAGAAAGTTCATGGGATATTATTATCAACTCAAGGTGGATACATCATAGAGGATGCTAAAACTAATGAAGTTTATGTAAGTCCTAAGGGGGAAATTATACTTCCGTGTCTCCCAAAAGGATTTGTATTAAAGCCTACCATAGCATTTAAAATTTGCCCAACAAACTCAAGAGAATTCACAGTATCCTATCTTACCAAAGGACTAGTGTGGATGGCAAATTATACTATAGAATTATATAGTCAGTATTTAAGTTTAAATTGCTATGCACAAATCGATAATACTACAGGAATTGATTTAAAAAACACAGAAGTTAGCCTTGTGTCAGGAGATATTAAAAGATTGAAAGAGACACCTCCAGTAGTACCTTACAATGAAGCTAGTTTTATGGTGAAATCAAGTAGTGCAGTTGCTGGTGTATCTCCAACGGCATTGGGGGATTATTATATATATAATTATCCATTTACTACAGATTTAAACAATAAAACTTCTAAGCAAATAAGGTTATTTTGGAGCAAAAATGTAAGATACACTAAGTATTACACAAATCCTTTTAATGGAAATGAATTAAGTACGGTAATCGAATTCAAAAATTCAAGGAATAATAATTTAGGAGAACCTTTACCAAATGGAATTGCTAAAGTTTATGACACCCTAAAAGATAGAAATAACTTAGAGTTTATTGGTGAGGGAGAGATAGATTATACGCCAGAGGATGAATTAGTTAAATTAGAACTTGGAAGACCATTTAACATTGTTTTTGATAAGGTACAAACTGATTACAGAAGGCTTGAAGGTATTGAAGAGTATGAATATGAAATTACAATAAAAAATACTGGAAATGAAGAAGCTTTACTAAAGGTTACTCATTTTATCCCAGGGGATTGGAAGATGATAAGTTCTACAGACAGATTTATTAAAAAAGATGCAAATACTATAGAATTTATTGTCAGTGTTTCACCAAAATCTGAAAAGAAAATAATCTTTAGATATGCTGTAGTTGTTATAGAACCTAATAGAGAACAGGAGTAAATTTTAAAAAGACTGCTAATCTTCCGTTTAGCAGTCTTTTTTACTGAAAAATTTAGTTTTAAAATTCAATAGCTATAATTATAAATTTTAATGTGTTAGTTATTAGAAATGTAATTTTTACTTTTAACCAAGCTAATAAAGAATAAAGCTAAGATAAAGAATAGAGCACCATACAAGAACATGTATTTATAACCTAAGGTATCCATAATGCCACCTAATAGTGGAGGTGAAATTATAGCTGCCACAGAAGAAAATAAATAATATAGCCCTGTATAAGTTCCAATACTACCTTTAGGGGCCATTTCTGCCACAAAGGGGTAAGAATTTATATTAATCATAGACCAGAAAAAACCAGAAAATAAAAAACAAACTCTAATGAGAAGAATTGATCTTAAAGTAGCTAGAATTATAAACACAATAATTAACCCAATAATTCCAGCTACAATAGCTTTTTTCTTTCCTAATTTTGTTCCAATAAGTCCAGCTGGAATTGCAAAGACTAGAAAACTCAAGGACATAAAAGCAAAAGACATAGATGCCACATTTGCAGGAACTCCTAAGAAGTTTTCTCCATATCTAGTAAAAAAAGTTTCAATGCCATTATAGCCAATAAACCAAGAACAAATAGCAAAGAGTAGATTTCTGATATTTTTATTTTTCAAGCCACTAAGGATACCTTTTAAAATATGAACTTTCTCCTCTGAGGCTTTATAATGTACTACGTCTTTTTTTTCCTTAATAAAGAAAAATAACACTACGAAGGATAGTAAAACTAAAAAAGAAGCAAGGTAAAAAGGATAAGCCTTATTATACCCCCATAAAATGGAACCAATGAAAAAAGCTATAAGTGAGCCTATACCACCCATGAAATTAATAATACTATTAGCTTTACTCCTATTGCTCTCATGAGTTATATCAGGCATTAGAGCTATTACGGGAGAACGAAATAAGCTCATAGATAGATTCATTAGAATTATAAAAATAATTAAAGTTAAAAGAGTTCTATGGCTAGGAATGAGAAAAGTAAAAATAACTGCAAGAGGCATTCCAATCATTAAGAAAGGCATTCTTTTTCCAAACCTAGTATCTATTCTATCACTAAAGATTCCAACCGTTGGCTGGATAAAAAGGGCTAAATAATTATCTACTGTCATAATAAAACCAATTAATGCAGAACTTTTAATAAAGTTTCCAAGAAGTATTGGCATAAAAGCATTATAAACAGACCAAGTGATAGCTATGGCAAAAAAACCAAAGCCTAAAAGAAAAGTCTTTTTGTAATTAAGCTTTTCCATAAAAATCCTCCATAACATTTTTAAGTCTATCGGGATAATTAGTAATGATTCCGTCTGTGCCGGATAAAATTAAATTCTTCATGATATTTTCATCATCAACAGTGAATGGATTAACCTTAAGCCCTTTATCATGAGCAGCTTCTATAATTTCAGGTTGTGCAGAGAAAAAATGAGGATGGAGAGCATTTGCTCCAATAGAAACACAATAGTTTTCAGGTTTATATAAAGCCTCCATGTATAAAATTCCTGTGTTAATTTCCTTTGAAACTTCTTTACATTTAACTAAAGAATAATGATTAAAACTTGAAAGGATAACATTATCCTGAAGACCTTTTTTATAAATGAATTCTATTAATTTTTCTTCAATGTTAGGGTAAATAATAATTCCACTTTTAATTTCAAAGTTTACTGTAATATTTTTTTCTTTTGCTAAAGCTATAAGCTCCTCTACTGTAGGAATAGATGTAGGACTCGCATAGGTTTTCATATAACTTGATGCATTTAATTTCATTAGTTCCTTATAAGTGAAATCCTTAACAAGACCTATGCCATCAGTAGTTCTGTTAACATATTCATCATGGATTAATACAAGTACCCCATCCTTAGTCATTTGCACGTCAGTTTCTATGCCTGTTGCTCCCATCTCAAGGGCCTTTTCAAAAGCTATCATTGTGTTTTCAGGAAAATAGCCACTGGCACCTCTATGACCATAATTAATAATCATAATAAAATCCCCCCTTATTAATTTTACAAAATATATATTTTTCTTATTCCACAATATTAAGAAAAAACCTTGTAAATCCTATAAATAATTTATTAACTTAGTAAAGTTGTCAGCACTTAAAATAATTAACCTATATTCTAATAGTAAAGAACTGTTATCTAAATTAAGAGATTAAGTAATTTGATAAAAAGCGGGAATAAATCAAATAACAACTAAAACTATAATATTTTATTAATAACTAAATAGCTCATAATAGAAGATATAAATTATAGTAAATAGTGAAAATAAAATTAGTCTATAATACTAACTATATGAAGTTAATATTATAGACTATAATAAGTTTATTAAATTGTACCTAATTCAGGATTGCCAATGATGTCATCATCAGCACTAAACATTGAATTTTCTTCAGTAATTTTCTCAATGTGATTCATAGTAGAAGTTTCTTCATTCATTTCATTATATATAGATTCCTCGCTAGGTCTAACTTTAATACTATACTGGAAGGTAAAGTTTTCATGTCCATCACTTGCTTTAGGACTTACATATTTCTTTATATCAGGCAATATTTTATGAAAATTTCTAAATTTGCTTTCAGTTGGTCTTTTAATTTCTACAGTGCCACTACAGCAGCAATCATCGATGTTTTCAATGTCTTCAACAATATTAAAATTACTTTTATCTAAGTTGCTTAGACATTTGCTGATTTGTCTTTTATGGGCTGTAGACACCATATCAGCAAGTCTATCTACAACAACAATGGCACCAACTACTGATAGGGTAGTTGTCAACATTTTACCTAACTTCATAATACCACTCCTTTTTTGAAATCCACTAGTTATAATATCTGTTATCTATATAATCAAAGATAAAAATAGTTTGCCTTATTTAGAAATTTTTATGTTTGGTAATTATTCTGATTAAATGTAATAATTAGAAAAAAATAAGTTGATATATACTTCATGATTGGGTTTAAAAAATTTTTAAAACTAATAAAAGAATAACACGGGTAACTATCAGGAATAAGTCAGAGTAAAGATTAATATCCTAAAAAGATTACTGCTCAACAACTGTAATAAAATAATTCAGGCCTTTTCTCTCAACATTTTCCACAGCTTTTAATTCTAATCTTTTTCCTTTAAGTTGAGCAGCTGCCACCAAGTGACATAAGGCTATTCCTAAATCAATTTTATTGATATGTTCTAAAGTTTGTGCAATTTTTAATCTTTTTACTCCATACAAGTGAACCAGGTTACCATCCTTGTAAAACCTCCAAGGTTGACTATTAATAGCAGATGGTGCATGCCTTACAGCATCCATAATAGAAAGCCAAGTCTCATCTAACTTACCACAAATAATCTCATTAATTTCCTTTCGTTTTGTTGCAGCCACTAGTTTTGTAGTAGAATCATAGTATTTGTCAGGATTTGGTTCTATTTCTTTTGAAAGATTGTAGCTTAAATTTCTAGACTTATATTCCTCAGGATTTAATGGATAACCAAAGGAAATAACTATTACTGGTACATGATTTTCTGGGATTTCAATAATATCTTTTAATAAGCTCTTTTTAATAAATCCTCCAATCCAGCAAGTTCCTAGGTTTAAAGTAGTAAGTTTTAGTATTAGGTATTCCAAAGAGAATCCTATATTTTCCATAAACCAAGGTTTTTCTTCCGAGGTGACTACAAGGTAGTGAGGTGCGCTAATCTTTCCATAACTTCCAACAATGCCTCTAGAAATGTTTTGAATTTTATATCCATCCTGAACTAAATGGACTTTCATTGAAATTGTAGGGTCAAGCTGAGGCATTGAATGAGTTAATTCCTCAATTTGCTTAAGCAGTCCATGAGCTAAAGGTTCATTTTTGTATTTTCTTACAGAACAGCGTTTATAAATAGCTTCAAACAACGAATTATTTTCCATAAAATTACCTCACTATAATTTAATAATAATAGTATATGTAAAAAATCATATATTATTTTTGTTAAATACTGTATAATTATCTGATAAAATTATATATTTAAAAATAATTCATATCACAAGGGGGAGAAAGCAGTGTTTAGAGAAATGAGACGTAGTGATAAGGCAATATCAGAAACAGAAGCAATAGATCTATTAACAAAAGGGGAGTATGGTATTTTATCTACAGTTGGAGATAATGGATATAGTTATGGAGTACCACTAAGCTATGGCTATAAAAATGGAAACCTATATTTTCATGGAGCTACTGAAGGAGCCAAGTTAGAAAATTTAGCATATAGCAATAAGGTTTCTTTCACAGTAGTTGGACCTACAAAGGTTTTACCCAGTGCTTTCAGCACAAATTACGAAAGTGTAATAGTATTTGGAACAGCTGAGTTTTTACAAGGAGAAGAGAAAATAGAAGGTTTAAAGGTAATATTAGAAAAATATTCTCCAGAATTTATGGACAGCGGTGTTAAATATATTAATAATGATGAAAATAAAACAAAGGTTTTCAAAGTTAAAATAGAGAAGATTACAGGAAAAGCAGGAAGAAGATAGCTTTAAATAAATACCAAGAAACTTTTAAGGTAACCAAGTTAACTTTAAGCAATGTTAAAGTTAACTTGGTTACTCATTTTTTATAGTTAAATGTTCTGTTTTTTTAGCTTTTTCATTAAATCTTCCATATGGAACATGGAACTTTGAAGATTATTTATATTCGAGGTTCCATGATAAAAGTTGCTTTGTAAGTTATTAAAAACTGAAGTTTCTCTTGAAGTTAAAGAAATTTTGAAGTTATTTTGATTTTCTTCACTTAAATTATTGTAAATTTTCATTATTTCATTGGCAAATTCTAAAAGATTATCATTGATGGTGGTTGCTCTATTTTTGTAGTTGTTTTTAGAAATATAAAATCCAACTAAAATCACTATTGCTAAAATTAAAATACTAGGCATGATTGTCTCCTTTTATTACACATATTTTCTATAGTATAAACCATAAATTTAGTACAAACAATATAATTACTTTAATTATAGAGAGGAAAATTTTTATGATAAAACCTATAATTGTGGCTAGTAAATGTTTAGGATTTCACCCTTGTAGATATAATGGGGGAATGCAAAATGATGAGTTTATAAAAAAGTTAAATAAATATGTGGATTTTATTACTGTGTGTCCTGAAGTTGAGATAGGACTTACAACACCTAGAGATCCTATTAGAATTGTTCAAAGTAAAGAGAAGGTATCTTTACTTCAACCTAAAACTGGATTAGATGTATCTAAGGCTATGTATGAATTCTCCACAGAATTTTTGACTTCACTAGGAGAGGTGGATGGATTTATTCTTAAAAGCAGGTCGCCTTCCTGTGGAATAAAAGATGTTAAGATTTACCCCAGCAGTGAAAAAGGCGGAGGATCATCTAAAGGAAAGGGTTTTTTCGCTGCGGCAGCACAGGAAAAATTTCCACATATCGCAATTGAAGATGAGGGAAGACTTAGGGATTTTAAGATAAGAGAGCACTTTTTAACTAAAATATTTATTCTATCTGAACTTAGAGACCTTAGAACAAGAATGTCAATTAGTGAGTTAATTGATTTTCATAGCAAAAACAAACTACTATTTATGGCTTATAGTCAAAAGCATTTGAAGCTATTGGGTAGTATTCTTGGAAATAATGAAAGAAGACCTGAGAAGGAAGTGTACTCTTTGTATATGGATGCAATCAATGGATTGCTAGCAAGAGCTCCAAGGTATACCTCAAACATCAATGTACTCATGAAAGCTATGGGATATTTCAGTGATAAGCTTACTCATAATGAAAAAATGTTTATATTAGATACTATTGAAAAATATAGAACGGGAAATGTTCCTTTTAGTGTGCCATTATACGTAATTAAATCTCATATGGTAAGATTTAATGAAGAGAAACTCTTGAATCAAAGCTTTTTCATGCCTTATCCTGAAGATTTAATTGAAATGAGAGATTCTGGAAAGGTAGTTCATTAGAAGCTAAGTTTCAAACATCAAAAACTAAATGTTAACAAATTGTTAAATGGGATATATTGGAAAGAAAAATAATACCTCCTCTTGAATAAGATATTAAGGATTTATATCTTATATAAAATCCATTTATTTAGGGGGCGTTATTATGAACAAAATTTATTATTGTGTAGATTGCAAAAGAATAGGAAGTAACAGTGAAAAATGTTCTTATTGCAATGGAAGCTATTTAAAAGAAATAGTTCAAGGTTCTCCGGTTAATGTTATTGGCACTAAACAAAAGGGTAAAGTTTTAAAAGTTGAACAGGATAGGGTGAAACTTATCGTTATTGATGAAGCCAAAAATAAACTAATTAAAGAATATAAAATCGAGCAGTTAAAAAAGGTTTTATAGGAGAAAATAACGCCAGAATAAAAAAGAGCACTTTTATTTAAAATGTCCTTTATAGGAAGATTTTAAAATAAAAGTGCTCATAAATTTTATAATATTAAAATATACTCAATAACATTTTTAAAGCTACTGCTAGAGACATAGTTACAAAAATCGGTTTAATAATTTTTGCACCTTTTTTTATAGCAAGTTTTGTACCAGCTCTAGCTCCAATTACCATAAATACTGCTACCATTGCTCCAATTTTGTAATTAATAGATGCACTGAAGGCGAAGGTAACAAGAGCAGTTACGTTACTTACAAAATTTAAAAATCTTGCATTAGCAGAGGCGTTTAAAAAGTTGAAACCAAAAATGTTAATCATTCCAAATACTAAGAAAGAGCCAGTACCTGGACCAAAGAATCCATCATAAAAACCTAAGGAAAAGGCAAGTAGTATTCCAAGGGTAATATTTTTCTTATTAAGTCCTGTAAAGTTATCCTCTTGTCCTATAGACTTTGAAAACAGAGTGTATACTCCAATACAAAGCACTAAAACTAAAACTAAAGGTTGCAAGAATTTTTGATCTATAAGTAATACTGTTTTAACTCCAAGAATAGAACCAACAAAAGTAAAAGGAATCAATATTTTTAGCAATTTAAAGTTACATAATCCTGATTTTGCAAACTTTAAAGAACTAGTAAAGGAACCTGTAGTTGCAGCAAATTTATTAGTTCCCAGCACTACGTGAGCACTTAAGCCTGCAATCATAAAGGCAGGAACACTAATTAGTCCTCCACCTCCAGCAATAGAGTCTATAAAAGAAGCTAAAAAACCAGCTATGCATAGAAAAACCATATTAAACATTTTCGTAACACTCCTTAATTTTACATGATTAAGCATAATAAAACACGTTGTCCACTTATATTATATATGAAATTTTTAGTATTAGAAGTATTAAATTAAAAAATTTAGTATATTAAATTTTTATCAAAGAATTAACGAGGATTTTCATATAACAATAGGATAAACAACTGAAAGTTACACTTAGATTCATAAATAGAAATTGCTTAGCTGAAATTTTTTTAAAATTAACCGGGGAAAAATTAAATTACTAGGCTTCTACACGCTTAAAATAAGAGCTTATTAATATATAATACTCAAATTTCAATAAAACAATAGAAAATCCCTTTATTTTTACAAAAATCACATATATACTATATAATGTTGGAAAAATAATAAATAGAAAATTATAATCACATATTTATGGCTCATTAATAAATGTATATTTTTATAATTATACTTAGGCTAAAATATAAATTGCAAATATGCAAAATTTACTGTACTTGTACAACGCTTAGGGTAAAACAATAAAATCTTCAATAAGAGTCAATTAAAATAATAAATACATAGGAGAGATAGCGTGAGAAAGAGAAAAGAATATGAATTTAATATAGAAGGAACAGAGTTTCCAGGTAAAGGTATAGCATACTATGAAGGTGAAAAGGTAGCTATTAAAGGCACCCTACCAGGACAAAAGGTTAGAGCAAGAGTTTCTAAGAAAAATAGCAATGGAATAGAAGCAAAGCTTACTGAGGTTTTAGAAGATATAGATTATAAAGTAGAACCAAAATGCGTAAACTTTGGTATGTGTGGTGGTTGCAGTCATGGACACTTATCTTTAGAAAAACAGTTAGAGTTTAAAGAGCAACAGGTTCTAGATTTATTAAAAGAAAAAAATATAAATGACTTTGAATTCTTAGGAATTGAAAGCAGCCCATTGGATTATGAATACAGAAATAAAATGGAGTTCACCTTTGGGGACTTTGAAAAAGGGGGAGAATTATCTCTTGGAATGCATGCAAAGAATAAAAGCTTTGCTATAGTTACTGTAGACAAGTGCCAAATCGTTGATGAGGATTTCAGAGCTATATTAAGCAACACCTTAGAGCATTTTAAAGAGGAACAACTTCCCTACTATAAAATAATGAAGCATGAAGGATTTCTAAGAAATTTAGTAATCAGAAAAGCTAGCAATACTGGAGAAGTACTAGTTAATATAGTAACAACTTCTCAAATTCAATATGATTTTACTAACTTTACTAATAAATTATTAGAACTAAACCTTAAGGGGAAAATCACAGGAATTATACATACAGTTAATGATTCACTATCTGATGTGGTTCAAGCAGATAAAGTCAATATACTTTATGGAAGAGAATACATAATCGAAAATCTTCTAGGCCTTAACTTTAAAATAAATCCTTTTGCATTTTTCCAAACAAACACAAAAGGTGCAGAAGCTCTTTACTCAATGGTTCGAGACTTTATGGGAGATTCTGAAGCTAAGGTAGTATTTGATCTATACTGTGGAACAGGAACTATAGGACAAATAGTAGCTCCAAAGGCTAAAAAAGTTTTAGGCATAGAACTAATTGAAGAAGCAGTAGAGGCAGCAAAAGAAAATGCAAAACTAAACAACTTAAATAACTGTGAATTTATTGCAGGAGATGTAGCTCAAGTTATTAAGGATGTAAAAATTAAACCAGATATAATAATCTTAGACCCTCCAAGACCAGGAGTTCATCCAGTAGCACTAGATTATGTAATAAAATTTAATGCTCCAGAAATAATTTATGTATCCTGCAACCCTAAATCTCTAGCTGTAGACTTAGCTGTTTTAGTAGCTCATGGATATAAAGTTGAAAAAGTTAAATTGATGGATATGTTCCCGCATACGCCGCACGTTGAAACAGTAGTAAGACTAAGTAAGTAAAGTCAATGGTTTCAAGGTGTTGGTTACAGAGTAAAATGATGAGTTTCCGACATTCTTCCGACATTGAAATTATTATGTCGGAAGGTTGGAAGAAATGATTTTTTCAAATATACTGACAGTTTCATGAGACAGTGTTTAGGCTAGAGAAGAAATAGGCTGATATCAAAGTGTTTAAGGTTTTTAAGTGAATATTGAAGTGTGTTTTATGTTCCCTCAGACTACGGTTTGGGGGAGTTTTTGCTTTAGGGGGTCTAACTTTTACGCAAAATCAAGGATATTTGCGTTAGGGTTTAGGTATTGAATATTTGTTTTTTATATTTTAAGCGACCTTGGCTTCTATGGAAACTATCAGATAAAGTATATCATTAGATCTTTTGATTATATTAATTATTTACAATGTATAATAGCGACAATAACATTTTATATTATAAGGGTAAAGTGTTCCTTATATATTAATCTAGAGGAGGGTTTTCTAAAAATTCTCCAAATATATTGTAGCAACTCGTTATTAAATATATAATCATGGGAGATAAAGTTTTGAAGATATAAAATAAATAAAAATTTTATAAAGTATAGATAAATTAATATAAGTAGAGGGGAGCATTATGGGAATATTAAAGTTTAAACTTTTTAAAATAATTTTGATAATTATTTTGATACCTGCAATTTTATTCGGTGTATATTTACTTATGATGGTTATTACAGATTATCGACCAGAACAAGCAGTTAAATTAGAGGTAGACAATAATAAAAAGGAAATAATAAAAAAGGATAATCCCTTTTCTATAGTTACATTTAATATAGGATATGGAGGAATGGATAAAGAACAAGACTTTTTCATGGATGGGGGAGTAGGTTCTAGATCTAAGAGCAAGGAAAAGACTACAGAAAACATAACTAAGATGTCTGAATTCTTAAAGTCAAAGAATGCTGATTTTATTATACTTCAAGAAGTTGATAAGAAATCAACACGAAGCTTTAAGATTAATGAAATTGATTTTATGAAGAATAATTTGAAAGACTATGCTTCAACCTTTGCGCTGAATTACAAGGTGCTTTGGGTTCCAATACCAATTTCAAAGCCACATGGAAGTGTGCAAGGTGGGTTACTAACAATGTCTAAATATAATATTGAATCTTCAACCAGGTATAGTCTTCCTGGAACAGAAAGTTTTTTTAGACAATTAGCTGACCTAGATAGGTGTATTCAGGAAAATCGAATCCCAGTAGAGGGAGGAAAAGAACTTATTCTAGTAAATGCACATCTTTCTGCCTATGATAAGGGTGGAGTTATAAGAAAGCAGCAACTTGGATTTTTAAAGGAATATATTCAAAAAGAATTTGAAAAAGGTAATTATGTTGTAGTGGGAGGAGATTGGAATCACGTAATACCAGGCACAGATCCATTAATGTTTAATACAGAACAACAGTTTCCTCAGTGGCTAAAAACTATTCCGGAAGATTTTACTCCAGAGGGATATAAATGGGCTGCCGATAAAACAATTCCATCAAATAGAACAGTTGATATTCCCTATAAAGAAGGAGTTAATTTTCTTAGCGTTATAGATGGGTTTCTTATTTCGCCAAATGTAGAAGTAATTGATACAAAAGGAATAAATCTAGAGTTTAATAATTCAGATCATAATCCTGTTTATACTGAGTTAAAATTGAAGTAATAAATAATTAAACATTTAATATTTTTCAATTATAAAAATGGAAACAAGTGAAAAATTATAAAGACATTTAACAGTATATTTCTTGTGAGACTTAATCTAAACCAAAGGGGATAATTATAAGGAGTTAAGATCATAGGAAAAAATACTAGACAATGTGAATTGGGGGAGACTAAATACTTTTCTGAACATTATTTAGGAAAAAATTAAAAAATATTATTGACTCTTACCTTAGAGGAGCCATTATGATTTTAAATGAGGTGAGGAATTATGCTATACATGGTTAAAGAAATTGCAAAACTTACAGGAGTTACAGTGAAGACTCTCCATTATTACCATAAGATAGGACTACTTGAACCTTCCGAAATTAGTGAAGCAGGTTATCGTCTATATGGAACAGGGGATTTGGAAAGGTTACAACAGATATTGTTCTACCGTGAGCTTGATTTTTCTCTCAAAGATATCAAAATAGCACTTGAGAATGAACCGAATCGATTGAATTGTTTATTAGAACAACAAAAACTGCTTAATGCGCGCAGGCAGAGACTGGATTGTTTGTTAAAAACTCTTGATGAGTCGATTATTCTCACTAAGAAAGGAGTAATTATGGATAAGTTAACTATGTTTCAGGGACTTAACAAAGAAGAATGGAATGAGGCTCTTACTGAGCAAAATGAATACCTTAAAGATAAATATAATTATGATATGATGAAAGAAAATGATTTTGAAGTCATTGAAATGAATGAAATAGCAGCAGAGGCTCAAAACTTTATGAAGAGTGTCGCAAAGGCTTTAAAAGATGGGTTGAAAGCAAGTGATGAAAGAGTACAAAAAATGCTTGAACAGCACATTGCATTTCTAAACGAACACAGTGTAGAAATAGATGCAAAAGCGCTAGCAATTCAATCAAAATTCTTTTTAGAAGATGATTTTCATAGAAATATGCTTGAAAGCCAACAAACAGGATTAAGTTATTATCTTTGCTTTGCAACGGAAATGTATGCAAGTGGGAAGTAGCTTCATAAAATTTAACTACAAGTGTTTAAAGTAAATCGAAGAGGAGAGGTGAGTTTAGCTTGCCTCTTTTCTTTTATTTTTGTGAAGGGGATTAAGGGTGAAGGCATAAGTAATATAAATTGATTATTTTTATTTATAGATTTTATTAGAAAGCCGTATTTTAAATATTTTCGGAGTGTGTAAATAAGTCTGT
>NZ_DGLI01000022.1 GCF_002387895.1 Clostridium sp. UBA4548
GGTATTCGTTACACAATAAAAGCATAGCCCTTTAATGGCTATGCTTCTTATTTGCTTTGTACTCGGAATAACTCTAATATCTCTTCTTCACTTAAAGCAGAAAATCCTTCTCCATTTGAAAACTCATCTCCCATAAGTTCAGATATTAGTTTTTTCTTTTCCTCCTGAAGTTTAAGAATTTTTTCCTCAATAGTACCTTTTGCTATGATTTTTATCACCTCTACCACATTGTCTTGTCCTATTCTATGTGCTCTATCCGTGGCTTGGTCTTCTACAGCAGGATTCCACCAAGGATCAAAATGAATTACTATATCTGCCGAGGTTAAATTTAGACCTGTACCTCCAGCCTTTAAACTTATAAGAAATACAGAATTTTCTCCATCATTAAAGTTTTTCACCATATCCATTCTTTTCTCTAAGGGCACTGCGCCATCTAAATAGCTATAAGTTATACCTTCGCTAGATATCCTTGACCCAATATTTTTTAATACGGAGGTGAATTGTGAAAACACCAGTACTCTATGTCCTTCCCCTATACTCTTGTGAAGTAATTCAACCAAGGCCTCTATCTTTCCACTTTGTCCAGTATAATCACTCATCAGTACTTTGGGGTCAAGACAGATTTGTCTTAATTTAGTAATGTATGAAAGTATCTCAATTTTACTAGTTTCAAATTCTTCATTTCTTACTTTCTTTTCAATTAATTCCACAGCATATCTAGCATAAACTTTATAAATTTTCTTTTGCTCTTCATTTAAATTAACCCTAATGGTTTTCTCTATCTTTACAGGCAATTCTTTAATAACATCACTTTTTCTTCGTCTTAGTATGAAGGGATTAACTAGTTTTCTTAGTTCTTCTAAAATCTCTGGTCCTTCTTTAAGCTTTTTATGATATCTCACACTAAATCTCTTTTCATCATATAAGTAACCAGGCATTATAAAATCGAATATAGACCATAATTCCATAAGGGAATTTTCAATTGGTGTCCCCGTAAGTGCAAATCTGTTTTTACCTTTGATTTCCTTAACAGCAATGGCATTTTGAGAATTGGCATTTTTTATATTTTGAGCTTCATCTAATATAACATTATAAAATTCTATTTTATTATAGGAATGTAAATCCCTCTTTAAAAGATTATAGCTAGTTATAGCAACATCAAACTGTTCTAAGTTTTTAATTATCAGCTCTCTTTCACCTTTTGTTCCACTTATAGCAACAACTTTGCAGTTAGGAGCGAATTTTTCAAACTCCTCCATCCAATTGTACACCAAGGATGTTGGTGTAATAATTAAAGCTTTAGTTTTTTTACAAGAGGCCACGTATGCAATGGTTTGAAAAGTTTTCCCTAGCCCCATTTCATCCCCTAGAATTCCCCCAAACCCTAAGTATTCTAAAGTCTTGAACCAATTATATCCTACCTTTTGGTAATCTCTTAAGGTACCCTTTAAGTCTGTAACTTCCTTAAACTCTAACTTATCTATTTTTTTTATTTTCTCTGTTATTTCCTTTAACTTTGATTTTCCTTTTATATATCTAATAGAATTTTCTTCTAAATAAGTTTCCAAATAAAGTGCCTTATTTTTAGTAATCTCTAATTTATTGTTCTCTATATTATTTTCAGATAAGCAATCTAACAACTTTAAAAACTTATTCATTTCTAATTCTTCTAAGTCTAAGTATTCTCCAGTTTTTAATTTGTAATATTTAAGGTTATCTCTAAAAGCCCTAAGAATTTTAGTAGTTTCTTTAGAGTCCACATTTCCAATTTGAAAATCCATCTCAAAGTAGTTATACTTTCCTGAGCTTATAGCTGCTTTTATTCCTTTTGTTCCAATTGCTTTTATACCTTTAAAGTTTTCAGAATAGTAAACCTCTCCTATTTCTTGAAGCTTATGCACCTCACTTTTAAAAAAGTTGAATATGAAATCTTCTCCCCTTCTAAAATAAAACTTTCCTCTTATCTCCTCAAATCCTAGCCTTCTAATAGTTCCAATAACTTGTGCTTCGCTTTTATGATCTCTATATATTACTTTTTCTGTAAAGTCTTCTAATATATTAAACTCATAGGTTTCATATTTAACCTTCAAAGTTAAGGTGATATCCTTTCGTTGCTGATCAAAATAAAATTTAAAACAACAACTCCCCATGACTATTTTATCTCTTACAGACTTTGCTAAAGTAACTTTAGGTGATAACATATTAAGATTTGGAATTAGTTTTCTTAAGATGGTATCCTCCTCTGCCATATCAATAGATATTACCTTATCATCACTCAATACTTGAAGGTAAGGTTTAATTTTATAACAAAACTCATAATTAGGAAGATATATTGTAGTTCCATAAAGAAAAGCATCATCATTTATGCCTAAGACCTTAGGCATACCTCCTGGAGATTTAAGAACATAGTTAGTCTTCATTGTTTTTATATCAAAATCTATAAAGGGGGCCTCTAATAGAATTTCAGTTTCCGTAGTTCTGCTGAAAAAACCTTCATTTAAATAAACCCTGTGCATTTTTATTGTGTGGAAAAATTCTCTTACTAGATAGTTAGGAATATTAATGTACTTACCTTCCACTACAGGTTTTCTATCTCTATTTCCATATTTACCGTTTCCTTCAATGGTTTTTAGCATTTTAATAAAATCTATAAGCTTCTTATCCTTTGGGCTAAGTTTATGGTTATCCCTATAGAAGTTAAAATTTTTACTATAAGTCACTGGGAAACTGTTATCGCAAGCTAATAAAAACTGATTAATATCTCTCATTACATATAACTCGCTAGAACCAATAGATTTTAAGCCCACTTTAAACTCAGCTGTTAGTTCATCATCCCATTGACTTTTATTTATGTAAACTTCTATTTTAATCTCTTCTTTGTCCTCCTCATCCCCTAAAAGCATAGACAATATATTTCCTTTATGCTTATAAGCAAGGCTCTTTGTCTCTTCTTCATGGCTCAATAAAGGATGTTTAACTAAATCGTCTATAGCGCTAAAGAAGGTGGCAACTAGATGTTTACAACAATAATTACTACCTTTATATACATTTTTCTCAAAATCAGCACAAGTACAACCTGTTGATATAAAACTCTTACGTCTTCCATTCATCTCAATTTTTGTACTATACTCATTAAAAAGATTTTCTGAAATCACATTACCAGTTATACAAATTAAATCTTCATCTGCAATAATATCTACTGATGAAACTAGCTCATTATTAAGGATTCTTTGACCTTTTATATGATTTTTCCCACTAGTTTCTTCAGTAAATATTTGTAATAACATATCTTCTGTTACCATACACTCTCCTTAATAAACCACCAAAATTTTAACATATCATTTTATGTATTGTGTAAAAACCTCATTATCATTTAGATTAAATCTTTATAAAAACCCAATACTATTGTTATAGTTTTATTTAGTTCTGTTTTTATTAAACTATGTAAATTTGTTCGAAATTTTAAATGTAGCTCAACTTAACCCTATAAGTCGCATTAGATTATTTTTCATTTATTTGGTTTCTAATTCTTTTATTATACCATACTGAAACAACTGTTAATCAAAGAAAAATTTTAATTCTATATATCCATAACCAAATTTACACTTTATTAATTTTACAGAATTTATGACAATTTATCCGCAGTTTATACATATATATAATTTACAAATTTTACATAAACCTCTTTTATGTAAAATTCTTTAATTTTGTTATTGTTTTTTGTGAAATTTATGCTATACTAAGCTTGTGAAATAAAATACATATTTTTTAGGGGGACTTAAAACATGAAAGCAAAAGCTATTTTATTATCTATAGTAATGGCTACTACAGTACTTGTTGGATGTGGAGCTAAAGAAGAAGCTAAAACACCAGCACCAGCTACTCAACAAACTCAACCTGCAGCTACTGATAAGAAAGCTGACGTAGTAACAACAGCTTCAATAGTAAAGGAAACTGAAGCATTTGAAAAAGCTTTAGGAAAAGAAGGGACTTGGATTATCGCTTCATTAAACGATATCACTTCAACTAAAGATTTAGTATTAGATGGCGAATTCAAGAATGGTAAAAAAGATAAAGATGGTAAAGATGTTATTCAAAGAAAAATAGCTCTTTACACTCAAGATGCTGACAAAAAAGTAACAGCTAGATTTACTTTAACAGCTCCAAAATTAACTATAAAGAGCCCAAATGCTAGAATCCAAAGCGGAACTTTCAAGGGTGATCTTTATGTTGAAACTAAAGATTTCCAATTAGTAGATGCTAAAGTTGAAGGAAATGTTTACTTTGCAAATGAAGAAGCAAAAGCTGGCTTCAAAATGGATGCTACTTCTTCAATAAGCGGAAAACAAGAAATAAAAAAATAATATAGCTTATTAAGACAAGCTATAAAGATAAAAAAGCAGCTAAATTATTTAATTAATAACTTAGCTGCTTTTTATTTGTTAATTTTCTTATTATGATGCAACAATAACTAAAGCATAGGAATCATCTTTGTTGAATTTGTTCCCCTTAAAATCTCCATATAGGCTAACTTCTTTAAAGCCAGCAACATTTAAAAGCTTTATCAGGTCTTCAGATAACAATGGATACAATGGAATTTCATTTTCTAGGTTCTGTCCTTCTACTTGTAGAATAGTTTTAAATAAAACTTTATTTAAATTTTCATCATATTTATAGATACGTTGAAAGGTTAATCCCACTTCCTGGTTTTCTATGGTAGGAAGTGAAGTAATATTTTGAGATAGCACTCTGTCGTAATTAATTATTTGAATTACAAGTTTTCCGCTTTTTCTTAACATGGCTTTCATATCTTTTAAAAAGCTTTGAATTTCCTTTTCCCTATCTAAATGAACCAAAGAATTTCCTATACAAAAAGCTAAATCATACTGAGACTTTATGTTATCACTTAATTCTAACATATTTTCGCAGAATGCATTTATTTGCAAGTTTCCTTCAACTGCTTTATTTTTTAGCTCTTCTATCATCTTTTCATCTAAATCCACTGCTGTTAGCTTGTGACCTAGTTTTGCTAATTCTATAGAATATCCACCAGTTCCACAAGCAATGTCCAATACATCCTTCGGTGGTTCCCCAATAAATTTACTTAAAAACTTAATTTGTGCCTTCCCAGTAGGGAAAATATAATCATAATACTTTGATATTTCTTCATAAAATTTCATTATACCTTCTCCTTTTATACTTCATTTTGCATATAAAAACTAATAAACTATCTAATATTAACAACAGTTAGAATTTTTCCCACTACCAGTGAGAATGCCTTTAACAACCGCCATAACTCATCCTACTCCTTGAGAAACAGAAATAGCTTTAGGCTCACAATTATTCATACATCCACCGCACTCTATGCAATTATCTTTGTTTACTATTATTGCTTTTTTATTTTCTATAGCAAATACATTGTGGGGACATACCGTAACACAGAGTCCACAGCCTACGCACTTTTCAATATCAAGTTTAAGGGTTACTACATTTTTAATATATTTTTGCTTCATCACATCAATCCCCCTCACACTAAGCTTATAATCATAAGAATCACACCTATTATGGAAAAAGCGATGCATGCCGGAAGTGCCCACAAAGTTTCCTTTACCACCCCTGAGAAAGACGTATAGGTTGTACTTCCTGTGAAATTTAAGCATATATTAGTAACTAACGCTATGGTAATTAAACTATACCCAAGGAAGTACATATTATTCTGTATCATAAAATTATAGCTCATACTACTGAGTACCCCTAAAAAAAACAAAGACAACACAAAACCTTTTAATGCAAAAGATTTAAAAGGAATAACTGGTAGTGCAATAGGGAAAATCATAGCAGCAACTACTGTAGCTAGAAGCATTGGAATGCTCTGAATTATAGTAATTTTTATTAGTTCTCCAATTCCCAAAGATACAGTGCCTCCAATAACATTCATTAGTAGAATTATTACTAAAGCAACAAAGTAATACTTAATATTCTGTACAAAACTTAAAGGTGTAAGCTTCGCCCTATCACTAATAGTAAATTTCACATTTCTCATTTCCTTCGATGCTTTGAACTTATTCTTAATATAATCTTCAATATCCTCGCTTCTTATTGGTCCAAATATCCCTCTAAAACCCGTTTCCTTTTTTAACTTTGAAACATCTACTCCAGATGCGCCTAACTGAGGAAGTATTAATACCCTGTGGTTAACTAGTGACTCTAACTTTACTTTTCTTATTCTTCTGATAAGTTCCTCCGTACCAAAGGTTCCCTTCCCCGAGGCACACCATACATTAACTCCATTAGTTTCAAGAATTAAAAGCCAACAATCTACGTTCCTTAAATCTTTTCTTAATATATCAAAGGTAAGTTTATAATTACAGGATACTATTACAAGGGAGCTAGGTTTTGGGTTTCCTATAGCATATATCCCTGGTTTTATCATATAATTGTTCCTCTTATACCCCCACATAACCCCAAAATGTTCCAGCTTATCTTTATATAGAAGTTCGCTACTTATAGAACTTATGCTTCCTATTGGAGTATCTAAATATTCAGCAGTAATTGGTGTTATATCTCTATAGAATTCTTCATTAACATCTTGACCGCTTTTAATCATTAAGTCCATCCTGGACGTTATTTCCTTAGGTGTTCAGCAAGCCTTATCCATTAATTTATCCTTTTCCATAGTCTTTCTCCTCTTATCTAATTTTGATAAACTTAAAAACTTAGTTTATATTATAACTTTATAAAATTTTTAATATCTAACCTCTTTTAAACATAGACCCTTTCCTTGTGCAATTGGACCCTTTTCTGGTCTTTTCTTATTATTTAATACTCTTTCCACATCCTTTATTTTTAGTTCTCCTATTCCAACTTGTAAAAGGTATCCAATAATAATATTTGCCATATTCCATAGGAAATCATTTGCATTTGTTTCTATCTCTACTATACCATGATTTTCACGTATATCTATGTAATTAATAGTTTTAACAGTAGACTTTGAGTTGGGTTTTAATGTTGTGAAGCTTTGAAAATCCTTTGTTCCCACTAAAAACTCTGATGCATTTCTCATTGCTTCTAAATCAAGTTTTTCATCAATATGATAACAATATTTTCTATCAAACACACTTCTAAATCTTTTATTATTAATTGTATATGTATAAGTTAAAGATTTTTTATTATATCTAGCATGAAATCTTTCATCTACCTCTTCAATATCTTTTACCACAATGTCCTCTGGCAAAAATTCATATAAATAATCTAGCATAGCATTTACACTGTATCTACAATTAGTACGAAAATTAGCTATATAGTTTTCTGCATGTACGCCTATTTCAGTTTTTCCACAACCTATTAATTCAATTTTCTCTTCTGCCATTTTTGACAAAACATTTTCTAATTTGCTTTGTATGGTTAAGTCATTATCCTTTAGTTTTTGCCACCCTTTATATTTACTTCCATCAAATTCAATTACCATTCTTAAGTTTCTCATATTAACCACCTTTAATTTATTGTATTCTTTATCACTTAATTTTACCATTAATACTTCAATCATACCTATGCTACCTAAGATAAGCAATAGAAATTATTTTAATCAAATCGGAAAGTTAAAAAGACTGCCCACAATATAATTGTGAACAGTCCTACATACTTAAATAAAAATTCTCACTATAACTTTGCTATTACTTCTGTTTCAAAAAACTTTCTAGCACTAAGCCCTGAAACACTATGAACTTCACCATCATCTATTTTTACAGATACACCATTAGTACAGTTTCCTAGGCAGAATACTGCCTCAACCTTAACTTTTTCTGAAAGCTTGTGTTCTTCAATGGCTTGTTGAAAAGTATTTATAACATTGTAAGAGCCTTTAATATGGCAGGATGTTCCCACGCAAATACGTAGAGTTACCACAAAATCTACTCCCTTCCTTTATAGTGTACGTGTAATAAATCATGAACTCTTCCTTTTAATAATCCTGAGTATAAAGAAATCATTACTGGATTTTCCTCAGAACGTTTTATACTACTCATTCTATCAGCTTCATATAATCCCGCACCACGTTTAGCTTTTCCTTCATTCATTGTAAACGGTTGTCCTGCACCAGAAACGCATCCACCAGGACATGCCATAACTTCTACGAAATCATAATGTGCTTCTCCAGCTTTAATTTTTTGTACTAAATCCTCTGCATTTTTAAGTCCACTTACCACTGCAATTTTTAATTCACGGCCTTCAACTGTGATACTAGCTTCCTTAAGTCCTTCCATTCCTCTTACACCATTAAATGCAATGCTACGTAATGTAGGAGTAGATTTATCATCCATTACTCTGCGAATAACTGCCTCTGTAACTCCACCCGTTACTCCGAAGATAACTCCAGCTCCACTGCTAACTCCAAATGGCATATCAACAGCTTCTGGTTCAACCTCAGAGAATATTATTCCAGATTCTTTGATCATTTGAATAAGTTCTTGAGTAGTTATTACATAATCAACATAAGGAACACCGTCTTCCTTAAATTCATTTCTTTGAGCTTCAAACTTTTTAGCTGTACATGGCATAATTGCTACCACTACAACTTTTTTGCTTGAATGTTTATAGTGCTCTTTTAAAACAGACGAGAACATTTGCATTGGTGAGCGGCAGGTTGAAATATTAGTTAATAAATCTGGGTGAGTATTTTCTGCATAGCTTACCCAAGCTGGACAGCAAGATGTGAATAATGGTAACTTTTCATTTTTCTCAAGTCTTGCTAGGAATTCTCCTGTTTCTTCTAACACTGTAAGATCAGCACCTGTAGATGTGTCAAATACTGCATTAAAGCCCATTTTCCTAAGTGCTCCAACGATTTTACCCATTACATTTTCTCCATCTTTGCAGCCTAGTTCCTTGCTTATTCCAACTCTTACTGCTGGAGCAATTTGTACAACTACCTTTGTATCTTTATCACTTAGCTCTTTCCATAATTTTGAAGTGTCATTTTTAATTACAAGAGCACCTGTTGGACATACCGCAGCACATTGTCCACAGCCAACACAATTGGATTCTGCTAATGGTTCATCATATGCTGTACTAACAGTCATTTCTGAACCTCTTCCAACGAAATCAATAGCTCCAACGTTTTGTACTTCATCGCACATTCTTACACAGTCACCACATAGTATGCACTTACTTTGATCTCTTACTATGCTTACTGAAGATTTGTCTAATGCTGGTTCTTCAGAAGTATTGTTGAATCTTATTTCTTTAATTCCAAAACGTTGTGCTAGATCTTGAAGCTTA
The DNA here is from genome assembly GCF_002387895.1 of Clostridium sp. UBA4548. GTDB lineage: Bacteria > Bacillota > Clostridia > Clostridiales > Clostridiaceae > Clostridium_J. The sequence continues at coordinate 9,277 of NZ_DGLI01000022.1, forward strand.
CAATAACCATTCTTTTCACAAGTTGTACAATCTCTACAATGGTGTGAAAGAAGTAGCTCAAGAATCATTTTTCTATATTTTCTTAGTCTTGGAGTGTTTGTATATACTTCCATACCAGCTTTAGGCGGTGTAGAACAAGCAGCTTCAATTTCTCCCCACTTGTTTTCTACCATACACATACGGCATGCTCCATAAACTGAAAGCTCTGAATAGTAGCAGAAAGTAGGTAAATCAATCCCTGCTTTTCTTACTAATTCAAGTACATTTTTTTCTCCATTTATCTCAACAGGCATGTTGTCTATAAGCATAAACTGTCCGTTCATTCTGTTAATCCTCCTTTATAGCTTTGAAAGCACAAGATTCAATACAAGCACCACATTTAATACACTTATCTTTATCTATCACAAATGGTTCTTTAACTTTACCTGAAATTGCACCTACAGGACATAGTCTTGAACACTTAGTACATCCTTTACAAGCATCTCTTTCAATGTAAATAGTTTTAAGCTTTTGACAAGTTTTTGATGGGCATTTCTTATCCACAATATGAGTTATATACTCCTCACGGAAGTTTTTAATAGTACTTACTACTGGGAATGCAGCTGTTTTTCCAAGTCCACATAGAGCTGTTGAAGAAATTGTATCTGCAAGTTCTAATAACATATCAATATCCTCTAAAACCCCTTGACCTGCTACAATTCTCTCTAGAATTTCAAGCATTCTCTTTGTGCCTTCACGACATGGAACACATTTTCCACAAGATTCATTTTGTGTAAAGTTCATAAAGAATCTTGCTACTTCTACCATGCAAGTATGCTCATCCATAACAACAAGACCACCTGAACCTATCATAGCCCCAGCTTTTTTAAGAGAATCAAAATCTAGTGGTAAATCTAAATGCTCTTTTGTAAGACATCCACCTGATGGACCTCCTATTTGTACAGCCTTAAATTCTGTGCCTCCACGCATTCCTCCACCAATATCAAAAATTATCTCTCTTAATGTTGTACCCATTGGTACTTCAATAAGCCCAGTATTTTCAATGTTTCCAGTTAATGCAAAGGCTTTTGTTCCTGGACTCTTTTCTGGCCCAATTCCTCTATACCACTCTGCTCCATTTATAATTACTGATGGAACGTTAGCAAAGGTTTCTACATTGTTAAGTACTGTTGGTTTCCCAAATAAACCTTGTTCAACAGTTCTTGGTGGTTTAACCCTTGGCATACCTCTTTTCCCTTCTATAGAAGCTGTAAGAGCACTTCCCTCACCACACACAAAGGCACCAGCACCTCTATTAATCTTTAAATCAAAACTAAAGTTAGTTCCAAGTATATTTTCTCCAAGTATTCCATATTCTCTTGCTTGCTTAATTGCATTATTAAGTCTGCTAACTGCAAGTGGATACTCAGCACGAACATAAATATAACCTTCTTGTGCACCACAAGCTATACCAGCAATCATCATTCCTTCAATTACTCTATGTGGGTCACCTTCCATGATACTTCTATCCATGAAAGCACCTGGGTCACCTTCATCTCCATTACATACTACATACTTAATCTTTTCTTGTTGACGTTTAACTTGAGACCACTTACGACCTGCTAAGAAGCCGCCACCTCCACGTCCTCTTAAGTTTGATTCCTCTATTTGTTTAACAATTTCATCTGATTCCATTTCAAACAAAGCTTTTTCAAGCGCCTTATAACCACCTACTGCTAGATACTCTTCTATAGAAGTAGCATCAATATGTCCACAATGTTCTAAAGCAAGTCTAGTTTGCTTTTTATAGAAAGGAATTTCCTCTTGCTTCCTATGTATTTCTCCATCTTTTCTATAAGCAAGTCTTTCAACACACTCATTATTCATTATAGTTTTTTCTATAATCTCTTCACAATCTTCTGGTTTTACTTTTATATATAAATATCCCCAAGGTTCAATTCTTACAAGAGGACCCATTTCACAAAATCCGTGACACCCGCTCTTTTTCATTCCTACTGATTCATCATGAGGCTCTTTTTCAAGACTTACGTCACATTTTATACCTTTTTCATTCATTATTCTTAAAAATTCATCATATATATCTAAGGCACCACCAGCTACACAACCTGTACCTGCACATATAAGAATTTTCTTAGTTTGCATTTTTAAACTGTTACTATATAAATTTGAAAGATCAATTAATTCTTGTTTGTTGCGAAGCATTTTATTTTACCTCCTTTAAAGTTTTTAGAAGTTCTGCAACTTTTTCTGGAGTCATAGCAGGATGAACTTTTTCATTAACTGTTATAACTGGAGCAAGTCCACAAGCACCAAGACAAGAAACCGTTTCCACAGTAAACATCAAGTCGTCAGTAGTTGTTTTTTCCTCTGAAAGACAAAGCTCTTTTCTTAACTTATCTAATATTGGAATAGACTTTCTTACGTGACATGCCGTTCCATCACACACTTTTATTACATATTCGCCTCTTGGTTCAAGTGAAAAGTTTTCATAAAAAGTAGCTACGCTATAAATCTTAGCTCTACTAATATGAAGCTTTTCTGAAAGATATGCGAATACTTCCTTTGGTAAATATCTATATGCTTCTTGAGTATCTTGTAATATTGCAATTATACTGCTTGCTTTATAATCATGATCTTCTAATATTCTGTCTAAGGCACTATAATCAAATGTCTTATTCATTATTTTCCCCCCTGAAATATTGTTAAATTATTATCACAAATTTATATTATAATATACTCCTCAACATTGCAATAGTGAAAATATTCACAAGTTTACAAAAACAAGTTTATATTTTTACAATTTTATCATTTTTGATTTTTAATTATTTTTTTCCTTCAACAACTAAAATCAAATGATTTTTTTATAATTCACTATTCAATCTAAATAAATTATAGAGCCTTCTATGGTTTTAAAAATTAATAATTATCCCATTTTTACTAGAGTTTATAAATATAAATACACTTTTCATTGTATTTATATTTATAAAATCAGAAATACTATTAGTGAGCATCTATTATCCACCTCCAAGAATATTGAAATAATTGCAAGTAATCCATCCATACCTTGCTAAAAATTTAACTATTTGTTCATTAATATTTTGAAGGTAATCCTACTAAATTTATCTCTTGTTTTTATAAACTTATCATGAATTTTTAATGTACTTTTCATTCCCAACACAAATCCACTAAACATTTTTATGGCTAAATTATCGCTAACAAAAAC